>CAVTPY010000015.1:0-92682 GCA_963736775.1 Vulcanimicrobiota bacterium | reverse complement strand
AATATGTCTGCACTTCGCTCCAATCATACTTCCGTCGCCGATCGCGAAACCGCGCGGGCGCGGCTTTTAGAGAGCCGCGTTTGATGGCCTTGATCCAAGCTGTATGGCTAAAACCGAAGCGTTTCGCGCACTCGACAAAACCGTGCCCCTCGTCATGATAGGCCTGCACGACTGCCCAATCATAAATTAGCTTTGGCATGAAGAAAGCCTATCGCGCCAAGGTGCCAACCGTATGGCATTAAAGCAGTGTTTCCAGCAAGTAGCCGCCCTATTAACGCCGAACTAGCGTCATCGTGCAGGCAATCGTCCTGGTTGGCGGCGAGGGAACCCGGCTTCGGCCACTGACGTATGGCACGCCGAAACCGATGGTGCCGATCGTCAACGTGCCGTTCTTGGCACGAACGATGGAGCGCCTTTACGCCGCCGACATTCGGGATGTGATTCTTGCGGCGGGCTATATGCCGCAAGCAATCGTCGACTACTTTGGCGACGGCTCGCGACTCGGGCTGAAGGTAACCTATGCGATTGAGGAGACGCCGCTGGGAACCGCCGGCGCGCTCAAGAACGTCGAGGAGCACATCACAGGCCCATTCTTCGTGCTCAACGGCGACATCCTCACCAGCCTCGATCTACCCGCGATGCGGCAGTATCATCAGCAAAAAGGCGGCATCGGAACGCTGCATTTGATCCATGTCGACGATCCGTCGCCGTTCGGCTGCGTCGTGCACGATGCCAATGGGAAAGTCAGCGCCTTCATTGAGAAGCCACCCAAAGGTGAAGAGCCGACCAACGAGATCAACGCGGGAACCTATCTCCTGGAGCGAGAGATCCTCAATTATATTCCCGCCGGCCGCAAGGTCTCGATCGAGCACGAGACGTTTCCGCAAGTGATCGCGGCTGGTAAGGCGCTCTACGCCTATACGACCGACGACTATTGGCTCGATCTCGGAAGGCCGGAGCAGTATTTGGCGGCACATCGTGATGTCTTAAGCGGGATGATGCCGCTGCTCGTCGAGTTCGGAATCAGCGGCGAAGGCAAGGAAGTACTGCAGGGGCATCCCGGCGTCGTCCCTCCGGTTCACGCCGCCGGCGACGTCGTCGTCGATGCAAGCGCCAGGGTTGGCCCCAACGTCGTGCTCGGCCAAAGCTGCAGCATCGGCGCCGACGCCGTGATTCGAGAATCCGTCTTGTGGGATCGCGTCAGCGTCGGCTCCGGCGCCGTGATCGAGCACGCGATACTTGCCAGCCGGGTGACCGTCGGGCCGAAGGCCCGGGTCGGAGCGGGCAGCGTCATCGGGCACGACGTGAGCGTCGAACCGGGTGCGACGGTCGAGCCGGGGGCTCGACTGGGCTCGCCCCCCTAATCCCTGCTGCCGTCCGAGCGGCAGTTCGGTTTATGCTGCATCCGTAGGGGGGTAAACTAGGGTCCATCGCTGGAGGAGACCGCACACATGCTTCCCCCTCAGGCCTTATTTTTGGGTTCCTACCCGCCCCGTGAATGCGGCATCGCGACCTTCACCAAAGACGTGGTCGACGCGTACGACCGGGCCTTTGGGTTCGCGAGCCCAGTTATTGCTATTGACGAACCGGGCGCGGAGATGCGGCGGTACGACCCCGAGGTAGTTGCTCGAATTAAGGAGCAAAGCCGCGATAGTTATGCATCGGCGGCCGAGCTGGTCAGCATCTATCCCGCGGACCTCATCAACATCCAGCACGAATATGGGCTCTTCGGCGGTGAACGCGGCGAGTGGCTCGCCGACTTCATGAGCGTACTGGATAAGCCCGCCGTTTTAACGATGCACACCGTACTGCCCGAGCCCGACGAAACCTACCTGCGCGTGACTCAAGCGCTCTGCGAAGAGGCTTCGAAAGTCGTCGCGCTCTCGGAGACCGGGCGCGGGCTTCTGGAGGGGGTCTATGGGATCGATCCCGACAAGCTTCAGGTGATTCATCACGGAGTGCCGGATGTGCCGTTCCAAGATACGGCCGCGGCCAAAGCCTCGTTCGGCATTGGGCAACGAACGGTGATCTCCACCTTTGGATTGATCAGCCGCGGGAAGGGGCTCGAGTACGCGATTGAAGCGATGCGCGAGGTCGTCAAACGCCATCCCGAGACGCTCTATCTCATCCTCGGCGAAACGCATCCGGTTGTGCGCCGCCAGGAAGGCGAATCCTATCGCGAATCCCTAACTGCGATGGTGCGTCAGTACGGACTTCACTACAACGTGCAGCTGATCGACAAGTATCTCGACTTCGACGAAGTCGTGAGCTATCTCGCCGCCACGGATATCTACCTAACGCCCTACCTCAATCCCGCGCAGATCGTTAGCGGAACGCTCGCCTACGCCGTAGGATGCGGCAAGGCCATCGTCTCGACTCCCTACCTGTACGCGCAAGAGCTCTTAGCGCATAATCGCGGCTTTCTCTGCGATTTCCGCGACGCGTCCTCGATCGCAAGCCGGCTCAATATGCTGCTCGACGATCCGGCCTTGCGCCGCGCGACGGAACGGCGCGCTTATCGCTTCGGCCGGCAGATGACCTGGCCGAATGTAGCGATGCAATACGGCCGTCTCTTCAGCGAACTCTGCCCGCGCGGACCGATGGAGCTCGTGAACTCTGCATAAGACGCGACCCGCGCGAGCGATACCGCCGCTGGACCATCTCGCGATACTCACGGATGACGTCGGAGTCATTCAGCATGCGCTCGAGACGATACCCAATCGCAAAACGGGATACTGCACCGACGACGTGTCACGGGCGTTCAGCGTCGTTCTTACCTATCTGCGTCTCAATCCGGGCGATCGGCTCAGTCAGCGACTGGCCTCGATCTACCTTTCCTTCCTCATGCACGCGCAGATGGAGGACGGCCGGTTCCATAACTTCATGGATTACGATCGCCGCTGGAGCGACGAAGTCGGCACGCCCGATAGCTGCGGGCGCGCGATTTGGGCTCTCGGCTACGGCCTCGCAAATGCGCCGTCGCCGCCCTGGCGCCGCGTCTGCGCCGCCGGTCTCGATCGCGCGCTTTCCACGGTGGGGTCGCTGGGGCACATCCGGTCTCGGGCGTACGCGGCCATCGGTCTCGCTCACGCCTATACGGCCGTGAAGGATTCCAAATACGCCGATGCGTTGCGATCGCTCGCGGATGAACTGCGCAACGCCTATGAAGCGACGGCCTCCGACGACTGGCAATGGTTCGAAAATGCGATGTTTTACGACAACGCGCGCCTTTGCGAAGCGATGATCCGCGCCGGCCGGGCGCTCTCGGAGCCCCTCTTTCAGGAGGTCGGCCTGCGGACTCTAGCGTTCTACGAAAAAGCCACCACGGAAAACGGCGTCCACGTACCTATCGGGAACCAAGGCTGGTACTACCGCGGCGGACACCGTGCCCGGTACGCGCAACAACCCCTGGAAGCTTGCGCGATGGTGAAAGCCGAGCTCGCGGCCTTCGATCTGACGGGCGATGTGGGCCACTTTGCCTCCGCCGAACTCGCGATGGAATGGTACTACGGAAAGAACTCGCGGGGCATCGTGATGGCGCAGGGTGGCGGATGCTGTGACGGTCTGGAAGAAGACGCCGTCAATACCAATATGGGTGCCGAATCCACCCTGGCATTGCTTGCGGCGGCTTATGCGCTCGCCCTCCGACGGGAGCGAGTGCTTCGCGCGGTGCGTTGACCCTGCTGTAAACGTAGCAGTTTCGCCGTTAACAAGGCGTTAACCACGCTTGCGGCGAACCGCTATAAATGCTCCTGGAAACGGAAATCCTCAACGACGTGCAGTCTGCCGCCGTCCGGCAGACCGATGGTCCGGTTTTGATATTCGCTGGGGCCGGCAGCGGAAAAACTCGCGTCCTGACGCACCGCATCGCCTACCTTCTCGGTGAGATGCGCGTCGCTCCGGATCGCATTCTCGCCGTGACCTTTACGAACAAGGCGGCGGGCGAGATGAAGTCGCGCTTGCAAAACATGGTCGGCGCCGTCGCGCGCGATCTATGGGTTGGAACGTTTCACGCTATGTGCGTGCGCATCTTGCGTCGCGATGGATCTCGAATCGGCATCGCGCCGACGTTTGCGGTCATCGACGACGCCGATCAGCGCCAGCTCATTCGAGAGATTCTCGACGATCTCGACTACGACGAGCGTCAGCTCACGCCGGGCGCCTGCCTTGCCGAAATCGACAAGGCGAAGAACGCGCTCGTGTGGCCGAGCGAGTATGCGCAGAAGCAAACCTCGTTTCTCGGCGAGCGTCTTGCCAACGTCTACACGGAGTACCAGCGCCGGCTCAACGAATCGAACTCGCTAGATTTCGACGATCTGATCGTACGCACGATCGACCTTCTCGAGCGCGACAAGACCGTGCGCGAGAAGTATCAGCGCAAGTTCGAATACGTGCTGGTCGACGAGTATCAGGACGTCAACGCCGCCCAATACCGTTTGGTCGCGCTCTTGGCCGCCCACCACGGCAACATCACGGTGGTCGGAGACGACGATCAATCGATCTATTCGTGGCGCGGTAGCGATTACCGGATGATCTTGCGCTTTGAAGAGGACTTCCCGGGCGCCGCCGTCTTCAAGCTCGAGGAGAACTACCGGAGTACCGGGCGCATTCTCGACGCTGCCAACACGCTGGTCGCCAACAACAGTTCCCGGGCCGCGAAGAAGCTTTTTACCTCGCGCGGCGAGGGCGACCCGATTACGGTTTATCCGGCGGCGACCGAGCGCGACGAGGCTCGCTACGTCGTCGAAAAGGTCAAGAGCCTCGTGCGCGAGGGCGCTGCCTACCGCGACTTTGTCGTTCTCTATCGCACCAACGCGCAGTCGCGCGTCTTCGAAGAGGCGCTGCTCGCCGAGGGGATCCCCTATCGCGTCATCGGCGGCGTCGGTTTCTACGCACGCTCCGAGATCAAGGACGTCGTTGCGTACCTGCGTTACATCATGAACTCGTCGGACGCGCTGGCGTTCAAGCGAATCGTCAACGTACCGCGGCGCGGCATCGGGCAGCAGACGCTCTCGGCGCTCGTGCAAGCGGCAAATACGTCGCGCGTTTCCGTCGGCGCGGCGATCTTCAACGGCGAGTTGTTGCGCTCGGCCGTTCCCAAGAAACTCAAGGAACTCGAGCGTTTCGCCGAGCTCATCGGCGACTTGCGCGCACGCGCGGAAGGCATGGCGATTGCCGACCTTCTGGTCGCGGTCATGGAAGATTCGGGGTACGTTCGCGAGCTTCAAAGCGAAGACACGCACGACGCCCGCGCGCGTTTGGAAAACCTTCAGGAGTTGGTTGGCGTGGCGCGCGACTACGAAGCCACCGACGAAGAGCCGTCATTAGCTGGTTTCCTCGCGAACATCGCGCTCGTGAGCGATCTGGACGCCCTCGAGGAGGACGCCTCCTACGTGACGCTGATGACGCTGCACAGCGCGAAGGGCCTGGAGTTTTCCAGCGTCTTCCTCACGGGCCTGGAGGAAGGTGTCTTCCCGCACAGCCGCGCGCTTACGGAAACGGCGGAGCTCGAAGAAGAACGGCGTTTGGCCTATGTCGGCATCACGCGCGCCATCGATCGTCTGTTCCTCACCTACGCCGCTCGGCGCGCGCTCTTCGGCAACACGTACGCCTATCCGAAATCGCGCTTCATCGAGGAGCTGCCTTCACTCGAGATTTTGGAGAGCGACAGCGTTCCGCTCGCGCGTCCGGCCGGCGGACGGTGGCGCGAAGTGGCGATTCACGAATCGGCCGGCGCGGGCGTGCATCTCGGCCTGGAAGCGGGCGATCGCGTGCGTCATCCGAAGTGGGGCGAGGGCTGCATCGACAATATCGTTGGAGCCGGCGGCGACGGCCTCGTAACGATCGACTTTCCCAACGTGGGACAGAAGATGCTGATGCTCAAGTACGCGCCGCTCGAAAAACTCTAGCCTCGTAACCGTTGCCGACCTCAATCTTGTCATCCTGAGTTATGTAATGACCCCAATGGTTCGGGTTGCGGTGGCGGGCACCATGGGGCGTATGGGAACGATTGCGCGAGAAGCGCTCCAACAAAGCGGGGAGTATTGCTGCGGGCTCTCGCGCCGCGCTGATCCCCAGCATGCAATCTTCGATACTTTCGACCAGGTTCTCGCGTGCAAACCCGACGTGCTGCTCGATCTGACGACGCAGCCGGGCAGCTATCAGATCGCGATCGAAGCCGTCGTGCACGGGCTGCACACGGTCGTGGGCGCAAGCGGATGGAGCGACGAGCAGCGCCTCGCGTTGGCAGCGGTTGCAGAGCAGCACGGTGTCGGTGCGCTCATCGTTCCAAACTTCTCGCTGGGTGCGATGTTGATGATGCGCTTTGCGCAACAAGCAGCGCGCTACTTTCCCGACGCGGAGATCATCGAGCTGCACCACGCGGGCAAGAAGGACAAGCCGTCCGGTACCGCGGCGGAGACGGCCGCGAGGATGGAGCGCGCCGGCGGGCGAGCCCCCATCATTCACAGCGTTCGATTGCCGGGGCTGCTCGCGCACCAGGAGGTGCTGCTGGGCGGAACCGGAGAGTTGCTGACGATTCGTCACGATTCGTTAACGCGTGAGTCATTTGTGGCCGGCATGCTGGCCGCCGTTCGGGCCGTCGTGCATCGCCGCGGGCTCGCGATCGGCCTCGACTGTGTTTTCGGCGAGAGCGTATGAACGTCGCCGTCGTCGGTGCGACCGGTGCGGTTGGTGAAACGATCGTACAGGTGCTCGAAGAGCGCAAGGTTCCCATCGCGCAGCTCGGTCCGTTTGCCTCTCGCGATCGCTCCGCGGCCGTGCGCTTTCGCGGCGACCGGCTGGACGTGCGCACGGCATCAGACGATGCGCTGCGCGGCTTTGACGTCGTCTTCTTCGCCGGGGGCGAAGATGCCAGCGAAAAATACGCGCCGGGACTGCTCGAACGAGGCGTCGTCGTCATCGACAACAGCGCCTCATTCCGCATGCAGCGCGGCGTGCCGCTGATCGTTCCGGAGGTCAATGCGGACGCGGTGCGGCCCGAGCATCGGCTCTTCCCGGTCGCGAACTGCACGGCGATCATTCTTTGCACGGCATTGCGGCCGATTCGCGACGTTGCCGGGCTAAAGGGCGTACGCGTCGCGACGTATCAAGCGGCCAGCGGCGCCGGCCGCGCTGGGCTCGACGAGCTGGCCGCCGACGAGCGCGCTCTCGTGGCCGGCCAGCCCGAGCCGCCGGCCTCGGTTTTTCCGCGCCCGCTGGCGCGCAACGTCGTGCCGCAGGTCGGCTCATTCGACGCCGATGGATGGAGCGGCGAGGAATGTAAGGTGCGTGACGAGAGCAAGAAGATGCTCGGACTGCCCGAACTCCAAGTCAGCGTCACGGCGGTACGCGTCCCGGTGCGCACCGCGCATAGCGAGGCGGTTTTTATCGAGACGCAGCGCGAGACCGGTTGCGCCGAGCTTGCAGCGGCGTTCGAAGCCTCGCGAGGCATTGTCTTTCATCGTGACGGCATCGTGACGCCGCGCGACGTTGAGGGAACCGACGACGTGCACGTGGCCCGGCTACGCATGGAATCACCGAGAACGTTTGCGTTGTGGTGTGTTGGCGATCAACTCCGCAAAGGCGCCGCAACCAACGCCGTGCAGATTCTCGAGCTGCTGCTCGAGAAAGGGTACGTCGCGGCATGAATGTCACGTCTCAAAAAGTGGCGGTATTAAAGTTCGGCGGAACCTCCGTGGGCACGCGCGAGCAGCGGCAGATCGCCTATCGACGCGTGCGCGACGCGCAAGAGGCCGGCTTTGCGACCGTCGCGGTCGTCTCCGCGATGGGCCGTTTTCCCGAACCCTACGCTACCGACTCGCTGCTCTCGCTGGTCGACGGCCGCAGCGGAACTGCTAATACCGATCTGCTGCTCTCCGCCGGAGAGCTCGTCGCGGCGGCCGTCTTTGCCGACGAACTGAGCGCCGAAGGCGTGCGCGCCGTGGCGCTTTCGGGCGGTCAGGCGGGTATCGTAACGAACGATCGCCCCGGCGACGCTACGATTCTCCGCGTCGAGCCGCATGCGATCCGCGAGCTGTTGGAACGCGGAACGGTTCCCGTGATCGCCGGTTTTCAAGGGGTCGCGCAAGACGGCACGGTGACGACGCTCGGCCGCGGCGGCACGGATCTTTCGGCCATCGCCATCGGACATGCGCTCGAAGCGCAGCGCGTGGACATCTACACCGACGTAAGCGGCGCGATGACCGCCGATCCGCGGCGCATCGCGGCCGCGCGCACGATCGAGCGCGCCTCGCTGGCGGAAATGACCGAGCTGGCCAACCACGGTGCGAAGGTCATGCATTCGAAGGCCGCGCAATACGCGAGCCGAACCGGGACCCGCTATGCGGTGAAGGGTTTGCACAGCGACCAAGGGACGCTGGTGGACGAAAACGTCGACCATCACCGGCCCGTAACCGGCGTAACGTCTTCGGGACGCGTGACGTGGGTTCGAATCATTCGGGGCGACATCGAATCGCCGAGCCACCGAATGGAGACCGAGCTGGAGATGTTTCGGCGGGTGGCCGACGCCGAGATTTCGATCGACCAAGTGACGATCAATCAAGCGGGCGTGGCATTCGTTGTCGAAGGCGATCGAGGCAACGAGATTCGGCGTCTGCTTAGCGATTTGAATCTTGCCGTGCGCGTGCGCGAAGGTTGTTCGAAGCTTTCGGTCGTCGGTACCGGAATGCGCGACGCGCCCGGGGTCGTGCATCAGGTGGCCGTAGCGCTCTCGCAAGCCGACGTCGAGATCATCCATTGCACGGACAGCAACGTGACGATTTCCATTCTCGTTCCCGCCGCGGAGGCCGAGCGCGCCGAGTCCGCGGTCCACGCGCAGTTTTGCCTCGACCGAGGAGACCCCGTCCTATGAACGCACAACTCGGAGTCATTCTCACCGCGATGGTGACGCCGTTCGACGCACGAGGCGAGCTGGACGTAAGCGAAGCCGGCCGGTTGGCGCGCTGGCTGGTCGATCGCGGAAACGACGGTTTGATCGTTGCCGGCTCGACGGGCGAAGGACAGACGCTCGAACCCGCCGAGCGCGTGGCGCTCTATAGAGCGGTAAAAACAGCCGTGGGCAGCGACGCATTCGTCATCGCGAACTCCGGAACGAACGCGACCCGCGAGTCGGTTCGCGCGACGCAGGAGGCGACGGACGCCGGCGTCGACGCAATCCTCGCCGTCGTACCCTATTACAACAAACCGACGCAGAGCGGAATGCTCGGCCATTTCGGCGCGGTTGCACAGGCAACGCAGCTTCCCGTCGTCGTCTACAATATTCCGGGGCGCACGGCCGCCAACATGCTGCCCGAAACGCTGCTCGAGCTTGCGCGCCGGCACGCGAACATCGTGGGCGTCAAAGAGTCGAGCGGCGATCTCAAACAGATTGGAATGATCCTGCGCGACCGCCCCGAGGGTTTCATCGTGTGGTCGGGCGACGACCATCTCTTCCTTCCCTGCTTAGCGCTGGGCGCCGACGGCGTCGTTGGCGTTGCGTCGCATCTCTGCTCTCGCGAATACCGCGCGATGCTTGACGCCCACCGAAACGGGCGCGTGGAAGAGGCGGCGCAAATTCACGCGTCGCTCTTGCCGCTGATCGACGCGCTCTTTGCCACGACGAGCCCGATCCCGGTGAAATGGGCGATGCGGCAGTTGGGCTTCGACGTCGGGTCGTGCCGCCTTCCGCTCGACGAGATCCCGCAAAGTGTCGCGGACCGTTTGCGGCCCCTCCTAGCGGCGTACGCGTCGCACGCCGTCGAGTCCCGGTGACGTCGCTGCAAATTCTTGATTGCCGGCTCGATGTGGTCGATGCCGGCGAAGCAACGCGTCGCATTCTCGAGGAGGCGCGCGAGGGAAGCGGCGCGCAGATCGTCACGCTCGGTACCGAGATGGTCGTCTACGCTCAAGATGACGCGCGTTTTCGCGCAGTCGTCAACGCCTGTGCCCTTTCGCTCTGCGACACCGTTGGTTTGCTGACCGTCGCTCGCCGCCGAGGCGCGCCGCTTCGCGAGCGCGTCACGGGCGTCGAACTCCTGGAACACCTCTGCGAGGGTGCGGCCGCGGCCGGGCTGCCGGTTTTTTTCCTGGGCGGCTCGCCCGGCGTCGCAGCCGATGCGGCCGCGATCTTGGAAGTGCGCTATCCCGGATTGCAGATCGCCGGTACGCACGATGGATTTTTCACCGAGGAGCAGACGCCCGCGATCGTGCAAAGCATCGCCGCCGGCGGGGCGCGTCTGCTCTTCGTCGGCATGGGATCTCCGCGGCAAGAGTTCTGGCTCGCCGAACATCTTCGCGAAACCGGCTGCGGCGCGGGCGTCGGAGTCGGAGGTTCGTTCGACGTGATCTCGGGACGCGTCGCGCGGGCGCCGCGCATCGCGCGCCGGCTCGGCCTCGAATGGCTCTATCGGCTTATCACGGAGCCGCGGCGGTGGCGGCGACAGCTCGCGCTGCCACGCTTTGCGTGGCTGATTCTGCTCGAGGAGCTCCGGTGAAAGCGATGATTCTCGCGGGCGGCCTGTCGACCAGGCTCTATCCGCTCACGAAATCGGTTCCGAAGCCGCTCGTGCCCGTCGCCGGCGTTCCAAATGCCGCGCATTTGATGCACTATCTCAAGGCGTACGGCTTTGATGAAATTGCGATCAACGTTCACTATCTCGCCGATGCAATCGTCGAGGCGCTTGGCGACGGTTCGCGCTACGGCGTGAAGCTGCACTACTCGTACGAAAGCGAGCTGCTCGGAAGCGCCGGCGGCCTCAAGAAGGTGCAAGAGTTCTTCGACGACGAGCCGTTTGCCGTGATCGGCTGCGACGAAGTTACCGATATTCGGTTGGACAAGTTACTCGAGTTTCATCGCGATCGAGCCGCGATTGCGACGATCGGTCTCGTCGAATGCGACGTCGTCGATCAGTACGGCGTCGTGGTCCTCGACGAGCGCGCGAAGATCGTCGGCTTCCAGGAGAAACCGCCGCGGGGGACGGAGCGGAGCAAGTTAGCCAACACCGGCGTCTATATTTTTTCGCGCGAGATTTTCGAGCATATCCCGCGAGCCGAGTTCTACGATTTCGGCAAACAGGTCTTTCCGGCACTGCAGAGCGCGGGAGATCCCTTCTATGGATTTCACGCCCGCGGGGCATACTGGGCCGATATCGGCACGCCCGGCGAATACCGGCGCGCGAGTTACGACGTCCTGGAGGGCGTCGTGCAGATTCCCAAGACCACGTCGAATGGTATCGACTCCTCCGCGCGGCTCGGCAGCAACGTGCGCATCGAAGGTCCCGTGCGGATCGGCGCGGCGGCGACGATCGCCGACGGCGTGTCGATCGTGGGCCCGAGCATCATCGGCGATCGCGTACGCGTCGATGCCGCGGCGACGCTCGAGCGCAGTATCCTTTGGAACGGGGCGACGATCGGCGCTCGAGCGAATCTGCGCGACACGATCGTGGGAACCGGGTATATCGTCCAGCCCGAAAGCGTGCTCGACGACGCGCTCGTTGCAGTGGAGGCCTCCAGCTAGACGTTCCGTTGCCGCGGCGTGATCGAGTGGTATGGATTGGCGCCCGCTGCTCGACTTCGTCTTCCCGGCGCAATGCGCGAGCTGTAATGCCATCGGTTCCGGGCTTTGTAACGCGTGCCGACCAAACGGGAAAGCCGTTGCAGTGTATCTTCCGTCGCTGCGGGTTGCGGCCGTTGCCGCGTACGAAGGCAGCCTTCGCACGGCGGTGCTGGCGCTCAAGGATGGGCGCCGAGACGTCGCCGAGGCATTGGGACGCATAACGGCGCCCCTGGTTCCCGCCGGTGCGACCCTCGTTCCGGTCCCGACGACCGTCAAACGCCGGCGCGTGCGCGGTCTCGACGGCGTTGCGCTCGTGGCTCGTTGCGCGGCTGCAATCGCCGGCGCCCGCGTCGTTCTGGCCCTAGATCAGCGGTCGGGTGACGCGCAGCGCGGACGGTCGCGAGCGCAACGCCTTGCCGCCCAGGGCCGATTTGCGTGTAACGCGGCCGGCGTTGCCGGCCGGCGTGTGACGCTCTTCGACGACGTCTGCACGACGGGATCGACGCTTCGAGATTGTGCCGACGCGATTCGCGAAGCCGGCGGACTCGTGGACGATGCGATAGTGGTCGCGGTGGCGAAGAGCCCCCACCCGTGGAGGAGTTCCATCGCCCGCTGACGCCGCTCGACGAGCTTTACTTGCAACGTGCCTACGAGCTCGCGGCCCGCGGCATCGGCAGCACCTCTCCGAATCCGCCCGTCGGCGCGGTGGTCGTGCGCGATAATCGAATCGTTGGCGAAGGCTACCATCGTCGTGCGGGCGATGCGCATGCGGAAGCCAACGCTTTGCGTCAAGCCGCGCGCGATGCCCGCGGCGCAACGCTCTATGTTTCGCTCGAACCCTGCCGGCACGTCGGCCGCACGCCACCCTGCACGCACGCGGTCATCGACGCCGGGATCGTTCGAGTCGTCGCCGGCACCCTCGATCCGACGCTGCACGGCGGTGCCGCCGAGTTACGAGAACGCGGCGTGGATGTCGCGGTCGCGCAAGATCCGGTCGCTCGCGACTTGATCGAACCCTTCGCTCGCGCCGGCACGCTGCGACGCCCGTACGTTGCACTGAAAATGGCGATGTCGCTCGACGGGGCAATCGCGAGCCGGCCCGGCGTCGAGCAGCGGCTGACCTCGCAAGAGGCGCGGCGCTACGTGCGCGATTTGCGCATCGCGCACGACGCCGTCATGGTCGGCGCGGGTACGGTGCGCGTCGACGATCCGCAGCTCACGGTCCGCCCCGCGCATCATCGCCTCCGTCCCTACGTACGCATCGTTGCTTGCCAAACCGAGGGCGTCAGCGCGCGCAGCCGAATCTTCGCTACCGAAGAGGGTTACGCAAAGAGCGTCGTGCTCGCCCCCAGCGGCCTGGCGAATCGTTTGGACGAGCTCCGCAACGTCGCCGACGTGATCGGAGTTGGGCCGCCGGAGAATCTCCGGCTCGATCTGCCGCAAGCTCTCGAAGCGTTGCGCGCGCACGGCATTTACAGCGTCTTGTGTGAGGGTGGCCCCACCCTGGCGGCGCGATTGATCGCCGCCGAGCAAGTCGATCGTTTCTACTGGGCCGTCGCGCCGCTCTTTCTAGCAACTCAAGGCGCGGTGCCGGTGCTCGCGCGTGGGAATTTCCTTCGCGAGGGCGTACGCCTGGAGTTCGACCGCGTCGAGCGGACGGGCGAGGACATTATGATCAGCGGAACGTTTGCGAATGTTTAGCGGATTGATTCGCTATCGCGGTCTTGTCATCCTGAGCTCAGCCTGCCCTGATCTTGTCGAAGGGTCGAAGGATGACATCGGCAGCGGTGCGACATTGGTCGTGCGGTGCGAGGGCGTAGAATCGGAACGGCCGTTGCCCGGCGACTCAATCGCTATCGACGGCGTCTGCCTCACCGCAACCGCACTCGACGGAGATGCTGTTGCGTTCGACGTGGTTCCAGAAACACTCGCGTGCAGCACCCTGGGAGAGCTCAAGGCGGGCGACGCCGTCAACGTGGAGTACGCCTTGCGTGTCGGCGACCGCCTCGGCGGCCATTTTGTCTATGGTCACGTGGATGCCGCCGCGCTCGTACTCTCGCGCACTCCGCAGGGCCAGGGCGAACGCATGCGCGTCGAGTCGCCGCCGGCGATTGCGAGCATGATTGCGCCGAAAGCTTTCGTCGCGGTGGACGGCGTCAGCCTGACCGTTGCCGCGACCGGCGACGGCTGGTTCGAGCTGGCCCTCATCCCTGAAACGATCGAACGCACGACGCTGCGCGCGCGCCCGCCCGGCAGTCGCGTGAACCTCGAAGTCGACCCGATCGCCCGCCACATCGCCGCCAGTGTCACCTCTCGCAGTGTCACCCTGAGCGCAGTCGAAGGGCGACACGACGATAAACCATGACTAAATTTAAGGACACCCTTCCCGCCGGAGCGCGCACGTTCGAAGCGCGCCTGCAGGTGCAATGGGCCGACGTTGACATCGTAGGGATCATGTACTTTGCGGCCTATCCGCGCTTTGCCGAGTACGCGGAAATGCAGCTCTTCGCCGAGCTGGGCTTTCCCTACGAGACCGTGTTCACGCAGTACGGCTTTTGGCTTCCGCGCGTTCGAGTGGAGGCGGAGTATCACGCTCCGGCGACGATGAGCGACTGGCTGCGGATGCGCACGCACATCGAGCGGGTCGGGTCGTCGAGCGTTCGATGGAAGACCGTTCTGTTCAACGAGCGGACGGGCGAGGCCGGCGCGGCGTTGACGTTCATCGTGGCCGCGATCGACGGCACGACGAAGAAGAGCCGCCCGTTGCCGGAACCGATTCGCTCGGCGTTGCTGGCCTGCGTCGCCGCGCCAACCGCGTGACCGCATCGGATCGTTCGCGCGTCGCGATGCTGGTCGCACCGAAGACGATCGAGCTGCGTGAAGAAGGGGTACCGGCGGCGCCGCCCGGCGGAATCGTCGTGCGCGTGCGCGCCGCTTTGACCGACGGAACGGATTTAAAGACCTATCGTCGCGGCCATCCGAAAATGCCGATGCCGACGCGCTTTGGCCATGAGTTTTCCGGCGACGTCGCATCGGTTGCGCCGGGCGTCACCGCCTTCGCCGTCGGCGACCCGGTGATGTGCGTCCACACCGCGCCGTGCGGTCAGTGCTATTGGTGCCGCAACGGGCAAGAGGAACTCTGCGAGCATCTTCTGTCGACGATGATTTTGGGAGCATACTCGGACCTGATCGCGGTTCCGCAGCGCGTCGTCGAGCGCAACTGCTTTCACAAACCTCTCGACATCGGTTACGCCCAGGCGGCATTCCTCGAGCCGCTTTCCTGCGTCGTTCACTCGATCGAGCTCCTCGCGCCGGCCCCCGGGTCGACCGTTGCCGTCATCGGCAACGGCGGCTTTGGAATTCTGCATGCTTTGTTGCTGCAGCGGCGGGGCGTCGAGGCCCTCATCTTCGGCCGCCGGCCGCAGCGCGTGGCCCTGGCGCGCGAACTTGGACTGCAGAGCTTCGATGCGACGGAGTCGCCGATCGGCAACGTCATCGCCGAGCGAACCGGCGGCCGCGGCGTAGATGCCGCGATCGAGTGCACCGGAAGCATCGAGATGTGGGAGCGTGCGCCCGCGCTCGTGCGGCGCGGTGGGCGCGTTTCGTTCTTTGCCGGGCTGCCCGCAGAGGCCCGCGTTTCCTTCGACGCCGCGCGGCTGCATTACGATGAAGTCCAGCTTATCGCACCGTTTCACTTCACGCCGCGCGATGTGCGCAGCGCCTACGAGCTGATCGCGAGCCACGCGCTGCCGCTGAGCGGTTTGATTTCGGATAGCTATTCGCTCGATCGAATCGCCGAGGCTTTCCAACGGCTCGACGCCGGCGACGCTCTGAAGCTATTGATCGAACCATGACGCCCCAAACGATGCGAGCCGCGGTGCTCTACGACGTCAACGACGTGCGCATCGAGGAACGCGCCGTGCCGGAGCTGCGCGACGGGGAACTGCTCGTGCGAACGATGGCTAGCGGAATCTGCAGCGGCGACGTCATGGGCTGGTACATCGCGCGAAAGGCGCCGCTCGTGCTCGGCCACGAACCGGCCGGCATCGTGGCGGCGGTCGCCGGCGACTGCGCGCTTTCCGTGGGAGATCGCGTATTCGTTCATCATCATGCGCCGTGCTTTGAGTGCCGCGCCTGCAAGCGCGGCGATTACGTGCAATGTGCGACCTGGCGCGCCACAAGGATCGAGCCCGGTGGTATCGCGGAATACTTTCGCGTTTCGCGGGAAAACCAGCGCGACACGCTGCCGCTACCCGCAAGCGTTCCGTTTCGCGATGCTTCGCTGGTCGAGCCGCTCGCCTGCGTCGTAAAATCGCTGCGGCGCAGCGGCGTGAGAAAGAACGACCGGCTGTATGTGATCGGCCTGGGCGTCATGGGATTGCTGCACGTGCTGGCGGCCAGAGCGCTCGGCGCCGAAGTCTTCGCCAGCGATTTTATCGAGCAGCGCCGCGCGGTCGCGCAGCGCAACGGCGCGACGGTCTTTACCCCCGACGACGTTGATCGCGTTCTCCCCGGCGGCGCCGACGTTGTGATCTGTGGTCCGGGCACTGCTCCCGCGATGAAAGCGGCGTGTGCCGCGGCGACGGGCGGCGGCACCGTCGTGATGTTCACCCCGTTCCCGCCCGAAGTACCCATCGCGATCGATCCCACGCGTTTTTACTTTGGCGACCTTCGCCTCGTCGCAAGTTATTCGTGTGGGCCCGACGACACGCGCGAGGCTTTGGCCTTGATCGAGCGCGGCGTCGTCACGGCCGAGAGAGTCGATGCCGCGCTGATCTCCCTCGACGACGTCCCGCGAGCCTATCGGGAGCTTGCGGAATCGCGCATCGTAAAACCGATCGTCTGTTTCGATTAGGCGCGCGGTGTCTGGCGTGCGACTAGGGGTCTGAGCCCCGAAAACTAGGCCACGGATAATTGTGGATTTCCGGCCAATAGGCCAGCAAGGAGATCCACCAATGCGCAAGAGTCGCTACACCGAGGCGCAGATCGTTTCGATTCTCAAGGAACTCGATGCGGGGAGACCAGCGGGGGAGTTGGCCCGCAAGCACGGCATTCACGTCAACACGTTGCGGCTATGGCGCAGCAAGTACGGCGGCTTAGAGACCAGCGATCTCGTTCGTCTCAAAGAACTCGAGGCCGAGAACACACAGATGGAGCGGATCATCGCCCGTCAGGCCCTCGAGATAAGCGCCATGAGGAACTTGTTCGCAAAAAACGGCTGGAGCCTTCACGGCGTAAAGAAGCGGTGAAGGCTCTTCAAGCTGACGGGTTGAGCGAGCGGCAGGCGTGCCGGCTCGCGAGCTGCCCTCGCCCGACGATGCAGTACAAATCTCGCAAGAAACCCGACGACACGCTGGTTCGCGATCGACTGCGCTGCATCGCGCAAGAACGGCCGCGCTTTGGCTGGCGCCGAATCAGAATTCTCCTCAAACGCACGGGGATCGTCATGAACCACAAGCGACTGCGCCGCATCTATCGCGAAGAGAGCCTTCAGGTACGGCCACGCAAGAAACGCCGGGTCCGGCTGATCCGCGGCAACTGGGCCCCAGCACCGGTGAAGCTCAACGAAGAATGGGGACTCGATTTCATGGAAGATCGCCTGCTAACGAAGCGCAAGGTCCGCGCGCTCACAATCGAGGATCGCTTCAGCCGAGAGGGCCTTGCCCTCGACGTGGATTTTTCGCTTACGAGCCGCCGCGTCATCCGCACGCTCGACGATATTGCCGCTGTCCGCGGCTATCCCAGTCGTCTGCGCGTTGACAACGGGCCGGAAAACATCGCCGGTGTGATGCTTCAGTGGTCGGTCGATCATCAGGTCGACCTGCACTTCATCGATCCGGGTAAGCCCTACCAAAATGCCTGGATCGAATCGTTCAACGCGCGCGTTCGCGATGAGTTTCTCAACATGCACGCCTTCTGGAATCTGCCGGAAATGCGCGATGCCGCCGACTTCTGGCTCGTCGACTACAATGAAGTGCGCCCGCATTCGTCGCTCGCCTATCTTACACCGAAGGAATTCGTCGAAAGCCTGGCAACTGAACCCCTGCCACAATTACCGGCGGCCTAACAAATGGGCTCAGGCCCCTAATGCAAACGATCATCGACCAGGCCGATTACGAGGTTGATCTTTTGGTTGATGAGGCGAATGAACCGGCAATCAAACTCTACAAGAGTCTCGGGTTTCAATTTGCCGAGATGCTCCGAAGGATCACGCACTACGGCTGCGTCTGTGTCTACTTTTGGCCAAGAGCTCTTTAAGTATATAGCGACGGTCGTCCCCTATTGGCGCGTTTGCGATGAAGGGTGGCCCCTCGCGGACGATTACCTGACTGGCATCGGCGTCCTGCGTAACTATGGTGGACAAGTCATGGTGCTACCATGGAACGAAGACGCTCGCCAGCAGCTCGCGCGCTTTCGTGAACTGCTTGGATCTCTCTCGAAGCGGATTGTCGTCGTTGTTGATGATCGTGAGGTGGACGATCTGGAAGCAATTTTGGCTATACTTTCACCGATTGCGGTGCTCCCATGGTCCCGTCGAACCGAACTCGCTAGGTTTATAATTAAAGATGCCTCTGACTAGCGAGGGCCGATCTAGCTTAACAACCTACATCGTCGGAAGCGTCGAACTCCGATGAGTTTACGGGCGGCGGTCGGCCGGGTAGCGCAAACTCGCTCACGTTTATAGTAGCAAAGACGTTGCCGTTGTCGCTAGCATTATAGGAAGACGCACAATATCTCTTGGGATACCACCCGCCAATCCCTGGAGGTCTCACTATAGCGCCGGACACTTTCGTATGAGATGCGATGGCTGGTACAGGAATTAATACGATTAATTGCGCCTCCGTCGCGCCGGTCGATGTGCAGTTGAAGATCGCGCTTCACGGCGTCATTTGGCGAGGGTTCAAGCTGGACCCCAACAGAGGAAAACAAATGGTTTAGCGGTTCCGGGATAGTTAGCCAAAGCGTCTCGGCCGGCGCCGTTGCGAGTGTGGCGTAATCAAGGTTCATAAAGCGCGCGCCCACCGAGACAGGATGTCCACTGTCAGTGTAGCGTCCCACGACCGCGACTGAGCCGCCGCTGATCTTCTGCTCGCTCTCACCGTTAATGACCTCGTTATAACAATCGTCCGCTGATGTACAACTGCGAGGGTGTGGCTCTGCTGGATTGTCTGCCTGATTCCCGACTACTTCGCCCTGAGCGACGTCTCCGCGTGGCAATGTGAACGCGGGCAATACGAAGTGCAGGACGTTGCTTCTTAGCGTCCCTGGAACGTCGCGAATCTCGGGGGTTACATTGCTCATGCTCAGCAAATAATGCCCGCGGTCGGCCAAAACGTAAGGGAACCAAACGTCGATAGTAGAGCCCGTCTTAAACGTCAGCGATGGCGGTGGCGATGGGAAAAGCTCGCTGTAAACCTGATGCACTAAGTGTTCCATGTCACGCGGGCTCTTATCGGGAAGCGTCGTTAGCGTGAAGGAATAACAAGCTTTTGTGCCTTGAATGCTTTCACTCTCCGAACCAGGTGGTGTCTGGCCAACCCAATTGAACCACGTAGAATCGTAATCTTCGCCATGAAAAAGGTGGCTCCATATCCGCCTGAGGAGCTTCTCACATAGTTTTCGATAGAATGGCAATCTTCGGCGGTCATCGTCTTAGGCATGGGGACGGTTGGAAGAAGGTTCGCGAGCTTCGCTGCCACCTGCTTGTCAATAAAACCATCACTAAGCAGCTTTTGTGCGGACGGGGGGCCCGGTAAGTGAATGCCGCATTCCGCAGAGCCGATCTCGTTTCCGGGTACCCACAACGGCGACCAAGTGCCGGCCATGTCATCTGTTGATGAGGCCGCGCCACGCCACCACCAGCGGCCGGAACGCCTGTGCAGCACGACTATGCCCCGATTCCCTTTGGCGCGCCACATCGCAACGGCGTCTTGCTGGCCTGCAACAACCCAATCGATAGTCGGTTTCGCGTTTAGCGCTTCCAAAGGTGCTGAAAGTAGGATCGAAAGATCATGTCGTACCGCAACGACCTCCGCGGCTGGCCCACGATCATTTGCGAGGCCCTGTACGGGCCATGCGATAGCAGCCGCGATAGTTGCGGCTAGATAGAGCTCGCGCCTCACAGCGACACACTCCGCTTTATGGTTATGCGGCCGTCGCGTACTGTGATGCGGTAGCCTGGCCCAGCCGCGCAACCAGATAGGCATCGCCAGGCACCGGGCGTCGGCGTCGGCGCAGGAATGACGGAGGTTGTACTAGGCTCTAACGTCTTCTCGAATCCGATGTCTAGACCGCCCGCAAAGGGCTCAAAGTGAATTGCGTATGCGCCGGTCTGAAGCGGCTGATAGTTCTCTTTTAGTGCCTCGCGATACGCTAAGAGTATCTCCCCCGCGACGATGCCGGGGATAACATATCCCTCGGTTTCGGCTGGCATCGCGCTAACCTTACTGATTGGGTCGCCACGCTTCCAAACGACGGACTCTGACTTGGAGTCTACGATAAGGTCTTTGAAATCCTCGGTTGTGTTCGCTGAGAACGTGATCTGAAAGTAGTCACCAGCCGTGTGAACTGTAGCGACGTAACCTTGTAGCCTGAAAGGCGCTGGCGTGGCGCCGTCAAGTCCCGAGGCTCCGTATGCCAGAGCGAGCGCGTTTGTTGCGAGGCCGGATAAAGTCGGTCCACTGTAGGGTGTAGGGGCCGCTGATGACCGGCATGGCTCGGAAACGACCATCAGCGCCGCAATAACGAGATAAACCGCAGCTCTCACAGCAAGGCCCGGCTTTCGACGTGTTTTGCCAGGCTCCAGCTATTGTTGGACAAGCGCGAGCAACGCCTCCCAGTGCCTGGGATGCGGCACCTCCGCCCCCGCCCGGATGCGTGAGCACGCTGCGAGCGATAATCCCGTAGCCTTCTCGATCTGCTTGAGCGAGAACGCATCGAGCTTCGGCGCGACCTCGCGCTTGAACCAGGCCGCATCGCGTTCGGCCCGGATGCTCGCGCGCCCAGCGGCGATTGCGCTGATGCCCCTCGCTGATCGCGTCGCCCCGCGCGCGGTTCACGGCGGCACTGCGGCGCGGATCATCGCCCGCGGCAGTCTGCGCTGCGAGTGCCGTGCGAGCCGCTTCGATCGCTCTCAGTCCGTGCTCGCGCCGCGCTTTGGGCATGCAGGTCTCGCAATGACGGCGCCTGCGCTTGAGCACCGGCTCGCCGCACATCGCGCACACTATCGGATTGGCGGGACGCGCCCGGGGTTGGCATGCTCCTACTCGGTCGCGTACGGGCGCGGTTCGAGGCCTTGCGAGGCGTTGCGAGCAGCGGTGATGCTCCGTTCCCGGCAGCTACGCCGTTATTTCCAGCTTTGGCTGCTAGCGTGCGAGGCGACGCGCCCTTATTGACCAGCGATTCGCGGAAATTCTGCGCGAGGCGCGCCCCCGATCGGGCGCAGGCATTCGCGCCAGTGCGGCAGCGTGAGTGCGAGCTCATGCGTCAGTGGTGCCGCGATCCGGCAGATGCCGTTCGGCAGCTCGCCGAAATCGCGAGCCGTGAACGTCCGATCCTCCAAGAGATCGAGCAGAAACGCGTCCACGTCCGCGCGTACCGGCTCCATGGCGTCGAGTGCGAGGGAATCGCGATTGCGCTGATCGGCGTGCAGATACGCCGAGCGTGGGATCGCAGCCGTGTGCGAGTAGTGCGAGGCGCGCTTCTGACTCCAGGCACGCAAAAAGATAGTTCCGAAGCGCGTTGAGCGGAGACGTCGCGGCGCGAGGCGCGCCGGTCAAAACCGAGGCGCGCGAATCGCACCGCAGCCAGCGCGCCGGGATTCGTGCAAGATCACGCTCCCGAAAGCGAATGCGCACGTCGCGCCAGTTCGGGAAGTATAGCGCCGCGGCATTGGCTTCGATCACGCGACGCCTCGATCGAATCGGCGGATGCGAGGGAGGCTCGCAGCTTGTCGAACTCGCGCAGATCGGCACCGAGCCGAAGGAGAACACGGCCCTCGCCGTCCAGCTTGTCGGCGATCAGCTCGCGCGCGATCGCGAGGTCCAGGCCGTTCGTAACCGCGAGGGCCTGCGCACGTCGGATCGGATGGCCGTGGCAGCCGAACGGCACGCAGTGCGCGAGCACCTCGCCATCGCGTCCGATCTGCACTAGCGCCGCGCCGATCGCGCGCAGCCACGCGAGCGCCTCTAGCGTGACGTACCATACATGCCGGACGACGTGGCGTCCGAATCCCTGCACGTGCGATCGATCGCGAACGATCCGCGGATACCTCCGACGTCTTCGACGCGCAGCTTGCCGCGGCTCGCAACGCGCAGCGCGATGCCGTAGCCGTCTACGACGAGGACGCCCGCGCGGACTTGCAGCGGCCCATTCCCAAAGTCAGCCGCAGACCCAGAGTTCCAATCCTGAACCACGTCTGGATTCACCCGGCCGGTGCTCCAGGTAGTGCTCTTGTGGTGCAGCATAAAAAACTGATCAGCTCTCAAGCTACGTAGGATTTCCCACCTAAAGTTCACAAGCCGCATTGTGCGTGCTCGGCCAATAGTAGTTCCGTAATAACCCAAGTGTTTTTTTTATTCCGTTGACTATGCTATCGCGCCGGAACAACACTACCCGGTTCCGATCAGGCAGGTAAATGCCGCACTCGGGTATCGCTAAAAACGATGAACGTCGACGACTTCACGTCGATATTTTTTTTTTTTTTTTTTTTTTTTTTTTTTTTTTTTTTTTTTTTTTTTTTTTTTTTTTTTTTTTTTTTTTTTTTTTTTTTTTTTTTTTTTTTTTTTTTTTTTTTTTTTTTTTTTTTTTTTTTTTTTTTTTTTTTTTTTTTTTTTTTTTTTTTTTTTTTTTTTTTTTTTTTTTTTTTTTTCTTGGCGTCAATACGCCTCGGGGGCCACTCAAAAGCGGCCAGCCGTGGCCACTTGAAAACCGGCCAGAGGTCGGTGGCCACTTGAAAATAGGCCACGGCTAAGGTCGCCGCCTAGCTCAGGCTTCTCGGCGCGAACAGCGCCGCCATGAACGCACTGAGCATGACGGAACGCAACAAGATCATCGGGCTGCTGAGCATGGGCTGGACCCAGCGGCAGATCGAACGCGAAACAGGGCACCGGCGCGAAACGATCGCGAGTATCGGCCGCGATGCCGGCTTGCTGCCGCCAAAATGTACCACCTCGGGCGAAATGCCCACCGACTCAAAAGCGGCCAAAGTGGCCACCGACTCTCGACGGTCGCGCAGCAGCTGCGAGCCGTACCGGGGCGTCATCGAAGCCGAACTCGCCAAAGGCTGCCATGGCGTATCGATCTACCAACATCTCGTCGATCACCACGGCTACGAAGGGGCCTACAACGCCGTTAAGCGGTTCGTCGGCAAGTTGCGCCCGAGCGAGCCTGAGGTCAAGTGCCGGTTCGAAACGCCGCCTGGTCAGGAAGCGCAAGTTGATTATGGCGAAGGAGCGCCGACGCGCCACCCGCGCACGGGAAAATACCGCCGTCCGCGGCTGTTCCTGATGACGCTTGGGATGAGCCGTAGCTATTTTCCCACCACGGTCTGGAACTCATCGAAGCAGATCTGGTGCGAGCTGCACGAAGACGCGTTTGCGTACTTCGGCGGTGCGACGCGGATCGTTCGCCCCGACAACCTCAAGGAAGGCGTGTTCAACGCCGACGTCTACGATCCAGAGATCAACGAGTTGTATGCGGCGATGCTCGCACACTACGGCGTGATCGCGTTCCCATGCCGGCCGTACGCCCCTGATCTGAAGGGGAAGGTCGAATCGGGAATCTATCACGTGCAACGAGCGCTCAAAGGTAAGCGTTTTGAGAGTACCGACGAGCAGAATGCCTGGCTGCTGCGTTGGAACGAGAGTTGGGCCTCAACCCGCATCCACGGGACGACGAAGCGTCAAGTGCAGGCCATGTTCAACGAAGAGCGGCCGCACCTCTTGCCGCTGCCGCCGACGCGATTCGAATACTATCAGATCGCCGAACGGCGCGTTCATCTCGACGGGCATATCGAAGTGCAGGCCGCTTACTATTCCGTTCCACCACGCTACGTTGGAACGAAAGTGGTTGTCCACATTGGGCGGTTGTGGCTGCGCATCCTCGACCCACAGACACACCAGTTGATCCGCGAGCATGCCATAACCGGTCGAGGCCAGCGACGCACCATCGCAGCCGATCTACCAAAACAAACTCCGCTCAAGGTGCTCGATCTGGTCGCACGGATTGCCGAGTTTGGCCCGCACTGCGGCGTTTTTGCTCGCGCCGTCGAGAACGAACGCGGCGCGTTGGCAGCGCGCACGTTGCTGGGAGTTCTCGATTTGATCCGCCGCCATGGCCCTCAGAATGTCGAACGGGCCTGTACGCTTGCCGTCGCCGCCGGCACCTGGCGCTTCCGCTTTCTGCGCACATACTTGGCGCATCATCGGCCAACGCCGCTCACGACCGAACACCGCATCATCCCGCTGATCGACACGTATCAGCAGCACTTCACCACACTCGCACAAGGAGATCCGCATGACAACTGAAGAGCTCGACCGCGCGCTGCGCCAACTGCGGCTCGGCGGCTTGGCGGACACGCTCGCCGTTCGAGCGCAGCAAGCTCGTGCCGACAATCTGGGCCCGCTCGATTTCTTGAGCCTTCTGGTCCACGATGAGCTGGACCGCCGGCGGGATCGTCTGATCGAACGACGCGTCAAAGCCGCCGCATTCCGCGACCGCAAGACCCTCGATACCTTTGACTGGAAGTTCAATGCCTCGATCGATCGCGCGCTTATCTACGAATTGGCCACCGCAAGGTTCATCGAACAGCGGCGTGACTGCCTCATCTTGGGAAATCCCGGAAGCGGCAAGTCGCATCTCGCCCAAGCCATCGGCATGACGGCGATCCTTGCCGGCTTTCGCGTCATCTATCGCGAGGCCCACGTACTTTTCGAGGAGTTGCTTCTCGCTGCCGCGACCGGTAGCAGGGCGCAGGCGATTGCAACGTACAGCGAGATACCGCTGCTCGTTCTCGACGATCTTGGCATGCGAAAGCTTCCCGCTGCCGCGGCAGAAGATCTGTTGGAGATCGTGATGCGACGCTACGAACGCGCGTCGACAATCATCACCTCAAATCGGCCGCTCGAGGACTGGCCGAAAATGTTCGGCGACACGCCCGCCGTGGCGGCGTTCCTCGATCGCCTGATGCATCACAGCCATCTCGTCGAGATTCGCGGCAAGAGCTACCGCCTTCACGAATCAAGCCTCCAAGCACGGCAGCGCAAGGTTCAAGCGCAGACGTAGCCAAGAAGGAACGCCATACAACCCTTCTGAGCTAGACGGCGGCCTTTGGCCGCATTTCAAGTGGCCATACGTGGCCGGGTTTCAAGTGGCCACCGAGGTTTTGCGCGCGAGACGGCCGCTCCGTTGACGGAGAACGTCGGCGATGAGGCAGCGCTCGCATTGGAGATTGGGCCTGGAGGATTGCTCGAGACTCCACCGCTGGAGCATGCGGTAAGAAGCGCGATTGTTGAAGAGAGCACGAGGGCACGTCGCATGTCGTTTCTCCTTATTGAGTTGTTCCGGGAGGCTAAGCCGCGGATGCGGCCCTCTACGCTCCCCAAGGGTGGCCGGATCACCTGCGCGGCTTGGTTCCGATCCAACGAGCCATATTTG
This sequence comes from Vulcanimicrobiota bacterium, assembly GCA_963736775.1. Lineage (GTDB taxonomy): Bacteria > Vulcanimicrobiota > Vulcanimicrobiia > Vulcanimicrobiales > Vulcanimicrobiaceae > Cybelea. Next base: position 67,472 of record CAVTPY010000015.1, on the reverse strand, counting down.
AAAGAGAACTACGTTAACGCGTCTTCTTTTTAGCCGCTGCGCGCGCGCGAGGCCGCCAGGGCTCGTAGTTTCACGCAAAAAGTACAAGAAATGCCGTGGTGCAGCAGTTATGGGGGATAGGAGTTAGGCCGAGCAAAACGGACCCCCCCTCCCCCGGCTGCCGATCTGCTGGGCTCTAGCAGCGAGCCGCCGCGATCCAAGCTGCAACGCGTTAAGCGCCGCGATCTAAACTGCGAGCCTGCTGCGAGGCTTAGCCGCCGCGCTGCGAGGTATGCTCAGCCGCAATGCGAGCGACGCGCGCCGATCCAAGCCGCTTAGCGCGACGCGGCCTCGCATTCGCGAAGCCGTGCAGAGGGGCAGAGGCGCGGGGGCCTACTCAGCAAATCGCTCAAGAGCGTACCGCGGGTATCCGTTCGGATATAAAGGACTTGGTAAGACTGCTACACCTGCCTGGATTCGCACTGTCACGCCCGAGCGCAGGAACCTTACAACCAGAGTATCCTGGGCACTCGAAACAAGCTGCCTTACGACAACGGCCCTGCACGAGGACAGCCACGCCCCAACGCTGCTCAAGCGTGCATGAACGCGAGCAGCCTCGGCTTCGCATGCGCTTCCCATGACCGCAACAGGCACCCCTGTAGGCACCACCGGATTCGCTCCGAGCGTCCACGCAGAGCCTTCGCCGTGCGCGAATCGCACATGCACGATCAGCTCAACGAAGTTGGCGCCAACCGTATAATTCCTCCAACCAAGAACCGTTACGCGCTGCCCGCCCCTCATGGTCGGACATAGTTCAGACTTCCTTGCCTTTTCCGTTTTCAACCATTCAACATATCGGTCGAAGGTCGGGCACGCTGCTGCAGCGGTCCCAGAGCCCACTCCAAAATAGGCAGCTTCACCTTCCCTTAGCTTTATCCAATTAGGAAGTTGGGCTTGCGCGCCGGATGCGAGGGTCGTCGTGATCATGGCCAAGGCGATGGCTGCCAGCACGCCAATTACACTTGGATTTCTCGAAATCATTCAACAACCAAGTAGCCGGCCTGGTGAAGGAAGGCGTTGCTAGCGTTCTGGAAACGCAACAATCACCGCCTCGATGTCGCTCAACGCCAGTCTGGTTTCTTCCTCGCGACACTCAAACGTATACTCGATGAATGGACCCAAACCCAGTCTCACAGCTATTCTAGCGTTAATTAAAATGAGAGAGGATTCGCGCGAGAGCTTCAAGTTGATCCAAGGCTCAAGTGGCTCCCACTCGGTCTCATTTTGAACTTTGTCCAGCACAAGTCGGACGGATTCCGCCAGCGGCGGTAGCTCAGACGTTATGATTGATGCATCGACCTTTTGGCGCATCATCGAATGGAAGGTAATCCGGCAGTCAAGCCAGTTTGCGTCATCCTGATCCTTCGACACTGGATACTCATAGCGAAAGCGATCGAAACGAAGTATATCACCCGCCACATCGACAAACGTGAATGCGGGCGTGTTGTTGGCGTTCGTCACTGTGGTGGCCAGCCCCCTAGCATCGCGCTGGGAAAGCGTCGTGGCGCGATGCGGCCTCGCTTGCGCGAAGCCGTGCAGAGGGGCAGAGGCGCGGGGGGGAGATATTGCGGGGGGTGATCACGGAATCCCCGGGTTTCTGCCGCTAATGACCGTCGCCGCTACGCCTGTGATCAGGCCGAGCCCGATTACGACGTAGCATAGCCGCACACGGTTGACGCTTAACAGGCGTTGCTTAAGGGTTGGTAGCCTCCAAAAAAGCAATGCCCCGACCGCGCAGGCAATTGGGACGACAAACAGCGTATTGAGCGCACCCATGAGTACGCCGAGAACTGCAAGCAGGTACCAGCCGCTGAATGGCACCTGGAAGAACCAACGATATTGATGCCAGTCGTGTGAAACGGCCTGCATGGTCCAGTCCAAGTAAGCGCCGCCTGGGGCGAGGGCGTATGAACCTAATCCCCACGCGAAGGCGTAAACCAGGGCCAACAGCGCGCAAAGGATTAACGCCCTGAGCATGGCCCGGCGATTATGATGCGGAGCGCATTAGCGCCGAGAGCGAACGGCCTCGGCATCGCGCCCGACGCGCCGATCAGCGGCTGCGATCCGCCGCAGCCTGCCAGTAGGGCCCGCCGCACGCGGGCAAGATCACGATAACAAAGGCTGCGGCTCAACGCGTGCAACCCTCCGTTGCCTTATACGAGTGATCGGGGCTCTCAATTACCCAGTCAAAGCGATTTTGATCGATGGGTAAGATCGAGACCATTGTGCCGTCGTTATCGCGCTTGCTCTGGAATCGGCCGTCAACCCAACCATCAACGCTCTTAGTAAATACCCCAGCCGAGCCGAATTGATAAGCGACGAGTCGCTTACGCTGCGAATCATATCCCCAAAGCTGCACGCCCCAGTAGTCTTTCCCCTTTTCTGGAGATTGGATCGCTCGATCATCCACGACCAGTCGGGCGCGAACTCGTAGGTGAGACGATCCTCGTCGCCAGCGGGAACTGTTGCGCCCTGAACGACACAATGCCACGATCCTTTGAGGAAGGCTAGTTTTTGGATGGCGTTAGCGTTTTGTTCCTGTGCCTTTACGATCCCGCAAGAAAGGAGCGCAGCTACAAACGTCATGGAGAGCGCCCGTCTCACGTTGCTATCGGCTCCCCCATGTTTTATTAGCGGTGTTTTGGTCGCGGCTAGTGCGGCACATAACTATCAACAATTCCTTGTATGCGCTGGGTCAATGCAAGGCGGTACTTATAAGGATTCGGCGCGTTTGATGGAAGAGCCGCGTCCATCGCCGCGACCTTGTCATAGATCGCCTTCCAGGTAGGCCCGGCGAACCCAGTCCCCATGCAGGCAAGCTCCATCGCGGCGCGCAGGGCTTGAGCCGCGGCTGGCGTCTTGTCGGGCGAATGCACTATCCAAATCGTCGCGGCGCCCGAGTTCGCGTCGATGCCAGCAAAATGAACGATTGGATCGTACGCAGGCATATCGGTAGCGGGCTTGCCTACGATCTTGATAGTGATATTTGGGCTCGCCTCCGCGTCCTGGGTCGCCTTCAGGAGCGTGGCGACGTCATGAGCTGTGAACTGAATATCTTGTGCGGACCGAGTCGTTGGTTGCGCATTTGGCGATTGAGCAACAGCGGGCGCGCCAAGGGCAGCACAAAAGGCGAGCAACAAAACGCTTAGCTTCATCGTCAGGCGCTTCAGCAGCCCTCGTCCAGCCGCCTCCCAGATCACGCTCATGGTGCTAAGTCTCCAAGACTGCGAGCCGCAATGCGTCACGCGATCGGCGCCGTGCTGCACGGCTGCCAGGCTCTAAGCTAAGCGCCTAGCGCGATAGCGTGATCGAAAAGACGGTTCCGTCGTCATACCTTCCGCCGTATGCCGTAGTCCCGTAGAGCGTGTGGTTGGCGTAGTGCAGCCCGGAGTCAGGATTGCAGCCGTCATTCGTTCCTCCAAAACTGTAGATCGTCGTTTCATGCCCGTCACGCGTGATCTCGAAAACCGTGCCGCAGCCGTAATCGTTGACGCCGGTGTCAGTCGTGCCGTACAGTTTGTCGCCAACCAGAGTGAGACCGTGAGGATACGCCTGGCCGGTACCACCCGTAAAATCATAAATGGATTGGAATTTACCAGAAGGCAGAATGCGGAAGATCGTTCCGCAGCCGGTGTATCCGTTGAACGACGTCACCACGCAGTCGTGCGGTCCACCTTCGAGCGTCGTTCCATACATCGCACCGCTGACAAGGACGAGGCCGCTTTCCGGGAACGCGCCCGCATAAAGGCTGCGCCCAAATTCATGTAAAGTCGTTTTGGTCTTGGCCGTGGTCAGGGAAAACGCCGTTCCGCAACCCTCATTGGAGCGACAGCCGGTACCGCCGCCCGCGGAGGTCGTCCCGTACATTCTGTCTTCAGAAAATAGCAGCGGGCCGTGCGGCTGTGCGCCGTCTTTGCCTCCTCTGAATTCGTAAATGACAGTTAGAGCGTGAAGGCCGAGCATTTTGAAGATAACGCCGCATCCTATCGACTGCGCGAAATGGCAGTTTCCGGTGCCGCCGGCCGCCGTTGATCCATACAGTGCGCCACGGAATGACGTAAGGCCAGAGAGCGGAAGAACGCCGGGCGACTTAGCGAGGAACCGAAAAAGGACGTGTTCGGTGCCGGACGTTGTAATTTCGAATACGGTACCGCAGCCAGTCTTTGGGCCATTATTGCATTCGGAGCCTCCCCCGCGCGCCGTTGTTCCGACGAGCTTGCCCTTAACCGTAACGAGCGGGCCGTTGGGTGTTGCTCCGTCCTCGCCGCCTTGAAATGCGTGCAGCACGCGTTCGTTTCCGGCGCCGTCGATAGCGTACACGATGCCGCAACCCGGTGAATACCCTGAGCAACTCCCCCCGCCGCCGTAAAGCGTGGTGCCGTATAGCGTGCCATCGATCATGACTGGTGCGCTGGCGGGATCAGATCCATCATTGCCGCCCGCAAACGAATAGAGCACCCTTTCGTAAGCAGATGCCGGAGACGCGACCTCGGATGCGATCGGCGCTTCGAACGATGTTGAGCGTGAACCGCCGCAGGCTGTCAGTAACGCGACCGCTCCAATAACACTAAACCTGCTGCGTCGAAGAATCCCACCCTCTGCCCGCAAGGGCACGGAACATTTCCGATTGCGTTGTATGATACCGCGCTTCATTTCTTTACCTACTGCGATTGCCATGAAATAATGACTTGCGCACCGATTGGCGGCGATCCGCCGCAGCGACTAAGCAATGCCGCGGCCGCGCTAAGGCTGAAAGCGTAGCGGTAAATCATTGAAGCGTGCATTTGGTTCGTGCCTCCCAGCGAAGCCGCAACGGGCTATACTCTCTAAGCTTCCCTACCGTTTGCGCTAGTCCCATGGCAACAGCCAGATTCGCAGCGGGAAAGCGACCAGGGTCCACGGTGCCACACCGATCTACGAAGCTACGAGCCTTTGCAGGGCCTCCCAATGACGAGGATGCGGCACTCTCTCACCAGCCCGAACGCGCGAGCATGCCGCGAGCGACAACCCCGTCGCCTCGGCGATCTCCTTGAGCGAAAAGGCGTCGAGCTTTGTGGCGATCTCGCGGTTGAACCACGTCTCATCGCGCTGGCCCGGATGTTCGCGTGCCCAGCGGCGATTACGGCGATGCCCGTCCGCGATCGCCTCGCTACGCGCTTTGTTCACGGCTACGCTGCCCCGTGGATCGTTACCCTCGGCAGTCTGCGCTGCGAGCGCTTTGCGAGCGGTCTCGATGGCGCGGAGGCCATGCTCCCGGCGCGCCTTGGGCATGCAGGCCTCGCAATGACGACGCCGGCGCTTGAGCACGGGCTCGCCACATAGCGTGCACGCGGTTGGATTGGCCGGACGCGCTTCGACGGTTGGCGCACGCCATGCGCGCGTCGCGTACGGCCGCGGCTGCGAGGCTTTGCGAGGTGTTGCGAGCAGCGGCGATCGCTCCGGACCAGGCACGCTGCGGCGCTTATTCGGGGATTTAGCCCCGAGCGTGCGAGCCGCTACGTTCTTATTGATCAGCGATTCGCGGAAGGTTTGCGCGAGGCGCGCGGCGATCGGTCGCAGACATTCGCGCCAGTGCGGCAGCGTGAGTGCGAGTTCGTGCGTCAGCGGCGCCGCGATCCGGCAAATGCCGTTCGGAAGCTCACCAAAATCGCGCGCTGTAAACTCGCGATCTTCCAAAAGGTCGAGCAGAAAGGCGTCCACGTCCGCGCGCACCGGCTCCATGGTGTCGAACGCGAGCGAATCGCGGTTGCGCTGATCGGCATGGAGTACGCCCATCGTGGGATCGCAACCCTGTGCGAGCAATGCGAGGCGCGCTTCTGACTCCAAGCACGCGAAAAGATAGTTTCGCATCGCATTGATCGGTGAGGTCGCCGCGCGAGGCGCGCCGGTCAACACCGAGGCGCGCGAATCGCACCGAAGCCAGCGCGCGGGTATTCCTGCGAGGTCGCGTTCGCGGAAGCGAATCCGCACGTCGCGCCAGGACGGGAAATACAGGGCCGCGGCGTTGGCTTCGATCACGCGCACGCGCTCGATCGAATCGGCCGATGCGAGCGAGGCTCGCAGCTTGTCGAACTCGCGCAGATCGGCACCAAGGCGAACGAGAATCCGGCGCTGGCCGTCGAGCTTGCCCGCGATCAGCTTGCGCGCGATCGCCAGGTCCAGGCCGTTGGTGACCGCGAGCGCCTGCGCGCGGCGGATCGGATGGCCGTCGTAGCCGAACGGCACGGAGTGTGCGAGCACCTCGCCGTCACGGCCGATCTGCACCAGCGCGGCGCCGATCGCGCGCAGCCATGAGAGCGCCTCTAGGGTGACGTAGCCCGCGTGGCCGATCAGGACGAGGCGTTCGAGACCGCACCCGGCCCGATCGAGGGTCAGCGACCGGCGCCGCCTGCCGATCCCGTCCTCCACGCGCAGCTTGCCGCGGTTCAGGACGCGCAGCGCAATGCCGAAGCCGTCCACGACCAGGACGCCTGCGCGGACTTGCAGCGGCGGATATAAGGTAAAGTTCTGCGGTTGCATCTGGAGGTAACTCTCTCCGGGTGCGACGCCTCCGGCCGTTAGCGCGGCCGGGGGCATCTTTTGTTGTTATTGGTGTCTTCGTCGGATTTGAGGTAGATCATCGATGACGGGAATCGGTGCGACTGCCACTTCCAAATGTCTTCGACATTTGCTTCAGGTTCCCGACGAAGCCGCCTTGTTCATATAACGCAAGCCGAGCGTATTCGGCGTATCCGCTACAAACAAGTCGCACCACTTTGCATACTCCGATGACGATCGCAAGGCATTGGCCGCGATGGATACGTCGTGGCAAGACGCCTGGGCTTCCTTGAACGGCCATACGGCCGAAATGGCCGCCGTTGCCCCCGTGCGATCTCGGTGGGCACGATCTTCGAAGCTAAAACCGTTAGTGGGAGGATTAATTCCTCGTCGTCGGTCGCAGCTGATCGCCGCGGCGCGGGAACAACCCGACCGCCAGCAGGATCGCGCATGCCATCGGTATGGGTAGCGAACGATCGAAATGCCTTCGCGGCTTGCTTGTAGATGGCCGCTTCGTGGTAGCGGTGCGCGATATTCGGGCGGTACGCCGCACAGGTCGTCGGGCCCATTTCCCAATTCGGAATGCGAAAGAGAGCTCCGCCTTCGGCGTCAGGTCGACGTGATCTTCGTGCATCCACGCCCATCCGAGCGATAAAGCTTGTTGAAGTAGTCGAACACGGCATCTAGTGCCCGCCTGCCATAGCGCGTCGATCGGCGACATGCCGACGCCACCGCGAGTCGCCGGACGATGTCTGGTCCCGGAACAATCTGGTGTTTAAGTACGCCCTCACCCGCGATGCGTTGCGGTAGCCCATCTTGCGCGCCACCTCCCGCATCGACATGCCGCCGCTCCCGCTTCGCTTCAGCCAGTCCATCAGGACCCAGTTTTCGTTGGTCGCCCGGCTGCGGGTGACGGGCGTCCTTGCGGGGTTTCCTGGGCTCTCTGGTGGACACATTTTCAATCAGTGAGTTCGAAACTGTCGGGCACAAACCTTGTAAAAGCCTTCATAGATGGAGTACTATGGTGAGCGGAGGATGAATACACAGATGACTATGCTCGAATGTACAGACTCGCCCGGGGCTGGTCGCAGGCCGCCCTGGCCGAGCCCCTCGGGCCCGGCTTCACGGCCAGCGCGATCTCTCTTCTGGAGGGCCGCGCCTTAAGCCCAGCGCCGCCAGAACGGCGGCTACGCGAGCTCTTCGGCGACTCAGGCCGAGGCCATCCTCGAGCCGTCGACGCCCGGCTCGCCGGTGTCGGGAGGCGTCGTTGAATCCCGCCGATCGCGACCGCATCATCGAGCTACTCGCAGGACCCGACGCCGTCATGCCGCGCGATTTCGAGAAGACGGGATATTGGGGTGGACGATTCGCACAATCGAAGATCGCCCGCGACCTCGACGGTGATCCGCGCCCAATGCGTCAGCGGCGATCTCATCGGCACAGCCGCCCGATGAAATATCGGCGCTGACTGCCTGGCTCGTCTTCGGCAGCGGTTTCATCGCCTCCTCGCACTCTCGATCTGGGCCGGCGCCCGCCAGAATCCGCCGCCACCCGATTCGCGAAATTTTCCTCTGGTTCTCTATACCGTTCACTTATCTTATGAAAGGAAAGCCAATGAAACAAAGTACAACAAGAAAGATCAACATCCGGACGTTCGACGAGCGTCGCAAATTCCCTTTCGGTTCCGGACACTCGTTTGCGGACAACGCCGAATATGCGACTAAGAATCTCACGTTCGACATTTTCGCGATCGCGCGCGAGACCGGCCGCGGCTTACGAACCCGGAAAAGACCGCTGGGCGCTATCACCGTCAAAGCCGCCGATCGCGACTGCGCGATTCTCACCCTCGGTTGCAATCCGAAGCGCGACGAAGAACTCGCGAGCGGCGCAAGCGCACCTTGCACGCGGCGGCACGATCGTTAATAAGCGGCTCCGTCGCTTTCCGGCAATGCGTTCTACCTAGCGCGATGGAGACCGCTAACGGCTGAGGGCCGAGGCATGCCCGCCTCGGCCCTTCCTTAGTAGTTGAACTATGGCTAAGATACCAAAGCGCCCGCGCAGCGGTCAACGACCCGCGACTTCCCAAGACGCTCGCGCAGTTCGATAAGCTGCCGCGCCGCTCGCAGCTGGCGATCGAGAATGTCGCGCACGTCGTCACGCGCATGCGCGACGGCGTACTCGCTTAAGAGCGCGGCGACCGAGTATGGTGTCGCTCCGCGTACCGTCGTCAACTGGGCGGCTCAGCGCTGCGCAAGACGAAGGGCGGCCGATACGCGGCCAAGCCGAGCGATAATCTCTTTCGTCCGCTTGTCGTGCCGGTACAGGGCGGCCGGATCGAGGTCGGAGTCCGTGGCTCACGTGTTGCTTCGGAACTCTCGAAGCGCGCGATAGCTCAGCGCGAGTTCCTTGCCACGGGCGACGATACGAAACTGCGTAAGCTGCGCAAGACCAAGGTTCTCGATGCTGTCCGGCCATGAGGTGCCGTTCCTCACCGATGTGGAAGAGCTCGCGCGCCAGGGAGACCTCGGAGCGCTTTCCTTTGAGAGCATCTACGCTCGGCGTGGCTGATGCGCGAACACGATCCGATCGGCGCCTGGCTGCGCAGTTCGCGCTCCCAGCGCCGCGTCGGCTCTCGGCGCTCTGTGCACCGTGCGGCGAGGAATCGCGGCCATTCGCGACTGATTTCTGGCCGCGTCGCCGCCGTTCTGCTTCCGCTGCGATCGGATCGCGCATGGGCAGCGAGCCGTACGAGGTCAACCACGTCTTCGGCAAGCGCAACAGCGCGCTGACGATCCGCTACCCGATCAACGATCACCGGGCAGTCTTTAACGTGAAGCAGCTGGATTGGACGCCGGAGACGCTAGAAAATGTAAACGGCGACCCGTTGCTCGAAGCGATAGCGCGATTCCATGGACTCGATAATAACGTCGTGCAGATGCTCACCGACTGCATCGAATTCTTACCCAAGATGAAGCTCGTCCGAGACCAGCTCGTCGCGGTTTATGGAGCGAACTGGCCTCAGAAGCTCGAAGCGGCAGGCCGCCCGGAAACGCACCAAGTGCGGTCAGAGAGCGTCAATCGGCGTCTCGCCGAAAGGCGACTGAGCATCCGTGTCTGGTCGGTTTATCTTATAAGACGCACTTTGTTCCTCGCGGCCTGTTCCCGAAATACCAATACGGCGATCACGGGGCCAGGCGATGACGAGGCAAATCAGCCAAAGCACTACACCCCAGGGTTGCCAAAAGGCGCTTGGCCACCACCATGACCTCCCAGAAGGACTACTGGGGGAAAGATAAGATCACGAGCGCGACAGTCAGCGCCGCGATCAAGCCAGAAGAATGCTCGCCACACCATAACCACGTTTCGCCGCTCTGTCACGCGGTAACTGTACGCCGAAAGCTTAGTCTTGCCAAGTATGCCTGAGCTCCCGATCGCGGTTCGCGTCTATCCCGATCTCAAGCCTACGCAGCCGCAGCGCAAAGCGCCGCAGATCGACGGCATGCTCGTCTTCGACTGCGAGACGCGAACCGACAAGACGCAGGCGTTAACCTTCGGCAGCTATCGCTTCCTGGTCGCTGGGCGCTGCCTCGAAGAAGGCTTATTCTACGCGGACGATCTCACCGCGGACGAGCGTACGGTGCTGGAACGCTACGCGCGCGAGCATCCTGCCGACACCGATCCGCGCGGTATTCCCGAGCGCGGCATCCCGAGTAATCCTGATCTCCATGCTGCTTCCGATCGCGGACTTCCGCACGCTGCTCTACCGCGTTGCCTACAAGGGGCGCGGCCTGCTCGTCGCGTTCAACTTTCCGTTCGATGTCGAGCCGCTGCGCGCTCGGCTACGTCGAATCGCGCGATCGCTTCCTGGGCGGCTTCACGTTCCAGTTCTTCCAGTACCGCGATCAAAATGGCCAGCTGCGAGTCAATCCCTATCGCCCCGGCATCGCGGTCAAGCACATGGATAGTAAACGCGCGCTCAAAGGCTTTACCGGCGCGATCGATCCCGACAAGGTCGATCAGATTCCCGAAGGCGAGCATCAAGCCCAAGAAGGGCTACGTCTTTCGCGGGCACATGCTCGACTCTGCGCACGCTGGCCTTCGCGCTCACCGATCGCAGCCTCTCGCTCGAAGGTGCCTGTGAGCTCTTCGGTGTCGAGCACGGCAAGCAGAAGGTCGAACAGCATGGCATCATTACGCCGGAATACATCGACTACAACCGGCGCGACGTGCTCGCCTCGACCGAGCTCGCGCGCCAAGCTGCTCGCCGAATACGCGCTCCATCCGATCGAGCTCCAAGTGACCAAAGCCTATTCCCCGGCCTCGATCGGTAAGGCGTACCTGCAAGCCATGGGCGTTACGCCGATCATTGCACGCATGCCGGATTTTCCGAAGCGTTACTGCGGCTATGCCGAATCGGCATTCTTCGGCGGCCGTGCGAGCGCGCATGTGCGCAAGGTTCCCGTGCCGGTCGTCTACACGGACTTTATGAGTCAATATTCAGCACGGTGAACGTGCTGATGGGGTTGTGGAACTTCGTGACCGCGAGCGAGATTCGAGTCATCGAAGACTGCCGCGAGGAGCTCGCAGTGCTGCTGCGAGCCGTTACGCCCGAGTGGGTGCTCGATGCGAGCAACTGGAAGCGCCTCGCAGGTTTCGCTCGCATCGTTCCCGATGGCGACGTGCTGCCGCTGCGCGCCAAGTATCGCGGCAACTCCTGGCAGATCGGCGTGAACTACGTCCATGCGAGCTCGGACGATCCCAAAGACGGGCTGTGGTATGCGTGGCCCGATCTCGTCGCCTCGGTGCTGCTGACCGGCAAGGTGCCGCGCATCGTGGAGGCCTTTCGGCTTCGCGCCGATCGGCAAAGCCAAAGGCTTGAAGAAGCTCGCATTTCGCGGACAAGTGCCGATCGATCCGCGCTCGCAAGACTTCTTCCAGGCCGTGATCGAGGAGCGTGCACGGCTCGCAGCCCGCGCCGATCTCAGCGACACCGAGCGCGATCGGCTGCGGCGCTCGCTCAAGACCCTGGGCTCCGCAACGAGTTACGGCATCTTCGCGCAGATGGATCGCCAGGAGAGCGACAAGGAAGTCGAGCTCACGTGCTACGGCATCGATCCGGAACCGTATCCGTGCAAGGTCAAGCATCCCGAAGCGCCGGGCGAATACTGCTTCCCGCCGCTTGCCTCGCTTATTACCAGCGGCGGCCATCTGCTGCTCGCGCTTCTGGAGCGGCTCGTCACCGATCGCGGCGGCACGTACGCGATGGAAGACACCGACTCCATGGCGATCGTCGCCTCCGCAACGCGGCGGCCTCGTCCCCTGTCCCGGTGGCCCATATAAGACGAAGGACGGGCGCGAGGCGATTCGCGCCTTATCTTGGGAACAAGTCGCGGAGATCGTGGCGCTCTTTGCGCAGCTGAATCCGTACGATCGCACGGCCGTGCCGGACTCGATCCTCAAGATCGAAGACGACAACTTCGACCCGAAGACCGGCAAGCAGCGGCAGCTCTGGTGCCTGGCGATTTCCGCCAAGCGTTACGTGCTCTTCCTCCGCGATCGCAACGGCGAGCCCGAACTGCTACGCAAAGGCGTCAATAACGGCGAGGATGGCTGGTCGCAGCACGGCCTCGGCCATCTGCTCAATCCGAGCGATCCCGACCAGCGAGGATCGCAGCTGGATCGCGCAGGCGTGGCTCGGCATCGTGCGCCGATCGCTCGGCCTCCCGACGGAGCCGCTGCCGTTTGCCGATCGCGTGGCCCTGGGGCAGATCACCGTCAGCAGCCCCGAGGTGCTGCGGCCGCTCGCGAAGCTCAACGCGGGCAAGCTGTACGCGCAGCAGATCAAGCCGTTCAACTTCATCCTGAGCTGCCATGTTGCGCCGTACGGCCATCCGGCCGACGCCGATCCGGAGCGCTTTCATCTTATCGCGCCGTACGAGACCGATCCGCGCAAGTGGCTCGCGCTGCCGTGGATCGATCAGTATTCCGGGCAAGCAGTATCGGATCAGCACAACGCTCGCGACGAGCACGCGGCAGATCGCGCGCGTCAAGAGCTATGGTGACGTGCTCGAAGAGTACGAGTTCCACGAAGAGGCCAAGTGCGCCGACGCCAGCGGCGCGCCATGCGACAAGCAAACCGTGGGGCTACTGCAGCGGCGGCACGTGACGATCGAGTGGCCGCCGCGCTTCATCGGCAAGGAGTCGAATAAGCTCGAAGAGGTCGAAGAGGGCAGCGTGCCGGATGCCGGCGACGTTTATACGGAGTATCCCGATCCGCGGCGCCAGGAACGTGACTGGCATCGAGTAGTCGAGACGCTCAGAGCTATGACAAAGCGTCAGCTGCGCGAGCTCGAAAAGCGAAGTGGTATTTCGCTCACAACGCTCAAGGCTTGGAGGCGCGGACGCACCGCACATTCAAATAACCGCGCGAAGCGGCCGGGGCTCTCCGCGACGGACGATTCGGCTAGGGCTAAATCAACCACTCTAGAACACCAACCAATCAAAGCGGCACTTCAGTTGCTCGCGCCATCGATTGTTCCACTCGTCAACACCGATCGCGCACCAAATGGTAGACCAGACCCTACGCGGCGCCTGACCGTCCTGCTGGGGGCCGGCGCTTCGCTATATGCTGGTTCACCCTCGACTCATGATCTTACAAGTATTGTTGCGGGAAGAGAGATCAGCGGTGCTATTCTGCGCGCCTTGCGATCACGCTGCGAAACCAGCGCGGCAAACTTTGAAGACGTTCTCCATGTGCTAGAAAAACTGGATGCGTTGCTAGGCACAACGCGTTCACGCGCCTCTTCAATGTCGCTACCCCTTATCCAGCCGTCCAGTATACTCAACGGGATAACCATATACTCCTCGTTACTTCGCAGAGAGCGCTACGAACTGCTAGAGGCCATAGCAGCAGCGTTCGATGGGATAGATTATGACTCTGCGTGGCACGTTCTATATCGCTTGCTGAGGCCGCTTCTTGACGATTTCGATATAGACTTCTTCACGTTAAACTACGATCAAGTTGTGGACGTAGCTGTCTATGGACTCTCAATGTTGTCTGGCAAGAAGCTGCTCGACGGATTCGGTCAAGTAATTGACATGGAAAACAGCAGATTGTTCCGAGCAGATCAGTACGCGCATTGGGATCCCAACTGGGGCCCCGTGCACCTCACGCTCCAGCACGTCCACGGCTCGCTCCTTTTTGCGTATTACGGCAGCGACAGACGGATGGCCCATGCCACGCGTTTCGAGCTTGTGCGAACGGAAAGCTATGAGATCGCGCGGCGCACTTGGAGAGAGGCAACAGAAGCGGCCGCTGCGCACGACCTTGACTTTGAAGGCGTCGTTCCAACAGCGTCGGGTCTTCGTAAAATGGAAAAACTGAACGTGCAGCCGTACGCAAACTACTTCGCGTATCTGGCGCATGCTGTTTCAGCCTCTCCATACCTTATGATTATCGGCTACGGCGCCGGTGACGAACACATCAACTACTGGCTTCGAGAATATACCGCGATTCATGGCGAGGCCGCTCGCGTGGTAGAGATCACTCAGTCATACGACTCCAGTCGCTTCACTATGCAGAGGTTCGGCGCATACGATCTGCAGTGGACCGCGGTCCCCGGGAATAACGACGCCTTTACAAGTCACTCGGGCGTGCCCTGCTTAACGATAACGGGCGGAATAACGTCGGGGCGTAGCTTCGAAGGCCGGCTCGATGGCCTGATTAGGGCTCGGTATGAGGGCACCCGCGACTCAGCGTCATCGCCTCGGCGGGATTTCTATTTTTTTACGCCTCCTGATACGCTTTTGGTCTACCCGATTTGCCTCCTCAGCAAATAAGGTCCCTGCGAGAAATCGGTGTTCCTCCCAGAGAGGAGCGACCGTTATCCCCAACTCTTCGCTCGGTCCAAACCACTTGGCGAATGCTCCAATCATGCCAAGCAAATAGTTGATGCTCTGAAGGGCATAATCTGGGACACCCGACTGGTCTTCGTTGACGATGAAGCGAGGAGATGGTGTGTCGATCCCTTCGACGTATTGGCGAAGCTGATTTATCGACCCATGGCACCCAAACTGCCAAAGAGGAAAACGGTAACGTACAGGTCGAGATCCCACCCAAGATCTAGAATCATCTCTCGCATCGAAGGAAAGGCCAGGCCTTCCCTGATGGCGAGAAATCAGCTCATTGTCTTCCCCGTTTAGCGGCACGTTGGGATCCAGCCAGTCCTGGATTGTTCTTAACAACTACCTTACAGTCCGAAATAATCGTCGCGAAGCGGTCTGTTGCGATTTCGTAATCCTTGGCTAGCCAGTAGCGTTTGAAAGGGTCTGACAACAGGAAGTCGCCGCCCTTCTGCGGATGCTTTTCGATGTAAGAGAGTTTTACTGCCATTTCGAACTGGCTACGAACCAGGATAGGGTTGGTTGCCGAGCTTCACGTGCAGTAGCGCCGCTATCGCCTTTGACACGTGAAGACTGTGAATGAGAAGGATTCCAATCGCGACTCTTCGAGCTCTTAAAAGTTGGCTTTCAGACGGCCACTTGTAAGAAGCTAGACCCGCAACCAGTCGATCCATTTCTTTGAGGACCGCGTCATAAAGTGAAACAGCACGCAGTTGGATTTCCGCAGTTGTCAGTGAGTCATCCATGCATACGAGTTATGCGTTTGCGGCCCCTCACCTTGCAAAGATGAGCTCAGTTCCGAGGCCGCATCGTGCCCAAGACCATTCAAGCTGTGAACTTGATGAGCGGACGCGAAGAGATAACAGCTTCGAGGCTATTGCAGGCTGTGACTACTTGGGACTTGGTGCCGGTGACGCAAATAACGGGATGAAATGCGCTCTCCGGTTTCCGGGGAGTGATAGGGGAAGCCAAGGCACTGTTGCGCCTGCTTTGCGCTAATGTCTAGCCTCGTGCCCTGCTTGGGGACAACCAGCGTAATTCGGCACTCCAAAGAGTCGCCGTAGGACAACTTTAGAAGATAAGACCCAGGATACGCGTGTTCAGCGTAGTAGGCGCCCGAATCAACTTCGACCGGTTCCTCAGCCCCCTTGAGATTCAGAGGTCCGCTAACGTATGTAAGAGTTCCACTTACCAATCCCGCGAAGTAACGTTCCGTAAAGAAAAGCGTATGCATCGTAGTGCCCGCTACCCAGTGGCGTGACTTCGATGCCGACATTGCGATCGTGGCCGGGAAGGACCGTGATCAGCGCGCTACCCCAGCACTTGGGACACTTGCGCCGACAAGATAGCGCCCCGGCGCTACGGTTGTTCGCCCGACGTAAAAGAACGTCCGACGCGCGCTAATCGCACGTCGGCGACCGGGTGCCCATCCTGCATGTTCAGCCCAGCCTTTTCGAGTACAAGGGATGCACCGCAGCGTGAGATGACAGTAAGATTGACCGTTTGCGGGCTCGCTTCGGCCAAGGCCTCGCTGGCCAACAGGATAGACATGAGAATCGCACTGATGCGCCACTTCATATATGAAAGTGTAGTTACGTGGGAGGGCTACCGTCAGCCTCGTTCACACACCCCCCGTGTCTCTGCCCCTCTGCACGGCTTCGCGAATGCGAGGCCGCGCCGCGCTAAGCGGCTGGGATCGGCGCGCGTCGCTCGCATTGCGGCTGAGCATACCTCGCAGCGCGGCGGCTAAGCCTCGCAGCAGGCTCGCAGTTTAGATCGCGGCGCTTAACGCGTTGCAGCTTGGATCGCGGCGGCTCGCTGCTAGAGCCCAGCAGATCGGCAGCCGGAGGGGGGTCCGTTTTGCTCGGGCTAACTCTATCCCGTACAGCGGTCCGGGTAAGGAGTTAGGGCCTCAACATTGTGCGCCCCCTCCACCAGGCTCCGAGCTGCGCTGTCTCAAAGCGTTAAGCCCGCGATTCAAGCCGCAACGCGTTAAGCGCCGCGATCTAAGCCGCGAGGCTGCTGCGAGCCAAGCCGCCGCGCTGCGAGGCGTGCTCAACCGCAATGCGAGCTCGTCATCTCAGAAATCACGTCGATTATGTGATGCTCACACATGACGCCCCAAGCTGGTGCTTTGGCGCAAATTCGACGTTCTGCTCTTTCCTTACGAAGTCCAAGTAGCGCGATCTGTGGTACAGTCGGAAGCGCTTTCCCTGAAACTCTTCCGGCTGTGAAGGTCCCAACTGTGTAGCTTTCATTGAAGACATTGTAAGCTACGTACCGGCCAAAAGACCTCAAAAAGGTGATCTCGTCTCGTGTGTTCGACAGGATGAGCGCCTTCCACGGCACGCGCGACGCATGACGTAGTCGCTCACCGAAAGCTCGCCACGATAAGTGTGAGACTGCTGCTAGACTCAGTTATTCGAACGAGGTCGAGGTAGGCACAACGGTCCATCTCATCCATCGCAGACTCTGCTTTGCCGGGATGCGTAGACATGCATCATGCCACGTATACGGCCCGGTATCGCGAAGGTGATACAACACTTCGCCGCCATGATAGTAACCGATGGAGCTGACGGTCGTCATAAGCCCCGCAAATTGTAGCTGTTCCGCATCAAGTGGGTGGTGATACTTCCAGGTCGCCCCGAAATGCTTGAGCGTCTCTTCGTCCGCGACTTCGACGGGGCAGCCGATCGGGAAGCGTTGCTGTAAGGCCCGGATAGGGATTCGGCTCCGGTGGTTTGATCGCGTCAGACACCGGCAGTGCCCACTGGTCCAACGATGATTTCACAGTGGAGCCAGTTTCGACGGTCGCGCGCGAAGCTCGTATTGTTGGCCCAGCGCGAGTAAAGGCTCCGAGTGCCGCGGATGCGGAATCCTCGCGCCAGCCCGGATACGCGAGCAAGCTGCGAGGACAATCCCGTCGCCGCCGATTTCTCGCAATGTAAACGCATCGAGCTTCGGTGCGATCTCGCGTAAACCACGCCGCGTCTCGTTGACCCGGATGCTCGCGTGCCCAGCTGCGATTACGGCGATGGCCTTCGCTGATCGCTTCGCCTCGCGCGCCGTTCACCGCAGCGCTGCGGCGTGGATCGTTGCCGGCGGCGGTTTGCGCTGCGAGCGCCTTGCGCGCAGCATCGATCGCGCGCAGGCCATGCGCGCGCCGTGCCTTGGGCATGCATGCCTCGCAGTGCCGGCGTCGGCGCTTCAGGACGGGATCGCCGCACATCGCGCACGCCACCGGCGAGCTCGGCGCGCTTCGACCGTTGGCGTACGCCACGCGTGCGTCGCGTACGGTCGTGGCTGCGAAGCTTTGCGAGGTGTTGCGAGCGCGATTGCTCCGGCCGGGCACGGTACGGCCCTTATTTCTGGTCGAGCCGAGAGCGCGAGGCGATGCGCCTCTATCTATGAGCGATTCGCGGAAGATTTGCGCGAGGCGCGCCGCGATCGGTCTCAGGCATTCGCGGGGTCGATCCGGCCCAGGTCGCGGCGCCGATCGCATGGCCATTAGGACGAGGCGTTCGAGGCCGCACCCGGCGCGATCAAGCGTAAGCGATCGGCGCTGCCTGCCGATCCCATCCTCCACGCGCAGCTTGCCGCGATTCAAGACGCGCAGCGAAATGCCGGAGCCGTCCACGACCAGGACGCCTGCGCGGACTTGCAGCGGGGGATATAAGGGCGTAAAGTTCTGCTGTTGCATCTGGAGCTAATCCCTCCGGCGCCACGCCCTCGACCCGTTAGCGCGGTTGGGCACCTTCAGTTACTACCCTTCTTATTCGCGGCATAACGACTTGACGCTTCCTACGGTTCGCTTCGCAGCCGAATCAGGCTCGGCCGATCGCCGCCCCTCCCGCGGCCAGGCGTCCACCGCGGTCCTATATCGAAGAAGTTTTCTTCGGCATTTCTTCGTTGATCGCGCTGAGTTAGCTTCGCGTCTATTATGTAGGCCCAGCTTTAAGCAGCTGGGGAAGCGAAGCTTTCCCATCGACGCCTCTTCGTGGTCTCTCCGATAAGTCCGAGTAGAAAGCGAGACGCTCCACTAGCTTCCGTCGGCTCCTCGCACCAACGATCTGAGGGGGTAGGTCTTCGACTATCGCGTCAATGATGGCCTTGGCGAGCGAAAGCGCCGTTCCAGGTATCACGGAAGAAATTATAGCCCGGCATTGGCCTCGCATACAAGTTCCACGACCCGTGCCGCTGCAAAGATGGCGTTGATATAATCCATCGCGGGATTTTGCTGCAATGGATGTGCAGCGGGATCATTTCGATGTAATTCGATGGCCTTTTGGGTTTCGAAGAAGAGATGGTCCTTGAGCGGGTTTGCCTCTAACGAGCAGCTTGTCGGGCGCTGGACGGCCAGGAGCAGGCGTTCGCGATATCCCACGGACAATGGGGATGCGTTACGCATCGCAACGGTAACCCACTTCCCTCTCCTCAGTCTTAGGTCCTGAAGCCGGATACCGAAGTACCGGGTGGCCGCTTTAACCGCGCCTCCTTACCGATCTCTACACTCCTCAGCCAGCAGCAATATTTCCCGCGGGCGACCTTGCTCGGTTTTTTGGTGCTCCACAATCGCTCCCTTGTTCAATTGTGATCGGTTCCGGCGTGGTGGCGCACTTTTTGTATCAAAAGTAGGGGGGCTATACCCTACCTTACGCTACATGGAGGTTGCTAGGCGGAACGGTGTATCTCAATAAACTGTGCACGTGAATCGCACATTTCACGCTTAGGGAGATACTCAATAGATTTCGACTGAAACTCTGGCGACTCCAGCATGGCCTGACGCAGGCCGACGCTGGCGATGGCTTGGGATCGGTGATTCACGGCCAGCGCGATCTCCTCTCGAATGCTGGCCGTCTTCGCCCTACCCGAGGCCAGATGACTCGGCTGCGACGAGCGTCTTCGGCGACCGACTGCCGAGGCCATCTGTGCCGATCGACCCGGTTGCGGTCGCGCGAGGAGACGCCGTGACGCCCGCCGATCGCGACCGCATCGATCGAGCATGCTGCTCGAAGACCCTCCGCCGTCGTGCCGCGCCGTCTCGCGAGCGACGGGCTATTCGCGACTGGACGATCCGCAAGATCGCTCGCGAACTCGACGGTGATCCGCGCCCGATGCAGCAGCGCCGATCACATCCCAGAGAGTCCACCGGAGGAAGTCTCGGCGGTGACCTGCTGGCTCGTCTTCGGCGGCGTTGTCGCCGTTATTCGCACTCGCGATCTGGGCCGGTGCGCGCTGGGCGCCGCCGCCCGAATCGCCAGAGTCCCCGGACTATGTCTCCACGTCCATTCGTCTACAGAAAGGAAAATAATGAAACGTAACACTCAATCCACGCGTGGAAAATCCGGCCGTCTCGGAGACCGTGGAAAATTTCTCCTTCGGTTCCGGACACTCGTATGCGGACAACGCCGAATATGCGAGCAAGAATCTCACGTTCGACATTCTCGCGATCGCGCGCGAGACTGGCCGCGGCTACGAACCCGGAAAAGACCGCTGGGCGATTACCGTCAAAGCCGCAGATCGCGACTGCGAGATTCTCACGCTCGGCTGCAATCCCAAACGCGACGAGGAACTCGCGAGCGGCGCAAGCGCACCTCGCACGCGGCGGCAGATCGTTAATAAGCGGCTGCGCCGCTCCGGCAGCGCGTACTACCTCACGCGATGGAGACCGCTAACGGCTGAGGGCCGAGGCATGCCCGCCTCGGCCCTTCCTTAGTGCTGAACTATGGCCAAGATACCAAAGCGCCGCGCGCGGCGGTCAACGCCCGCGCCGCTTCCCAAGACGCTCGCGCAGTTCGACAAGCTGCCGCGTCGCTCGCAGCTGGCGATCGAGAACGTCGCGCACGTCGTCACGCGCATGCGCGAGGGCGTGTCGCTCAAGAGCGCCGCGACCGAGTACGGCGTCGATCCACGTACCGTCGTCAAACTGGGCGGCTCTGCGCTGCGCAAGACCGAGGGCGGCCGCTACGCGGCCAAGCCGAGCGATAATCTCTTTCGCGCCGCTGGTCGTGCCGGTACACGGCGGCCGGATCGAGGTTGGAGTCCGCGGATCGCGCGCCGCATCGGAACTGTCAAAGCGCGCGATAGCGCAGCGCGAGTTCCTTGCCACGGGCGACGATACGAAACTGCGCAAGCTGCGCAAGACCAAGCTTCTCGATGCGTCGGGCCGTGAGGTGCCGTTCCTTACCGATCGAGGAAGAGCTCGCGCGCCAGGGCGACCTCGGAGCGCTTTCCTTTGAGAGCATCTACGCTCGGCGTGGCTGATGCGCGAAGCACGATCCGATCGGCGCCTGGCTGCGCAGCTCGCGCTCCCAGCGCCGTGTCGGGCCTGGGGCCGTATGCGCATCGTGCGGCAAGGAATCGCGGCCGTACGCGCTGATTTTCGGTCGCGAGCCGCCGTGCTGCTACCGCTGCGATCGCATCGCCCAAGGGCGGCCACCGTACGAGGACAACCACGTCTTCGGCAAGCGCAACAGCGACCTGACGATCCGCTACCCGATCAACGACCACCGGGCGGTGCTTAACGTGGCGCAACACCGCTGGCCGCCCGGAGACCTGGAAAATCCTAACGGAAGCGTGCTGCTCGCGAGCGATCGCGCGCTTCCACGGGCTGTAGAAAATACGGAGCACATGCTCGCCGATGCATAGAGGTAAACAGCCGAAGCTGCACGCACGTCCAGGAACTGCTCGTCACCGATCTATGGGCCGGACTGGCTTCCAGGGCCTGAAGGCGCGGCAAAGCGAGCTCGGGTAAAGCCCGGCGAAGAAGACGCCATCCATGACAAGTGACCTGCCGATCGCAGTCCGCGTCTATCCCGATCTGCCGTCGTCGCAGTCGGATCGCAAGACCATGCCGCAGATCGACGGCATGCTCGTTTTTGACTGCGAGACGCGCACGGATAAGGCGCAAGCGCTGACCTTCGGCAGCTATCGGTTCTTGGTGGAAGGCCGCTGCCTCGAAGAGGGGCTGTTCTACGGCGACGATCTGCTGCCACGCGAGCAGGCCGTCCTGGAGCGCTACGTCGCGAGCCATGCGGCCGACACCGATCCACGCGGCATCCCGGAGCGCAGCATCCCGAGTAATCCAAAACTCATGCTGTTATCGGCAGCGGAGTTTCGCACGCTGCTCTTCCGCGTGGCGTACAAAGGCCGCGGGCTACTCGTCGCGTTCAACTTCCCGTTTGATATCTCGCGCCTCGCACTGGATTACCAACCTTCGCAGGGCCGCTTCCTGGGTGGCTTCAGCTTCGTGCTCTTTCAGTACCGAGACCGCAACGGCATACTGCGTCCCAGCGCGTACCGGCCAGCGATCACCGTCAAGCACATGGATGGTAAACGCTCCTTCAAGCGCTTCACCGCCACGATCGATCGCGATAAGGAAGACAAGATACCCGAAGGAGCCGCGACCCCCAAGCCGGACGATCGCTACATCTTCCGCGGGCACATGCTCGATGCGAAGACCCTAGCCTTCGCGCTGACCGATCAGAGCATGAGCCTCGAACGGGCCTGCGAGCTCTTTGGTGTCGAGCACGGCAAGCAGAAGGTCAAGCGGCATGGGATCGTTACGCCAAAATACATCGACTACAACCGGCGCGACGTACTCGCAACGTGCGAGCTTACGGAAAAGCTGCTCGCGGAATACGCGCTCCATCCGATCCCGCTACAGGCGACGAAAGCCTACTCGGCGGCTTCGATCGGTAAGGCCTATCTGGAGGCAATGGGCGTTACTCCTCTCCTCGCACGCATGCCGGACTTTCCGAAACGGTATCTCGGCTATGCGGAATCGGCGTTCTTCGGCGGGCGTGCGAGCGCCCACGTGCGCAAGGTTCCCGTGCCGATCGTCTACACGGACTTTATGAGCCAGTATTCGACGGTGAATGTGCTGATGGGGTTGTGGAACTTCGTGACTGCGAGCGAGATTAGAGTCATCGAGGATGCCCGCGAGGAGCTCGCAGCACTCCTGCGAGCCGTGACTCCGGAATGGGTTTTGGATCAAGCCAACTGGAAGCGCCTCGCAGGCTTCGCTCGCGTGATTCCCGATGGCGACGTGCTGCCGCTGCGAGCCAAGTACGGGGGCAACGATTGGCAGATCGGCGTGAACTACGTCCATGCGAGCAGCGACGATCCCAGCGATGCGCTCTGGTATTCGTGGCCCGATCTGGTGGCCTCCGTTCTCTTAACCGGAAAACAGCCTCGCATTGTCGAGGCGTTCAAGATCGAGCCGGTCGGCAAGGTGGAGGGACTCAAGCCGATCGCGTTCCGCGGGCAAGTGCCGATCGATCCGCGCTCGCAGGACTTCTTCAAGGCGGTGATCGAGGAACGCAATCGCCTCGCAGCCCGCACCGATCTGGACAAGAGCGAGCGCGATCGGCTGAAGCGATCGCTCAAAACCTTCGGCAGCGCGACGAGCTACGGCATCTTCGCGCAAATGGATCGCAAAGAGAGCAACAAGCCGGTAAAGCTGACGTGCTACGGCATCGATCCCGAGCCGTACGAGTGCACGGTTAAGCATCCGGAGTCGCCCGGGCGAGTTCTGCTTCCCGCCGCTGGCCTCACTTATTACGGGCGGCAGCCATCTGCTGCTCGCGCTGCTGGAGCGCCTGGTCACCGATCGCGGCGGCACGTACGCGATGGAGGACACCGACTCCATGGCGATCGTCGCGAGCAAGGACGGCGGCCTCGTTGCGTGCCCTGGCGGCCCGTATAAGACCGAAGACGGGCGCGAGGCGATCCGCGCGCTGACCTGGGCGCAAGTGGACGAAATCGTTGCGCTGCTCGATCGGCTCAATCCGTACGATCGCGAGGCGGTCAAAGAGCCGATCCTCAAGATCGAGAGCGACAACCGCGATCCCAAGACCAACGAGCAGCGGCAGCTCTGGTGCCTGGCGATTTCCGCTAAGCGTTACGCGCTCTTCCTGCGCGATCGCAACGGCGAGCCGGTGTTACTGCGCAAGGGTGTCAATAACGGCGAGGACGGCGAGGATCGATGGTCGGAGCACGGCCTCGGGCATCTACTTAATCCCAGCGATCCGGAGGGCGACGATCGCAGCTGGATCGCGCAGGCGTGGCTTGCGATCGTGCGCCGATCGCTGGGCCTCGCAGCGGCGCCGCTTCCGATCGCCGATCGCGTGGCGGTGGGGCAGATCACCGTGAGCAGCCCCGAAGTGCTGAAGCCGCTTGGAAGCGTTCAACGCTGGCAAGCCGTACGCGCAGCAGATCAAGCCATTCAACTTCATCCTCAGCGCCCACGTGGCGCCGTTCGGTCATCCAAGCGACGCCGATCCTGAGCGCTTCCATCTGATCGCGCCGTACGAAAGCGACCCGCGCAAATGGGACAAGCTGCCGTGGATCGATGAGTATTCGGAGAAGCGGTATCGGATCAGCGCATCGCTGCCACAGCGCCACGCGATCGCTCGCGCGCGTCAAGAGCTATGGCGACGTGCTCGAAGAGTACGAGTACCACGAAGAGGCCAAGTGCGCCGATGCCAGCGGCGAGCCATGCGATCGGCAAAGCGTCGGACTGCTGGGCCGGCGCCACGTCCGAATCGAAAAGCTGCATTTCATCGGCAAGGAGTCGAACAAGCTCGAAGAAGTCGAGGAGCTGAGCGTCCCGGATGCTGCTGACGTGTACACCGAGTATCCCGATCCGCGGCGCGACGAGTGGGAGACGGCGATTCTCCCCGAGCTGCGGCGCATGGAGCTCTCAGAGCTCGAAGCTCAGACCGGATTAGACCGACGGACCCTGCAACGGATCCGCGCGGGTAGACGCCCACACCCTAAAAACCTCCTTCGATTGACCCTCCTCGCACGGACCAGCTTGGGCATGCGACCTGTCCCGAAACGAGGCTCATAGGGTTGTCCACACCCTGCCGATAAAGGTCTTAGGCAGCAGTCTTTTTCTTGGCTTTCTTCCAGCCATGTATCTACGAGGTATCTATGCGTGGTTTCGGCGGTTTTTCGAGGTCTCTCAACGCGATTGCTCGCGAGAATCGCCGCATGCAGAACGCTGCGCTCGCTGCGCAACGAGCGCAATTGCGCGATCAGCAGATCGCCGCCAGGGCGGCCGCTAAGGCGGCGCAAAGCGACTATCTCACTTCGCGTTCGACGGAAGCCGACGATATGACGGCGACGTTGGAAGCTCACGTCGATGATCTCACGGGCGTACTCCGTGTTGCCACAACGAAAAACTTTGCGGTTGACTTCGAAAAGCTTAAGGCCAAGCCAAAACGCCTGCGGCTCGATGCCGGTGGGCTCGATCAGCCAGAGACGGCACCAATTGAAAGCGCCTTCCAGCCGGCGCCGCTAAATTTCTTGCAGCGTCTAATCCCAGCTCTGGTTCAAAAGCATGACCAGGCCGCCGTTGACGGTACCCGCAGTTACGAGGAGGCCGTTGCTCAACATCACTCACGAGAAAGCGATCGAGTGGCACAGCTTGAGGCGCTCAAAGCCAAGCACGCCGAGTTGCTCCAATCCGAGCGAAGCCGCGTTGATGAATTCAATGCGGCCATTGATGAGAAAGCGGCGAGCTACCGCGCCTGTGACATGCAGTCAGTCATCGACTATTTTACGACGGTGCTGGAGAATGACGTTATCTTAGAAGAGCACCCGCCGAACGTGCGAGTTGCTTTTGTGCCGGAATCGAAGCAACTTGTCGTGGAATATCAGCTGCCAACGATCGAAGTGATCCCGACCGACGCTGGCTACAAGTACATAAAAAAAGGAGACGACATTCAGGCGACTCCGCGAAAACTGCCGGAGGTTAGAAGGCTGTACCGCGACCTTCTAGCGCAGCTGGCCTGTAGAGCCCTTTATGCTGTTGCCGATGGAGATACCGCAGGAGTTGTTGATGTAGTTGTCCTGAATGGCTTTGTCGATACGATCGACCCCGGGACCGGAAAGCGAATAACCCCAACAATCATTAGCGTTAGAGCGTTGATCTCGGAGCTACGAGAAATCGACTTTTTCAAAGTGGATGCTATAGCGTGCTTGATGGGCTTGAAGGCGCTGGTCTCGCGAAGTGCTCACGAACTTGACCCGGTACGTCCGATTGTAAACTTCAACATGGTCGATCCAAGGTTTATCGACAAGAGCGATGTGCTGTCCGGTCTTGACTCGCGACCCAATATCGCTGAACTAACGCCGAGCGAGTTCGAGGTCTTGATGACGAACCTCTTCGAAAAGATGGGCTTGGAGACCCGTCTAACCCAAGCTTCGCGCGATGGTGGCGTGGACTGTGTGGCTTGGGATATGCGGCCGGTAGTCGGCGGTAAGGTCGTGATCCAGGCGAAGCGCTACAAGAATACGGTGGGCGTCAGTGCCGTGCGTGATCTGTTCGGCACGATGATCAATGAGGGTGCGGCGAAGGGAATTCTAGTTACGACGAGTGGATTTGGCGCTAGCACGTACGACTTCTCTAAGAATAAGCCGATTGAGTTGGTTACAGGGGGCAATTTACTCTCGATGTTGTCAGAGTACGCCGGAATCGAAGCTAAAATCGAGTTCCCCGACGATTGGCAGGACGCCGACAATATCTCTGAGCCTATTAGGCCGATAACGACTGCGTAGACGCGGGGGCACGTGCGACTAACTAGGCCTTGGACGCTCTGTCTTGTCGCCGCTGGCGCTCTAGCCACGGCGGCCCTCATTATCCCGGGACTTGGGCGCCTTGTAGGGATAGTCGCGATCGCTGCGGCGCTGGGCTTCGGTGTATGGTCGGCCCTGGATCGTCGCCAAAAAGCTCGCAGATGGAGCACCATTGGCTCACTTTACTCACTAAGCCCGCGAGAGTTCGAGCACCATGTTGCCCAGTCGTTTGAATATCTCGGCTACTCCACCGTGCTGACGCCTCGTGTAGCCGATCAGGGCGTAGATGTCATCGCTTCCAAAGGCACAGAAACGATAGCAATCCAATGCAAGCGCTACTCAGACCATGCACCAAACTCCGCGGTTCAAGCGATTCATGCCGGTGCAGTCCACTACGGGTGCAATCGGGCCCTTGTCGTCTGCCTCGGTGGTTTTAGTAATTCTGCCGTTGAGCTTTCGTCTTCGACCTCAGTAGAGTTGATGGATGGCGAAGAATACGCCGATTTGGTGCAGCGCATCTCACCGCAGGCGTCGTCTGTCCTTGTCCCAACTGGTCGAGCGATGGCTGTCATGCTTCTGCTCATAGTGCTCGGTACAGGCGCCATTCTACTTGACGCAACCAGAGCTGTTACGTTATTCGGCATGCTCGGTCGCGCGCACGTGAATACCTTAGGCGTGAATCGGGTTTTCATCCTTATCGGCGTGGCGCTTTGCTTAATAGGGCTCTCGAAGACGGGGAGGCGCCGCAGGTCTCGGCGCAGGTGGCTATGAGTCTGGCGGGGCGCCTGAGAAGTGTGTGGCCATTGTGACTACGACGCCGGTCTCGGAACCCTTGAACTTTGGGCTCCTGTACTACCATGCTCGGCGCCGCCTTCGTCAGCAGCGCGCACGATTACAGCAGTTGTTTAATTTTGCCAAAGAGTCTCACGCCGAGTTGCTGAGCGCATCGCAGTCAGGCGCTGCAATAGAAGCGGCCTATGTTCCCGCGACTGACCTTGAGCGTTTAACATCTGCCCGCGGTGCGCTTGACATCTACGCTGGCGCTATCATTCTCGTGTTCAACGACATGCTGCAAACACTTCTGCACGGCTATGGGGAGGTTGGAGGTACTGGAACGCCCGGGTCTCAGCACTATGGCTACACCGTAATTGAGATTATGCGAGCGGCGGGAAACAACTACCGCCACTACGAGGAGTGGCGTAGGCGGGCGTCCCATCCGTCAACGCAACAAAGCCGAGACGTAGCGGTGATCGCCGCTGTAATATTTGGTCCCTCGTGGGAACTTCCGCAAACAAATCCGTTTCCGTACGCGCTTCCATGGTTCGTGCTGGAGAAACTCAGTAACGGGAGCTACGGGAGGCTGGAGCGATCGGTTATGGATGCGATGTACGCTATGGTGTCTGCATTAGGAATAACGACTGATGGCTATGTATTACGAGCAGCCGAAGAATGTGAGGTGGACTAATCGCACCCCCGCCTGGCCGCGCTCGCGAGGCCGGGTCGCGCTACCAGTCTGAGAGTAGTAGCAGCCTTGCAGCGTAGCCTGAGTCAGAGGTGTCTTTGAATTATGAAGCTAGCAAGTTCGGCTCGACGGGACCAGGGGAGCACCGCGATCGGCGCAAGCACAGCCGAGATCGCTTGCAAATCTTCCGGTTCGCGATCATCAACCACGACAACGATCCGCTTCAAGAGAGGTTCAAGTAGTTCACGAAAGCGCGTGAGCTGGCTTCGAGCGTCTTCGTTCCATGGGAGCACCATCACTTGTCCACCATAGTTACGCAGGACGCCGATGCCAGTAAGGTAATCGTTCGCGAGGGGCCACCCTTCATCGCAAACGCGCCAATAAGGGATGACCGTTGTTATATACCTAAAGAGCTCTTGGCCGAAAGTAGACACAGACGCAGCCGTAATGCGTGATCTTTCAGAGCATTTCCTCGCCGTTCCCCCGCGTCTCTGCCCCTTTGCACGGCTTCGCGACAGCGAGGCTGCGTCGCGCGTAGCGGCTTGACTTTGCACGCAGCGTGCTCGCATTGCGGCTGAGCGTGCCTCGCAGCGCGGCGGCTAGGCCTCGCAGCAGCCTCGCAGTTTAGCGGCATGTATCGCAGCGCTTAACACGTTGCAGCCTGGATGGCGCGGGCCTCGATCGCTTTGAGTCCGCGCAGCTAAGCGGCTGGGGAGGGGGGGCGGCGTTTTGGAGGGCTTCAACCCCTAACCCGTGCAGCAGTTATGGGGGCATAGGAGCCAGAGCCGCAAACTTCATAGAAACCTGGCGGGCCGCTCGCGAGTATCCAGCACATGCAGAGAGCACTTAGCGTCCTGGCCCTGGCTGGCGTCCTCGTGTGGGCACTTCCCAGCCCCGTCTCCGCAGACGCAGAGGGCGACTTCAAGCGCGGCGACCTGGCCGCCGCCGCAAGAGGGTGGACCGCCGCAAGTGCGTCCAACCCCAAGAACGCCGACGCGCTGCTCGGGCTCGCCAGAATCCGCCTCTACGAAGATCGCCGTGAAGACGCCGCACGACTCGCGAAAGCGGCGAGCGCCGCGAACCCGTCCACTGGCGATGCTGCCACCAAGATTCTCACCGAAGTGAAGCGGCGCAATGATGCGCTCGATCCGGCGAATGTGAGCGTCCCCAAAGACGGTGCGCACGTGCCCTTCGTGATCACCGATCCGCTGCCGATCCTCAAGGTACGCGTCAACGACAAGGCCGACGCCTATTTCCTCCTGGACACCGGCGCCCCGACCGCTTCCCTCGATCCGGCCTTCGCGAGCGAACTCGGCATAAAAGCAGAAGAGGGCGGCACCGGGACGTTCCTCGGCGGCAAGACAGCAACGATCAAACGCGCCACGCTCTCCTCGTTGACACTCGGGTCGGCGACGGTCCGGAATCTGCCCGTCATGCTCTTTCCTACCCGGGGATTCAAACTCGATAAGACGCACACACTCGACGGAGTCATCGGGACCGGCGTGCTCTATCGTTTTCTCTCTACGATCGACTATCCGCATGGCGAACTCGTGCTTCACCCGCGCGACGCATCGGCCGATTTCGAGCGTCGCTCCGCGGAAAGCAACGACGTCTCTGTGCCGATGTGGCTGGTCGGCGATCACTTCATCTTCATTCAGGCGAACGTAAACGACGGACCTGAGCGCCTGTTCAATGTCGACACGGGCGGAGCCGGCATGGGCATCATGCCTTCGCCGGCAACCATCGCCGACTCGCACATTACGCTCGATACGGCGCACGCGAGCGAAGCAATGGGCGGCGGCGGCGGGGTCAAGATCGTCCCGTTCTTCGCGACCGTGCAGTTCGCCTCAATACGGCGCGCCGACGTCCCGGGCTCCTATACGCCCGAGGGCAACCTGTATGGCCTCTTCCCCTTCGAGGCAGGCGGCTCGCTCTCGCACCTCTTCTTCCGCCCGTACGCCCTCACGTTCGATTTTGTCGCGATGAAGCTGCTCGTCGCCGGAGCGTAAGACGCGAAGACCGAGGGAATCCTGAAGGTGAACGGGCATCGTACAGGCCCGCCAGCGCACGGGCGTCGCAGAGAGGCGCGCGACGGCCGATCTGGGGGATTTCGCCTTAAGCTATAGGCGTCGCCAACATTTCGAGCCCCGACCACGTCTTACTGGTGTGCGTCTAGCTCTGGAGAACGACCTCATTAAGAACGCCCAAGCCGGAGAGGCCGATCTCGAACGGCTCATTACAGCTGTTTGGCCGGAGGCCTATCGGATTGCGTTCGGGGCGCTTCTTAAGCCGATCAGAGTAAAAGCAACGATGGCGCAAGCGCCTATGATTCCGTACACAACAATTTCTGCCCTACGCCCGGTCGGTCGCACATGATACGGGACGTAAAGTTTTGACGGCGGACGCCGAGTTCTAAAGCCAGCATAAAGCAGGCACGCTAAGATAGTTGCGAGCACTGCGAATACGCCACCTGAGTTGTGTTGGACTAGCCCGAGCACGACCGCGCCAATGACCGAAAGTCCAGAAATGTACTTCCCGCCGATTGAACCCCAAAACTGTCCCAAGCCGCCTTGGCTCGCTCCATCCCCACCTATTGCCTCGCTTTCCAGCTCGGTCCGCCGGGCCAAAAATGGCAAGGTGCCTCAGGTATATCATCTTGACATTTGTAAAGTTCTGCCTAGGCTTGAGGGGTGGGGCAGTTTGCGGATCTTTTGAACTCAGCGATCGATGAGGCGCGGCTCACGGCCGCCGAGGTGGCCGAGAGCTCGGGCTTGACGGAGTCGGCGATCTCGCTGCTCCGGGCCGGCCGGCGAGAACCTTCGTACCGCACGCTCCAGCGCCTCGCCAACGTCTTCCCTTCCTTAGGCGAGCAGTTGGGCCGGGTCGGGAGCCCGTTCGACTCGATCGAGGGCGCGATCGCGGACATTCGGGCCGGGAAGATGGTCGTCGTCCTCGACGACGAGGACCGCGAGAACGAAGGCGACGTCGTGATGGCGGCGACGATGGTCACGCCCGAAGCGATCAACTTCATGCGCAAGCACGCCGGCGGATTGATCTGCGTGCCGCTGCCCGGCGCGCGGCTCGACGAGCTTCACATTCCGCAGATGGTGCGCGACAACACGGCCCTCCATGAAACGGCGTTCACCGTCTCCGTCGAGGCCCGAGGGATGACGACGACGGGCATCTCGGCCCACGACCGCGCCGCCACCATCAAACGTTTACTCGACCCGGAGGCAAAGCCGGGAGACTTCCTGCGGCCCGGGCACACGTTTCCGTTACGCGCCCGCGAAGGCGGCGTCTTGGTCCGAGCGGGACAGACCGAAGCGGCGGTTGACTTGGCGCGGCTCGCGGGACTCTATCCCGCTGGGGTCATCTGCGAAATCATGGCCGACGACGGAACGATGGAACGCTTGGAGGGCCTGCGCAGTTACGCCGACC
Organism: Vulcanimicrobiota bacterium; assembly: GCA_963736775.1. Lineage (GTDB taxonomy): Bacteria > Vulcanimicrobiota > Vulcanimicrobiia > Vulcanimicrobiales > Vulcanimicrobiaceae > Cybelea. Next base: position 36,511 of record CAVTPY010000015.1, on the reverse strand, counting down.
GGCACGAGCTCAAACTGATCACCGTAAAGGATCTTATCGCGTACCGCATGCGCACGGAGAAACTCGTCAGGAAAATCGCCGAGTTCGAGCTGCCCACGTTGTTCGGAAACTTCAAAGGCATCGCGTATGGCACCGCCATTGACGAGAACACGCACGTTGCGTTGGTTATGGGCGAGATCGGTGACGGCAAGGACATTCTCGTCCGCGTACACTCCGAATGCATGACCGGCGACGCCTTGCACTCGATCCGCTGCGACTGCGCGGCCCAGCGCGATGCCGCGATGCAGCTGATCGCTCAACAAGGCCGCGGCGTCTTTCTCTATCTGCGGCAGGAGGGCCGCGGCATCGGGCTTGCCGATAAGCTGCGAGCCTACGAACTTCAAGACCGCGGCGCCGACACCGTCGAAGCGAATCTTGCTCTAGGTTTGCCGATCGATAAGCGCGATTACGGGATCGGCTCCCAGGTTCTCGCCGACCTCGGCGTCAAAGAGATGCGCCTGATCACGAACAACCCTAAGAAGATCTTCGGCCTCGAGGGGTACGGACTCAAGATCGTGGGACGAATGCCGTTGCAAACGACGCCTACGGCTCACAACAAACATTACATCGACACGAAGCGCTCCAAGCTGGGCCACATGCTCGACGAAGTCGTCGCATCGTGAAGTCCAACGGCATGCGGGAAACGGCAAAACCCGATTGTGAGGGACGACGCTTCGCGATCGTTGCGGCACGCTTCCATGCCGACATCGCCGATTTTCTCGTGGATGGCGCGCGGCGAGCGTTGCGCGACTGCGGCGTCAGCGACGATCACCTGAGCCTCTTTGAGGTTCCCGGTTGTTTCGAGCTGCCGCTCGCGTGCCTAAACCTGATCGAGACCGATCGCTTCGACGGGCTGGTCGCGCTGGGGGCCGTCGTTCGCGGGGAGACGCCGCACTTCGACTATGTGGCGGGTGAATGTGCGCGCGGCCTCATGGACGTTCAACTGATGAGCGGCGTCCCGATCGGCTTCGGCGTGCTCACGACCGATACGCTCCTGCAAGCCGAAGAGCGCGCCAACCCCAACGGCGGAGACAAAGGCTATGCGGCTGCCTTGGCGGCCTCGTCGCTGCTAACGCTAACGGTTGGGATGCCGCGCGCCGGCTTTCGCGGAGGCCCCTAGAAGGATGAACGAGTTCATCCCCGTCGCCTGGGATGGCGATGGCGTGCGCTATCTCGATCAACGCTTGCTGCCGCACGAAGTGCGCTACGAACGCGCTCGCACGGCCGCCGAGATCGAAGCCGCAATCAAGAGTCTCGCGATCCGCGGTGCACCCTGCATCGGCGTCTTCGCTGCGTACGGCGTGGCGCTGCTTCGGAGAACGATCGCCGAAGAGGCGCGCTTTCTCGACGCGGCCCGCCGCGTACGCGAGGCGCGTCCGACTGCCGTTAATCTCGCGTGGGCGGTCGACCGCGTTCTTGGCGCAGACGACGCGCTCGAAGAAGCGCAGCTCATCCACAAGGAACAGATCGCCATCGATGAGGCAATTGCGGAAAACGGCTTCGAGCTGATTCCAAAGAATGCGCGAATCGTGACGATCTGCAACACGGGGCCGCTTGCGACCGCCGGCGGCGGCACCGCGCTCGGCGTCATCATCGCCGCGCAGCGGGGCGCCAAGAAGCCTCACGTCTTCGCTTGTGAGACTCGGCCGCTCTTGCAGGGTGCTCGGCTGAACTATCTCGAGCTGAGCCAAGCCGGTGTGGACGCCGTGTTGATGGCCGACTCCGCGGCGGCCATCGCGATGAAGCGAAAGGGCATCGACCTCGTAATCGCCGGCGCCGACCGCATCGCGAGCAACGGCGACACCGCGAACAAGATCGGCACCTACGCGCTCGCGATTCTCGCGGCGCATCACGGGATTCCCTTCTATATTGCTGCGCCGCGCTCGACGTTCGACTTCGCGATCGGGAGCGGCGACGAAATCCCCATCGAAGAACGCAGCGCCGAAGAGGTGAGTTCGTTTGCCGGTACTCGCGTCGCGCCGGAAGGCGCAGCCGTCTACAATCCGGCGTTCGACGTTACGCCGGGGCACCTCATTACCGCGTTCGTGACCGAATGCGGCATCATCCGGTCGCCGTACGTCGAGTCGATCCCGGACCTCGAACTCCGTCCTCGCGTACTGGCCTACCCAGCTTGAAATTCTATGAGTTTCTCGATAAGCAGCCCGCGATCGGCAGGCTCGTCATCGTCGAGGGGACGGAGCGCGCTCTCGCCGAGCGTGCCCTGGATGTCCTGCTCGATCGTTTGCTGCCGGCCGAGGTGCGCGACCTCAACCTCGCGCGATTCGGACCGGACGACCTTGGCGATATGGCGCACCTTCGCGAGGCGGTGCGCGCGATGCCGTTCCTTGCCGACCGGCGCGTGGTCGTGGTGAGCGAGGCGCAAGCGTTGCGTGCGGATCCGCGTCGCGCGCTGTTTGCGGTGACGCAGGACGTTCCCGAGGGAAACACGCTCGTCGTGAGCGACCTGCTCTCGCCGCGTAGCGCGCGCCCGCAATCCTTGGGCAGTTTAGCGGGACGCGCGGCCCTGCGCATCGATACGACGGCCGACGAGCAAACGCGCGCGCGCTTTCGTCGCCGAAACGCTCGAACTCTTACATGCGACCGCCGAACCGCGCGCCGTCGCCGAGCTCGCGCGAAGCGAGGCCGATTTAACGACGGTCCGCAACGACCTCGAGAAGCTCGCGCTGGCGGGCAAGAAGATTACGCTGGCCGACTTAGAGCGCGAAACGCTGACGATTGTAGACCCGAAGGCCTACAAGTATGCCAGCGCGCTCGTCGAAGGCGACGTTGGCAAAGCGCTGGCCATAGCGCACGAGCTTTTTGCCGAGAACCGAAGCGCGGCCGTCGCGTTGTTCTCGGCGATGGCAACCGAAAGCGGCTACCTGTGGGAGGCGGCCAGGCCGGGCGGCCAAATTCCCGACCGCATGCGCTGGCGCGAACGCACCCTGCGTCCCCTTGGGACGTCGCATTGGCGCTCGCCGCGCCCGCATCGCCTTCGAAGGCGCGTTGTCGGGAATCGAAGCCATCGTGACGGGCCGCGCCGGCAACGATCCGGAGGACCATAAGGCGCTGGTCGACCGCATCAGCGTCGGGCTCTCCGAATACTTGCGCCGCTAAGTACTTGAGATGGTTAGCGAGGTTAACGCGCCGAGCATTTTCGCTTCGCGCGGGTTTCGGCGGTATTTTGCCGGTCAATCCCTGAGCTTTGTCGGGGATGGATTGCGCATGCTTTCCGTTCCGCTCTTGGCCTACCACCTGACGCACTCGGCGCTTTCGACCGGCGCGGCCCTCATCTGCGAAGTCGCCCCGTTTTCACTCTTCGCGCTCGTCGGAGGTTCGCTCGCCGACCGGCTCGACCGCCGTAAGCTGATGATCGGCTGCGACGCCGTGCGCTTTGTGGTGATGGGCTTCTTCGCGATTGCGTACGCGCTGCATGTATTGACGTTGCCGATGATCTACGGCGGCTTGGTGATCATCTCGATCTGCGCGGCCGGCTTTCTGGGCGGACAGTCGTCGAGTATTCCGTACCTTCTCGGCAGGAAGCAGTCCACGAAGGCGATCGCGATGCTTCTAGCGGCCGAGAGCACGTCGAATCTCGTAACGCCGGCCATCGGCGGCGCGCTGTTCGCCTACCTAGGCCCGCTGCCGGCGCTTACGATCAACGCGCTGACCTATTTGGGCTCGCAGCTCTCGCTGGTGTCGATTCCGTCGCTGGGGCCCGAGAAGACGACCGGCCTGCCGACCCTGCGCCATTTTCTCAGTGACATCGCGCTCGGGTATCGCGCGCTCTGGGCCGACCTCGGCATGCGCGCACAAGCCTTCGTGGCATTCTCGCTCAACATCTTCGGCTTCGGCTGCTATGCGATTCTGATTCCGTTCCTCAAGAAAGGCTTCGACGCGACGGATCAGCAGGTCGGTTTCTTTTTCGCGATCTCGGCGGTCGGCGCGATCGGCGGCGCTTCGGTCGCGGCGCGCTACGGGGATCGCTGGCCCCTCGGGCGCTCTCTAACACGGGCCTATCTGATCGACGCGCTCCTCTTTATCCCCGTAGTGCTCGTCTCGAATATCTGGCTGGCCGCCTTCTTCTGGGCGAGCTCGAATGCGCTCGCGAACTTCGAGATCGCGCAGATCATTGGATTCCGCATGCGCGTTACGCCCGAACATATGGTTGGACGGTTGATGGGGGCGGTGCGCCTACTCGTACTCGCCGGAATGGCGCCGAGCGTGACGTTCTTCGGCTGGGTTGCGGACCATCGCTCGCCGCACGTCGCGATGTCGATCGCATGCATTGGCACCGCCGTCGTCGCGATTGCCGCATTCCTAACCCCGGCAATTCGCAACGAGCCGCGCTAGATACTCCAGCGCCAGGCGTCCCAGGATTCGACGACCGGGTTGGGATCGAAGCCGTGGAAGTCGACGGAGATTGCTTCTTGCTGGCGTTGCCACCAGAAGAAGAGCATCGGATTGTCTTGCGCCAGCAGGTGCTCGATTTTAGAATACGCCGCTTTGCGGGTGGCGCGATCGTAGTTCGAAAGCGCCGCTTCCTGCGCGGCGTCCATCGCGCGGCTGCAATAGCGCGGGTCGTTATATCCGTGCGGCGGGAAGTTATTGCAGGTGAGCTCGGATGAGTTGTCCGGATCGATGCCCGCATACCAGACATAGACCAGCATGTCGAATTTTCCACCGTGCTGGATGCCGCCCATCGCTTGCGGCGCGTAGAGAAGATCCAGCGGATAATACTTCACCTCGACCGCGATGCCGATCCGTCGCAGCGCGGCTTGGATCAAGAGGCTCTCCGACCGGTGCGTCGCGGTTGCATTATCGGTGACCAGCAGCAGCTCCAGCGGCCGCCCCTGCTTTGCAACGATCCCGTCGGGACCGGCGACCCAACCGGCCTGCGCGAGGAGCTGCCTCGCACCCGCGATATCGAACGGCACGGATCGAACACCTGGGTCGAAGGCCCACATCCAGTTGGGCAGATCCTCCGTCGCGGCGACGGTCTGTCCGTGCGTTAGCGTCAGCGCGAGAGAAGACTTATCGAGCGCGGCTGCAATTGCCGCCCGCACGCGACCGTCGGTCAGTGCCGGATGCGATAGATTGAACTCCACTCCCTCGAAGCCGTTGACGCTGACCCACACGATCCGCGCGTCAGCCAAGGAGCGGAGCGCCGGATACGTCTGAATCGACGGCTGATAGATGTAGTCGAGCGCATGCGCGCGCAGCAGATTGATCGCCGAGTCCTCGTTGGGGACGAAGAGTATCTCGACGTGCTTCAAGCCCGGTCTCCCCTCGAAGAAACGAGGATTTGCATCGAGCAGGATGCGGTCGGCGCGTCGCCACTCCACGAAGCGAAAGGGCCCATCGCTAACGCTGGGCCGCGCGTTAAAGGGCACGTTATTGATGTTCGGATAGTGTTCCAGCACGTGTGCGGGGAGAATCTCGTAGGGCTGGTCACTCTCGGCGAAAAAGGTGTTCACGAAAGGCGAAAAGCGCTTCTTCAAGTGCACGACGACGGTGTGCGCATCCGGCGTGTCGATCGCCCGTACCTCGTCGTAGCCGTGGCGTGAGACCGCGTCGTTGTTCGGGTTCTCGATCGCCTGCCAAGACCAGGCAACGTCGTGCGCGGTTACCGGCACGCCGTCGCTCCAATAGGCATCACGGCGCAAACGATAGGTAATCGTGAGGCCGTCTGCGCTGATGCCTCCGTTCGCTTGCGTCGGCACCGCGGCAGCCAGCATGGGCACCGTATCGCCGCGCGCGTCGGCCGACAGCAGCGGCTCGAACATCAGGCGGTCGATGAATATCTCGATCGTGGTTCCGGCGAGCAGCGGATCGAGGTTCTTCGGCTCCTCGGTCACGGCGATGCGCAGCACGCCTGCATGCGTCCACGGATGGCGCATGCCCGGCGGCGAGTCGTTCTTCGTGCACCCCGCCAAGCACGCTACGACGGCTGCTAATAGTGCCGTGGCCGCTTTCATTGCGTTGCTTCTACGGTGACGAGGCCGCGGCTTCCCGTGAGGCGAAGCCATTTCGAATCCATGGATCATCGTACGTACGCCTCGCCGTTCTCCTGGCGATATGGCCGCGAGGAGCTTCGTTCGCTGTTCTCGGAGCAGCGGCGGCGGCAACTCTGGCGTGCCGTGTGGGTCGCGCTCGCGGAAGCGCAAGCCGCACAGGGGTTCATCGCGCAGGCCGAACTCGACGATCTGCGCGCGCATGCCGGCGACATCGACATCGAAGCGGCGCTGGCCATCGAGCGTGAAATCCATCACGATTTGATGGCGGAGATCCGCCTTTTCGCGTCCCAAGCAAAACGAGGCGGTGGAAAGCTCCACCTCGGTGCGACGTCGATGGATATCGAAGACACGGTCGAGACTTATCGATTGCGGCTTGCACTCGCCTACGTTGGTTCGAATCTGCACGAGTTGCTTGCGGCCTTCGGCGCGAAGATCCGCGCGTACTCGGATCTCGTCTGCATGGCCTACACGCACCTGCAGCCGGCCGAGCCGACGACGTTGGGCTATCGATTCGCAAGCTACGCCCAAGACTTGCTCGTGGACGACGCGAACTTGCGGTTCGTCTTCAACAACCTCACGACGAAAGGACTGCGTGGGGCCGTCGGTACCGCGGCGTCCTACGAGCGCCTTCTGGGCGAAAGCGGCCGCTCGGCGGAGATGGAAGCCTATGTGCTCGAACGGTTTGGATTGACCGCGCGCGAGATCAGCACGCAGACCTATCCGAGAAAGCTCGACTACCTGTTGCTCTCGGCGCTGGCCGGCCTTGGAGCGTCGCTCTCAAAGTTCGCCGCCGACGTTCGCGTTCTGGCAAGCGCGGGCTTCGGCGAGTTGGGCGAGCCGTTCGCGCAATCGCAAGTCGGAAGCTCCGTTATGCCGTTCAAGCAGAATCCGATCCTCTCCGAGCGGATCGGCTCGCTGGCTCGATTACTACCCGCCTACGCCGATGTGACCTGGCAGAACGCGGCGACGAACCTCTTAGAGCGAACGCTCGACGATAGCGCAAACCGGCGCATCGCGTTGCCCGAAGCGCTGCTCTGCGCGGACGAGTTGGTAACGCTCGCTCGCACGGTGATCGATGGTCTGCGCGTCGAGGAGCGGCGCATCGCACAAAATGTCCGCACGTATGCCCCCTTCACCGGCACGCAGGCGGTCATGATGGAAGCGGTGCGTTCCGGCGGAGACCGCCAGCTCTTGCACGAAGCGTTGCGTAATGCATCGATGGAGGCGTGGGAAGCGGTTCGTCGCGGCGACGAGAATCCGCTTGCGCGACTGCTGAGCGAGACGGCGGAGTTGACCGCATTCATCGAGGGGGCCGAAATCCGGCGGCTGCTCGACCCAAGTAGTCATGTCGGCACCGCGCCGCAGCGCGCGCGGCTCTTGGCCGACCGCATCGACGCTTTGGAGCCCTTCCCCCGCCAGACCGAGGTACGCGTGACGTGAACAAAGGCATCGAAATCGCGCGCGGCAAGACGAAGGTGCTCTACGAGAATCCCGGGCAGCCGCATCAGCTCGTCGTCGCACAGACCGATCAGATCTCCTCGGGCGACGGTGTGCGGCGCAGCGTGATTGCGGGCAAGGGGCGCCTGGCTGCGCAGACGACCGCGCGCGTTTTTCGCTTGCTCAATCTCTGCGGTCTGCCGACGCATTATCTCACCGGCGGGGAGGACGACGACAACAACGAGATGGTCGTCCGGCGCGCCAACATGATACCGCTCGAAGTGGTGACCCGCGGCGTTGCGGCCGGATCGTTTGCCAAACGCAATCCCGGCCTCGCACGAGGGACCCTGCTGGTGCCGCACGTGATCGAGTTCTTCTTGAAAGACGATGCCGCGCACGACCCCATGATCGCTCCCGATCAAATCATCACGCGCAACATCGCCGCTCCGCAAGAAGTCGGTGCGATGACGGAGCTCGCGCGATTGACGTTCGACATTCTTTCGCACGCATGGCGGAAGCGCGACGTCATGTTGGTGGATCTCAAGATCGAGTTCGGGCGGCTGGCGGGCGGCGAGAATCAGGGTCAGCTCGTGATCGCCGATGTAATCGACAACGACTCGTGGCGGATTTGGCCTCAAGCCCGCGAGGAGCTGATGCTTGATAAACAGCTCTACCGGAACCTTGAAACGGTCGACGAGCCGGCGTTGCAGATGGTCAAGCAGGCATACGAACGAGTCGCGGATTTCGTTGGAACGTTTCCGGTCATGCGCTCGGGGATGGTCGCCGTCATTGCCGATACTGCTTCGCAAGTCGAGCGCGCGAACGAAATCGTCGCGGCCCTCGGCCAGCTCGGCGTCCCGACCGTGCGTCACGTGGCCAACGCCGCCTCGACACCGGGCTTCGTGCTTCAGTTGTTGCAGCAGCTCGAGGCGAGCTTCGCGCGCCTGATCGTGATTCCGGTCGGCGAAAACGAGTTGCTCCGGTCGATGCTCGAAGCAGCCTCGTCGGCGCCGGTCGTCGACGGCCGCGACGAGATCGGACGGGTAGTAATGCAGTGCGCGAAGCTCTTTGGATTCGAAGACACCGTGCTTTTCGGACGGACGCTGCTGATGCAGGCCAATGCCCGCTCGGCCGTACTTCACGCCGATGCTTCGCTGCAACAGCCGCCGCCGATGTCGCCGAAGGCTACGCTTGGTTAACCTTCGTGACGAGGAGCTGCAGCGAATCGCCCAGCAGCTGGGCCGAGATCCTTCGGTCGTAGAGCTCCACGCTTTCGACGCGGCCTGGAGCGAGCATTGCAGCTATAAATCGAGCCGCCGCTTCTTAAAAAACCTCCCCACCAACGGGTCTCGCGTGCTGCTCGGCCCGGGAGAGGACGCCGGCATTCTGCATCTCGGCACGCACGACGGCGAGCGCTATGCCGTCGTCGTCGCGCACGAGTCGCACAACCATCCATCTCAAGTCGTCCCCTTCGAAGGGGCGGCGACCGGAATCGGTGGGATCGTTCGCGACGTTCTCTGCATGGGCGCCGAGGTCGTCGCGGTCGCCGATCCGCTGCGCTTTGGCCGATGCGACGACCTTGCATCGCATCAGAGTCATGTCGCGCGCGCGGCCGTGGATGGAATCGGTGCCTATGGAAACGCGATCGGCGTTCCCAACATCGCAGGGGACGTCTACTTCGAGCATGGGTTCGACGAGAACTGTCTGGTCAACGTCGTCGCACTCGGAATCGTCAACGAGAAAGACGTCATTCACTCCTACGTGCCCAAAGGAGCCGATGGCTGGCAGATCGTGCTCGTCGGAAAGGCGACGGACCCGAGCGGATTTGGCGGCGCGTCGTTCTCGTCGCTAACGTTGGATGCGCGTGACGCCGAGCTCAACAAAGGCGCCGTGCAAGTCCCCGATCCGTTCTTCAAAAACGTTTTGATGCGCGCCAGCTACCGCGTCTTTGCGCTCTTGCGCGAGCGCGGGATTGCGGCTGCGTTTAAAGACCTCGGCGCGGGCGGAATCGTGGGATGTTCGGCGGAGATGACGGCACATGGCGGCTACGGCGCGCGGATCGAGCTGAGCAGGGTCAACGTTGCGGTCGAGGGCATGCCCCCCGAAGTCATCGCCGTCGGCGAGACGCAGGAACGGATGATGTGGGCAGCGCCGCCGGAGTTCGTCCCGGAGCTGCTGCGTATATATAATGAAGAGTTCGGTCTGCCCGAGGTGGCGTACAACGCGCGCGCCGCCGTCATCGGCGAGGTGACCGCGGAGCGGCGTTACGTTCTGCACTATCGCGAGCACATCGTGATGGACGTCGATAGCGAGTTTCTCACCGGAACGATTCACGACGAGCTGCCCTATACGGAAAAGATCTATCACGGCGCATCCGCGCAGGAGCTTCCGGCCGTGGACATCGAGGGAATCTTCCCGCGCGTGCTGGCGCACCGCGACGTCTGCTCGCGCGAGCCGCTCTATCGGCGTTACGATTCCGTCGTTCGAGGCCGTACCGTCCTGCCGCGCGGCGCGGCCGACGCCGGCGTGTTGGCACCGGTCCCGGGTTCGCGCCTCGGGGTAGCGCTCGCCGTTGCGGGCAATCCGCGATACGGGCGCATCGACCCCGCGTTTGCCGCCGAGCAGGCCGTGCTCGAAGCGATGCGGCGCGTCGTGGCCGTAGGCGCGCATCCGATCGGGCTGACCGATTGCCTCAACTTCGGCAATCCCCGCAAAGCAGAGCAGTACGGCGAGTTCGTCGCGGCAGTGGAGGCATTGGCACGTGCTGCAACGGAGCTCGATCTGCCGTTCGTCTCCGGAAACGTCAGCCTCTACAACGAAGCGGCAACCGGCCGAGCGATACCGCCTTCGGCAATCGTGGCCTGCATCGGATCGATTGACGATATCGCGAAGGTCATCACCCCGGGATTTAAAGCTGTCGGCTCGGCGCTGCTGTGGATCGGAAACCGCGAGCTCGTTGGGGGCGGATCGGTTCTGGCGGAGTTGCTCGGCATCAAGGGAGCGCTTCCGCACATCGAATACGATGCCGAACGCGCCGCGCTTGCCATTGTCAGAGATGCAATTGCGCGCGGAGTTATGCGTTCGTGCCGCGTTGTCGCCGATGGCGGAATGCTAACCGCGGTTGCGCGCCTGGCCTTCGATGCTTTGCTCGCGGGGCGGAAGGTCGGGGCCGAGATCGACTTTGGCAACCCGCTCTGCGAAACCGGTGGGTTCGTCTGCGAAGTGCCCGGCGATAGCGGAATGGACGTAACCGGAACGCTCCAAATCGGCACGACGATCGATGCCCCCGAGCTGGTCGTCAACGGCACGCGCTTCGATGTCGAGCAATTGTACGAGACCTGGTCGCAACCGTTAGCGCGGCTCTATCCATGAGCGCCAGAATTGCGGTTCTGGTCTTTCCCGGGACGAACTCCGAAGACGAAACGCTGCGGTTGCTGCGCGACTGCGGCGGCAACGCGGAGCTCGTCCATTGGTCGCAGGCGAGCGACCTCGCGCAGTACGACGCCTACGTGCTCGCCGGCGGCTTCGCCTATGAAGACCGCATTCGCGCCGGGGCGATTGCGGCCCACGACCGCATGATGGACTCCGTCATTGAAGCGGCCGGCCGTGGAAAACTCATTTTCGGCATCTGCAACGGTGCCCAGATTCTGCTCGAAGCGGGTCTGGTGCCGGGGATGGGCTCGATCCGCCGGCCGACTGCCGCTTTTACTCGCAACGCACCGGCGCCGCACTTTGTCTGCCGGCACGTCTACCTGAAGCTCGCAATCGAGCCCGCGCGTTGCGCGATTACGGCGGCGTTGCCGGAGGATGCGCTCGTGCCGGCTTGGGCCGCACATGCCGAGGGTCGGCTCGCTGCCACGCCGGAGCATTTGCGCGAGATCGTAACCGGCGGTCATCTCGCTTTTGTCTACGCACATTCAACCGGCGTGGTGGACCACACCGCGATCCCCAACGGATCGGCGCTCGGTTGCGCGGGTTTGGTGAATCGCGAGGGTAACGTGCTAGCAATCATGCCGCATCCCGAGCGCGACGCCTGGAACTTCAACCATCTCGACCGCTGCGAAGGCGATGACGTGCTCGCAACCTCCGGCGGCTCGGCCCTGTTTCGCAGCTTCGTCCAGGCGCTGGCGTCGTCCTGAGCGCCAGTCGAAGGATGCGAGCCGTGGCTATTGGCCTCAAGATTCCCGACAACACCGCGTTCACGGCAGCCGTGGCGCTGCGCAGGCTCGGCATCGCTGTGGAAAAAGTCGAACGCAGCGAGATTTGGTTCTTCGAGGATGAGGGGGGCGCGCTCATCGAGCGCGTCGAGGCCGACGAAACGATCTTCAATCCGAACAAACATTGTGTGACCGTGCTCGCTGAAGCGGTTCCACGCTCCGGCGAAGTTTGGATCGAACCCCTCGACAATGTCACCCTGAGCCCGTCGAAGGGTGGTGGAGAGAAAGCCGCTACCGCCTGGCGCCTCTTTGGCCCGAACGAAGCGACCCTCGATCGCGAGTCACTCGGCGCCGCAGCCGAACGCCTCTTGTGCAATCCGGCCATCGAACGAGCCGTTTATTGATGCATGCACGCTCGAACGGGACATTCCACGCGCCAGCGAGTAGTTTAAGAGCGCGCATATGAACCGGCCGTACACGATCGCAACGCTGGGCTCCCATTCGGCCCTGCAAATTCTCAAAGGCGCCCATGATGAAGGCTTCAGAACGCTCGCGATCTCGAATCGCGATACCGAGCGGCTCTACCGCTCGTTCGCGTTCGTCGACGAAGTAATCGTGCTGGAGCGCTACTCCGAGTTCATGACGCTGATGGACGAGCTCGAGCGTCGCAAGGCAATCATCGTGCCGCACGGGTCCTTTGTGGCCTATCTTTCGCTCGAGCAGCATAAGAAAATGACGGTCCCTTATTTCGGGAACAAGGCGGTGCTCGATTGGGAGGCCAGCCGCGAGCTGCAGCGGCAGTGGCTCTCGCGCGCCGGCCTCAAGCTGCCGCGCCAGTTTCGCTCCGGGGCGGAAATCGACCGGCCGGTTATCGTCAAGCTTTACGGGGCGGCGGGCGGCAAAGGCTACATGTTCATTAGAGACGCCCAAGACTTCGAAGCGCGTGCCACGCATCTCAAGGAAGCCTACATCATTCAGGAATACATCATCGGCGTACCGCTCTACATTCATTATTTCTATTCGCCGCTGCAAAACAAGCTCGAGATTATGTCGATGGACCGCCGCTACGAGACCAACGTGGATTCGCTGGGCCGCATTCCCGCGGCGGCGCAGGAAGGCATGGACGTTAGCCCCTCATACGTCGTGGTCGGCAATCAGCCGGTCTCGCTTCGCGAGTCTATGCTTGCCGAAGCGTTGCGCATGGGCGACGACGTAGTGCGGGTCAGCAAGGAAATCTGCGGCCCCAAGGGCCTCTTCGGCGCGTTCTGCATCGAGACCATCATCACGCCGGACATTCATTTCTACGTCATGGAGATCTCGGCACGGATCGTCGCCGGAACGAATCTCTTTATCGACGGCTCTCCTTATTCGTACCTGAACTACTCCGAACCGATGTCCACGGGGCGCCGGATCGCCCGCGAGATCAAGAACGCGTTGCTGACCAACAATCTTGGTTTGGTGCTGGATGATTCAAGCGTGGTCTAGGGTTGTGGCTGCCGCCGTCCTCTGCGGGCTCGTCGCGCTGCCCGCGAAGGCCGGTGCAGCGCTCGAAGCCGATCCGGCGGTCCTCTACGCGCAGATGAAGGACGCCTACGCGAAGGATGCCGCCGCCGGCTGGAACTTTCGCGCCCAGGAGATCTACCTTGCGACGATCTTCAACGCCGGCCGCGCGTACTCGCTGCAGTATCCGAGCGATCCCAACTACGGCGTGCTCGCAACCTTGACCGTACAGATCGGAAGCGGCCTGCACTACAATCCGCTAACCAACCACGACGGCGCGGTTTGGTGGGTGCGAGAAGCGGCCGACTGGGCCATGAAGCACTCGGAAGATTTTACGACGGTCTCGCAGGCGCAGGCGCTGCTGACCCGCGTGAACTCCGAAGACGATCCCGAACAGCTCGCGCGATTCGCCGACGAAGATGCGACGGCGAGCATCAAGGCGTATCCTGGCGATATCGACGCACTGCTGATCCGCGTGGAGGCGAATTGGCGCGGCTGGCTGCTGACGCACGATCCGGCGTGGCGAAGCCTGGCCTTCGAGCGGGCCGCCGCTCCCAACTTTCCGGTCGCGCATCTCCCCACGAACTGGGGAAACGAGCTCGTCGTCTCGGCACAGCGGGTATCGCCGGGTAACGACGGCTACACCGCCGGCGATCTCGCGAACGCGCAGACGTTCCTCGCGCGTTTGAAGGCGGTCGATCCGATTCGGGTGATCGTGACCGTGACCGCGATTCCGCACGACGTCTACCTTACGACGCTTGCGCCGGCCGACGAGTACTTCGGGCCGCGGGGTATGTCGATTCTCGAGATCGAGAACCGCCTCAAGCGGATCAACTACATGTTGAACTACGATTACGGGAATCGCGAGAGCGACGAGGCGTTTGGCGTGGCGAAGGCGATCGTGGCGATGCAGGAGGTCTACCCGCACGATCGCGACCTGCCGATGCTGCTCTACTCGTGTTACACGACGCTGCAGCGAATGAGCGACGATCAGTCTCGCCGCGCGGCCGGCCAACTGAAGGCGATCCTGACGGTAGAATACCAGGATAGCCCTCAGGCTCGAGAGCTGCTGCGCAGTTCGTGATCGCGCGGTAGTCGCGAGGCAACGGCAAGGATTCCGTGCTCGTCGATCGGCTGCAGTTTGCCTTCACGATCATGTTTCATTACCTCTTTCCGATCGGAACGATGGGGCTTGCGCCGTTCGTGGCTGCGTACACCTGGAAGGCGGCGCGCAAACGCGATGAAGAGTCCGCGCGGATTGCCGACTTCTGGACGAAGATCTTTGCGATCAACTTTGCCGCCGGCGTCGTCACCGGCATTCCAATGGAGTTTCAGTTCGGAACGAACTGGGCGGCCTTTTCGCGCAACACCGGCTCGGTTGTCGGACAACCGCTCGCGATGGAGGGCATGTTTGCGTTCTTTCTCGAGTCGGTGTTTCTCGGCGCTCTGCTTTATCGGCGGCGGGGCCTCCCTTCGACGTTCGTCGCCTGGGCCGGCGTGATGGTCTGCGCGGGTGCCTGGCTCTCGGGCTTCTTTGTCGTTGCCACCAACGCGTGGATGCAGCACCCGGTCGGCTATCGCATCGCGGCCGACGGCACGATCCTTTTGGAGAATATCTGGCGGGTGCTCTTTTCGCCGTTTTCGTACTGGCAGTTTGCGCACGTGCTCTCCGGCGCGATTCTTGCCGGAGGTTTCATCGTGGCGGGCGTCGGTGCGTATTACTTGCTGTCACGCCGGGATGAGGCGGTCGGGCGGCGGCTCGTTCGCGCTGGGAGCATCGTGGCCTTCGCCTTTTCGTTGATCGTGGTATTTCCGACCGGCGATCGCAACGGGCGAGACGTGACGCAGTATCAGCCGGTCAAGCTCGCCGCCGAAGAGGGCCTCTTCACGAGCGAGCGCGAGGCGCCGCTGGCAATCATCGGGATGCCCGACGTCGCGCGCAAGCGCTTGATAGATCCGATCTTCGTCCCCGATTTCTTGAGTTTTCTCAGCTACGGAAACTACAAAGCCAACGTCAATGGGCTCGACGCGTATGCGCGCGAACTGTGGCCCCCCGTCGAACTGACTTACTATGCGTATCACATCATGGTCGGTCTCGGCACGATCTTTGCCGCGGCCGCAACGGTCGCGGTTCTATTGCTGGCGTTTGGAAGGCTTTGGAGCGCTCGCTGGATGCTTTGGATTCTGATGCTGCTCATGCCGTTTCCGTTCATTGCCAACGAAGCCGGTTGGGTGGCCACCGAGGTCGGGCGCCAGCCATGGATCGTTTACGGTTTGATGAAGACGGCCGCGGGCGGCTCGCCGACCGTTTCGAACGGGGAGACGATCTTCACGCTAATCGGCTTTGCAGGCATGTATTTCTTGCTCGGCTTTCTCTTCTTGTATCTCACGCTGCGGGAGATCGGGCTGGGTCCATCGCGCGAGAAGGCCGCGTGAGCGTCGCGGCCTTTGTTACGGTCGCGTTCATGTTCGCGATGTACGTGATGCTCGACGGCTACGACCTCGGCGTGGCAACCGTCGGCGCGCTGATCGCGCGCGGCGAGCGCGACCGCAGCGCGGCCATGGCCAGCATTGGGCCGTTTTGGAACGGCAACGAGGTCTGGCTCATCGCCGCCGCGGCGGCGCTCTTCGCGCTCTTTCCTGCAGCCTACGCCGCGGCGTTCTCGGGATTCTATCTGCCGTTCATCATCGTGCTGTGGCTGCTGATGTTACGCGGCATCGCGCTAGAGCTGAGGGAGCATTTCCCGTCGGAGATTTGGCATCAGTTTTGGGATGCCGCCTTCGCGGGCTCGAGCGCGCTCTTGATCTTCGTTTTCGGCATCGCATTGGGAAATCTATTACGCGGCGTGCCGCTCGATGCGGCGGGCTACTTCGCGGGGACGTTCGCGTTCCTGCTCAATCCGTACGCCCTGCTCGTCGGCGTCTTCGCGCTGGCGACGCTCGCCCAGCACGGCGCCGCCTTCGCCGCGCTGCGCCTCGACGGCGACCTTGGCTTGCGAGCCGCGCGAATGCTGCGGACGCTTTGGTGGGCGGTCTTGCCGCTGTACCTCGCGGTTACGGCCGCAACGTTTGCGGTGCATGGCGGCGTCGCGCGCTGGCTCCTTGCGATGCCGCTGCTTTCGCTCGCCGCGCTTGCCGGGCGTGTGGTGGGGTGCGCGATCGCAGCGTCCGGAGCGCGCCTTCGCGATGTCGCTGGCCTTCGTCGCGACGCTCTTGACCGCTGCGGCCGGCACCCTCTTTCCGTATTTGCTTCCAGCCTTTCCCTCGGGCCGTGGCGGCATCTCGATCTTTTCGGCGGCGCCATCGGGGGTTACCCTGACATGCGCGCTCACCGTAACGCTCAGCGGCATCGTCATCGTCGGCATCTACTCGCCAATCGTCTGGCGGCGCATGGGTGGGAAGCTTCGCGCCGAATGAGCCGCCGATGAGCGAGGAGTACGTCGCCCGGGCACTGGACGCGTACGATGTTTCGCGTCTGACGCTTTGCTCCATCGGGAGCCATTCGGCCCTTGACGTTGCCTCCGGTGCGCGCGCGCAAGGATTGCGCAACCTCATCGTTACGGCGAAGGGGCGCGAAAAAACCTATTCCCGCTATTTTGTCCGCGAGGAAAGTCCGGTGGGCCGTGGCTGCGTGGACGGCGTGCTCGAGCTGCAAGACTTTCCCGAGATATTGAACGAGGACGTGCAGCGGCGGCTCTTCGAGCAGAACGTGATCTTCGTTGCAAACCGTTCGTTCGAAGTCTACCTCCACCAGCAGTTTGAGTACGATGAGATCGAACGGCGCATGCTCGTCCCGTTTTTCGGGAACCGGCATCTCTTGCGTGCCGAAGAACGCACCCTTCCCTTCGACTCCGCTCAGGGCAAGCTGGCTCAGGGTGACAAAGGTGAAGACCAATATGCTTTGATGCGAGCCGCCGGGATTCGCCATCCGCGCCGGTTCGCGTCACCCGACGACATCGACCGTCTCGTGATGGTCAAGGCACCGCACGCGCGCGTCTCGTTCGAGCGGGCCTTCTTTCTCGCGTCGTCGCCCGAAGAGTACCGCGCCACCGCCGATCACATGATGGACGAAGGTATTTTGAGCGCCGGCGGGCTCGCTTCGGCGAGAATCGAGGAATACGTGCTCGGCCCGTCGGTGAACCTCAATTTTTTCTACTCGCCGATTCTCGGCGAGCTCGAGCTTTCCGGAACCGATACGCGACGCCAGACGAACTTGGAGGGCTTTCGCAGCGTACCGCCGAGTGCGTTCGAGGCGATGCGTGGAATAACGATGCGCTTAGAAGAAGTGGGCCACATCGCGACGACCGTCGTGGAGTCAATGCTGGAGCCGGCCTTCGAAATGGGCGAGCGTTTCGTCCGGGCTGCGCGCGAGGCGCAGCCCCCCGGAGTCATCGGGCCGTTCGCGCTGCAATGCATCGTTGCCGCCGGACCTCCGAAGGAGCTCGTCTGCTACGACGTTTCGTTACGCGTGCCGGGCTCGCCGGGGACGCGATTCACCCCATATTCGGCGTATCGCTGGGGCCGCGACGTCTCGGTAGGCGAGCGGATTGCGATGGAAGTCGTAATGGCCCGCGACACCAAACGACTCCAAGACGTGTTGACCTAAATTCATTCGCTTTTATGGAGATCGTACATGACCACTGACAACGTCCAAGAGCGTGCCGGCGTGGTAACGTTCAAAGGGCAGCCGATGACGCTGCTGGGCCCCGCGCTGCGCCGCGGCGATCCGGCCCCGAGTTTTGCGCTGACCTCCGGCGATCTCTCGACCGTCACTCCGGAGATTCTGCTCGATGAGGGCAAGCGGGCCGCATTGCTCATCGTCGTGCCCTCGCTCGACACGAGTGTTTGCTCGCTCGAGTCCAAGAAGTTCAATCAGCGCTTGGGGGAGCTTCCCGAAGGAGTGAAAGCCGCCGTGGTCAGCATGGATCTGCCGTTCGCGCAGGCCCGCTGGTGCGCTGCCGAGGGCGACGTCCAGCTCGACATGCTCTCCGATTATCGTAACCGCAACTTCGGCACGAACTACGGACTGCTCATCGCCGAGCTCGGCCTCTTGGCGCGCGCCATCGTCGTGATCGGCAAAGACGCAATGGTCTCGTACGTGGAGATCGTGCCGGAAGTTGCCAACGAACCGGACTATGATGCCGCGCTTCACGCCGCGGCTGCCGCCGCCGCTGCCTAAAGGAGGGCGATGCCGCCAACCGTTCTGATCCTGGACTTCGGCGCACAATACAGTCAGTTGATCGCGCGCCGGACGCGGGAGCTGGGCGTCTACTGCGAGATCGTACCGTTCGACGTCACCTGGAACGCGCTATCGTTGCGCCGGCCCGCGGCGCTGATTCTCTCGGGCGGCCCCGAAAGCACGCTGGCGGAGGGTGCGCCGAGGATGGATCCCGAGATCGTGGAGGCGGGCGTGCCGATTCTCGGCATCTGCTACGGCATGCAGCTCCTGGCTCGCGACATCGGCGCCGAGCTGGTGCCGCTCGATCAGGCCGAGTACGGTCCGGCCACGCTCGTCGTCGGCGATCGCGAGACGCCGCTCTTCGATGGCGTCCCGGAAGAATCGCGGGTGTGGATGTCGCACGGCGATTCCGTTGTCGCGCTCCCTGACGGGTATCGCGCGTTGGCGTCGACTGCGCGCTGTCACGTCGCCGCGATAGGCAACCCGGAGAAGAAGATCTACGGCGTGCAGTTTCATCCCGAGGTCGTGCACACCGAGCACGGACGGACCGTTCTCGACAACTTTCTGCACGAGATCGCCGGCTTGGGCCGCGATTGGAAGATGGAGTCCTTCCTCGACAGCTCGGTGCGCGATATCCGCGAACGCGTCGGCACCGACAAAGCGATCTGCGCGCTCTCCGGCGGGGTGGATTCCGCCGTGGCCGCGACGCTGGTCGCGCGCGCGATCGGCGAACAGCTGACCTGCATTTTCGTCGATCACGGCTTGCTGAGAAAAAATGAGGCCGAAGAAGTCGTCGCCGCGTTTCGAGAGGTGCTGCACCTCAACGTGGTCGCGGTCGACGCGCGCGAGCGGTTTCTGCACAAACTGGCCGGCATCGAAGATCCCGAACGCAAGCGGCTGGCCATCGGTCACGAGTTCATCGCCGTCTTCGAATCGGAGGCTGCGAAGATTCCCGGCGTCAAGTATCTCGTGCAGGGCACGCTCTATCCCGACGTGATCGAGTCGAAGACGCCGCAAAGCAAGACCGGCCAAAAGATCAAATCGCACCACAATGTCGGCGGCCTGCCCGATGAAATGAATCTCACGCTGATCGAGCCGCTGCGCGCGCTCTTTAAGGACGAAGTGCGCGAGCTCGGCACGGCGCTCGGACTCCCTCCTGCAATCGTCGGCCGCCAGCCGTTCCCCGGTCCGGGCTTAGCGGTGCGGATCATCGGCGACGTGACCGAAGATCGTCTGGCGATCGTTCGAGAGGCCGATGCGATCGTGCGTGCAGAGATTGATTCCGCCAAGCTCGATCCGCACCCGTGGCAGTATTTTGCCGTGCTGACGCCGGTCAAGAGCGTTGGCGTCATGGGCGACGGGCGAACGTATGCGAACCTCGTCGCGATTCGAGCGATTACCAGCGAGGACGGCATGACGGCCGATTGGGCGCGGTTGCCGCATGCGCTCTTGGAGCGCATGTCGGCTCGGATCGTCAACGAAGTGCGTGGCGTCAATCGCGTTGCCTACGATATCACGACGAAGCCGCCCGCTACCGTCGAGTGGGAGTAACGCGTGCGAATCCTCGTCGTCGGTAACGGCGCGCGCGAAGACGCGCTCTCGTGGCGGCTCGCGCAGTCGCCGTCCTGTGAAGCGATTTTTGCTGCGCCCGGAAATGCGGGGACGGCGTCACGCGGAGCAAACTGGGAGATTTCCGCGACCGACGGTAAAGGGTTGGCGGACCGCGCGCTTCGAGAAGGCATCGACCTGGTCGTTCTCGGACCGGAGACGGCCATTGCCGCCGGCGTTGGAGATCGTCTTCGCGAGGCCGGAATCGCGGTATTCGGTCCCAACCGCTCCGCCGGACGTTTGGAATCGAGCAAGATCTTCGCCAAGCGTTTCATGGAACGTCACGGCATTCCGACGGCCAAGGCGTTGCTGGTACATTCGCTCGACGGAGCCCGCAACGCGCTGGCGCAGTGGCGGGGCGGAGTCGTCGTTAAAGCCGACGGACTTGCCGCCGGTAAGGGCGTAATCGTCACGCCCGGCGCCGAAGCGGCGCGCGCCGTGGTAACCGATTGGTATGCGAGCAGCAAGGTTCCCGGTGGCGGGCTCGACGTGCTGCTCGAAGAACCGATCGCCGGCCGCGAGGTGAGCGTTTTTGCAATTTGCGACGGTCGCGCGATCGTTCCGTTCGCCGCTGCCTGCGATTACAAGCGCGCCGGCGATGGCGACACCGGACCGAATACCGGCGGCATGGGCGCCTACTCCCCGCCGGCCGGCCTCCCCGACGATCTCGACGCTCGCGTGCGCGAACGCATTCTCGCCCCCTTGTTGCGAGGACTTCTTGCAGAAGGAGAAGAGTACGTCGGGGTTTTGTATTGCGGGCTGATGTGGAACGCCGACGGACCGCACGTCATCGAGTTCAACGCGCGTTTTGGAGATCCGGAGACGCAAGTACTGATGCCGCGCATCGGCGGCGATTTAGCGCTGCTCTTGCACTCGGCGGCGCAGGGTGCGATGGATCTTTCGCTGGCGACGGTCTCGGCCCAATGCTGCGTCGGAGTAGTTCTCGCGACCAGCGATTACCCGCGAAGCAGTACGCCGCTGCGGGGTTTGAATTCCGATGTCACGCTCGAGGACGGCTGCCAGGCATTCTGGGGAGCCTCGACGCTGGTCGACGAAACCGTCAGCAGCGGCGGTGGTCGCGTGCTTACCGTTACCGCGCTGGCCGACAGGCTCGACGAAGCAAGGACGCGCGCGTACGCAAGCGTAAGAAGCCTGGCGCGGCGGCTCGGCGGTGCCGCCTTGACCTATCGCACCGATATCGCCGCACTCGAAGACTAGCCTCCCCAACGCGCGCGAAAGCGGTCGTTGGGTACGAGATACACCTTCGAGTGCGGATAATCTAAGTAGACGTCGAAGTTGCGAAGAAAATCCTGGCCGATGAGGCCGTCGTAGTCTTCTAGCTCGAACGACGCGTCATTTTGCGTTACCTCGAAGAGCCACTGCGGAAAACTCCATCCGCTCACCACGAGCGGCCCGGCCTGTAAGGGCCGGTAGTCGACCGTGCCGCCGACTCCCGAGAAATCGTTGATGAACGGAAAGGCGTCGTTCATTGCTTCGCCGAGCCCGCGATCGCGTAGCTCGCGCGGATGAGCGTTGGCGTAGCCTGAAAAGATCGTGCTGCGGTCGGCTCCGGTGTCAAGCACGAACGCCGGCCCCGCTAGACCGTCAATCGTAAGGTCGATCGCCGGTACGTTGTCATCGAAGGTTACGACGAGTGCGTGGGCTTGCGCCGGCGGCGTGAACGTCGCCGGCGGCAACGCCTGGAGCGTGCCGTGGGCATAATCGAGATGCCAGACCGCCCCGCGGATCAGGTCGTATCCCAAAAGCCCCGCGATCGGCTTACCCGTATCGGTCCACTGCGTGAATGGAAGGCTGCGCGCGTGCACGTCGTTGAGCGTAATGGTGCCGATGGACATCGCGGGGATCACAACGTCACTTTCCACGTACGTGCCGGCAGTTTCACTTGTGATGCGGCCATAGCTTTTTAGGCCGAGAGCGGCAATTACGGCAGAGTCGATGACGACACCATCGGCTCCCGAGTCAAAGATGCAGTTGACAGTATATGCACCCAGCTTGACCGGAACCACAAAGGCGTCGCCCGATAGCGTGGCGGGAATCTGCGCAGGCAGCGAGGCAGCCGGGATTAAGCCGGGCCGGTCGGACGGGATTGCGACCTCTGCCGGAGCCACGGCGGAGCCAACTTCGAGCGCGGACAGCACGCGATCGCCGTCGTTGGTCGGAAAGCCGTCGGTGGTGTGGATGTGCCACGGCTCGACCAGTCCGTCGGTGGCGCGGTAATCGTCAAAAGTGAGCGTCAGCCGACGACCGTCGCGAATCTCCTCGACGCGATCGAGCCGAAAGGTCACGACATCATAGAAACGGTACTGGAGGCGGCCGCCTGGAGGGTCGACTCGCACGACGTATGCCTCGACCGGCTGGGCGACGCGACCAAGAAGCGTGACGCCGGCGCCGCGACGCGCGACCGCCGCATCGTCGATTGCGTCGGAGCGGTGCAATCCTGAATCGATTGCAACTTGGCCGTTGGCATTCATGTGCCACGCTCCACCGCCCGAGAATCCCCACGCCTTCGAGTCGGGCCCGAGTGTTTGGTTGGCCCGATAGTTCTTGCCCGCTTGCACGTAGGTCAGCGTTCCGGTCAACGCGCCAAACGAGATCTTCCACTGCTCGCGGCGGGTTGGAGCGATTCCGTGCGCAAGCGTTCCCTGCGCGTGCCGAATAGCGGTGACAAGGCGCTCGAGCGTCATCGTCGACGGAGCAACGCCGGGCGGTGGTGAGACGTCTGGTTCGTCTGCGCCGAGAGGTGAGGCGAGCAGCAGCACGGCAATCGCGCCGGGCGCGATCGCGCGTGCGCTAACCATTTGGTTTGAACGTCTTGAAGAAGAGTGCGTTCGGCTTGACGGTGAAGCGCCCGAATGGATACTCGAAGTAGACGTCGTAGTATCGCAAGTAGTCGGTGCCGATGATGGCGTCGACCGAATGATTCCCCACCGTCATCGGCCAATTCGTGGCCGGGATGCCGATCTGCCGATAGTCTGCCAGCGCGAAGCGAAAGTGCGAAAGCAGCGCGATCCAGGTTTCGATCTTGACGCCGTAGCTCTCCGCGCCCGCAACCGGCAGAATGCCTTGCGCGTGCTGCTTTCCGGAACGATCCGCTACCTCCGAGGGATGGGCGTCGGCGAAGCTGCCCAAGACGAAGCTAAATGGCACGGTCGTGCTGAGCAAAGCGCGATCGGTGATGATGTCGCCGATCCCCGCGCGAACGAACGGGATGCCGTCATCCAGTGTAAACGGAACGTCAACGCTCGCCCCGGTTGGGTTGCCCGAGGCGAACTGCGCGAGCGGAAGCGCCTCGACGATGCCGCTGGTGAAGTCCAAGTGCAGCACGTTGGCGGCGAAGAAATCGTAACCCAGAACTCCGACGACCTTCGTATTGTAGTTGGGCTGGTAGGTGAAGTCTTCGCTCGTAAGAGTAAAGTCGTTTAGCGTCACGCCGCCAACGTTCGCCTGCGCGAGTTTCGTCCGATAGGGGACCTTCGTTCCGTCGGCAAGATGGGTCACGTGGCCGTAATCGGGAAGCCCCATCTCTCGCGCAACATCCCAGTCAATGATCGAGTCGCTCGCGCTCGAGTCCAGCCAAAAGTCGAGGCCGCGACCTGCAACCTCGAGACGAACGATGTAGGCACCGTACATCATTTTGGCCGGCAGTTGTGAGGGCGAGGACGGCGGCGAGACGTGCGGCACGTTTCCAGGCATCTCGAAGGCCGCTTCGGCGATACTCACGCCCTGCTGCAGCGAGGTGAGTCTCCAGTCGTCGTCGAGCTCTGGGCGGCCGTCGGTATCGTGGACGTGCCACGGCCGAAAGACTCCGTCGGTGGCGCGGAAATCGTCGAAGGTTTCAATGAGCCGGCGCTTCTCGCCCGGAGCTTCGACCCGAACGACTTGTGCCGTGCCGACGTCGTAGAAGACGAACTCCGCGTGCTTGTGGCCGGCCCGCTTTACTTCTACGACGTAGGCCGGATGCGAGCCGGTCGTCTTTCCTATAACCGATGCGTCGTTTTTTGGATCCGCCGCGTCTTCGGTGACCCGCGTGGCGTAGAAGCTCCGTTCGTCAATCTCGGTTGTCGCGGATGTAAAACCGTTGGAATCTTGATGCCAGCGGCTTTCCCCGCGCTGACCGTATTCGTCGAGAAAGGGGCCGTAGGCGATTCGTGAATGATAGTCGGTGCCGTCGCGCTGTAGGTCCTCGACGCCATTCATTCCGGCATC
The DNA here is from genome assembly GCA_963736775.1 of Vulcanimicrobiota bacterium. Lineage (GTDB taxonomy): Bacteria > Vulcanimicrobiota > Vulcanimicrobiia > Vulcanimicrobiales > Vulcanimicrobiaceae > Cybelea. Next base: position 12,347 of record CAVTPY010000015.1, on the reverse strand, counting down.
GGTAAAGCCCCAATGCTCGACGACGCTATCGTGCACGCCCGCAGGCCGCGTGCCGATCGCCTTTTCGTGGTCGGCAAGGATTTGCCCGAGGCGCACGTCGGTGGGAACGAGGCCGGCCGGGGGCTGATCGGCTTGCGTTGCGGATGCGGACGCCGCGGCGCGCAAAGGCGCCGCGCAAAGCACTGCGAGCAGAACCACACTCCAGCGGAGCATTTGAAGTGCTCGTTGTTCCACGAGCCGCCGCTCGCTCCCTTGGGTCGGCCGACACGGTTAGACGGCGCGGATGACGAACTGAAACCAGCGCAGCCGAGAAAGGATAGTAGAAGACGTCATGGCTTTTGGCTTTCAACCGCAAAACCAATACGGGCAACCGCTCGCGCCGGCAGTTCCCGCGCGTTCGATGCTGGCACAGGTTCTCGGAATCACGGCACTCGGCTTATGCATAACGGCGCTTGCGGCGTGGCTCTTCCAAGATCTCGCGCCGGGTGTGGGCCTCATCGCGATGATTGTCGGCTTCGTTCTGCTCATCTCCATCAATGCCGTGCGCCGCAACGAGGCGCTGTCGCTGCTGCTCTTCTATGCATTCACCTTCTGCGAGGGCGTCGGGATCGCTCCGGTGATTGGCCAGTACGTCCGCGCCCTCGGTCCGGACGTCGTGGTCAACGCCGCCCTGACGACGGGACTCGGGATGTTCGCGCTGGCGGCCATCGTGTACGCTACGGGCCTCGACCTGCGCCGTTTCCAGGGTATCTTCATGATCGCGCTGCTGGGCCTAATCGTGATCGGCGTGATCTCGATCTTCGTGAAGTTCATCCATCCGGAAACCTATGCGTGGTTGACGCTCGCCATTTTTTCAGGCTTGGTCTTGATCGACTTCGCGCGGCTGCGCGCCGGCGGCGACGGATTGACGCCGGTCCTGATGGCGACCAGCATCTACCTCGATGCGATAAATATCTTCCTCGCTCTGCTCCAGATTTTCGGGGGGAGGCGCTCTTCAGACTAGCGGACTGGTATAATGGCGTAAGATGTGCGGGATAACGGGGGTCTTCGCACCCGGACGCGACGCCGCGCGGCTCGCGTTTTTCGCGCTATACGCGCTGCAGCACCGCGGGCAAGAGTCCGCCGGCATCGCCGCAGCCGATGGCGGCACGATCCGCTCGCACAAGGAGATGGGGCTGCTCGGCGCCATCTTCGACGAAGACATCTTAAGCGATCTTAGCGGCTACGTCGCGATCGGACACACGCGCTACTCGACGACCGGCTCCTCGATCGTCGTCAACGCGCAGCCGCTACTCGAGCGCACCGAGCTCGGCGACTTTGCGTTCGCGCACAACGGAAACCTCACCAACACCGACGAGCTTCGCGAATCGCTCGCGCCGACGACGGTGATGCAGGCCAGCTCGGATTCCGAAGTGATGGCCAAGCTGATCGTCGAGTCCAAGGGCACGATGCTGCAGCGGATCGAGTCGGTGCTCGCCCAGGCGCGCGGTGCGTACTCGACCGTGCTCTGCACGCAAGACGAACTCTATGCGTTTCGCGATCCGTGGGGCGTGCGGCCGTTATGTCTGGGAAAACTCGGCGACGGCGGCTTCGTCGTGGCGTCGGAGTCGTGTGCGCTCGGTACGATCGGCGCGCAGTACGTGCGCGAGATCGAGCGCGGCGAGATCCTGCGCATCAGCGCGGATGGCTTGGAATCGTACCAAACACCGGTTGAAGACGCACAGCCGGCGCTCTGTACGTTTGAGTATATCTACTTCGCGCGGCCGGATTCGCAGCTCAACGACCGCTCGGTCTACATGGCGCGCTACGCGATGGGGCGCCAGTTGGCCAAGGAGCATCCTGTCGACGCGGACGTCGTGATGGCGGTGCCCGATTCCGCGGTCGCGGGCGGCATCGGTTATGCCGCCGAGAGCGGGCTTCCATATATCGAAGGTCTCATCAAAAACCGCTACATCGGCCGGACCTTCATCAGCCCGGATCAGAACATGCGCGCTCGCGGCGTGCATCTAAAGTTCAATCCGCTCGTCGAGAATCTGCGCGACCGCCGCGTGATCGTCGTGGACGACTCGATCGTGCGCGGCACGACCACGCCGCGGATCGTCGCGCTGCTGCGCGAGGCGGGTGCCCTGGAAGTGCATTTACGAATCACCTCGCCGCCGATCAAGCACCCCTGCTATCTCGGCGTCGACATGGCGACCTATGGGGAGCTCATCGCGGCCAACTTCACGGTGGAAGAGATCCGAGCCAAGACGGGCGCAGATTCCTTGGGCTATCTCAGCCTCGCGGGATTGATTGCTTCGGTTGGACGAGACCGCAGCGAGATGTGCCTCGGCTGTTTCGTCGGTGAATACCCGAACGTGCCCGCGGCCCATCAGTTGCATAGCTCGCCACAGGCTTCCCCGGCCTAGGAACCAGGAGTCAAGACCAGACGGTTCAAGGGCCAAGGCTCTGCGGCGCTACAGTCCAGATGAGTGACGCTGGGAAAGAGAATCGCCGCGCGACGCCGTGCTCTAGGATGGTCCCAGAACGAGTTAGCTCGCCGCGCCGAGGTTAATCACCCGACGCTTTTCAAGATCGAGGCCGATCAACGGCTGAATCCCTCAATCAGCATCGTCGTTCGCATTGCGCGCGCACTCGGAACGACCGCCGAGACGCTCTTCGGCCTGGAGCGAGACGAAGCGCGGCTCTTCGTCGAGGCAAACAAGTCGGCGATGTTCGTGGAGGTGCGCCCGCTCGGGCGCAAGTCCGGCGAAGCCGCGCGGGTCCGCGCCCAAAGCTTTATCACCGCTGCGCTCGAGCGCGCCGGTGCTCGCGTTCGCGAGGCGCCGCCTAGCGACGGCGAGGACGCAAAGGAATCACCGTTGCCGGCGGAGGCCGGTCACTTGGCGACGGGCGGTCTTGCGCTCGTAGAGGAGTTGCGCGCAATTCGGAGGCGGCTCGACGCGCTCGAGGGCTTTCGTCGGACGCAAGAAGGACGCGTTCGAAAGCGCGCAACGCGATAACCAAAGGGTCGGACCAGTCGTTCGTTTCTAGCATGCCGTCACCGTAGCGCCGCAGAGTGCCAACTGGTGGGCACGAAGAGCTAGGGGGGAAAGATTCGCTCGCGGACTTCTTGGGCGTAGCTCTCCAGGGCTTGGGTCGCGAGTTCCCCGATCTCGGCATACCGTTTGGCGAAGCTCGGTGAATGGGGATACATGCCAAGGATATCGTGGAGCACGAGCACCTGTGAATCGCAGTGCGGACCGGCGCCGATGCCGATCGTCGGAATCGACAACATCTCGGTAATCTCGCGAGAGATCTCGTAATCCACGACCTCGAGAACGATCGCATACGCGCCGGCGGCTTCGACGGAGCGCGCGTCGTCAATTAGCCGGTCGCGATGCGTGCGCATTTTGAAGCCCGGACCGAGCCCGGCCGTCTGCGGTGTCACGCCGATGTGCCCGACAACCGGAATGCCGGCGCCGGTGATCGCGCGGATGCGATCGGTTTGGTCGCGACCGCCCTCGAGCTTCACCGAACACGCTCCGCCCTCTTTAACCAGTCGAATCGCGGAACGCAATGCGTCTTCGTTGCTGACCTGGTAGGAACCGAAAGGCATGTCGGCCATGATGTGCGCGCGCGTCGTTCCGCGCACGACGGCCTGCGTGTGATAGAGAATGCTCTCGAGCGTTACCGGCGTCGTTTCGTCGAAGCCTAAAACGACGTTGCCGACGCTGTCGCCGACCAAGATAACGTCGATGCCGGCTCGTTCGACAAACTGCCCGAACGGCGCATCGTAAGCGGTTGCAATTGGAAAGAGTGTTTTTCCCTTTCGGCGCTTGATGGCGCCCGCCGTCAAACGGCGGATCGCCGGATTCTTCTCCGGTTCGTACGGACGAGCGCTTTCGCCGCTCACACCTTCAGCTCGGAAGACCTCGCACCGTTGCCGCCGACACGACACCGCCCTCACCTTTGTCATCCTGAGCCTGTCGAAGGAGGGGTTGACCGGCGAGTGATTCGACGAGCGCGAGAAACGCGCGAACGGGCGTTCCCGTCGGGCCCTTCGCCAGCCAGGGCGAGTCGGTGTCGAGATAGGCAGTTCCCGCGATATCGAGATGCACCCACGGCGTCTTGTCGACGAACTCCCGCAGGAAAGCGGCGGCGGTTAACGTGCCGGCGGGACGTCCACCGGTATTCTTCAAGTCCGCAATGTCGCTTTTCATCGCGCTCGTGTAGTCTTCGTAGTACGGCATTTGCCAGTAACGCTCGCCGGTGGGCTTGGCGGCCGCTAAGAACTGCGCGGCGAATGCATCATCGTTCGTGACGGCGGCCGACGACGCGTGGCCGAGCGCGATCACGCACGCGCCGGTGAGCGTCGCGGCATCGACGATCTTCGTCGCGCCGAGTTTGTTCGCATAGCAGAGCGCGTCGGCCAAGATCAAGCGGCCCTCGGCATCGGTATTGATGACCTCGATCGTCTTGCCGTTCATCGCGGTTACGATATCGCCCGGTTTGGTGGCCTTGCCTCCCGGCATGTTCTCCGTCGCCGGAACGATGCCGACCACGTTGAGCTTTGGTTTCAATTTCCCGATGGCGTACATCGCCGCAATCACGCCGGCGCCACCGGACATGTCGTACTTCATGTCCTCCATTCGCTCGGCGGGTTTGATCGAGATGCCGCCCGTGTCGAACGTGATTCCCTTGCCGACGAGTGCGAGCAGCTCTTTGCTCGACGGATCGCCCGTGTAACGCATCACGATGAACTTCGGGGGCTGCGCACTGCCTTGCGCCACGGAGAGAAACGAGCCCATACCTTCGCGGCTCGCTCGCGCTTCATCGAGGACGTCGATTTCGAGTCCATTTTGCTCGGCGACTTTCGCCGCTTCTTCGGCCAGGCGCGTCGGCGTCATCAAGTTGGCCGGCGTAATCGCCAGGCGCCGGGCTAAGTTCACCGCGTCGCCAAGGGCGGTTCCACGGGCGATTCCGCGCTCGAGTTCGGCTTCGTCGAGATCGCCTGCGATAATCGTTACCTCGTTCGTTGCATTACGGCGATCGGGCTTCTCCTGGTAGAGCGTCGTCTCGAAGACGCCGGTGACGGCGCCCTCGCTCACAAATGATGCGCATGCGGCTTCCTGGCCTTGTGCCTGTATCGGGAGCGCGATAGCGATCTGTTCGACGTTGCGGCGACCCAGGTAACGCACGGCGCTGCCCGCGTAGCGTGCGAGAAAGTGCGGTTCGAAGCGCGAACGCTCGCCGAGTGAAATCGCGAGAACGCGACGATACGGCTCGTCCTTCGCATAAACGAGGACGTGCTCGCCAAGACGCCCTTGGATCTCTTTGGCGGCCAGCGCGTCGGCGATTACACCGCCGAGTTTGGCGTCGATCTCTTTGGCGACGCCTTCGAGCGAATTATCGGAGAAGAAGGGAACGACGAGCGCTCCCGTGCGCACGTGGCCGGGCGCATCATGAGTAAGACGAACTTGCATGGTGGACCTTTCCGATGGTGAACTACTGCCAGCCTATGGCAGAAAGCTGGGAGAATCCTCGTCCCGAGCAAAAAACGGGTTCGGATAGCTACGCGCGAGCCGGCGTTGACGTTAACGCGGGCAACGAAGCGGTGGCGCGTTACGCCCAGGTGCTTGGCCCATGGCGCCACGCCGACCAACTCGAAGCCATCGGCGGCTTTGCGGGACTCTTTCGCGTCCCCGGCGACCGCAGCCGCGCGCTCGTCGCGTCCACGGACGGCGTCGGCACCAAGGTTGTTATTGCGGCCGAGCTCGGACGTTACGCGACGGTCGGCGCCGACCTGGTCAATCACTGCGTTAACGACATCCTGGTTTGCAACGCGTCGCCGCTCTTCTTCTTGGATTACCTCGCAGTAGGAAAACTCGATCCTGCGGTGGCTGCCGAGATTGTGAGCGGGTGCTCGCAGGCCTGCCGCAGTCACAACTGCGCGCTGCTTGGCGGCGAAACCGCTGAGATGCCGGGGCTCTATCAACCGGCACATTTCGATCTCGCGGGAACGATCGTAGGTATCGTGGAGATCGAAGCGCTCGAGAAGCTGGGTGGCGTCGAACCGGGCGATGCGATTATCGGCTTGCCCGCAGTTGGGCTGCATACCAACGGCTATTCGCTCGCACGCTCGCTGATCGCGAGTGACGAGTGGAACGCTCCGTTCGACGGTGGAACGTATGCCGACGCGCTGCTCGCCGAACATCCGTCGTACTTTCAATCCGTACGCGTAATCCAGCGCGTGGCGCACGTCAAGGCGATGGCGCACATCACGGGCGGCGGGCTGCTGGAAAACCTTCCGCGCACGCTGCCGGAGAACGTCAAGGCGGTTTTCGAACAGCAGCGCTGGAGCGTTCCGCCGATTCTTGCGGAGCTCGTGCGACGCGGCGATTTGGGCGAGGAACGGTATCGCATCTTTAATATGGGCGTGGGCTTCACGCTCGTCGTGCCGGTCACGGATGCGGCGGCGGCGATCGCCGCGGTTCCCGGCGCGAAGGTCGTCGGCTGGATCGAATCGCGTATCGGCGAGGAACCGCGCGTCGTCGTTCATCCCTGACGTGCAGACGCTCTCCAACCTCATCGTCGATCTGTCCACGATATCCGGCGACGCGCCGGCAATCCAGGTGGAGGTTGCCGACGATCGCACGCTGGCATGGATCGACGAGACTTTTAGCTCCACGTGGGGCTCGGAAGCCGCAGCGGGCGTCAATATCGTCGCCCGCCGCGAGGACGCACCGATCGGCTTCGCCACGCTCGATGCGCGAGGGCTAAAGTATCGCTGGCTCAACGGGCTGGCACGCGAGCGCGACGTCGGGCTCTTCGGCCCCTTTGGCGTCGTTGGAGAAGAGCGCAAGACTGGGCTAGGCGTTTTCATTTTACGTCAGGCGCTGCAAGCGCTGCGCGAACGCGGGTATGCTCGCGCCTTGATTCCCGCGGTGAGCGGCGAAGGACTCGTGCGATACTACGCCGATTCCGTGGGCGCGATCGTCGCAGAAGAGTTCGATCGAGCCGCGTTGCTCGCGCCGCAGCCGCGCGCGGTGGTGATGGCCTCGGGCAATGGGAGTAACTTTCAAGCCGTCGCGGATGCTTCTCGCGACGGTAGCCTTCCGATCGAGATCGTGGCACTGGTGAGCAACGAAGCACGCGCGTACGCGATCGAAAGAGCGCGCGCGGCCGGAGTAGCGGGCGTGCACGTGGTGGAGTGGCGTCGCAAGGAAGAGATGCGCGCGCAGTACGACGCGCGGCTGCTCGAAGCCGTACGTTTCGAAAGGCCGGATCTCGTGGTGCTGCTGGGCTGGATGCATCTGCTCTCGGATGCGTTCGTGGCGGCATTCCCCGAAATGCTCAACCTTCATCCGGCGTTTTTGCCGCTCGATCCGAGTTGTGACGACGTCGGACTCCCCGATGGCACGCGTATCGCAGCATTTCGCGGTCCGCGCGCCGTCCACGATGCGCTCGCCGCCGGCAGCCGGTGGGTAGGAGCGACGGTTCATCGCGTGACGCCGGCAACCGATCGTGGTCCAGTACTCGCGCGAAAACCGCTGCGCGTCGAGGCCGAAGAAGAAGAGGCGTCGGTGATGGAGCGCCTGCACGCCGTGGAGCATCGACTGGTCAAAGCCGCGATTACGCGCTGGCTTTTCGAACGCCCGGTATAGGAGCCCGAAAGCGCCTCCCCCTTTCAATTATCGTTAACTTGGGTTATTATTCTTTGGACTTGTTAGCTTAGGTCATCCTTTTTCTATGCAGGAGGCCCCTCTTTCGTGAACTGGGAGTTGGTTTTCATTGGATTGGTCGTCGGGACGATCGTCGGCCTAACCGGCGTAGGTGGCGCCGCAATTATGACGCCGTTGCTCGTGCTGGTGTTAAAGGTAAATCCGTTGGTCGCCGTCGGCAGCGACTTGCTCTACAGCGTTCCTACGAAACTGTTTGGCGCCTATCTCCACAACCGGCAAGGTACGGTGAACTGGCAGATCACGATTGCCTTGCTCGCCGGTGGCATTCCGGCGGCCCTCGTTGGGGTTGGACTTCTCTACTATTTGCGAACCCACTTCGACATAAAGCTCATCACGCTGTGGACGCGGCACACGATCGGCGTCGCGCTCTTCTTGGCCGCGGCCATCATGGTCGCCCGGCCGCTTTTCAATCGCGGGCGCATTGAAGAGTCGCGCGAGTTCGCGTGGGTCGGCTCGCAGCGCTTGCGCGTCGCCGCTATCGGCGCGGTCGTCGGCCTGATCGTTACGATCACCTCGATCGGCAGCGGCTCGATCACGCTGCCGCTGCTGACGCTGGTGCTGCCGGGCGTCGGCCTGCCCGAGCTGGTCGGGTCAGACATTGCCTATGCGGCGTTTCTCATTCCGACGGCCGCAGCCGGCCGGTGGACGATGGGCGACGTGAACCTGCCCTTGGTCGGGAATTTGTTGCTGGGCTCGTTGCCGGGTGTCTACATCGGCAGCAAGCTTTGCGGACGAATGCAAACGCGTTGGCTGCGCCCGGCAGTCGCGCTGACGCTCGTCTTTGTGGGCACGCGTCTGATCTAGGGCACCCGGTGCGGCTTACTTTGCGTTGAACGCCGTGCAGTATCCGTTCGGTGCGATAACGCCGTCGACGATCTTGCACGTTCCATTCGCGTCAGCCGTCGCGCCTGGAATGAAGAAGGCACACTTCGAGCATTGTTTGTCGCCGTTCGGTTTCGTCTGATATTGGACCGCCGACTGCGCGACCTTCGTATCGTCGGCTCTCGCCACTTCCGTGACGACGGCGGCGAGAGCCGGTAGCACGATCATGCCGCGAACGAATGCCCCTCGGGTCGGTTTACTTCCAAAGCCGCTCATCCAAGTCGATCCTTTCGAGAACATCTCTCCGGATCGTAACCTGAATTTCTGAAGAATGCGTGAAAGAGAAGCGGCTAGACGGGTGGGGCCGTCACGCCGGCCGTCGCGTAGAGCGCGCGCGTGTCATACATTACACCGCCTTTGATGGTCGTGCCGACCTTGCGCAGCTGCGATATGTTCTCGAGCGGATTCCCTTGTACGATGATCGCGTCGGCGAGCGTGCCTGGGCGCAGCGAACCCAGGGAGTCGTCCATGTGCATGACGCGGGCAGGCACGATCGTCGCCGCCTGCAGCACCTGCGCTGCCGGGATACCGGCCTGCGCGTAGAGCTCGAGCTCGTGTACCAGGTCGAAGCCGGGCAGCAAGTCGTCGGTGCCGGCGACGATTCGAACGCCGTTGGAATGGAGCAGGGCGATCATCTCGAGATAGGCCTGTGCGGAAGCGCGATACTTCGCATCGAGCCCGGGCCCAAGCGGCAGTCCGCCCGTGGTCAGGCCGCGCGTCACCTGCGCCGGCAGCCAATCGGCGATCTCCGCAAAACCGGTCGAGGCAATGTCGCCGCTGCGCGTCAGCGTCTCCGTGTAGAAGAGGCCGACCGTCGGATCGCTGACAATATCCTTGGCTTTGAGCATCGCGATGAAATCTTTGACGGGCTGACTCTGCAAATCGATCGTACCGGCGCGTTCCGCCGTCGCCGTGAGGCGAATCGGTGTCTGCGTACGGTCCCTCGTGTCCGGCATGAAGTTCAAGAAGAGGAAATTGACGTGCTGGATCTCGTCGAACCCTTCGTGCACTGCGTCCTGCGCGAGCATCCCGGCGGGAATGTGACCGCTTACGCGCATTCCCAGTGAATGCGCTTCCTTCACGATCGTCGGGACGAGCTTGGGATCCATCGAGCTGTAGATCTTGATCTGCACCGCGCCGAGCTTCTTCCAGTCACGCACCTGGGCGATCGCCTCAGTGACGGTGCTCGTCGTCGTTCCGATGGGCGCCGTGTATTTCCCGGTGCCGTCCATTAGCCCCGCAATAATGACGCGTGGTCCGACCAGCTCTCCGCTTTCGTATTGCGCCTTCGTCTTTGCAATATAGTCCGGGCTGTTGCCGGGGTCGCGAATCGTGGTAACGCCTTCCGCCAGCAGCCGCGGTCCAAAGTCGGCGAAGAGATGCATGTGCATGTTCCAAAGGCCGGGCAGAATCGTTTTTCCGCTGCCGTCGATGCGGCGGGCATCGCTTGGGATGCCCGACTCGGCCGTAGTCACCGCGACGACGCGCTCGCCGTGGAAGATCACCGTTGTGTTAGGCACGAGGCTCCCGGCCTCCGAATCGAATAGATTAGCGCCGGTAATGGCGATAGCGGTGCCGGAGCGCTGGGGCAGCGTGAGAGCAATCTGGCGCCCTAGCTCCGTAACGCGCTGGTTCTGAGCATCGAGCAACTGCGCCAGTACCGCGTTCCAGCCGGTGCGAATAACGGCACCCCAGCCCCCGCCCGACATGAAGAGCTCGCCGCTGTCATCGAGCCAGAGCGCAACGGGCGTAAAGTCCAGGCCGTTGGCCTCGTACATCGTCACGCGTTTGCTGGTTAGCCCGTTACTGACTGCGAGCGTCTTGACGGCCGCGACGTTCGTTACGCCGTTCGGCCAAAGTTGCAGCGAGGCGTTGCGCGCGCGCAGCGCGGCACGGACCATGATCGCTCCCTCCTCCGGCGATCCGTCCATGCTGACATAAAAGCGCGGCGCCGAGTACGACTGCTTCTCTCGTTCGGCAGCGTTCTTCCAGGCTGCCGTGCCTTTGCGCGCGACGAAGCGTTCGTCGACCGTAACCTTCATATAGTTGTATCCCGTCGTACGCAGCGTCGAGATAAAGCCGGCGTCGTCGAGCGAGATCGTGCTGTGAAGCGCCGGGCCGCGTCCGCGATCGATGAATTGGAAGCGGACGTCGAGCGAACCGTCCGGCAGACACACCGTTTGTTGGGAGCCTTTGACGACGCCCGAGGAGACGAAGTCGTAGGTCACGACGCGGCCATAGAGCTTCGCGAGGGCGAACGCCGGAGACGCCGACGCGTACGCGACTGCCGCGCCGGCCATCGTTAGCCAGTCGCGACGCCGAATCGGCAACTCGCCGGCCATGCAGGAGTGACGACCTGGCGAGAGCGGCAACCCGAACAAGGTTGCGCCGCGATGAAAATGGGACGAACACATAGCGATAACCAACCTTTCTCGAGGGTTCTTAACGTCCTGCGGTTACGGGATCCGCGGCAGGTAGCGTTGCAAGCTGATCCAGCCGTCGTTAGAGATCCGGACCGAACCACTGAAGGGTGAGTCGAACTCCGCGATTACGATGAGCAGCGTGGCGATAAGGCCAGCCAACAAGGCCGTCATAAACAACTGCGTCAAGCGATTCTCGGTTCCTAAGAGAAACGCGAAGGACAGCATCGTAGCGGCCCCCAAGGCGAGCGCCCACCAGAGGACCGCGGGTACCGACGGTGACGACTGAAGCAACCCCTGCTGGCGGGAATCGAAGAGCCGCACTGTTTGCGCCATGGCCAACTGCTGGGCATTGGATTGCTCTGCGGTCTTTGGTGCGAACGCGGTGATTTGATGGGCCATAGTCTCGAGGAAGGGCGGGATCGGGGTGACCCCGCCCCGGGACGACATCTGCGGCCATTCTACGTTGATGATCTCATCGACGTCGTGCCGCAGTTCTGTCCGCACCTGCGAACGCACTGGTTCGGGGAGGCCTCCCACAACGCGATAGAGGTCGGAGACCGCGTTGATATGATCCTGGACGAGCGCCTCGGTCGCGTCGTATTTTTCCCACACGACCACGACGACGAACCCGAGGACGACTGCGTAAATCACGCCGGCCGCCGTGAAAACGAAGCCCGCTACGTCGTTATGCTTGCGGAGTACCTCGCTCTTAAAACGCCGCTGAATGAACGCATGTAGCGCGACCGCGAGCGTCATTACGACAACGACGACCGCAACCTCGACGGCGGCCTCGCCGATATGCAAGGTCGTGTACGTCATCACGCTGGCTTGACGCTGCTCATGCTCACCTGCGGGTTATGCTGCGATCCTCCCGCTCTCCCTTTTCTGCAAGCGTTGGCGGCGATCCGCGGTCATCGGTCGCCTCCTTGAAAGAGAAAAACGCCCGTGAAAACGGGCGTTCTTTGGTGGAGGCAAGGAGACTCGAACTCCTGACCCTTACGCTGCCAGCGTAATGCTCTACCAGCTGAGCTATGCCCCCATCGGCCCCAAGTCGCGCAACCCGCCCCACTTCATGGCTCAAAGTGCGACTCCTCCGCACGCTGGCTATCCCGAGCATCTCCCGGTGTCATCCTGAGCCATGTCATCCTGAGCTTGTCGAAGCATGTCATCCTGAGCTTGTCGAAGGACGAAGGACGAAGCACGAAGGATGACAAGAGCAATCATATAAACGATAAACGGCGCGTGGGGATGTAGCTCAGCTGGTAGAGCATCTGCTTTGCATGTAGAGGGTCTGGGGTTCGAGTCCCCACATCTCCAA
>CAVTPY010000014.1:0-119604 GCA_963736775.1 Vulcanimicrobiota bacterium | reverse complement strand
CGCTATTTCGTGCCAACTTCTGCGCGCAGCGCCGAAAAAAGCAGACGCGCCAGAGCCCGTCGAGCTAAGTATGAGCAGCCTTCATACCGAGACGGCGCGAATGCGGAGCTTGCGCGCCGCGATCTGCTGACATTCTGCAAGAGGATGGACCCGGCATTCACGGCGCCCCCGCACATAAAACTGTTGGTCGACCTGTTGACGCAATTGGAGAATCCGTCTTCGGGCTTGAATCGCTTGTGCGTAAGCCTGCCTCCGCGATTCGGGAAGACCACGCTTTGCAGGCAGCTGTTTCCGGCTTGGGCGATTGGGCGCGATTCCCGCCGTTCCGTCATTCTTGCGAACCATTCGATGAGCTGGCCACGGGCTTTTCGCGCAAGTGTAAGCAACATGTCGAGGCGCCTTCGTGGCCCTTCCCGAGAATCGAAATGTCGGAAGACTCGCGGGCGACGCATCGATGGAATGTCTTGCCTGGTGGTGGCGGATTGTTCAGCGTCGGAATTGGGCCGGGATTAACAGGCGTGGGCATGGATTTGGGGATAGTCGACGACCCGATTAACGACGGGCTTTCGGAAGTAGAACGGGAACAGGCGTGGGCATGGTTCAGCGAAGTATTTTTTCCTCGCCAGAACGCCAATGCGAAACTCCTGGTCGTATCGGCACGACTCGCAGTGACCGACATACCAGGGTTCTCGCAGAAGCGCCGGATGCCCATGAAGGCGCTTCGTCTTTCTGCCTGCAATCAATGAAGACGGCAATGAACTAGGATTAGAACCCGGCAAGCCACTTGGGATCGGTTGACCTCAAAGCATTAAGCGAACGGCGCGAAGCTATGGGTCTTGCCGCGTATGAAACTCAATACTTGCAGCGCCCGTGGTGTCGCGGGGCGGCAAGATATTCAGGCTTTCCGATTTTCCGACTTATGAAATCCTGCCGCAAGCGCCAGTGAAAGCATGGGAACCGTTAGACGTCTTCTATCGGACCCACTAAAAGCCGCATGGGCGCAAGATGATTGCTTTGTGAAAGTCTGCGGCGTCGACTTCGCTGGCGTAGACAACTCGTCAACAGGCGGCTCGTATCATGCCATGGTGTCCGTTCTTTATAATACAATCGACGGCTACATATATGTGATTGATTGCGAACGGGCAAGGAACCTGACGCGCGAAGACCTTGTATCGTTCGTGCGCCGTCATCTTGGACCGCAACAATCCGGATTTCACGGTTTTGGAGGAGGCAAGTTCGGGCGGTTATGTCGGGGGCCTGTTGTCGCGCACGACCCGCTACCCGTTAAGGATGGTACAGCCGAAGACTTCGAAAGAAGAACGCGCGCTGCAAATCATTGGCATCGTGGAAGGAGGTAAATTCACTTCCGTTGCGTGCCACCTGGGGCGATATGCTACGCACTGAGATTGCAGACTTTCCGGGGCGCTACACAGATCTTGTCGACTCGCTCGTCTGGGCGCTTCTGTATTGCAGACAACTCGCAGCCCCGCGGCGCGAAGACTCTTCTACGCGCAACAACTTCAGGGGTTCAGCCTGTTCGGACGGTAAGCGTAAGAGTCGCGATTGTATCACACCTCTTTGTCAACGCGGGAACTCTTGCTACTGCCGGTTACTTGCCTATCACGACCAAGTCTCTAGGGAACAGAGGAGTTAGTCCACACAATCGACGCACTCTCCCCTGGAACAAGCAAAACGCTTCCCACTTTTTAGGGGGATTACGGTTCCATCAACTGTTATCGAGGATATTACCGCCCCTGTGCCATTTGCTATGTAGCACTCAACCGGACCCCAGTACCCGAAAGTATACGGGTAAAAAGTAGCTCCCGAAATTCTCGCTAGAGGTCGGACCGAGTTTCGTGTAAACGTGCCAGCGCTGCCGCGTAAGCGGGGCTCGGAAATAGGAGCGGCGTAGCTCCGGATTGCTAACATCCAAAGGAGACTACGCCGTGAAACAAGTCTACACCAACGTCGTTCCCCTTGCCAATTCCCCGCCGATGGACTTGCCGCGCTCGAGGAGGCGTGTCGAACCAAGGTAGCGGAGGTGCTTCAGGCCTACCTGAACGCCGAAGCCGACGAGTCGATCCAGCGACGGCGCTACGAACGCATTGAAGAGGGCGCTGCGGTCCTGTATCGCAACGGCCACGACCCGCAGCGGTTGATCACCACGCCCGCTGGTGCGATTCCGATTCGCCGCCCGCGCGTGCGTGGAACCACGTACGAATCGGCCGTCTTGCCTAAGCACGCTCGGCGGCTCCCAAGCTTGGATCGCACGTTTCACAAACTGTGGCTCGAAGGGCTCTCGCAGCGCGATTTCGAGCCGGCGCTGCGGGCTTTGCTTGGGGAAGCGGCACCGCTCTCGGCATCGGCGATCGCGCGGGTCAACTCGCAGTTCCGGGCCGAGTTCGACGCATGGAAAACACGCCGGCTCGATCACGAGCACTACGTATATACCTGGGCCGACGGCGTGCACTTAGGCGCCGGCCCGGCCGACGAGCGCCGCGTGATCTTGGTCGTTATGGGTGCGGATGCACAAGGCGAAAAACACCTCGTCGCGCTCGATGAAGCCATGAGCGAAAGCGAGATGAGCTGGCGGGAGATCTTGCACGATCTCAAGGCGCGAGGCCTACGCGCGCCACGCCTAGCTGTTGCTGACGGCGCCAACGGTTTCTGGTCAGCGCTCTCGGCGGAATATCCTGAGGCGGCGCAGCAGCGTTGCTGGCTGCACAAGATCCGCAACGTACTCGACAAGGTTCCCGAGAAACTCAAAGGCGAGGTACACCGCAAACTGCGGGAGATCTGCAGCTCGGCGACTCGCGCTGAGGCGATGAGCAAGATCGACTCACTCGCTCTTTCATTGTCGAAAGACTACCCAAAGGCCGCGGCTTGTGTCCGCGATGACGTCGACCGCATGCTCGCGTACTTCGCCTTTCCCAAAGCGAGCTGGAAGAGCTTGCGCACGACCAATCCGATCGAGTCGGTCTTCGCCAGCGTTCGCTACGCACAAATGTGGCTAAGCGGTTGCGCAGCGGAGCATCAGCGCTCTATCTCGTCTTCAAGCTGATCGAACGCTTATCAACAACGTGGCGGCGAATCAACGGCTATCAAACGATCGCACTTGCACAAGAGAAAGTCGCATGAGATAATGCATGCAACGGACTACGCCGCTCCGCGTATTTCCCCGAAAATCGGCGCGACCTCATTATCACTGGGGTAAATACCTTCCCCTGGTCGTTGTAACCCGCGCAGTTTGTTACCTCGACCGTCGCAGCATTCGTTCCCGTCGCATCGACGTAAATCGCGACGTTGTAACTGGAATACCCCGATGCGTTACAGTTGCGTATATAGACGCCGGTGACCGCGCCACTCGTCGCGACGACTTGGATGCCGTTTGTGCCGTTATTTGTAACATCACAACTGTCAATTATTACGTTTGTCGCACCAGCCTTGACTTGCACACCTGCGCCGCTACCGCCCACTGCGTTACCGCTCAAATCACAGCCGCTGATGACTAAGTAGGAGGCCGCATTAACTATAATGCCGTAGTCGCCATTCTTTCGCACATCGCATCCGTCGATTATAATGTCGGATGCCCCGCTGTCTACATAGATACCAGTCTGCTGTATTGGCGAATCACTGCTGCCGGAGTTCCACATCTCTCTGTACTCGCCGACGCAGCTCGCGCCGACGATGCGGACACCGTTGACCGCGCCGGTGACAAGAATTCCATATGGCTGGCTTCCTACTTCCTGCAGGTTGTTACCGGCGTACATCCCTCCGAGGACTTCTACATTCTGAAGTTTTGGACTCGCGTCACTGGTCGTAATTGAATCAAAAGCCCAGGCCCAGACCAGCGCGTAGAGATGCACGAGACGAATCGGACAGTGTCAATCATGCTACCGTTGTTATCTACTATGACGCCGGCGCTTATGGTACCGGGCACGGTTTGGGATTCACCTGGGTCAAACCGACAGTTCGTAAACGTAATGGAACCTATTACGATGGAGGGCCCATCGGTGACGGTCTGGGGCTGAATAAGCACCGCCGTGCCTGCTAGTGTGGAGTTGGGCTCGGGAGCGGGGCCTGGGTAAAGGCCAAGATTGGTGAAAGAGATGTGAACCGCGTTCTCTCCGTAAGGGCCGGGTGTAATTGCGATGCACGTGCTGAACCCGCCGACATCGCTGTCGACTATGCGGACCTGGTCAGCTCCCATGATGAGTATGCCCGTGCCCCCGGGCGGCGCTCCGTGTTGGACGTCGTTGAAAATGTAGCAGCCTGCGACATGGATTTCTCTTGGCGGAGACGCCACTGGTGGTCCCATCGCCAAGCCAAATCCCAAATCCGGTGTTAGCACGGTACCAGATAGTAGACTGTAAGATGCTGCACTGTAACCGTACTCTATCCAAACACCTATGGGGCAATCCCAAAAAACGCATCGCACAATTCGGAGGTTTTCCACAGTTCCAGCGGCAGGGACATGGATGGCGGCATACTCTGGGATACCTTCGCCTTCATCAATCGTCGGATATTCGAAGTACAAGTCTTCGAAGGTGATGCCGCCAGTGTTGTCGCCTGGGCCGCCAGTGTCTATTGAGAAAATGTCGCCAAGGTCGCCGTCTGCGTTTTCAACCATGGACAGCTTTACGTTGCCGGTGCCGAGAAAACCTGAGTGGCAAATTGCAGCTTACCGAAACCGCTGCGGTAGCCCCGGTACCATGGGGAACCGCTATTTCGTACACGGCGCCGTAGTCCGTTGCCCCGGCTCCGACCGGAGGCGGCACATCACTGTTACCCGGAAAGAGGATGGTAGCTGCCAGGGCGGGACCACTCTGACAGCCGGAGGCATTCGCATTTTGCGCGTACCAAATGATTTGTTGGAGTATCGCGGCATTTGTCTCGGCGTTGGCTGCACCCAGGCCCACGCCTGCGACCATGCCAAAGGTCCCGCCGTTCCAGATGTCGAGGACATTGAAGATGCCCGGGGTGGACCAAGACGTTTTTGAGTAAACTCCCTATTCTAGGATTTGGTTGCCCACGACTTGCTCGGGCGTTGAGTTTCTACGAACCCTTGCTTATGGTGATGGCATTGATAATTGCTGTCTTCCCAGCCGGTTTCTCGACCCGTGTGACAGGAGCGCCGCCAGCCGTATATTTCCAATAGCCGATATTAGGATTATATCTGCCCGCGTTTCCGTATGGGACAAGAACCCTATCCCCGTCAATCCAGGAGAGAGCTGCTGTCTTTCTTATTGTTTTGATTTGGGTTGTTCCAACGACCGTGGCGGCAGAGCCGGAAATTGATAAGCGATTAACGCTAACTGCATGGTGGGTGCCCCGTTTGTAGTTGCTCTGAGCTTCGACCGTTAAATAGCTGCCGTCCCACTGTATGCGAAGAAATACGCCCTCGATGTGCGGCGCGATTGAGAGTGTCTCAAAGGACTGCGCGTTCTTCGCGAGCTCGACCGGGCTCGCCCCGCTCTGACCCTCCCCATCAACGAACAGATTGCCTTGGTTGTCGTAGCCGCACCAGAAGGCAGTCGAAATTAGAATCATAGAGCGTCGGGCTACCGCTCGCGTTTGGAAATACGGCAACGTCGTTACCGCTGGCCCGCGCGAAGACGACTGCGAGATTACCGGACGTGGGGTCGACCGCGCATCCGGAAGGCGAACCGGGGGTGCTGAAGGTGGCGATGGGGGACGTTCCGCCATGGGCAAACTCCTCAATTTGGTCGCCAGCGAGGAATACATTGCCAGCATCATCGGAACAGGAGTCAAGGGCGCCAACGCTTATGGTTCCGACCAGTTTACCTTGCGGGTACATCGACACGTATGATTTACCGATAGCGGCAGCGTAGATCAAGGTCGCCGCTACCTGACTTGCCGGTGCTGATTAACTTGGCGCACTGCCGTTAACCCTTCGGGAAACGTGGACTGACCCTGCGGCTGTCCACCGCACCCGGCGAACGCCAAAGTGACCGTGGTCATCAACGCGACCAAAGGGCCCATGTCTGAAAGTTTCATCCCCCTGCTCCTCCTGAAGTCCTAACGTTCGACGGTGGCTACGGCATTGCCCGGTCTCAGGGCACTAAAAAGGCGCCCGCGAATGCGAACGCCCTTCGACCGTTTGGCGTAACTTTACAGGATGCGCGATAACGTGCCCATCCCTAGTTATTTTCCGCGTGAGTGTACGCCATGAGCTTAAACGCATCGGCAGGGTTGGCAAGAGTGCATTCATTGTTCTGTTCGGCGCCCGGAAAGGTGTATTTCTCGCCGTCAACTAGCACATACATCTTGCAGCGGTTAAATGCGTAGAAATCGGCTCCTTCATCGTATGCCTTAGTCGGCATAAAGGGATTAGTCACCGCATCGTGGTGTGTCACCTCGCTCTGGCCAGTAGGCACATACCACGCAACGACTGTTGCGACCGCAACAACGAGTCCGATTACGAGTATCAGTCCGCTGTGGTTGCTAGCTCTTTTGTCCCCAATCACCTTGTTCTTTGGATTCGCGGTTAGAAAAGCCGTCGCCGCAATGTCGTCGGGAAATTCAATCCGTAGCATCGACGCGGACTCAGCGCCTTTTGGCCAAACTGTGAGCAAAACGCTACTGTTTTTGTAGCGCGATATGTCGTAGATACTATCTACGTTGAAGTCAAACCTAAAGGGTGGCAGCTTTGCAGTCTCATCCACAAGTTCAACGGTTTTTGCTTGCGCTGGTACGTCAGCATTGCGTCGCCGCTCTTGGGAGGAGACGCGTTAAGTATGTGGACTACTACAGGGGCCTTTATTATCTCGATTGTGCAATCATCGTCGGGTACCGCTGTTTGCAACATGCCAATAGATGCGCCGCAGTTGGCACAAAACCGCTGACTGTCTTGCGCTTTCACCCCGCAGTCTGTACAATAAACGTCGCTCACTAGAATCCCTCGGCTATCGTAATTACTTCTCGAACTCCTCTTCCTCTTCGGGCATCACGATTCAGCGACGGTTTGAACGTCTCGGGTGCAGTAGCGGCAGACCGTCGCGGCGTCAGGAATAGCGCTTTTCCATCCCTTCGGGGGCAAGTGACGACGCGACGCGCACGTCTTGAATCGAGTAAGATAGGCCGCCAACGGTCACGGCTGTACGCGCTGCCATCGTGGTAACGCCAACCATGGTTGCCAACGCGGAAACAAAAAGAAGCTGTCTCATTTTGCTCTCAACCTCCCGAATTCGGCCCGATTCACGATGCAGCACCGCTAGCCTGCTTGGAGCCTTTAACCGGGGCCTGGCAGCCTTGACCCTGGCCCCGGCCTCCAATCGGGTTCGGAAAAGGGGAACACGCGACGAGCCATTAGGGCGAACGTCGGTGCGGACAAGCGGCGACCTTGCGTGGGTGGGTGGCCCCCTGCCGGACCTGGCGACCCAAGAAAAAGACTACCATTTGACTACCATTAGGCCGAATCCATGCGTTTCCAGGCGCGTCCGAATGGACTGTCTCCGGTACGTTCTTACATCCTGCAGGCATAAGGACTTTCGCGCAATTTGCGCCAGAAATTCGAAAAAGGACGAAAGGTGCCTGTTTCCTCTTTGCATGTAGAGGGTCTGGGGTTCGAGTCCCCACATCTCCAAAAAGATTGGTGTGCTAGGTCGTGAAAGCCGTCCTCAGTTTTTTCTCGGCAGTGACCCTTTGCGGGGCAGGTTTCTCCGCTGCGCTTGCGGCCGACCCTCAAGTTGTGTGGCGCGGAGTGACTCTTGGCGCACCGGCCGCAGGCTTGCGACCCCTGCTCGGCGATCCACTACGCATCGTGCCATTCAAAAACGGCGCGAGGCGAATTGCTCGGTACTGGATCCCAGGTGCGAATTCAACCTATTTCCTGCTTACTGAAGAGCGGGGGTACGTTCTGGGATTCGATGCCTTTACCGATGCAGCGCCCACCGGTATCCTCGACAACGTGCCTCCCGACCCATCAGGCGTGCGCGTCGGGGATACGCTGGAAAGCGTGAAGGCAAAGCACCCGGACTTTAGAGAGAACGTCGACGATGATGGTAGCCGCAGCCTCCACGGGCCGATTTCATCGAGCGTAGGCGCTCTGTATACTTTCTCAGGCGATCGCCTGCAGAGCTTCTACTGGGGAACGCCGCCCTCCGGCGCGCTACCGGAACTCTCGCCGATCGTCGGGCCGGCCGGCGATTCACAATCCAGCGCCATTCTTGACTTACAGGATAACGAGACCGACGGCACCGCATGGGAATATCGGTATCTTGCGTTTCATCCCTGTGCGGGCGACGCGAGATGGCAACTCCAGCGCCAAGAGTTGCTCAGCGGCAGCGGTCGCGCATATGATCGCCTGCACGTCATCTGCCCCACTACAAAGGAAGAGCGCGACTTCTACTTCGCTGCACGTCGTCTGCCCTACTACAAAGGAAGAGCGCGACTTCTACTTCGACATTACGAGTTATTTCGGAAAGCTGTAACGGGTTGCGGGGTAAACGATGACCGTGGATGAAATAATCGACGTGGTCGTCAAGCCTGGATCGCGCAAGCCGGGGCTTTCGAGCGAGGACGGCGCGCTCGTTTTACGCGTGCGGGAACGCGCGATCGAAGGTGCGGCCAACGACGCCTGCCTTCGTGCGCTCGCGCAGGCGTACGGCGTCGCGCCTAGCGCCGTGTCGCTCGTGCGCGGGCTTCGGAGCCGCCATAAGCGCTTTGCAATTCACCGTCCGGAGAAGCCGAAGGACAGAGGAGAGGCCACGCGATGATTACCGGTATACACGTTATTCTCTTTAGCCGCCACGCCGAGGAAGTACAGAAGTTTCTCGGCGAGGTGCTGGAGCTGCCCTCCGTTGACGCCGGCGAAGGCTGGCCGATCTTTGCGGCACCGCCGGCGGAGATTGGCGTGCACGCGACCGACGGCGAGCCGGAGCACGAGATCTACCTGATGTGCGACGACGTCAACGCGACGGTGGAAAAGCTCGCTGCGCGAGGCATCCAGACCGATGGCCCCATTGCCGAGCAACGCTGGGGACTCGTGACGACGGTGATCCTGCCCGGAGGAGAGCGAATGGGGCTCTACGAGCCGCGCCATCCGTCGCCACTTTTATGAGTTCCGTACGGCTGCTCGTGGGTACGCGCAAGGGCGCGTTCGTCCTTACTTCCGATGGCAAACGAACTGAGTGGAAGATCGAGGGGCCGCATTTCGGCGGTTGGGAGATCTATCACATGAAAGGCTCTCCGGCGAATCCGAACCGAATCTACGCCTCGCAGTCGACGAGTTGGTTTGGGCAGCTCATTCAACGTTCGGATGATGGCGGCGCGACGTGGGAGCCGGTCGGCAACGAGTTCGTCTACGACGGCAAACCTGGAACGCACACATGGTACGACGGCACGCCGCATCCATGGGAGTTCGCACGCGTCTGGCATCTCGAGCCCTCGCTGCACGACCCCGATCTGCTGTATGCAGGCGTCGAAGATGCGGCGCTCTTTCGGTCGAGCGACGGCGGGCGCAACTGGGAAGAGCTCTCGGCGCTGCGCAAGCACCCTTCCGGCCCGTCGTGGCAACCCGGCGCCGGCGGCATGTGCCTGCATACAATTCTCCTCGACCCCCGCGACCCAGCTCGCATGTACGGAGCGATCTCGGCTGCCGGTGTCTTTCGCAGCGACGACGCGGGAGCGAGTTGGCGCCCGATCAACCGCGGATTACGATCCAACAGCATACCCGACGAGGATGCGGAAGTCGGGCATTGCGTTCATCGGATCGCGATGCATCCCAACTATCCCGATACGCTCTACATGCAGAAGCATTGGGACGTCATGCGCAGCGATGACGCCGGCGAGAGCTGGAGTGAGGTTAGCGGAAATCTCCCGACCGACTTCGGCTTTCCGATCGACGTTCACGCGCACGAACCGCAGACGATCTACGTCGTTCCGATCACCAGCGACTCCCAGCACTTCCCGCCCGACGCTCGGCTGCGCGTCTATCGCAGCCGCACGGGGGGCAACGAGTGGGAGGCGCTGACGAACGGACTTCCGCAGGAGCACTGCTACGTCAACGTGCTGCGGGACGCGATGGCCGTCGATAGACTCGACTCGTGCGGCGTCTATTTTGGGACGACCGGCGGACAAGTCTACGCCTCTTCCGATTCGGGCGACCATTGGACGGCCATCGCGCGCGACTTCCCCGCGGTCCTCTCCGTCGAAGCGCAAACGCTGCCGTGATCCGCGTTATCCTCCCGGCGCATCTTGCGCGCGCTCGCGCGGGTCAACGGTGAAGTCAGCTTCGAAATAACCGGTGAGATTACGCAACGCGCCGTGCTCGATGCCCTCGAGTCGCGGTACCCGATGCTGCGCGGAACGATACGCGACCACGTCACGCAGCGACGCCGGCCCTACGTGCGATTCTTTGCCTGCGAGAAGGATCTCTCACATCAGCGGCCCGACGCGCCGCTCCCGCAGGCCGTTGCCGACGGCATGGAGCCGTTTCTCGTCGTCGGCGCAATGGCCGGAGGTTGAATTTGAAGCGCCTGCTCCTTGCAGCATGGGGTTTTGCTGCAGCTATCTTGCTCGGGGCCGGCCCGGCTCTCTCGGCGGCGCCTACGATGCGCGAGGTTCTTACGGCCCTCTATGCCGTGCACGATCTCGGCGCCGTCGACCTTTCTCCAACCGGAGCGGCCGTCGTCTGGCAAGAAAGCTTCCACAGCGCGCAGCACTTGCTCGATTCTCCACGAATGAACGCGCTCTATCTGCAGCGGCTCGCGGGTGGTGCACCCGTACGCATTACCGCCGGTGCGACGGACGCGTACTACGATGAAGAAGACCCGGTTTGGTCGCCGAACGGCAGCGCGATTGCTTTTCTATCGGACGCGCGATCGAAGGGACGCCCTCAACTCTGCGTTGCCGATGCCGACGCTGCGCACGTGCGCCAGATTGGCAAACTCAACGGTAACGTCGCGCGGTTGACATGGTCGCCCGACGGCAAGACGCTGGCGGTCCTGTATATTGCCTCCGCGCACCGTAAGACCGGCGCGTTGGCGCCGGGCGCGCGCGATGTCGGCGTCATCGGGACGATTGTCGACGAACAGCGGCTCGCCACGATCGACGTTGCGACCGGTGCGATGCGTTTGCTCACGCCCGCCGACTCGTACGTCTACGAATACGGCTGGTCTCCCGACGGCCGCGCAATTGCCGTGACGTACGCAAAAGGAAATGGCGACAACAACTGGTGGGTCGCGCGGCTGGCGCGGGTCGACGTCGCCACCGCGACGATGCGCGACCTCTTTGCGCCGGCTTTTCAGTTGAACGATCCGCAGTGGTCTCCCGACGGAACCCGCATCGCCGCGATCGGCGGCATCATGAGCGACTTCGGGTCGACCGGCGGCGACCTGTATTTGGTCGATGCAAACACGGGTCAGGCGCGTGACGCAACGCCCGATGCGCCCATCTCCGTGCAGTCGTTGCGCTGGAACGATGCATCGAGTCTCGATCTCGTCGCGCACGTGCCCGGCGCGATGCACTTGTTGCGACTCGATTTGGCATCTGGCCGGATCGCAACGCTCACCGACCGTGACGAATCGATCGGAAGCTGGTCGAGCATACGGGGCGGTTCCATGATTGCGCTCGTGCGGTCGTCCTTCGACGATCCGCCCGAAGTTTGGGCAGGTCCGCCTTCATCGCTGCGCCGGATTTCCAACCGTAACGGCGGCGCGGTTCGGCTTTACGGCAAGGCGGTCTCGCTGCGATGGACGAGCGGCGGCTTTTCGGATCAAGGATGGCTGATCTATCCGCTGGACTACGACGCTGGGCGCTCGTATCCGATGGTGACGGTCGTCCACGGAGGGCCGTCGGCGCAGTCGCTGCCGAGCTTCGCGAATCGCAACGTGAGCGGACTCTCCTCGCAAGGGTACTTCGTTTTCATGCCCAATCCGCGCGGCAGCTTCGGTCAGGGCGAAGCATTCACGCGCGCCAACATCAAGGACTTCGGTTACGGCGACTGGCGCGACGATCTCGCGGGCGTCGACGCGGCCATTAAGGCTGCACCGATCGATTCGAACCGCCTGGGACTCATGGGTTGGAGTTACGGCGGCTACATGGCGATGTGGGGCGAGACGCAGACCGCTCGCTTCAAGGCCATCGTCGCCGGCGCCGGCATCGTCAACTGGCAGTCCTACTACGGACAGAATAAAATCGACCAGTGGATGATTCCGTTCTTCGGCGCGTCGGTCTATCAGGACCCGGCCGTGTATGCAAAAAGCTCGCCGATCACGTTCATCGAGCAGTCGAAGACGCCGGTGCTGATCTTACAAGGTGAGCGCGACGAAGAAGTGCCCGCGCCGCAAGCCTTCGAGTTTTGGCACGCGATGGAAACGCTGGGCGTTCCCACCAAACTGATCGTCTATGCCGACGAAGGGCACGGGCCGCAACAGATCTCCAATCAAATCGACATCTTGGAGCAAACACTCGAATGGTTCAATCGATATTTGCTGACTAGCTCGCCTTAACGTTTCTAGTCGCTGCGGCCGTAAAAGCGCTTCCCCATTTTTCGGCAATGATCTTGGCTGCCTTGGGGAAGGTAGGGACAAGGCAGCATCTCCGGCGCCTCACCTTCCCAGCCCGAACTCCGGAACTCGTGTCCGTCTTCGCAGCGGTAGTCGGCGTGTTTTGGCGCTTTATACGTCATGCGCGGACTTTCGACGCAGGCCGGGCGAGAGCATCCACACTATTCGGGGATTTCGAACAGCCTGTTGAAGTGTACGAGCCGCAAGACGCGCATGACGCTCCCGCTTGCCCCAAGCAGAGTAATGGGATGTTCTTTGAACCGTTGGCGAAGTTTTACAAGTTCGCTCAAGAACGTGGAATCGACGTAGGTGCACTTGCTTAGGTCAATCACCGCCGGACCGTCTGGAGGCAACGCCGCGAACAACGCTGCGATAGCTTCTTTCTGGCTGACGTCATATTCGCCGTTAAGTTCGATGCGGCGAGCGTTGGGTGTCTTTCCCATTTGCGGCTCTCTCTCGCAGATTTGCGTGATGGCCGGCGCTCTCTATCGGTCAAGACGTAAGGTGTACTTGGGGGCGGTTATTACACATCTTCGCCTGCTAGTCCTGCAGCCCACGTCCAACGAGAAGGCTCCAAGGAGCAACACGAACCCTATTTCAACGAGTCCGAAAACAGCTCAAATGGGCTTGATCACCATGACGTCTTGCACGGTCACCGGGCCGGCATTGTTCCCCCACGAGGAGCGTATGAAGGTTGCAACCGCGGCGATGTCGCTCGCTGCGAGTTGCCCGCGCCATGACGGCATTGCATTTCGACCTTGCAATATCGTCGTCAGCATCGTAGTCGGATTGCCGATATTGACGTGTGGGTTTCCGGCGAGTGCAGGACCGATTCCGCCTTCTCCCGCGGCCTGGTGACAAACGGCGCAGTTCTTCGCATAAACGGAAGCCCCAACTTGGACCGAGACCGGGGAGCCGATGCCGGCGACTTGTTCCTCCGTCACGGGCGAGGCACTGTTGCCCCAGGCCGAGCGAATATAGGTCGCGACTGCCGCAATGCTCGCATCCGTGAGTTGCCCTTTCCAAGTCGGCATCTGGCTGTTGAAAGTCTTGGAGTTGACCGTGATCGGCCCCGTGCGCCCGTTGACGATCACGCCGATCATCGCGCTGGCGTCGGCCGCGGTGACGATGGGATTGCCGGCTAGCGGAGGATAGACGTCCGTTCCTTGACCAGCGGGTTGATGGCAGGTCGAGCACTTTACGGCAAAGAGCTCAGCACCGCTTAAGGCCTCGGGCGCACGCGCAGCTGCAACCTGATCTTCAGAGACTGCCGGCGCGCCGTTCTGCCAAGCCGTTCGCGCGTACGTAAGCACTGCCGCAATCTGGGCATCCGAAAGCTGGCCGCGCCACGACGGCATGTTGCCGCCGTACTGCGTGCCGTTCACCGTGATCGGGCCCGTGCGCCCATTGAGAACCGTCTGGATTAAGTTGGCGCTGTCCACCTGATTGACGTCGGGATTTCCCGCCAGCGGGGGATACGGGCCGCCGCCCCGTCCGGTGGCCTGATGGCAAACGGCGCAATTGACCAGGAAGATCGCTTTCCCGTCGGGCGGTTGCGCGCCCATCACCGCACTGTGGAAATTCGCCAGAATCAATCCCGTGAGCACGATTCCGGCAACAAAGACGAGCCTCATGTACATCTTCGAGCGCGCCCTCCGTCCGGCGGCGGTAGTCCGCTGTTCCTATTTTGAGCCAGCGACCTGCGTTTCGGTCACCGCGTCGGCCTTATTACCCCATGATGAGCGAATGTACGTAATTACGTCGGCCATGTCGGCATTGCTTAGCTTACCATTCCATGCCGGCATCGCGCCGCTGTAGGTCTTACCGTTAACGGTCACTGCGCCGGTAAGGCCATTTTTTACGGCAGCGATCACCTTATCGGGCGAACCCGTCACCATTGGATTGCCCGCAAGCGGGGGAAATTCGCCAGGCAGGCCGGCTCCACCGGCGCCGTGACACGCGGAGCAGTTTGCGCCGTAGATCTTTTGACCCGCGGCCGCAGAACTGGTGGCGGCCATTGCCGGGGCGCGAGTTTCAATCGATAATGCCGAGAGCGAGGTCGCGATAGCGCCCATCAGAGCGAGTGTTATCCACCGTTTTGGCATCTTCCCGACCCTCCTCGAGACGCTGCGGAGTTCGTCAGTCAATCATACCATGGCAGGGTGCAACCAAGCTAGCTCGAAAATGGAAGCCCACCGGAGGCATCATCATGCGAGTCCATCGCAAAATCGGCACTCCTTGGTGCATTACCGTTGTCATCTCCACCATGGTAGTGCTTGTCATGAGCGAGCCGGCGCAGGCGATGCCGAACTTCGCGCAAGCGTACGGCATTAAGTGCTCTGAATGCCACATTCAGATTCCGGCGCTCAACGCCTACGGTCGCTACGTGCAGCGGACGGGATACGCGGGATTGAACCCGCACGTATTGGAGCGCGAGTCTCCGATATGGGTCGACTACCCAGTCGGCTACTCGCAGCAGTCGCCAAGCGCAGCTTCGTGGGATATCGGCAGCCTCGGGGTGCACGCCGACGGCGCGTTCGGAACCCCCGGAAGCGAATGGACGTATCACGTACAGCAGTGGATTTGGCAGCAGAGCGAAGCCGGAGGCCTCGACACCGCGTGGGTCGCCTACAACAACTTTTTCGACGGTTCGGGCCATATCTTCGCGGGGAAGCTCGAGGTGCCGGCACCGTCGGAGTTTAGTCAGTGGTTCGACGTTACCGGCCTGACCGTCAACTCCTCGGCGGAAATGACCGTTGGCGAACACGCCTACGAGTTGGATGCCAATCGCTGGGGCTATAAGTTCGCCTACCTTCGCGGTTCCCTCGATGCAGAAGTTTCGTACGTGACCTCAGGCGCCGATTGGGCCGGATTCAACGACTACGACTGGACGCAGGACAAGACGCTGCAGTATAAGTTTGCCTTCGCGAACCGGGGCAATCCGCTCGAGTTTGGTTACTATGGTGCGCGTGGCTCCTGGCCACTTACCGAAGGCGGATTCGACCAGTATTACACCAATGCTTTTTACGCGCAACGCGACCCGGTCAACGGTGTGCCGGGCTTCCTTACGACGTATCAGATGAATCACGACGGCAATCCGGGTATGGGCGCGCCGCCGGCGGGCAGCAACGGCGTTTCCTATGAACTCTACGATAACATCGGCTCGCGCGGGCTCGTCGCCATCGGCGAACAGCTCACCAACGACGGACTGGGCAACCACACGCAGATCGGCAACATCGACGCCTCCTACCACGTCGCGCGCTTTATCATTCTCTACGCCGAAGAGGCGTTAGGTGTCGGCCAGAAGCCGACGTGGAACGGACTGATCTGGTTTGCCCTGCCGACGGGTCCCCTCTGGCCGTCGAATTTATCGCCACAGTAGCCCGCCGAGCGGAGCTGCATACGCGAGAACAACGTCCGCAGATCCCTCATGTGGTTTGATCTCGTTTGGCTTGCTCGTCGTGCTGGTAGCGCGCCTCCATCTCGTCTCCGATCCGGCGCAGCAGGGCTTGAGCGGTCGCACTTGCGATACGTCCTCCCGCCACCAAATCAAATGCAGCTCCGGCGATGCCGCCGGGAGGGCGATACGATCCGCGCAGCTCCAGACGCGATGTTTCGTACGTCTCGTCCGCGCGAACGGTAAGCTCACCGTCGAACTCCGGATACAGCCCGCTCTGCGGCTTCCAATGAATGCGCCAGGGCTGATCGAAGTGCATAGGATCGAGCGCCGAGCCAAAGCTCGCAATCACGCCCTTGGCCAGCTCCACACCGGGTCCCGGCGCGGTTAGCGTGAGGAGACTGTGCTCTCCTGATTTCGCGCGTGAGCTGACGCTATCAGCAAGGTAACGCTGCGCAAGGTGGTACGGGCAGCGCACGATGTGCGCCTCTAAAAGCTCCGACATGGCGCAATCTTATCCCAAGCAACGGAAGAACCTCTCGGGGGTCAATTGAGCGTATCCGCTATTTGGTTGAGGAACGCATCCATGGTGCGTGCTGCCAGCTTTCGCCCAACGATGCGATCGAAAAAACGGCCGGCGGCGCCTCCCGGCGGCTCGTACGAACCTTCGAGTACGAGCTCCGTTTTCTTACCGGCCGGCCGAACCGTAAGCGTGGCGCCGAACGCTGGAAAACCACGCCAGGCTGGGCGCCACGCAAATGCCACGCCTTGACGATGCGGAGCAATGCTGAGCCAGTCGAAAAGCAGGTAGTATTGGACCTCCACACCCGCGGTTGAGGGGCCCAAAGCCTTCACCTGGAGCTTTGGGTGCGCAGAAAAGAAGCTTTGGACTCGATCGATCACCACATTCTCAGGTGCAAGCGTCCGAGTAGTTCGGACTATTCGCGTCATAGGTGGATATTTGTCTAGGCGCGCGAAGTCACCCTTATGTTCAAGCATATCCTAGTCGCGCTGGACGGATCGGAGTGCTCCCACAAAGCACTCGATATGGCGGTGAGGCTCGCGAAGGAGCAAGGTGCGCGTTGCACGGTGTGTACCGTGGTAGACGTCGTACGCGCAGCGGCCTCGATGACGTTCGCGACGGGAGACCTCGTTACTCAGTGGATCGCAACACTCAATGAAGACGCTCGGCGAATCGAAAGCGAGGCTATTGCAAAATATGCAGACTCCGGAGTGGTGATCGAGACGAAAGTATTAGAAGGCTACCCTTCCTCGTCCTTACTCGATGTCGCGAAGAACGAGAACGCCGACCTTATCGTCATGGGAAGCCATGGGCGAACTGGACTCAAGAGACTATGGCTTGGAAGCGTTGCGGAGTCGGTCGTACAAGAAGCGACGATCCCGATTCTGATCGTGCGATAAGGCCACCACTGCAGCGCCTCGGTTTGAAGTATCGTCCGGAATGGGCGACCTGTGCTGCGGCGCCGGCGGCCGCGCGTACGCCATGCTCAATCTCTATCGGCACACCGGCCGGAACTCTCGTGCATGCCGCTCTTCGATCGACATCCCGCGTTGCAATGACCTCTCATAGCGAGTCGAAGTCCACCACGATCTTATCGAGTCCAGGAAACATGCTTCCGGCCTCAAGGAGGTTAGTCAGCGAGCTTTCCGTGTATTGCACGAGGGCGTTTTCATCAATGCGAACTCCATCCTGAACTTGGTTATCCGCAGCCGGGTTGTAGCGAACCGTTAGTGTCCTGCCATCAAAGGAGTGTATTTCGAGGACACGCTTGGCCAGCTCTCCCATACAGGCGTAGCGGTCGTCGTTGTCCATAGGGACATTGTAGCAGAATCCACTCGGAAACTTCATGGAACCCACGTCACCGTGTCCGAACCTAACTTCAACAAGCGCCAACACGTCAACGAACAGTAAACGTGCGGGGTTTACTTATTGCCGTCGCGTTGTTGGCATCGAACGTCGCAACGGCCGCTTCCAATGACGATGCACCGACCTACGTCGCGTTGAACTACAACGTACCGGGGCGGCATCCGCCGTTGGCGCGCGCGCAAGTGGCGAGGATTCGGCAAGTCCTGGCACAAGTAGAGCCCTGTCAGCGCCCCTTGGTGCGTTACCTCCTATCGGGGGAGCGGCCGGATCTCGTCAAAGACGGAATCGCGTTCATGTTCAAGCCCCAGCCCAACATACGAGAGCGCGTCAGCGTTTTTCCGGGGACGCGTACCGCCAAGAGGAGCAAGACCCGTTGATACGCGCGTTACAGCACCGCGCCCGTCCGCCCGATTTAGGCAAAAACAAGAAACCCTGACGCTATAAGGCTTCTGTCGCTGGTGGGCCGTCCAGGCTTCGAACCTGGGACCTCATGCTTATCAAGCATGCGCTCTAACCAACTGAGCTAACGGCCCGCGCGAAGGGGAAAGTTAGGAGCCCATGCTGTTCTTGCCTCCCTCTTACTTTTCTTCGCCCGAACAAAGGCCCGTTTGCAGCTTGCTGCACGGGCAGCGTACGGCGCCCGGCTCCGCTCGAAATGGGCCGTGCGCGATGGAGAGAATCGCCGCAGCGCCTCGAAAAGGCTGCTTTCGTGACTCGTAGCGTTGCCAGTGCCGTCGCGATCGTTCTCGCGTTCTCCGCTTGCCGTGGGAACGCCGGAGGCTCCCTGCCCTCGTTTGCGGCAAATGCTGTGTTGGGCAACGCATCGTGTGTCGCTAAGCATTATGCACCTCCCACCGCTCCCGCATATGCCCGCACGATCTGGCCCTCGGAGAAGCACGATGAGTGGCGTACCGCAGCGGCGGCGGGCGGGTTACCGGGATCGTTCAACACCCTCCATGGCAAGATCGTGAAGTTGCCACCCGTGCCGGTGTGGGGCTACGTCGGAACCGACGGCTATCTCTACGTACTTGGCGGACAGCCATATCTACTCGACATCTATACGAAGTTGATCCTCGGAAGGCACGAGTCGGAGAAAAAGCTGCTCGCGGAAAGTTTGGCGTACTCCGAACGCCTGACGCCCTACGTTGCGAAGATCGATCCGACGACTATGACGGCGACGCTTCTCGACCTTCCGCAAAAGCACGGCGTCAACTATATCGGCGGAATGCTCGTGGATTCCAACGGATATTTATACGTGGTAGCCCGCGCCGTGCTCTACAAGATTGACCCGAAAACATTCTCCATCGTCGCTTCTGCGCGCCTGCCCCTCATCCCGGATTCTTCCGGCAAGCCGGATTACTTGACCGCCTACAACGGCATGCAGGCCACGCTCGACGGCGACTTGATTCTCAAGGCGTTTGCGACAGGCGGAACCTCTGGTGTTCTCGTGCGGGTCGATCCCGTCGATCTCGCCATTAAAGTCAAAACCGCGTCGACCGCGATTGCCGGGGCTCGGCTTGCGATTGCAACGAACGGGGCGCATCAATACGTGTACACGGCGGGGGCGACCGACTCCATCCGCTTTCTCCTCAACGATAGGGCGTTTACGTTGGACGATGCGTTCAGCCAGCAATACCTAGTGACCGGTTCCGGTTCGACCGAGGGAACTTCAGAAGTCTACATGGGCAACGGTGTCGTCTTCACGAATAACACGACACCCGACGCCACAACACCCATAACGATCTTCGCGCAACGTGCCGTCGACGGCTCGCAGATCCAATCGCAGCGCGCATTCACCGGGAGCGGGAAGGGCTGGAACTGGGAAATGCCATCGGGCGACCCATTTGACAGCGGGGTCCTTGCCGTCCAGGATCAGGTGAGCGGGCACGTGTCGGGGTTTCTGGCTTGTAACGGTGGCGCGTCGGTAAAGAAGCTGTGGGAAGACGATAGGATCGAAGATTCCATCGGTCTCGCAATCGACACGAGGAGCGACGAACTCTATGCAGACGATCACCGCTGCACGGGGCACGTGTGCTCGCTGGCGTTGGTGGTTCTCGGCTTGCGCACCGGAAAGGAGCTTGGGCGAGTTAAAGTCGGTGGCGACGAGCCGTCGATCGGCCAGATCTTCATCGGTCCTCACAACGCGATTTTCCATCTCTCCACGAACACCAACCGCCCAAACGGCTACATCACTCGCATCACGGCCCCGTAAACCCTCAGGGCTCCCCAGTGCGTAATCTCGAGACTTGACCACAGGCACGCGTTGGCTACAATAGAGAGAGCACGAGGCTGGGCGTTTACCAGCCTCGCTCCACGGCTATCTGAAAGGAATCATTGTGATGGGAGTTAGAAGCGCGGTCGCCGCCTTCACGCTGGCTTCGCTGACCGGCTGTTTCTCCGGCGGCCTCGCCGGCTTAGCGCCGAGCACGACCTCGACGTCTCAATTCACTTTGCCGTTAAACGGATCCGACGCATACGACACGACCTTGAAATACGTCGTGAACTTTTATCCGATCTGGTTCACGTCCGAGCAGTGGAAGGTCTCGTCGGTCAACAAGCTGATCGGACCCGCGCGCATGACCCCGATCTATCACGCTGTGGTTGCGCCCAATGACGATACGCTCTATGGCAACACCGTCGTGAACCTCTCGGATGAACCGCTCATCCTAACTATCCCGTCCACGAAGGATGTCTACTCCGTTCTCTCCACCGACGCGTTCGGCGACGTCAATGACACGGGGATCGAAAGCACTGGGGTCTACGGCCTTTACGGCGCAAACTGGAACGGATCGCTCCCGAAGGACGTCACTCCCGTCGCGATCCCGAGTAAGTATAGCGGCCTGATCGTACGCGTCGATAAGTACTCGAGCAGCGGCGAAAACGAGAAGGCCGAGGCCGAACTCTTCCGCCGCGAGCTGCGAGCCGCGCCGCTCTCGATGTGGAAGAGAAACCATGACGCCCAGCCGACGCGGATCCTTCCCGTGCTCTTCTTCGGCATTCCCTTTAAAACGATCGCCGATACCTTAGCGACGACGCAGCCCACGGAGTTCCTTAACCAGCTCCAGGCCGGCGTCGACTCCGGTATCGTCCCGACGCTGACGCCGGGGCAAAAGGCGCTCGCCAACCACTTCGACGAGCTCTTCAAAGCTCGTACGAACGACAAGCCCTTTATCGAGGCTACTCGCAAAGCGCACGATGCGATCCTGGAGAAGTACCTGGATCACACAGGTAAGACCAACTGGATCACGTTCGACACGATCGGCACGACTTGGACGCCGCTTGTCCGCTCATCGATCAGTGAGTTCATCCAATACGGCAACTCCCACGCGACCGCCGCCTACTACCAGGCGTTCAAAGACGCAAAGGGGTTCGCGCTCGATGGCAAGACGCACAGTTACGTCGTCACTTTCGCAAAGAACAATATCCCGGAGGCCAAGCGATTTTGGTCGGTGACCGCGTATACCACTCAGTCGATCACGCTGATCCGCAATCCGCTGCATAAGTACCTGGTCGGCAGCTACACGTCGGGATTGCGCAAGAACGCCAACGGATCGATCTCCATCGTTGTCGGCCGGCAACAGCCCAGAGGTGTTCCCGAGGCCAACTGGCTTCCCGTCGACGACCGGCCGTTTACCCTGATGCTTCGCGTCTATGGACCGGAGGGCAAGGTCAAGGCTGGGGTGTACGTTCCGCCGGCAGTAAACGTCCGCTAAGCGCGCCCTGTTTGAATCAACGCCTCATAGATTCTTCATGCTTTCTTGCTAGTGCTTGTTTACGGTGTCGCAGCAGAAACGACCCGGCTTGGTTTGCTCCTGCGACCGTATTTACTCAGAAAGGTAGCATGATGAATACGACTGGCTTTGTGAAATATGTCGGTGCTCTCGTCGCATTCGCGATATGCTCGGGGTGCAGCGGCGCCCTTCGACAAGCTCAGGGTGACATGGCGGTCGCGCCGTCAGCAGCTGCGCCCAATGCGACCTACGCGGGTAGGACGCTGTTCCTGAATGGGAGGCCGGTAACGGCGGCGAGGCTGAACCCACTGCCGGGTTACGCGGAGCTCGTACCGGATAAATCGAAGTCAAAGAACGACGAGTACATCTTCAACTACTACGATACGTACGCCGGCATTTTCGACTATCCGAAGAGCGTCCAGCAGATCGGTACGATTAATGGCGCCGGAGGCCAAGGGTGCACCAACGTTTTGTACGGCTATGGGAGGAAGATTTTCTGGAATCCCGGGCGTATAAACGACCAGATTGACGAATACAAGGTTCCCGACAAGCTGATCAAGACGCTCTCTCTTAACTACACGTTCACATCAAGCTGCGCCATGAATACTAGCGGCGATCTTGCGGTCGGGATCCTATTGGGTAATTCTTACGGTCCCGGCGGTCAGATCGTGATCTTCAAGAACGCATCCGGCTCGGGTACGGTGTACAATACGCCGTTGGCCAAAGAGTACTTCGACGGCTACGATCCCAACGGCAATCTCTTTGCCGACGGCTTTACCAGCGGCTCTGCCTTCGCGCTCGTCGAGCTTCCGAAGGGCAGCAGCAAATTCGTTACGATCACAACGAGCAACGTTGTGGATTTCCCCGGCTCCGTGCAGTGGGATGGCAAGTACCTGACCGTCACCGATCAGGAAGCGGCCGCGATGTATCAATACACCGTTAGCGGAACGACCGCGACGTTGAAGGACACGGTATCGCTCTCTGGTTCCAGCGACTGCGCGCAGACCTGGATCGTTAAGGGCCTTGTCTATTGCGGAGATGCGGGCAACGGCGACGGCGAGGTTTTCAAGTACCCAGCCGGTGGTTCACCGATTGCGGTCTTTACGGGCAATTTCGACTTCCCACTCGGCGTGGTGGCAGCTAAGGGATAATCTGCGCTTCTCGCTTACCCGAGCTGCGTTTCGAGAGGCCAACTGTACGGATTGTCGGTGGAATCCTCCTGGCGTTTTACCGTAGTATGACTTCAGAATGACAGATCCGCTGCCCCAGCACCCGGAATACACGCTACAAAGAGTACTCCGCGGCCTGCAGGTACTCGCGCTTCTTTTGGTTGCCGGATGCGGCTTGTCGCGCATCGCGCGTGCCATTCTTTCGAGAAGCAGGCGTGCGGCATGAACGAAAGACTCCATCTCGGACAGCGTCTCCTGATCCAGGCTACGTGCGCGGACTCTGATCTGCTTCTCGCCCTTTGTCGTCGAGCGATCGGGTCGATATATCAATACAAGGGCCTCTTGTCCCGGCCTGGGGTCGCATTTTGCGAAGACGATGGGTTCTGCCATGAGTACGCCTTTCCGAACTAGTGACCGTTCCCTAAACCACAGCTTCAGACTTTCTTCATCAGCCCGACCTAGACTCCGGAGCATTGGCCCTCTCGGACCCCACAAGGAGAACCGCTCATGCGTTTTTCGCAACGGATTCTGATCACCGCTGTTGCAGCCGCCGCGATCGTTGTCTCAGCCGGTCCAGCGATGGCGCACATCAACGGCAGCACCATGATGGTTATCCCGGAATCGCACAGTTACAGCGGCGCCTGGCCGGTGACCGTGACCCACTCGCAGTTCGGCGACGGCACGGACTGCCTGACGCTGACGCAAGGCAGCGGCAATGGCGGCTCGGCGTCTCTTGTCGCCGGCGGTCAGAAATACCCTTACGGCTCATTCGTAGTCATGGACGACATTCTCGTGGTTAATATTACGGAACCACTCTATGGTCAGAACGGCGCCCTGATGTTCATCGCCCACGCTAACCGCGGCCACATCGGTCAGGGCGTCTACGAAAATATCGAAGGGGGCTCAAACTTCGACAGAGGCACGCTGGTGTTCGGGATGAAGGGCGGTTGCTGAAGCCACCGTTCCACGCCGTGTCGACGTTCTCAAGCAATCACGATGAATAAACGTTCGCCGCTCGCGATGGTGACCAGATTATGCCGCCAGTAAGCAGTGACTGCGAACTGCCGTCATTGAGCGCCCTCAGACTGTCTTCGGGGCCGGCAGAGCCGGCGATTACTTAAGCACGACCAGCATCGAGTCGCCGCCCGAATCGACCGTTCTCAGCCCGTCCCCTTCCTTCGGCATTGGTCACGGGCTGGATATTTGCGCGAGCCCGGCGCGCGACTGAGAGAAGCGAAAAGTGAGCCTGCCGCGGCAGGACGGGTAGGCAAAGGGACCTCCAAGAGTTTTGGTTTCTGCAAGTACGGTCAGGAAGATCTCGCAAGAGCTCGGGGAACGAGCAGCGGGATTGCTAGCCGAAGGTTAGCAATGTCGTTTACGCCGCCCTGGAGATCGCGGAACGACGTGATCGAAGGTCACCGCGGCGTTCGAACTGGATGAGTTCGCGCAAGCCAGCGTCTGTACTGTTAGAGCATCCCTGCGTAACGAGGTCCCTGAAGGCTATAAGGGCGGCGGAATGCATTTACCGGCCTGGACCCCACATGTGGCAACACCGATTGGATGCGAGCCCGCGCCAACTGGCGATCCCTTCAATTTGAGCGCACCGTTCGCGTTGATGGAATAAGCGGAGACGCTAAAGGTGCCAACGTTGGTCGTATAGCCGAACTTGCCCGCAGGATCGACTGCGATGCCCAGGGGTTCCGCGTCTTTGCCCGCGCCGAATGGTGACCCTTTGACTTGCGTCAGTGCGCCGCTCGTCGGGCTGATGGAATAGCCAGAAACATCGTTGGAGCTGACGTTCGGAATGTAGAGGAACTTGCCCGTTGGATCCACTGCTGCGAGAAAGGGTTGCTTGCCCGCTCGGAATGGCGACCCCTTGACTAGCGTAAGCGCGCCAGTAGTGGCGTTGATAGAGTAAGCAGAAACGTTGTTGGAGCTGCTGTTAACCACGTAGGCGAACTTGCCCTTAGGATCGATTGCCTTGCCAAACGGTCCGCTGTCCGCAGCAAATGGCGATCCCTTTACTTGCGTCAGCGCACCGCTGGTCGCGTTGATGGAATAAGCCGAAACATTGTTGGAGCCATTGTTGACCACGTAGACGAACTTGCCGGCAGGATCTGCTGCCACGGCGACGGGGCCACCCCCTGCGGCAAACGGCGATCCTTTCACGGTCGTGAGCGCGCCGCTACTCGAGGCGATCGTATAGGCCGAAACGGTGCTGGAGTCACTGTTGCCCACGTACACGAACTTGTCCGTCGGATCGACCGCTATGCCATAGGACCCAGTGCCAGCGGCAAATGGCGATCCCTTCACTTGCGTCAGCGCACCGCTGCTAGCGTTGATGGATAAGCGGAAACGTTAGCGGACCCACTGTTGGTCACGTAGGCAAACTTTCCCGCGGGATCGACTGCCACAATTGCGGGCCCGACTTCCGCGTCGAACGGCGAGCCCTTTACTTGCGTTAGCGCTCCCGCCTTGCTGATGGATAGGCGGAAACATTTTCGGAATCATTGTTGGCCGCATAGACGAATTCGACGGCACCGTTCGGGGCGAGGACCCTATAGGGCCAATCTGGTCTCGCATTGGACGTATCTCCCAATGGCACGGTACTCAATTGCGGCGCACTGCATCCGGCGAACATCGCAACAGCAAGCCCAGTAGTTAGAGCGTAACGGCCAAAACAAAAGCCCTTCATAGCTACTCCTCCCCCGCGTCGGCAGCCATCCATGGTCGGCCGTGTTCGCGTGCGGCTGGGAGCCGCGGCCGCTCAGCATCGCAGCGGCCGCGGCAATGCCGATTACGCAATAGCTTCATAGGGAACGCTCCTTGTCGAAACGGCGAAGTCGTTGGATGACCTGCTCTCAGGATGCGCTACCTTTCCGGATCCCGTCTATGCGTGGAACCACTACTTTTGGGCCTGGCCCCGCCTCTGCCTACGGCCCCGGTACCCCTGGGGACCCAGTGATAGGGCTTCCGTCACGCGGGGTTCCCAGCCCCAACGCGCGCGTGCGCACACTATATAAAATGTCATACTTTGCTTGCACAATTCTTATAGAAACGTGGCCGCGGAACTGATACTTCCGCGTATCAAGGAGGCTTCCGAGATACCGGCTGGGATGTTACGATGGCCTAAGGCCCGATGCACAATCGCCGATCCGGCGATTCGCGTGATGCCGAAGGAGCAGGCAAATGAAGCTTTCCAATATGAGTCGCTGTGCGATGGCCTTTTGCGCGGCCGCTGCGATGCTTTCCGCTGCGGCGGACCGCAGACGCCGATTGGCGCGCCGGGCGCAATGGCACAAGGCCGTACGATCGCCACCCACGCCGGTCGGGAAGATCGTGGATGCAGCCAGAAGCCGAGCTGAGAACCTGCTGTACGTCACCGACTACCTAAACCACTATGTCACGGTCGTGACGTATCCCGGAAGTAAGCTCGTGGTACGCTGACGGTTTTAGCTCTGTGCGGGCTATTGTTGAAACCGCAGTCGATGTCTGGATAACAAGTTCGTCGCAAATAATAGAGTACGCGCACGGTGGTGCAAACCCGATCGCGACGTTAAGTGACTCAGGATATACAACGACAGATTTTCGGTGGATCCGACGACCGGGAATCTTGCGGTGTCGGAAGTCCTGCCGAGCATCGCGTGAGTACCACCTGAGCGGACTTAATTACTGAGGGCGTGAAAGGTCTCACGCATGTCATCCAGTCCCAGGCTCCCGATCCCGAGGTAGCTGCCAAGGCGACGCGCCGGCGGTTCTCTGCTGCCGAGAAGGCGCGTATTCTCGACGAGTACGAGCAAGCCTCAGCGATCGAACGAGCGGCGCTCTGTCGTCGCGAGCGCATCTATTCATCGCATATCGCCGGCTGGCGCAAGCAGCGCGCCGCCGGAGCGCCGCTCGAGGCCAAACGCGGTCGTAAACCCGATCCGCAAGCCGTTGAGAACACTCAGCTTCGCAAGGAGAACGCAAACCTTGAAGCAGCGCTTGGCGAAGGCAGAACGGGTGATTGACATCCAGGGAAAAGCCTACGCGCTCTTGCGGTCTGTAGTCGGCGAGAGCGCGGATCAGATGGACTTGCCGCCGTGGAACAAGTCGTGATGGAGCTCGCCGTCGAACTGGGCGAGCGCGAAGCGTGCCTGCAGGTTGGTCAGCCGCGAGCGAGCTTTCGGCGCGTCAGCACTTGTGTGGTTGCAGCCTCGCCGGCAGCAACGACGTCTATCAGGCACGAGACGCGCTCGAACGACGAGAGCGGCGCGAGAAACGTGCGCGTCGCACGTCATCGCTGGCCTTGAGCGCGGCTGAACGGCAAGACGGTCTTGGATGCCGTTCATCGAGCCTCGCTTCATCGATCGCAGCGTTCCGTATATCTACGCGACGCTCTTGGACGAAGGTATGCTATCACTGCTCGATGTCGACGATGTATCGGGTTCTGCACAGCGTTGGCGAGGTCGGCGAACGGCGCGATCAGGCGACGCGACCGGCGCACGTCAAACCCGAGCTCTGCGCTACGGCTCCGCGCCAAGTTTTCGCCTGGGATATCACCAAGCTGCACGGCCCGCAGAAGTGGACGTACTTACTACCTCTACGTCGATCATCGACATCTACAGCCGCTACGTCGTGGGCTGGATGGTCGCCGATCGCGAAAGCTCAGCGCTGGCGCGCATGCTGCTCGCGCGAGACCATTTGCCAAGGTAGGGCGTCGATCCCACGCAAGCTCACCGTGCACGCCGATCGCGGCAGCTCGATGACCTCCAAGCCGGTCGCGTTTCTGCTCGCCGACTGGGCGTGACCAAGAGCCATTCTCGACCTCACGTCAGCGACGATAACCCGCACATCGAGTCGCTCTTCAAGACCGCCAAGTATCAGCCCGAGTTTCCGGCGACATTTGCCAAGCTCGCCGAGGCGCGTGCCTTTTGCCGTGTCTTCTTTACTTGGTATAACACGCAGCATCGCCACAGCGCTCTCGCGCTCCTCACGCCAGCTGACGTCCATCACGGGCGAGCGCAGGCGATTGCAGCAGCGCCAAGTCACGGTGATGCCGCGCATGCCGGCATCCCGGAACGCTTCGTTCACGGCAATCCCAAGGTTCGACAACTCCGACCGCGTCGTACATCAATCGCCTATGAAACAACATCACTCGCTACGAACATTCCCACTAATGTCAATAGAAGCTTAACTCGGCGTCTGCGCATGGCCGACTAACTTGAAATCAACACTAGGCATTGCCGTCTACGCGCATGCTAGTGGCTCTCCAGAGCAATACGTTGATCGCACACGCAAACAACGTATCTCTTCATTTGGGTATTGTTTCTATGACGTTGTAGGGGATCTTTTCCCTGCCGTAGGCGTCAGTACGCGCTTCTTGCGGGCCAGACTTGCGCAATTGCGTGCAGGCAGTAAGGCACTCGTGGGCATTAACGTTCGACGACTTGTTGGAATAGACGCAGGCCTGCAGTGGGATCGTGAGCACGTCGCGCTCGGTAGAGTCAACGCGAAAGAACAGTCCACCGTGAGCGGAAAAGCCGCCACGCAAGTCGATTCCACGCCGCTCAAGGGTTTAGGTAATGGCGGACAGAGCGATTTCTGGATACAAGGCAAGACGGTCGTTGTTGTGCCATTCACCGACGAATCCGGCCCTAGCCACGTGTTTCTTTACAAGTACCCTGCGGGCGGAAAACCCTTGAAGAAAATCGGTGGCTTTAAATCGGTCGGATCTCCGAAGGTCAGTCTCGCTCAGCGGTGACGCGACTCTCTCGCGCCTCGATCGCATCCGGCCTCGTCCGCGGCTGCGGGGAGCGAGGTTGCTTAGCCAGGCTGATCGCTGCAACGAACGGTCCGTTAAACGCCTTATTCTTGAGTGTCTTAATAGGCGAACCCCCGGCGGGGTATTTGTAGAACGGTACTAAGTTCGTGCCACCCTCCGGCCCGATGACCGTCGTACCGTCAATCCGGAATCCAATGACATCGATGGAACTCTTAAGGCGAGTTACCCCTACAATCTTTCCGCCCGCACCAGTGGTCTGGTAAATAGCCGAAGTGTGTGGATATTGATTCTGATATTCTTGATCGCCAACCCCCATATACTTACCGGCCCACTGAATGTTGCCCGGGAAGTAGATTGTGCCGCCCTTGAGGGGGATGACCGTAAACGTGTTTTCGCCCTTAGGAAGTTAACGGCAAGTTCGATATCCGGCGCCGTAATCCAGCAGTCCATCGAGGTAGAGGTTGCCCTTATCGTCGAACGCGCAGAAAAACACGGAAAACATTCCGGGAACTGAGTAGAGCTTTGCACTACCTTTGGCATGCGCGTAGATGGCAACGCTACCCGCGGTGCTAAAGTAAGTTTCGTTATTCGTGACGACGAGGTTCCCGGTCGTGGGGTCGACGACGCACTGACCGGCATATTGGTCGTAGTCCTGCAAGGTTGCGATGGGGTTGGTTCCGCCATGCTCGTACTCAACGATGCCCCAGCTAGGTGCGTTATTCACAATCCAAACGTCGCCTTTCTTGTCCGTGCAGTCGCCGTCTGGTAAATTAAACGGGCCCGTCAGCGTTCCAACCAACTTATCCTGCGGATACGAGAAGACGAGAACATCATTGGCACCGTAGTTGGTGAGATACAGAAGGTTTTGTGCCTTCGCGTCGGGAGCCATCCATGACGGGCCATGGTCCGGGTGCAGCGCCACCACGCCAGTCTCCGCGGCGCCGCTCATAGCACCACTCTGCTGGAATGGGCTCGACGGCGCTAGTTGCGACGGAGACCCAGCGCCGCAACCACTAAGCATCACTGCGACCGCCGCAATGCCGATTACGCCAAATATCCTCATATGGGCACGCTCCTTATCGAAACGCGAAAGCCGTCGGAATGATCCTCTAAGGATGCGCTCACCTCTCCGGTTCCGTCTATGCGTAGAACCACTACTTTTTGGGGCCGGTCCCGCCGCAGCCCATGCCCGGTTCAGACGCCCTCGTTGAGCAGCTTTCGGCTCGTTCACTTTCGGTGCAACGTCGCCGTCGAGGGAAAAGCTCAAACCAGAGGCACTCGAACCCCGAGACGCCGGTCTGGGATCTCATAGCCCTTTGTTTAGCCCAGCCTTTGTCAAATGGATCGCATCCGGGGTAACAAATGTCGATCGCGAGGCCGTTTCGCATTCTGGGTTTATCGGCTTGGATCGCGATAACGTGTTAACGTTTCAGCTAAGCGTTCTCCGTGCGTTAAAAGAATTCGTCCGCTGACTTGCCTCGGCCTCCCGGGACAAACTACAATCGGTCGGAGACTTGCTCGTTCCGGCGACGCGCTCGCTAAAGGTGACGCATGCGTTTCTTAAAACCACTTTTGGCCTCTGTTTTGTTGACTCTCGGCAGCGTCAGTTTCGCGGACGCGCAACGCCCTCAGTACGTCCACTCCATTTAACCGATCCCTGGCGCAATAAGAAGGGTGATAATTATGGACTTCCTCCAAAGACTTCCCAAGCGGATCGCGACGGCGGTTTTTCTAATCGGCACGTTAACGCTGGCGGCGTGCTGGAATAAAGGGCCTTCGCAGAGCGGCAGACTCGACCTCGGCGGCGCGGGGATTGCGCTCCAGGCGAGCACTGCGCTCTTTGCGGTGACATTGCAAAATACCGGGAACGTCGACGCTTCCGGCGTCGAGGTCGATGCGATCGATGCGGACGGCGCGAGGCTTACTCCGAGCGCGCCCCTTGCTGTCGGTACGATTCACGCGGGCGCCGGCGTTAACGTCAACGCGACGCTGACAAAAGCGGGCTTGCAGCCCGGGGGAACCTACAAGCTGTCCGTTCGCGGAAAGGTGCAGTTCGGATCGGGACCGTCCGAGAGTTTTGCCTTGGGTGGATAGATTCGAATCCCGGTTGCGTCGCCGGGGTCACGTGCCGCAAACTCCGCAAGAGCGCCCGCGTACAAGACAGGCACGGGGATTGTCTATCCGATTCAAACGCCGAGCGTGGGTGGGGAGGAAAACGGATCGAGGTGGAGCGTTCCGGTCGTTCCCAACGCGACGTACCTGCCGCCATCGAAGCCGGCATCGAAGCCGCAGCCGGCACCAACCGGCGACCCTAAGCGCATATCGTTCAACGTCAATCAAAGCAACGGCTTTTCCTCGGGCTTTCCAGACGAGCCGAGCGGCGCGACGGGCGGCGGCGTGACGTTCATGACCGCGAACACGTACGGCTCGTACTCGACGGGCGGCAGCTTCACACAACTGAACCCTTCATCGATCTTCCAGAACTCGACACTCGGAACGTGTTGCGATCAAGTCGTACAGTACGTTCCTAGCATCGACCGCTTCGTTTGGCTGATGCAGGGAAATAACACCGACGGCATGCGCTTGGCGACCGCGAGCCCCGCGCAGATCAAGAGCAGCAGCGGTTTGTCGTGGACGTATTGGGATCTGCCGCCGACGCTGTTTTCGGAACCGAGCGGGACCGGATACGACTACCCCGATCTTGCGGTCGGCACGAATTATCTCTACATCGATTGGGACGCTTGTTGGCAGGGCTCCCCGCCGGGTTGCAACAGCGGGCGCGAGATCGTGCGAATTCCGCTCTCCCAAATTCAAAGCGGCGCTTCCATAGGCTTTAACTACACGAAACCATCCGACAGCGCCGATGCGTGGAGCGCGCACTTGAGCCAGGACACCGGCAGTGAGATCTTCTGGGCCGGCCACGATCAAAACAACCAGATTCGCGTCTTTTCCTTGCCGTAGAGTTCTCGTTCGTATTCGTGGCACGAAGTGACGATCAACCCGTGGCCGACCGGTTCGCTTTCCTCGACGACGCCGGACGGCAACGATTGGATGAGCTTTTTGAGCGGCTTTCCGGGGAACGGCGTCATCGGCGCGACGGTGGCCAGCGGCCAGGTATGGTTCGCATGGAGCGCCGGAACCAACTCGAATTTTCCGCAGCCCCACGTCGAGATGGTCGAAATCAACCCGAGCAGTTTCAGCTTGACGCAACAGGTACAGATTTGGAATCCGAGTTATGCGTACGGCTATCCGTCGCTCGCCACTAATTCATGCACGCAAGAAGTCGGGCTTTCACTCGAATACGGCGGAGGTGGCAACTACGAGAACCACGTAGTCGGCTTCTGGGGCGACTTTGTAGTCTACATCACGACGAACAGCAAAGTCGGCACCACGCGTTTCGGCGATTACGTGACGATTCGCCAGGATCCGACGGCGTCGCTCAGGGGAAGGTTTTTCGATGCGTTCGGCTATGGATTGGATCAGCCCGGCGCGACGACCGACGCACACTACGTCGTTTTCGGCCGCCCGCAGTGCCAGGGCAGATAACTTTCAATGAGCATTTTTCAGGGTCTGGCCAGCGATAACGCTAACAGTCTCTACGCCGCATGGAAGGGTGAAACCGGCGACGACCGCCTCTTTTGTGCCGTTTTCAGCGGTGGCGAATGGCAAGGCCAGCCTACGAT
The DNA here is from genome assembly GCA_963736775.1 of Vulcanimicrobiota bacterium. GTDB lineage: Bacteria > Vulcanimicrobiota > Vulcanimicrobiia > Vulcanimicrobiales > Vulcanimicrobiaceae > Cybelea. Next base: position 87,442 of record CAVTPY010000014.1, on the reverse strand, counting down.
TCCGGGCAATCGCATCATCGGCCCTTCTTTGGCTTTCCACAACGGCAAGTTATACGCTGCCTGGAAAGGCGAGCACGACGATAAGCGCCTGTTCTACAGCAGGCTCGGAACAAACGGCTGGGACCCACAGGAGACGATCCCGGGAAACAGTGATACCGGACCTAGCTTGGTGACGTTCAATGGCAAGCTGTACGCTGCCTGGAAGGGCGAGGCCGACCTGCGGCTCTTCTACGCTGAGTTTGACGACGACCACTCCACTTGGTTCGCGCAAGTGCAAATGATCCACGACGGCAGCGACGCAGGCTTTGGCAGCTGCGTCGGACCTTCCCTCGCCGTTTTCAACGGCGTACTCTATGCGGCATGGCGGGGCGCCATCGCTGACCAAGGGATCTACTATGCGTCATTCGACGGCTCTAACTGGTCCGCTCCCAATGAATTGCCCGGTGGTGTGCAAAGCAGCACCGGACCGTCAATCGTGCCTTTTGGTACCAAGCTCTACTTGTTCGCGAAAGGCCTCGGTTGCGGACGAACGCGTTTTTTTGGGATGGTTCGATGCTGGAATGACGTGGAACGGCACGTATGGATCGATTACCGAAATCACCTGCGATAGCAGTATCGGCCCCGCCCTTTCGCCTTTCGGCACCGATCTCTACGCGATCTGGAAAGGTACAGACTCTGACCAGCAAATATACTGCGGCTCATTCGACGGCTCGAATTGGAGCGCTCAACCCAACGTTCCGGGCAACACGGGCCAAGATATGGCGACAATGCCGTACAGAGGGCTCAGAAGCGGCTCGAACTATATCCTCTGTATAACCGGGGATCCCATTAGGGCCAGCTCTCGGTCAACATCGTTCTAACGCAGGAAATCGCGAGTAACGATGGCTTTGGGTTTCAGCTCAACTGTTCGACGACACAGGACGAATATAGCACCTGGCAACAATACATCCTCTGCATCGATCCATCACAAAGGGCATCCTTCGCCGGTCAGGTTGACAACTGGACCACGACGGGCGAATTCCTCAACTCCGGGTTGAGCTGGTTCTGTCCCATCGACGGAGCGACGCCGGCCGGTACCCTCTTCGGAATCACGCTATCGTTCGACTCCTCAACCAAAAAGGTCATTGGCGTAACATTTACGGTCACTCTTCCTGGAAAACCGCAGGCATCGCTCCCCCTAACGTTAAGCGATTTAAACACCGATGCGGGGCCAACGGAAACCTTCCCACAAATGTCGCCGATCGTTGCCTTCCAACTCAATTTCGTAGGTAAAGACGGAACGACCGTTGTGCTTGCATCTGGAGCCGGGACCATCACCTATAAGGCGTCGCCCGCCCTAACCGCGTTGCCGGATTTTCCGACCTTCGTATGGAATACGCTTCTAACAGTAGAGGGCGCCAACTCCGTGTACAGCTTACTCCCCCTCGGATCGAACACGACCTTTACCCAGTCATTTGCCGCGGCTGCCACGTAGTTGGAAAGCGTTTAATCTCGCATCCGAAGAACCAGAATTGGCGGATGTGCACTGTATTGAGAGGGGTCGTCAGTGAGCGGCGTACAAATCGAACAGAAGAGCTATTAGATGCCCCCGCGCGAGGGATTCACCGTCACACATTTTATCACCGTCGCCGACATCGACCGATCGGCCGATTTCTACGGAAGGGTCTTCGGCGGCCGCATTCTGAGCAGAGGCGATAGCAAGGGTGCGTCTGGGCACATTCAGATCGCGAATACGTGGCTCATTGTCAACGTCGGGGGCGGGCCCACCCCGGACAAGCCGACGGTAACGCTCAGCGTCCCCGCCGACCCGGATAAGATCAGCAGCTTTATGAATATTCGCGTTGCGGATATTCAAGCGTGCTATGAACTATGGAAAAGTCGAGGAGCCGAGTTCCTCACGGAACCGATTGCCAAGTACGGCGAGATTCGCTGCTACATCCGCGATCCTGACGGTTATATCATCGAGGTCGGACAGAGCACCGATCCGCGAGCGCCCTTGGAAGCGCCATCTGCCTAGCGGGGGATCACTTCGATCCGGGCTATCCGGATGAGCTCAGCATCTCGGTCTGCACCGGCCTGTCCGCCATAGGCAACGAACGAGAGAAACATCGACGCCCCCGACGCTCGTGCTGCGAAACGCAGCGTTCTCCCGCCAGCCGACGACGCGTTCATGCCGCTCATGGACGGAATCGAAAGGTCGAAGCTGCCGAACTCACCGATCTCCAACGACGCCGCCCGTGCTATCGGCGTACGAACAGCCGGAAGGTTCGCAAAGACGCTGAAGTCGTAACCGCCGCGGGCACCTAGTGCCGTGGGTTGCACGCCGCTTAGTACTACCTCCACCGACTTCGCGCCCGTAACGCGAGCGTCGAGCGGAATCTCGACGGTGATCGGTCGCAAGCCCAGTGAGACCGGGCCGGCCGAATTCTCCGAGCCCCTGGCTACGATCGCCGGGAGTGCCGGCAGCGAAGCGCCGATTGGAGGCGTGGGGAGGGAGAGATCCTCGTATGTATATCCGAGGTTGCGCGTATCGTTCATCTGAAGAACGTCGAGCACCCACGATCCATCGCGGTCGTAGGCGAAGCGCTGCTTCCAGAAGAGTTCGTCATGCAGTGGAGGCATGCGGCGGTCTCCGCCCGCTGCGATCCAAGCCGACCAGTAGCGGTCGACGTTACAGTGGTGCACCCAGAAGACCGGGTCGGCCGGCGCCAACCGCACCTTTCCCATCGAGCCACCGATTTGGCTATGGACGCGATCGTGCGGGTTTATACAGATCAGACCCTCGAACGTCCCGTCTCCATATGGGAAGACGGTGACCGTATCCGCAAATGCCTTGAAACCTAATCCCTCCACAGTGCTGCGCTCTCGGTTTGGCCAGTAAAGTGGATTGGGCTCGCCTCCCTTGAGGGTCGGATCGGTAAAGATTTTTGGTAGGTTCGGGTCTTTATAGTAGTCCCAATACGGCAAGGCAAAGAGCGGATTGCCGGACGCGTCGCGCAGCACCTTTTCAAAGAAATACAAGAAGCCGCGGTGCCAAGATTCGAAAAACGCCTCCTTGTGCTTGCACTGATCCCATACCGAAGACATCTCCGGCGGGGGCTTGCTGTCGGGCATCCAGTGGCTGTAGTGCCAGTACGTGTAGCTTCGCGTGTTTCGCGGGTCGGAGATTTCGCGCATCGCTTTTATGCCCGCTCGAAAATCCGCGACCAGCTTGGCGTCCTTACTGAACTCCCGAATTTCCAGTCGCGTAAAGCGAGGCTGCGATAAGTGCGAACCCAGGCCCGACGCCGTTCCGGATGATGCCGGTTCGAACATCGTGCTCGAGGACGAACAGGCGGCGATCCCGGCCGCCGTTGCCGAGGTGAGCAAAAAGCGACTCCGATTCATGGCAACGCCCCTTTCATCCGCATAAAGCAGCTTCGTAGAATACAGAAGCAAACGTTCCCTTCCCCGCGCAAGGGTGAGAGCCTATCGCTCGAGTAATCTCTGGGTTCGGGACTTTGGGGAAGGCGGTTATGGCGTCGCCGAAATAACCAATCCCACCTCGACGCCGAGTTTCAACCAGATTTTGCCACTCGACACCTTCACGATAAACTATGGCGACATCGCCGGCTTCTATGCCAGCAACGCTGGAACGGTGCTCAACGTGGGAGATTCGAGCCATAAAATCTATCAATACGCGCTGCCGTTGACGTACGGCGGCTCACCGTTCAATACGCTTACGCCATGCTCCCAAGGGTGCGATCCGCACGGGTTTGGTTTCAATAGTAAAGACAAGCTAATCGTCGTCGGCGACGGCACCACGGGCGGATCCGGCAACCCGTACAGCGGATGGCTCGATATCGGCCAAGTTTCCAAAAACCATTGGAAGAAGGTCACGAATCGGCAGTTTACCGCCCCTTTTAGCTCCGCCGTGTACGTGCCTTCCGATAAATAAGGGGCTCATCCCGCGACTAGATCAGTGCGATCCACTTTTTCATGATCTCGTCCTCGTTCTTAAGGTGTGCCATCAGCATCGTCTGGAGCGCTTCATGTTCGCGCAGTATCTCCGCGCGTTCGGCGGCGTCGTAGTCGAAGGCTTGGTGTTGCGCGGCGACCTGCGCCTGCTGCTCGGCGCCGAGATCCGACGCATCCGCAGCGCTCGTGCCGCCGCGCGCCGCGGCAAGCATACCGCGAGCGTGGACGGCACGGTCGTTGCGGGGCGTTACCGGATCGGCGATCATTCGGTGATGGTTTGGATGAACTTCTTAGTGATGGAGTCGTCCATTTTGCGCTGGGCCATGTCGACGTTGCGAAGCGTGTCGACTTCGCGCATGTTTTCGCTGCGTTCGTCCATCATCTGATCGAACGCTTCCGACTGCACTTGCAGCTGTTCCTGATTCTGAATCTCGGATGCATACATGCCGAGCTGGAAGTTTTCGTCTTGAGTGTTAAGCGCATTCATTGCGGCGTTTTGCGCGTTGCCGGCGATGCCGCTGCCCAGCGAGCCGCCGATCGCGCTACCCAGACAGACCAGAGCCGAGCCCTTCGAGCGCCGGAAGAAGGAATGCCATGTCGTTGCTCCTTTAGCGAACCCTTAGTTCGAGCCGTCGAAGGCGTAATCGACCGGTTGCGGTTGATAACCCTGACTCTGAGGCAAGCTCGGCAGGGTCGGGGGAATCAAGGGAAGGCTCTGCGCCTGATTGGAGAGCGAGCCGAGGGATGAGATGAGTGCATTCACCTCGGCCGTCGCCGAACTCTCCGGTGATTCTCTCGAGTCGCCGTGAAGCGAGCCGCCGTGGGTCCCGCTCGATCCGCGCAGCATCCCGCTCTTATCGCAACCGTGCAGCGTGCCACTTCTGTCGCTCTCGCCCGAACCGGTGATGTGGCGATCGTGCGAGCCTCCGATACGGCCGCGGTTCTCGTCGTGGAAGGGTCTGGCCGAAATAGTTCCTTCGTGAATGGAAGAGAATGAGCTCATCTGAGATCTCCTTTTTCTACGAGTCTGTCTCGTTGGTGTCGTCGCTGAGAAGCGACATATAATCGGTTGACTGCCGGTGATACGAGTGCGCCTGCGAGGTGGTTGGCAACGAGGGCGCGGGCAATGGGGGCGCAGACCGTGAGAGCACCGGCGTGGGTAGCTCTGCGCCGCGCCGCCCAGCACGCCGACCGAGGAAACCGTTGCGCTCGATTCGGCGATCGCGGTAGACTCGGCCGATTCATCCGGACCTAGGCTGCCCGTCAGGCCCGCGTAGTGACGCATGACCGAGTCGGCGTAGCCCAGGTCGGCGCCATCGGCCCATCGGGTTTTCGTACCGGTCGCGGTCGGCGATCCGCTGTTGTAGGCGGAAAGCGCTTCATGCACGTTGCCGCCGTAGCGCTTGAGCAGCCCGGAGAGCATGCCGGCGGCGTAGTCGGCATTTTGGGCCGGGTCCATGGCAGCTTTGGTCGAGGCGAACGGGTGCCAACGGTCGTCAATCTGGAAGAGGCCGTGCCCGTGACCGCCGTCGCCCACGATATTGTGCCCGGCGTTGCTGCCGGGCCCACCGGTCTCTTGCGCGGCGACCGCGGCCAGCAAGTTCGGATTGAGGCCGTGACGGCGGGCCGCGCTCTCAATCTGGGAGGCAAACGCGACGCCCGTGTTGGCGAGCCGGGAGGCGACGGGGTCTAGGCTCATGGCCACCCTCTATCCCCGCGACCGGTGCGTTTGACAAGGAGCGGTGCGGGTTCTAGAATGGCAAAGTCGTGGCGGCCCTGCCTGATTGGCGGGGCCTCGTGCTGCGGCGGTCTCATTTATGGAGCGTTCGCACAGGGTTGACATCAGCGGGCTTCTCGCCGGCGGACGCCAGTTAATGGTAGTCGCCGACGAAGTGCCGCTCGAGCCTTTCGAGGGGATCGCATTTCCGGAGCCGGTTCGGGTGGCGCTGGAGCTGCGCGAGGCGAACCGAATGCTTGCAGTCGAAGGAACCGTGGACGCTCGCGTTCACGGCCCATGCGGCGCGTGTCTCGAAGACGTCGAACTGGAGGTTCACGTCGACGTCGACGAGCGGCTCGACCCCTCGCACGGGCGAGACGACGACCCGTTCGGCGAGAGCAACGTGTTGACGGGCCAGAGGCTCGACGTGGCGGACCTCGCTCAACAGACCGTGCTGAGTACACTGCCGATGGGGCTGCGTTGTAAGGAAGACTGCCTCGGTCTTTGCGGCATTTGCGGGGCGAATAGGAATATGGGCGAATGCTCGTGCGACCGCGCCCAATAGACTTTTGAACGGAGAACTATGGCGAACTTAAAATGGAAGACGCCGCGCAGCAAGACGCGTAGCCGCCGGGCGGCGAACTGGAAGCTCGGCGCGGTAACCACCGTCCAATGCTCGCAGTGCCATCAGCCGAAGCGGCCGCACTTTGCGTGTGCAAACTGCGGTACGTATAACGGCCGGCAGGTCATCAAGGTACAAGACGAGCCGGCCGGTTAAGCATAGGTGTCCTTGCGTGGCGTAAAGATCGTTGGCGTCGGCCATTACGCGCCGGCCCACGTCGTCACGAATCACGACCTCGAAGCGTGGCTCGATACGACGGACGAATGGATCACGACGCGCACCGGAATGAAGCGCCGCCATTGGACGTCCGATAACGAGGCGACGAGCGACCTAGCTTCGGCCGCGGCCGAAGCGGCGCTCGTGCATGCCGGCCTGCAAGCCGCCGACGTCGATTGCTTCATCGTGGCGACGGTAACGCCCGATTATTACTTTCCGGCCACGGCCTGTCTGGTCGCCACTCGACTCGGCGCCCGCGAAAAACCGGCCTTCGACATCGCCATCGCGTGCAGCGGATTCATTTACGGCTTGACGATTGCGTCGGGCCTCATCCGCTCCGGCGTTTACCGGCGAGTCATGCTAATTGGAGCCGAATCGCTCTCGAAGATTCTCGACAAAGAAGATCGCTCGACCGCGATTCTCTTCGGCGATGGAGCGGGTGCGGTGATTCTGGAACGCTCCGAGGAGGATTCTTTTCTCGCCTGCGATCTCGGTGCCGATGGGAGCCGCCCCGAGCTGTTGTACGCTCATGGCAGCGGATCTCGCGAGCCGCTCGATCACGCGGCGCTCGATGCGAAGCTGCATCTCATCCATATGCAAGGGCGCGAAACTTTTAAGCTGGCCGTCAACAAAATGGTCGAGTCGACGGGCTCGGTCTTAAGCAAAGCGAACTTAAACAAAGCCGACATCGCCTTCCTGATTCCCCATCAAGCCAACAAGCGCATCATCGACGCAACCGCGCGGTACTTGGGTCTGCCCGAAGATAAGGTCGTGATCAACATTGCCGAATACGGCAACACGTCGGCGGCATCGATACCGATGGCGCTCTCGGAGACGGTTCGAGCGGGCCGAGTTAAGGCCGGAGATCTGATCGTCTTCGTAGCCTTCGGCGGTGGCCTCTCGTGGGGCGCCGTCGCATGGAGATGGGCCGAATAGATGCGGTTTGCGGCCGTTTTCCCCGGTCAAGGATCGCAGTGCGTCGCAATGGGTTGCGACGTTGCGGCGAACTCGGGGGCGGCGCGTGCCATCTTCGATCGTGCCGCAGCGGTGCTCGGTTACGACCTGCTCGAGTTACAACGCGTGGGCCCCGAAGAGGTGTTGCGCGAAACCGAGTATAGCCAGCCGGCAATCTTCACGACCAACGTCGCGCTCTACGAAGCGGTCGGAAACGACGTGGAGCCGGTCGTCACGGCCGGCCATTCGTTCGCCGAGCTCTGCAGTTTGGTGGTCGCCCGATCGCTTCACTTCGAAGAGGCGCTGAGGATCGTCAACGAACGCGCGAAGGCGATGCAGGATGCGGCGCAACACGCCCGCGGCGGCATGTCTGCGGTTCTCGGGTTGGACGCCGCGCAGGTGCGCGACGTATTGCGGCAGTTGCAGAGCGCGAACGTCGGCCGAGTTTCCATGGCGAACTTCAACTCGCCGACGCAGATCGTGATAAGTGGCGACCTCGATGCCGTGCAAGCCGCGACGCAGCCGATGCTGGCTGCCGGCGCCAAACGCGTCGTACCGCTCAATGTATCGGGCGCATGGCATAGCGTGCTGATGGAACCCGCGGTTGAACGCCTGGCCGCCGTCGTCGAACGGAGTCATTTCAGCATGCCGCAGTTCGACGTGATCTCCAACCTTGACGGACTCCCCTATCGCGACGTGCCGACGATTAAAGCCAATCTCATTCGCTCGGTGGTCGAAGAGGTGCGCTGGCACGACACCGCGCAGCGGCTTCTCTCCTACGGCTTAGATCGCGTCGTCGAGTTCGGCGCGGGCGGCGTGCTCGGTCCCCTGATGAAACGGATGCCTAACGCTCCCCCCGTGACCGTCGTCAGCGATTTTGCCGGCGTGCAGAAGTTTCGCGCCGTGATCGAAAGCTCGACCGGAGCGACGGTATGATGCTGGCCGGCAAGATTGCGCTCATTACCGGCGCGAGCCGGGGAATTGGGCGCGCGATCGCGGTGGAGTTTGCGAGAAGCGGCGCGGACGTCGCGCTGGTAGGCCGCGACGTCGCGGCGCTGGAAGAGACCGGCGTACTGTGCGCGAGTGCGCGCGCGGGCGCAACCGCAGAGCTCTTCGAGGCCGACGTGACGGATCGGCCGTCGGTAGAGCGGGTTGTTGACGAAACGCTCGCACGTTTCGGGCGTCTCGATTGTGCGATCGCCAACGCCGGCCAGTCCGTTGACGCGCTGCTCCTGCGACTAAAGCCCGAGACGATCGATCGTATGCTGGACGTCAACTTGAAGTCGGCCTTCCATCTTTGCGGCGCCGTCGCCAAACCGATGATGAAGCAGCGCGCCGGCTCGATCGTGCTTATGACGAGCATCGTGGGGATCGCCGGTAACGCCGGCCAAGCGGCATATGCCGCTTCGAAGGCCGGGCTCATCGGCCTGTGCAAATCGCTGGCAAAGGAGTTGGGTTCGAGGAATATAAGAGTCAACGCCGTCGCACCGGGTCTCATCGAAACGGCCATGACGGAAAAGATGCCCAGTGCTGCCAGGGAGTTCTTGATCGAACAAGCCGCTCTCGGCCGAGCCGGGAAGCCGGAGGACGTCAGCGGAGCGGTTGCCTTCCTCTGCTCTGATGCCGCCGGGTACATCACCGGACAAACGCTCGTAATTGACGGCGGGGTCCTGATGTGACCCGGCAACGACACGCTTTTGAAAGGAGACGAGATGTCCACCACCTTCGATAAAGTGAAGAAGATCATCGTCGAACAACTCGGCGTCGACGAGTCGGAAGTGACGCCCGAAGCGTCCATTACCGACGATCTCGGTGCCGATTCGCTCGACCAGGTCGAGCTGGTGATGGCGTTCGAGACGGAGTTCAACATCGATATTCCCGACGAGGAAGCGGAGAAGATCAAGACGGTCGGCGATGCGGTCAAGCGTATCGACGAAACGACGCCGGGTTCTCCGGCGCCGTAATCCTTCAACAGGCTCAGGACGTTGTTCGATCAGCTCAGTGACCGCCTCGGCGCCATCTTCGAACGCCTAGGCGGACGAGGCAAGGTAACCGAAGCCGAAGTCAACGAGGCCTTGCGCGAGGTTCGGGTTGCGTTGCTCGAAGCCGACGTCTCACTCGCGACGGCCAAGGCCTTCGTTGCGCGCGTCAAAGAACGGACGGTGGGCGCGAACATCCTGGAATCGCTGACGCCCGCCCAGACGATACTCACCGTCGTTCACGCCGAGCTCGTCGACCTGCTGGGTCCCACCAGCGCCTCCGGCCGCGGTCGCCTGCAGTTCGCCGATGCTCCCCCTTCGGTCATTATGCTGGTCGGACTCCAAGGATCGGGAAAGACGACGCAGGCCGGTAAGCTCGCGCTGCGCCTCAAGGAACAAGGGCGGCGTTCGCTGTTGATTGCGGCAGACGTCTATCGCCCGGCGGCAATCGAGCAGCTGCAGATGCTCGGCAAGCAGATCGATCTTCCCGTTTATCAGCGCGGCACGAACGATCCCGTACGCATCGTGCGCGAAGGCATCGCCGAGGCCAAGCGCCTCGCGCTGTCGACGGTCATCATCGATACCGCGGGGCGCCTGCAGATCGATGAAGCGCTGATGGACGAGCTGGAGGAAATTAAAGCGGTGGCCGCGCCGCACGAGATATTGCTCGTGGCCGATGCGATGACCGGTCAAGAGGCGACCAATGTTGCGAAGGGGTTTCACGATCGCCTTGGCATCACGGGCGTGATTCTCACGAAGATGGACGGCGACACGCGCGGCGGTGCGGCGCTTTCGATTCACAGCGTTACCGGCGCCCCGATCAAGTTCGTCGGGGTCGGCGAAAAGCTCACGGCGCTCGAGCCGTTTTATCCCGATCGGCTGGCTTCGCGCATTCTCGGCATGGGCGATGCGCTGACGCTGATCGAAAAAACCCAGAGCCTCTATTCTGAAGAGCAGGCACGGAAGCTGCAAGAGAAGCTGCTCAAACAGAACTTCACCCTCGAGGATTTCTTGGAACAAATGCGCCAGGTGCGAAAGCTGGGCTCGATGACCGATCTTTTGAAGATGGTGCCCGGTTTGTCGCGCGCTTTGCCCAAGAACTTCGAAATACCCGAGCGCGAGCTGGTAAAGATCGAAGCGATTATCTGTTCGATGACTCGCAACGAGCGCCGGAATCCCGACCTTCTCAACGGATCGCGCCGCAAGCGCATCGCTCGCGGCTCGGCGACGGAAGTCTCCGACGTCAACCGGCTCGTCAAGCAGTTCGAACAGGCCCGTCAAATGGCCAAACACCTTGGCGGAAAGAAGCGGCGAGCGCTCTTGCCTCCTCTTACGTCTTAACTTGTAACGAAAGCAGCTTTAGAAGAAGATGGTACGAATTCGATTGCGCCGGATGGGCGCCAAGAAGCAGCCCACTTACCGCTTTGTGGTTGCCGATGCGCGAGCGCCGCGCGACGGCCGATTCATCGAAATCCTAGGGCACTACAATCCGCGCACCGAGCCGCGCACCGTGGTGGTCGACGAAGAGAAAGCGCGCGAGTGGTTGACAAAGGGGGCGCAGCCCTCGGAGACCGTTCGCCGGCTCTTCGCGGAGAAAGGACTCATGGAACCTAGTCCGATTCCGCAGACCAAGCGCAAACCCAAGGGCGCAAAGGGTGGCGGGTCGTGAGTGCGTTCGACGACGAGTTTGGCCTCTTTAGCGAAACGGTTGTTGAAGATGTAGAGCGAGAACCGACGCGTCGCGCGCAGCCGCCGCCACGCCCAGCGCAAGGGCCGCCACGCCCGGCACAAGGGCCGCCACGTCCGGCGCAGGGGCAGCCACGCCAAGGACAAGCGCCGCCGCGGCCCGCGCGGCCGCCGGAACGTCGAGAACGAAGGCCCAACGCGCCCTCAAGCGATCCGTGGGCCGGACACCGGCGCGCATCGGAACTGCTCTCGTTTCTCGCCCGCAAGCTGGTCGCGAATCCCGACAACGTCGCGGTCGAGCTCTTCGTGGACGAAAGCGCGCAGCCGGTGATCGAGCTGATCGTTCATCCCGACGATCTGGGAAAGGTTATCGGTCGCGGCGGCCGCGTCGCGCACGCACTTCGGACGATCGTTCGCGCGACGGCGGAGGGGCGCGTTGCCGTCGACATTCTCGATAGCGAGGAGGCCGCCGAAGGCGCCGATGATCCTTCGACAGGCTCAGGATGACATCGACAAGGTGAGGATGACAAAGGTTGGATGAACTTCCCGTAGGGCGGATCGCCGGAGTATTCGGCCTTCGCGGAGAGCTCAAATGCGACCCGACCAGCGCGGGTCGCATCGTCTTTTCTGCGGGCACGACCCTGCGCTGCGAACGCGACCAAACTTCTTGCACGATTCGGTTGACACAGGTCCGGCCGCACAAGGGGCGGCTGCTGATTCGCATCGAGGGTGTTGATGACGCAGATGCGGCGGGCGAATTCGTCGGCGCGGCGCTTTACGCGCCGCGTCAAGACGTCGTCTTGAACGAGGGCGAGTATTTCGACGCGGACCTCGTCGGATGTGCCGTGTGCGGCACGGACGACACGCCCTACGGAACGGTAGAGCGCGTCGAGCACTATCCCGCCGGCGATATGCTCGTCGTCGCCGGACACCTCGTGCCGATGGTGCGCGCGATCGTTTGCGAGATCGATCTCGGTGGCCGCCGCATCGTCATCGACCCGCCGGCGGGGCTGCTCGATTAGCCGACTAGTCGCGCCGTTGTGAAGTCCGCGCGGAAGAGATAGCTCCCTGTGACCGCTTTGCAATCGACGAGTTTTGGCGAATATTTGCTGTGCAGGGCCGCCTCGGCAACGGAGCGATCGATCTGCGGCATTGCCGCTCGACTTGCGCAGGCTTAAACCGGTGACTCGTTCCGTTGGGCGCGATCGTGACGGCGAAAATGGCCGATCCGCCGGCCTTCAATCCGTGCGGCATTTGTGGTTCGGCAGGCTCCGTAACCGACGCGTCCACGTTAGGTTTCGCGCAGGCGGCAGCGGCAACGGCCGAGCCACTTCCGGCCGGCGCCGATACCGACGCGAGCGGGAGCAAAGGCAAGGGCCGGTGAGAACGCCTCGAGTGCGAGCGTCAGCAGTACAAAAATCATAACGGTTCCCCCAATAATGTAATAGTTGACGGTAAGCCCGCGGGGCGCGGCAGCCGGCGAGCCGCTCGATGCGCTCGACCAACTCATGGCGCGATCCCAGCGCGCTCGGCGTTGCCAGCGGCGCCCGCGTCCGGCAAACACGCCGCGCAAGCGTTGCCAGGAAGGCGGCATACTCGCCCGGGTCTCCGGTTTTTCGAACGGCCCAGTCGTCGCATGCGGATTCACGTTCGAGCGTTAAATTGCGGCCGGCAAAATGAACCCACGGATTGAAGAACAGGATTGCCTCGACCAAACGCTGGACGAGATTGCCAGGTACGTCGTGTCGCCGAAGGTGCGCGCGTTCGTGCGCAATCACGCGATCCAGGTCGGCGGGTGCGAGCGTTTCAAAGAGAGTTTTTGGAATAATGATTGCCGGGTTACGAAAGCCAACGGCGATTGGAATCGCTACGTCAGCCGAGATGAGAACGTCGCCCGCCGTTTGTGACGGTATGGCCCTCTTCCGTATGTGCGCGATCCGAGCCAGGCTCGCGCCGAGCCGAGCGAAGCATACTCCGGCGCCCAAGAGCCAGAGGGCCGGAATCCAGCGCAGCGCCGGAGTGAAGAAGCCCGCCGCGCCACGCACCAGCGGCTGCGCCGGAAGCAGCGAAATCCTCCACGCATGTCTCCCCGGCGGCGGCGTGAGGTTGTAGGGCGGTGAGCAAAAGCGCCCCGGCATTGGAAAGGACGGTCAACACCGGCACGGCGACCAGCGCGAGCAGCGTCGCGAACCAAACCGCATAGCGCGTCGTCGCATTGCGTTGCGGAACGCAGCAATTGACGAGATACGCAATCGCAACGATCGCAGCGCCCTCCCACAACCCGTCGAACAAAACGCGAACGATCATTTGCCTTTTCTCCTCTGCCGGGCGACGGCGCGCGCAATTTGTGCCAAATCTTCGTCGCTCAATCGAGCGTCGTCGAGTAGCGTGACGGCCAGCGCCCCGGGTGAGTCTCCGAAGAACCGGCCGAGCAGATTGCCGATGGCCGACTTTGCCGCCTGGCGGCGTTGGACGACCGGGTGGTACAGAAATGCGCGCCCGTCTTCCTCATGAGCGATGTAGCCCTTTTGTTCGAGCGTTCGCAGCGTGGTGAGGACGGTGCTGTAACTCAGCGGCGGCGGAGCGAGCCCGCTGACGACATCGGCGACGGTCGCGTTCCCTTCGCGCCACAGCACTTCCATGAGGCGCAGCTCGTGGTCGGTAAGGACCGCAGATTTTTTACGCGGCATTCCCGGTGCGGCCTTCCCGTACTATTAGTTTCATAATAGTAGGTAGCCGCTGGAGGATCGCCTGTCAACTAGTTTACTAATAGTTCTCGCGGATCGCGATCCTTAGCTATTCTGGGGATGCGCGATGCCATACGCCGTCGCGGCGGCATCGACCGCGGCTTTGAGCGACGTGCCCTTCCCGACCTCGCGTTCGAGCGGTGCGCCGAAGCACGTATAGACGAGCAAGACGAACGTTACCGTCACGTGGTTGTGACCGGCCGGCGTCTCCGCGAGCGTGCCCGCCGCGATCGTGTTGTTGCGGTTGGGGCCGCAGATTGCATCCGCCGATTGCGCCGCGGGCGACGTTACGGCCGTCATCTGCGTAACGAACCGGCGGTCGAGCGCGAGGTAAAGCTCGCGCAGCGCATTCGTGAGCTCGGCCGGTACGACGTTTCCCGAAGCCGTGACGGGCGCAATGATGATGCCGCGCGACGGCTTGACCACCGGAGTGGGCGATGGTTTCGCTGCGCCTTTATGCTTGAAAACCGAGTCGACGATGTTCGAGATGCCCGAGATCGGAACTTGCGCGCCGTTGCTGGAGGTCGGCGCGGGGGTGTTTGCGGTTTGCGTTCCGACGTTCTGGGTCTCGCGCCCAACGAACGCCAGAATCTGCGTGCGGGCGAGCAGCGATTGCGACGCTACGTCGGCGACGCTGGAGACCTGAGCCGTCTGAGAGAAAAGAATGACTCCGCTCTCGACGCTCACGACCTGCTCGACGACCGCGGCGGACTCTCCGACCGGCGTCACATAACCGCTGATATAAAAGTCTGCTTTTGAGGCGCGGGCATTATCGAGAAAACTCGGGCGTTTTACTCCCGCGGGGATCGGCAGCACCGTAATCCCGCCTGCCGCCACCATCTCCTGGCCCAGGATCTGCGCGATCGCGGTCCCGATCCGCGGATCCGCCCCGGTTTGCACGTCGAACGGATAGACGAGGACGACGGGCAGCTGTTCGAGGGAGGACGGGGGCGGCGTGGGTTGGGCCGAGGGTTGCGGTGAAGGCGTCGCCGCAACGACGAAGCCGAGGAGCGAGCACGCGAGAATCAAGCCGGCTATTCGGCGCGCGAAGGGTGTTTCAGCCATCAAGCGACGACTCTTCGCGCGCGGCGGCTTGATATCCGGTCGCGAGCGCGATGCTGTACTCCGCCCCAAAGAGAAAGATCGAACCGATGCAGTAGAACCAGAGCAGCAAGACGAGCGGTGCGGAGAGGGCCCCATAGATGAGCGTGAAGTTCACGTGCGTCACGTATGCCGCGAAGGCGTATTGCACGGCCGGCCAAGCTACGGCAACCACCGTGGCCCCGCGCAGGGCGAATGCCCAGGAGTTATGCCGATTGGGCAGCCAGCGATAGAGCACGACCGCAACGATGAAGACCAGCGCGATGGAGATCAAGTAGGCTAAGATGTGCGTGATGCGGCGCGGATCGTGAATTCCGGCGACGTGAAACGAAATTGAAAGCACGATCGGTAGCGCGATGGCAATCAATAAGAGTATTCCGGTAACGGGCAGCATGACGACCGACAGCACCAGATTGTGCACGAGCGGGCGTCCTTTCGGGACGGCGAGGGCGCGATCGAGCGCAAAGGCGAGGCCCATGAAAAGATTCTTTCCCGACCAGATTAGGAACGCGGCGGCGATCAGGCTCGAGATGCCGCGCCCGTACATATACGTTTGCAGGTTCATGGCGATGTAGTCGTGCAGCGTCGGCGCCAGCGTATTGACGAGGGCTAAGGTCCGACGCTCCGCATCGGGAAAGACCAGCGTCGCGGCGCTCAGCGCGAGAACGACGAGTGGGAAGAGCGCGAAAAGGGCGTTGAACGCGATCGATTGCGCGAGAAAGGCGCAGCCATCGCGAGAGAAACGAACCAGGGCGTCACGAAAGGCGGAGATGAGTCGCCGCATCGCAAGCGGTATATCGTTGGAACGTGCCGCTATTCCCACCGGCTCCGGTAGCGATTCTGGTCGATGGCCGCCCGCTCGCAAGCTACGTACGCGCGTATGTGGCGGGCGGACGTGTTTTGGCACCGGTCGCCCCATTGCTGACGCGATTGGCCGACCGCGTCTGGTACGAAGGCGACACGTTGGTCATCGAGCGCGGCGCGCGGCGCGTGCGAGTTCCATTGGAGAAGACGTTTCCGGACCAGTTCGATGGTGCGTACATCGCTATCGGACCGGTTCTTCGAGCGCTGGGGGCGTCGGTCTGCTGGGAGCCCAAACGCCGCCGTCTGATCGTGCGGCTTCCGGAGCGTGGCAACGTTGCAGCGCCGACGCCCTTCGACCCAGTGGCGCCGTCGGCTCCGCCGGCGACGGTCTTCACACCCTCGCCGCCGGTGACTCCGCGCCCGATTTGGACCGGCTCGCCGTTGCCTCGACGGACCCCGCTCCCGGTTCCTCCGCCTCGCCCGGAATGAGCACCACTTTGCCCAGCACGCCCCCGGCGATGCGTTCGTAGGCTTCGCGTGCTGCCGCGAGCGGAAAGCGCGCCGCGATCCGTGGAGGCGCGAGCACTCGCGACTCGAAGAGCGGGCCGAACTTCCCGTACAGCTGCGCAATCTGCGCTAGCGAGAGCTGGGCCGTATCGAGCCCAAAGAGTTGCAGCCGGCGTCGATAGAGCATGAAGAGGTCGAGTTGGACTTCCCGGCCGCCGGCCGCCGAGAAGACGACCATGCGTCCTCCCTTTCCGAGTGAATCCGCCAGTTGGGCAAAGACCGGTGCGCCGACGCCGTTGAGGGCTACTTCGGCGCCCCTTCCCGCGGTAAGCTCGAGGACCGTTTTGGGGACGTCGTCGGTGTCCGAATGCAAAACGGCCTCAACGTCGAGGCCCTGCAGTGGCGGCCCGAGGTCGACGCTCGAAAGATCCACGGCGACGGCGTGACCGCCCAGGGCTTTCACCAGTGCGACGGCGGCCGATCCGACCGTGCCGCCCGCCCCGGAGATGACGGCCCACTCGCCCGATTGGAAGCGCGCGAGCTCGACCAGCGCACTCCACGCGGTCACGAAGGGCACGCCCGTGACCGCCGCCGCCTCTGCGGTCAAGTGGGAAGGGCGCGCCATCACCGCGTCGAGCGGCAGCAGCATATGCTCGGCGTGGGAGCCGTCCTCGGTCATACCGAGGATGCCGCCGCCCGAACCCCACACCTCTGTGCCGATCAGGGCATCGGGACCCTCGATGACACGGCCGGCAAAGTCGCGTCCGAGGATTCGCGGCAGCGTCACCTGTGGGAAGTGACCCAACGCGACGCCGGTGTCGCTGGGATTGACTCCCGCCGCCTCGATTTCGATGCGCACGTAACCGGCGGGAAGGGGCGCGTCTTGCACCTGGCTGATTCGCAAGTTTTCCAGCGGGCCGAACTGCTCGATTCTCAGCGCCTTCATGCGTTGCGGGCGACGGGTATGCGGGCGCTCGCGACCGGGACCATCCATACGGCATATCCCATCGGGTCGCGAATGTTCGCGATCATCGCATTGAAGTAATCGATCGCAGATTCTGGGCTGATCGACGTCAACTCGCCGATCGCGCCGGCGTAGCCGTCGCGCCAAGCTTCGATAATTGTTGCAAACGTGTCGCGCGGGACGCGGATCGTGTCGACCACGATGTAGTCGATTGCAATCTGCTCCAAACCGAGCGCGGAGAGTATCCCGAACGTATTTCGACCGATCGAGAGGTCGATATTCATAGCGCGCTCCATGGCGCGCGGACCCTCGTGCCAGAAGTCTCTCGGGTCGGGCTCGCCACGCGCAAAATGCAGCATCCCATAATCCTCGACGATGAGGTGCAGGTAGCCCCCCGGCCGGGTCACGCGCGCCAGCTCGGCGATGACGGCATCCGCCTGTGGAATCGAATGAAGCACGTGGCGACAGACGGTCAGATCGAAGCTGCCGGTCTGCGCCTCCAGTGCGAAGATGCTTTGATGTTCGAAGGTGAGCCGCGAAGCTAAATCGGCGTAGCGCGAGCGCGCTCGCGCTAAGTGATCGTCGAGAATGTCGACGGCCAAAATGCGCGCGTAGGGAAAGAGCGCGGCGATGCGCGATGCGCCTTCACCCGTGCCGCAACCGGCATCGAGAATGGACGCCTCCGGCGGCAGAGCGTAGCGCTGCAGCAGCGCGACTTCCTGGGGCCAGATCGCGCGCGCCTGAGCGTCCAAGTTTCGCACCATGGAATCGTCGGCCATCTGCGCAGCCTGAGGGTTGCGATCCACTACCGCAGTCCTACGGCGCCAAGATCGCGATCGCCCATGCCGCGATCCGAAACGTTGCGCAGCAGCGCTTCCATCGCATCGATAACCGGCAGGCGTTCGTGGTGGGCCGCGGCCTGCATCAGCACGGCATCCTTATGCGCCATATCGATGCTCCAGAACGGATCGTAATCGTTCTCGACCATGCGCTTTCCGCGGCCGCGAATCTGGCCCGTCGGATCGTAGAAGTCGAAGAGCTCGTAGGCTCGTACGCGAGATAAGTCTTGTTCCTCCGCCATGCGCAGCGCGTCGTTGATGCCGCCGACGACCGCCAGAATCATCGCGTTGCCCATCAGCTTATAGATGGCGGCGAGATCCGCGCGCTCGCCAACGTAACGCAAGTCGCTGCACATCGCCTCCAACGCGACGCGAAGGCGCGCGAAGAGCGACAGATCCCCCGACGCCATCATCACTCCCTTGCATTCCAACGCCATCGGCGGTCCCATGAAGACCGGCGCGTGAAGCAGCGCGTGCCCCGACTCCTCGAGCCGCGCGACCCGCTGCGCGACTCGTTGGGGCAGCACGGTCGAATGGTCGACGATCGGACAATCCGTCGTAATTCCGGCGAGTGCGGCATCCAACACGGCGTCGACGCTCGCGTCGTCGGCCAAGCAAAGGTGGACGCGGTCGGCGCCGCCGGCCGCCTCGACGGGGTCGGTGAACGCGCGAGCGCCGTCCGATTCGAGAGCTTGGGCTCTCGATGCGGTACGATTCCAGACGTGCACCGTAAGACCGCGGCGCAGCATCGCGCGAATCATCGCCGAGCCGAGCATTCCGGCACCGTAGAAGGCGACGGTCTCCACCGGCGTTACTCCGCCTTCGGGGCCGGCCGGCGCGCGAGCAGATTGAGCCCCGCGACAACGACCGCCGCTGCGAATGCGTACCAAATCTGCGTGGGCTCGGTGAGGAACTGCAGATTGAACGCGTTATCGAGCGAATAGAGTCCGCTTCCCGCGAATGCGACGGCGATTGCGCCGGCGATGTATACCGCGTTGAGCTCCCAGCCGCCGTTGGTCACAAAGAAGCCTTTGGTGATATGAACCGATCCGATCGCGACGAGCATCACGAGAACGATCAACGCCGGGCCGAGCGCACCGCCCAGTCCGAGCGCGGTCAACAGACCACCGGCGGTCTCTCCCAAACCAGCCATCAATGCGAACATTTTGCCGGGACGAAAGCCGAGATTTTCGAAGAAGCCGCCGGTCCCGTCGAGCCCATATCCTCCGAACCAGCCGAACAACTTCTGTGTGCCGTGGGCCGCTAAGCCGAGCCCAAGGATCAGTCGAACGATTAACAGCGCAATGCTCATAATCTCTTTCTCCCCCGATTTATGCGAATAAAGCTCACGGTCCGTTTTTGCTCACGAGATCTTGGACGAGAACGAACTGGACGCCGAGCGCCTGCAGCCTGGGAATCATCGCTCGTACTGCTGCCAGCGTCGTTGGGCGCGGATGCCCGATCGCGATGGCGCTGCCGGTCCGCTGCGCGATCTCCGCCGCCTGCGAGAGCTGCGCTTCGCTATATGCCTCGTCCGCCCGATTATCTAAAAAGACATCGCGTGCCGCCGTCGGAACCCCCATGGCGCGCGCGGTCGCCTCTCCGACCGATGCGACGTTGGTGCGCGAATCGATGAAGAACAGGCTGTGCTGCGCGAGTACGCCGATCACCGCGCGCATGACGCGCGCATCGGCGGAGGCTTTGCTGCCTTCGTGATTGTTAACGCCGCGCGCGAGGGGCACTTCCGCGAGGTCGCTCTGAACTTGTGCGACGATTTGCGCATCGCTCATCGCAGTGGTGACTTTCCCGGGGCCAGGATTGAGGCCCGAGAGCGTCTCCATCGGAAGGTGCAGCATAACACCCTTCCCCGCGTCCGACGCTTCCGCGGCGATGACGCTCGTGTACGGGACATCGGGTAAGACCGAGAGTGTCAACGGTATTTCTAAGGCGACGAATCCACGCTCGGTTGCGATCCATTGGCCGCAATCGTCCACGATCAGCGCGAGCCGAGCACCGTGCGGATTGCCGGTAACCAGTGGCGTGGGCGACGCTAGCGGGCGACGGCGTCGCGACGGGCATCGCCGTCGCCGCTAGCGTCGGCGTCGGAGCCGCCGGCTCTGCGGACGGCGCAAGCGTGCGCAAGACGAAGTGGGGAACGGGGTGAGGTTTGGGCCGCAACAGCCACCACCCGGCGATGGCTGCGAAAAGGATCAATGCGATCAGCGAAACGAGCGGCCCCATGCGGGAGCCGGAGCGTCGCGAAGCTCTCCTCGGCACCGGCGCTAGTTATTCGCTAATCCAGGATATGGCCCTCGCCGGAATGTAGCAGTGCGTCCTATGCAATTACAGGGAAAGACATTTATCGTTACCGGCGGGAGCTCCGGTCTGGGAGCGGCCTGCGTTATGGAGTTCGCGCGGGCCGGCGCAAACATCGTCATTTGCGACGTCAGCGATCGCGGAAACGAGCTGGCGCGCGAGATCGGCGCCGCCGTTCGGTTCGCGCAAACCGACGTCACCGACAGCGCGCAAGTTCAAAGCGCGGTGGATCTGGCAGCGGAGGCGTTTGGCGCGCTGCATGGTGCGATCAACTGCGCGGGCATCGCGACGGCCGAACGAGTCATCGGTCGCGATGGGCCGCTGCCTTTGGAGCGTTTTTCGAAGGTCATCGCGGTGAACTTGATCGGTACGTTCAACGTCATTCGATTGGCGGCCGCCAAAATGATCGAACGCCCGGTCGAACCGCTCGAGGATCGCGGCGTTATCATCTGCACCGCGTCGGTGGCGGCCTATGACGGGCAGATCGGTCAGGCGGCATATGCGGCCTCGAAAGGCGGCATCGTCGGGCTCACTCTTCCGGTGGCGCGTGAGTTCGCGCAGCATCAGATTCGCGTGATGAGCATCGCGCCGGGAATCTTCGACACGCCGATGCTTGCAGGTTTGCCCGAACCCGCGCGCGAGTCGTTAGGTAAGCAGGTTCCGTTCCCGTCGCGGCTTGGAAATCCGGCGGAGTATGCGGCGCTGGCGCGGCACATCGCCGAGAACCAGATGCTCAACGGCGAAGTGATACGCCTCGACGGCGCGATCCGAATGGCGCCCCGGTAACTCGGTGTTCCGCTGACCGTGAAGGCATTATTAGCATGCTTGTTTGCTTCGGTATGCGCGGTAATTGCGTTGTCGGCGCAGGCCGAGCAAAACGCGCCGCCATGGGGGCACCTTGCGACGTCGCGCCCGCACTCGACGGCGACGCCGATTCCGCTGCCGTCGCCCGAGCGGTTACTCTATCTTATTCGACGGCAGTTCCGATCGCATCGTCCCCCGCCGCCGTACGTTACGTACACCTTGATTCGAAAGCAAACGCTCGATGACGGCTATCCCGATCTACTCAACAGCTACACGTATCACATCTGGTGCCGAACGACCGACCGCGCGGCGCTGGGTCGCCGCGTCTATCGGGGCTCCGCGCGCGGCACCCTCGAGTTCTTGCGGCCTTCTTTTAACGAGCCTTGGGATCCGGGGCCTCCGACGGCCGATCTCTTCGAGCCGGCACCGATCCATCCGCATACGAGCCCGCGCGACTTCGTACCGACTCCGGAGCCGACCGGCAGTCTGCCGCCGACGATCGCCGTGGTCACCGCGCTCGGAGAGTTCGACTACCGTGTCACGCGGGTCGCCAACGAAGGCAACCAGATTCACGTCAGCCTTCAGGCTCGCCGCGATCCCGATCGAAATCGCTTGCGCGAGCTCTACGTCGACGCAAAGACGCTCGAGCTGAAAGAAGTCATCGCGACCGATAAGCTATACGACGAAGGCGATAGCGGCAAGCACGTCTATCCGATGCTCTTTACGGTCACGCTTGAGTGGATGCACAATATGCCGATCGTCACGCACATCCACGGGACGCCGACGTATCAGACCGACGCCGACTATCTCGGGATCGACGCGACCGTCGACTACGATTTCACGGATATCACGTTTCCGAGCTCGCTACCGGATTGGTACTTCGATCCGCGGACGTACGCGCAGCACGTCGACGACGCGCCGTCCTAAGCGGGGAAGGGCGGGTTCGCCTTGATCAACTCCGGAAAGTCCGCTCGCAGCACCTTGAGCTTCGGAAGGTCGTTGAACACGATGTAGGGATCGTGCGGATTGTGCAGCGCAAACTCTTGATGGTAGGCTTCGGCGCGGTAGAATCCGCGTAGGGGGGCGACGATCGTCACGATCGGCGACGTAAAGACGTGCGTTTGCTGCAGGTGAGCGATCGTGGCAACGGCCTCCGCGCGCTGCGCCTCGGTCGTGTAGAAAATTTCCGACCGGTACTGCGAGCCTTCGTCGGGGCCCTGGCGATTAAGCTCCGTCGGGTCGTGTGCGACCTTGAAGTACACGTTAAGCAGCGTCTTGAACGAAATCTTCGCCGGGTCGTAGGTGATCTCGACGGATTCGGCGTGTCCGGTCGCGCCCGTGCTGACGGTTTCGTACTGCGCCGTATTGGCGTTGCCGCCGGCATAGCCGGCCACGACGCGGTCGACGCCTTTGAGTTCTTCGAAGACGAGTTGCATGCCCCAGAAGCATCCACCGGCGAGGACGACTCGCTCGGAGCCGGCGGGCGCCATGTCGGCCGTAGCGACGGCCGGCGCTGCTGCCGCGCCGATGCCGAGGGCAAGAAAGAGAGCGATGGCTGTACGAATCTTCACGTTCTCTATAACGCACCCAGGGCGTAATTGGATGACCCCGTCACTGCATGTGCTCGTCGAGCCACTCCAGCCAGAGCCCAGAAAATGCCGTGCATCCTTTACCTTTACTACAGCGGTTGAGCTTTTGATGCGCCACGATTTCCATCCGCTCGTTCGCGAATGGTTCGACTCGAGTTTTTCTGCCGCCACGGAGCCGCAGGTTCTCGGCTGGCCGGCAATTCGAGCCGGCCAGGACGTCCTGATCTCCGCTCCGACCGGCTCCGGAAAGACGCTCGCCGCCTTCACGCTCTGCTTAGACGACCTCGTCCGCCGCTCAACCGAAGGCACGCTGCCCGAGCAGACGCTGGTGGTGTACGTCTCGCCGCTCAAGGCCCTCACCAACGACGTCCGCGAGAACTTGGAGAAACCGCTCGCTGCGCTGACCGCCCTCGCTCGAGCCCAGGGCCTGCCGATGGCGCCGATTCGCACCGCCGTGCGCACCGGCGATACGACCGCCGCCCAGCGCCAAAGCATGCTGCGAAAGCCGCCGCACGTGCTCGTAACGACGCCTGAGTCGCTGTACATCCTGCTGACGGCCGAGAAGTCGCGGGCGCTTTTCGCAAGCGTCGCCACGGTTATCGTCGACGAGATTCATGCGATGGCGGCGGACAAGCGCGGCTCGCATCTGGCGCTCACGCTCGCGCGTTTGGATTACCTGGTCGCACAGGCGAGCGGACGAAAACCTCAGCGCATCGGCCTTTCGGCCACCGTACGCCCCTTGGAGCGCGTCGCGCAGTTCTTGAGCGAGCGCGCGACGATCGTCAACGTTGGGCACCGTCGCGAAATGGAGCTCTCCGTAGAAGTTCCCAGCGACGAGCTCGGCCCCGTCGCGAGCAAAGAGATGTGGGGCGAGATCTACGACCGCGTCGCTGCTCAGATTCACAACCATAAGACGACGCTAGTCTTCGTGGGCACGCGTCGCATGAGCGAACGCGTCGCCTTTGCGCTCAACGAACGCCTCGGCGAAGGCTTCGCGATGCCGCACCACGGCAGTCTGGCGCGCGAGCTGCGTTTCGACGTCGAGCGGCGCCTGCGAAGCGGCGAGCTGCGAGTCGTTGTAGCGACCGCCTCGCTCGAGCTGGGCATCGACATCGGCACGGTCGATCTCGTCGTTCAGTTGGGTTCGCCGCGCGCGATTGCGGTGGCGCTGCAGCGCATCGGGCGCTCGGGTCACTGGGTCGGAGCCAAGCCGAAGGGCATCTTTTACGTGACGACGCGCGACGAGCTGCTCGAGTGCGCGGCGTTGGTCCGCGCGATTCGCGGCGGTTCGCTCGATGCGCTCGAGATTCCGAAAGCGCCGCTGGACATTCTCGCGCAGCAGATCGTCGCAGCCTGCGCGCAGCACGAATGGGAAGTGGAGACGCTCTTCGCGACCATTCGCACGGCCTTTCCGTACCGCGATCTGGAGCGCGCGGATTTCGAGTCCGTTCTCTCCATGCTGGCAGACGGCATCGCGACCTCGCGCGGGCGCAGCGGCACGTATCTGCACTACGATCGCGTGAACGGTCGTCTGCGCGCGCGCCGGGGCGCGCGATTGGCGGCGATTACCAGCGGCGGCGCGATTCCCGATACGGCCAACTACAGCGTCATCCTGGAACCGGACGGCCACGTCATCGGCTCGCTCGACGAAGACTTCGCGATCGAGAGCATGGCCGGCGATATCTTTCTTCTCGGCACCAACTCCTGGAAGATCCGGCGAGTGGAAGCCGGCGTGGTCCGCGTGGAAGACGCGCACGGCGCGCCGCCATCCATTCCGTTCTGGAACGGCGAAGGGCGCGGCCGCACCATCGAGCTCTCGCGCGAGGTCTGCGCCGTGCGCATCGCGATCGACGAGCGCGACGACGCGAGCGCGATCGCGTGGCTCGAGCGGGAAGCTGCCCTCGACCGTGCGGGCGCCGAGCAGGCAGTCGCGTACGTGCGAGCGGGTAAGAAGATTCTCGGCGTCGTCCCGACGGATCGCACGCTGGTCGCGGAGCGCTTCTTCGATGAAGGCGGCGGCATGCAGTTGATCCTGCACACGCCGTTTGGGGCGCGCATCAACCGCGCGTGGGGTTTGGCGCTGCGCAAACGCTTCTGCCGTTCGTTCAACCTCGAGTTGCAGGCTGCCGCAACCGATAATGGGATCGTGCTTTCCTTGACCGATCAGCACGCGTTTCCGCTCGATGTGGTCTTCGAGTTCGTGAAGTCGGCGAGCGCCGAGCACACGCTCACGCAGGCGCTCCTTCCCGCCCCGATGTTCGCGGCGCGCTGGCGTTGGAACGCTACGCGAGCGCTTGCGATCCTGCGCTTCAGCGGCGGGCGCAAGGTGCCGCCGCAGCTGATCCGGATGCGTGCCGACGACTTGGTGGCGGCGGTCTTCCCCGATCAGGCCGCTTGTCCCGAGAACCTCACCGGCCCGATTAACATTCCCGACCACGTGTTGGTGCGCGAGACGCTTTCGAACTGTCTGCACGAAGCGATGGATCTCGATGGTTTTCTCGAGATTTTGCGCGAGATCGAGAACGGCACGCTGCGAACGGTCGCCATCGACACGCCCGAGCCGTCGGTCTTTTGCCACGAGATCCTCAACGCCAATCCCTACGCCTTTCTCGACGACGCGCCTCTGGAAGAGCGGCGGACGCGGGCCGTGGCGCTCCGCCGAACGACACGCGACGACGTCGATGGCGCCGGGATCTTGGATCCCGCCGCAATCGCGCAGGTAGCGGCTGAATCGTGGCCCGTCGTGCGCGACGCCGACGAACTGCACGATGCGCTTACGACACTGATCGTCGTGCCGCCGGTCGCGCAATGGACGCACTGGTTCGAAGAGCTCGTCTCGCAACGAAGGGCGATGCCCCTTGTCACCCTTCGAGCCCTTCGACACGCGCACTGCGCGCGCTCTCAGTCGACACAGGTGAGTTTTGGACTTGTGCCGAGCGGCTTGAGATCGCGTGCGCGGCCTACGATGCATCTTCGCCGGCTCGCGAGGAGGCCGTGACCGAAATCTTGCGCGGCTGGCTCGAGTCGAGCGGACCGATGACGGTCGCGGAGATGGCGGAACGGTTGAGCACCGACGATGAAACGATTACCGCGGCGCTCCTTCGCCTGGAAACGCAGGGTCAAGTTCTGCGCGGCCGCTTCACCGCAGCGGCGCAGAGCGAGCAGTGGTGTAACCGGCGCGTGCTCGCGCGCATTCATCGTCTGACGATCGGGCGCTTGCGCCGCGAGATCGAACCGGTTACCGCGGCGCAGTACATGGCCTTCCTCCAACGCTGGCAGCACGTGACGCCTACGACGCGGCTGCATGGAATAGACGGAACGCTTCAAATCGTCCGGCAGCTCGAGGGCTATGAGATTCCGGCGGTGGCCTGGGAGGGACAAATTCTTCCGGCGCGCATCGCGGGCTACAAACCCGAATATCTCGACCGGCTCTGTTACGCCGGCGATATCATGTGGGGACGCCTTACGCCGCATCCGGCATTAGAGCTGCGGGATGCGGCCGAGAGCCGGCGCGTGCGTCCCACGCGCCTCGCACCCATCGCGCTCTTTCTGCGCGCGAACGCCGGCGAGCTCATCGTTCGCCGTCAAGCGAATGTCGAAGCGCTCTCGCACGTCGCGCACGAAGTTTTCGAACAGGTCGAGCGACTGCAAGCGCCCTTCTTTGCCGAGATCGTGCGGGCCGTCAAGCGCCTGCCGAGCGAAGTTGAAGAAGCGCTGTGGCAACTGGTCGCGGCGGGCTTGGTGACCGCCGACGGCTTCGATGCGTTGCGATCGCTGAGCGATGCCAAGCGCCGGTTGGGTGAGAAGGGTCTTCGTGCGCGACCCCGCTCGTCGAGCGGACGCTGGACGCTCTTGCAGGCGACGGCCGAGGCGATCGCGCCGGACGCCTTCGCGCGGCGTTTGCTGGCGCGCTGGGGCGTCGTATTCCGAGACGTCATCGCTCGCGAAAGCCTCGCGCCGAGATGGCGCGAGCTGCTGCTCGCGTTGCGCCGGATGGAGGCGCGTGGAGAAATTCGCGGCGGACGCTTCGTTGCGGGATTTGTCGGCGAACAGTTTGCGCTGCCGGAGGCGATCGACGCCCTGCGCGCGGTGCGCAGAACGGGCGCAACCGTCGAGACGTTACCGCTCGGCGCTTACGATCCGTTAAATCTGGCCGGGATCATCACCCCGGCGCAGGAGCCCGCCGACGCGCTGGAATCAGCACTCCATGCCGGTCTGCTCGCCTGAATAGATCTCGATAACGCCGCTGACCTTAAACGGAATGTCCTCGCTCTTTAGCAGCGCTCCGATTCCGCCGATGACGCCGCCGTACTTGCCTTTGGTGGCGGTCGTATAGCAGGGCCCGAACTTCACCTTGTAGCCATAGACCGACGCTTGGCCGTACGCTGTATACGGCTGGCCTGCGACGATTTGTTTGCCGGTCAGGCCGCCGCCCGCCTTGAGATCCTTGCCGAACGTCGTTCCGCCGGAGGTGGAAAACGCTAGATAAAAGATCGGCGTTCCCGAGCCGAGCGTAGGAAAGTTGTCGAAGTTCTCGGTGCCGCTGCTCAGTGTAAGTTGAATCGAAGGATTGAGGCTGGGGTACTTTAGGTTACCGCCGAACCCGCCGTACGCCGGAATGCAAAAGGAGCCGCCGGCGGTCTTGAGCTTACCGGTAAGCGTGGCGTATTCCGATTTATTTACTTGACCCTTACAGCTGCGCGGCGTGCGATCGGGAATCGCGACCGCTTGCGGTGAGACCGGAAGCAGTCCGTTGCCA
Source organism: Vulcanimicrobiota bacterium (assembly GCA_963736775.1). GTDB lineage: Bacteria > Vulcanimicrobiota > Vulcanimicrobiia > Vulcanimicrobiales > Vulcanimicrobiaceae > Cybelea. The sequence goes on along the minus strand of CAVTPY010000014.1, from coordinate 59,881 downwards.
TGCTGCGCGCAGGCAGAGAAGACGAGTGTTGCCACGATCGCGAGCGATCCGGCTAGGCGACGACCCAGAGATGGCATGTTGCTCCTAAAACGTGATGGTTCTTAGCACCCTTGACTGACTTGCATGCCCGGATAGATTTCGATGACGCCGTACCCGGCACCGGTGATCGTCGTATCGCTGAAAAGCCGACCGATCCCTGGAAGGATACCTCCGTACGGACCTTGAGTTGCGACGGCATAGCATGGCGGAAACATCAAGACGAGATGCCCGACCGCGACGATGCCGAAGGCGCTGTAGGTTTGGCCGGCCTGAATCGTTGCAGAGGTCAGGCCACCGCCCGACTTTAGCTTCGAATGGAAGTGCGTTCCGGCGAGGAAGCGAAGGTTCAAGTAGAAGATCGGCGATCCCGACGACCCTAGCAGCGGCTCGTCGTAAATGTTCTCCGTGCTGGAGCGAAGCTCGAGCGTCACGGGTCGTTTGACGCCCGGGTACTCGATCGTTCCCCCGAAGCCCCCAAACTCCGGGATACAGAACGAGCCGGCTCGGTTTTTCAGCTTCGCTCTGATCTGCGCGTAGTTTACTTTCGAGCGCTGATTCTTGCACTGCGGAGGCGCGGTAGCCGCCTGGGCCGCCGTCGCAGGCGGGAGCGCGGTACTGTCGCGCTGCCCACAACCCGCAATCGCGCAAGCCGCAGCAAGAGCAAGACCGAGATGCAGTCCCCTCATGGCATAACCCCCTTCAAGCGCGCCTCGCCGGCCTCTGCCAGCGCAGCAAGATCCTTATATGCCGCATACTCCGCGACGGTGGGTCGCTGATATGCGCCTTCGAGCGAGTTGAGCAGGAAGCCGAGTTGTTCTCGCACTTTGGTTGGGTGCATCACGTCGGCTTCGCTCGAGTCGACGTCGAGCAGCACGAGTTCGGCGATCTCGCTATTGATCGCGGCGGCTTGCGCCGCGCTCATCTTCTTGCGCACCGTCATCGCGGCGACGATCGATCGATCCAACGTGTCGATGGAGTTGCGGATCTGCATCTCCAGCGCTAACCGTGCCTCGAGGTCGCCCGTTGACGAATGAATGCGCGGATCGAGCACGACCTTGAACGGAGCCTGGAGCGTCTGAGCGCCGTACCGCAGCACGACCGTGTAGGCGCCGGGGACGATCGTGGGTCCGTCGGCGGTATCTGGGAAGTCGTCGGTTTCGAGCGCACGGACGCCCGGCACTTCATACGCGGGTTCGTAGCGGAGATCCCATTGAAAGAGGTTGGGCCCGGGCTTGACGGTGGTGAGCTTCTCCAAATCGCGCGCGCGCTGCGTAACCACGTCGAGGTTTTCTTCTTGTTCGGGGGTCAGCTTCTTTTCGCGCGCATTTTTCGGATGCAGCGCAAAGCTGCGAACGGTAGCGCCGTTCGAATCCAAGAACGAGATCGTCAGCGGCGACTCTCCATGGTAGGCGGCCGGAACGTTAAAGAAAACTGCCGCCCCGTACTTGGGATTATCGCCGAACTCCGGAGTCGGAGAATCTGGGCCACCGTAGGCGTTCGAGAGCCAAGCGGTCTCGGGTGAGAAAAGCTGCAGGCTTGCGACCGAAAAACTTGTTTTGCCCGCAAGCTGTTCGAGGTACGCGAGGTTATCGAGAATCCAAAAGGCGCGACCGTGCGTTGCGGCGACCAGCTCTCCTTCGCGAGAGTCGATCGCGAGGTCGCGGACTTGAACGCCGGGCAAGTTCATCGTGAGGGGTTGCCAGTCTTGACCGCCGTTGAGACTCACGTACGCCGTGCTGCGCGTCCCGGCAAAGAGCAGCCGCGGTACGAGCGGATCTTGGCGAACGACGAACACGTATTGATTTTCGGGAATTCCGCTGGTGAGCGGAACCCAGTGGTTGCCGAAGTCGGTCGTTTCGAAGACGTATGGGTGGTAGTCGTCCCACATGTAGCGCGAAGCCGTGAGAAAAGCCGCGCCTCGGTCGGTATGCGACGGCTCGATCGAGCTTATTTGAGACCATTGCGGAAGTTGCGGCGGCGTTACGAGCTTCCAAGTCGCACCGTGATCGCTCGTTACGTGCACCAGACCGTCGGCCGAGCCCGCCCAGAGAACCTTGGCATCGAGGGGCGAAACCGCAAGCGACGAGATGTCCGGAAAGGTCTCCGCGCCGGTTTGGTCGTTATCGATTGGTCCGCCGGTAGGGCCTTCGGTAGAAGGGTCATTGCGCGTGAGATCGGGACTGAGGATGCTCCACGTCTGGCCGCGGTCCATGCTCGAGAAGACGACCTGCGATGCGACGAGCAGCTCGCGCGGATCGGCCGGTGAGAAGAAGATCGGATGCGTCCAGCCGAAGCGATATTTCGTTTCCGCCGCCGGCGCGCCCGACATGTAGCGAGGCCACGGGCTCACGTTTTTCGTATCGCCGGTGATGCGGTTGAGGCTTACGAACGCGCTGAAGTATCCGCTGCCGTAGGTTACGAATGGATCGCCGGGCTCGGGCGCGACGAACGTGCTCTCGCCCAAAGCGACCACGTGCCATTGATCCGGGCCAATGCCCGGGCCGACGGCCGCGCTGGCACCTTCGTACGCGCCTTCATCTTGTGAGGCGCCGAAGACGTGAAATGGGAACTGGTCGTCGAGCGCCACATGATAGAACTGGCCCGTCGGCTGATTGTGGTCGTCGCTCCAGTTATCGCCCCCGTCAACCGAAACGGTTCCGCCGCCATCGTCTCCAACCAGCAGAATCTTTGGCTCGTGCGGGTTGATCCAAATGATGTGATTGTCGCCGTGGGGTATCTCGATGTTGGTGAACGTCTTGCCGCCGTCGGTCGTTTTGTAAATGCCGTCGACTTCGGGCGCGTAGACGACCTGAGGATTGGTGGGATCGACCGTGAGCGCCATATAGTAGAAGGCGCGCTGGCGCAACTTCCATTCGGCGTTGACGCGCTTCCACGTGCGGCCCGTGTCGTTCGACCGGAAAACCCCGCCGTCGTGCGCCTGCACGATGGCGTACACGATGCGCGGGTCGCTCGCCGCTACCGCGACGCCGATCTTTCCGAGAAGGCCCGTGGCAAATCCGGGGTTGGACGAAATCCGCATCCAATGCCGGCCGCCGTCAAGCGTCTTGTAAAGCCCGCTTCCCGGTCCGCCGCTACTCAGCTTCCACGGGAACCGCTGCGCCTGCCACATTGCCGCGTAGAGAACGTTGGGATTGCGGGAGTCCATCGCGAGGTCGATGGCGCCGGTGTCGTCGTTGACGAAGAGCACCTTGCTCCAAGTGTTTCCGCCGTCGGTCGTCTTGAAGATGCCGCGCTCCGGATTGGGCCGGAAGACGTGCCCCATCGAAGCCGCATACGCGATACGGGCGTTGTTGGGATCCACGGCAATTTTCGCGATCATGTGCGTGTCACGCAAACCGGCGTACGACCACGTCTTGCCCGCGTCGGTCGTCTTGTACACGCCGTCGCCGGTATCGAAATCGCTTCGAATGTCGGCTTCGCCGGTACCGGCATAGATGACGTTTGAGTTGGAAGGCGCTACCGCAAGCGCACCGATCGGATCCGCGATGCCGGGAATCTTACCGTCGGTGATGTTGGTCCAGGTTAGACCATAGTCGGTGCTCTTCCAAACGCCGCCCTCAACGCCGCCCATATAGAACAAGTCCCGATTGCTCGCGACGCCTGCGACCGCGACGGATCGTCCCCCAATGTACGGCCCGATGCTGCGCCATTGCAGTTTGCCGATGAGCTGTTGCGACGCCGACGCGGGGGTTGCGGCAGTTGCGCCGATCGGCATGGCCGCAGCTGCGACGATAACGAGAATCCAAAGACGCTTCATTGGGCCGATATCGCGTTCGGAGACGCAGAAACCCTGCCTAGCGCGTTACAGCGTCGATTCGACTCGATTTCCAACGTCGAAGGTATAGCAGAATCGTCCGGCGGGATGACGCCAGAACGTATTAAGGTCCGGACCGGCGCGCTGGTCGGGCGGCGTCGGCAACTCGAACGTGGCGCACAGCCGGTAGCGATTCTCGCCTACGCGCTGGTACTGGTAGGGTTTGCCGGTGACCGGATCGTGGCGAGGCTGCGGCACCGCGGCGGGCAGGGGCCCGGCACCGTAGTCTTCGTGCAGCTCCGCCGCCACGTCGCCAAGGTCCGAGACGCGTTGGCGATCCAGCGCCTCAGCACGCGCGTGCTTTGGGGATCCAATGGTGACGAAGGCCGCCGCAACGACAGCGACGACGATAAGGATTGCGGCCACCGTAATGGCTCGCGAGATGGTCACGACGTCGGTTTCGGCGGATCGATCGTCAGCAAATAGTATGCGAAGATGCCGCCGCCGACAACGATAAGCCCCAGCGTGTCCAGGAAGAAGTGAATCGTCAGCTGGCCGACGATCAACTGTTGAACGGTGTACGCCGCGTCGATGAGGATCGGAATCGCGGTCAGCACGAGCGCGATGTACGTAAGCCAACGGCGAACGGCGGAGTAGTAGAGCTCCGGACGGCGCGCCAGCTCTCTCTGGATGAGCGCATGCACCACCATGAAGAGGGGGAAACTTACGAGAATCAGTGCGACTTGCCAGGCGATATCTTCGCGCAGATAGGTTCCCGTATTGGAAAGCGCGTCGGGATACCAGCGGTTCACCAGGCGGTCCCAAATTTGCCAAAGGGCCACCGTCCAAAATCCGAGTGCGATGAAGTTCAGCAGGTACAGAAAGGCGTCGCGAGCGTTCTCGGTCGCCTGCGCTCGGCGTGGCACGGGCACGCCCAGAACGCCGGCATAATGTTCCGAGAGCGCGCGGTAGATGCGCCGCTCGGACCAGCCGTTGTGCCGTAGCATTCCAACCAGCGATTCGTCGGGGATCCCGCGTTCTTTGGCAGTGCGCAGAAAGGTCGCCAACTCGTCGTCAGGCATCGGGCTGGAGACTTGCACGGTCACGACTTCTAACGAAGCGCGGGTGTGGCCTGGTTTGTCGGCCGGAGTCTTAGGTGGTGAGCCCTGCGGCAGTGGCGAATCGCACGCTCTTCATGGACCAGTTGATTCTGTGGTTGAACAGTGTCCCGCCGTGGCTCGCCCTCGTTGCGGTCGTCCTGGTGTACGAAGCGTTCGCCATCGGCGTTACTCTACTCGCGCGCCGGCTTTACACGCATTGGCGCTTCCCGAGCAACGGGTCATTCGTCCCGCCCTGGATATCGATCGTAGGCGGATTGAACGCGCTGATTTTTGCGTTCATCATTTTCACCGTCTGGACGAATCTGCACGCCGCCAACGCCGACGTCGACAGCGAAGCGCTGACCGTTCGAATGCTCTGGCGCGATATCACTCCGGCTCAGCGACCCGAAGTGCTAGCCTACGCGCGCGCCGTCGTCGCAGGCTGGTCGCAGTTGTGCGGCGGTCAGGGGAATTCGGAGGCCGGCAGAATCCAGCACCGTCTGGAGCGCGACGCTCGGCCAGCGACTCCATCGCTACTCGGCCAGGTCGACGACGAGGTCGACGCGCTGACCGCGCTTCGCAACCGTCGCTTGCGTGCCGCCCAATCCGGGGTCCCCGAGGAGCTTTGGTTCGGTACCATCGTACTGTCGTGGATACTCATCGCGATTACGTCGTTCGTGCATCCCGAGCGCCGCGACATGCATCTAGCACTGGTCGCGTGCACGGCGCTGGCCCTGGGATTGCTGCTTTGGGTCGCAGCTATGATCGATTATCCGTACTGCGGCGGTAGCACGGTCACGCCGGCGCCGCTTCAACGCTCGGTCGACTGGATGCTCGGTAGTAACGCCTAGCGGCCGGATTCACCGCCAGAGGCTCGAATAGGACGCTCTCATGGTGAATCGGGGCGCCGGCGCCCCAGGATCGACGGAGGTTTTTCCCCGTGACGTGCACGCGTATTATCCTCGCCTGGGCCGCGCTTTGTGTGCTAGCGGCGTGTTCGCCGCCGCCATCGTCGTATTCGGTTGCGCCGCAAACTCCACCCAACGGCGCCCTGCACGCGTCTAAGGCGCCCGCGAAACCGAAGTTCAAAGAATATACGGTCCCGACCGCGCAATCGGAACCGTACAAGATGGTCCTCGGGCCGGACGGGAAGTATTGGTTCACCGAGTTCGCGGCGAACAAGGTCGCGAACATCACGACCGCCGGGAAGTTCTCCGAATACGACGTTCCAAGCGCGCAAGCGGAGCCTTCCGGGATCACCGTTGGTCCCGACGATAACCTGTGGCTTACCGAAGCGCATGCCGACAAAATCGCGAAGCTTACCACCGCGGGAAAGTTCACGGAGTACAAGGTTGCAACGGTGAGCGCCGATCCTTCCGTGATCCGCTCAGGCGGCGGCAGCGTGCTGTGGTTCACCGAACGCGGGGGAAATAAAATCGGTGAGATCACGACGTCGGGGAAGATCACGGAGTTCACTGTCCCGACTCCGGATTCCGAACCTTCAGGAATTTGTATCGGCCCGGATAGCGCGATTTGGTTCACGGAGGATGCCGGTGATAAGGTCGGACGCATGACGACCGCCGGGAAATTCACCGAGTACGACGTTCCGACCCCGAGCGCTAAACCAGGAGGAATCGCGCCCGGTGCTGACGGCGCATTATGGTTTGTCGAGTTCAATGGGAACAAAATCGGACGCCTTACGACGGCCGGGTCGTTTACAGAATACAAGGTGCCGACCGCGAGTGCGGGCCCGTTCGTGATCGAGCCGGGCAGCGCCGGCCTGCTGTGGTTCACGGAGCAAAACGCTGGAAAACTTGCGTCGATTACGACCCGCGGTAGGATTACCGAGTACGCCGTGCCAGGGCCGAGCGGCGGCGCGCCGTCGGGAATCGCGCCGGGCAGCACTCAAATCTGGGCGACTGAATTCAACGCGAACGAGATCGTCAGTCTGACGCCGTAATCGCGATCGATTACGGAGCGCCCGTGTAGCCTGGTTTGTAGGGCGGACCGATTCCGCCTTGTAAGATGAGTGGCGGCCGCGGCGGTTGCGTGAAATCAAAGTCGTTTCGCAAGTCGCCGAGCTGCGGCGCATTTTCGGGGACCTCGGCGCGCGGATCCGGGCGGCCGTCGGTCTTCGGATCTAGCCGCTGCCCTGCGAGAAAATCGTCTTCGATGAACTTCACGTAGGCGTCGTGGCTGAGCGTTTGATGATCGAGGTAGCCCTTGCGAGCGTAGGCGCTGATCACGATGCCCGGGACGCGCGGGCCGTAGCCGAAGAAGTTGACGTTCGGCGGCGGGACGTGATCGTAAAAGCCCCCCCAATCGTCCCAGCTCAAGAATATGGCGGTTGAGTCCCAGTACGGGCTGCGCATTACCGCGTTGATGATTCCGGTGACGTAGGCCTGTCCCGCGCTCACTCGTCCCGGCGGATGCTCGCTGTAGCGGTTGCCCGGCGTTACCCAAGAGACCGCGGGCAACGTGCCATCGCGGAGGTCGCGGAAGAAGAGCGACGTGTCCTTGATATTTGAAAGCTGCCCGTCTTGCTTCACGTCGTCAAACGACGGGAGCGGATTCCAGATGCCGGGCGTTCGAGCGGTTTGCGGCTGGAGGTTGCAGCTGCTCTGATCGTTCTCACAGTCCGGCTCGAGCCCGTCCATCACGTAGTAGCCCCACGAGACGTGGTTCGCGTGCAGCAGATAGGTTAAGTCGGTCCAAGGATAGTCGGGACGACCGGGGACTTGCGGCTCGTTCCTGGTAAAGAGATCGCGCGGAAAGTCAACTTCCTTAAAGTAGGTGCGCTCCGGCTTGCAGCTCGCCGGATCGCCGATCGTGGCGCAGTCTGCGGCCCACTCCGAGACCATGTAGAGGTGCGTCGGCAGACTCCACGATCGCACCGGCGCGAACATGTGGTCTTGCAGAACGAAGTTGCGCGCATATGCCCAGTAGTTCGGAAGCTCTTGCGCGGTGTGGTAACCCATCACGGTCGTTTCGTGGCCTTTGACGACGCACGTGGGAATATCGGTCGGGCACCCGCCGGTACGCTGCACTCCTCGCATGACCTCCGACGAAGCCATCCATTTTCCCGCCGTCGATATCGAGATCGGCCGCCTTCGCGCCATGCGGACCGCCGGTATCCTCATCGTTCGTGTCGTGGTAGGGCCGCACACACGTTTTGCTTTCTTGATCCGGAACGCAGACTTGCGCTACCCCGTCACGCATCGGAATGCCGTCGGCACCGGGAAACGTTCCGAAGTAGCTATCGAAGGAGCGGTTCTCCTGCATGATGATGATCACGTGCCGTATCTTCTGAATTCCGTCCACCGCCGGCATGGCACTGGCAGAGGCCGGCACGAGGATCAGCACGATGAGAGACGATATCGCGGAACGAAGCATTAGTCTACCTCGAGATTCGTTGCGCTGCCTAACAAACTTGCAAGGCGGCGGCAAAGAAGATAGGCTGACCGAATAATGATGGCGATCCTTGGTGCGGGCGGATCGATCGGGAACGAGCTTGCCGCAGTTCTCGCTGAAAAGAACGCACCGTTCCGTTTAGTGGGACGCAATCCCCGGCCGGTCGGCGGGGCGGAAGTCTTCGCGGCTGACCTCTCCGATCGCCAGCAGACCATTGAGGCTGTGTCGGGCTCGTCACGGTGGTGTGTCTTCTCGTGGGGCTCAAATACGATCTCGCGGTCTGGCGGGAACTCTGGCCGCGGATCATGGCAAACACAATCGAGGCCTGCAAACGAGCACAAGCGAGGCTGATCTTCTTCGACAACCTCTACATGTATGGGAAGGTCGACGGCCCGATGACCGAGCAGACGCCTTACGCACCTTGCAGTAAGAAAGGCGCAATCCGCGCGGAGATCGCAAGTACGCTTATGGAACAAGTCAAAGAGGGCAACCTCGTGGCGATGATCGCTCGTTGCGCGGACTTCTACGGACCTCGTACGGCCAATGGCCTGCCCAACGTCCTCGTCTTCGAGCCGTTCGCGAAAGGGGCTACGGCCTCGTGGCTCGTGAACGCCAAGGTGCCGCACTCGATGACGTTTACTCCCGATGCGGCGCGTGGCGTGGCGATGCTCGCGGAGCGCGAAACGGCGTGGAACCAAGTGTGGCATCTGCCGACGATGCCCGCTCCACCGACGGGAAGGGAGTTCATCGAGATGGCCGCTGCGGATTTTGGCGTCTTGCCGAAATATCGCATCCTGAGTAAGCCATTGCTCCGCGTGGCGGGATTGTTCGACCCGCGCGTTCGAGAGTCGTATGAGATGCTCTATCAGAGCGATCGACCCTATCTCTTCGACTCAAGCAAATTTGCCGCGGAGTTTGGCTTCGCGGGAACACCCTATTCCGAAGGCATCCGGATCACGGCAGACTCATATCTTACATCCAGATGATTCGCTGTGCGTGCCCATCGGAGGTACAAATGGTGGTTGCTAAGCTCGAATCGGACCATGTGGTGACCTCCGTAGAATAGTTGCCCTCGGTTAGCTCCATGCGGACGCGTGCAACCGGAGCCCGTGGGGACGCTTCTGCAGCGAACGCAGCTATCGCTTCGTTCAGCTCTGCGCGTTCCTTCGCCGTCAAATGCTCTTCGAAGAGCGTGTGCACGACAACCGTCACATACCCTTCGCGGCACCTCGCTTCGCGCCGAAGCCATGTCGAAAAGCCTTCAGCGTCGATGTTAACCGGTGTATCCGAGGCGGCCTGAATTGCGGCCCGCAGGCGATCGAACCGGTCCGCCTGGTCCGGCCAAACGAAGGACTGCAGGCGCAATCTATCGTTCTTACTGTTCAAATCAATCGGGCTAAGGTCGCAGCCGCGTCGTTCGGTTACATTGAGATCCGCGCGTAGATTTTTCGGACGCCCTCGTTCTGTAGCGTTGCGAAGAACCAATGCTGAATCGGCGTCGCCCCAGGACCAATCCGGCTCTTCGTACCGGTAGCGGTCAAATCGCAAGTTCAACCCTGCGCTGGCACCGACCTCAAAAGCGCGAACCGGGAGATTGAATCGTGCGGCTAACCATAGGAAGGCGACGAGGATCGGCATCGAGCGTGCCGGCTCATTTGTCTGGACGTTGCCGGTGAAAAGCTGCGCGACCTGATCCCGATGTTGGGCTAAAATGGCACGACCAGCATTCCACGCGGCGCGCCCGTCGCCGTCGCCTCCGACCGAAGGATAGTGCTTTAAAAGTGTCGGCTCTCCATCCAGGGCAAGATAGTGCAACGCCGCTGCGAGATTGAGGCCAGGTCTCCTATAGTGCGGATACGAGTCGAGTAAGTCGCGGATTTCGCCGCCTTTGCGGTAGTCGGACAGGGCAGCTTGGATAAGGTCCGCCATGAACGGAGAGCCCATGATGCCGCATGTGCGCGCTTGCACCGCTAGCCGTTTGGCGATACTCGCCATCTCCTACGTTTCTTCCGTTTGGGCGCGGGAGCTGAGCGGCGACGTTAACACGTTATCGCGATAAAACCGATACTTAGTGAAGGACCCGCGGCGCTAGGGGCTTCCGAGACAGTCCTCTTGGTGGTAAGATGGGCCAACCGTACTCTTCCTCTGCCCTGCATCTCTGTTAAGAGACCGCAGCGCTTCTCTTTAGAAAAGTGAGACGTTTTGATGCGTTTTCCGTTTACCATTGTGTCCGGGCGGGCCTCGCTCGTAGCACTCTCGATCGCCCTGCTGGCCGGATGTGCCGGCGCAGGCGGCGGTCGCTCGGGCAGCTTCGGCGCCGTACCCGCGATGTCCACACAAACGATGTCCACACAAACGAACCTCTTGCAGTTCGGCTCGGGCGCGCCGGTACTGCAGACGCTCGATGTTCCGCTCAGCCAGTTTCCGACTGCGGTCGGAACGCTTCTTACGGGCATCCGCGGCAACCTGATCACGGGCTTCGTCGATCGAGCGAACGGGTCGACCCTGGGCGTCGTCTACGATCGGAAAACGGGCGTCTGGACGCCGATCAAGTATCCGCGATCCTCGAATACCAGCGTGTACGGTCCGGCCATCACGCAGACGGGCTATCGCCTCGTCGGCAGCTATGAGAAAAAAGGCCAAACGAACTCCAACGGCTTTATCTACGACTCGACGACCAAGAAGTATCTCACCGTCAACGCTCCGGCAAACCTGTGCTCGCCCAAATCGTGCAACTTCACGATCGTTCACAGCAACTACGGCAATGCGGCCTACAAAGCTGTCGGAAATTACGATGCCGTAAAATCGGGCCTCTTGCTGGCCCCTTCGGATACGTATCCGGTCTCGGGACATGCCTTCATCTACGATTCTGCCACCGCGACGTTCTCGACGCTCGAATTTCCTGGCTCGATCAGCTCGACGGCTTATGGAATTTGGATGGACGGCAATGCGGTTGCGATCGCCGGCGGCTACACCGATAAGAAAGGCACGCACGCGTACGTGCGCAACCTCGCCGGTACCAAAATGCTCGTCTACGACTGGCCGAAGTCGATCCTTACCCACTTCGAAGGGATCACCGGAGCGGGCGGAGCCGGCAACTATAACGTAATCGGCGACTACTTCGATCTCAAGAACAAAACCCTCGAGTATGGCTTCTTCCTGCCGATTCGCAACTGGACCGCCGGAACCGCCACCGTTATCGGCCCCGTCAGCGCCAACTCGGTCTACGGAAGCACCGTCATCGGCGTTTACATCGGCGCGGGCCTGGCAAACGGCTATATTACAACCATCCGCTAAAACGCATGGGGCTTCGTTCGGCTGCGACGATGGAACCGAGTGCCACTGGTCGAAATCCAGTCGCTCCTCGGTCCGTCGCCGCTTAGCTGGAGGGTTGCGTAGATGAGAATCTCGGGTTACACGCGCTTAGCGCTTGGCGTTTGCGCGAGTGCGGCCATGCTCGGCGGCTGCTCGCTTGGCTCGCATGGCGCCCAAGGTGCGCTGCCCTATATGCAAGATGGCAACGCACTGCATGCGCTCGGTGCAACGGGCGCCGGAAAGATCACACACATCGTCTACATCGTTCAGGAGAACCGTAGCTTCAACAACCTGTTCTACGGCTACCCGGGCGCGTATACCGTCACGGAAGGCAAAGACTCGAAGGGCCAAACGATCAAACTGCAGCCCTCGAAGCTCGGTGCATTCTACGATATCGATCACTCCGTGGAGGCGATGATTGCGGCGTGTCACGGAACCGGGAAGCTGCCCGGCACCGATTGCCGAATGGACGGATTCGACAACGAGTGGTCCGACGGCGGTTTCCAGCACCCGCAGTACGTGTACGTGCCGCACGATCAGTCGCAGCCGTACTTCGACATGGCGCACGAAGGCGCGCTTGCCGATCGCATGTTCCAATCGCAGCTCGACGAGAGCTTCGTCGCGCATCAGTACGTCATCGCCGCGCAGGCAGCCTGGAGCGCCGATTTGCCGAGCGGCTACTGGGGTTGCGAGGATCACGAGGCGGCGCAAGTCTCAATGATCACCACGCAGCGCCTCGTCACCGGCTATCAGAAGGCATGCTTCGACTATCAAACCCTAGGCGACGAACTCGATAACGCCAATCTCTCTTGGCGTTTCTATGCCAGCCGGTATGGCGCAGGCAGCGGCAACGGTGCGACCTGGTCGGGCTATCAAGCCGTCAAACACATCTACGACGGACCGGATTGGAAGAAAGACGTCATCTCGCCCAACTGGAAGTTTATCACCGACGTCCGCAAGGGAGAACTCGCGAACTTTACGTGGATCACGCCCGTCTGCGACGACTCGGACCATACCAACTGCCCGGATGACTACGGGCCGTCGTGGGTCTCCGCACTCGTGAACACGGTCGGCAAAAGCAAGTTCTGGAACTCGACGGCAATCTTCATCCAGTGGGACGACTGGGGCGGCCTCTACGACCCGGTGGCGCCGGAGTACAAGGATCGCGACAGCTTAGGCTTCCGGGTTCCGCTGATCATGCTATCTCCGTACGTCAAACACGATCACGTCTCGCACGTCCACTACGAAACCGCGAGCGTGCTGCGCTTCGCCGAAGATCTCTATGGCCTGGGTCAGCTCGCCAAAGCCGACGCTCGCGCGAACTCGCCGGCAGGCGACTGTTTCGACTTCTCGCAAAAGCCGGCCAAGTTCGTTCCAATCAAGGCGCCCTTGCCGCCGAAGTTCTTCATGCGTCAGTACCCCGACGATGATCTAATTCCCGATAGTGAATGACCGCCTGCGCTTATTAGCTGCAGCCTGACGTCGCTCCGCACGAATCGCATTTTTCGCACGCGCCGTTGCGGACCATCGTGAGCTGACCGCACTCCGAGCACGCGTTGCCGGTGTAACCCTTAGCCTTCGATGCATTGATTGCTTCGGTTCTCACCATGACGGCAACGGCCGTACCACCGCCGTTGCTGCCGGTGGGGAGCGTTGGAGCGGCCGGCGGCGCGATCGCAGCCCGCGGTTGCTGACCGGGATGGAGATGCGTGCTCACCGGGTGGAACATCTCGGCGACACCCACCGGCCGGACGTTGACGCCGCCCTCTTCCTCGGCGACGTATTCTTCGCGCGCTTCGGGTCCCATGGCATCCATCTGCATCGAGGGCTCCACGTGCGCGAGATCGTAACGGCCGAGGTAACTGACCGCGAGCTCCCGGAAGATATAGTCGAGGATCGAGGTCGCCATCTTGATGTGATCGTGACCCACGACCGGTCCGTTCGGCTCGAAGCGCGTGAAGGTAAAGGCTTCGACGAACTCTTCCAGCGGCACGCCGTGCTGCAGCCCCAGCGAGATCGCAATCGCGAAGTTGTTCATCAACGAGCGGAAGGCCGCGCCCTCCTTATGCATGTCGAGGAAGATCTCGCCGAGCTGGCCGCCTTCGTATTCGCCGGTGCGGAGGTAGACCTTATGGCCGGCGATTGTCGCCTTTTGCGTATAGCCGCTGCGGCGCTGCGGCATCGGCCGGCGTTTGGCAATGTACCGATAGACGATCTTCTCGGCGATCTGCATCGGCGTCGCGAAGGGCTGCGGCTGCGAGCCGCTCGCCGCCTCCGCTTCGCCGCCGTCGTTGCCGAAGTCGTAACTTGCGGCCAGCGGCTGCGAAAGCTTCGATCCGTCGCGATAGAGCGCCACGGCTTTGATCATGCGCTCGCGCGCGTAGCGGTAGGCTTCCTTGACGTCTTCGATCGTTGCGGTTTGCGGAAAATTAATAGTTTTGGACACGGCTCCGCTGACAAATGGCTGCGCCGCGGCGAGCATGTCGATGTGTGCGAGTGGGCGGATGTAGCGCGAGCCGTATCTTCCGCACGGCGTGGCGCAATCGAAGACGGGAAGATGCTCGTCGTTGAGATAGGGCGCACCCTCGACGGTCATTCGTCCGCAGATGTGGGCCGACGCTTCCTCGATTTGCTGGGTCGAAAAGCCGAGGCCATCGCGAAGCAGCGAGAAGCTCCAGTCGTTGAGCTGCGCTTCGCTCAAGCCGAGCCGTTCTTTGCAGAACTCTTCGCCGAGCACGAACTTATTGAAGACGAACGGCAGCTCGAAGGCGCTCGCAAGCACCGCTTCGACGCGCCCAATCGCATCCTCGTCGAACCCTTTGGCCTTGAGCGTAGCGCGGTTAATATGCGGCGCTTCTTCCAGAGTACCCGTGCCTTTGGCGTACGTCTCGATCGCCTCGATCTGTTCTTGCGAGTAGCCGAGCTTATGCAGCGCGGCATCGACGGACTGATTGACGATCTTGAAGTAGCCGCCGCCGGCGAGTTTCTTGAACTTCACGAGAGCGAAGTCCGGTTCGATTCCGGTCGTGTCGCAGTCCATCACGAGGCCGATCGTGTTGTGCGAGATGAACCCGTTGGCGAAATAGGTGACGTTGGCCGGCACGGAGAGATCGTACGTGAACTGCTCGCCGCCATCATCGTTGGCGGCGACGTCGTCGTAGAAGAACGTCAGCGCGGTCTTTATTTCAACGCTGCCGGTTCTTTCGAGCAGCTCGGACGCCGCCGTGCGGCTGATCGCGCCGGCATGACGATAGCCGTAAAGCGCGGTCCGTGGGTAGAGCTCGCTGGAATGCGGAACGAGCGTGCGCAGAACGTCTTTGGGCAGGAAGACGCGGTCGCCTTTGGTGCCCTGCCAAGTGTCGCACGGGCGCACGGCGCTGCGCTTACGGTCACCGACGAATCCGACCGTTTTAAGGAAGTTGCGCACGTAATCGGCATTGCGAACTCGCAACACGTAGAGATCGGCGCCGCTCCAGCCGGATTTGTCGATGCGGGTATTCGTTGGAATACCGAGCGTTAGAAGCACTGTTCGCACGTCGTCGGCGAGGCTAGCGTTCGCCGTCGAAAGGTGTGCGGCGCCGTTGACGACGGTGCCGTCGGCCTCAAAGAGGCCCCGCAGGAACGCTCCGTAAATGACGGGATCGTTCGAGGCGAGTACCGCATCGGGAACGTGGGCAAGGTAGCTCTTGCTGCGCGAGTCGCTGGCCGGATGATGCTTTGCGAATCCGCAAGCCTGCCACCACATCGAAAGCGGAACCGAATGAATCCGGATTTCCGTGTAAGCGCCCTTCTCCGAAACCGTTGCTTCGATGTTGAAGAGCTGCCGTGCCAGCGCGATGAGCCGATCGCGAACGTCGGCATCCTCATCGGCCACGCGCAAGCGTAAGCCTTTGGCGTGCAGCGTGCCCGCGCCCATGAAGTAGCCGGCGAACTCGGCGAGATCGGCAGTCAGGACTTGAGGTGCCGTCGTCGTGAAATCGGCGGTCCAATGCTCTTCACCCAGCGGCGGCAAATTGACGACCTGCGGACTACCGGCGAAGCCGCCCATCGAGAGCGCGACGGTATCGCCGGGGCCGACTTCGCCGAAGCGCTTCCACACCAAATCCCCGGACTGGCGGTCGACGATCTTCACTCGGTGTTCGGGCGTTCCGGTGATCGTGTAGCCGCTGCTGGTCCGGATGCGCCGAGTCGGAGAGATCCCATTAATGTAGAACTGGCTCGCGCGCTGTTCGCCGTCGTCGGTGAGCACGCGAACGTCGATATCTTGCCATTGCTCTCCGTCCACGTTTCCCAAACGCTGCAAGCGGGTGAGGCCGCGGTCGGTCGAAATTAATGCGGTGCCGGTAAGGCATCCGGTCGGCGCAATCACGACCGTTTGAGCGTTGCGGAAACCGGCAACCTCGCCGATCGAAATCGCGTCGTCCCACACCTTGCGCGCCAGTGCCCACGTGGCTTGCGTGAAGAGCGTCGGCGCGTGAGTTACGGGCGTGACCGTGAGAGCTTCGTACACGCCGGGGTCCGCGGCGTAGGCGGCGCTGCGATGATTGCGGATGACGCGTAGCATCGGATCGCGGTTCGCTTCGAAGCGTGCGAATGGGCCGAGCTGCTGCGCCATTTCGGCGGACGTCCGGTACGCGGCGCCGGTCATCAGCGACGTGATTGCGGCGCACCACCCGAAGCCTTCCTCGGAATCGTAGGGCAAACCCAGCCGCATCAACAGCGTGCCGAGATTCGCGTATCCGAGCCCGAGCGTTCGGTAGCCATGATTCTTTTCCGCGATCCGCCTCGACGGCATCTGCCCCATCGTGACGGAGATCTCGAGCGTCGTCGTCCAGATTCGGGCCGCTTGGGCAAAGCGCTGCGCATCGAAATTACCGTCGTCGTTAAGGAATTTAACGAGGTTCAGACTTGCGAGGTTGCAGTTGTGCGCAATCATGCCCTCGGCGATTACCGAATGTGTGACCGGTTCGGTCACATCGTAGACGGTCGTCGTGCCGTCAGGAACGATCGACACGACCTTCGGCGAGCGCGGGTTCTTGAGCTGAGCGTCGAAACCGCCGGCCAAAATCTCGCGAGCCTTGAGTTCCTTCTCCGCCGAACACGGAAAGCCGATCAGCGAGTTGAACTTTCGCGACTGCTGATTGTAGAGACGGAGCTGTCCTTGCGGGTTCTTACGCCCTTGCGGGTGCATCCACGAAATGCGCGACGTCATCCCGAGATCGCTCAAGAGAAGCTGGACGGACCGAAGCAGCGCGGAGGAAGAAGATGCCAGCATCACCTCTTTTTCAGTTGCGGCGCCATTTGCGCGAATGCAGCCATCGGCCGAAAAAAGTCCCTGCAAATAGGCAACTTTGAGATCTTCCGGCGCCCGGTGAATCGCGCTGGGCACGTCCTTGTGAATAGCGGTCGCCTGTTTGAAGCCGTAGCGCGTTTCGAGATAGGAAACGAGCGACGTTTGCGACGCACTCGTCTGCAACACGCCGTTGTTTTGCGCGGAGATTTGACTCGAGCGGACGTTAACAAGGGAGGCGCCGGAGTAGTTGACCGCCGCCGCCTTCAGCTCGTTGAGTTGTGCCGTCATGAACTCCGCGGTGCGACGCTCGCGCGGACCGAAGACGAGCGCGACGGTATCTTTATTAAGGACGCCGTCGCCGGTGAGCCAGCCGAGCATCTGCCAGCGCTTGACGTCGGCCGCATCGGAAGCAAACATTACGGAATTGCCGGACTCGCGAATCGCAATGCGATCCAGACCCAGTTTGAGTTCGTCGAGCCGCTTCCAGCCGTTGTCGGCGGTCAGGAACTTGTGGTCGCCGGTGGCGCGAATCTCGCGACCATCGGCCAGCTTCAGGCGGAAGACCTCTCGCTCACCGACCTTCGTTATGTAGGCGGGGCGATGGGCGCTGAGCCTGCGATGATCGACTTCGGAATGAATGTCGGTCGTAAT
This sequence comes from Vulcanimicrobiota bacterium, assembly GCA_963736775.1. Classification (GTDB taxonomy): domain Bacteria; phylum Vulcanimicrobiota; class Vulcanimicrobiia; order Vulcanimicrobiales; family Vulcanimicrobiaceae; genus Cybelea. The sequence goes on along the minus strand of CAVTPY010000014.1, from coordinate 42,297 downwards.
GAGCGCACGTTGTCCCGACTCTTGCCGTTCGTAAAGTTCTTCGACCGTTCGTAGGCCGTCGGGCGTGCTGATCCGCGTTTCAGGCGCGAAGCACGCGGTATCATCTATAAAAACATATTCTGAGCATGGGTTGGTGGCGTTGATGCGGTCGTCGTTGGGACAGGTATGCCACTCTTGGATCGTATCGTCGAACTGTAAGCCGGGATCCGCGCACTGCCATGCGGCGACGGCAATCTGCTCCCAGAGGTCCCCCGCCTTTATGCGTTTGACGACGTCGCCGGTCGTGCGTGCGGTCAGCAGCCATTCTTCGTCGCGGTCGAGCGCATCGAAGAAGCCGTTCGTGAGCCGTACGGAGTTGTTGGAGTTCTGTCCGGAGACCGTGATATAGGCTTCGGAGTCCCAAGCCGTGTCGTACTGCTCGATCTCCAAACGCGTATAGCCTTGACTCGCATAATCCAGCGCGCTCTGCGCCGCACCGGGCGGAACTCCGGCATTGATCGCTTCGCGAATGGCGTTGCGCAGCGATGCATTGAGGGCCGGATCGAGGCGCGCCTGATCGGGAACGCGCGTATCGTGAGCGGCCGAAATGATCGCGTTGAGCTGCTTCTCAAAAATGCGCGAGCCGATGACGAGATCGGCCACCTTACGCTCTTCGCGAACCTTCCAGTTGACGAACTCCTCGATATCGGGATGATCCGCGTTGAGCACGACCATCTTGGCGGCGCGGCGCGTGGTGCCGCCCGATTTGATTGCGCCGGCGGCGCGATCGAAGACTCGCAGAAACGACATCAAACCACTCGACGTGCCGCCTCCGGTCAGTTTCTCTCCTGCGGACCGAAGCTTTGAAAAGTTGGCACCGCTACCCGAGCCGCCTTTGAAGATGCGCGCCTCTCTCAGGACGCCATCGAAGATGCCGCCCTCGTTGACGAGATCGTCCTCGATTCCAAGGATATAACAAGCGCTGACCTGTGGATGCGAAAAGGTGTCGGCCGACGCGCGGGCGGTTTCGTCGGTGGGATCCACGTACCAGTGCCCTTGCGCCGGGCCGGAAATGCCGTACGCCCAATGCAGGCCGGTGTTGAACCATTGCGGCGAGTTCGGCGCGCCGATTTGGCGGGCGAGCATCGCGCACATTTCGTCGAAGTAAACTTTCGCGTCGCCTTCCGAATCGAAGTAGCCGTACTTCCAGCCGTAGTACGTCCAGCATCCCGCCATGCGGTTGAAGACCTGGCGCGCATCGCGCTCGGGCCCGAACTGGTCGTCGCGAGGCAGGGCCTCCAGCGCGCCGCCGTCGGCGATCGAGCGCTGGAGCCAATCCGGCACGCCCTCCTCGGCGACTCGCGTGATGCACTTCGGAACGCCGGCTTTGCGGCAGTACTTTTGCGCAAGCACGTCAACGGCGACCTGACTCCAAGAGGCGGGGACCATGACGTCGGGCGCCTCGAAGATCACCGATCCGTCGGGGTTGACGATGCGCGAGGTCCGCGGCTCGAAAACGACGCCGGCGTAGGGATTATCGGGGGTAGAATAGGTGCGCGAAAACTTCATGCGAACTCCTTGAGTAATTTCGAACACGCGTTCGAGCTTTATGGCTGCGCCATCGCCCGCTAGGTTACCTATTGTGCCACATCAAGCGGCTTACCACAAGATATTGTGGTTTCTCAGTGAAGTCCTTGTGGGCCCGCTGTGGTTACGGCGGTAAAGATGTGGACAGTTCCCTCGACGAGCGGGCAGGCGAGTGGAGGGCATGTGGAGAGCCCCGAGGATACCGGGGATAACCTTTCCGAACGCAAGCCATATGTTCGGGCCCGACCGTTTCGCTCCGCGCCTGCATGACGTGCCTCACGAGGAGCTCGAGGCCGCAGGCATCCGCGGCCTCATCGTGGACCTCGACAACACCCTTTTGGGTTTCCGTGAGACCGAGCTGGGGGAGGAGCACATCAGTTGGGTGGCTCGGGCTCACGATCGAGGTTTTCGCATCGTGATGCTGTCGAACAACCAGTCGGGCCGGGTCAACCTCCTGGCGGCCCAGCTGCAAGTCGAGTGCATCCCCAATGCCCTCAAACCTCTGCCTTTTGGTTTCTTGCGGGCAAAACGCCGGCTGGACATGCGCCGGCGCGAGATTGCGGTCGTTGGCGACCAGCTCTTCACCGACGTTCTTGGCGGTAAGCTGTGCGGGCTCTATACGATCTTGACCGAGCCCATCGAGGGTAAGGATTTTCCCGTTACTCGATTCTTCCGTTTCTTCGAGCGCCTGATGTTGCGTGGCCGAAGATGATGAGGCTGGCGCTGATCGGCGATCCGGTGGAGCACAGTACGAGCCCCACGCTGCATCGCGGATTCCTCGATGAAGCCGGCATCGACGGCGAGTACGTCGCGATTCGAGTGGCGCGCGGCGATGGCGCTCGAGCGATTCGGCGGCTCCGCGCCGACGGCTTCACCGGGTGCAACGTCACGTATCCGCTCAAGGAGGAGGCCTTTGAGGTCAGTGAGGCGCGCAGCGATGAAGCGCGTCGAGCGCAGGCCGTGAACACGATTTTCTTTGGGCGCGAGATTCTTGGTACGACGACCGACGGCGCCGGCGCTCGCACGGCAATCGAGGCGCTCCTCGACGAACCTGTGGCGCTCAAGCGAATCGGCGTCCTGGGCTATGGTGCGACGGCTCGCGCCGTTCTCGCCGCATTGCAAGAGAACGACGCGTACGCATTTGTGTGGGGACGCGACGCGGAGCGCGTGAGCCAGACCTGTCGACGTTTCGAAGCGAAGCCATGGCCGGAGAACCCGCCGGAGATTGTGATCAGCACTCTTCCACCTGAAGCGTCGCTGCCCGGCGAGCTGATCGCGCAGCTCCGAAGCGCCGATATGGTAATGGATGCGAACTACGGGGATCGCTCGCGGCTGGCACAGCGGCTCAATCGCGAAGTGATTCCGGGCGATGCAATGCTGGAGGCTCAAGCTCGCGCGAGCTTCGACTTTTGGCTCGCGCATCTCGATCGCGTCGCCGGCGGCTAACGACCGAAGGTTCGGCGAAGCAGATTGTATTCGTTGTAGGGCCGGTCGTCTGAAAGGGCCGGAACGCGGGAGTCGGGCGCCGGCAGCAACGAGTCGAACGGAATCTGACGGCTCAAAATGCCACGCGCCGCCGCTTGCGGACTCGTCTCGTGCTCCCACTCCACTAAATCTCTTCGCGCCGCGAGAGGCATGCGTTTCACAAACTCATCTGCGTTTGGTATGCGTAGCGGCGTTGTCGAAGCGATCAGATGAAGTCCGACGGCTCCTTTAAAGACTAAAATATAAGGAAAGGACTGCTTGAGCGCGAGCGCGACCGACTGCGTCGTTCCTTCTCCCGTGTATGGAAGCCATTGCGCTACGATGCCCCCAGGTGTCAGCCGCATTTTAGCGGCTTGGTAGAATTCTTTAGAGTAGAGCAGTGACGAGCCCGCCGCTTCCACGGGCGGCGGCGGATCGAGCGTAATGATATCGAAATGTTCGTTGGTCCGCATCAGGTAACGACGGCCGTCGTCGGCTATGAGGTGTGCCTTTGGACTCTCGAGTATCGTGGGCGCCTCCGGGTAAAAGAAGGGAAACGAGTCGATCACCGAGCGGGATAGGTCGACGGCGGTGGTCTCGCCGCCCCAAGTCGTAAGCGACCGAAACGTTGTGCCCATTCCAAGGCAAATAACGAGTGCCCGGCGCGGATTGCTTTGGAGCACCATTGGAAGATGCGCCATTACCTTGACGTCGGTGTTGCCCAGCGCCGTGATGTGGACCGCATTCACCAGGAGTTGCTTGGAGAAGCCGGTCCCGAAGGCGACTACCGAGGCGGAGTAATCTCGATGGACCTGCACCGGACTCGGGAATAGCGAGCCGTCGTCGTAGGCCCTGCTTATAAACACGGCCACTGCCGCCGCGACTGCGGACGCGCTGAAGGCGACGAGTAGCCTCCCCGTGCCGGGCCTTCTGACGAGGATCATCGCCGCGAGCAGCGGGACCGCCAACAGAATCATTGCCCAGCGTATTCCAAAGAGCGGCAGCAGCAGATAGCCGGCAACCAGCGGGCCCAAGATCGCCCCCAGGATGTTCCATGCGTAGAAACGCCCCGCGACCGTAGCATCGCCGCGCCCGAAGCGATCGATGAGACCGGGCGTCAGAAAACCCAGGGCCGCGCAGAACGGCACGATGCTTAGCAGCGGCTGGACAAAGGATGGATTCGTCCGCGGATCTCCGAGGAATACCGGCAATAGAGCCAATGGGAATAGCCAAGCCACGATACCCTCGATGCGCAGGCTTGGATTGCGAGAGATTGCGCTCCGGTAGATCGTAGAGCCAAGGTAGGTTGCGATCAGGTACGTTGCTAGAATCAGGGCAAACGCGTAGATGGTCGTCAGCAGCACAAACGTGAAGTCGCGTGCCCAGCAGACCTCCATGCCGACGCTGCAAAAACCGGTGATAAACAGTACGCTTTCGGCGCGGGTCGCTCCAGATGTGCTTCGAGCGGCCACGGGCGCGTTGGATGTCTCCGGTTCATCCCGGCGCAGCGGAAGCGCTCTTGCCAAACCTAGTGCGATCGCGGCGATCGTCAAGTTGAAAGTAGCCGCAAGCGTGTATGTGCCGCTCAGGCCCAAGAGCTCGATCAAGACGATGGCCGTCATCACGGCTCCGGTAGCGGCCCCTAGGACGTTGGCCGCGTAGAGAAAACTGAAGCTCTCGCCGGCACTTGGGTTCTTGCGGCGCACGAATGCCATCATGAGCGGAATCGTGGCGCCCATTGCTATGCACCAGGGCAGGAGTGCAACGACGATGCATGCCGCCGAAATAAAGAGGAACGCGTCCGAACCCGTGGCGCCCGCATGGATCAGTGCCGTCCCGGACAAGCGGAATAGGGCCGGCACCGTGAACGCACCGAGCGCTATAAACGCCTCCGCTGCGGCGTACAGATAGAGCGGCGAGAGATTGTACTTTCGATGTGCTGACGCCGCCAAACGTCCCCCGAGCACCGATCCTATGCCGAGCCCCAGCATGAATACCGAGACGACCAGCGACAGGACGGGCGTTATGATACCGAAATGCGCGAAAGCAAGGCGCGTCCAGAGCACCTCGTAGAGTAAACTGCAGAATCCGGAGATTAAAAAGCAGACCAAGATGAGCTGATCCGTAAGGCGCCCGACCAGCAGACGCTGGGGCGGCGCGACGGCTGCGATCGAAGTCACGGCCTGTTCCAACCGAGCAGAGCCAGTATCGGCATAAGCGCAGCTCCCATCATTTTGGATAAGCAATATCGCGAAGGCCCAAAGGGCATCCGCGTCCCGGGGTATTGGCGGCGACGCGCTCGGGCACCTTGCGGCGCTGCTGGCGGAGAGGGAGGGAGTCGAACCCTCGAGAGGCTCATCACCTCTGCTCGCTTTCCAAGCGAGTGCATTCAGCCGCTCTGCCACCTCTCCGGACTGACTCGCTGGATTGGGGCGCCGAGCAGCGAACTCCTCGCCCGCGAATGAAGCTCACGTTGATTCGGCACGGGCCGACGGAATGGAACGCGTTGCGGCGCTTCCAAGGAAGGACCGATATTCCATTGTCGGTGCGCGGACGCGCTACGGCGCGGGCGATCGCGGAGACGTTACACGCGGAGCGGTTCGACCGGATCTATTCGAGCGATCTCGAGCGTGCCGCGCAGACGGCGCGAATCCTAGGCGAATCTCGGGGCGCTGAGGTTGCGGTTGACCAGCGGTTGCGGGAATTCGATTTTGGGCGCTGGGAAGGCCTGACGTGGGACGAAATCATCGCAGCGAATCCGCACCTCGCCGGCCTCGGTTCGTCCGCGGCGAACCTATACGCGCCCGAAGGAGGCGAATCGTTCGCACAGGTCTCCGCACGCGTGGCGTCGTTCCTCGACGACCTTACGCAGCAGAATCTTCGAGCCGCCGCGGTCGTTACGCACGCCGGCGTGTTGCACGCCGTTTTTTCGGTGCTCGGTCTCGCGCCACCGGAGCGCTTTACGGCGGGCGGCATAACGCGAATCGCAATAGAGGCCGGTGGCGCCTCGCTACTAGCGCTCGACGATCGGAAGCATCTCGATGACGCGAGTTGATCGCTGCTGGATGGTGCCTTTAGCCGTTGCGATACTGGCGGCTACCGCAACGCCGGCTCGTCCGCCTCGGCATCCCGTTGCAGGTCACTTCAATGTGCCCAGAGCGAGCACGCCACGTCCTTCCGGCTACGGTGCGAACGTCATCACGAATTCTGGTTTCGAGAGCAGTAATGTTGACGGCGGCTGGCATCGGTGCGGCGACGTGCGCGCGTACGTAACGCGTGACCACCCGTTTAGCGGCTCTTACGACGAGTATTCGGGAACGGCAAACGGCCAGGGCGAACCGACGGGAAACTCCGGGGTCTGCCAACAGGTGACGATCCCGCCGGGCGGCGTTCTCACCGCGAAGCTCTATCAGCTTTCCAACGAAGCCGACACGACGTTTGCATATCAGGAGGCCGACCTGCTCGACAACCGTGGGAACGTCGTCGTGAATCTCTACAAATCCGTCAACAACAACCCATCGTGGGTTAGCGGCATGTGGAATCTCGGCGCCTTTGCCGGACGAACCTACTGGCTCTACTTTGGGGTGCACGGCGACGGCTATTCGAGTCGCTCCACGCAGCAGTTCCTGGACGACGTGCGCCTGGCCGGCGCTTCCGCGGTTCGCAAATAGGGACTGGGCGCCCCACGCCGCGAAGAGGAGGTCATGCAGTCGCGCAAGATGATGTGGATCGGTTTGGGAGTCGGCGCAGCGGCCTTAGCCGCGGCGGTGGCTTTCCTGGTCTATCGCTTGGCATCCAACGAAACGCGCGAAGATCCGACGACGCAACGCATCCAACACCTGATCGACGAAGCGAACTCGTTGCTCAAGGCGCTTGACGAGCAGCGACACAGCGCCTGACCCAACGGAGCCTGTGCTGAGCGCAGTCGAAGCACTGAGGGCCGGCGCCGAACTCGAGATCGAATTCACGGATGTTCTGGCTAACGGGCAAGGTGTCGGCCGAGCATCCGGCATCGTCGTTTTTTGCTTTGGACCGTTGCCCGGCGAGCGGGCGCGCGTTCGCATCGAAACGGTCAAACAGCGGTACGCGGTCGCCGAGATGCTCGAGTTGCTGGTCGAGTCGCCCAAGCGAGCGCATCCGTTCTGCCCGGTCTTTGGAGCCTGCGGCGGATGTCAGCTCCAGCATCTCGCCTACGATGCGCAACTGACCTGGAAGCGTGACGTCGTGCGCAATGCGCTGCTGCGCATCGGCGGCTTCACCGACGTCGACGTGAGCGAAACGATCGGCATGGACGAGCCACGCGCCTATCGGAACAAGATGTCCGTCGTTGTCGACCATCGTTCGATGCCGCCGGCCCTAGGGTTTTACCGGCAACGCTCTCACGAGGTCGTTCCGATCGATGGCTGCCCGATCGTCACGCCGCAGCTCGACGCCGTACTCGCCGCTTTGGTCAAGAATCGAGCGAGCGCCACGATCGCACCAATGCTTCGCGGCGCGCGGCACCTCGTGGCGCGCGCGGCTCGCGCCACCGCGGAGGTCGTGCTCACGGTCACGACCGACGACGCAATCGCACAGCCGCAGCGCGACGCGCACGCGGTGCGGCTCGAACTGCCCGCCGTGGCGGGGGTCGGCAACTCGTACGGCCTCACCAGCCAAAACGCCGTCCTGGGGCGGCACTACCAGTTGCTGGACGGCCAAGGCGAAATCGAAGAGTCGGTGGGCGGGGTGCGCTATCGGATCTCCGCCGCCTCGTTCTTCCAAATCAACGTCCAGATACTCGAGCGAATCTTCGACTTTATCGGACCGTGGCTGAAACGGCCCGGCAGCATCGTCGATCTCTACTGCGGATCGGGAACCTTCGCACTCTACTTTGCCCGGCACGGCTGGAGCGTTACGGGAATCGAAGAGAACCGGCACGCGATCGCCGAAGCCGAAGCGAACGCGCGGCTCAACGGGCTCGAAGGGCGCGCTCGCTTTGAGGCCGGCCGAGTCGAGCAGATGGCCGGCGTCCCACGGGTGGCTCAGATTTTACAAGCGGCGGAGGTCGTCTTTCTCGATCCGCCGCGCAAAGGTTGCGACGGCGTGGTCCTGAGTGCAATCGCGCAGGCGCGCGTGCGCAACGTTTGGTACCTTTCTTGCGATGCGGCGACGCTCGCACGGGATTTAAAGTTCTTGGCATCCAAGGGCTATCGCCTCGGCGTGGTGCAGCCCTTCGATATGTTTCCACAAACCGGGCACGTCGAGACGCTGGTTCAGTTGGAGCACTTTTAGATTGACACCCGACACGATCGATATCCGCTACGTCGCAAAGCTGGCGCGCATCGCGCTGACCGACGACGAGATCGAGCGCTTTTCAAAGGAGCTGGGCGAACTGCTGGGGCACGTGCGTGCGCTCGAAGAACTCGATACCGCCAGCGTTCCGGCCACGGCGCAAGTCGTCGAATCGCGTAACGTCCTGCGCGCGGATATCGAGCGGCCCTGCCTCGATCGCGAGGTCGTCCTCGGCGGCGCTCCGCAACGGCAGGGCGGGTTCTTTCGCGTACCGCGCATCATCGCCGAATGAACGCCGCAGAGATCGCACGCGACGTAAGCGCGGGACGCGTCAGTGCCGCGGAGATCACCGCGGCGACGCTTGCGCAGGTACAAGCCGTCGATGGTGAGGTGGGCGCATATCTCACCGTGCTCGGCGAGATCGCACGCTCCTGTGCCGCGCGCGTTGACGAGCGGATTGCGTCCGGGGAACGCCTCGCGCTCGCCGGCGTGCCGATCGCGGTCAAAGACAACATGTGTCTGGAAGGCGCACGGACGACCTGCGCCAGCAAGATCTTGGAACGCTGGATCGCGCCCTATACCGCGACGGCCGTCGCGCGGCTGCTCGAGGCCGGCGCCATTCCGATCGGCAAGGCGAACTGCGACGAGTTTGCGATGGGCAGCTCGTGCGAAAACTCGGCGCTCGGCATCACGCGCAATCCGTACGACTTGGCGCGCGTCCCCGGCGGATCCAGCGGCGGCTCGGCCGCGGCGGTCGCCGCCGGCGAAGCGGCGATTGGATTGGGGAGCGACACCGGCGGTTCGATTCGAGAGCCGGCCGCGTTCTGCAACTTGGTGGGATTCAAGCCGACCTACGGGCGAGTTTCACGCTATGGTTTGATCGCTTTTGCTTCCAGCCTCGATCAAATCGGGCCGCTCGCACGCACGGTCGAGGACGCCGCCCTGGCCTACGATATCATGGCCGGCTACGATCCGATGGATGCGACTTCGCTCGACCGGCCGGTAGAACGCGCGGCGGACTCGTTGCGTACCGATCTCACTGGTCTGCGCGTCGGCATCGTGCGCGAGTTCGATACCAAGGCCCTGGGCGAACCTTCCGACGCGCTTTACCGCGAGGCGTATCGCGACTTGGAGCGTCTCGGAGCCGAGCTTGTCGAAGTCTCGCTTCCGACCGCGGACTACGGACTGGCGACGTATTATCTGATTGCGCCGGCGGAGTGTTCGTCGAACCTCGCGCGTTTCGACGGCGTCCGCTATGGATTGCGAGTCGAGGGCGCCGACGTTCGCGCGATGTACGACAACACGCGCGCCGCCGGCTTCGGACCCGAAGTCAAACGGCGTATCCTGATCGGAACGCACGCGCTCTCGAGCGGCTACTACGACGCCTATTACGTCCGCGCACAAAAGGCTCGCACGTTGATCGCGCGAGATTTCGAACGCGCCTTTGCGCAGTGCGATCTCATCGCGTGTCCGGCGGCGAGTTGTCCGGCTTTCACGTTCGCCGCGAAGAGCGATCCGTATAGCATGTACTTGATGGACTACTACACGATTCCGATGTCGCTGGCCGGTCTGCCGGCGCTCTCGGTTCCGTGCGGCTGGACGGTGCCCGAAGGCGCAAGCCTCCCGCTGCCGATCGGTCTGCAGCTCTGCGCTCCGCTCTTCGGCGAGAAGCTGCTGCTCGGCGCCGCCTCGGCCTACGAACGAGCGACGAATCACGCGCTCGCGCACCCCGCGCAGATCGGGCCGGTGCGCGCGTGAATCGCGCGTACGAGCCGGTCATTGGGATCGAGTGCCACGTCGAGCTCAAGACGGCGACCAAGATGTTCTGCGGGTGCCGCAACGAGTTCGGCGGGGAGCCGAACACGAAGACCTGCCCGGTTTGTTTGGGCATGCCTGGCGCGTTGCCGGTGCCCAACGCCAAAGCGATCGAGCAAATCGTCCGAACCGGTCTCGCGTTTGGCGCCGAGATTCCGGTCTTTTCGAAGTTCGATCGCAAGAACTACTTCTATCCCGACATGCCCAAGGATTACCAGATCTCGCAGTACGACATGCCGCTAACGATCGGCGGCGTCGTCAAGTACTGGCTGGAGGACGGCACGTTGAAGGAGTGCCGCCTGACGCGGATTCATTTGGAAGAGGACACGGGAAAATCCACGCACGCGGGTTCCGGCGACGGTCGCATCGCGGGAAGCTCCTATTCGCTCCTCGACTTCAATCGCGCGGGGGTTCCGCTGATGGAGTGCGTCTCGGAACCGGAGCTGCACAGCGCTCGGGACGCCGTCGCATACTTGGAATCGCTGCGCAGGACGCTGCTCGCTCTCGAGGTCAGCGACGTCAAGATGGAGGAAGGCTCGCTGCGCTGCGATGCCAACGTCTCGATGCGCCTGGCCGGCACGACGCAGCTTGGTACGAAGAGCGAGATCAAGAACATGAACTCGTTTCGTTCCGTCGAGCGCGCGATCGCCAGCGAAATCGAGCGCCAGATCGAGATCCTCGAGTCGGGCGGGCGCGTCGTGCAGGAGACGCGCGGCTGGGACGAGCTGCACGGCGTCACGCACTCGATGCGCAGCAAGGAAGAGGCGCACGATTATCGCTACTTCCCCGATCCCGATCTCGTGCCGCTCGCCATCGCGCGCGACGACGTCGAGCGTTGGCAAGACGGAGCTTCCCACGCTGCCATGGCAGCGCTTCGAACGCTATACCGGGGAGTACGGACTGAGCCCCAACGCGGCCGCGCAGCTCATCGACAATATCGCGCTCGCGCAGTATTTCGAGGCGGTCGTGGCGCGCAGCGGAAATCCGCAGCAGTCCAGCAACTTCGTGCTCGGCGAGCTCTCCCGGCTGGCTAACGAGACCGGCGTTGCCGTCGGCGATTCGAACGTAACGGTCGAACATCTCGCCGAGCTCATCGCGTTGGTGCAAAGCAAGCGAATTAACTCCAAGATCGCCAAGGAGCTGTTGACCCGCATGTGGGACGGCGGCGGGTCGCCCAGCGCGATCGTAGAGCGCGAAGGTCTCGCACAGACCAGCGATCCCTCCGCGGTGGAGCGTTTCGTCGACGAAGTGCTCGCCGCCAACGAGCAGTCGTCGCCGATTATAAGGCGGGCAAGATCAATGTGCTCGGTTTTCTCGTCGGTCAAGTGATGAAGGCTTCGCGCGGGAAGGCCGACCCCGCGCTGGCCAACGAGCTGGTAAAGAAGAAGCTCTCATCCTAGGGCCACCAGCGCACCGCTCTCGATGACCATCGCCGATTCACGCACGCTCGATGCGCTCGATTTTGCAAGCGTGCGCGATCGAGTCGTCGGCGCGACGCGCACGCAGCGCGGCCGCGGCTTGGCAGACGATCTGCTGCCGGAATCCAATTTCGACGTCGTGCGCCGCGAGCAACTTCGCACGGAGGCGATGCGCTCGCTGGCCGCCGGCGCCGACGTCACGATCATGCCGGCCGTCGAAACGGCGCCCTCGACCGAGGCTGCAAAGGTGGGGCAAACGCTGGGCCCCAGCGATCTACGGGCAATCGGCGATACGCTTGCGGCTGCGGCGGCGGCGTATAAAGCGGTGCGCGAGCATCCGGATCTGATGGCGGTCGTCGCGCCGTACACCCCGCTGCGCGAGCTGCAGCATTCGCTCACCGACGCCATCGACGAACGCGGCACGGTGCTCGATCGAGCCTCGCCCGGGCTGCGCCGCATTCGGCGCAGTCTCGTCCAGGCGCAATCGGAGGCGCGCGACCGCATTAGCGCGATTCTCAACGGCGCGAAGTACGCTAAAATAATCCAAGATCGGGTCGTCACGATTCGCGACGGGCGCTTTGTGATACCGATCAAGGCGGAGTTTGCCGGCGCGATGCCGAGCATCGTTCACGACACCAGCTCGAGCGGACAGACGCTCTTCGTCGAGCCGCTCGCGGCGCTCGAGAGCAACAATCGCGTCCGCACGCTGCAAATCGAAGAAGAGCGCGAAGTGCAACGCGTCTTGCAGGCCTTGTCGGCGGACGTCGGCCGGTCTGCCGTCGAAATTGACGCCAACGTCGAGGTGCTGGCCGCGCTCGATCTGCTCGCCGCGAAGGCGCATCTCGCCGGCGCGAGCCATGCCATCATGCCGGAGCTGAGCGACGAACCGACCGTCGCGATCGCCGGCGGACGGCATCCGTTACTTGACGAGCGAGCCGTTCCCCAGTCGTTGACCCTCGGCGAGCAAACTCGCCTGCTGGTCATTAGCGGGCCCAACATGGGCGGCAAGACCGTCGCCTTAAAGATGACGGGGCTCTTCGTCGTGATGGCGTATTGCGGCATGCAGGTTCCGGCCGCCGCGGGGACCTGCATCGGCCGCTTCGAGCGCGTCGTTGTCGACATCGGCGACGAACAGTCGCTCGTCGCCAACACCTCGACGTTCTCGGCGCATCTGCAGCGGATGCGCGAAGTGATGGACGGTGCGAACTCGCGCACGCTGGCGATCGTCGATGAAATAGGCGGTGGCACCGAGCCGACGGCCGGTGTCGCGCTTGCCATCGCGATGCTGGAGTGGCTGCTCGCGAGCGGCGCGCGGGCGATCGTTTCGACGCACTCCACGGAGCTCAAACTCTTCGCCCATGCGACGCCTGGCGTCGCAAATGCCAGCGTGCGCTTCGATCCGGCGACGTTTGAGCCAACCTTCGAGCTCGACCTCGGCGCGCCAGGGCAATCGTTGGCCTTTCCGCTCGCGGCGCGGCTTGGCATCCCGTCGGAGATCGTAGAGCGAGCGACGGCACTGATGGAAGACCGCGAACGCGATTACGAAGCGGCGCTGGCGGAGCTTGCCCTGCGCAACAGCGAGTTGCGCGAAGAGCGCCTGCAATTCCAGCGCGAGCGCCACGACCTCGCCGGCGAACGCGAGCTCGTGGCGCGGGATCGCGCCGACCTCGATGCGCAGCGCCGCCGGTTCGGCAGCGGCGCCGAAGAACGCTTGCAGCAGGCGCTTCGCGATTTCGTGCGGGAGTTGGCTCGGCGGTCGGCAGAATCGGGTTCCGAGCGAACGCGGACTCGAAAGGCGCGAGTAACGCCGTCGCAGACCGCCTTGCTGGGGCAGACGATCGAGGCAATCCATCGCGACCTTGGAATTCGGCCGGAAGAAGAGCGGGCGTCCGACGAGCGAACGTACGCGCCCGGCGATCGGGTTCGCATTCTTTCCGTAAACCAGGAGGGGGTCGTTGCTGAAGATTGGGATGAGAGGCTGCTCGTTTCGATCGGTTCGATGAAAATGATGGTCGATAAAAGCGACGTTCGGCGCGAGGCCGGCGCAGCGAAAGCTCCTCGCGCCGCAACCGGTGGAACCGACGCGCGCATGGCGGCCGCGGGTCGCACGGCGGCGGCGCTCGACGTGCGCGGGAAGCGCTACGCCGAAGCGGAGCCGCTGGTCGAGCGCTGGATCGACGATGCGCTTCTGGCGGGAAACTCGCCGCTGCGATTGATCCATGGTAAAGGCACCGGCTTGCTGGGACGCGGCTTACAGGAGCACTTGCGCGCGCATCCGGCCGTGACGAGCATTCGCTACGGCACCGAAGAGGAAGGCTCGACCGGCGTTACGATCGTCGAGCTGCGGTCATGAACGAACGCGTCGCGGATTTGCTCGACGGGTTCGATCACGTCGAAACGGCGACCGAGTTCGCGCAACGGCTTGCACTCGGGCGTCCGTTGCGCGTGAAGCTCGGAATCGATCCGACGAGCGCCGATCTGCACCTTGGCCACATGGTCGTGCTGCATCCGCTGCAGCGTTTTGCGCAAGCGGGGCATCGCGTCACGTTGATTATCGGTGATTTTACGGCGCGCATCGGCGACCCCAGCGGCCGCAACGTCACGCGGCCGCAGCTTTCGCGAGACGAGATCGAAGCGAACATGCAAACGTATATCGAGCAGGCCGGCAAGGTGGTCGATCTCGACCGAATCGAGATCCGCTATAACTCCGAATGGCTGGACAAACTAAACTTCACCGATATGGTGAAGCTCTTGGCGAAGACGACCGTGGCGCAGATGCTCGAGCGTAACGATTTTCGGCAACGTTACGACGCGGGTGCACCGATCTCGTTGCACGAGCTGCTCTATCCGGTCGCCCAAGCGTACGATTCGGTCGCGATCGAAGCCGACGTCGAACTCGGAGGAACCGATCAACTCTTCAATTTGCTGCTCGGGCGCCAGTTTCAGCGCGAGTTCGAGCAGCGGCCGCAGATTTGCGCGACCGTACCGCTGCTCGTCGGGCTCGACGGAGAGAAGAAGATGAGCAAGTCGCTCGGCAACTACGTCGGCGTCGACGAGTCGCCGGCCGAGCAGTTCGGGAAGCTGATGAAGATTTCAGATCAGTTACTTCCGGTCTACGCGCGGCTTGCGGCATTTCGCCCGGAGCCGGAATCCCGGCAGTTGGCAGACGAGCTGGCAGCAGGGCGGCTCAACCCGATGGAAGAGAAGAAGCGACTCGCTAGCGAGATCGTCGCGCGCTATCACGGCAAGGAGGCTGCCGCGGCTGCGCGCGAGTTCTTTGAGCGCACGGTTCAGCGCAAAGAGATTCCCACCGAGGATCTCGACGAAATCGAGCTCGGCGATTGCACGCGGGTGGCAGAAGTGCTCGTTAAGGCCGGCTTTGCGCAGAGCCGGCGTGAAGCCGAGCGACTGATCGCAGGAAACGCGGTCAAGATAGACGGTGAGCCGGTGCGGGACCCGAGCCAACGATGGACCGCGCACGGAGTCGCCGTTCTCTCAGTAGGCTCCCGCCGCTTCATCCGAGTATTGTCATCCTAAGCCCACGAATGTCATCCTGAGCCAGATTGTCATCCTGAGCCAGATTGTCATCCTGAGCTTAGCCTGCCCTGAGCTTGTCGAAGGGTCGAAGGATGACCTAGCGATCACCGTCGACAAGGCTCGGTCGACGGGTAACACTGCCGCCCCAGGCTGTTTCTTGCTAAACGCGAAATGCGCGGCCAGTCGTTTTCGATCAAGGCCCGTTTTTTTGCTCGGGACCAGCCTTTGAGCTGCTTCTCCCAGGAGATAGCCTCGTCGATGTGGTGGAAATCCGAGGAGTGAACTAATATCAGCGGCCTGCGCGTGAAAGTGTAGCAGCGACGGTCGAAGCCGAAGTCATGCTGCGCGATGCGAGTCTCTAGATTGTTCGTCACGCCGACGTAAAATGACTCGTCGGAACAGAGGAGCATATAGACATAGTACGTTTTCACTTAGCTCTTCTGTGCTGAAACGCTCCTAAGGCAAGATGCTGAAGGTCACCGCTGGGTCATCCTTCGACCCTTCGACAAGCTCAGGGCAGGCTAAGCTCAGGATGACAATGTGGCTCAGGATGGCAATGCTGAAGGTCACCGCTGGGTCATCCTTCGACAGGCTCAGGATGACAATGAGGCTCAGGATGACATCGGGAGCTCAGGATGACATTGGGAGGCGTGATCGCTTCGTCATCCTTCGACCCTTCGACAAGCTCAGGGCAAGCTAAGCTCAGGATGACAAAGTCGACAAGCTCAGGATGACAACTTTAAAAGTTGCTGGACTTCTTCGGATGTGAAGACGTAGCGAGTCTTGCAGTACTCGCAGGTCGCTTCGGTGAGATCTCGCTCGCGCGTTAGCTCGAGGAGCTCGTCGGCTCCCATACCGAGTAAGACCGATTCGACCTTAGCGCGACTGCAGCGGCAGGCGAAGCGGACGTCGATCGAGCGGTACGAACGAAGATCGGCCTCGCCGGTTAGCGCGCGCAACAGTCCCGCCGCATCGGCGCCGTCGGCGATAAGTTGTGTCACCGGCGGCATCGTTAGCGCGCGCTGCTCGAGTGCCGAGAGCGCTCGTTCGTCGGCGCCCGGCAGCACGCGAGCCAGAATGCCTCCGGCCGCGACGATGCCGTTCGGGTTTGCGAGCACGCCAAGCGCGACGACGCTGGGAGTTTGTTCGGATTGTCCGAGGTAGTGGGCGAGGTCTTCCGCGATCTCGCCGGATGCCAACGGTACGACCCCGACATAGGGCTGCCCGCCGTCACTCGAGCGCGTGACGTGCAACGATCCCTCGCCGATCGCTCCGGCGACGTTGAACTTTCCGCGTGCATCGATGGGAAGGTCGACCCGCGCATTACGCGCGTATCCTCGCGCTCCGATGGTTTGTTCGTCGAGCAGCCAGCTATCGGCCGCCACCGTTCCGAGAGGACCGTTGCCCGCGATCTGCAGCGAAATTCGCTCGTTCCCTTTCAAGTTCGTCGCCGCAAAGAGTGCCGCCCCGGTTGTAAGGCGTCCCACTGCGGCAGTTGCGGTCGGCCACAGATCGTGCCGGTCGCGAATCTCGGCGACGAGTTCGGTCGTGATTGCGGCGGCTATCGTGATTGCCGCCCCGGCGGCCGACGCCGCCACGATCGTGTCGGGCATGAGCGCCTCTGGCTCAAAGGCTCGAGGTTTTCCTTCACGAAGCCACCACGATGCGCGTTTTGGTGCTGCACGGCCCGAATCTCAACTTGCTCGGCGAACGCGACCCTGAGATCTACGGGCGGCAGACACTCGACGAGATCAATGAAACGATCGCGCGCGAAGCGTCGGCCGCCGGAGCGGAGGTGTATTGCGAGCAGTACAACGGCGAAGGGCAGATCGTCGACGCGCTCCACGCTGCTCGCAAAGCGTATGCCGGCGTCGTGCTGAATCCGGGCGCTTACGCCCATTACTCCTATGCGATTGCCGATGCCATCGCGGCGATTGGCATCCCCGTGGTTGAAGTGCATCTGTCGAACATCGCCGGCCGTGAAACATTTCGGCGCACCAGCGTCACGGCAGCCGCTTGCCGAGGGGTCGTCAGCGGCCTCGGAGCCGCGGGCTATCGCTTGGCCCTGCGCGCGCTCATCGAAATTCTCGGCGCTTAGTGGCCGGTGCAACGGGAGGAAGCGACCGCATCGCTACGTATACTCTCCCGAGTAGGAGATGCGACGTTGACGAAAGCCGATGTGATTGACGCCGTCGCCGAAGAAGCCGAGCTCTCCAGGCGCCGGGCCGGTGAAATACTTGATCTGATCCTCAACGAAATCAAAGGAGCGTTGCAAAAGGGCGACCGCGTTGCGCTCAATCCATTCGGAAGTTTTGTCGTTCGGGCGCGCCAAGCTCGCGAAGGGCGTAATCCGAAAACCGGCGAGAAGATAACGATTGCCGCTCGCAAGGTGCCGGTCTTTGTTGCCGGAACATCGCTCAAAGACGCCGTCGGCGGCAGCCGGCCGCGTCCGAAGAGAGAGAAAAAAAGTTAGCGGGCTGTAGCGAAGCTTGGTTATCGCGCTAGTCTGGGGGACTAGAGATCGCTGGTTCGAATCCAGTCAGCCCGAGATTATCTCAACCCGCATCTGAAAGATGACTTTCGTTAAGAACGAGCGCATGGGAGCGCAACGTGCTTGATCTTGGACTAGCCATTGGCCACCACCTCATCGTTTTTGCGCTCTTCGGGATCCTTGCCGCGGAGCTTGTTTTGGTGCGGCGTGGTATAAGTCTCGATGTGATTACCCGGATCGCGCGCGTCGACATCTGGTACGGCGTGCTGGCCGCAGCCATCGTGGTCGTCGGCTTTAGCCGAGCGATTTTCGCCGCTAAGGGCTGGGCGTACTATTCCCACAACGCATTCTTCTGGGCCAAAATAGGTACTTTCGTGCTGGTGGCCGTTTTATCGGTTCCGCCAACGATCCAATACATCAAGTGGCAGCGCGCCGGTGAAACGCCAAGCGGCCCGGATGTAGGTCGCGTGCAAAGATTTCTGTATGCGGAGCTCGTGCTCTTTGCGTTCTTGCCAATCTTCGCCGCAGCGATGGCGCGCGGCTACGGCGAATTCCAAAGCGTATGAGAATCGGCACGCTGGAAATGAAGATCGCGCGCGTCGAAGGCTTCCAAGTGCGCGTCACGTCGGACGGACGCGATATTCGCTCGGACCGAGAGGGAATGCCGTCGTGGCCCTATGAGAAGGCGGCGCGCGACCGTTGGTCGGTCGCACGCTGGAAACAGGATCGCTTCATCAGCCTGTATCCTGGTTTTGGCGTCGACGTGCTCGACGGCGACGGCACCGTCGTCGAGTTCGGGCAAACGTTACTCGAGACGGTGCGTGAGAGCTATGACTGACGAATCGGAGAACTCATGAAGAAACCATCGAATCTAATGATTGCGATCCTGCTCGGCAGCGCGGTTGCCCTGAGTGCCTGCGGGGGCGCTTCGAACGCCGGTGCCTTCGGAAGCCCGTCGCGAACGGCAAACCTCTCGCGAACAAGCGCTCACCAGCAAAGCTATACGTATCCCATAACCCACATCGTCCTCATCGTGCAAGAGAACCGGTCGTTCAACAATTTGTTCGCAACTTTTCCGGGCGTGGAGGGAACGACCACCGGCTTGGAGCGCATCGGTCACGGAACGAAGTCTAAACAGGTCCCGATTAACTTAACCGAAGTCAACCTCGTCGACCCCAAGGATCTCAATCACCTCTACTCGGCCTACAAAACGGCGTACGATAACGGAAACATGGACAGCTTCAATCGCATCAAACGTGAGACGACGCAGCAAGAAGAGGGAGCACTCCCGTACCAGTACGTCAACCCGGATCAAGTCCAGCCATACTGGACGATGGCGACCGATTACGCGCTGGCGGACCATCTCTTCCAAACGCAAGGCAGCGGAAGCTTCACCGCGCATCAGGACCTGATCCGCGGCGGCACGGAGATCGACTCGACGGAAAGCCTCATCGACGATCCGTCGTCCTCGGCTGCCTGGGGCTGCAGCTCCCCGCCCGGAACGAAAACCTCGCTGATCACGACGAGCCTCAAACTCGAGAGGCGAAAGGGGCCGTTCCCGTGCACGAACGCGTTCCCGTCGTCGGGTAGCTCCTACGAAACGCTCGCGGATCTGCTCGATGGCGCCAACGTTTCGTGGAAATACTACACCCCGGCGCCGAAGAATTCCACCACCGGCGCGCTATGGAACGGCGTTTCTCGTCATCAATTCGATCTATAGCAATAAGAGCGAGTGGAGCGAGCGCATCTCGAGTCCCCAGACGAATGTTTTAAAGGACATCGCAAGCGGCAATCTGCCCGCGATGTCCTGGGTAATTCCCGACGCGCTCGAACTCCGATCATCCGGGATATAAGTCCGATCAGGGGCCGTCTTGGGTGGCGAGCGTCGTCAACGCCGTCGGCGCGAGCTCGTATTGGAGCTCGACGGCCGTCATCGTCGTTTGGGACGACTGGGGCGGCCTTTACGATTCTGTTGCGCCGTCGCCCCTGGATACTCAAGGCGGCCCCGGCTTTCGCGTGGGCATGATCGTCGCGTCGCCGTACGTGCCGCCGAACGAGATCTCGCATACGGTCTACGGTTTCGGAAGCATCATCAAGTTTATCGAAGAGACCTGGAATCTCGGAAGCCTCGGAACGACGGACGCAACCTCAACGAGCATCTCGAACATGTTCGATTTCACGCAAAAGCCCCGCAATTTCAAGGTGATTCCGGCGAAGTATTCGCGCTCGTTCTTCCTGCATCAGAAGCCCTCCGGCCTCCCGGTCGATACGGAGTGACTCCTCCGCCAATGCAGTTGCGTCGCGCCGGTATCCGGATTGCCTTCCTCGCGATCAGCGCGGCGGTCCTCGGGTGCGCCGCCCCGCGCGGCACGATGCCCATGCTTCCTTCGGAAGGCCGCACGGCGAGCGCGCCGTCAATGAAAATAAAGCACGTCATCATCGTCATCCAGGAGAATCGCAGCTTCGACAATCTCTTTGCAACGTTTCCGGGAGCGGACGGCACGACGACGGGAAAGGCCGCGGCGATGCCGGGCTCGATTGCCAACAGTTGTCCGGTGCCGATCAGAAAGCCGACGACGATCCCGTTGACGGAGGTCGATCTGCTCGGTAACGGATTCCCATCGTCGTATGGGTATCCGACGAATCAAGATCTCAATCATATCTACTCCGGCTTCCAGGTCGACCGCGATAAGGAAAAAATGGACGGCTTCGATCTCGAATTTGGCGGCGCGCGGGGAAGCGGTACGCCGACGTGCACCTACCCGTATCAGTACGTCAATCCGAAAGATATCGCCCCGTACTGGGACATGGCACAGCAGTACGTACTTGCAGACCATACGTTTCAAACGCAAGGCAGCGGAAGCTTTACGGCGCACCAGGATCTGATCGCCGGTGGAACGGAGCTCTCGAGTAGCGAAGCGCTCATCGACACGCCCTCCTATTTTCCGTGGGGCTGCGACGGAAATCCGCAGCATTTGGTCACGGCGGTTATCAAACGGACCGGTAAGGTTTACGAATACGGCGGCCCATTTCCGTGCCTAACCTATTCGACGCTGCGCGACCTGCTCGACGCAAAATCCGTTTCGTGGAAGTTCTATGCGGTAAGGGTCTACCCGTACACGAACTGCCCCAAATGCCAAGGCGCTGGAATCTGGAGCGCGTTCGACGCGATCAAAGCGGTGCGTTACAGCTCCGAATGGAAGGACAACGTTACGCGCAGCAACCTCGACATTTTCACCGACATCTCGAACAAGAAGTTGCCCTCCGTATCGTGGATCACGCCCAACGGGCCCAACTCCGATCATCCCGCCACCGGGAGCGACACGGGCCCATCCTGGGTCGCATCGATCGTCAACGCCGTCGGGAAGAGCCCCTATTGGGATTCCACCGCCGTCGTGATTCTGTGGGACGATTGGGGTGGTTTTTACGACCACGTCGCTCCGCCGGGCCGCGCAACTGGCAGGGTGGGCCGGGCTTTCGGGTCCCGATGCTGATCGTCTCGCCCTATGTCAAACCGCACGTGGAACACACGCAGTACGAGTTCGGCAGCATTCTGCACTTCATTGAAGACAACTGGAATCTCGGCACGCTTGGAAAGAACGACGCGAAATCGAGGAGTATCGGTAGCGCGTTCGATTTCACGATGAAGCCTCGCGCCTTTAAGGTTATCCAGGCGAAATATCCGAGCGTGTTTTTCTTGCGTCAGCCACCCTCGGACTTACCGCCGGACACCGAGTGATGCCCAAAGCGGTTCAACTCTCCGCGTACGGCGGAATCGATCAACTAAAGCTCGTCGACGTCCCGAAGCCCGAGCCGAAGGCCGGCGAAGTGGTCGTGCGCGTCGTCGCCGCAGGCACGAATCCCGGCGAGATCTCGATTCGCGAGGGACGCCTCAAAGACATATTTCCGATGGATTTTCCGTTCGGCCAAGGGGCGGATTTTTCGGGACGCATCGATTCCGCCGGCGCCGGCGTCACCGAGTTTGCAGCCGGAGACGAGGTCCTCGGCTGGTCCGAAGAACGGTCGGCGCAAGCCGAGTACGTCGTCAGCAGTCCGTCGCGGCTCATTTCCAAACCGCCGACACTCGACTGGTTTCGCGCCGGAAGCCTCTTCGTCGTCGCGTCGACCGCAGTCGGCGCCGTGCGCGCCGTTGCGCTTGGGCCGGGAGACGTGGTGGCGATCAGCAATGCGGCGGGCGGCGTCGGCTCGCTCGCGGTTCAGCTAGCTCGGCGCACGGGTGCGCGCGTGATCGGCATCGCAAGCGACGCTAGCGAAAAGTTCTTGCGGTCGGTCGGCGTCGAACACGTCGCCTACGGTGACGGCCTCGCGGAGCGGCTGCGCGCACTTGCGCCGACGGGTATCGACGCATTCCTCGACCTCTTCGGCGGCGGTTACGTCGAGTTGGCGCTCGCGCTCGGCGTTGCGCCCGAGCGCATCGATACGATCATCGATTTTGCTGCCGGGGAGAAACACGGCGTGAAGACCGACGGTTCGTCGGCAGCCGACAGTCCCGAGACGATTGCGTTCGTCGCGAACCTCATCGCTTGGGGCGAGATCGTTATGCCGCTCGCGGCGGTCTATCCCTTGGCCCAGGTCAAGGACGCATATACCGAGCTTGCGCGCCGCAAAGCACACGGAAAGATCGTGCTCGCGGTCGACGCGCCGGTATCACAACCGCTTCATCCGCCGTAGGCAGCCGGAGATGTGTCACGGGTAAGAGACGCGAACCGCTACGACAACGTGGTGGCTCGACTGCAGTTTGCCCGCAGAGCCGCGATCTGTCTGTGCGGTCTCTTCTGCCTTGCGGCCTCAGCGGCTCCCATGCCGACGGCAACACCGCCCTACTTCGAGTCGAGCGGTGTCGGGTCAATGATCTTGGCTCACAGCGGCCGCGCTTGGCACAGCCCGACGGGTCCGCCTGCTGACGGCTTGGCGTTGTCCCTAACGCTAAACAGCTACACGCTGCATTTCAACAATATGGTTTTCGCGACGGTCGAGTTGCGCAACGTATCTGGTGAGCCGAAAAGCTCCCCTTTTTTCGCTACCGGCACTACGTACACGATAACCGCCATCAACCGGAACACAGGTGAAAGGAGAAGGTTCGAATACCGCTCCAGACTTGGCGCACCGCATGGGTACCGGCTAGCGCCCGAGACGTCGGTTTATCTATCGATTTCCCCCGAGCTTTCCTGGGCATGGTTCCCCCGTATCGGGAACTACGCGCTGGAAGCGCAGATCAAGACCACGAATGCGTCAACGCCCTTGCGATCCGAAACGGTTGGCGTGACCGTGCTGCCCAAGGACGCGGCGAATACCCTAGACGCCGGCGACGAAAGCAGTTCCACGGCGGCAGGAGTGCCGCAGGTCGGATTGGCGCTATCGCTAACGGGCAATTCCTCGGTTCATTTCGGAGATCCGGTTTACGTCGAGCTGGAGATGAGAAACGTCTCCGACGAGCAAGCGTCAGCGAGCCTGGGGCTCGTCGCGGACGATGATTTTTCAATCGTCGATCGAGATACGGGCGAGGCGGTTACGCGCGTTCCGGGGCCTCCCGATCTAAGGGCCGCGACCGGTTTTCTCGCAGGCGGCCTCACTTTACTTCCACGACGCTCCTCGTACTGGCGCATTCGGCTCGACGAACTCTACCAGATCACAAAACCGGGAACATATTCCGTACAAGTTACCACAAAGTCGATGCACGTGACGACCGGCGATGGCAGGGGCGGGGGTGAGGCAACGCTACGGTCCAACATGATCGCCATTCACGTCGTATCGCCTAACTTTTCGCTCGAGCAGCAACGCAAAGCCGGCGTGTACGAGGACTCGTCGGCCGATACTCCTGCAGGGCCGGCTTCGCACGGATTTGCTCTATCGCTCGGAAGTGGCTCTTCGAGCGCGCTTCTTGGCGCAACGCTTACGGCAACCGTCGAACTGAGAAACGTCTCAGGTCGCCCGCAATACGCTTTCTTCGGTTCGAGAGGGCGAGACTACGGTTTCACGATTGTGAGCCACGCAACTGGCCAGGTGGCTCGCAATCTGCACACCGGCTCGGAGGGAAATCGGGCCTCTGCGCAATGGAACAGCTCCCCGATTTTCCCGGGTGCATCCCTCTACGGCTCGTTCCGTCTCGACTCGTTCGACATCTTCAGCCGTATCGGCACTTACACCGTGCGCGTCGAAGGGCGGCCGATCATTAACGGTGTCCCTGTCGAAATGCAATCCAACCCTCTTACCGTCACGATTCGATGATCGGGCGCATTGCGGCCTTATGCCTGGCGGCGGTGGCGACCCCAGCGCTCCACTGGGCCACGGCGATTGGGATGATTCGCTGGAGTCCGGACGTCGTTCACGATCTCCGCGTTCTGCCGGGCCGTCCCTTATCGGAAACCGTCTTAACGAAGACGCCGCAATCTATCGAAGTAACGATCGCCCTCGTCGCCGCCGCCGACGTAGCCGACATCAGCCGCCCAGGAGGGGGCGGACGACTCGATCCAAACGCCAAGGTCGTCCTTCATTTTGTAAGCGCGCCGAGCGTGGGCGGATCGCCTCTAGAACATCAAATCAATCTCCCGGCTCTTCCCGCGGGGCTGTACGAGGTTCGCCTGGCGAGCCCGGAACGCACGGCCGTCCAAAATTTAAGCGTCGGTACAATCGGCGCGGTGATGAATCGAGGCAACAACGGCGCCGTAGTCTTGGCGATCGATGCTCGCACGCTGCGCATGCGCCGGGACGTCGTCGTGCTGGACTACGGACTGGCGGGAGTACGCCGATTTTTCCCGTCAAAGGACGGCCTGATTCACCTGCCCGCACCGGCAGCGCCCCAGGGTGTCCTCTGCTCGCCCGACGACGTAGTCGTCGTCCGCGCTTCGGACGGGTCGGCCGTCTCATTCTCTGGGACGGGCTGTAACTTGGGGCTGGCCACCTACTTTGATACCGACCGGCATATGTACCGGGCCGGCGACCTGGTTCATTATCGTATCTTTTCGCGAGATGCGACGACCAATACGTACGCGACCGTCGTAGGCGGCAATTTTTGGTATACGAAGGCGTCCCGGACTGTAAATCACGTAACGGATGGCGGCTTCATGCTGCCCCTGACCGCGAACGCTGACTATTGGAGCACCGGAGGATTTTACGTTACGAATTCGGCTCATTCGAGGTACGAAATCGAAGCCGCGGCGCTGACGCCGGCTGTGGATGCGGGCGAGGCCGCACGTTTTGTGATTTCGGCGACCTTATCGGACGGGACGCCCGCGACGAGGCTTCATGAGCGTTCTGGGGTTGCGGCTCCGTGGACAGACGTACGCGTGACGCTGATGCCAAACTGGAACTACACGATCGTGATTCTGTCGGCGGATACTGCTTGGGTACGCCCCGGAACGACCGCCGGCCTAACCGCGACGAGCGCGAGCGACGGCGACGCGCTCGTCTCGTTGGGTTCCGACTACGACATACATTCACAGAGCGCCCGTGTTGAGGACGGTCTGGCGCATATCGTCATGCAGGCGCCGCCGGAGCTGGACGATTTCGAAGTAGGGCTCGTTCAAGCGACGCGAGGTGGAGACGCCCGCGGCACCGCGCAGATCACCGTTGCGCCCAAGACGCACCTGTTTCGCGTACAGATCGGCTGTGGCTGGCGTAAGGCATACTTTTGCGTGAGGGTTTCGAATTGGCGCGGGAGCGGGACGGACGCCCGACTGTTTGTCGATATTACCGCCGCGACGCGGGCTTCTATCGTTAACGAAATGGCGCGTTCTGGTGATGCATACAAGGCGCTCTACTTACCGCGCCGCCTTGACAACAGTCTCACCGCTTCACTGTCGCCCATTTTCGGTGCGGCCGGCAGTTTAGGCGCGCCCGGCACGTCGTACCTCTATCCGCCTTTACCCCGGCCGGAAACGAGGGGGCCTCCGAACCAGTCGCACACAGCGGCGCCCGCCACTCCCACGCCGAGAGCCCCAAAACCGCGCGAGTCGCAGACCGTGCTCTGGCTCAACGGCGTTCCAACAAATCCTATGGGATATGCAAAAATCTCGTTAACGCCCAAGCTCAAGACCGATCGCTATTATCTCATTCATGTTATCGCCTTAGGCAATCACGGTGAAATCGGAGAAGCTTATACCTGGATATTTGCCTAGAACTTAGCGGTTAGACGCGGATAGTTGAACAATGGCCCTACTGCCAGGAAAAGATTCGCTTCCAATCGTCTTTCATGCTGATGACGTGCCACCCGCTCGCCTTGGCTTTGTCGTAGAGCGCCTGACTAAACGCGCCGATCTTGGAGTCGGGCAATCCTTCGGCAGGCCCGTAGGCGAACTCGCGGGCCGCGTCGTCGTGAAGCACGAGCAGCATCGCGGTCGCGCCCCCGCCGGCCTGCGTGTACTCGAGCATTGCCGCGTCGCCTTCGGTGTTCCCGAATGCGATCTTCGGCGCACGTCCGGTGAAGAGGTAGATGTCCTCGGCCTTGCCCGAGAAATTGTCATTCAGCACGAGTTTTGGAGCCAACGTCATGCCTCCGTTCGCGCCGTTGAATTGCGTTCCGACGGCCGTACCGATGACATCCTGGGGCGGAATTCCGTAGGCCGTTTCAGCATAAGCTCGCACGAACGCCTGAGTGCCGCCGGTCACGATGTACGTCCGATAACCATTGGCGCGCAGGTAGCTCATCGCTTCGAGCATGGGAAGATAGATGAGGTCGGTATAGCGCCGCTGCCAGCGACGATCCTTGGCACTCGAAATCCAGGCCTTGACTGCGGCGTTAAAATCGCTGACGCTCACGCCCGTATGAGTCGCGACGATGATTTTCTCCCATTGCGCTTTTGTAAACGAGGCGATGGCAGACCTATCTGCGCCGATTACGGCGGCGAAGGGCTGGGTCGTCTTCCACTCCGGATGCTCACGTGCCAACTCGACAATCCGGTCCAGCGAGAATAGTACTTCGGCGTAGACGGGATCGTGTTCGACCCAGGTGGTGCCGTCCTCATCGAACGTGGCGATCCGCTCACCTTCGGCGACGAAATTCGGACTGCCGGGAGTCGTCGTTGCGACGACGAGATCGATAATCGCTCGCTTCGCGGCTCCGTCGTTCCACGATGCAAGCGGATCGTTTGCCTGCCCTAGTACGATGCCGGGGCGAAAAACCGTGGCGAGCGAGGCTGCGCCGGCAGCAAAAAGCACGCTGCGCCGTGACAGAGTGCGGGGGTCGCGTCCAGTTTCCATTGGGAACCTCCTTATTGCGGTGCTGCTGAAGCGTTTTTTCGCATCTGCTCGAGAAGCAGGCCAAGGTAGTCGGGTTCGCCGGTCGCCTGGTGTCGCTGATAAGCGGCGGTATCGAAGAGCCAATCGGGGAGCGTCGCCGGCAAACCGATCTCGTCGTTTTGAACGTCAAACAAGTACGAGATCGGCGGATTGTCGTAGGTCCACACGGCGCGCGTTACCACCCAGCACCCGACCACCGAACGGAAATAGGCGGTGATGTCACTGGGACTCACGGGGGCTTGCGGAAACGGCCGGTACGTTCCGACGAAATGCGCCTTAAGGAGATCGTGCGTCTCAACGTCGATCCAAAGATCGCGCAGGTTGTGTTTGTGCGGTTCGTCCACCGGCCGCAGCTGCAAATGATAGGCCGCGCGTCCGCCGACGTCCTCGACCGGCGGCGCGGCTTGGGAGTCGCCGCCGAACGTATAGGACGGTTTGGCTACGGCGACGACGCTTGCAATGGTCTTGAGTCCGGCGACATCGGGCTGCATCATCACCGCACCGGCCGGAAGCCGGCGCGACGTGCACCGAGGATCGCATCGTCCAAGCGAACGGGCCTAGGAACTCCGGCTCGATCGTGGCCGGAGGAAGCTTTCCGTTTGCCTGCGGCTCGCTGACGTTCTCCATTCCGTCGGCGAGCCGTACGGCGTACCGATACACTTCGACCGACGACGACTCACCAGTGTAGTAGCCCATCGGCCGTTCCGTAATGTGCCACGTCGTCGTCCATACGGCAAACGGCGGCACCGGATAGGATTCGAGCCGCCGGAAGCTTTCGTCGAAAATCTGTTGAGTGGAGGTCGGTTGCGGCGGCGCCACGGCCGCCGTGAGCAGCATCGCGAGCGCCGCGAGGGCCCATCTCATCAGAGCTTCATTACTCCAGGTGGGGTCCGGCGGCCCCCCGGCTCGAAGTTTGTCGCCTATGATACGCAAAGGTTTTGTCACCGCTTGGTTCGCCGCACTGGCGATGCTTCTCGGCTCGGTAGCGATGGCGCAAACGGCCGCGGCGCCGGCGCCCGCCGGCAGCATGACGGCCCACTTCACAACGTTTCTTACCGACGTTCTCGCCGGACGCGTGCCCGCGGACATCTCGGAGACGTTGAGATCGCAGTCGTCAACGATGCTGACGCAGGTCCGCAGCGACCTTGGAAAGTTCGGCGAGTTTCGGCGGCTGCAGTACGTGCGCCAGGACACGTCGCAAGGTTACCGTCAGTATCACTACGTGGCCGTCTTCGACAAAGGATCGCAACCGGTCGTGTTCGTCACCAATTCGAGCGGCGTGATCTACGGTTTTTTCCAGGACCAGCCGACGCCAAAACAGGCTGGTCCCGCGAGCGGCTCGCTCACGGAAACGTTTTCAGCATTTTTCACCGACGTGCTGGCGGGACGAGTGCCTTCGGCAAGTATGTCGGCGACGATGCGAAGCGGCCTGACGCCCTCGATGATGTCGCAGATCCGCAGCTCGTTCGCATCGTTGGGTGCGTTCGTCGGGCTACGTTTCGTCAAACACGATACGAGCCAGGGGTATCAGGGCTACCACTACAGCGCGGTGTTCCAAAACGGCTCGCAACCGATCGTCTTCGTTACCGACTCGAGCGGCACGATCGTCGGTTTTTTCCAGGACCAGCCTCAATAAGCTAAATTGTAACCGTAGTTACTTTTTATGTGAGCCACAAAAAGAGAGCGCCGGTCTTACCGGACGCTCTCGGCTTGCGGAAGGAGCGTTATTGAGTGCCAATTTTCTCGTTGGCGTTGTCCATCAGGTAGATCTTATCCGCGTGGGCGCCTCCCAGGGCCTTTCGATCGTAGACGACGGCCACGTACTGGCCGGCCTTCACCTTGCCCATCTGATACGTCGTTTTGCCGTTGGCCGAAAAGACTTGGTCGAACTTCGGAACGAGCAAGAAGCTCATGACCTGTTTGGTCCGAGGATCCTGCACTTTGATGTTGTTGGTCGAAACGTGAACCGTTATGCCGTAGAAGGTCCACGTCGTCGCCGCTCGAGCGCTTTGCGGCAGCGCCCAGACCAGGGCGGTCGCGAGCAGCAGGGCGGCGGTTCGAACGAGGGATGATTGCGTCATGCCCCACCATGTACCCACCGGGCGGGCGGTCTATGCCTCACCGCCGAAGCCCGCGCAAGTATGGAAGCCACGCTTTTTGCCGACGGGGGCTCACGAGGCAATCCGGGGCCGGCGGCGAGCGCCGCCGTCCTGATCGACGCGTCCGGAGAGACGATCGAGGAGATCGACGCCTACCTGGGCATCGCCACGAATAACGTCGCGGAGTGGACCGCGCTGTTGCTCGGGTTACAAGCCGCAGAAAAGCGCGGAATACGCCGTTTGACCGTTCGTCTGGACTCCGAGCTCGTCGTCAAGCAACTGCTCGGCGAATATCGGGTGAAGCACGAGAGCCTCCAGCCACTCTATCAACGGGCCCGCGGGCTCTTGCGCAGCTTCGAACACGTTGACATCGCGCACGTGCGCCGCGAGCAAAACGTCCTGGCCGACCGGTTAGTGAACCGTGTGCTCGACCAGGAAGCTCACACGTCGACAAAGTAGGCGCCTTGATGCGGCGTTTTCCTATCGAGATCGTGATCGTCGCGCTGTGCGTGGTCATGCTGATTCTGGGTTGGCGGATCTACGGCGCGGGAGAGATGGGACGTTTCGCGCCGGTAATCCACGCGCAAAAGGCGCCCAGCGCGCTGTACGCTCGCCTGACGATCCACTACGCCAAGCCCCCGATCGACACCGAAGAGTACCGCATGTCCGATGTCGAGGGCATCTCTTCATTTCAGTACTCGATTCGCGGCTACGACGGAAGGCTGATCACCGTCAACGCGCCGCCGGCCCGCGTCTACGACGTAAGCTTTTTCTTCGGCCGGCTCGTTCAGGACGGGGTGTGGGACCTCGTCGACAAGCCGTCGCTGCCCGACGCTAATGCGCACTACACCGTGTACGTTAGACAGCTCGCCGATTATCAACGAGGCCAGCGTACCGTGACGTTTACCGATCCGCAATTTTGGGCGACAAAAGTCGGGCGGCAGTACACGATCGACCTCTCGAAAGGCGTGCCGCGCGACCTGCTGCACGTGCAGAGCACGGAAGTCGCCGATCCGCGGTACGAACAGATCATCAAGGATTTTCGCGATTTTGGTCCCGACGTTTTTCGCAACAACGTCGCCGCCGCGCAGGGACGCATTCGCGGCACGCACGGTTGATCGGGTGAAGCGGCGCTGGCTCGTGCGCGTGGCCGTCGCCCTAGTATTGCTAGGAGCGGTCGCCTACGAAGGGTATGAAGTTGTGGAGAGCCCGGGCAGCCAGCTCTTCGGCAAGACGCTGGTCAGTGGTCCGAAGAATCAGCGCGTCGTAGCGCTCACCTATGACGACGGACCGAATCCGCCGTACACCGGCGAGTTGCTCTCGGTTCTGCGCGCGGAGGGAGTTCACGCGACGTTCTTCGTTGTGGGCCGCGCGGTTGCGGCCTATCCGGACGTCGTGCGCCGTGAAGTGCTCGACGGAAACGCCGTCGGCAATCACACGTGGAGTCACGAGCACCTGGTGCTCGACGACCAGAGCAGCCTTCGCCGCACCCTCGAACGCACCGATCGGGCAATCTTCGAGGCCGCCGGGGTTCACTCTCGAATCATGCGGCCGCCTTTTGGGGGCCGCGACTGGCTGGTGCTCGGTGAAGTGCGCAAGCTGGGGTACACGCCCGTGATGTGGTCGGTTCCGCTTGCGAACGATTGGGAGTTTCCGCCGGCGCGCGTGATCGCCGCGCGAGTATTGCGTTATGTGGGGGACGGCGCCATCATCGCTCTGCACGATGGCAACCGCGGGCTTCTCTGCGCGCGGATGCATGAGGCCGCGCACGAATGTGATCGCAGTGCCGACGTGGCAGCGACCCGTTTGATCGTCGACGCGCTAAAACGCGACGGCTACCGGTTTGTGACGATCCCCCAGCTGCTGCGGATGCAGGCCCCTACGCGTACAGCTTCCCGTGCAAGCGAATGAAACCGCCGGGACGGTCGTGCTGCGGATCGTGATGCGTCCAATGAACGACCGGAGGGCGTCCCGGATCGTGCACCATTTGGCCGCAGATCTCGATCGAGTCGCCCGTTCGTACGGGGCAGCGTGGGGCGATGCCGACATTATCGACGACTTCCAAGCCGCCGGCGCTGCTCCGAACGTCGAATGCCTCGTGCATGCAATGCGTGCGCGAGCCATAGAAGAAGCGCGGTGCAGAAGCAACGATCCCCGTGAAGTCGACCCACGCCGGCGATCGGCTGGCATAGGCGGAAGCCAAATCCATCGGGGCTGCCATCACGCGCAACGGCGAGGTTATCAAGGGCGCGTTTTGTTACAGTGCTGATGATTCGAACCGAGCGCCTGCGGCTCGTTCCCGTGACCGAGGCCAATGCGGGCATTCTGTGGGAGGTTTTGCAAGCGCCCGACCTTCGCGACTATCAAGATCTGCCAAACGTCAATCGCGCGCAGTTTCTTCGCGCGGTCGCCGCTCGGCCGGCGCGGTTTGCTCCTGGAATCGTCGGCCGCTTCGAATGGCTGCTGCATTTCCTCGAGGGCGAGAGCCCAGCGCTCGGCTGGGTTTCGCTGCGCGTTTCGGATAGCGATCGGTCGGCGGCAGAGATCGGCTATAGCGTCGTGCGGGCGTATCGCGATCGCGGTATCGCCAGTGAGGCAGTCGCCGCGCTGGTCGACGAAGGCTTCAAACGCGGTAACTTACAACGGATTCGCGCGTTTTGTTTGCCGGAGAACCATTCGTCGCGCGCCGTCCTCAAGCGCAGCGGTTTCGAAACCGAGGTCACGCTGCCGCGAGGCGCAACGGTGCAAGGAAAGCCCGTGGATGTGATGTCGTACACGCTCGAGCGCGAAGAGTGGGTTGCCGCGCTCAGAGAGAATCGGCAGGCCACTCAATCGTAATGCCGGCGTCGTGATAGCCCGCATAGCGGCGTTCGCCGCGACCCTCGAGATAGGCGACTAACGGCTCGCGCACGACGCGTACCGCAACTCGTTCGCGCACCGCATCAATCGGAACCCACTCCACCGCAACAACGTGATCTCCCCGAGTGTCATCGTGGGCCCTTCCGATGTCACGCCTGAGGCCGTTGTCATCCTGACTCAGCCTGCCCTGAGCCTGTCGAAGGGTCGAAGGATCGACTTATCGATCCACCTCCACCAAAAACGTCGCATTGAGGAAGTGGCGGTCGCCGTCGTAACTCTCGCTGACGTAGGCGAGCTGGCCGGCACGAACGCGCAACTGCGTCTCTTCGTAAAACTCGCGAACGACGGTTTCTACGAGCAGCTCTCCGGGCTGTTGGCGCCCCCCAGGCAGGTTCCACAACGGGTGCGGTTGATTGGGATAACGCGACGCGACCATCAGCAGGCGATCGTCGCTCACCGCGATTCCGGTCGCAAGATGGATTGCCGATTCAGGCACGCGGTTATAACGTCCCTTCAATTATTTCGAGCGTTCGCGACGCCGTTCGCTCCCACGTAAAGGCCGCAGCCCGTGCAAGGCCGCGGCCGCGCAGTTCGTCTGCGTATGGGCGGTCTCCGGTAACGCGCGCAATCGCCGCCGCGAGCGCAGCGGCGTCGCCCGGCGGAACGTACGCCGCGGCATCGCCGCCGGCTTCCGGCAAAGAGGCGGCATTCGACGCGATAACCGGCGCACCGTAGCTCATCGCCTCGAGCACCGGCAAGCCGAAGCCTTCGTAGCGCGATGGAAAGGCGAGAACGGCGCACGCGCGATAGAGTGCGGCCAGCGTATCCTCGTCCACGTGTCCGAGTTCGACCAGTCGAACGTCCGACGGCACCGTAAAGCGACCGTCGAGCCGCGTCGTTACAACCAGTGAGAGCTCCGGGCGCTCGCGCGCCAAGAGAGCCATCGCCTCGAGCAGCGTGTCGAAGCCCTTTCGCCGCTCGGCCGTTCCGACGTAGAGAACGTACCGCCCGAGTGCCGTGACGTCGAGTTTCACTTTCTTGGGCGGCCGCGGTGGAGTGACGCCGAGCTCGATTGGAACGAGCCGCTCGGGGGCAAGCCGCAACTCGCGCGCGAGCTCGCCCTGCGCGAAGTGCGAATCGGTGATCAGCGCGCGACAGTGCTGCGCTGCCGCTCGAAAGATTCGCTGCGTCTCCGGCGCATAGTCTTCCACGACAAAGTTCGATGCGTCGTGCAGCGTTGCGGTCGCAGGCAGGGTGAAGTTCGTCCAGCTGCATCCGTTGAACGGAAACCACAGCGCGTTCAAGCCGGCACGCGCGTGCCCTCGTCGCGAAACGATGCGATAGCGCGCGGGTTCGACCTCGCGGAGATAGCGTTGCCGCACCGTCCACGAATGCCACTCGGGCACGATCAACGTCACCTCGACCGTATCGCGCTCCCGCTCGCGCCACACGCGCAGAATCTCGCGGAGATAGCGTCCGATTCCGCGATGATCGCCGGGAAGGTTCCATGCGTCGACGCCGAGGCGAATCATCGCGCCACCGAGGCAAAAAGCGCCACGTGCTGCTCCGCGCTTCGATCCCAACTGAAGAGCTTCGCTCGCTCAAGGCCGGCCGCGCGCAGCCGCTGCCGAAGCTCCTCGTCGTCGACGATACGCCGTAATGAAGCGACCCATTCGCGCGCATCGTCGGCAGGCGCGTAGAGGGCGGCATCGCCGCCGATCTCGGGAAGCGAGCCGGCCCGCGACGCCACCACGGGCGTTCCGCACGCCATCGCTTCGAGCAGCGGCATGCCGAACGTCTCGTGGTACGAGGCCAGCGTCAAGGCGATGGCTCCGCGGTAACATGCGCGCAGCGTGTCGTTGCCGCCGGCCGTCAAGTCATCGCCCAGGTTTCCGACGTGTACGACTCCCGGCAGCTCCGGCGCCCGTGGCCCGGCGACGGCAAGAAGCGGCCCATCGAGAGCGGGCCACGCCTGCCGATAGGCCTCGTATAACAGATCGAAGTTCTTCCGCGGCTCGCCGATCGGGTCGCCAACGAAGAGCAAGAAGCGCCGCCCCTGCAAGCTCAGCGGCAACGGTTCCGCCGTCCCCGGCGCAAACGTGGGCTCGATGCCGTGCAGAATTACCTCGATTCGTTCCAGCGGAAGCTCGAGCATCGCATGCAGCTCGTCGCGGCCGAACTCCGAGACGGCGATCACGCGTCGCGCCGTGGATGCCGAGCGCAAGAACGGGCGTTGCGCGTGCTCGCGGCGCTTTGGGTCGCGATCCGGATAGCGGAAGGGGACGGCATCGTGAATCGTGGCGACGCTGGGAACGCGCGAGGAGAAGAAGGTGCCGTTCGCGGGATGCCACAGAATTTCGGCGTCTTTGGGGACTCGCGATCGCACCGCAAAGTTCCCGTTGCCGAGCGCGCGAACGTATGCGTCGCGCCGGCGCTGCGGAAAGAATCCGTCGGCAAGCAGCGTAAGCTCGAGATCGTCGCGGAGAACCAGCCGCCGCAGCACGGCCCGCGCGTATCGCCCGATTCCGCGCGTATCCTCTGCGATGACGCGCGCATCGACGGCCAAACGCAAAGGCGGCATCGCGCTCGATTTCGCGCAGCTGGCGGAAACTCCGGCGGCGCGCTCGAAGCGCTGGCGATGAAGCCGGCGGTGGACGGCGTCGCCGCTCATTTGATTCTGGGAGCGCGCGACGAACCGTTCTTGAGTGCGATGCTCGCGTCGATTGCCGATGCCGCGACGCTCTTGATCGTCAACGACAACTCCTGCGGCGATTCGCCGCACACCGCGATCTTGGCGGCAAGCCACTTCGGGCAAGGAGGCCGGCTGGTCGTCGATCGCACGCCGTTTAGCGGCTTTGCCGCCGCCCGAAACATCTGTTTGCGCCTCCACGGAGAGCTCGCTGCCGGCAGCTGGGTGGCGTTCGTCGATGCCGACGAAGTTCACGGTGCCGGCGTGCGCCGTATCGCAGAACGTCTCGCCGCCGTTCCGGCGCCGTATGATTTCGTCGACGGCTACACCTGGCATTTCTTTGCATCGTTCGAGTATTACACCTCGATCGAGCGGCGGATGATGTTTTTCCGCTACCGGCCCGGCCTGCGGTGGGAGGGGGCCGTGCACGAACGACTGCTGGGATTGTCCGGCAAGCGGATCGCCTTGCCGTATGTGTACGCACACTACGGGCACACGCTCGAACCTCGTCGCCATGCCGAGAAGGGGCGCCACTATTCGTCGCTCGGCGCGCCGGGCGACGTGCTGCCGCAAGATCAGCTCGCGGACTTCGACGTCGTACGATACTTCAAGCCGGTCTATCCGCGCTTGCTGCATTTCGGCGGCGCGCATCCGCCCGCGGCGCAGGCAACGCTGGATCTCCTCAAACCGAGGTTGCGCGGCGACCACGAGCTTACCGAGCGCATCGTTCGCTCCCAGGCCACCGCAACCAAAGCTCGAAACGTAGTCCGGCGGTTGAACTATGAAGTGCGGTGGAGGGCTCGGGCCTTCGATCGTTTCGCGGGCCGGCTCCTCAGATAAGAGAGCGCTCGGTTACCCTTGCTAGGAAGCCGCCTGGTTGCACCGATGTCGTGAAGTCTATATACTATGTGCCCAGGGAGATATTTGTATGAGCCCCTTTGGGACTCAATGAAGCAACGAATACCACGCCAGGGTCCTACAATCGTGCGTCGAGCGCGCATCGAAGAATGGCTCGAGCGCTTTAAGAGCGCCCCGGTTCGCTTTTTGATGGCTCCGCCCGGTTTCGGCAAGACGATGGCGTTACTCGATTATCTGCGCCATCGCGCCTCAAACGGATATTACTGCGCGCTGCCTGCCGGTGCGACGAAGGAAGCGCTTTGGAGCGAGCTGGCCGGCTCGCTGGGATTGGATGGCGGATTCGCTTCGCAAGAGGAGCTCGTACAGGCGCTTGCCGAGCGGGCACCGCTGGAGTTAGCGATCGATTGTGCGGGCGTTCCCGCCGCCGACGGCGTTGCGGCCGTCCTTCGCCTGGTCGAAGAAGTGCCTGAAGGAGTGTCGTTGCTGATTGCCAACCGGTCGCGCGCCGCATTCCAGGTCAGGGATTTGGTCTCTCGCGGACTCGCTGCACTCTGCGATGCCGAGCGTTTGGCGTTTTCTGCCGATGAGATTCGCCATCTGGCCGAAACATGCGGCGTGCGTTTCGTACATGCCGACGTGGTGCGATTGCTCGAGCAGACCGAGGGCTGGCCGGTGGTTGCGAGCGGCGCTATCTGTAAGGCCGCAGAGGATAACTGCAGCCTTCATGAAGCCTTCGGGAATTGGCGCACGCGCCGCGGGCATTTCCTCAATGAGTTCATCGCTACCGTTCTAGCGGACGCGCCCGAAGAGCACGCCGCGCTCGTCTACAAATTGATGGCCGGTTCGCAGATCGACGAGCTGCAACAACTGCAGGCACTCGAGGAACAAGGCCTCTTCGTGACCCATACCGCCGACGGTTATCGGGCGCTGCGCGCGCTTTCGCGCAGCAATTTATATCGTCGCTACGCCAGCGCGCTCCCGGCCTCGCCGATGCAGGTGCGGCTCTTTGGGTGGTTCGAGGCCGAAATCGACGGACGTCCGATTCCGTGGATCAGACGGCGCGACCGCGAAATCTTCCAGTACGTCGCGCTCAAGTCCGACATCGCCTCGCGCGCCGAACTCGGCGAAGCTTTCTGGCCCGGCGTTGAGAAGCATCTGGTGGCGCAGAGTTTG
The DNA here is from genome assembly GCA_963736775.1 of Vulcanimicrobiota bacterium. Classification (GTDB taxonomy): domain Bacteria; phylum Vulcanimicrobiota; class Vulcanimicrobiia; order Vulcanimicrobiales; family Vulcanimicrobiaceae; genus Cybelea. The sequence continues at coordinate 5,799 of CAVTPY010000014.1, read as the reverse complement.
CGGACTGCCTGCTCCAACATTCGCAAAGCGATCGCACACCTCGTCGGTTTCGACCAGGTCGAGAACTATTTCAGAACCGGCCACAGCGACGTTTCTATCGATCCCGATAACGTCGTCGTGGACGTCAAGAGCTTCATCGCCCACGCAAACGATGGCGACGAGCAATACGAGCGCGGCGAGCTGGAGGCCGCGTTCGTGCATTACCATTTGGCGGAAGGGTTGCACACCGGGTCGCTCTTGATCGGGCACGGGAGCGGGTCGTGGGTAGCCTTACACGCCGCAAACCTCGAACAGCGTCACCTTACTAACCTGGAAAGACTTTCGGAGATCTCGGCCGACCCTCAGCACGTGCTCTGGTCGGACGGGCGCTTCGCCGCCGGCACCTAGTCCGGCGCGGTGCGCGCAAACTCCGGTACCGGCAGGTCGCCAACCCACCAGCGGCGTGTCGCGGAGTCGAGATGAACGTGGTCGTCGTAGTAGCCTATTCCGCCCGAGATCGCGCGCGACCAGCACGCATCGAAGAGATCGCGAGTGGAGATGCCGGGCACGTACATGTCCGCGGCCTTCGCATAGACGTGCATGCTGTTGCGCGCCGCATTCTCCGTCGCATTGTTCGTCTGCACCGTACGGTAGCCGCTCGTGATGACCAATGGTTCGCGGATTCCGTGGAGCAGCAGTGCCTGTTGAACTTCCCAGAGCGCCTCGATCTCGACGATGTCGACTTGAACGTACCCCTGAGCCGGGGCGACGTGGCGATCGCGCATGAGCCAGCAGATCTGCCAATAGCCGGGCGTATAGACGGTCCGGCCGTCGACGCAGAAGGGCGCCATAATTTCGTCGCTATAGCCCGCGCGGCGCAGCCACAGCACCCGCCGCGTAGCCGCGGGGACCGCCGCCGCAACGGCCATCGGCGACATGCCGGCGAGCGCGGCGCCGGCCAGGGAAAGCAAAAATTCGGGACGTCGCATAGACAAGCGGATTATAGCACGGAATGAACCGGATTACGGCCGCCATCCTCCTCGCCTCCCTCGCCGCACTCGCGGCGCAGACGGCCGTCGTCACGCGGACCGGCTTTCTGATGGGCGACTTCCGCGCGTTCTATTGCGGGGCGCGCGTGACCTCACAGGGCGAGAATCCGTATCTCGCGCAGCCCCTGCGGACCTGTGAAGTCGGGGTCGGCCGGAATCTCTTCTTTCGCAAGAACCCCGGGGTAACGATTCCCGCGCCGCTCCCTGGGTACGTGCTGGCGGCGCTCGTGCCGCTCGGCGCGCTGCCGTTCGTCGTCGCGGCGACGCTCTGGACGATACTCTTGCTCTGCGCGTGCGCGGCGTGCATCGTAACGCTCGCACGATTTGCCGGCATCGAGTGGCAGGTCGCGCTTGCGGTCTTTGCGCTCTCGCTCTGCACGATCTCGTTGCCCTTCGGCGAAGTCGTTCCGCTCGCGCTGGCGTGCATCTGCGCGGCGGCCTACTTCGCATGGCGGAGCCGCTGGCGCACCGCCGCGCTCTTCGCCGCCGGCGCGATGATCGAACCGCATCTCGGGCTTCCCGTCTGCATCGCGCTTGCCGTTTGGGCGCCCGCTACACGATTGCCGCTCGTGCTCTCGCTCGGCGTGCTTGGGATCGTCTCGCTTGCAGTGCTCGGCCCGGCGACGAACTTCGAATATTTTACGAGCGTGCTGCCCGCGCACGCGCTCTCCGAAGCCTCGCGCGATACGCAGTATAGTCTGACCGCCGTGCTGTTTTCGCTGGGCGCACCGGAGAGCGTCGCGCTGCGAACGGGGTTGCTCTGGTACGGCGCGATGCTCGCCCTGGGAACGCTCGTTGCCGGACTGCTCGCACGAAAGACGGGAAATAATGCGTTTTTCGTCTGCATTCCGCCGGCCTTTGCAGTCTTCGGCGGCAGCTTCATCCACGTGACGCAGATCGCGGCGGCTCTGCCGGCTGCGGTGTTGCTCATCTCGTGCGCAAAGAAAGAGCAGCAGTCGCTCGCGGCCGTCGCGCTGCTTCTGCTCGCCGTGCCCTGGAGTTGGGCCATCTCGCCTGCGCTCGTGATCGCCCCGCTCTTCCCGGTGGGGTATCTCGCGTGGCACTACTGGAACGGCAACGCCCGCGTCGCTCTGCTCGCAGCGCTCGCAGCGGCCCTGCTCTTGTGGGGCTTAATCGAGTTGGCCGCCGTCGCGCCAGGGGCCGCGGCGCACGCGCGCACGCTTGCGATCGACCCGCGCCTCGCCGAAGCCACCTGGAGCAACTTCACCCAGAAGAGTTCGACGAATGGTATCGCGGCGTGGATGCTGCGCGTGCCGACATGGGCGGGTTTGCTGCTGCTCCTGACGCGCGCGATCGCGTACGCGCCGCGCGAGGCCCGCTAGCCGTGCGCACGAGTTTCGCGATAGCGTTGGCCGTCATCTGTACGGTGTTGCCTTTTGCGGGTGAGTTTGCCGGCACCCGCGCCGGCGGTTGGCTCATGGTTGATTTTCGGGCCTATTACTGCGCGTCGCTGGCGCAACGTCAGGGGCGCGATCCCTACTTCACCGCATCGGTGCACGAGTGTGAGAGCGACACGCCGGCGCCATACTATCGCGCAGCCAAGAACGTGACGGTGCCCGCGCCCTATCCGCCCTATGCGCTGGCATTCTTCGCTCCGCTGACCTTTCTGCCGTTCGCGGCAGCCGCGATCCTGTGGTGGATAACGCTCGCGCTGAGCCTGACTTTTGGCGGCTTACGCGTTGGCGCGCATCGCGCGGCAGCCGATGTTGGTCGCGTGGGGCGCGCTCGTGCTCTCGCTGGGGCTAAGCTCGTTCTGGTCCGGCAACGTTATGCCGATCGCGCTTGCGGCGATAATCGTAGCCGCGCTCGCGGTGCGACGCGGCCGGCTCGCGATTGCCGTGCCGGCCTTAGCGATCGCGATGGTTGAGCCGCAGGTAGCGCTTCCTGCGGCGCTCGGACTCTTCGTCGCATTCTCGCGAGTGCGCGTTGCTTTAATCATCGCGGCCGCCGTGCTCGGCATCATCTCGATCGCAAGCAGCGGCGTCGCGCAAACGCTCTCGTACCTTACGGCCGTTGCTCCGGCGCACGCGCTTTCGGAGGTGTCGCGGGACAATCAATACAGCCTCGCGACCGTGCTCGCCGCGGTCGGCGTCCCCGACGTTTCGGCCGTGCTGGCCGGAAGCATCTCGTACGTGGTCGTGTCGGCGCTTGGCGTGCTCGTAGCGCTGCGGCTGGCGCGGCGCTTCGACGATCCATCGCTAACGGTGCTGGTGCCGGCGGCCTTTTCGGTGCTCGGCGGAACTTTCGTGCATACCGGCGAGATCGCCGTAGCAATACCGGCCTGTCTTCTGCTGTTTGCGCAAGCTCGAGCGCTCCGTTCCTGGCTGTTCATCGCAGTGATCCTGCTCATCGTGCCGTGGATGCTGGCGACGTCCGCGGTGATGTTCCTGGCGCCGGTCTTTCCGGTCGCCTACGTTGCGTACACGCTCTCGCGAGGCGACCGAATCGCGACGCTCGGCACGGCGCTGGCATCAACCGCGATGATCGCGGGGCTCTTCGCGCTCTATTCGGTGCACTACGCGCCGATAGCGGCCCACCCGCATCTGTATCCGCCGATCGATCCGCGCCTCGCAGAGTCGAGTTGGCGTCAGTTCGTGCTGCCGAACGTGACGAACCGTCCGGTGATGTGGCTGTTACGCCTCCCGACCTGGGCGGGACTGATTATCTTCGCCGCCTGTGCCGCGCTACTGGCCGAGCGCGGGGGTGCGCGCGTGCTCGTCGGAGAAAGCATGGCGCATGAGCGGTAGAGGGCGTCTAGTCCTCCTGAGTTTCCTCATGCTCTTCGTGGAGCTGGCGTTGATTCGATGGGCCGGCGAGAACGTTATCTATCTCTCGTACTTCTCGAACTTCGTGCTGTTGGGCAGCTTCCTCGGCATCGGCGTCGGCTTTCTGCGGGCGCGGGCGCGCACGGATCTCTTTCCCTGGTCGATCGTTCTACTAACGTTCCTGATCGGCTTCGTGTTGCTCTTCCCGGTGACGATCAACCGCTCGGGCAACGAACTCATTTACTTTGGGACCGTCCCCGGCGGCCTGCCGATGTGGATCATGCTCCCCATCATCTTCCTCGCGGTTGCCGTCGTCATGGCTGCGATCGCGCAAGGCGTCGCGCGCGCCTTCGCAGCTTTCGAGGCGCTCGAGGCCTACCGTCTCGATATTCTCGGGAGCCTCGCGGGAATCGTCGCGTTTTCGCTGCTTTCGTTTACGGGCGCTCCGCCGGTCGTCTGGGGCACGATCGTCGCGATCGCATTCCTCGTGTCGTATCTGCCGGCGGTCCGCCTCATTCAAGTCGTGGCGGCGCTCGGGCTGATCGTGATGCTCGGCCGCGAGTCGCTGACGCCGGGATTGAGCTGGTCGCCGTACTACAAGATTTACGCCGTCACCAAAGGGCCCGGGCTTACGGCCCTCGCCGTGAATGGCATTCCGCATCAGTGGATCGAGTCGATGGCGTGGCGCAAGAAGCTCGAACCGCTCTACTTCGTGCCGTACGCGCGCCTCCGCGGGAATCAACTACGTAACGTGCTTATCGTCGGCGCGGGCGGCGGCTCGGACGTTGCGATCGCGTTGGCTCACGGTGCGAAGCACGTGGACGCCGTCGAGATCGATCCCGGCATCTACGCACTCGGGCGCCGGCTCAATCCCAATCGCCCGTATCAGGATCCACGGGTGACGATCCACATCGACGACGGACGAGCCTTTCTCCAGCGGACGCACAACACGTACGATCTGATCCTCTTTGCGTTGCCGGATTCGCTCGCGCTGGTTTCCGGACAGTCCGCTCTGCGGCTGGAAAGTTATCTCTTCACGCTCGATGCGATGCGCGCGGCGCGCGCTCACCTTAATCCGGGCGGCGCTTTCGGCATGTATAATTACTATCGCGAAAAGTGGTTGGTCGACCGGTACGCCAACACGTTGCAAGTCGCATTCGGACACGCGCCCTGCCTCGATGCATACGGCGGAGTTGCTTGGTTTGGACTGTTGATGGTCGGCCTCGAGCCTGGCGGCGTCGCCTGCGCTACGACGTGGAGCCCCAGCGCCGGAGCGGCCCCGGCGCCCGTGACCGACGATTACCCGTTCCCCTACTTGCGAACGCGCTCGATTCCGCCGTTGTATCTCGCCGTGCTGGGACTGATTCTGCTGGCTTCGTTCGTCTTGATCCGCGCGGCGGCCGGACCGCTTGGGCAGATGCGAAGCTATCTCGACCTCTTCTTTATGGGCGCCGCGTTCTTGCTGCTCGAGACGAAGAACGTCGTGCAGTTCGCACTGCTCTTCGGCACGACGTGGTTCGTTAACGCGCTCGTTTTCTTCGGAATTTTGCTGTCCGTCCTCGCTGCGGTGGAAGTCGCGCGCCGCACTCGATTCCGTAAGCCGACTCTACTCTACCTCGCTTTGTTTGGCAGCCTCATTCTCGCCTGGGCCATTCCACCGGAACTGGTCCTCTCACTCGACGTGCCGGCGCGGCTGGCGGTCGCGGTCTCGCTCGCGTTCGCACCGGTCTTTCTCGCGAACCTCGTCTTCGCGCAGCGGTTCCGCGAGGTGAGTTCCTCGACGATTGCTTTCGCTACGAACCTGCTCGGCGCTATGGTCGGCGGCGTTCTCGAGTACTCGAGCCTGCTCTTGGGATACCGTATGCTCTTGGTTGTGGTCGCGCTGCTCTACGGTTGCGCATTCATCTCGGGCAGAAAATACCTCGCCCTCAACCGGAACAGCAACGAGCCGGCGATCGCGGACTCCGGCGTGCAGCAGTTCACGT
>CAVTPY010000013.1:0-312103 GCA_963736775.1 Vulcanimicrobiota bacterium | reverse complement strand
GTAGTATCCCGCGCCGAAAGCCACTGTAGCCGTCATGAACTGAATCCCCTAGGGCAAAGTGTGCCCATTAAGGCGGTGCTCTTCAACAATTCGAGAGGCAGGCGGGCCTGACTCAAAGGGAAGTCGTTAACTTCGCATTGCGGTGCTAATCGCAGGCGGTGCTGATTCGGATTAGCGGAACAGAGGAATATCTAGTGACTTGCGAGCCACGTCTCGATTGCCGCGAAGAGCGCCGGATCGAGGTACGAGGGCGTGAAATATTCGCCGCCGGTCGACGACTCGTCCGCCGGAAGGTTTATGAACAGATGATCGTCGCCCTGTAACATGACGACGGTTACGTCGCGATGCGCGTTTTGCGCGGCCTGCACGAGACGCGGCGTATCTGCCGGCAAAACTTGGATGTCTTTCGTCCCTTGAAGGATCAGAATCGGACACGGAACGCGCGCAATGAGCGCCACTGGATCGACTCCAAAGGAGCTTCGCAGCCATCGGTTTGTTGCGCTCGGCTTCTTGCCCGATGCGATCGCATCGAGCTCCGCCTGAACTTGCTTCTCCATCGCCGCGCGATCTGAACTCGAGACGTTGCGAAGCAGTTGCTGCTTCAGTATCTGCTCGAGTGGAAGCGCCGGCGGCGCGAGCAAGATGATCCCGCGCAGACGTCCGTCCGCAATCGCGATGCTAGGCGCGAGCTCGCCGCCTTCACTGTGTCCGAGGACGTAGATTCGTTTTGGATCGATCCCGGACTGCGAACGCAGGTAGGCGATCGCGTCGCGCGCGTCGGCGATCAAACGGTCGCGCACCGGAAACTTACCGCCGCTCTTGCCGCACGAACGCTTGTCGTAACGCAGAACGGCGTAGCCGTCGTTCGAGAGCCGGTTCGCCAGCTGCGCGAAGATCTTGTTCGGCCCGATCGTCTCATCGCGATCGTTACAGCCGCTTCCGTGAACCAGGACGAACCCCGGCAGCGGCGTGGCTGCCGAGTTCGGGACCGTCAACGTTCCGGCGAGCGTTATGCCGTCGTCCGTCTGTATCGAAACGTCGCGGGAGGTATAGCGCGGCGATGGCAACGGCAGCGGTGGGGGCGTTGCCGGCTTCGGTAGCGGCGCTATGGCGGAATCGTAAGAACGCAGCACGATCGTCAGGTCTTGCGCCGGCAGCTCGAAGCGATCGAGCACGTACGTCTGGCGATGGAACCAGAGCGTTGCCGTCTGTCCCTCAACCTCGACCGAGAGGCCTTCCTCGCCAGGCGCAACGCCCTGCGGCGGTGGCGTCGGCTGGCCGGTAACCGTCACGGGCACCGCGACGAACGCGCCGCAGAGGCAAGCCAAGGTCAACTGCTTCACGCCCGTCGCTGCGAACGTAGCCGGCATGAGCGCGAAGCCCGCGGTCATGTTGTCGCTGACGAGAAATGGGGCGCCCGCCGGCGCGGCGATCGTCGCACGCTGCTCGCCGCCGGTCAGCGTCGCGTCGTTTCCGGCAAACGTTAGAACGATATGCTTGCCGTTCGCATCGGCGACGTAAGAAAGATTGGCGAAGGTCGCCTCGCGGATTTTGCGATCGCTGATCAGGGTACGTCCGACAAGCGATCCGCTCTCGCCGACATCGAGCGTGCCGCCGCTGCGGGTAATGCGTATGGTGCTGCTCCCGACGCTATGTCCGCCGATGCTCGTGTCGTAGCGGTACGTGCCGCTCGGAAGCAGCGCCACCGCCATCAGCAGCGGCGCGATCATCGCCACGAGCAATCCAAGAGATGATCGTTGACCATTCCGACGGCCTGCATGAACGCATAGCAGATCGTCGGACCGACGAAGCGAAATCCGCGCTTGCGCAGGTCGCTGCTCATCGCTTCGGATTGCGGCGTAGATGCCGGAACCTCCTCGCTCCTGCGCCAACGGTTGCGGATCGGCTTACCGCCGACGAAACGCCAGACGTAGTCGTCGAACGTGTCGAACTCCTGACGCACCAAGAGCAACGCGCGCGCGTTTGAAACCGCCGACTCGATCTTCGCGCGGTTGCGAACGATCCCGGGGTCGAGCATCATCCGTTTGATGCGCGCCGGCGTCACGTTCGCAACGAAGGCCGGATCGAAGCCGCCGAAGAGCTGCCGATAGCGGTCGCGTTTGCGCAGAATCGTTTCCCAGCTCAGCCCGGCCTGCGCGCCTTCGAGCACCAAGAACTCGAAGAGCACGGTGTCGTCGTGCGACGGCTTGCCCCACTCCGCATCGTGGTAGGCGATCAGGGCGGGCGTGCTCGCCCACGGACAACGTTTCATAATGTCGGACCACTTTCGCGACTTGGGCATTGCAGGCTTCGCCGGAATGGCTTATGAGTAGGGCTATGCGTGCGAGGCTCGCCAGGAGGATTCCGCTCGTCGCCGCACTGGCGACGCTGGCCGTCCATCTTATTGGTAATCCCCATTACGGCTTCTTCCGAGACGAGCTGTACTTTATCATTTGCGGTTTCCATCCGGCCTGGGGATATGTCGACCAGCCGCCGGTCGTGCCCCTCTTGGCGGCGGCTACGCAGTTCTTCGGCCACTCGCTCTTTGCGGTCCGCGCGCTCTGCGCGTTCTTCGCCGCGGCATCGGTCTACACGACGTGCCTGTTGATCGTCGAACTCGGCGGCGGCGCGTTCGCCGAAATCTTCGGAGCGCTGGTCGCGGCGCTCACGCCCATCCTCATGGCTTTCGGAACGAAGCTCTCTACCGATACCGTCGGCCTCTGGCTCTGGCCGCTGGCGGCGCTCTACGTTTTGCGCATCGTCAAGGGGGCCGATCCTCGCTGGTGGCTGGCAGCCGGCGCGATCGTCGGCATCGGAATCGAGAGCAAGTACACGATCATTCTTTTCGCGGCCGCGATCGTCGTCGCGCTGCTGGCACTTCCGCAACGGCGCTCGCTCTTCACGCCCTGGTTTGTGGCCGGCGCGTTGGTCGCGGCGGGGATCGCGCTACCGAACGTCCTCTGGCAGGCCGCACATGGATTCCCAATGTGGACGGTGCTGCACGAGGCCGGCGAGTATCGAAACGTCGCCCTGACGCCGGTACAGTACGTGTTGACGCAGTTGCTCGTCACGCACCCGCTGCTCGCGCCGGTGTGGCTGATCGGTCTGGCGTTGTTGCTGCACCGCTCCACAACGCGATTTCTCGGTCGTCGCCTATTTGCTCTTGATCGCTGCGATGTGCGTTTTTCACGGCAAAAACTATTATGCCGGCGACGTTTACCCCATTCCGATCGCCGCCGGCGCCGTTGCGATCGAAGCGTGGACGGCGCGCGCGACCGCGTGGCGTCCGGCGCTGGTATTCTACGTGCTGGTTGCCGGCATCGCGCTAGTTCCGCTGCTGATGCCGGTTTTACCGGAAACCACGATGTCGGCCTACGACCGGATCGCCGAGGATGTTATCGCGCGAAACATCGATCTCGCGCGCAGCGAGCGCACTCAAATCGGAGACTTACCGCCGGATTGGGCGGATATGCACGGATGGCAAGAGCTGGCAATGACCGTGGCGCGTCTCTACCATTCGTTGCCGCCCTCACAGCGCGCAGAGGCCGCGATTCTAGCCAGCAACTATGGAGAGGCGGGCGCGATCGACTTCTACGGACCGCAGTACGGGCTTCCGCCGGTGCTCTCCGGAAACAATCAGTTCTGGCTGTGGGGAACGCACGGCTACACCGGAAACGTTCTCATCGACGTCCACGGCGACTGCCAAGGCCACGCGCACTTATTCCGCAAGCGACAGATCGTCACGACGGTTTTACAATCCATGGGGCCGGCCGTTCGAAAACGGTTTTCCGATCTCGCTATGCGAAGGAATTACGGAGCCGCTGGCCGCCTACTGGCCCCGACTACGGAACTATATTTAGGGAGCTTCGATTAGAATCGCGCCGACGGATTCGTCTAAGGGATCGATTGCGTTCACGAGTCTCGGATGAACGCGATCTGCGAGCCGCCACGGTCGCAGCGGCGAGACGATGTCGTGCGATAGCGGCAGGCCGGTAAGGACGGCGAGCTCGACGCTGTCGGGACGATGCCGCTGCCACCGCCGGTAAAGCCGGCGAACCGCGTGGTTGTTCACCGCGACCTCCGCGGCGTTGGTGACGATCGTCACGTGCTGCGCGCCCGGAGAAGTCGTCAGCGCCTCGTCGAGAAGCGATCGTGCGATCCGATAGGAGTGCGCGATTGCGTGAGTCGTATAGCGCGGATAACCGCACGCCGCGATATGACGGTCGCGCAGGATCGGGTTCCACCAAAGAAATCGATTCGGTACGCGCAGCAAGCGTTCGGCGACGGTGTTCATCAAACGATTCGGTATCAGCGCGACCCCAAAGAACGGAGCGATGGGCACGCAGCGATCCACTTCGAAATGCTGACCGATCCACGCGGCGAGCAGGCCGCCCAATGAAAAACCGGCGACCGTCACGCGCTCGCCCAACTCGCGCGCGACCGTGACGTACTCGTCGACCGCTCGGTAAAGATCTTCGGGGCGTAAACGCTCGAGCGCAGTCGAAAGCCGATCCGCGTGTCCGTGTCGCGGCAAGCGCGGCACGACGACGTTATGCCCCCGGTCGAAAAGATCGGCCGCGACGCGCTCGAACTGCGCGGGACTCGCACTCATTCCGTGGAGCAGAACGACCGCTCGCGGACGCCGCTCGCCGTGCACGTACGCACGCGTACGGCCGCTCAGGGAGACGCCGGGATGATCCCGAGCGACGAGTCGCTCGAGCCGGTCGAAGCAGGTAGCCAAGGGCGTGTCCTTAAGACGAGAGAGGTGCATCTCCTCTCGGAGCAAGCGCGAGAGTTCGTCGCGCTCGAAGAGCGCTTACGGCGCGCATAACTACGCCCCGCTGGACCTAGTGGTCGAGCGGGCGCAGGGCGTATGGCTATGGGACGTTAGCGGCAAGCGTTATCTCGACTGCGTCAGCGCGTACTCCGCGCTCAACCAGGGCCACTGTCACCCACGCATCTACGCGGCACTCGTCGATCAAGCTCGGCGGCTCACGCTGACTTCGCGCGCGATGCGCAACGATCGGATGCCGGGATTTCTTGAAAAACTCACGCGCCTCTGCGGCTACGACAAGGCGCTGCTGATGAACACCGGCGTCGAGGCTGTTGAAACCGCAATTAAGCTCGCGCGGCGCTGGGGGTACGCGCACAAGGGCATCGCCCCCGATAAAGCTACGATCGTCGTCTTCTCGAACAACTTTCACGGCCGAACCATGGCCGCCGTCAGCGCCAGCACGACGCAGGAATATCGCGCCGGTTTCGGGCCTTTTCTGCCTGGTTTTGTCGTCGTTCCGTTCGGCGACGCGGATGCGCTCGAGCGGGCCCTGACGCCCCAGACCGCTGCCGTTCTCATCGAGCCGATTCAAGGTGAGGGCGGGGTCATCGTACCGCCGGCCGGCTATCTTAAGCGCGTGTGGGCGCTCTGCCGCGAGCACGAGATATTGCTGCTCGCCGACGAGGTACAGACCGGATTTGGGCGGACGGGGGATCTTTTTGCCTGCGATTACGACGGCGTAAAGCCCGACGTCCTGATCGTCGGCAAGGCGCTCGGCGGCGGATTCTACCCGGTCTCGGCAGCGCTGGCAAGCGACGAGTTGATGAATCTCTTCCAGCCCGGCGATCACGGCAGCACCTTCGGCGGAAATCCGCTGGCCTGCGCGGTAGCCGACGCCGCGCTCGACGTCATCGTCTCCGAAAATCTCGCAGCCCGCGCGCGCTATGCGGGCGCGGCCATCATGCAAGGCCTGCGGGCGCTTGCATCGCCTCTGATCGCCGAGATTCGTGGGCGAGGGCTCCTCCTGGGCGTCCAACTCACGGTCCCGGCGAGCCGGCTCGCCGAGGCTTTGCTCGAGCGCGGCATCGCGGCCAAGGATACGCGCGAATACGTCCTGCGCATTGCGCCGCCTCTGGTCATCGACGATGATGCAATCGCGTATCTTCTCGACGGCTTCGCCGGCGCGATAGGCTCGCTGCACGCTCGCCCTTGACACTCCCCTGCCCCGGCGTGATATGGTTGGCGAGCCGAAGCAGCGGGTCGCTCCGCTCACCGGATGCCTACGGGCGATCCGGTCTTCACCCGAGGAACTTACGGCTGGTTCCGCAGTGGGGTTGCTCCGGCAGCGCCTTTTTTATTTGGAGATGAGCTCATAGCAAGACCCCTGCGAGTTAACGATCAGATTCGCATTCGTGCGGTCCGGGTGATCGACGAAAACGGCGAGCAACTCGGAATTCTGCCAACCGAAGAAGCGTTAGCGCGGGCACGACTCGCCGGACTCGATTTGATCGAAGTTTCGCCGACGGCTCAACCGCCGGTCTGCAAGATCGCCGATTTCGGACGTTTGAAATACGAACAGTCGAAAAAAGACAAGGACGCACGCAAGAAGCAGCGCCACTTCGAACTCAAGGAAGTAAAGCTGCGGCCAAAGATCGAGACGCATGACTATGAAACGAAAGCAAGAATGGCGGAGCGGCTGCTGCTCGACGGAAGCAAGATCAAAGTGACGATCATGTTTCGCGGTCGAGAGATCACGTATACCTCGTTCGGACGCCGCCTGCTCGATCGGATGGCCGAAGACATGGCCCCTCTGGCAATCGTGGAGCGAGAGGCTCGGCTCGAGGGCAAGAACATGTTCATGATTCTGGCGCCGCGCGTTACGCCGACCGGTCCACCAAAGTTTTCAGTCACTCGCGAAAAAGAGCAAAAGCCAACCGCCACCGCGACCGTCGCCGAGGAGCAAGCCAGTGCCTAAGATTCGAACCCATCGAGGAACCGCGAAGCGCGTGAAGGTTACCGGAACCGGTAAACTGCTTCACCGCCATCAATTCGACGGCTGCGGTCATATTCTGAGCAAGAAAAGCCGCAAGCGTAAGCGCAAGTTCCGCAAAGATCAGCCGACTTTCAAGGGCGATCTGAAGCGTTTGGCGCCAACGATTCCCTATCTGTTCTAACGAGGAGAGCGTAGAGAATGGCACGTGTTAAACGCGCGGTTGGAGGTCTCAAACATCGCCGCAAGGTGATGAAGCTGGTCAAGGGCTTTCGTGCCGCTCGCCGCCGCAACTATCGCGTTGCAAACGAAGCGCTGCTCAAGTCACTGGCCTATGCGTTTCGCGACCGCCGCGTCAGAAAGCGGGATTTCCGTTCCCTTTGGATCAGCCGGATCAATGCAGCGGTCCGCCGCGAAGGCCTCTCCTATTCGGTTTTCATGCACGGCCTCAAGAAGTCTGGGGTGACGCTGAACCGCAAGGCGCTTGCCGAGCTCGCCATTTCGGATCAACGGGCATTTGGCGCGCTGCTGAATCTCGCCCGGCAGGCGGCGCAAAAATGAAGTGGGACGTCTAAGCCCCGTCTTTGCGACGGCGATAGCGCTCTGCGTTCTGGCGCAGGCCGCGATGCCGGCCAGGGCCGATACCGGAGTTGCGTTAACGCCGGCGCTTTCCGCCCGGATCGACCAGATGGCGAAGGCGCAGATCCATGCGGGGCGCACGCCCGGCCTCGCCATCGGAATCGTCGAGGACGGCCGGATCGTCTATGCACGCGGTTTTGGGTTCGCCGACCTCAACAAACACGTACCGATGACGGCGGATTCGCAGTTCTACGCCGGCGGCCTCACCAGACAGTTTACCGCCGCAGCCATTTTGCTGCTTGCGCAAGACGGGAAGCTCGCGCTCGGTGACCACATCACCAAGTACATTCCAGAGTTTCACGCCGGCGACGGGATCACGATCGCCCAGCTGCTTACGCAAACCTCCGGACTTCCGCCGTCCTCGAAGATTCCGGGCCTTTCCGCCGATCGGACGCGACCGATCAAAATCGCGAATCTCCTGACGTCGCTCGATCAAGTGAAGCTCGCCGCCGCGCCCGGCACCGTCTACGCAAGCGATCCAATAAGTTATCTATTGGCTGGGTTGATCGTCGAACGCGCCAGCGGCGTTCCCCTCTCCGATTATCTCGAGCAGCACATCTTCATTCCGCTGATCATGGATCAGACGTTTCTTGCCGGCGACAGCGGCATCTCTCCACAGCACGCGATCGGGTACACGCGCGGCTCCCACGGATTCGACCGCGCGCCGGTCCTGGATCCCTCGTGGCTCGGCGGCGATGCAGGCTTGGTCACGACGCTCTACGATCTTGCAAAATGGGATATAGCGATGCCGATTTTGCTGCGCGTCGACGCCGTGCGAACGATGTTCGCTCCCGGCGCCGATAGCGGACCGACGCGCTACGGAATGGGCTGGGTGATCGATCGGCGCGGTGGCAAGGATTTCGTCTGGTCCGATGGAGACATCGCCGGCTACCGAGCGACGAACGCCCTCTTACCCGAGCAACACGTCGGCGTCATCGTCTTTTCCAACGCCGACTCGCTGCACGCGCCGACGACGATTCCCGAAGAGCTCGGAGCGCGCATCCTCGATTTGATCGTGCCGCCGACGATGGCGCATCTGGACAATGCGATAGTCGAGCGGGCGAAGGAGTGGCTAACCCTATTGGCTTCGGGTCGCGTGCGCCGCGACGAGCTGACGCCGTCGTTCAGCGCTTACCTAACCGATGACCTCGTCGCAAGCCAACACTTCGCCGCATTAGGACCGTTGCAGTCCATCATACCGCTTTCGAGCACCGCCGATTCAAACGGCGAGACCTCGTACGAGTTTCTCGTGCGCTATCCGCACGCGCAGTATCATTACGACTTCAAGCTTACGGGTCAGGGAAAGGTCGACGGAATCAGACTAACCGCCTAAAGCTGTCAGGATAGCTCAGATTTTGTTCAGGGCTAGGAGCGGCGAGCTTGATCACCCAGCTCTCAGGATGGCTCTGATTTAGCTCAGATCTAGGAGCCGAGGCGTGAAGTTTACTATGGTAAATGAACGCCGAGGCGACAACGAGCTGAGCTAAATCAGAGCCATCCTTAGTCGTCGCCGTCGGCGAGGCGGCGCCCCGTGGCCTCGACGACCTTACCCAACATCGTTACCGCTTCGGCGCGCGTCGCATTGCTGAACATAAAGCGAAGGCGCTCGTCGGCGTCCTCGACGATCAAGACCGAGCGGCGCCCAAGCCGGACCGACGCGATGAGCGAGCTCAAATACGCTTCATCTTCAGGGGCCAGCACCGATTCTTCCGGACCGACGCAGGGCGGCTCCAGAAGTCGTTTGATCACGGCATCAATGTCGCTGGGTATTTCCACCATCAACCTCCAAAACCGAATCAGAATCCAGCGTGTCGAATAGCAACGGTCGGCGACACAGAATGTCTCCTACATACAACTATCGACCGGCGTGACGTGCAATTTTACCTCGCCCGGCCTCCAGCCAGAATAAAGCTAGTACCGTCTTCGCGTCGGCCGCACCGTTAACGACCAGGCGCCATGCCGCCTGCTGTGTGAATCGACCCACCTCAATTCGCTCGTCTTCATCGAAGTCGGTGACGCCCTGCACGAGCTCGTCGGCGTGGAAAAAATGCATGATTTCCGAGCAGAATCCGGGCGTCGTCCAAAAGGACCCGATCTTCGTCAACCGTCCGGCACTAAAGCCGGTCTCTTCCCGAAGCTCTCGGCCCGCGCCGTCAAGCAACGTCTCGCCCGGTTCGCACGTGCCCGCCGGGATCTCCCAGAGCGAAGTCCCGGCCGGGTGACGATATTGGCGCACCAAAACCAGCTCGTCGCTTGCCGGAGTCGCAACGATTGCGACCGACGCGCCGTGTTCGACGACGTCGATGCGATGCGTGCTCCCGTCGTCGTACTCGACCTCATCGATGCGAACCGAGAACACACGGCCTTTGAAAACCTCGCGCGATTCGATAATGTCCGGCACTCGATCCATCCGCGTGACTTAGCGGAACGGACCGGCCGCGCCTCGTAGCTAAGAAACCTCAATGCCGCAACCGCCGTCGTCCGTCTCGACGGAAATCGCCTGGCTCGGCTTTTTCCTTATCATTTTCGTCGCCGCGGTCTATCTGCTCGTGCGAACGCTCGTTCCACATCATTTCAACGAAATCGTCGCGATCATGCTCGCTGCGATCGCTGCCGGACTCATCATGATCGGCTTTCGCGCGTGGTTCGGATCGCGCACGCGTAGCGGCTGAGCCGTTGGCAACGCGACTCGGAGTTCATGCCGAACGCCTAAAGAGCGTTGCGGCTCTGCAATCCCGCAAGGAGCGGCGGGAATCCAAGCGCTTCGCGTTCGAGGGCCCGACGCTGCTCGAAGAAGCGCATGCCGGTGCGTTTCCGATTGAGGAAATATATGTAACCCAGGCTGCGTACGATCAGACACCGCTGGTGCGCGAGCTCGATCGCACCGGAACGCCGACTTTCCTGGTCGAGCCGGCCAGCGCCGCGCAAATTTCCGATCTCGCAACCCCAACCGGAATCGTCGCCGTCGCGGCGGTGCGCTTTAGCAGCCTCGAGGAGCTTCTTGCCAACGGCCAGACGGCCGTCGTGCTAGCGGACGTCGGCGACCCGGCGAACGCCGGGACGCTTCTGCGATCGGCGGATGCCTTCGGCTGCTTGGGAGCCGTCTGCGGATCTCTGGGGGTGGACCCGTATCATCCCAAGGTCGTCCGGGGTTCGATGGGCGCGGTCTTTCGTCTTAAACTCGCCATCAGCGACCCAGCCGCCTTGGCGAATGCGGCCGCCGCGGCCGGCGTACGGGTCCTCGGACTGACCGCAAAGGGTGAACCGCTCGGCGACGAGCGATGGGATCGCCCTGCCGCGCTCGTGGTAGGGCACGAACGGCACGGGTTGGGGCGCTGGGAAGCCTGTTGCGAGGCCCTGCTGGGCATCTCCATGGCAGGGCCGGCCGAGAGCCTCAGCGCCGCCGTGGCGGGCTCGATCGCCCTTTACGAGGCAACCCGCCGAGGGCCCAGCCGGTAAAGCCCAGGTTTTGTCAAGAGAGTACTGCGGGCTCGAAAAGTCAAGACTACCGGGGGTAAAACTCGCATGGTATACTCAGCGCATTCCGCGACCGTAAGCCGCCCCGGAGCAGACGGCTCAGAAGGAGACTTCAAAGCGCTATGGCAACGTCCAATCTCTTCTGGAGGCTTTTCGTCCATACGGGTTCCATCGACGCTTATCTGGCTTATCGAAGGCTTCACGCGTCACCAACCGCGACGTAAACTACCCTCGGCCACCGGGGCCGAACGAGAAGTCAAAGCCGAGTTTCGAAGCGCCTGGTAGCAAAGAACACGCCGGGCGTTTTGCTTTGGAAGAGCTATGACGGAACTTGCAAGCCGACTCGACGACGTTACCCAACGATTTGCCGCTGCGGTCGATCGCGCGAACGACGAGCAGGCGCTCGAGAGCGTGCGAGTCGCATACCTGGGTCGAAACGGCGAAGTCACTACAGTGCGACGCGCGATCGGGACGCTTCCGCAGAACGAGCGCCCAGAGGCGGGCAGGGTCATCAACGACGCGGTGGCAGCCATGGAGCTGCGCTTGCAGGCGGCGTACGGAGAGCTCGAGTCTCGCAGCTTCGACGCCGAGCTGGCAACGTCGATCGACGTCACGTTTCCCTCGGTCCGCCGGCCGGCCGGCTCGATTCACCCCGTCCGGCGAATTATCGAAGAGAGCTGCGGTTATTTCGTGCGCCACGGATTCGCGGTGGTCACCGGCCCGGAGGCCGAACCGGACTATTACAACTTCGACGCACTCAACATTCCGAGCGATCACCCGGCACGCGAAGGCTTCGATTCATTTTGGATTAGCGATACGCTGCTGCTTCGCCCGCACACCTCGCCGATGCAGATTCGAACGATGCAAGAACACCGGCCGCCGATCGCGATCGTCGCTCCAGGGAAATGTTTTCGCAGAGATGCCGTCGACGCGCGCCACCTCTTTCAATTTCACCAAGTCGAAGGATTGCTAGTGGCCGAAGGCATCCATTTCGGCCATTTAAAAGGCATGCTCACGGGGTTGTGCCGCGAGCTCTTCGGAGAGCAGCAGAGCGTGCGATTTAGGCCCTCGTTCTTTCCATTCACCGAACCGAGCGCCGAAGTAGACACGACGTGCCCAAAATGCAAAGGAACCGGCACGCTAGAGTCGACCCCGCTGGGCTGCAACATGTGCGGCGGTTCTGGTTGGATCGAGCTCGGTGGCGCCGGAATGGTGCACCCCAACGTCCTTCGCGAGGTCGGCTACGACCCAGACCGTTATTCCGGTTGGGCCTTTGGTTTCGGCGTGGAGCGCCTGGGCTTAGCCCGGTATGAAGTCGACGACATCCGCCGTTTCACCAAGAGCGACCCCGACTTTCTCGCGCAGCTGAGTTGACGAGGCAAGCAGCGTGCGCGTCCCCGTAAGCTGGCTGCGCGAGTTCGTGACGCTTCCACCCGACGCACGAGCGATCGCCGACCGGTTGGCGATGCTGGGCTTTCCAGTCGCCGAGATCGAACGGCGACCGACGATCGCGGGTGTCATTACCGGCCGCATCGCAGACTTACAAAAGCATCCGAACGCCGATCGCCTGCAGGTCGCACAGGTTGACGTCGGCGAGGGCGCCTCGCTGACGATCGCCACGGCCGCCACGAACGTGGCAGCCGGTCAAACGATCGCCGTCGCCACGATCGGCGCGCAACTTCCGGGCCTAACGATCGCGCCGCGCACGATGCGAGGCGTCGCGTCGCAGGGCATGATGATCTCGGCAGAAGAGCTAGCGCTGCCCGGCGACTGGTTTGAAGACGGCATCATGCAGCTCGAGTCGAGCTGCGTTTTGGGCGCCGACGTCGTCGCTCTCTTCGGCCTCGACACCGCCGTGCTCGACGTCGAGATTACGACGAATCGTCCCGATGCGATGTCGATCATCGGGCTTGCGCGAGAGCTCGCCGCTTCCTACGGCACCAGTCTGCGCTTGCCGGAGGTCGTCAACCCCGGTCGGGGCGCAGAACCGCCGGGCGAAGAGCCCAACGTCCTGATCGAATCGCAGGACTGCTATCGCTTCGTCTGCCAACGCATCGACGGCGTGCGCGTCGCGCCGGCGCCCGCCTGGATGCGCGTTCGCCTCGCGCTGTCGGGCCAGCGCCCGATCAACAATCTCGTCGACGTCTCGAACTACGTCATGCTGGAAACGGGCCAGCCGTTGCATTTTTACGACGCAGCAGCGATTCATGGAGGGCGCTTAGTCGTACGCAGCGCGCGCGACGGCGAAAAGATGCTCACGCTCGACGGCGTCACGCGAACTCTATCCACTGCGGCGCTCGTCGTTGCCGACGACGAGCGACCGCTCTGCCTTGCGGGGCTAATGGGCGGCGCCGTAAGCGAAGTCGGCCCCGCCACGACCGCGATCGTCCTCGAAGCGGCAAACTTCAACGGCGCCCGCGTCCGGCGCATGAGCAAAGCGCTGGGGTTACGCACCGAGGCTTCGGCCCGTCATGAAAAGTCACTCGCGCCGGCTCTGACCGATCTCGGTGCCGCGCGCGCCGCCGCGCTCCTGCGCGATCTTGGAGCGACGGTCTACCAGCCTCACGCTTTCGGCGCGCCCGTTGCGCAGGCCGCAGCAATCGCACTCAAGGTTGCCGACGTGCAACGCCTTCTGGGCCTGCCGCTGGACGCTCAACGGATCGAGCGTCACCTCGCCGCGCTGGGGTGCGACGTCGATTGCGTTGAGCCGGACGTTTTGGCCGTTATTCCGCCGGCGTGGCGTGGCGACTTGACCATTGCAGCCGACTTGATCGAAGAGGTCGCGCGGATCGAAGGCTACGAACGGATACCCCTCGTCGTTCCGTCGGTCGCCCCGCACGAAATTTCGAGCGCCGCGTTCGCATTGGAGAGCCGCATCGCGCGGGCCCTGGAAGGCTTGGGATACCGCGAGATTATCACCCAGTCGCTGCGCAGTGCCGGTTCCGTCGAGGTTCGAAATCCGCTCTCCGACGAACAACGTTTTCTGCGCGAATCGCTCGTTCCGGGAATCGTCGAATATCTTGCGGAGAACGCTTCGCCGGCCCGCATTTTCGAAACCGGAGAGGTCTTTAACTACGAGCAAAGCGCCCTCGTCGAGCAGTCGCTGCTGACCTTCGGGTTTTCGGCCGATCCGCCGGACGAACCGGCGTGGCGCGATTCCCATTTTCTCGCCCTCAAGGGCGATTGCGAACAGCTCCTGCGCAAGATTACCGGGCGCGACGCCGAGATGAAGCGCGGCACGCAATCCGGTTTCCATCCAGGTAAGACGGCGCTCGTCACGCTCGACGAGCGCGAGGTCGGCTATCTTGGACGCATCGATCCGCGATCGGCGAAGGCCTCCGATTTACAGCGCCCCGCGTATTTCTGCGTCATCCGGATCGCATCGCTGCCGGCCTACGAAACGCCGCATTATCGAGTGCCTTCGAAGTATCCCTCGACGTATCGCGACGTTGCCTTGGTCGTCGATGCCGACGTCGCCGCGCGAGACCTCGAGCGCGCGATTGTTGCTGCTCTCGGCAGCCTCTGCACGGGCGCCACCGTTTTCGACGAATATCGCGGCCCCCAGATCGGACAAGGGCGCAAGAGCCTGGCGGCGCGCGTGACGCTGCAGCGTTTCGATGCGACCATCACCGACGAAGAAGCCGATGAGGCGGTTTCGCGGTTGCTCGGCGCGCTGCGAAGAGAGTTCGGGGCGGAGATTCGGACGTGATCGCGGGCGTCGCTTGGCCCGACGTGGTTATCGTCATCATCCTGAGCATCGCGATGCTCAAGGGCTATTCGCGCGGCTTCGTTTCGGAGCTGGGCGGAGCGGTAGCGGTAACCGCCGCCTTAGTCACGCCGTGGTTTTACAACGGAAGCTTGGACGCGACGATCGAGCAGCTGACGAAACTCGGTCCCGGCTCGGCCCACGTCGTCGGAATGTTCGGCACGGGACTGCTTACGTACGTGGTTATTCTCATCGTGGCGCGTCTGCTGGGCACCATCGCCAAACTTCCGGTGCTGGGCCTGGGCAACGCGCTCGGCGGCGCGCTCATCGGCCTGCTGAAGGGCGCGATCCTGTTATGGCTCGTGCTCTTCGTAGCGCTCTTCTTTCCGCTTTCACCGGACATACGCGCCGATCTGCATCAATCGCGGTTGGCACCCTATCTCGTAACCTACGACGCGCCGCTGGACGATGCGATGCTTTCGACGATCCCTTGGTTCGCGCGCCCGTTCGTGCTACCGTACTTTAAGCGACACCACTTGTGAGCGCCCGAAGCGTCGCCTCGATCGCAGCGAAGGCCGTTTGGAAATCGCTCTCGTCCACGTCTCCCATCGTGCCGAAACGCACGATCTTTCCCGCAAGCTCGGCCTGACCCCCGGAGAGCACGATGCCGTGCTCTTCGCGAAGCGCTTGCAGCAGCGGGTTAGGGTCAACGCCGGGCGGCGGATAGGCCGCAACGATCGTGTCTGAATGGGCGCCGGGCTGCGAAAGGAGCGTGAAACCCAAACGTTGCAGCGATCCGCGCACGGAGTTCGCGTAGCGCGTATGTCTCTCGAAGGCAGCCTGCATCCCCGTGGCGTGATAGCGAGCCAAAGCGACGTCGAGCGCGTAGAGGATGGAAATTGGCGGCGTCCACGGCGTCTGCCCCAAGTGCGAAAACTCCAGCGCGCGTCGCAGGTCGAAGTAAAAACGCGCGAGCGCCGGGTTCTGGAGACGCTCGCGCGCGCGCGAACTGACGGCGACCATGGCGACCCCAGGCGGCGCGGCGAAGGCCTTCTGCGAAGCGGTCGCTACCGCGTCGTAGCCCCACTCGTCCATGCGAAACTCGCTCGCGCCAAGGCCACTGACGGAGTCGACGAGCGTGATCGCGCCGTGGTCGCGCAGCATCGGCGCAAGCGCGGCCATGTCGTTGGCGACGCCGGTTGAGGTCTCGTTGTGCGTCAGCAAAACGCCGGCGATGCTCTTTTCCGCATCGGCTCGGAGCCGCGCTTGCAGCGCCGCGGGATCGACCGCCGCGCCGAGCGGCGTCTTTAAGGTCTCAACGATGCAGCCGTAGGCCGTGGCGATTCCCGCAAATCGCTTCCCAAAAGAACCGACCGGGCATGAAAGCAACCGGTCCCCAGGAGCAAAAAGGTTGGCAACCAGCGCTTCCATCGCGCCGGTTCCCGAACTTCCAAGGATAGCGATTTCGCCGCGCGTCCCGAAGACCGGGCGTAGAGCGGCCGTAATCCGCTCCAGCATCTCTGCAAACTCTGGTCCCCGGTGATCGATCAGCGGACGGTCCATCGCCCGCAGGACCGGCGGCGCCACCATCACCGGTCCGGGAAGGAATAGCAGTTGCCTCGACATCGAATACTGCTTCTATGAACGTCGAGAGCATCCGCTTAACCGAACTCTCCGCGTGCGCCGGCTGCGCCGCGAAACTCGGCGCGGCCGAGCTGCGCAGCGTGATGGAACGCGTCTCGCCCGCGACGAACGCGAACGTGCTCGTCGGATACGGCGATAGCGACGACGCCGGCGTCTATCTTTTACGCGACGATGTTGGATTGGTCCACACGGTAGATTTCTTCACGCCGATCGTCGACGACCCGTACGACTTTGGGCGCATCGCGGCGACCAACGCGCTCTCCGACGTTTACGCGATGGGTGCGCGCCCGTTGAGCGCGCTCAACATCGTCGCCTTTCCCGAAGATCTCGACCTCGCGATCTTGGCGCAGATTCTCGAAGGCGGGGCGAGCGTCGCGCGCAACGCGGGCGTCGCGATTCTTGGCGGTCACACGATCAAAGACGCGGAGCCGAAGTACGGCATGGCGGTCACCGGGATCGTCGATCCGCAGCGGATCGTCACCAACGCCGGTGCGCGGATCGGCGATGCACTCGTGCTCACCAAGCCGTTGGGAACCGGCATCCTAACGACGGCCCGCAAACGCGGTGCGATCGCATCCGAAGAACTCGATGAAGCGGTTGCTGCGATGACGACGCTCAACGACCGCGCCGCCGAGGCGATGCTCGCCGCGGGCGCGCACGCGGCAACGGATATCACCGGCTTCGGGCTGCTCGGGCACGCGGAAAACATGGCACGCGCCTCGCGCGTGCGGCTGATCTTCGATTCGCCGGCGGTGCCGTTCATGAAGCGCGTTCTCGAGTTGATCGCGGGCGGCGTCGTGCCCGGCGGTACGCGTCACAACGCGCAGACGCATGCGACGTTTACCGATTTCGCGCCGTCGGTTCCGGAGGAAGTGCGCATCGGTCTCTCCGATGCTCAAACCTCGGGCGGATTGCTCATCAGCATCGCACGCGAAAATCTTCCACTGCTCGTTCGCGAATTAAGCGACCGCAGCACGATGGCTGCGGTCGTTGGTGAAGTCCGTTCCGGAAGCGGGATCGAGGTTATCGCTTAACGCGACGCTTGCGCTCCGGGGCGCGTTTGACCGCGCCGTTTCGCCGTTTAGCTTGCCCCGTGCGCAGGCGAAGCGGAACGACGTTACTCACCCGCTCGTGGTCCGAGCCCAGGGGCACCGGCGAGATCAACCGCTTCCCTAACGCGTGATGGAGGACTTCGGAAAGCTCGTCCACCGGAACGAACGTCATGCTCTCGCGCACCTCTTTGGGAATATCGTCCAGATCCATCTCGTTGCGCCGCGGCAGCAAGATCTTCGTGATGCCGGAGCGCTTTGCCCCGAGAACCTTCTCTTTGAGTCCGCCGATCGGCAGCACTTGTCCCGTCAGCGTGATCTCGCCGGTCATGGCCAAGTTCGCGTCGACTTTGATGCCGGTCAGCATCGAAGCGATGGAAGTCGCCAGCGCAATTCCGGCCGATGGGCCGTCCTTCGGCGTGGCGCCGGCGGGAAGGTGAATGTGAATGTCGTGCTTGGCAAAGTAATCGTCCGGCAAGCCCAACTCCCCCGATCGAGAACGCATGAACGAGACGGCGGCCTGCGCACTCTCCTTCATGACGTCACCCAGTTGTCCGGTCAGCACGAGCTTGCCCGTCCCCGGCATCGCCTGCGTCTCGATGAAGAGAATG
The DNA here is from genome assembly GCA_963736775.1 of Vulcanimicrobiota bacterium. Classification (GTDB taxonomy): domain Bacteria; phylum Vulcanimicrobiota; class Vulcanimicrobiia; order Vulcanimicrobiales; family Vulcanimicrobiaceae; genus Cybelea. Next base: position 294,213 of record CAVTPY010000013.1, on the reverse strand, counting down.
TCGCCGCCCACCGGCGTCCAAGCCATGCCCGTCGCAACGCCGACCGAGGCGACGCGCTTGCGCACCTCGTTGAAGAATCGCGGCCTGCCGAGGTATTCGACCAGGCTCTCCGGTTTGACGCGCGCCTTGTAACGAGCGTTCTCCGCGATCTTGCGCGCGATCTTGCGAAAGACCGTTCCGATCTCTCGTTCGAGGTTTCGTACGCCGGCTTCGCGCGTATAATCGTTGATGATCGCGCGAATCGCCTGGTCGCTGATCTGGGCTTGGGAATCGCGCACGCCGTTGTTCTTGCGCTGCTTCTTGAGCAGATATCGCTTGGCTATCTGGAGCTTCTCGAGCTCGGTGTAGCCGTGAAGCGTGATGATCTCCATGCGATCCCGCAACGGCGGCGAGATCGTATCCAGCGCGTTTGCGGTGCAGATAAACAGCACTTGCGAAAGGTCGAACGCCAGATCGAGATAATGATCGCGGAAGTTGTTATTCTGCTCGGGATCGAGCACTTCGAGCAATGCCGACTGCGGGTCCCCGCGAAAATCCGCGCCCACTTTGTCGATCTCGTCGATCATCAACACGGGGTTGCGCGTTCCCGCATCGCGAATCGCGCGAACGATCGTGCCCGGCATCGCGCCGATGTACGTGCGCCGATGGCCGCGAATCTCGGCCTCGTCGCGAACGCCGCCCACCGAAAGGCGAACGAACTTGCGTCCCATCGCCCGAGCGATCGACTGACCGAGCGAGGTCTTTCCTACCCCCGGCGGTCCCACAAAACAGAGGATCGGTCCCGTCAACCTCTTCTTGAGCTTTCCGACGGCTAAGTACTCGACGATCCGGTCCTTGATCTTTTCGAGGTCGTAATGATCCTCGTCGAGCACCGCGCGCGCCGTCGCTATCTCGATGTGATCGGGGGTCTCCTCTTTCCACGGTAACGTAACCAGCCAATCGAGGTACGTGCGAATGACGCTGTACTCGGGGCTGGCCTGCGGAACTTTGGAGAGCCGGTCGAGCTCGCGGTCGGCCGCCTTCTTCACGTCGGGCGGCATCGCCGCACCGTCGATCTTGCTCCGCAGCTCGTTGTTTTCGGCCTGCTGCGGATCGACTTCGCCAAGCTCTTCCTGAATTGCGCGCAGCTGTTGGCGGAGATAGAACTCGCGTTGATTCTTCTCCATCTCGCGTTGGATGTCGCTCTGAATCTTATGGCCGAGCTCGACGACCTCTAGCTCCTTCGTGAGAAGCATCGTCAGCTTGCGCATGCGCTTCGCCGTGTCGCGTTCCTCGAGAAGCGCCTGGCGATCGGCGGTCTCCAAACGCATCGTCGAGGCGACGAAGTAGGTCAGCACCACCGGATCGGTGATGTTGGCGACTTCCATCTCCATCTCGCGCGGCGCTTGCGGGAGATACGAAAGCAGCTTTTGGAAGAGTCCCGCCAAATTGCGCTGCATCGCGACGAGCTCTTCGTTCTCGACCGTCGAGTCCGGCAACTCGGTGTAAGCCGCAACCATATAGGGTGCGACCTGCGTGAACTGTTCGATGCGGAAGACCTGCTGACCGGCAACGATGCAGCGCAGCGTGCCGTCGGGAACCTTCAGCATCTTTTGTATGACGCCGATCGTGCCGACGCGCTGCACGTCTTCGGGCCCCGGGTCCTCGATCTCGCGATCGCGCAGGACGGTCAGACCGATCGGCTTGCCTTCGCGCAACGCTTCCTCGACGAGTTGAATGCCGGATTTCTTGACGACCGCCAGCGGAATGACGGTATGCGGATAAAGCACCGCCTCTTGGAGCGGCAGAATGCCGATCAAGTTGGCGGGAACGATGTTTTGACTAGATTTCTGAGGCATTTGTATTTAGGAATGCGTCCTTTTTACCAAGATGTGGAGTTCGGTTCGGGCCGTCGGCTGGTAGGCCGTCGCCGCGATCGGTGCGACGACGATTAAAAAACCGTCCTCGTACGTCGCCGCGATGCGATCGTATTCCACCGCGACCGGCAGCGCGATTCGTTTGACGAACTCGCCGTGCGCGATCTCTTTCCGTACGAAGGAACCGTTGCGCAGCCGAGCGGCCTCGCGGCGGCGTCCGCCGATGATGAAGAACCGCTCGTCAACGACGACGCGCAGACTCTCGGGATCGGCTCCAGCCACTTCTACGACCACGACGACGCGCCGCTGATCCTCGTCGACGAAGACGTCAGCATTCGGCGCGAAAGCCCCCAAGCGGGCTCGAACCACGAACTCCATCAGGGCCAATAACCCGTCACCTTAGCACTCGGATGCGCTCACTGCTAACTTGCCCTTAGCCATGTCATCCTGAGCGCAGTCGAAGGACGAAGGAAGGGCTACATCGTGGGATCGGGGAGCGGGCGCGTGCTCGGCCAGCGAACGCAGGGTATGAGTTCGATTCGCAAGGCGGCCAGGGCGGCGGGCGGTATCTGCACTCTGAAGAATTGCGGGTACCCTGTGGGCTCGCCATAGCGGCTCTGCGGGGGAAATTCATCCTTCGCGACGCCCGCCACGTGGGTCGCGGCCAAGACCGCGTTGATCGAGGTGGCATTGGCCGCGGACATGTAAAGGCCGGTTCGCTCGCCGAGCCACGTGCCGCCGTCCCCGGTCGTATACAAGAAGCCGATGGTCTGGTTGGCCGTCATCGTCGCCGTCGAGACGACCGCATCAATGCCGACCAACTGCATGGCACGCGAAACCGGCTTCATAAGCACCTTTGGGACGGCCCGAGGCGAATCGAGGCATGAGCCGCTTTCGAGCGGTGGCTGCGAAAGAGGGGGCGGCGGCCCCGGAGGAGGCATCTGAGCTACGGTGACACCGAGCACGGCGAGGACGAAGGTTGCAATTGCGAACATGACGCGCCTCTTCGCTGGAATGCGGACATTCCCCCGATGAGCGCGGCGGCACCAAAACTCGTACGTCTCCTCGGAGGCCGGGATGCCGCACTCATCGTGATGGGCGGCATCATCGGCTCGGGCATCTTTATGAACCCATCGGTCGTCGCCCGCTTTGTCGGCAGCGGATTTCTGGTGATGGCGGTGTGGGTCGCAGGCGGTCTCATCGCGCTCCTCGGCGCGGGCATCTTCGCGGAGCTGGCCGCGCGCCGTCCAGCGGACGGCGGCCTCTACGCGTATCTGCGGGACGCGTTTCATCCGGCGCTCGCATTCATCTTTGGCTGGACGTTGCTGCTCGTATCGCAAAGCGGCGGGATGGCTGCGGCCGCGGTGACGTTCGCGAATTATTTTGCAACGTTGACCAGTTGGCACGCCTCGACTGCAGGAGTCGGCGTCGTTGCAATCGCGGCGTTCACGGCGATCAATGCGCTTGGCGTTCGCACCGGCACCACGACGCAAAACGCCTTCATGGTGCTCAAGGTCCTCGCCATCGCGGCGTTTGCGGCCATCGGCCTCTTCGCGGTTCACGCCGCAGGCGGGGCGGTAGCGATGCCTGCGCATTCGCCGTCCGGAGGGACGCTCGCCGTGATCGGGCTGGCAATGGTGCCGGTACTCTTCGCCTACAGCGGCTGGCAAACGTCGAGCTTTATGACCGCCGAGTTACACCAGCCGCAGAAAACGCTGCCGCGCGGCTTGATCGCCGGCGTCGGCGTTGTCGTCATCCTCTACCTAGCGGTAAATGCGGCTTGTCTGCGCGCGCTCGGCATCGGCGGCTTGGCGGCGACCAATACGCCGGCCTCGCAGGTCGCGGGTATCGCCTTCGGTCCAATCGGTTTGCAGATCATGGCCGCCGTGATCGCACTTTCCACGCTCGGCTTTCTGAGCAACCAGATTCTTACGTCGCCCAGGGTCTACTTTCAGATGGCCGCCGACGGCACGTTTTTCAAACAGCTCGCTTGGGTGAACGCCCGGACGCACGCACCCGTGCTCGCAATCCTACTGCAAGGAGCGATCGCAATCGTCATCGCGCTCTCCGGCAGCTACGACCAGATTCTGAACTACGTGACGTGCAACGATTACATCTTCTTCGGGCTTGCCGCGATCGCACTCATCGTCTTTCGCAATCGCGACGCGCGCGATCCCCGGGCGCCCAAGCCCGCCTTCAGCATGCCGGGGCAGCCGGTAACGACGCTGCTCTTTCTAGCCGCCGCGTGGTATATCGTCGGAGACACCGTCCTGAAATCGCCGCACGATACGGGCATCGGCATCGCGATTCTACTCTCAGGGTTGCCCGTCTATGCGCTGTTCACGCGCCAGCGCGCGGCCGGTGCAGAGTAACGTGCGTTACGCCGCGCGCGTCGCATTCATAACGATCTTGGCGTTGTTCGAGATCGCGGCCGCCGCCGTCTCGATCGGCTCCTTTCAAAAACCTATCGGCACCTACGGATTCTTGCTGAGCAAAGACGTGACGTTTGCCGAGATCGATCCGGCGTCGCTGACGGCGCGCGCCGGCATCGTGACCGGCGACCGGTTACTCTACGAGACGCTGCCGTTGCGCGGGCGCCGCTACGCCATACTCAACGAAGAGGTCCCGGGCGGGGCGCCGATCGCTTTTGCCATCGTTCACGGTGGTAGGCCCCGCTGGGTCACCGTGCGCGCCACCGATCTTCTCGCAATCGGGCAGACGGAATCGTTGACGTACGCGATCGCCGGGCTCGCAATGGGAATCGTCGGACTGGTACTCGTACTGCTCCGGCCTAGCCGAATGACCTGGGCGTTCGCCCTGATCGCTCCGGCGCTGGTGTTGCCGTTTCCCTGGCTCTTTTGGGCGCAGCAGTCGGGAGGGGTCGCCGCGACGCTGTTCGACGTCTTCGTTGCGCTGATATATGCGATGCAACCGGCCGCGATCATGATCTTTGCGAGCCGCTTTCCCAGCGACCGGCCGACGGGAGTGGCACGTCTCGTCGACCGTCTCGCCTTGCCGGCCGGTGTCGCCATCGCCGGTCTGTATCTCTATGCGTACCTCGAGGTGCGCTATTCGCACGCCCCGCCAGTCCATCTGTTCTCGCTCTACGATCTCTCCGTCGTCATTCCGGGGCTCGCCGCACTGCTCGCGCTCATATCCACGTACGTCACCACACGTGGTGCCGCACGCAGCCGGCTCGTTCCGGTCATCGGTAGTTTTGTGCTGCTCATTTTGGCTGACGTGCTCGAGCAGCTTGTCGGCCAGCATACGACCAATAACACCGTGAGCTTCACGCTCGCGTTACTCTTCTCGCTCTCGCCGGCGCTCATTGCGGCAAGCGTCGCGTACGGAATCATCCGTCACCGCGTGATGGATATCAGCTTCATCATCAGCCGCACCCTGGTTTACACGATTCTGACGCTTGGAGCGGTGTCGCTCTTTGCTTTGATCGAGTACGTCTTCGGCCGCGTGCTGGAGCATCAGGGCGTCGCGACGATCCTGAACATCTTGGCCGCAGTCGGTTTGGGCATATCGTTCAATCTCTTGCACGGCCACCTCGACGACTGGATCGATCGCTTCCTCTTCAAGCAGCGGCATCTCGCCGAGCAACGCTTGGCCGCCGTCGCGCGCGCGCTGCCGCACGCGTCGGCTGCCGCCGCGATCGAGGCCGCGCTGGTCGACGAGCCGGTAGCCGCGTTGGGACTCTCGTCCGCGGCCGTCTTCCGTCACGAAAAAGGGGGGTATCGCCGCGTTCGCGCGCACGCGTGGACGGACGACGAAGCGGCCGAACTCGATGCCGACGACGCGCTGGCGCTGCGATTGCGCGCCGATCTCGTCGCCATAGATCCGAGCGATCTGCGCTGGCCGCGCGACGATCTGCCGGGCGGCGACCGGCAAGTGATCTACGCCGTCCCGATCATCGTCGGTCACCATCTCGAAGCCATCGCCCTCTACGGTGGCCACGGCACGGGTGAGGATCTCGACCCGGACGAGCGCAGCACTCTGCGCAGGCTCGCGGCCGCCGCATCGGCAGGGTACGACCACATCGCTGCGGTCGAACTTCGCACGCTGTTGCGCAACGCCGAGAGCGAGAACGCGACGTTGCGCGGCGTGGAGCGCAAACTCACCGAGCTGCTCGCAAAACGTCTCGAACCCTAACTCTGTGAAGTGGACGCCCTCCCGGGTATGCGGAAGTTCGTAGGCCAGTCGATCGCGCCGGCGGGCGACGGGATTTTTAACTCCCGCCAGCGGCAGCGAGCCTCCCGTCCCGCGTGCTTTCCGCTGGAACGGTCGAACGTTCGACGTCTCCGCGGTTCTGCGATCGTGGCGTACGACCGGGACCGATCGCGGCGATGTTTATCTCAAGCGTCACTGGTTCGAGCTTGAGACCACGTCTGGCGAAAAGCTCGAAGTCTATTTCGACCGCGAAGCGCGTCGCGGCGCGCCGCGATGGTGGCTTTATTCGCTAACCGCGGGGCCGGACGGATAGATCCGGCGACGCGGTTTCGTCTAGCGAGAGCGCCGCGACGATCCGCGGCAGCACCTCGGCGGCGGATCCTCGCAGCGTGCAAGCGACTCGGCTGCTTATCGGAGTTTCCTCCAGATTGATCTCGGCAACGAAGGCCGTGCGATTATAGTTGGTCGCAAGTGCTGCCGCCGGATAGACGACCGCACTCGTTCCGACGACCAAGATGACGTCGGCGCGTGCCGCGGCTTCTCGTGCTCTTTGCCAAACATCTCCAGGCAGCGATTCGCCAAACCAGACGATATCGGGACGCCAGCGCCCGCCGCACGCGTGGTCGATTTGGTCGAGCGGAAGGCCGGCAGCACCGAATGGGCGGCCTGCATTGCAGTTCGTGCAACGCGCCTCGCGCAGGCTGCCGTGCAGCTCGAGTACGTTGCGCGAGCCGGCGCGCAGATGGAGCGAATCCACGTTCTGGGTGGCGAGCGTGAAATCGTCAAGCGCATCTTCCAGCTGGGCGATCGCGAGGTGGCCGGCATTGGGTTGGGCTCGCTCGTGCGCGGCCCTGCGCTCGTTATACCAGGTCCAAACCAAAACCGGATCGTGAGCGAATCCCTCAGGCGAAGCCAGCTCTTCAACGCGATGCGTTCGCCAAAGACCGCCAACGCCGCGAAACGTCGGCAGGCCGCTCTCCGCCGAAATGCCCGAACCGGTCAGAACGAAAACGGATTTTGCTTGCCGTAACGCTGCGATGACGCCGGCGGTCAGGGCGCCGGATCCATCAGCTTCCGCCACTCCTCGCGGCCGATTCGCAGCGACTCTTCGTCGAGCTGCGCCAAGGGCCGCTTCACCAGGTGCTCGCGCGCGCAGAGATCCTGCTGCGTCGTGTCGACGTAAAGCAGTCCGGTAACGAACTCGCCCCGCGCTCGCGTCTCGTGAATCACGCGCAGGGCACTGATTCCGTCGGTCGCATCGTACTCGACGTCGAGTTTACGGAGCAGCACGTGCGAGCCGTCGTCGAGCGTAACGTCCTGCACCGTACCGGGTTCGTAATCGACCGTGATCTCGCGACCGCCGGCGATATAGTCGGCGGTGTGCAGTACGATGTCGTGCTCTTTGACGTAGGCATAGCTCTTGGTCGAGCCTTCGTGATCGTTGAACGTGACGCACGGACTGATGACGTCGAGGATGGCGGTGCCGCGATGCGAAAAGGCGGCCTGCAGCAACGGCACGAGCTGCTTACCATCTCCGGAAAACGAGCGCGCGACGAACGTGGCGCCCAGCTCGATGGCGAGTCCGCAAATATCGATCGTCGCGTACTCGTTGGTCTTTCCGCCTTTTTGTTTCGAGCCGACGTCGGCGGTGGCCGAAAACTGCCCCTTGGTCAAACCATAGCAGCCGTTGTTCTCGACGATGTACGTACAGTCCAGGTTGCGCCGGATCATGTGACAGTACTGTCCGAGCCCGATGCTCGCGGTGTCGCCATCGCCGCTGATGCCCAGAACGAGCAACTCGCTGTTGGCCAGCTTCGCTCCCGTTGCAGCCGAGGGCATGCGTCCGTGTAAACCGTTGAAGCCGTGCGCCTGCTCGACGAAGTAGGCCGGGGTCTTCGACGAGCAGCCGATGCCGCTCATTTTCGCCAGCTTGTGCGGCTCGACGCCGTACTCGTAGAGCGCCTTGATCAAATGATTGGTGATCGAGTTGTGCCCGCAGCCCGCACAGAGCGTGGTCGGAAGTCCCTTGTAGACCTCGCGAGTGAGGCCGACGATGTTTACGGTCATGCTGTCATCCTATTCCGCGACCACCGCCGGCGCGCGCTCCGCGTCGAGCAGGGGATCGATAATTGCGTGGGCGTCGATCGGCACGCCGTTGTAATGCCGGATCGATTCCAGGCGGCCGATCAGGTGAGTCGGGAGTTCCGTTCGGAGAATGCCGTACAGTTGTCCGTCGCGATTCTGCTCGACGACGTAAACGCGATCGTGACGCTTTACGAAGGTCGCGACCTCGGGCGAGAGCGGCAGCGCGCGCACGCGCATGTAGTTGAGCTCTATGCCGGACTCGCGCAAGAAGTCGAGAGCCTCCACGACGGCGTGGTGGGTCGTTCCGTACGCAAGGATCGCGATCTTGGTGGTGGTCTTCTCGGCAACGACCGGCGCGGGCACGGCCGTCCTGGCCGTTTCGGTCTTTCGGTTAAGGCGATCGAGGTTGCGCTGCCAAACCTCGGGGAGCTCCGAATAACGCGCTTCTTCGTCGTGGCCGGTGCCGCGCGTGAAGAACCCGGCCCCGGGATGATCGGTCCCGGGCAGCGTGCGATAGCCGATCCCGTCCTTGTCGACGTCGCGGTAGCGTCCCCACGACTTCATCGAGCTCATGTCGTCGGCGCCGAGCACCTTTCCGCGGTCGAAGGGCTTCTCCGGATACTGCAGCGGCGGCGTCAGCCATGCGTTCATTCCCAGATCGAGATCGCTGAGCACAAAGACCGGGGTTTGAAAGCGCTCCGCCAGATCGAACGCCTCCATTGAAAGCTCGTACGCTTCGGCCACCGTTGCGGGCAAGAGCACGAGATGCTTGGTATCGCCGTGCGAGAGCGTGTACGCAAACGACACGTCGCCTTGCATCGTTCGCGTCGGCAGTCCGGTCGACGGGCCGGCGCGCTGCACGTCGAAGATTACGCCCGGAACTTCCGCGAAATATCCGTAGCCCGCATATTCGGCCATCAACGAGATGCCCGGGCCTGAGGTCGACGTCATCGCTCGCGCCCCCGCCCAGCCCGCGCCAAAAACGATCCCGGCCGCAGCGAGCTCGTCTTCGGCTTGAACGATGGCGACGCTGCGTTCGCCCGTCTCTTTGTTGACGCGATAGCGGTCGCAATACTGAATGAAGTATTCGCACAGCGAGGAAGACGGCGTGATCGGGTACCAAGCGGCAACGGTGCAGCCGCCCATGACGCACCCTAGCGCCGCGGCGCGATTGCCTTCCATGAACATGAGACCCTCGGTCTTCCCGCTCATCGGGACGAGCCGCCAAGGGTCGTGCTTCTCGAGATGCTGCCGCGCGTACTCGATGCCGACGCGCACCGCGGAAAGATTGAGCTCGACCGCCGAAGCCTTGCTGCGAAACTGCGAGCGTAAGCTTTCTTCGAGGGAGGATTCCGGAATATCGAGGAGCTGCGCCAATACGCCTACGTAGATCATATTCATCAAGTATTTGCGCAGGTCACCTTTATCGGCGAAGTGCTCTTTCGCCAGCGCCGTAAACGGAACGGCGTAGTAGCTAAGATCCTCGCGCAGCGTGTCGCCCTTGCAAGGAAAGCTGTCCTCGTGCACGACCGCACCGCCGGGCTTGACGCCGGCAACATCTTGTTGCCACGTCGCCGCGTTGAGCGCTACGAGCACGTCGAAGTCGCGCGCGCGGCATTGATATCCCAGCGCCGAAACCCGTACGTCGAACCACGTGGGCAAGCCCTCGATGTTCGAGGGAAAAACGTTCTTCGGAGCGACGGGAATTCCGAGGCTTGCGATGGCGTTGGTTAGCACGAGATTGGAGGATTGACTTCCCGAACCGTTGACCGTTGCCACGCGAATCGTAAAATCGTTGATGGCGCGCACTGACATGATTGGTGAAGTTATCCGTCGTGTCGGTGCGGCCTGCCCACGCCAAGGCGAGCGGCCGCTCCGGCGAATGGAGTCGGCGGCGGAAGGCCGAAAGACCTCGCCCATGCTCGCGCTCGCTCATATCGTTCTGCATGCCGGCTTCTGCGGCGCGATCGCGCGCGCGCCGGCGGGGACGAGCATCGCGCTGCGCGTCAGTCTGACCGACCGAATCGGAAGGCAGGAGGTCGACAAAGTCTTCCGCTTCGAGCGCGGTGACGATCAGGAGGCGATCGTCGAGTTCGACAACGCTTTCGGGCTCTATCGCCTCGATCTCACGGCTCCCAAGTATCGCTGCTCGGCGACCGATTATCTCTACTTCATCCCAGGATACGATCGCAACATAACCGAGAAGCTCAGCGACTCGCCGGCCCCTGCGCCCCCCATGCCGCTGCTGCTCTCCGGTACGGCACCGCAATCCTTCCTCTACGTGCAACCGACCTTCGTCCTCTTCGACAAGAGCGCGGCGACCTGCGGGAAGCCGCTTCCGCAGCCGCTACCGACGCACATCGTGGTCGAGAACGATCAGGACTCGTATTACGCCTGGCTCTATTCCGACGCGTCCGGCACTAGCCAGCAACAGCTCACGCTGCGTCTGCGAACGCCGACGCATCAGTATCACTACGTGCGAATACCGATGTCGTTTCCGGTTCCTTGGGGTGGCTGGCCCGAAAGCATACTCCTCAACGTCACCGAGGATATGATCGATGGGCTCGCCGGCGATCAAGTCGATACGTTGCTGTGCCCCAAGTTCTGGAAAACGTCGGCCGGCTGACGCGCGTCGCTTGGGAAGCCGTGCACTTGAAAGCGCACCTGGCCGAGACGCTGCAGGTGTGCGCTATTCGTTCCCGCGGCCGAATCCTCGACGAGCTGCAGGTCGACCGACGTCTGGGAATAGATGCTCTCCGTCGGCAGCGGTCCGCGCACGTCGTGAACCACGACCGGCATGCCGAGCGTGCGGTCGTAAACGATCTGGCTGCGTTCGACGACCTTGCGCTGGCGGCGATCGAGCTGCTGGAAGACCGCGTGTGAGTCTACGTTCAGCCGCGACCCCTGCGGTGTCGCGCTCAGCTGCATCGACGCCGACGTCACGAACAATCCCTTTGCAAAAGAAAGCGCGAACTTTTGCTGCCACGACGTGAGGCCGGAGACTCCAGGTGTAAAGAAATCGGCCGCGAGCAACGGAAGAAGCACGCGCTGCGCATCCGATGGATAGGGCGGAACCTCGTCCCAGTGAACGCTGCCGTCGGGGTAGATCTCGCACTGTCGCGTCTGGCGCGATCGTAACGTGTAATACCACCAGTCGGTTGCCTGAACTACCTCGCCGCCGTCGGGCGCCGGGCCGAGGACGTCGATGGTGAGCGTCCCATCGAAATAGTCGCCGCTGGGTTTGGCGGTTGGATAGGTCGCGAACGCGTACACGAGGTGTCGGACGGAAGCGGCTGGTGCCTGACCGGCGAGCGCCAGCATCACGGCCACGAGTATTCCCAATTTATTCATTGCGTCTCCCTGCGACATTCATCGTAGCACCGGCGACCCCTGACCATCCTTGAAAGAGGCTGTGCAAAAGAAAAGGCGCGTCGTGTAACGGACGCGCCTTCTCGTATTCGTCGCCGAGAGCGACGCCTACATCATGTCGTAGCCGCCCATGCCGCCGCCGGGCGCGCCCATTGGCTCTTTCTTGGGCTCGGGCTTGTCGGCAATGAGGGTTTCGGTGGTGAGGATCAACGCGCCGATCGAGGCCGCATTCTGTAACGCTGCGCGCGTCACTTTGAGCGGCTCTACGATGCCCGCGGCGAACATGTCCACGATCTCGCCGGTCATTGCGTCGAAGCCGAACGGTGCGCTCTTGATGCGAACCGCATTGACCTGAACGGAACCTTCAAATCCCGCGTTGTCGGCGATTTGACGGGCCGGCTCCTCAAGGGCCTTGCGCACGATGCTGATGCCGATCTTCTCGTCGGCCCACGTCGAGGCGTGACCGTTTGTCTTCGGCGGCTCGTAGCGGTCGATCGCCTTGATCGCATGAATGAGCGACGCGCCGCCGCCGGGGATCATGCCTTCCTGCACGGCTGCACGGGTCGCGCTCAGAGCATCCTCGATGCGGTGCTTCTTCTCTTTGAGCTCGGTCTCGGTCGCCGCGCCCACTTGAATGACTGCGACGCCGCCGGAGAGCTTCGCGAGACGCTCTTGCAGCTTCTCGCGGTCGAAGTCCGAATCGGTCTCCTCGATCTGCTTTTTGATCATCTCGATGCGGCCCTTAATGGCATCGGGTTTGCCGTTGCCATCGACGATCGTCGTCTCTTCCTTGGTAACCGTCACGCGCTTGGCCTGGCCGAGCTGTTCGGGCGTCACCTTGTCGAGTTTAAGTCCGAGCTCTTCGGAGATCACCGTGGCCCCGGTGAGCGTTGCGATATCCTTGAGCATCTCCTTGCGGCGGTCGCCGAAGCCCGGCGCCTTGACCGCAACGGATGTAAACGTGCCGCGCAACTTGTTCACGACCAGCGTCGCGAGCGCTTCACCCTCGACGTCCTCGGAAATGATGAGCAGCGGTTTCTGTACCTGAACGACCTTCTCGAGCAACGGCAGGATATCGGCGATCGCCGAGATCTTCCGTTCCGTTACCAGGATGTAGGGATTGTCGAGCACGGCTTCCATGCGTTCGGAGTCGGTAACCATGTATGGCGAGATGTAGCCCTTGTCGAACTGCATGCCGTCCTTGGTCTCGACTTCGGTCTTGAGCGTCCTCGACTCCTCAACCGTGATGACGCCGTCCTTGCCGACCTTCTCCATCGCTTCGGCGACGTATTCGCCGATCTCCGGATCGTTCGCCGAGATCGAGGCGACCTGGGAAATCTTCTCTTTGGTATCGACGTCCTTCTTGAACGACTCCATCTCCTTGACCGCGATCTCCACGGCCTTTTCGATGCCGTGCTTGATCAGCAGCGGGTTGCTGCCCGCGGTCACGTTGCGGAGGCCTTCGCGAATGATCGCTTGCGCGAGCACGGTCGCGGTGGTCGTGCCGTCGCCGGCGATGTCGTTGGTCTTCGACGCGACTTCTTTGACGAGCTGCGCCCCCATGTTTTCGAACACGTCGGGCAGCTCGATCTCCTTGGCAATGGTCACGCCGTCGTTGGTAATCGTCGGCGAACCGAATTTCTTGTCGAGCACGACGTTGCGACCCTTGGGGCCGAGCGTCACTTTAACGGCATCGGCGAGGATGTTCGCACCGCGCTCGAGCGCGCGGCGCGCGCTTTCATCGAATACGAGTTGCTTTGCAGACATTTAAAAATTGAACTCCTTAGACGCCGGCCGGCACTTTGTCGACGATGGCGAGAATATCTTTTTCAGGAATGATGAGGAACTCGGTGCCTTCGATCTTGACTTCGCTCCCCGAGTACTTGCGGTAAAGCACACGATCGCCGACCTTGACGTGCATATCGACCTTCGTGCCCTTGTCGGTGATGCGGCCGCTTCCGACCGCTCGAATGACGCCCTCTTGAGGCTTCTCCTTGGCGGTATCGGGAAGAAAGACGCCGCCGATCGTCTTGTCGTCTTGCTCTACGTGCTCGATAACGACGTTATCGAACAGGGGCTTGAGATTCACGGAAACCTCCACAGCTTGGTAAATTTTCGTACTTATAGAAAGTTAGCACTCTTAGCGCAAGAGCGCTAACTGTGCCATCCTAGCAGACTCCATGGAGGAGTGCAAGGGTTGCAGTAAGCAAGGCAAGAGAGCGCTCACGTGCTCTCCTGTAAACGACAGCCCAGGCCGCCCTCGAGCCTAGGCGAATGCTGCGGCATGGTTTCGAGCGAGGGCGCGGCATGATCGGAAAATTGCGCATCTCGCTTCGGGCTCTGCGCCACAATGCGGAGGTGCTGCGCCGGCTTGTCGGGCCGCAACGCGCGGCCTTCGTCGTCAAGGGTAACGCCTACGGGCACGGGTTGCTGGAGACGGCCCGGGCCATCGAGCCGCTCGCGGCGCGGCTCTGCGTTTACAGCGCCGAAGAGGCCTTGGCCCTGCGTTCTGCGGGAATCACGGCGCCGATACTGGTGATGGGGCCGACTCCGCCGGAGGCGCTCGACGAGGCGATAGCCGCAAACCTGGAGCTTGCTCTTTGGAAAGTCGATGACTTCGCCCAGCGGCTCGCCGGCGCGGCAGGCCGGCGCCAAACCCGCGCTTTCGTGCACGTGAAAGTGAACACCGATCTCAATCGGCTTGGGATCGAGCCGCAGGAGCTGGGCGGTGCCCTCGAGAGACTCGGCGGCTTTTCGGAAATCGCGCTGCGCGGCATCTTCTCGCATCTGGCCGCAGCCGAGGAGATCGATTCGCCCTACACGATGCACCAGCTCGAAGCCTTCGAGCGGGCACTCGTTGGAGTCAAACCGCTGCTCGACCGTACCGGCGTCGCGCCGATTCGACATATTGCGGCATCGGCGGCCGCCATGCTATGGCCACAAACTCACTTGGACATGACACGCTTCGGGATTGCGCTCTACGGATTGATGCCGTCACCGCAAACGAGCGCTGCAATGAAGGAACGGCCGCTCGATTTGCGCCCTGCACTCTCGTATCTCTCGGAGTTAATCGTCGTTCGCACGGTGGCCGCGGGCGCTTCCGTCGGTTACGGCGGAAGCTTCCACGCCCCGCGCGAAATGCGCGTCGGCGTCGTTCCGGCAGGCTATGCCGACGGCGTGCCGCGCGCGTTGTCGAATCGCGGCGCGTTCGTTGTCGACGGCGCGCTCTGTCCCATTATCGGCCGAGTCGCGATGAACATGACGCAAATCGATCTGTCGAACGCACCGGGCGCGCACGTCGGATCGGAGGTGACGCTCATCGGCCAGGACGGCAAGAACGCCGTGAGCGCCGACGATTGGGCGACGTGGTGTGATACGATCAACTATGAGATCGTCACGCGCCTGCCCGAGGAGCTCCCTCGTGAGTACGTCCGCTAGCGGAGGATAGCTGCTCCCTCACACCCTAACGCGAAACTCCGAAGAGAAGCCCTGGTTTAGTTCAGTTCTAGGAGCCGAGGTCCGAAGTTTACTACCGCTGCGTTGTCATCCTGAGCGCAGTCGAAGGATGCTCTGTCATCCTGAGCGCAGTCGAAGGATGCTCTGTCATCCTGAGCGCAGTCGAAGGATGCTCTGTCATCCTGAGCGCAGTCGAAGGACGACAACGAAATGAGCTAAACCAGGGCTTCTCTAGGCGACGGCGGCGATGGCTTTGGGCAGATCGAGCGTTCCGTTGTAGAGAGCGCTGCCGACGATGCAAGAATCGACTGACGGTGAAACCGAGAGTTTTAACAGCGCTAAGTCGTCGATGTTGCGCGCGCCCCCGCTGGCGGTAACCTTGACCGGGGCCGCGTTCGCGACCGCGCAGAGTGCCTCGATATCGTAGCCCTCGCCCATGCCGTCGCGCCGGATCTCGGTGAAGATGATCCGCGCGACGCCCCACTGCGCAACGCGTCGCACCAATGCATCGCGATCGACCGGCGTACGCTCCTGCCAGCCGTGGGTGGCAACTTGCGTCCCACGAGCGTCGATGCCGGCGATCACTTTGCCCGGAAAGCGGTTGATGATGTTGCGCGCGAGCCGTTCGTCTTCGACGATCAGCGTACCGAGAATTATTTCGCAAGCACCCGCCGCAAAAGCGCGTTCAGCATGCATCACCGTGCGCAGTCCGCCGCCGGTCTGCACGGGCACTTCCACGGCCTTGCAGATGCGCTCCACCGCAGCTAGGTTTTCGCCGGAGCCGAAGGCGCCGTCGAGATCGATCACGTGCAACCGGCGCGCACCCTGCGCGACGAACGCAGTGGCGCGCTCTACAGGGTCGCCGTCATACTCGGTCGCGGTCGTGGGATCGCCCTGCCTCATTCGAACGCACTTGCCGCTGCGCAAGTCGATCGCGGGCACGACCAGCACGCGCGGCGTTAGCCCCGTGCGCCGTTTGCCGTCCGCTTTTCGATCGGCACGTACGGTCCCGCGACCGGCCCATCGTACGTCGCTTGCGGGCGAATGAGACGGTTGTCGGCAAGCTGCTCGAGAATGTGTCCGGTCCACCCGGCGATGCGCCCGCAGGCGAAGAGACAGGTGAACTCGTCGCCGGGGATTCCGAGATCGGCCAGCACCGGCGCCGTGTAGAAATCCACGTTTGCGTAGATGGTGTTGCCCGGCCTTTTCTCTTGTAGGACTTTGCGGCTGGCCTCCTCGACGGCATGCGCGGTCTCGTAGAGACGGTCGCCTCCGGCGTACGCGGAAAGCTCCTTCGCCATCGCCTCGAGATGTTTTGCGCGCGGATCCCTAACCTTGTACTCGCGATGCCCCATACCCATAATCCGCTGTCCCCGTGCAAGGATCTCGCGGACGAACGGCTCGGCGTTCTCCGGCGTCTTCACTTCGGCCAGCGTGCGGTAGGCGGCCGTGGCAGCTCCGCCGTGTAGATCGCCTTGCAGCGTCGCAAGCGCCGCGGTTACCGAACCGTACATATCGGCGCGCGTCGACGCGGCGACTCGCGCTGCGAACGTCGACGCATTAAACGAATGATCGGCCAGCAGCACGAAATAGGTATCGAGCGCGTCTTCCTCGACGGCGTGGGGCGGTTTGCCCGAGCGCATGTAGATAAAGTTTCCGGCCTGCGAGAGATCGGAACGCGGACCGATGGGATCGAGACCGCGGCGAATCCGGTCCCAGGCGGCGACGATCGTCGGCATTTTTGCGATCAGTTCGATTGCCGTATGCACGTCCGAGAGATGCTCGCCCGCAGCGTTGACCGGCGAGAAAAGTCCGAGACCGCTGACGACGGTGCGCAGAACCTCCATCGGCCACGCCGTCTTCGGGAAGTTTTGCATCGCAGTGACGAGCGGCTCGGGAAGCGCGCGGCCGGAGCCCAGCTCGCGTTTCAACTCTTCGAGCTGGTGGCGGTTGGGAAGCTGGCCGTAGAGCAGAAGGTAGACGATCTCTTCGAACGTCGCATTGGGCGCGAGATCGTCGATGTCGTAGCCGCGATACGTTAAGCGGCCGATCGCACCTTCAACATTACTAAGCTCGGTAGACCCGACGACGACGCCTTCGAGACCCCGATCGACAACGGTTGGCAAGGAATCCTCCAAAGAGTGGTAAGGTACACAACGTCTTTCGACGGTCGCAAAGTTTCGACTTTCCCGGAAAGGCGCCTCGTCTCACAAGGCATCGGCGCCCCGGCTGGTTGAAGAGCGTCGCCATGGACGCACTCGACCTCACGCGGCGCCCGCCTCGAAGTCCCCGCGAACTCTTGCCGGGCCTGGATCTCCTGATGGCCGCAAGGACCGTCGACAAGATTCGAGCAACGCTACCGGGCGGAAACCTCGGTCAGTATCAAATTACCGGTTTCAGCTCCAGCCTCCTCAATAGGCTCGGAATCGTGGAAGGCTTGTTGCGCGAAGCGATCGCGAAGGCGGCCTCAGATCGAGAGGTAGGCGATTGGATCGTGCAGCATAGCGAGCCGGAACGCTACGCCGAGGTTAACGCATCGCTCGAACGGCCGACGATCGGCGAACGCCTCGACGACCCCGAGTTCCTAAAACGCTATCCGGTGGCGAGCCGGTTGGCTCCGGAGTCGTCGCGGCTCGATCTGCTGATTGCCGACGACAAAGAGGCCTTTCCGTAAGAGAACTTCGCTTTATGCCACCGCGTCGCGAAGTTGCGCGCGCGCCAGCGCGTAGTTGACGAGGCGTTCGATCATCGCGTCGTAGCCGATGCCGACCGCAGCGCACGCGTCGGGAAACAGGCTCGCCGGGCGGGTTAGGCCGGGGAGCGAGTTGATCTCCAACAGATAGGGCCGGTTGTCCGACCGAATGATGAAATCGCTGCGAGAGTAATCGCGTAAGCCCAGCAGCCGGTGCGCCGAGAGGCCCAGCATCTGCAAGCGCGCCGCTAGATCGTCGTCGATCTTCGCAGGAACGATGTGCGTGCTGCCGCCGGGCGCGTATTTTGCGTCGTGGCTGTAGAAACCGTCGCGGTTGGCGACGATCTCGACGATCGGCAACGCCTCTTCTCCCAGAACGGCACACGTGAACTCGCGCCCTTCAACGTACTCTTCGGCAAGTATCTGCGCGTACGACTTCGACGCCTCGAGCATCGCGTTCGTCCACTCTTCGTGCGTGCGTACGATCGTGACCCCGTTCGACGAGCCCTCGTAGCGCGGCTTGATCACCAGCGGCAGGTCGAGCGATCCCGGCAACAGCGGCAGCGTTCCGCCTGCCAGATCGAACAGATCCCAAACCGGGGTCGGCAGGCCTTCGGCCGCGAGCAGCTTCTTGGTAAGATGCTTATCCATCGAAAGCGCCGCGGCTTCCAAGCCGCTGCCGGTGTACGGAATCGACAGATACTCGAGCAGCGCTTGAACGTGTCCGTCCTCGCCGCCGGGGCCGTGCAACGCGATGAAGACGACGTCCGGTTTGTATTGGTGCAGCGCGTCGATGAAGCGCTCGTCGTAATCGAGCGATCGTGCCTCGTAGCCCAGCGCTTGCAACGCGCGTAGCACCTCCGCGCCGGAGCGGATCGAGATCTCGCGTTCCGCACTGCCGCCGCCCATCACTACGGCAACCCTCGCCCTGGACCCACCGTTACGTTGCATCGATAAAGACTCCAACTAGATGCACTTCCAATTGCAGCT
This sequence comes from Vulcanimicrobiota bacterium, assembly GCA_963736775.1. GTDB lineage: Bacteria > Vulcanimicrobiota > Vulcanimicrobiia > Vulcanimicrobiales > Vulcanimicrobiaceae > Cybelea. The sequence continues at coordinate 275,589 of CAVTPY010000013.1, read as the reverse complement.
CGACGCCGCAGCGATCGAGAACCGCACTTCGGATTCGTGCGAGCAGCGTGGCGACGTCGCGTGCCGTCGCACCGCCAACGTTGTTAATAAAGTTTGCGTGCAGCGACGACACTTCCGCGCCGCCCTCCCGCCATCCCTTAGCGCCCACGGATTCGATGAGGCGCGCGGCCTTTCCACCATCGGGGTTGCGAAAGCACGAGCCGGCGTTGGGAAGCGCAATAGGTTGAGTCGCTTTACGCCGCACGAGGCGCGTCTGCATCTCGCCGCGCACCTCGCGCGAGTCCGCGCGAGGAAATCCGAGCGTCACTCGCGATACGACGACGTCGCGCTCCAACGTCGAATGGCGATACAAGTAGCGTACGTCCACCGAGTGGGGCTCCGGACGGCCCGGCGACTGAACCCAAACGTGACGGACGAAATCGCCGATTTCACGATCGGTGCCGGCGTTCATCCGCAACGAACCGCCGATCGTTCCGGGAATGCCGGCCAGCGAGCCGACGCCGGCGGCGCCGGCCGAGGCCGCCTTCGCGGTGACCAGCGCCATGCCGGCCGATCCGCCCGCTTCGACGACGACGTTGTCGTTTTCGACGCGCACCTCGACCGCGGCGAAGTCACCCGACAGCCGGATGACGATACCGCGCATTCCACCGTCGCCGACGAGCACGTTGCTTCCCCCGCCGACGATCCACCACGGTAGTTTGCGGCGCAAGCAGAGGCGCATGAGGTCCGCGAGCTCCGCTTGCGTCGCGGCAGTTACGAAGGCATCGGCCGGCCCGCCGATCTTCCACGAAGTATACGGCGCGAGCGGCTCGTCGAATCGCACTCGGTCGCCGAAGGTCGACCGCAGCGACTCTCGATCCGCTTCGGCGAGAAGGCTGCGTAACGCTTGTTGCGTCGTGAGGCTCATCCGCGCGCGAGCCCGTCCTGAGCTTGTCGAAGGGCCGCCGCGAGACGTCCTGCGACGTCGGTGATGTTTCCGGCTCCGAGCATCAGGACCAAGGCGCCCGCTGGGACCTCTGCCAGAATGCGCGTCTCGAGCTCGTCGACGCATGCCACGTAGCTGACGCGCGTACCGTTGGTCGCGAGCGAATCGCCGATGGAGCGTTCGCTCACGCCGGGAATCGCCGGTTCCGACGCCGCGTAGATAGGCGTTAGATAGACGCAATCGGCGCCGCGCAGTGAGTCGGCGAACTCCGCCGCCAAAAACGCCGTTCGCGTGTAGCGATGCGGCTGAAAGGCCACGACCAGCGTACCGCGATGGTAGTGACGCGCGGCGGCGATCGTGGCGCGCACGGCGGTGGGGTGATGCGCGTAATCGTCAACGATCGTCACCCGTTGGTTGGAAAGCAAGATGTCGAACCGGCGCCGTACGCCGCGAAAAGCTTTCAGCGACGCGGCGATTGAATCGAAGGGCAGCTCGAACGCGCGCCCCACCGCCAGCGCGGCAAGGGCGTTCTCGACGTTCATCGCTCCGGGCACGCGCATCTCGATGGTGCCGAGCGTCGCCTCGCCTTCGAGGACGTCGAACGTCGAGCCGAAATCCTCGAAGCACACGTTGGTCGCCCGAATGCGCGCCGCGGACGCCAAGCCACAGGTCACGACCGGGGCGCGAAACTCGTGACAGGTAAGAGAAGCTGCGAGCGCGTTGTCGATGCCGACGATCGCGAGGCCGTCGTCAGGCAACTTGGCAAGAAACTCGCCGAAGGCTCGGACGAGACCTGGGAGCTCGTCGTCGCTGGTCAGGTGATCGTTTTCGATGTTGGTGACCACTGCGATATTCGGTTCCAGCAGGGCAAACGAGCCATCCGATTCGTCCGCCTCCGTCACGAACCAGGGCGACGTTCCATCGTAGGCGTTCGTCGCCAGCGCGACGTCGATGCCGCCCAACGCCAAACCGGCATCGATCCCACCCCCGCGCAGGACGGCATGCGCCATCGCGGTCGTCGTGGTCTTTCCATGCGTTCCGCAGACCGCGATGCCGCGCCGTCCGGAGAGCAAACGCGCGAGCATCTCGCCCCGATGTAACACCGGCGTTCCGGCGCGCGTGGCGGCAAGGTACTCCGGATTGCCGCGATCGATCGCCGAGCTGACGACGACGACGTCGGCGCCGCGAACGTTACGTGCGTCATGACCGATCATAACGCGCACGCCTTCGCCGCGCAGTTGTTCGATCAACGGCGTCACGGCAACGTCCGAACCGGAAACGTCAAGGTTGCGCGCTCGCAAGATCCGAGCAATCGCACTCATGCCGATGCCGCCGACGCCGACGAAATGATACGTCACCCGCGGCCTCTTCCGCAAACCAGCGAATCGATCCGCGCAAGAATCTGCGCCAGCGGATCGTTTTGGCCGAGCTGACGAGCGTTGGCCGAAAGTGAAGCCAAGCGCTGCGGGGCCGTCGCCTCGGCAAGCACGGCGGGCAAGGCTCCGGATGCAAGCTGCTGATCGGTCATCACGAGTGCGGCGCCGGCAGTTTCAAAGCGGGTCGCATTGGCTCGCTGATGCGCTTCCGTCGCGAATGGATACGGCACCAAAATCGCCGGCTTACCAAGGGCCGCCAACTCCCCGAGCGTCGACGCTCCGGCCCGCGCTAAAACCAGATCCGCGACGGCATAGGCGTCGGCCATCTCGTCGAGATAGGGTCGCGCCACGAACGGCGCCGCGGGGGCATCTTCGGCAGTCTGGACGGCGGTGAAAACCTTCGCGTACTCTGCTGCGCCCGTGAGTGCGAGCACCTGCCAGTTAGGTGGGAGCGCGCCGCTTTGCAACGCAGCAACCAGCGCGTCGTTGATCGCACGCGCGCCCTGGCTGCCGCCGATCGCCAGAAGCACGCGGCTTGGCCGGGTCGAGCCCCAAGCGCGAAGCGGCCTCCGCACGCGACGGCAAGTTTCGTAAGGAAGAGCGAACGGGAACGCCCGTCGGCCGGCATTTCGCTCGCAATCGCCGCGCAAAACCGCCGCACTCACCCCAAATCTCGTCGACGATCGGCGCCAGCAACCGCGTGGTTACGCCCGGCGCGAGATTGGGCTCCAGCAAGACGATCGGGGCGCGCGAGAGCCCAACGAGTTTTCGGATGCGTGCCGCGAGCGCGACCGGAAAGCAGACGTAGCCGCCCGTTGCGACGACGAGATCGGGGCGCGCCGCCGCTAAGAGCCTAAGGCTTTGGAGCGTTCCCTTGGCGTTACGCGCGACGGCGCGAAGAAGATCGAACGAGAGGCGTCGTGGCAACGCGTGGGCCGAGACCGTGTACAGCGGATAACCTGCCTTCGGCACGATAGTCGTTTCGAGCCGGTCGGCGCTCCCGATGAAGGCGATCGTCGCGCGCGGCCGCAGCGCATCGGCAATCGCGATCGCCGGATAAAGATGGCCTCCGGTACCGCCGCCGGCAAAAACGACGGTCACAGGGCTGCGTGGACTCTGCGATGGCGACCCACATTGGCAATCAGTGCAATGGCGAGAAGATTGACGACCAGGGAGCTTCCTCCAAACGAAATAAACGGTAATGGAACGCCCGTCACGGGCCACGACGACGAAACGACGCCGATGTTCACAAAGGCCTGAATCGTTATCATCGCACCGCACCCGATCGCGAGAAAGAACCCGAACCGGTCGGGCGCGGCCAACGCGATCTTGATGGTACGGTACGCCAGCGTCACGAAGAGCGCCACCACGACGAGCGTACCGATGAGACCGAGCTCTTCGCCGAGCACCGAGAAGATGAAATCGGTGTACTGTTCGGGCAGATAGAAAAACTTCGCGCGCGAGGCTCCCAACCCAACGCCGAAGATTCCTCCACTCCCCAACGCCAGGAGCGACTGCACGATGTGGAAGCCGGTGTTGAGCGGATCCTTCCAAGGATCGACGAAGGCAAAGACGCGCGCTCGCCGGTATGGGCTGGCCAGCACCGTCAAGACTGCGAACGGAACCGTCGTTAGCGCGATTGCAGCCAGATGGATCACGCGCGCACCGGCGGCGAACAGGAGCGCGAACGCCGTAAAGAAGAGCAGGCTCGCGGTGCCCATATCCGGCTCTTTGAGCACCAGCACTCCCATGATTGCGACCGGAACGAAAAGCGGAAAAAGCCCGCGCCCGAGCGAGGTGATCCGTTCGCCACGGGACGACAAGACCGCCGATAGATAGATGACCAGAGCGAGTTTAGAGAACTCCGACGGTTCGAAACTCAACCCGGCCGTGCCGATCCACCGGCGGCCGCCGTTCACCCCCAGCCCGACGTGCGGAACGAAGACCAGCACCAGCGCGACCATCGCGGCGACCAAGAGATAGGGCGCCGCGCGGCGCAGGCGCTGATAATCGATGCGGTAGCAAAGATACGCACCGCCCAGCGCAACCACGAGCCATATCAACTGCCGTTTGAGGTAGTAGGCGACGTCACCATGCTCGGCGTACGCCGTGGCACTCGATGCCGAGAAAACCATCACGAGGCCAATGGCGACGAGCGCGGCGACCGAAGTGAAGAGCCACACGTCCAGCGGCGCGGCAACGTACGAACGCAGGCCGGTTTTGCGCTCCGCGCCTCGATTGGCTCGAACCGCCGCCGCATTATGCACCCGCCGGCTCCCTCTGCGATGCGACCGCCGCGCTAAACCGTTCGCCGCGATCCTCGGCTGAAGCGAACATGTCGAACGACGCGCAGCCGGGCGAGAGCAACACGACGTCGCCCGGCGCTGCCAGTTCGCGCGCGCGCTGCACGGCCTCTTCCATCGAGAACGCTTCGACGACGGGGACGTTGCCGGAGGCTTTCCGAATTTCGGCCGCCGATTCGCCGATCGCGACCAGCGCCTTCACGCGTTGTGCGATCGCCGACCCGAGCGCGTCGAATCCGATGCCTTTCGAGCGGCCGCCCGCAATGAGAACGATCGGCCGGTCGTAGCTGCGCAGTGCCGCGACCACCGACGTCGGTACCGTGGATTTCGAATCGTCAACGTAGAGCACGCCGTCGATTTCGGCGACGCTCTGGAGACGATGCGGCATCGGCGCAAACGACCGTATCGCGGCTCGCAACGAAGCGGGATCGCAGCCCACGGCCAGCGCCGCGAGCAGCGCCGCCATGGCATTCTCTACGTTATGCTCGCCCTGCAACGGAATTTCGCTGCACGGTAAGAGTGGGATCGGGCGCGGATCGCCGGTGACCGGCGCGTAGGTCACGACGCCGTCCCGGAGGTACATCGTGGCTCGTTCGCTCCCATTGCGCGTGAACCACAACTGCCGTGCTTGGACGCGAGCGTTGCCGTGGCGCCACGCAAGGGATTCGATCCGCGGATCGTCCAGATTGCCGACGAACCAATCGCTCATGGACTGATTGGCGCAGATGCGATACTTCGCCTCGGCATACTCGTCCATCGAGGGGTAGCGGTCGAGATGATCCGGCGCGATGTTGAGTAAAACGGCAACGCGAGGTTTGAACGCACGAATCGTCTCGAGCTGAAATGACGAGACTTCGGCTACGATCCATTCTTTGGACGTCGCTCCCTCGATCTCTTTGATGAGGGGATTGCCGATGTTGCCACCGACTCTGGCCGTCAGACCGCAACCGCGAAGCAAATGCCCGATCATCGCCGTCGTCGTCGACTTGCCCTTGGTTCCGGTGACGGCAACGATCGGTGCCTTGCAAAGACGATAAGCGAGTTCGATTTCTCCCATAACCGGAACGTTCGCTCGATGGAGGGCGCGGACGACCGGGGATATCGGTGGAACGCCTGGCGAGAGCACCGCCCAGGAAATCGCTGGAAGAACGCCGTCAAGCTCGCCGGGCTCCACGAAGCGCGCGCCAAAGGACTCCGCCGCGGCGATCGCTTCGCTTAACGCTTCGGGAGGCTTTTCGTCCGTCGCGTAGAGCCGGACGTTGTGGTGAGCGAGAATTTCCAAGCTCGCTAATCCGCTGCGGCCCAAGCCTATGACGAGTATCGCGTCACCGGCACGAAGTTCAAGCGTATCGGTCATCGAACGATGGTCCATCCTAGCAGCGAACAGAGCAGTGATGCAAGCCAAAAGCGAGCCGTGACTTTGGTTTCGAGCCATCCGTCCAACTCGAAATGATGGTGAAGCGGGCTCATGCGCAGGATACGTTTGCCTCTGGTCGCTTTGAAATAGGAGACTTGAACGATCACCGAAAGCGCTTCCGCGACGAAGACCCCGCCCGCGACGAGGAGCAGCAGCATCTCGCCGCTGAGAATCGCAACGCCGCCGAGCAGCGCACCCAACGCTAGAGAGCCCGTATCGCCCATGAAGAGCTTCGCCGGATGCCGATTGAAGATCAAAAAACCCGCGCAGGCGCCGGCGCCGGCCGACGCGGCGATTGCGGCCGCAGGCACGCTGGATTGCGCGGACACGAGCCCGAAAACGATGAGCGGAGGAATCACCGTTCCCGTGGCCAGGCCATCGAGACCGTCGGTGAGATTGACCGCGTGAATCGTGCCGGTAATGGCGAGAGTTCCCAGCAGCAACCAAAGCCAATGCGGCGCGGTCAGCCACAACGTTCCGGCATGAAAGAGTGTATCCCGAGGGAACAGGGCGGAGCCCCCGTCGATCGCGCGCAGGAAGATCACGGCCATCAGGGCGGTTGCCAGGAGCTTCGTGCGCGCTTGCAAGCCGCGCTTGGCGCCGCCACGCACGGTGATGATGTCGTCGATAGCGCCGATTATGGCGCAGGTCACGACCAAAACTACCAGCTCCGGTAATAGCGCGATGCGGCCGGCCACTAGCGTGGCAAGAAGCGCGACGACAAAAACGAGACCACCCATCGTTGGCGTTCCCGTCTTGACTCGATGCGTTTGCGGCGCATCCTCGTACGCGTGCTGCCGAACGCCGAGGCGAGCGACGACCAAAAGTAATATCAGCCCCGTCGGAATGGCGACCACGAAGCCGACGAGCATCCAGATCAAGCAGCGTCGAGACGTTCACGAGGGCGCGTCCCGGAGCAGCGGATTGCTGCCGGCGCCGCGCCATTTGAGCACCACGACCGGAGTCTGTTCGTCGCTGTTGCCGTGCGGATTGTCGAGCAGCGCGCGCTCGACGCAGCCTGCGCAAACGTTACCGGACGCGCCGAGAATCTTCGCTCTCTCCAAGTCGTTCGCGTCGACGACGGCGCACTCGATGCCGCTGTGCCGCTCAAAGTCTCGCGCGAATGCATCGGGATCGCGCGGAGCAAAGACGATGGCGCGCTCGTACGGGGGCATCGTCCCCGTGTAGCCGTCGAAGGCCGCAATCGCCTCGCCCATCAACTCGTAAAAGACGCCGCGACGTCCGAAGAGACGACCGACGAGGTGCACGAAAGTTGCGTACATCGCTCTTGGATATCCGACCCGGTCGATGACGAGCTGCATCGACTCCGGCTGGCTGATCGTCGCCATCGGACCAGCATAACGGCACAGCATGTATGCCAGCCTCGACGGCCGCACGCGCTCGGCTACGACGAACTCGCCTTGCGCGATCGCGAGAGCCGTCTCCGAAACCGCGACGACGTCGCCGGTCCTCGCGATGCCGCGTACCGCTCCCGAAACGAGCTCGATCAGATCGTCGCCGGGCCGCACCAAGCGCGTACGTACCGGAATAGCCTTCAACCCCTGGGGAGTCTCGTGCCGCGTCACCGTCAACGTCGATACCGCCAGGCTCACGCGTACAGCTCCTCGACGATTTCCTCCAACTTGTATTTGCGAGACCCCTTCAAGAGGATCGCATCGTCGCCCGTCGCGTGCTCGCGCAGCCAGGCAGCGGCGTGCGAGTTGTTCCGGATCAACACGATGTGCGAAGCATCCAGGCCGGCGCGTCGGGCGCCGCGCGCAAGCGCGGTAGCGAAATCTCCCCCGACGAGCAGTACGTCCACCTTGCCGGCGGCGTGCGCGCCCACACGCTCGTGCAGGCTCTGCGACTCATCGCCGAGTTCCGCCATGCTCGCGAGGACCGCGATTCGGCGCGAGGCGGTTTCCCCGGCAAAGGCGTCGAGTGCCGCAATCATTCCGCTCGCATTCGCATTATAAGCGTCGTAAATGACGCGCGGGCCACCTTCAATAGAAAGGCGGTCGTACCGGCCCGGCGGCAGCTGCAGAGCGGGGATCTCGGGGATCAAGCGCTCGAGCGAGACGCCAAGGCGGCGCGCACCGGCGATTGCCGCCGCAAGGTTGACGCGGTTGTGCAGGCCGGGCACGTGCGTTGCGATCTCATACTCTGACCTGACGCCTCGTTCGCACGCGAGCAACCGGCGTTCGCCGACCAAAGCCGTAAGCGGCTCGAACGCGCGACGCAGCTGCGGCGCCGGCTCACTCGCCACGGCAGCGAACCACGAAGGCAGCTGCGGCAGCATCGGCGCGCGGGCGATCGAAACCTCATCGTCTGCATTGAGAACGGCACTCGCACCCCGTGAGAAGAGCGCCCACTTCGTCTCGGCCAAACGCTCGCGCGAACCCATGATCTCGACGTGCGCCTCACCGATGTTGGTCAGGATTCCTACGTGCGGCCGGGCGATATCGACGAGGATCGCAATGTCGCCGTGCTGTCGCGCACCCATTTCGGCGATCACGATGTCGTGTGCCTCATTCGACGCGTCCAGCAGCAGTTTACTCACGCCGATCTCATTGTTTTCGTTGCCGGGCGAGGCCAGCACGCGATCCCCGTACTGCGCGGCGCAGAGTTGCGTGAGAAACGCTTTGGTGGTCGTCTTGCCCGTGCTTCCGGTAACTGCGACGACGAGCCCGTCGAAGAGCTCGCGAGCGACGCGCGCGAATGCCATGTATGCGCGGTCCGTCCGCTCCACCAGCATCGCGGGAACGCCTGCGACGCGCGCCGCGGGGCGGTCGAGCACGAGCAGCGCAGCCCCGCGCCGCACGGCTTCGGCGGCGAAATCGTTTCCATCGAAACGCTCGCCGTGAAGGGCCACAAATGTGTCGCCCGGTTCGATGCTTCGCGTGTCGGTGCCGATGCGCAGCGTGGCAGGCGCGGCAGCGCCGTCGACGAGCGTAGCGCCCGATGCGGCGATCGCACGGTCGAGCGGCACCCTCATCGCGAGGCACCCAGCAGCGCCAATGCCTCACGTGCGACGGCCGCGTCGTCAAATGGGAGAATCCGCTCGCCGACGATCTGGTACGCCTCGTGCCCCTTGCCGGCGACGAGCACGACGTCACCGGCCTGCGCCTCTGCGACGGCGCGCCGGATCGCCAGGCGGCGATCGAGCTCGACGTGGTGCCTGACACCGCTTGGAATGCCGGCGAGCATGTCGTCCACGATCGCACGCGGTTCTTCGCTGCGCGGATTATCGCTGGTCAGGTAGAGCCGATCGGCGAGTTGCGCGGCAACGGCGGCCATCTCGGCGCGTTTTCCCCGATCGCGGTCGCCGCCACAACCAAAGACGATCGCAATCGCGCCCGTGGTCGTCTCGCGCAGCGCTCGCAAGGCGTTCTCGAGTGCGTCCGGCGTATGCGCGTAGTCCACCACGACGTCAACTCCGATGCCTCCGAGGCGCTCCATCCTTCCAGGCACGTGCCGCAGCGTCGCCAAGCCGCGCGCAATGGTGGCGTCGTCGATCCCGAAGACCTGGGCGATGCCGATTGCGGCCAATGCGTTCCAAATGTTAAACCGCCCGGGAAGATGCAGCTCGTAGCGTTGAGCGTTGACCGTAAAGCGGCTTCCGGTTGGCTCGAGGGCGATATCCCGCGGCGACAGATGCGCAGCATAACCGCTGCCGTAGGTGATGACCTGGCGTCCCTCGCGACCGAGTTCGAGAGCCCACCGCCGGCCGTAGCTGTCGTCAACGTTGAGAACGCAGTCTTCCGTCAATTCGAAAAGATGACGCTTCGCTGCGGCGTAGGCGTCCTGCGATTCGTGAAAGTCGAGATGATCGCGCGTGACGTTGGTCAGGGCGGCTACTCGGAAACGAACGTCCTCGACGCGCTCGAGCGCGAGTGCGTGGGAGCTGACCTCGATGGCGACCGCTCGCGCGCCATCGTCCCGCATGGCGGCCAGCACGCCGTGCAGCTCGGGCGGCAACGGCGTCGTATTGCCCAGCTGCCAGCACCGCGAACCGAGCTGCGCACCGATGGTGCCGACGACGCCGCACGGTATGGCGGCCGTATCGAGAATCGCCGCAGCCATTCGCGTCGTCGTCGTTTTGCCGTTCGTTCCGGTAACGCCGATCGCGTCGAGGCATTGCGAGGGGTCTCCATAAAATGCTGCGGAGAGAACGGAGAGCGCCCGCTTCGAATCCGCAACTCGAATGATGGCAACGTGCTTGGATTCTTCTACGCGCGCGTGCTCCTCGACGACGACGGCCGACGCGCCGCGCGCAATCGCTTGCGCGACATACAGATGACCGTCGGTGTGGCTGCCGCGCAACGCAACGAAAAGCGCGCCCGGCGACGCGGAACGAGAATCGATTTCGATGGCTGTGACCGGTTGCGCGCGGTTGCCGGTGACGCGAGCCTCCGGCAGCCGATCGAGCAGTGCCGTCAGTGCGATTTCGCGGTCAGCGGCCATTTAGCGCAACGATGCCGCCCGGTAAGATTCCGGCGTGCAGCATGGCCGCGCGCGCGATCTGAGCGAATGCCGGGGCGGCAACGACGCTGCCGTAATACGAACCGATCGGTCGTTCGACCTTCACGTAGATGACGTAGCGTGCGCGCGGATAGGGAACCATGCCGATGAAGGATGAGGCGTAATAGCCGCCGAGATACCGGCCATCAACAACCATGGAGGCGGTCCCGGTTTTTCCCGCGGTGGCGTATCCTGCGACCTGCGCGGTCGGGTCGCCGGTACCGCGCAGCACGACGCTTCGTAGAAAGCCGAGCAGTTCCGCCGCCGTGCGCCGTGAGAAGACGCGGCGAGTGACCTCCGGCCCAGTGCGCCGCACGAGGTTTCCCTCCTGATCGTATATGGCCCTAACGATTCGAGGCTGCATCAGGAGTCCGCCATTCGCGATCGCGCAGTAATACCGAGCCATGGCAAGCGGCGTTACCGAGACGCCTTGGCCAAAAGCCATCGTGGCCAGCGAGGAACCGCTCCACTGATCGGGCGGCACCACGATACCGGGGTTCTCACCCGACAAGCCGACGCCGGTAGGCGCCCCGAAGCCGGCCTTCCGCTCCATGTCGTAAAAGGTTTTCGATCCGATCGAGAGCCCGACTTCCGCTGCGCCTACGTTATGTGAGTATTCGACGATTTGCTCGAGCGTCTCGCTGCTCCCGGTCCCCGCCATGAAACCGTCTTCCGCATTGTGAATCGTGCGACCGCCAACTTCGAGTGTGTCGCGAGCCGGAAAGCGCGACGTCAACCCAACCTTATGCGATTCTAGCGCGGCGGCCGCGGTGACCAGCTTATAGGTCGAGCCGGGCTCGTACGCGTCCATGACCGCGCGGTCGCGACGTTCGTCCTCTCCGTACCTCCAAAACCGATTTGGGTCGAAATCCGGCGCATTTGCCAGGGCGAGAATCTCGCCCGTCCACGGATCCATAACGATCGCCGTACCGTCGAGCGCATGATAGGCGCGTACCTGCTCCTGCAAAGCTTGTTGGGCGGCGAACTGCAGGTACGGGTCGATCGTGAGCTCGACATTCGAACCCGGCTGCGCCGGCGACACGATGCGTTCTCGTCCGAAGGGTATCGGCCGGCCGAACTCATCCGCTTCCAGCGTGACGCGCCCGGAGTGCCCTCGCAACACATCGTCGTAAGCATACTCGATCCCGTCGAGCCCGTTTTCGTCCGTCCCGACGAAGCCCAGGAGCGTCGAGGCTAAACGCCCCGCCGTATCGACGCGCAGGCCCGTCTCCTCTTCCTTTAAGTCGACGCCGAGCAGATTCAAGGACCGAACCCGCGATGCCAAATCGTGCGGCACCTTGCGCGCGATCCAGACGAACCACAGATGCCGGTCGCGCATCGCCGTCGCGACCGACGGATCCAGCTTGCCGAAGATGCTCTGCAGTTTTGCTATCGTCGCCGACGGATCCACGATCTCGCGGGGCACCGCGTAGACGCTTTCGGAAGGAAGCGATCGTACCAGCACGTTGCCGTAGCGATCGAGGATGCTGCCGCGGCGCGCGAATACTTCGACGGTGTCTGAGCGTTGCGCCAGCGCTTCCTTTGCATAGAGCGGTCCGTTAAGGGCCTGCACGTCGCACAGACGCCACGCTAGAAAGAGCGCGACGGCCACGCACGCGTAAAAACAGATCCGAGCGCGCATCGGAGCGACGCGCGTGAACATTCGACGGTGCATCGCGGCCGCCGCTTAGGGTCGCGCGGCTACTGCCGGCACCAAGAAACCGGCAAGTGACGAGAGCAATCGGAAGTGCGAACCGGCTCGCGCTATCCGAGGCTCATCCTCGCGTACGACGGCAAATCGCTGCGGCGGCCGCATGCCCAAGCGCGCGGCCAACTCGGAAAGCCGGTCGTCGGAACGCAATGCAGCAATGCGGTCGTCGAGGCGCATCGTCTCTTCCTGCAGAGCCTCACGTTGCGCGGCAGCTCGCGCCACCGCGTAGCTCAAACCCGTTCGGCTCGACGTCAGCACGACGTAACCCATCAGAAAGGCCAAGACGCAGAGCAGCACCGCCAACATGCGCACCAACGTCGCGTAACGAGCGCGCGACGCGCGACCCATCCGACGCGCGGTTGCCGCACGAACGGTGCGGGGATTCGCAATGCGCGGGCCTCGTTCGTAAGATCGAGCTGCGATCACTTACTCGGCCCCCGTGCGTTGCGCGGCGCGCAGCTTAGCGCTGCGGGAACGGCGGTTTTCGACGAGCTCGTGCCGATCGGGACGCACCGGTCTCTTCGTAAGAACCTCGAGTCGCTCGTCGTCGCGGAAACTTCGTTTCACAATTCGATCCTCGAGTGAATGAAAGCTGATTACCGCGACGCGCCCCCCCGTGCGCAGTCGCACGATTGCCTGCGCCAAGCCTTCACGCAAGGCGTCCAACTCGTCGTTGACGGCGATGCGCAACGCTTGAAACACGCGCGTTGCCGGATGGATGCGTTCCCGCTTTCCGGGGCGCTGCAAGATTCCCGAAATAAGGGCGGCGAACTCCGAAGTCGTGTTCGGCAAGCCGCTCCCCTCGCGCCGCGTGACGATCACGCGAGCGATGCGCCGGGCCGAACGCTCTTCTCCGAACGCAAAGAAAATCTCGGCCAACTCCCGTTCGCTCGCCGTCGACAGGACGTCGTAGGCGCTGGATCCGCAGGCGGGATCCATCCGCATGTCGAGGACCGCGGGCTTTCCGAGCGAGAAGCCGCGCTCCGCATCGTCAAGCTGCATCGACGAGACTCCGAGATCGAAGAGAATGCCGTCCAGCGACTGGATTTCGCCCCGGTCGAGGACCCGACCGAGCTCGCGAAAGTTGGCGTGCACGAAGGTCAAACGGGAGTCGGCAAGCTGTTGCGCCACCGCACTCGCGCGCGGGTCGGCGTCCAGTGCGATCAGCCGTCCGTCCCCCAGCCGCTCCAAGATCGCCCTTGCATGCCCGCCCGCCCCGAAGGTGGCGTCGACGTAAACTCCGCCGGGACGAATCGCCAAGTATTCGAGCACCGGCCCCACGAGCACGGGAACGTGGCTCAGCACAGCGACACCACATCCTAGAGCCCTAGTTCGCCCATGAAATCGGGCACGTCGCCCTCGGGCGGTTTCTGGAAGGCGTAGCGCTCCTTCGCCCAAATTTCTATGCGCGTCAGCAGACCGACCGAGACGACCTGCCGTTCGATGCCGGCGTACGAGCGGAGCAGAGCTGGAACCACGACCCGGCCTTGATTGTCGCACCCGACCTCCTCGGTGTGGGCGAAGAGGTAGCGCACCGAACGGCGGTAGCGGTCGTCTTTTTGCGGCACCGCTTCGAGCCGCTCGCAAAACTGAACCCACGTCGAACTGGGATAGAGTGCCAGGCAAGGATCGGGGGGCGCGATGGTCAGCACGAATTGGGCTCCTAACCGCTCGCGAAAACGCGCCGGGACAATCAGGCGGCCCTTTTCGTCAAGGGCGTGTTGCTCCGAGCCCGCAAACCGGGGCAGTCCAGCGTGCAAAAATTCCTCCGCAATGCACCACTAGGCACTACTTTCCACCACTATACGCCCCACGATTCCCTTAAAGCAAGGATTCGCGCGGTGGCGATTTCGCTACCCGAACGTTTGTTCGGATGACAATGCGCTTCGACTCCCGGCCAAAATGAGGCAGAAGCCTGGCTTAACTGGGCCCCCGAAGGACTCAACTCTACCGCTTTTGCGGCGATGCGACCGCTGCGCTCCCCAGCCTTGGAATTGACGATTTTACAACCAGCAAAGAGCCGCGCACTACGCGTGCTCAACGTTCGCTCGTCGCCACGAACTAAGGAAGCTCTGATTCATCCGATGTGGTGCGTGATGCCTCGGAGCCGCTCGTCGCGTAGCTTGCCCTGAGCGGAGTCGAAGGGCCATCCTGGCTGCGCTCCTACTGCCTGCCTCCTCGCTCCGCCATCCGGGCTCCGCTCGTCGTGCAGAGCCTCCGAAGCATCACGCACCACATCGGATGAATCAGAGCTTCCCCGGTGGTTATCTGCCGTGGGAGAAGTCGTTCGTCTCTTTCGTGCAAAGCAAGGCGGCAGCCGTTCCCGCGCTTGGCGTACCGGCGACGATGAGATCGAAGCGTCTGAAGCACTGAAAAGCTCAGGCAACTTCAAGGCTAAGCAGATATGATCGCGGGCGTACCAGGGCGCCGATATCCAATCGGCGGAGCGTTGAATTTGCCTGCGAAAGTTGATGGTCATGGAATCGATTGTGGTGGCTAGCACGTTCTCTGTCTTGCAGCCTGTCTGCCAGGCTTGACTGCGCGCTGAGAAGAAAGCCGACGGTGCGATGACTCGAGTTTTCGGAATCTGTAGCCTCTTGGGACTGCTCTACGGATGCAGCGGCGGTTACTTGCCGTACGCCTCCCACTCGCTGGATCCGGCGAGCCTCGAGTCGCTTGTTACGAACGCTTCCCAGGCCAACGGCGTTCCGCCGGGGCTGGTGCGAGCGGTCGTCATGGCGGAATCGGCGGGCAACCCGTCCGCCATCAGCGTCGCCGGGGCGCAGGGCCTGATGCAGTTGATGCCCGGTACCGCGACCGGCTGCGGAATTGCCGATCCATTCGACCCGACGCAGAACGTCGCGTGCGGCACGAGCTACCTGCGCTCGCTTCTGAATCGCTATCACGACAACGTTACGCTGGCGGTCGCGGCATACAATGCGGGACCGGGAGCCGTGGATCGCTTTCACGGGGTGCCTCCTTATGCCGAAACGCGGGCGTACGTCGTGCGCGTGCTCAACGCGTACCGCAACTATTAACCGTCGGGATACCGGCGCGACAAGCGGACCCGGCTTCTCTCGATGACCACGCTTACTCAACACCAACCGCTCCCCCGCGTCGGCTTCGCGTTCTTACGGCTGCCGATTCTCGACAGCTATCTCTTGCAGGAGATGATCGGCCCGTTCTTCTTTGCGCTGGGCGCGTTCTTGTTATTTTGGGCGCTCAACATTTTCTTTCTTGCCGCCGATTACATCATCAATCAGCACGCGCCGTTCTTCTTAGTGCTGCGTTTCGTGGTGTTCCGCATCCCCCAGGCCACCCCAATGGCGTTTCCGTTCGCGTCTCTGTTTGCCGCGTTGTTGGCCATGGGGCGAGTCATGGGCGACAACGAGGTGACCGCGATGCGCACGGCCGGCATTTCGGTCATGCGAATCGCACTCGCTCCGGTGCTCTTCGGTGTCGGAATGTTTCTGATTTCCTACAGCATAAACGAATGGGTTGCTCCGGCATCCGTCGATCTCTCGACGCGCACGTTCTACCAGATCATCTATCACACGGACTCGCTTCCCGTGGAGCCGCAGTTTTTTCGTAAGGATCCCGACACGGGGAACACGTTTTACGTAGGTCAGGTCGCGCTCGACAACAAGACGATGCTCGACGTGCAGATCTTCAAGCCCGCAAAATACGGTCCGTGGAACGAGACGCTTCAGGCGAAGACCGCGATCGTGCAGGGCAGTATTCTGAACCTGCACGACGTGATCGACACCCGGTACAACGACGAAGGATTTCTCACCAATCAGCAACGCGTCAAGAGCATCTCGATAGGACTGCCGCTGGGCGAGACGGCCTCGCAGTTCGTCAGCCAGGTGAATAACGATCCCTGGACGATGAGCAGCAAGTCGCTGCGCACGCAAGTCAACGCGCTCCAGGCTCAAGGGATCGGCGGTACCGCGATGGGCAACTTGCAGATCAACCTTGCCGACAAGCTCTCCTGGCCCTTCGCCTGCATCATCGGCGTCGTGCTCGCCGTTCCTTTGGCGTTGCGATTCGGCAAGCGGGGGCGCACGCTCGGCATCACCCTTTCGATCATCGCATTTTTCTCTTACTATCTTATGGTTTCGGCGGCTTCCGCGTTTGGCCGCAACGGCGCGTTGAATCCATTCCTCGCGGCCTGGTTGCCGAACGTCATCGTGGGCGTCGCGGGCGTCCTTCTTCTCTGGCTGGAAGAGCGCTGACGGCGTGCCGGCGCGCTTGCGAAGACGTCGCGGCTTAGGCGCGGTTGCGCTGCTCGCTGCCTACCTTGGCAGTCTGTTTCCGGTGTCGGCACAAGCTGCGAGCAACGATCAACAGCAGCTCGCACTGCTGCTCTTCAACACGCAGACGTGCGCCCAGCATTACCGCGACGACACGCCGATAGTGGCTCAGGCTTCCACGCCGACTCCCGCACCGCCGGCCACGCCCGGGCCTCCCAACGTACCGCCGGGCGTCAGCAACGGCACCTACACCCTCAATCCAACCCCGCATCCGTTCCCCGGTCAAACGCCGGCCGTCACGCCCCCGCCGATTCCATCAGGAACGCCAAACCCGCTGCCATCCTTGGAACCGATCTTTCTCGTGCGCGGCGGCGAGTCGCCCCCTCCGATCACGCCCGCGGGACAAGCGACGCCGGCGCCGACTCCGGAACCCACGGGCGTCCCGACGCTCTCGCCGGGTTACATTGCGGTAATTTCCGACTCGTGGAGCGGTAACCGCGCTCGCGGCAAACCCAGCGACGCGGTCGGCAACGTACACATTTATTACGCCGACGAAGAGATCGTCGGCGAACGCGCCCACTTCGATGGCGTTCGAACGATGACGATCACCGGTCATCCGTTTATCGTCAATCACGAGCACAACTCGATATTGGCAGCCGACACGATCATCTTCGATACCGTCGAACAGACGGCGAAACTCGTCAACGGCAAAGGAGCGAGCGACGAGGGACTCGAGCGCGGTCTCGTTCATTTTTCGGCGGACGACCTTTATACCAACCCGGATGGAACGGCGCACGGCGACAAGCCATACGTCACCACGTGCGAGAATCCGCGTGGCGGCTACCACATCACGGGCAAGAACATGGATGTCTACCCGGGCGATAGGATCGTTATCCACAATGCAGTGCTCTGGCTCGGCGCGGCAGCCATCTTCTATCTTCCCTTGCTGATCATTCCGCTACGAAACGTTACTAGCGGCCCGAGTCACGCGCGGTGGTTTCCGGAGATCGGCTACGACTCGTACGAGGGCGCCTGGATCAAAATCCAGATCCCGTTCGGCAAAGACCAGTACTACTACGGCTATTACATCGTGAACTACTTTACGAAGGAGGGCTTGGGCCTCGGCTACGTTGGCTTCTATTCCAGCAAGCGAGGCCGCCGCAGCGTCAGCCTCAACCTTTACACGATCAACGATCAGCTCCAGGGGGGGCGGCAGACGAATCTCGCTCTCGGAGAACAAGAGAATATTTCGCAGCACCTGAAAAGCAACTTTCAGTTTTCGTACCAATCGAACTACGGGCCGCTCGTGAGCATCCCCCCCAACGAGACGATCGCCGAATCCATCGTGCACCAAACCACGCAAACGTCGCAGAACTACAGCTTCACCCACAGCTCCGTGGGTGGACAATCCAGCAGCGATAGTTTCACGGTCACCGATACGCGCCAGTTCAACGAGAACCTGAACCAGACGACGACGTTCGACGACAGCGACAGCAATGCAAGCTTTGGCGGATTGACGTCGTTCAGCAACCAGTCGGAGTTCGACTACTTGCTGCAGTACACGACCGCGGGCGCGGATTACCAGATGGAGTTCGACAAGCTTTACGGCCTCGAGACGGCCGGCATCGACAAGATCCCGGAGTTCGAAGTGCGGCCCTCCGATTTCTTCCAACACTTTTTCATTCCGCTCTCCGCCGACCTCACGGTCGGTGAATACAGCCAGCCCTCCGGCGATGGCCAGCCGCTGAGCCTAGCGACGTGGCGCGGCGACGCGAACTTGGTCGTCGGTCCCGCCGAGGAAAAGGTGCTCGGGAGCGACTTTCAAGGTACCGTAACGATCGACCAGTATGCCTACGGCACCGGCGACCTTAAGGCTGCGATAGAACAAGACTTCAGCTTGACGACGCCGATCAGCTCGCACATCGTCAACACGGCCACCTATAACGAAGCCAACTATAACGGGCCCGCGCTCGTGCCATTTCAGTATCTCGACCAGCAGCCGACGATGAACACCAAGAACGCGCAAGATTTGGTTCGGCTCTTCAACGACGACGTCTACGCGTTTTCGGTTGGCTATACGACGAACTTTGACGGCATCGCTCAGCCGTTGAGCTATCAGCTCTCGGCACGCCCGTCGCCCCGCTCGGTATTGCTGCTCAGCGGCTCGTTCATCCCCGGTCCTGGGGCGGGTTTCGAGACGACGAACCTTCAGCTTTCTACGCCGTTCGGCCGCGACGCATCGCTGCAGTTCGTCACGAATCTCAATTGGAAGGGCCCGGGAGAAATGATCGCCGACAAGATCATCTACTACACTCGGACGATCGGCAACTGCTATCAACTTCTGGTGCTCTACAACGAGTCTCAAGCGGCGATCAATGTCGGCTTGAATCTGCTGGCATTTCCGACGCAAACTGCGGTCTTCCAGGTCGGCGCTCCACAGCAAGTGGTGCCGACGACCTTTAACTTCTAGCTGGTGGCGAGCGTTCGACGTGACGCCTCAGAACCGCTCGTCGCTCCGCCTCCAGCTCCGCTCCTGCTGCGCTGCCTCGTCGCTCCGGCATCCATGCCTGCGCTCCTCGGTCAGAGCTTCTTCGGCATCACGTCGAACGCTCGCCACCGGCTGGAAGTTAAAGATCTCTTTTGAAAATGGAATCGCAAAGTGCTAGGAAGCGTTGATTCAGCCCAGTTCTAGGAGCCGAGGGGTGAAGTTTACTCTGGTAAATGAACCCCGAGGCGACAACGAAATGGGCGAATCAACGCTTCCTAGGGTTCGTCGCAGGGTGGGTGGCCGCAGACGCAGTTATCCGCTTCGATACTCGATTCGGACGCATCTTGGCAAGTCTCGCTGCAATAGACTTCGCCGGTTCCGATCGGCGAGGTTACCGTACAATTGCAGATGTCGTAGCTGCACTCGACGCCAATTTCACGCATCTGCAAGCTCCTAGGGACACGGCTTTGCCGAGACGGGGTTGTTGGAGACCTCGATGCTTACGATCTGGGCCGTGGGATCGTTGGGCGTAAATTGCCCGAAGTAGGTGTTGTCGAAGGGTTCGGTCATACAGAGCTTCGGCGAGATGAACTGCGGGTCGATCGGGCCGCCCGCTCCCATCGAATCGAGGAAGAGCCACTGGCCTTGGCTGGCCTGGGAGACGAACGCATTGAACGTCCAGATATTATTCGGACTGGCGCTCGGCGAAGGCGTTGGGGATGCAACCCCTTTAAAGATGGCTTTTTGAGCGACCATCGAGAACTCCGTGCCCTGACCGTTGCTGTTTGGATTGTAGTTGAGCTGGCCCGGCGTGGTTCCTAGTTTCAGCCACGACGGAGGAATGTGAGGATTTTGATTTCGAACGAACTGTACGGCCTCCGCATACGAGGTTCCCGCAGTGCCCAATGCAACCAGGGCGAACGAATAGCCCGCCCAGTTCGTTTGCACGGTGTCGGTCGACGGCGTTACTCCGGTTCCCGATGTATTGAAGACGATCATATATTGATAGTTCGAGAAGTTAAAGGGAGAATAGACATCATAGTGTATGGCTATGTATCCCGGAGGCGCGCCGCCGGGCCCCAGACCCGGAGGATTCGGCGTAACCTGACGACCGCACGCCACAACGATGAACGCCGTTACTAGCACGACTACAAAACCGAAACTCAATCTGCGTATCATGGTCTCCTCGCTGTCGTTGCGCGATGCAGGCGTTGCTGCTTGCGCGGCCGTCCTTTTAGCGGCAACGTTTCCGAAGCTAGGCGCGGCTTGGCTCGCCCCGTTCGGAACGGCAATGCTGTTCTGGCTTTGGCAAGGCGCTTCCTGGAAGCGCGCCGCGCTACTCGGTTGGTTAGCCGGGTTCATTTTTTTTGCAATCGACTTTGCGTGGGTCGGCCACACGGTCGGACGCTATATCGGCGTCTTCGGACCGTTTCTCGCAGTCGGACCCGCTTTGATCGAGGCGCCCTTCATCGCGTTAGCCGGCGCCCTCTGCGCAATTGCGTACGCACGCATGCGTCCCGCCATCGCACCGCTCGGCGCGGCCGCAGCGTTTACGATCTGCGAGTGGCTGCGATCGATCGGCGTCCTTGCCGCACCTTTCGATCAGCTCGGCTACACACAAGCCGATACGCCGCTGCGAGCGATCGCCGCCTACGCCGGAACCTACGGGGTCACGTTCGTCCTCTGCGCGCTCGGCGCGTATGTCGCGGACGCCCTGCGTCGCAAGACGTGGCGACCGCTGGGTGCGGCCGTCGCGTCGACGGCGGTTCTCACGCTGGCCGCGTGGGCATTCTGGCCGGCGCGTGCGCTGCCGCCTCCGACGATTCCGGTCGCTGCCGTACAAGGCAACATCCCTCAGTCGTTCAAATGGAGCGCGCTCGCCCTGGCGGTTCGCCGCTATACGGAGATGACGCTCGCCTTGGATCGCGTGCATCCACGACTGATCGTTTGGCCGGAGACCGCGATCCCCACTGCGATCAACCTCGACCCCGGGTTGCTCTCGGAGTTTTCGGGTCTCGCGCGCCGTCTCGACAGCACGATCGTCGCCGGAGGCATCGATGCCGCCGGTCCTCAGAATTTACAACGCGCTCTATATCTTCGCGCCGGACGGCACATCCAATATCTACCGGAAGCGCCAGCTCGTGGCTTTTGCCGAATGGTTTCCGGGCCGGGCCTTCCTCTCGTGGCTGCCCTACATAGGGGCGCTCAACGGAGGTCTTACCCGCGGGAAGGATGACGGCGTCTATTCCACCACGGCGCTCTCCATCGCGCCGCTCATCTGCTGGGAGTCAGCCTTCTCCGATCTCGCGTACGCTCAACTGCAGCGCAACGCCCAGATTCTCGTCGTGAGCACCGACGACGCGTGGTTCGGAACCACCTCCGGGCCTTACATGCACGCACAAATCGCTCAGCTCCGAGCCGTAGAGAGCGGAGCCTACGTCGTGCGGGCCGCGGCGACCGGCATCAGCGGCATCGTTGCTCCGGACGGAAAGTGGCAGACGCGCAGCCGCATCGAGCGGCAAACCACGGTGATTGGCCGGGTGGGCCGTCGAGTACCGACGATCTTCGCCCGCATCGGTCCGACACGCATCGCGTTTGCGATGATCGCCTTGTACGCGCTCCTCTTCTTGGTTCCGCGGGCGCGAGCCGAGTTTGCGAGTTCGCGTGAGCCGTAGAAAGGCGTTATGGAGACGGCTGGCCATCGGCGGCGGCCTCCTTCTCTTTGTTTACGTTGTGGTCGAGATCGTGTTGGCAGGAAGAGGAGTTCCGCCGCTTCCGCCCGCTCAAATGCCGATCGAGCTGCGTGGCGGCCACGTGCTCAATAATCACATTACGACGAAATCGTGGAGCTTCGATTACGACCGCGCGCGCCTTTCACCCGACGGCCTGAGCGGCAGCGTCGACGGCGTACGCAACGGAGTAGTCTTTCGAAAGGGAAAACCTTATCTACGAATTTCGGCCAAGCACATTACGGTCAACATCTCGACGCTTGACTTCACCGCGGTCGGAAAGGTTCATATCGAACGGATCGACGACCCCGAAAAGCGCTCGTTCGACACCGACCTGGTGACGTGGACAAACGACGCCAAAGTCTTGCGTATGGCGCATCCTAGTTACGTACATTCTGGTGGTCAGACGCTCGTTATCACGAATATCACCGTCAACTTTGACGACGACAGCATCCGTCTCGGCAACGTCAGCGGGGGAGTCGAACTCCACCGCTGACGTTGGGTCAGTCTTTATCGCCGAGCTTTTTCTTTGCCTCGGCGATCAGTCGCTTGACTTTTTGGCCGCCTTTATGTCCGATCTCTTCGTAAAAATCCGAACCGTACTTTTCCTTGACGACCTTGCCGCCCTTTTGCCCGATCGTCTCGTAGAACTCTACGCCGTGACGGTCGCGCGTGGCTTTACCGCCCTTGCGGCCGATGTCTTCGTAGAACGTCGAACCATAGCGGTCGCGCACGGTGTCGCCGCCCTTTTTTCCGGCCTCGCGCACCGACATTTCGCGCTTTGGCGCGCGCTCGTTTTTTTCAGCCATTGCTCGTCGCTACCGCTGGTGAAGTCCTATGATGCCGTCGCCTTCCGTTTGGGGCGCTGACCGCCCTTCTGACCGATGACCTCGTAGAACGAGGGTCCGTACTTACTCTTGGTGGCTTCCCCACCCTTACGACCGATTTCTTCATAAAACTCCGAGCCGTATTTTGCTTTAACGCGTTCGCCGCCGCGGCGGCCCGCCTCGCGGACGCTCATGCCGCCCGACTGTCCCGAATCCTGTGCCATCTAGACTCATCCTCCTTGGTGTGGGTATTATTCTCCTTTCCCATACAAGCGCTCGGCAAACTCTGGATTTGCTGAGAATTCGCCGTTTGAAGGTAAATTTAGCTAAAACCCGTTGAGCGAAGTGCTTCGTAGACCGCACGAGTCCGCTCGCGCAGTTCCTCAAGGTCACCGTTGTTCTCTATGACAAAGTCGGCACGCCGGCGCGCCACGTCGGGATCGACCTGAGCGTCCATTCGCGCCCGTACTCGCCCCTCGTCGCTCCGGTCGCGCTCGACGACCCGATCGATCCGAGCTTCGAGCGGTGCGACGACCACGATGGATTTATCCACAAGGCGATCGTAGCCGGTCTCGAAGAGCAGCGGCACGATGTGGACGATCGGCTGGTCCGGCCCGGCACGCCGCTCGCGTTCCAGCGCGATGCGCCGAATGTGCGGATGGAGCAGCGCGTTGAGGCGGTCGCGCGCATCGGAGTCGTTAAAGACGATGTCGGCGAGCGCGGCCCGGTCCAAGGCGCCGTTCCGCACGACTTGCGGCCAGACTCGGCCGACGGCTAAAAGTCCATCGCTCTGCGGCGCGACGACTTCGCGCGCAATGGCATCGGTATCGACGAGGAAGGCGCCAAGCTCGCCGAGGATCGCGGCGACCGCGCTCTTCCCCGCTCCGATGCCGCCGGTCAAACCAACGCGCACGGCGCGGCGCTATTCCCCGGGAAGCGGCTCCGGAGGGGCCGGCGCAGCCGTTTCGATTTCGCCGATCTCTTCCTCGACCGCGTACTTTTCGATTTCCTCGAGCGGTACGTCGGCGACGTGCTGGATCGAGGCCGTGATCCGCCGCGTTGCGTGATTGATCGACACGAGCGTCACTTCGACTTCCTGACCGGCAACGAACTGCGCCGACGCATCGAACTCGCCTTTGGGCACCATGGCAAGAATGCCGGGAATCACTTCAACCAACATGTAGTTGGGCGTAACTTTGACGATCGCGGCCGCTAGCTTGTTGGTTTCGTACAGACGGTCGGCGTACTGATCCCACGGATCCGGCAGGGCGTGCTTGAGCGAAAGACTGACTTTCTTCGCCTCCGGATCGAACTTCATGATCTCGACTTGCACGACGTCGCCAATCTTCACGACTTCGGACGGGTGCTTGATTCGCGAGTACGAGAGCTCGCTGTTGTGAATCAATCCGTCGATGCCGCCAAGGTCCACGAATGCCCCGAAGTCGGCGAGACGCACGACGACTCCCGAGCGGATTTGCCCGACCTCGAGAGTGTCGAGAAGCTCCTGCTTTTTCGCTTGCAGCTCTTCTTCCAAAACGAGTCGCTGCGAAAGGACGACGCGATGACGTTTGTGATCGAGGTCGATGACTTTCAGCCGGAGGTGCTGACTTACCAGCTCGTCGAGGTTTCCGACGGGCTGACGGCGGATCTGCGAAGCCGGCACGAATCCCCGCATCCCAAGATCGACCAGCACGCCGCCTTTGACGACTTGCGTGACGGTCGCTTCGATGACTTCGTCGCGATTGTGCGCCTCGATCACCTTCTCCCACGTCTTGAGCGCGCGCGCCCGGCGCTCGGAGAGAAAGAGGGTTCCGTCCATTTCGTCGATGCGGTGAACCATCACTTCGATGGTATCGCCGACCTTGAGCAGTTTGGAATCGATGGCGAGGGATAACTCGCGGAAAGGAAGTACGCCTTCGGACTTTCCGCCGACGTCGACCAGCACTTCGTCTTTGTCTCTCTGGACGATCGTTCCGGTGAGAACTTGTCCCTCGTCGAGAACCTTGAGCGATTCTTCGTAGAGTTGCTGTTCGAGCGCTAACTGATCTTCTTGTTCGGGAATGGGAGCGACTTGCGTTGTTGAGATTTGAATGATCCTACCTTTATATTTTTATATTTATATTTTTTTATCGTTGACATCTCCGGCACCACCACGTTCCGCGCTGCGCCACGACGGTGCGCACGATCCTGCTCGTTCGGCACCGCGGGCAAAGCCGGCCCTGCCTCCCGTAAACCGTAAGGTGGTTTTGAAAACCGCCCTTGAGGCCTTCGGCGTCCACGTAATCGTCGACGCTCGTTCCGCGCTTGGTGATGGCGCGTCGCAAAACGTTAACGATGCTGTCGTGTAAGCGGCAGGCCGCCGCTCTTGTCAATGCCCCTGCCGGCCGGCTGGGACGAATCCGAGCCTCCCAGAGGGCCTCGCAAGCATAAATGTTGCCGATGCCTGCGATGCGCCGCTGATCGAGCAAGAACGCTTTGCTCGACTTCGTCCGCTCCGCCAGCATACCGATAAAGGCCTCTGGTGTAAAGCCGCTGGAGAGCGGTTCCAGGCCGAGCTCCCCGTCCCACGCTTCCCCCGGCTCGACCAGACGCATTCGCCCAAACGTCCTCACGTCGGCGAAATGGAGCCGCTCGCCGCCCATAAAGTGCAACACCACGTGGGAGCGCGGGTACTCGGGGGCCTCGCGCGAGGTTACGATGAGACGGCCCGTCATCCGCAGACTGACGACGAGCGAGCGGCCGGAGTCGAGCTCGATCACCGCGTACTTTCCACGACGGCGCGTTGCAACGATCCGGCTTCCCGATATTGCCTGCACAAAGTCCACACCGCGCGGCGCAACAACCATGCGAGCGAGTCTTATGTCGGCTGATGCGATCGTCTTACCGACGACGGAGCGGCGCAGGCCGCGCACGATCGTTTCGACCTCGGGCAATTCGGGCACTCTTCGCCCTTCGACAAGATCAGGATGACATTCCTTAAGATGACAAAGTTTAGGGTTGAGCCGGGGGTGCGCCGCTCAGGTCGAGCTTGACGCCCTCAACGATTCCGTCGGCCGACGCTTCTGCCGCCGGCAGCTCGATCACGTATTTCGCCGGCGCCCCTTCTCGAGGAATCTGCTCGTCGGGGAGCGTTGGTGCGACGACCGGTACGTTGGAGAAGACGCGTCGTACCGTACCGTCGCCCGCGATAAAGATCATATCCAGCGGCACCAGCGTATCTTTCATCCAAAAATCGACGCGTTCGTCACGCTCGAAAACGAACAGCATCCCCGTGTGCGGCGCGAGCACGGCGCGATCCATCAGGCCCTGCTCCCGCGCAGGCTCGGTACGAGCGGTTTCCAGCGTCAGATCCGCCTTGGGCGCGTGGACGACGATCGTTGCGAGCGCGGCTGCGAGCACGATAACGTTAAACATGCTCGAAGCTTTCTTCGTTCATCGGCTCGACGTCGTACCAGTTTCGCCCCGCTTTGAGCGTCACTTCCAGCGGGACCGACAATTCGATGGCGCTCTCCATGTGCGAACGAACGAGATCCGCGGTCTCGCTCAGCTGCGTCGCACGCACCTCGAAGATGAGCTCGTCATGAATCTGCAGCAGCATCGTGGCGTCGAGTTCGGAATCTCGCAGAGCGCGGTCGATTCGCACCATCGCCAGCTTCATGAGATCCGCCGCACTGCCTTGTAGCGGCGCATTGGTCGCTTCTCGCTCCGCCGCGGCACGCAGCATGTAGTTGCCCGACGTTAATCCCGGCATGTAACGCCGGCGCCCGAGGATGGTCGAGACGTAGCCGTTGCGCCGCCCCTCCTCGATCGTGCGATCGATATAAACGCGCACGTCCGGAAAACGCGCGAAGTACGCCGTCGTAATCTCTTTTGCTTCGGCGCGACCGATCTCGAGGCGCTGCGCCAAGCCAAAATCCGACATTCCGTAGAAGAGCCCAAAATTGACGCTCTTTGCCATCCGACGTTGATTAGGATCGACCGGCACGCCGGGTGCGATGCCGAAGATTTGACGCGCGGTGAAGTCGTGAATATCCTGCGACTGCGCAAAGGCCCGCCGCAACCCTTCATCGCCCGAAAGATGCGCCATCACACGAAGCTCGATCTGGCTGTAGTCCGCAGCGAGCAAAACGTAAGCGTCGCTCTTTGCGGTAAAGGCACGGCGAATCCGGCGTCCAAGCTCGCCGCGCACCGGAATGTTTTGCAGATTGGGGTTGGTGGACGAGAGGCGGCCCGTCGCCGTCGCGGTTTGGTTGAACTCGGTGCGCAGGCGGCCGTCCCTTTCATCGACGAGCTGCGGAATCACGTCGACGTACGTGTTCTTGAGTTTGGTCACTTCGCGCCATTCCAGGACCAACGCGCAGATGGGATAATCCCGCGCCAAGCCCTGTAGCACCTCGACGCCGGTCGCAAATCCCGTTTTCGTCTTCTTTCCCCCCGGAATGTTGAGTTTTCCAAAGAGGACCTTGCCGAGCTGCTGCGGCGATCCGATGTTGAACTCTTCGCCTGCGAAATCGTATATGTGCTTGCGCAGCTGCTCGGCCGCCGTGTCGACGCGGTCGCCGACGACGCGCAGTTCGTCGGAATCGATGGCTATGCCGGCCTCCTCCATGTTTGCCAGCACCGGTGCCAGCGGCAACTCCAACTCTTCGTAAAGCCGCAACTGGCCGCGGCGCTCGAGCTCAATTCGCGCTTTGGCGATGAGCCGGAACGCCGCATCGGCAGCTGCCGCAGCGTCGCCGGGCAACCCGAGACCCAAGAGCTGCGACGCCGCATCCTCGACGTCGGCAAAGCCGCGCGTGGGGTCGAGCAAGTGCGCGGCGATCATTGCATCATCGGAAAACCGGGCGTCATCGATCCCCGCGGAATGAAAAATGTGAACCAGCTTCTTGACGTCGTAGCCGCCGGCTCGAGTAGAGCCGTCCAAGAGTCCTCGCACCGCATCTCGCACGTTTTCGTGGGAGAGCGCGCTCACAGAAAAGGAAACGCCTTGGCCTTCGAGGGCGGTCACTCCGATCGCGTCGCCGGTCAGCGCAAAGACGACGCGCCCGGCGCCGCGTAACGAGCGAAGTTCTTCCGCCAAGCTCGCGAACTCCGGCGGATCGACCGACGGCACGTAGCTTCGGTAGTCGCCGCTTACTTTTGCCGTGATCTCGAGCAGCGGCAGATCCGACGAAGGCTGGAGTCTTGCCAGCAACGTCTTGAACTCGAGCTCGCTGTAGAGGCGATAGAGCTCGGCGTCGGAGGGCACGGTGTAGCGGCTACCTTCCCAATCGACCGTCAACGGCAAGTCGCTTCGTACGACGGAAACGGCCCGGCAGAGGCAGGCCTGCTGCCCGTACTCTTCGATCAAGCGTTCCAGCTTCGGATTGCCCGCAAGGCCCGGATTCGAAACGAGCGCGTCGAGAGAGCCGGCCGCCTGAAGAAGTTTGCTTGCGGTCTTTTCGCCGACGCCGGGAATTCCGGGAAGGTTGTCCGATGGGTCCCCTTTGAGGCCCCGGTAATCTGGCAGCTGCGCGGGTTCGAGCCCGAAGCGTTCCCGAACGGCGAGCGGATCGTAGCGCCCGAGCTCCGTTATGCCGCGCCTGGTCACGAGGACGGTGACGCGATCGTCGACGATCTGCAATAAATCGAGATCGCCGGTGACCACGATCGTTTGCTCGCCGGCCTCTTGTGCTTGGCGCGCGAGCGTCGCGATGACATCGTCCGCTTCCTGACCTTCCATTTCGACGACGGGGATGCGATAGGTCGCCAGGACTTGGCGCACGAGTGCGAACTGTCCGCGCAGATCGTCGGGCATTGCGCGCCGCTGCGCTTTATACTCCGCATACAACGCGACGCGTTCGGCCGGCATGCCTTTATCGAAGGCCGCTACCACGTGGGTCGGCTTCTCGTCGGCGATCAGTTTGTTGAGCATCATCGTGAAGCCGTAAACGGCATTGATCGGAGTTCCGGCTGCTCGTGGTTAATCCGGGGAGCGCAAAATACGCCCGGTAGACCAGTCCGTAGGTGTCGAGCAGCATCAGCGCCACGGCGTCAGCGAACCTCGACGATCGACGAGCCGGCACTCACGCTTCCGTCGTCGGAGATATCGAGCGCCGAGAGCAGATAACGCCCGCCGCGCGACGGCAACTCGACCGCGATTCCGTCCGCGCCGCCGCGCGCGACCTTCCAAGAGACGGTCTCGGTCTGCGCTTGCGGCAGCGATTCGTCCGGTGGCGGCTGCGTCCGCCGAACGAAGCCGAGTATCTGCGCGTGATTCCCGGTCGAGTCGACCGAGGGATGCCAGGTAACGGCTTCCGGAGCGCTGCTTTGCGTCGTCGACGTGCCAAGTGCCAAAAGTGCCGGAGCCGACGAGAAGAGCGCACTGCCCGACGGCGTCCCGCGGCTGATTCGGACGACAAACGTGCCGCGGCCTTCGCTCCCTTCCTCAAACACCACCCGCGCGTCTTCTCCGGGCGCAAAATGTTCGCTTCGTACCGACAGGCTCGATAGATGCGGACGTCCCGGAGCGGAGAGCGCCAATGGAACGGTGCTCCACGCGATCGCGCCGTCGCAAACGAACGCGGCACCCACGCGGAGCTCTCCCGCCGCGTTGGCGGCGTGCAACTTCGCGACCGCATGTCCGCCGTTCGTTCCTGCCACGCTGAACTGCAACCCCAGGGCACTTTCGAAGGTGATGAGCGCGTCGCCCTGCGATCCCGGCGCATCCGCGTTGACGGCGACCTCTTCTCCGGCACGGTACGAACTCGCTCCCACGGCGATCCGCACGTTGGGACTGCGCCCGTCCGTCGCCGGCGTCGAAGCTTGTGGATCGATCTGCACCGCGACGGCATCCGTGGCGCGACCGCCGTGGTCGGTGGAGGCGAAAATCAAGTTCGTTCCCAGCTCCGCAGACGTGAAGCTGCCACGCGCGTGACCGTCGCCGTCGAGCGTTATTTGTTGCGCTTGAGTCGATCTTCCGTGCATGAGCGCAACGGTAACGCTTGCATTTGCGAGCGGCTTGCCATCGAGCGCCTCCGCATAAACGTCGAAGTTAAGCGGCGTGCCCAAACTCTGCTCGACTCGGTCCACGTTCAAACGAATCGCGGCCTGCGCCGTCGGCACGGTGACGCGAGTGTCGGCGGTCGCTCCGTCCGATTCGACGTGCACGCCATACGTCGAGCCAAGGTCGTCGAGCGGTCGCGGGACGTACACCGTCGCGTTGCCGCTGCCGTCGACCGAAACCGTTTCGTCCAACCACTGCGTCGTCGCCCACGGCGTACCGTCGGGCGTATTATAGCCGAGATAGACGTGGGGGGACCGCACGACGGTTACTCGCACGGGAACGCCGCCACGCGACGCGTGCACGAGCAAGGGTACGTCCTCGCGAAAATCGCACGTGCTGCCGCAAACGGCGCTCACGTCGAGCGAAAGGTCGCCGGCATTTGCATCGACGTGCACCGTGGCGCCGCCGACTCCGGCGCCCACTTGCGCCAGCACCGCGTAATCGCCGGCGGCAGCGCCGGCCGGAATCGTAAGCGCGGTAAAAAACGCTCCAGCATCGTCGATCGGGACGCGCCGCGCGGCGATCGTTTTTGCGCCGTCGCGCACGGAAACGAGCGCGCTTCCGCTACCGGCCCGCAGAACGCCGTTCGAGCGCGTCCGGGCAAAACCGGCGACGCGGACGACTTCTCCGGCGTGAACGACCGCCGAATCGGTTCGCACGCCGACGATCGTAGCTGGAAACGGTGCCTGCGGCAAAAGGCTCAAGAATGCATAGCTCTCTCCCCACTGCGCCAGTGCAAAGACGGGACGAGAGGAGCGATTCCAGCGCAGAACACCTTGGCCGTCCGTCAGCGCGGTAACGAAATTGTTATTGACGACGAGCTGCACGCGCATCCGCGCTAGGGGCATACCCGTTCCCAGATCCATGCCGTAAAAAAGAAAACTGCTTGGCGTTTCTTTGGAGACGAGGCCGACTCGTGAACGGTTGATCCAAACTTGTTCGCCGACGTCGCCTCGGCGGGCTTCGACCACGAAGAAACCCTCACGTGTTCCAAGCGGCACGTCCACCTGGTTCGACGCAAACTGATAACCGCCCGGCGGCGTGAACCCGAACGAGAGTATCGGGTGACGCCGAGTCGTGTCGATCGCGCGCGGACTGAAATTCGAACCCGCCGTCAATACGTCCGCGGGATTAACTGCGTAGACCGAAAAGGCGACGACGGCGCTTGAATAGGTGTCCAGCCGGACCGTGGCCGTTTTCCACGGGTCGCTCGAGTCGCCGGCAAAAAGTTGAAAGTACGAATCGAGACGATGCAAATCGACGATCGGCCGCTCGGCTTGCGCGGCGGACAGGTTGAGCGCGAAGGCGAGCAGAGCAACGGCTACCAGACGAGCGGCCATCATTCGTCTGCGCTGCTTCGGCAGGTTGAAGCGCGAAGCCCGCGTAAAGCCGAGCATCGTGGACGAACAGGCGGCAGGAGAGAGACCCACCTCGACGCGGTGCCGTTTCTGCGGCTTTGAAGAGGGCGCCGACGAAGCGCGAACCGTGCGCGAAAAACCGCACCTTCAAGTGGTGGTTGCCTGCGGTTCCTGCGGGCATCCCTTCGCGGTGCTCTCACGCAACTAGTGCGCCAATCCTCAATGATGAAATCGCTAAGCTGGAGTTCTTTAGCGCTTGCGGCTATCGTCGGCGGCGCCGCCGTCCCGAGTGCCGCGGCAACCGCACCGGCGGCTCCGCATTTCGCGCTTCCCACGGTTCCCTTGCACACGGAAGCCGTTGTCGAGGTCAACAAAAAGGGCCAGGTCGTACGAATCAAATCGACCAAGAATTGCAAGATCACATCGTTTAACATTCAAACGTTCGGCAACGCCTTACAGATGTGGATTCGGCGGCCCAACGGCACGGCCCAGGTCGGTCTCTACCGCGTTTCGTACGACTACAACCCCAAGACGCACGGGGTCACGCGGAGCATCGCTCTGGTTTCGGCCGGCGGCAATTGGGGCGACGAAGATGGCGCTGCCAACGTCATGATCGAGAACGCCAGAAAACAAGCGGCGGAAGACCGCCAACGAGAGCAAGAGCAGAACGCGAAGCTGCCTTCTCTGAACCAGATACGCGGCGCTACGCCGAGCCCCAAGCCGAGCCCGCCAAGCCCGCAGATCACGCTGCCACCGGCTTGAAGTTTCTGACGTACCGGTCGGGTGACGGCCGGTTTCGTCCGGGCGTTCTCGAGGGCGACCTGATCCGCACGATCGCTACACCGACGCTTCGCGATTACCTGGAGCTCGCACCGCACGAGCGCGTCGCCTGGCATACCGCCGATGAGCTCGTCGAGCTGCAAAGCGTCACGCTAGATGCGCCGGTTCGCCCGTCGCGCAACGTTTTCTGCGTTGGACGTAACTATCTGGAGCACGCAAGAGAAGGCGCGCGAGCTGCCGGACGCGAGTTGAAACTCCCCAGCGTTCCGACTTTTTTTACCAAGGCTCCGACGGCAATCGCGGGCCCCGGAGACGATTTGTGCCTTGAAGCGCGCGTTTCGAAAGAATACGATTTTGAAGCCGAGCTCGCCGTCGTCATTGGGGCCGAGTGCAAGAACGTTCCGGAGGACGAGGCGCTCCACGTCGTATTCGGCTACACCGCTCTCAACGACGTCACCGCCCGCGACCTTCAGCGCGAGCACGGGCAATGGTTCAAGGGCAAGAGTCTGGATTCGACCTGTCCGATAGGGCCCTGGATCGTCACTCCCGATGAACTGGGCGACCCTCAAGCGCTGGCGATTACCCTTCATCGCAACGGCGTCGAAAAGCAGAACAGCAACACGGGTGAGATGATTTTTTCCGTCGCGCGCGTCATCGCCGAGCTCTCAAAGGGAATGACGCTGCTCCCAGGTGACATCATCGCGACGGGCACCCCCGAAGGAGTCGGCTTCGCGCGTACTCCGGCCGAGTTTCTCGCCGACGGCGACGTCCTCGAGATCTGGATCGAGAAGATCGGACATCTCCTAAATGCGGTGACCATCGCATAATCGCGCCGGCACGCGAAGGGCGCCGTCGCGTTGGGGCCGTATGAGAGGACCCGACCAATGATTATTGCCGTTCCTCGCGAGGCTGCGGTAAAGGAGCGTAGGGTGGCGCTCGTGCCCGAAACGGTCTCGCGATTCGCTAAATCGGGTGTGGGCGTTAGCGTGCAGCGCGGAGCCGGCGACGCCGCCGCATTTCCCGACGAACTCTACGTCGCGGCCGGAGCCAGCCTAGCAGATGATGAGCGGTCTTTGGCCGGAGCGGCGGACGTCTTGGTTACCGTCGGCCGCCCGAGCGACGACGCGCTCGCGAGCCTGCGCGAAGGCAGCGTCGTCGTGGGCTTTCTCAATCCTCTCGGCGATCCGGCGTTTACGCAGCGCCTCGCGGCGGCGAAACTTACGGCCCTGGCAATGGAGATGATTCCGCGCATCACGCGCGCACAAACGATGGACGCGCTCTCCTCCCAAAGCAACATCGCCGGTTATAAGGCCGTGCTGCTCGCCGCGACGACGCTGCCGAAGTTCTTTCCGATGCTCACGACGGCCGCCGGAACGATTCGACCGGCGACGGTGCTGGTGCTGGGCGCCGGCGTCGCCGGACTTCAAGCAATCGCTACCGCGCGCCGTCTTGGCGCCGTCGTAAGCGGCTACGACGTGCGCGCCGTCGTCAAGGAACAGGTCATGTCGCTCGGCGCGCACTTTCTCGAGTTCGATCTCGGGGTCGACGCGCAGACGGCCGGCGGTTACGCCAAGGAGCTCTCCGCGGAAGAACAGGAGCGTCAGCGCCAATGGATGGCCGAGCAGATCGGCGCCAACGACGTCGTCATAACGACGGCGCTCGTGCCGGGCCGCAAAGCGCCGGTCCTTATCACGTCGGCGGCCGTCGCCGCGATGAAACCGGGGAGCGTCATCGTCGATCTCGCCGCCGAGGCCGGCGGCAACTGCGAGCTGACCGTCGCCGATCAAATCGTCACGACGCCCAACGGCGTCACGATCGTCGGCACGACGAACTTGCCGAGCACGATGCCGGCCGACGCGAGCCGGCTCTACTCGCGCAACGTCTACGCCCTCCTCTCGCCGTGGATCAAGGACGGTGTCTTGGAGATCGACATGAACGATGACGTTGCCAAAGGCGCGGTTATCGCGCGCGACGGCAGCGTCTTGCTTGGAGGAGGCCAATCCTGAACGAACTCGCAAGTCTCGTCGGCCCGCTCACCGTGCTTCTGCTCGCGGTCTTCGTAGGATTCGAAGTGATCTCCAAGGTGCCGACGACGCTGCACACGCCCCTCATGTCGGCCACCAACGCGATCCACGGAATCGTACTCGCAGGAGCGATCGTGATCGTTGCAGCGCTGGCCGGCGTAACGCACGGCCCGCTGCTCACGACGCTGGCGGTTGCGGCGGTAACGCTCGGAGCGATCAACGTCTTCGGCGGCTTCGCGGTAACCGAGCGAATGCTGCAAATGTTCCGGCGCAAGGGTGACGGTAAATGAGCGTAGCGGTCGACTACGCCGATCTCGTTGCGATCGCGCTCTTCATCTACGGGCTACACGAACTAAACTCGCCGGCAACGGCGCGGCGCGGCAATCGGCTCGCGATGGCGGGAATGGCGATCGCGCTCGTCGGCATTATCATTCAAACGGGAGGCGCCGGCTGGCCCTCGGTGGCCGTCGGCATTGCGATCGGCGGACTGGTCGGAGTTTACGCCGCGATCAAAGTAAGAATGACCGCGATGCCGCAGATGGTCGCGCTCTACAACGGCGCCGGCGGCGGCGCCGCGGCGCTAATTTCGACGGTGAAATATTTCACCGGGGCTCCGGTTGCAAACTTGGATGCGATCGTTGCCGTGTCGCTCGTGCTCTCCGCAATCATCGGTGCGATCAGCTTCGCCGGTTCGATTATCGCGTTTCTTAAACTGCAGGAAGTCATGACGGGCCGTCCCATCACCTATCCAGGGCAGCAAGTCGTCAA
Organism: Vulcanimicrobiota bacterium; assembly: GCA_963736775.1. Lineage (GTDB taxonomy): Bacteria > Vulcanimicrobiota > Vulcanimicrobiia > Vulcanimicrobiales > Vulcanimicrobiaceae > Cybelea. Next base: position 241,064 of record CAVTPY010000013.1, on the reverse strand, counting down.
CAGCATCGTCCTACTCGCGATCCTATGCCTGGGAGCCTGGTTCGTGGCGACGCTAGGAACGCTGCCCGAGTGGGCCTATCCGATGCTTCTGCTCGCGGCCCTCGTGCTCGGCGTGCTCTTCACCTTGCCGATCGGCGGCGCCGATATGCCCGTCGTCATCTCGCTGCTCAACTCTTTCACCGGCGTGGCCGTCGCGATTACGGGCTTCGAAATCAACTCGACGCTGCTGATCATTTGCGGCGCGCTCGTCGGCGCCAGCGGCACGATCTTGACGGTCGCGATGAGCCGCGCGATGAACCGGCCGCTGACCAACGTGCTCTTCGGCGCGTTCGGCTCGGCCGGCGGAACGGAGCCCGCCGCCGGTAGCGGCGGCCCGCAGCAGATCCGAGCGACGAGCGCCGACGATGTGGCGGTCATGCTCGCCTACGCTTCAAAAGTAATCTTCGTGCCCGGATACGGGATGGCGGTCGCACAAGCGCAACACAGTGTCAAAGCACTTGCCGATCAGCTCGAGAAACGCGGCGTCAAAGTCCTGTACGCGATTCATCCGGTCGCGGGGCGCATGCCGGGACATATGAACGTCCTGCTCGCAGAGGCCAACGTGCCGTACAATCAGCTGCTCGATATGGAGGACGTCAACTCGGAGTTTCCCACCGCCGACGTCGCACTGGTCATCGGCGCCAACGACGTAACCAATCCCGCGGCACGATCCGTCACGAGCTCTCCGATCTATGGCATGCCGATTCTCGACGTCGATAAGGCCGCCAACGTCGTCGTGCTCAAGCGGTCGATGCGCTCGGGCTTCGCCGGAATCGAGAATCCGCTCTACGAGCTTCCCAACACATCCATGCTTTTCGGAGACGCCAAGGCCTCGGTCGACGCGCTGACCGCCGCCGTCAAGGCGCTATAGATTCACGGGCCCGACGCCAGCGACGTCGGCGTATCGTAGCGCCGCGCGCCTGGAACACAACGCAGCGGCTTCTGAGCGTTCGGCGCATAGACGCAGACGGCCCGGCGATCGTGGACCGGGCTGCCGTAACCAACGTTGGCAACGTAGAGATTATCCTGATCGTCAACCGTCAACGAGCTCGGATAATCCACCCCGCTCTTGATCTCGTAACTCGGAGTGGATACGCCGGGCGAATAGACGGAGATCCAGCCGCGGGCGGCGCCGTTCGCAACGTACAGCGTCCCTGAGCCATCGAGCGCAATAGCTTGCGGACTCGAGATCCCGCTGGTGATCGTTCGCAAGAGTTTGTCCGACGGCGCCTGGTATTCGGCGATGCTCCCCGCCCCGCTTCCGGGATCATTCATCACAAAAACGTCGTTCGAAGGGTCGAGCGCAACTACCGTCGGGCCCGACAAGCCCCGCGTGAGCTTGCGTAGCGGCTCGCTCGATCCCGGCGCATAAACGGCCACCGCCGGATGAGGATACCTGCCGTTGAGTACATAGAGGTCGTCGTTCGTATCGATGGCGAGCGAGAGCGGCGCATCGATACCCCTCGTGATCGTTCGCAGCAGCCTCGTCGTGCCGGCCTTATACACCTCGATCGAACTCTTGCCGAATCCGTACTCGTGGCACTTCGGGCATGAATCGACGTAGAGATTGCTCGCGCTGTCCGTTGCTACCGCCCACGCGTCGTCCTTTTCGATACGGCGCGATGGGCTCACGCTGCCGCGATCGTACTCCGTGACGGCGCCGTCGTAGTACCGGCCCACGATGTCGTACAGCCGTCCCGAGCGGTCGATCGTAATAAGGCCCGGATTCGCTGCCCCTTTAGTAATCCGTTCGGCGACGCCGGTGAGCCCGAGGGTGTACAGCGTAATGCTGCCGCCGCCACTGGCATAGCGGCAGCATTCACTTACGAACACGTACGACGCGAGCGTGTGGGCGGCGCGACCGGCGGCCGGCAGGAGCGGCGGGGCGGGGTTCGCCGAAGGCGCGATCGTGCACCCGGCGAGTATCGCGGCGGCGACGACCCAAGCGTGGCAACGAAGATCGGCGATATTCATAACTGCCCCCAAACGCCTAGGGAACAATGTTAATTCAGGTTACTTTTCCTGTCAAGCGAGAGCGAAGGCTTCGTTCACTTCAAGCGCCAGTCGTAGGTGTTCCACGTCGGCAGAAAGGCGTTGGGGTCGAATCCGCGCAGACGCTTGCGATACGCATACACGTAGTCGGCGTTGAAGAGGTAGACGATCGGGACCTGACGCGCGACGATCGTGGCGATCTCGCGGTAGAGGCGTTTGCGTTGCGACGGATCGGTTTGCGCGAGCGCTTCGTCTTCGAGCTGGTCGACGCGGCTGTCGCACCAGCGCATGTAATTCGACGGCGCTCCGCAGCGCAGAACCGAAGAGTCGTCAGGATCGGCGCCCATCGTCCACGGCACGTAGGCGAGATCGAAGTTGCCGGTTGCGAGCGCGCCGGTTCGCGGCAGAAAGAGCTGGGCATTGCTCACGGACTTCACCGCGACGTCGATGCCGCGATTGCGCAGCGCAGCTTGAACGGCCGTCGCGACGCGGACGCCGGTCGTCGACTCGGGAAACTGCACGTAGACGAGCCGTAACGGAACTCCCTCTCGGCGTCGCATTCCGTCCGAGCCGCGGCGCCAACCGGCCGCGTCGAAGAGACGATCGGCGCGGGCGGCATCGTAGCCCGGCTCGCGCACCGCGGGATCGAAAGCCCAGGAAAACCGCGGCTGGATCATGTCGGTCACCGGGTAGATTCCCATCGTGATCTTCTGCGAGATTTCGCGGCGATCGATCGACATCGCGATCGCGCGCCGCATAGCGGGATCGTCGAGCGGCGCATGCGCGGTATTCAGAGCCAGTCCCGCCACGACGGCGGTCGGCACCGTGACGAAACGTAAATGCGGATCGCCGCGCACGACGGCCAGTTGAGCCGGAGCGAGGAGATTCCAATCCAGCTCGCCCGATTGCAGCAAAAGCAGATTGGTCGAAGGGTCGGGAATCGTTCGAATCGCGAGCGTTGCGACCGCGGGCTCGCCGCGCCAGTAGCGCGAATTGGCGACATATCGCAGCCCTTCGCCGCGTCTCCACGACAGAAAACGGTACGGACCGTCGCCGACGCTGGGTTGCGCATTGAAAGCGGCTCGCGCCAGCGGCGACTGCGCTCGCAAGACGTGCGCCGGCAGAACGAACTGCGGTGAAATGCCGTACGAAAAGTACGCCGTCGCGGCGGGCGCCCACGGCCGCCGCAGGTGAAAGACGACGATGCCCGGTCCCGGTGCGAACGCGCGGTCGATGAGATCGTAGCCTTCGTGCGAGCGCACGGGGTTGCGCGGATCGAGGATTTCTCGCAGGGTAAAGATCACATCGCCGGCCGTAACCGGCCACCCGTCGCTCCATTTGACGCCGGCCCGCAAGCGGTACGTAAGGGTTCGGCCGTCGGCTGAAACCCCACCGTTGGCCCGAGTCGGAACGACCTCGAGGAGCGCCGGTACCGGCCGCCCGGCCGCATCGCGGTCGATAAACGGCTCGAACGCCAGTCGCGCCGCCTGCAGCTCTACCGACGCGGCGTCGGGGGTTAAAAAGAGCGGATTGAGGTTCTGCGGATCCGCGGCCAGATCGAAGCGGACGGTACTGCGGGGAGCCTGGGACCTCCGCGCGCATCCGCCGGGGCCGGCGAGCACCGCTACCCCCAAAGCTACGGCGACCGCGCATCTTGCGCCGAACGGATTCCTGGTGGTATGCTTGGGACCCCGAAAATTATTCGGAATTTTGGACATCTTACCAACTATGATTGCACACATTGAAGGACTCGACGAGCTCGACCTGCGGATTCTCGACGCGTTGCAGCGCAACGCGCGTTCGACCTTCAGTCAGCTCGGCACCCTCGTTGGCCTCAAACCGCCCGCGGTGCACGACCGGGTAAAGCGGTTGGAGCAGCGCGGCTATATTCAAGGCTACGGAGCGAAGCTCGACCCCGCGCGTTTGGGAATCCATCTCACGGCCTTCATTAGCTGTTACACCTCGCCCGACTGCGCGTACGACGAGTTTACTCGCACGCTCAGCGAGATGCCGGAGGTCTGCGAAGTGCATTCCGTCGCGGGCGAGGAGAGCTTCGTCTGTAAGGTGGCGACGCGCTCGACGCAGCATCTCGACGAGCTGCTCGCTCGGCTAAAAGCAACGCCCGGGATGGCCCGCACGCGGACCACGATCGTTCTCGGGATGCCGTTCGACCGCGGCGGCGTAACGGTGCAGATGCGATGAACGCTGCGTCAACGGCGCGCTCTCACCCGCTGGGGGTTCATCGCGTGCTCGAGCCGGCCGGGGCCATGCCCCAAGACGCTTGGAAGCTCGACAACACGCCGGCGGCGCATGAGAACGAAATTCTGTGCGACGTCGAGGTGCTCAACATCGACTCCGCTTCGTTCAAGCAAATCGCGCAGGCGTGCGACTTCGATGCGCGTCGCATCGGCGAGCACGTTACCGCGAACGTTCAGGAGCGCGGCAAGCAGCATAATCCCGTCACGGGAAGCGGCGGGATGTTCGTGGGCCGCGTTTTGCAAATCGGCGAAGCCCTGCGCGACGCCATCGATCTGCGCGCCGGCGATCGGATCGCATCGCTGGTTTCGCTGACGCTTACCCCGCTGCAGATCGACGCGATCACCGGGGTGGACGTCGGGACCGCCCGAATCTGGATCCGCGGCAAGGCAATTCTCTTTCAAAGTGGGCTCTGGACTCGCTTGCCGGAGGACTTCGACGAAGAGGTCGCCCTCTGCGTGCTGGACGTCGCCGGCGCACCCGCACAGGTCCGGCGCCTGTGCGCGAAGGGACAAACGGTGCTCGTCATTGGTGCGGACGGCAAGAGCGGTTTGCTGGCGTGCGCGCAAGCTAAGGCCTGCGTTGGAGAGAGCGGTCGCGTCATCGGCATCGTTCCCTCCGCAGATACTCCTGGTGCGCGGCTTCTGGAGCGTGAGGCATTCGTCGACGACCTGATCGTCGCCGACGCGCGCGATGCCGTTGCGTCGAGTCAGCTGGTCGAGTCGGCCGCGCCGCAGCTTGCGGACCTCGTCATCAACTGCGTTAACGTTCCGGGAACCGAGCTGTGCTCGATTCTCTGCGCCCGCAACGGTGGAACCATTTACTTCTTCTCGATGTCGACCTCGTTCACGGCCGCCGCGTTGGGCGCCGAAGGCATCGGCCGAGACGTCACGATGATCATCGGCAACGGCTATACGAAAGATCACGCACAGATCGCCCTGCAAACGCTGCGCGATCGTCCCGAACTGCACGCACATTTCAACCAGATCTACGCAAGGAAACCCCAATGACCCAAACGCTTACGGCCGCGCCGCACGTCAAACCACCCGTGTCTCCAGACCAGTTCGAGTACAAGCAGCTGAAACAAGGCGAGTTTTGGCGCCACATTCCGGCCTACGCCGAAGTCGACGAAGCGACGTTCCTCGACCATTTGTGGCAACAGCGCCAATCGGTAAAGACCGCCGAAGAACTGCTCGAGACGATTCGCGGCGTCTGCACGTCCGAGTTCTACGAAGACGCAGAGGAGGGCTTTCGCCGCGCTCCGATGGCGGTGCGCGTCTCTCCCTACGCCATCGCGCTGATCGATTGGAGCGATCCGATCGGCGACCCGATTCGCCGGCAGTTTATCCCCCTGGCCTCGGCGTTGCTCCCCGATCACCCGCGTTTGACGCTCGACTCGCTTCACGAGCAGCAAGACTCGCCGCTTCCAGGCCTCGTGCACCGCTACGTCGACAAGGCGCTCTTTCTGCCGCTGGCCGTCTGCCCGGTTTATTGCCGCTTCTGCACGCGCAGCTACGCGATCGGCCCCGACACCGAAAACGTCGACAAGATCGCGCTGGCCACGACGCGCAAACAGTGGCAAGAGGCGTTTGAATACATCGCAAGCCGTCCGGAGCTCGAAGACATCGTCATCTCCGGCGGCGACGCCTACCAGCTCTCGCCCAAGAACATCGAGCTGATCGGTAACGCCTTGCTGGACATTCCGCATCTGCGCCGTCTGCGCTTCGCGACCAAAGGCCCAGCGATCATGCCGATGAAGCTTATCACCCACACGGAGTGGCTCGACGCGCTGACCTCCATCGTCGAACGCGGGCGAAAAATCGGCAAAGAAGTCGTTCTGCACACGCATTTCAACGCTCCCGAAGAGATTACGTGGATCACGCAGAAGGCGATGCGCCTGCTCTTCGAGCGCGGAATATTTACCAGGAACCAGTCCGTGCTGATTCGCGGCGTCAACGACACGCGCGAGCGAATGCAGTTACTGACCAAGCGGCTCGGCCACATCAACGTGCACCCGTACTACGTCTACATGCACGACATGGTCAAAGGGGTCGAGGAGCTGCGCACGACGATCGCAACTGCGGTGGACACCGAGAAGTTCGTTCGGGGAAGCACCGCCGGATTCAACACGCCGACGTTCGTCTGCGACGCGCCGGGCGGCGGCGGCAAGCGCGACGTCCACTCGTACGAGTATTACGATCGCAACAATGGTATTGCGGTCTATGCGGCGCCGAGCGTCAAGCCCGGAAAAGCCTTCCTCTACTTCGACCCGATCGACCAGCTCGACGCGCAAGCCCAAGCCCGCTGGGCAGTCCCCGACATTGCCGACCAGATGATTCGCGAAGCAATCGGCAGCGCGGGTCTCGGCAACGACCAACTCGTTCTAGCGTAAAGAAGCCTCGGAGCTCCTAACGGGCTCCGATGCGACTCGGGCGATCGCTCGCATCGGGACGGCACCGGCCGGACGAAGCGTGACTAGGGGAGCGGTTTCCACGCGTGCGCCCGGTTCGAGCGCAAAGCGGTAGCGGCGCAGCAACGTTTCCAAAACGATGGTTGTTTCTCGCAGAGCAAACTCGTCGCCGATGCAGCGGCGCGCCCCGCCGCCGAACGGGATGTAAGCGAAGGGCGGCGGTTCGCCTTCGAGCCAGCGATCGGGCTCGAAGCGGTCGGGATTCGTAAAGGTTTGCGGCTTACGGTGCAGCAGCAGCGGCACCATGAAAACCGTCGTTTTTGCTGCGATACGGCTGCCGTCACTCAACGTTACGTCGCGCAGCGTTTCGCGGCCGATGATCCAGGCGGGCGGGTAAAGCCGCAGAACCTCTTTGACGACCCGCTCGAGATAATCGTGGTCGCCATCGCGTGCCGCAAGCGCTGCGCGCCGATCGACTTCGTCGTGCTGCGCCAGGAGAAAGAGCGACCACGTCAAGGTGTTGGCGGTCGTCTCGTGCCCGGCCATGAACAGCGTCATGATCTCGTCGCGAATCTGTTCGTCCGACGGCTGATTGTCAGTCTCTCCGTCTCCGGCAGACAGCAGCATCGATAGTGCATCGGTGCGGTCGTGGGGATCCAAGCGGCGGCGCGCGATGAGGCCGTAGACGATCTCGTCGAGCATCGTGCGCGCGCGCCAAAAACGTCGCGTGCTGGGCAACGGCAGGCGCGTAAGCATCGCGCCGGCGGGCGTCAGCATCTTCGGAAACTCGTTCATCATCAGCCGCAGCGCCTCGCGAACCAGCCGCGCCGATTCGCTCTCGTCGCTTCCGAAAAGCGTCTCCGTGGCGATTCGCAACGTCAATTCGGTCATCGCGCCGTGGGCATCGAAGGTCTCGTTCGGCGTAATCCGCTCGACGAAGTCGCCTGCGTCGCGCTGCATGACGCGCGCGTACTCCGCGATACGTTCGCGGTGAAAGGCCGGCTGCACGATGCGGCGCATCTGCCGGTGCAGCGGCTCTTCGCTCGTGAGCAATCCGTCGCCGAGCAGCAGGCGCAGGACCCGAGTTCCCAGCGATTTCGAAAACGCGTGCTGCTGCGTAACGAGGATATCCTTGACGAGCGCGGGGTCGTTGACGAATACGTACGAACGCCACGGAAGCGAAAAGGCCAGGATGTCCCCATAGCGCTGCGTCATATCTGCCAAGAACTTTGGAAAACTGCGGAATGGAACGGGCAAGAGGCGGCGCAGCGTGGTCCAGCGGCCCGGCCCGGGGATCCGAGAGTTCATTTCGCTCCAGCCGCCCGGTAGGCAGTCACGTTACCGAAACGGCAGACGGCGCGGTACTCGCCTCGCGCGACTTCAGCTGCGATTGCCGGGCGCATATGGAGCTGATACTCGGGGCTGGGAAAGTCGTCGGCGTAGACGAGATACTCGACGCCGCTCGTGCGGTCGATCGTCGCTCGCGGCCGCTGCGCGGCCACGGCAGAGAACCATTCGTCGTAGGTAGCAAGGGAGGCGTCTTTCGGCACGCAGTCAAGCGCGCGACGCGCGTCGGCCAGATCGTAATAATAGGGATGCAGATAATGCAGCGGATGCATCGGATCGAATGCGATCAAAAAAATGATGCAAAGCACTGCCGAGATCGTCGTCCAAATCCCCGCGAGGCGCACGCTGGTCTTGCGCGCCTTTGCGACGACCCCCATGACGGTGGCGACGAGAAGCCATGGTATCCATAGAGCCGCGTAGTGATCGCCCATGCGCCAAACGTATCCGGAGTTTGCGAGCAACACGACTCCGGCCCCTGGTATGGCGAGCGCGGACCACCAGGAGAACAGCGGCAAGAAGGCGAGCGGGACTAGGCCCTCAAGCACATACGTTAGACGTCCGAAGGTGAAAATCGAGCTCGCGAACTCGCGCGGATGCGTTACCGGCGCGAGCATAAGCGCGAGTGGGCCGCTAGCAAAGGAGTACACGTAAAAGTGGCTGGGGCCCCATGCCCCAAAGCGCAACGCGAGGACCGCGTAGTAGGCCGCCAGCGCGGCCGCCGCACCGGTAGCGAGTGCGGCTCCGGCAATGGCGGTAGCCCTCGGTTCGAGCGGACGGCGGTCGAGCAGGCCGCGACCTTGAGTTGCGGGGCGCAGCCCGATCGCGACTAAAACGAGACCGAAGATCACCAGCGTGAGCGCGGCATCTTCGCGCAAACCGACCGCGACGATCGCGCAGGCCGCAAACCACAGCCACGCAGTGCGGTCGGCCGCGATGAAAAGACCCAAAACGAGAGGCGTAAAGAGACCGAGCTCGTGAAACTCGTCGAAGCCAAGCGCGAGCAGCGGCGGGTAGAGCAGCGCGAGGAATCCCAGGCGCTCGGCGAGTTTCACTCCGGCATACGGGCGTGCGAGCGCGGCCATCAACGGCGCGCACGCAACGGTGGCGGCAGCCTGCACGAGCTGTAACGGCAGCGCGCTGTGCGTGAGCCCAACGAGCGGCCACAGCAACGCTAGCGACGGCGAGAAATGATAGCGGAAGTGCGTGCCGTTCTCGACGCCGTTGCGCATCCCGTTGAACGCATCGGCAACGACTTGCGCAAAGGTGCCGGTATCCGAGCCGTAGGTCCAAAGCTTCGCTCGCACGCACGCGAGCGCGGCTAGGACGGCGAACTCGATGCCGGCCCAAAGCCAGACTCTCACCGGCAGGCACGCCGCCGCGTAGTGACCAACCGCGCAGGACGGTGAAAAATATTTGTGTCTTTTGCGGATCCCGTGACGGCAACGATCCCGCCTACGCGGCCCTCGCGGCCGCGACGGCGCAGGCCATCGTGGCAGCCGGATACGGCGTGGTCTACGGCGGGGGAAGCATCGGCCTGATGGGCATCGTCGCCGATGAGGCGTTGGCCTGCGGCGGCGAAGTAATCGGCGTGATCCCTTCGGCACTGGCCGTCAGCGAAATCGCGCATCCAGGACTGACGAAACTGCATATCGTGTCGACGATGCACGAGCGAAAGGCGTTGATGAACGAGTTCAGCGATGCGTTCGTCGCGCTGCCGGGCGGCTACGGCACGATGGACGAGTTCTGCGAAGTGCTGAGTTGGCGGCAGCTGTGCATTCACGACAAGCCGATCGGCCTTCTCAACTACCGCGGCTACTACGATGCATTGCTGGCTCTATTCGACTCGATGCTCGCGCAGGGCTTCCTCACCGCGCAAACGCGCCGCCTCTTCGTGGACGCTCGCGAGATCGAAGAACTCTTGGCGGCAATGTTTTAGCGATGGCTAGCTCGATTCGGCCAATGCCGTTGTGACGATCCGTTCCTGTTCGGCTGCGTGCTGGCCGGCGTAGCCCTCGCTCGGGCTCGCCCGATAGCCGCGCCCGATGTACTCGATATCGAATCCATCTCGCTTGCCTTCGAGCAGCCGGCGGCGTACGAAGGCTCGCGCGCCCATGTTCTTGGGCTCTTCTTGTACCCACACGATCTTCTTGAGCTTCGGATAGCTCGAGATGACGCGATTGATGTCGCCGACGGGCAATGGCGCGAGCAGCTCGATGCGCGCGATCGCCGTTTGGCGTAACGATTCGTATGCCGGCTGCGCGATAAGATCGTAGTAGATCTTTCCGCTGCAGAGAATGAGCCGCTGGATCTGCTCGCGATCCAGCGGTCGCGGATCGTCGAGCACCGGCTCAAAGCTCCCGTCCGCCATCGCGTCGAGCCGGCCGGCGGCAACGTCGAGGCGGAGCAACGACTTCGGCGTCATCACGACGAGCGGGACTGCGATCGGCGATCTTGCCTGCAGACGCAAGAGATGATAGTAGTTGCCGGCAACCGACGGCGACGCTACTCGCAGGTTTCCTTCCGCAACGAGCTGCAAGAAACGCTCGAGACGTGCGCTGGAATGCTCCGGACCGCCGCCTTCGTAGCCGTGCGGCAGCAATAAAGTCAAGCGCGAGGTTTGGCCCCACTTGGCTTGACCGGCAGCGAGGAACTGATCGACGATGACCTCCGCGCCGTTAAAGAAATCGCCGTACTGCGCTTCCCACAAGACGAGCGCGTCGGGCTGCTGGGTCGAATACCCGTACTCGAAACCCATGCACGCGTATTCCGACAGCGGGCTGTTGCGGATCTCGAAGGAGGATTGTTTGGGGGCCAGATGCTGCAACGGTATCCAGAGGAGCTCCTCGGATTTTGCGGAGCCTGTGCGCAGCGCGGTCGAAGGATGCAAGACTGCGTGGCGGTGGCTGAACGTTCCACGTTCGGTGTCTTGACCGGTAAGTCGAATCGGCGTCCCCGTTACGAGCAAGGACGCGAAGGCGAGCGCTTCGGCAGTTCCCCAGTCGACGATCCCGCGCTCCTCGATGGCGTTCTGGCGGCGCTCGAACTGGCTGCGCAGCTTGCGGTTGAGCGAAAATCCCTCGGGCACGCCGGCCAACGCTTCGCTCCAGGCGACGAGTTGGCGCCGATCGACGGGCGGCAACGCGGTGCCGCCGAAGGTGTTGCTTCCCGACAGCTTGCGACCGTGGACCGTCGACGCTTCTGCGCCGCGAACGGCTCGCCGCGCCCCTTGCAAACGCTGCATTGCCTCGTCGGCCATCGCGCGCGCGCGATCGGCGTCGATCACGCCCTGATTGACGAGCTTGTTGGCGAAAAGCTCGCGGACCGTTGGATGATTCTTGATCCGCTCGACCATTTCTGGCTGCGTATAGGCGGGTTCGTCCTGCTCGTTGTGACCGAAGCGCCGGTAACCGATCAAATCGATGAGCGCATCGCGTCCGAACGCGCGGCGAAAATCGATGACCAAGTGGACCGCGGCGATGCACGCTTCGACGTCGTCGGCGTTGACGTGCACGATGGGAACGTCGAAGCCTTTGGCCAAGTCCGAAGCATATCGCGTGGAACGGGCGTCGACCGGATCGGTCGTAAACCCGATTTGATTGTTCGCAATCAAGTGGATGGTGCCGCCGGTTTCGTAGCCGGGCAGGGACTGCAAATTGAAGACTTCCGCAACGATTCCTTGACCGGTGAACGCGGCGTCGCCGTGGATGAGAATCGGTACGGCCCTCTTGTGGTCGAACGTCGGGACGCCTTGCGCGTGATCGGTCTGCAGCGCGCGCGCGCTGCCTTCGACGACCGGATCGACCGCCTCGAGATGGCTCGGATTGTGAGCCAGGGTTACGTGGATGCTCTTATCCTTCGAGGTTGCGAACGTTCCGGTAGCACCGTGATGGTATTTTACGTCGCCCATGACGTCGTCATCCCCAACGGTCACGCGATAGGCAACCGCTTCGAACTCCGTCATCACCTCTTCGTAGGGCAGGTTGACGACGTGCGCGATCACGTTGAGCCGGCCGCGGTGCGCCATGCCGAGGACGGCATTGCTTACACCGTCTTCCGCCAGCATGTCGAGCATCTCTTCGAGCATTGGTACCATCACGTCGAGCCCTTCGCCCGAGAACGTCTTCTGACCGAGGAACGTTTTGCGCACGTAGCGATCGAAGGCTTCCACTCGCGTCAGGCGTTCGAGCAGCTCGATCTGTCGCTGCGGCGTCTGCTCCGACCTGTTTCGTCCCGATTCGATGTAGTCGCGCAGCCACACCCGTTGCGTCGCATCGGAGATGTGCTCGATCTCGTACGCAATCGTCGAGCTATAGGTTTCCCGCAGTCGCGGCAACACGTCGGCGAGCGTGTTGCCGGGAACCTTGACGCGCAGAACGCTGGCGGGAATCGCGCTCTGCAGCGCGGGCGTCAGACCGTAGGTCTGCGGCTGCAGCGACGGGTCGCCGACCGGCGCCGCGCCGAGCGGATCGAGATTCGCGGCCAGGTGCCCGTAGCGGCGATAAGCGGAGACGATCGCCATGCCGGCCGCCGCCGCACGCAACATCTCGTCGGAGGGTCGCGTCGTCGCCGGGCCGGCCGGCGCGAACGGCAGCTGCGCCACGGGCGCCGCTTGCAACCCGAGCGACGAGAAGACCGCTTCGTAAAAGCCGTCGCTGCCCTGCAGCAGTTCGTCGACGCGGCGCAGATACTCACCCGATTGCGCGCCTTGAATAACGCGGTGATCGTAGGTGCTCGTGATTTGCATCACCTTCGATACGCCGAGCAGGCGCAGCGACTGTTCGTTGGCGGTTGCAAATCCGGCGGGATAACCGATCGCGCCGGTCGCGATGATTGCGCCCTGCCCCGGCATTAAGCGCGGTACCGACGCTACGGTCCCGATGCCGCCGGGGTTGGTCAACGTAAAGGAAGCACCGGTAATGTCGTCGGCGCCGAGCTTGTTTTCGCGCGCTTTCGCGACGAGCTCTTCGTAGTTCGCCCGAAACGCAGCGAAATCGAGTTCGCCGGCGTTGCGGATGACGGGGACGATCAAGAACCGCGTCCCATCCTTGCGCTCGCTGTCGACGGCAAGGCCGAGATGAATGCCCGGCTCGAGCCGAATGGGTGCGCCGTTTTCATCGCGCGCGAACGAGTAGGTGATGAAATGATGTTCGCGGGCCGCGCGAACGAGCGCGTAGCCAATGAGGTGCGTGAACGAGACTTTCTCTTTACGTCCGGCGGCTTTGATTGCGCCGGCCAGCTCTTTGCGGCGGGCGTCGAGCACGTCGACCGAAAGGCTCCGAAAGCTCGTCGCCGTGGGAATCGACAGGCTCTGCTCCATGTAGCCGCTCAATGCAGCAGCCGGACCTCGCAACGGCGTCCTTTTCGTGCCGGCGGGCGGTGCGGGCAGCGGCGGCGATGCTGGCGGCGCCGAGCGGAGGCGCGCTTGGGGTGCTTGCTCGACGACGTCCGAGCGCAGAATCAGACCGTCGGGACCCGACCCGCGAACGAGTTTGAGATCGACGTCGAGCCGCCGCGCCATGCGTCGCGCCGGTTGATCGGCTAACGCTTTGCCGGCGGATGCGGCGGGAGCAGGCGGGGGAGGCGGCTTGGCTACCGTTGCACCGTTCCCCGCATTAGCCTGACGAGCGGATGCACCGTTTCCCTGGGAGGTGTCGATCTGGGCCAGAAGCGCGCCGACCGAGACCGTTTCGCCCTCGCGCGCAGCAATCTGGGTGACGACTCCCGAGGCGGTCGCCGGAACTTCGACGTCGACTTTATCGGTGGTCACCTCAACGAGGGGATCGCCTTCGGCAACGAAGTCGCCGACGTGTTTGCGCCACTCTACGATCGAACCTTCGGTAACGGACTCGCCCATCTCGGGAAGCGTTACATTGATCAGGGTGCCTTCCAAAACAGGCTTCATTTTATCTTTTCGGATGCCGGGGGCCTACGACGCTGCGCAGCTTAGAAGTACTTCGCCGGCAGGGCGTCCGTTACAACCGAGGCGTTCTTGGCAAAGCGCGGGCGAGGGTGGCTCAATACGAATGCCGCGACGTCGTAGGCTTGGGAGAGTGAGAGCGAGCCCGGCGCGTTCTGCGGCATATTGTAACGAACGAAACCCGTCATCCGGTCGATGTGGGCCATGCCCGCCCCGTTATTGAACGATCCCGAGCCCCACAAGGGCGGAAAGGTGCCGCCGATGCCGTCTCCATTCGACTGATGACACATCGAGCACTTGCTTGCGTAGATCTTGGCGCCGTCGCCAAGGTTCGGGGAATCCTTCGGCAACGGCACGACATAGCGATCGACTTTGGATTGCGTCGCGCCGACCGGGACCCCGCGTGAGAGCCAAGCGACGTAGGAGACGATCGCAATCATTGCCTTGCTCGAGTAGGCCGGGGGCTTTCCGTTCATGCTGTACAAGAAGCATTCCGCGATGCGGTCTTGCAGAGCGATCACGCGGTGAGCGCGTTTGTTCCACTGCGGGAAACGCCCGTAGAGGCCGATGAAACTGCCGCCTCGCGGCTGCGTGCCGCCTGCGAGGTGACAGGCCGCGCAAGACATTTGCGCACGCACGTACGGCTTCATCAACGATTGTGTCTCGACGACGATGTCGTGTCCGTACGCGATCGATTCTCCGAGCGGCCCGCTGGGAAGCGTATGCGGATCGTATGAAACCGCGCCCGTAGAGGGCCGCGAGCCGGAACACGCGGTGAGTCCGAATGCGACGGTCGCAACGAACAGAAGCAATAGTTTCGGCATCGTGGACCTCCGCTCAGAGCGCCAGCGTCACGTACGTGTAATGATAGCTTGCCTGCAGCACCGCGATGGCTGCGACCATCGACGGAACGACGACGGTACCCGGAATGAGATTCGTCAAGATGTCGGCCGCCACGTCCGCGCTGCTCGACGCGGCGGGGGCAAAGCCTCGAGTAAAGATCGCGCGAGCCTGCTCCTCGATGGCCGTGTGGCAGGCGAGCACGATCACGCCCCGCCGCTGCAGCATCTCGATCGACGCGTCCTGGTACATGCCTGCGGCATCGTCGGGATCGCTACGAACGTCGATCGGCGCGCGCCGCGGCAGGAACACGTTGGAAACGACCGGCGCGCCGGTCGCATCGCTCAATTTAAAGAACTCTCCGAGACGGTACTTCACCCAAATTTGATCGGCATATGCGTACACGGCCGACGGGACCGTGGCCCGCGAGCGCTACGACGATGGCGTCTGCCGAATACCCGAACCCGAACTGCAGGCCGTTCAACGCGTTCTTCACGTTACCGAGCACGCTCGGCCGAAAAGCGACGGCCTCGAAGACCTGACGAATCGCTGCAGGGCGTCCCACGATCTTCGCAAACGCCGCGGCGTCGAAATCGGATCGCCGCTCGACCAGATGCGTGCCGCCGGGAAGCTCCGCTGCGGCGGCAACACCCGAGCTCGCGGCCGCGGTAGCCGATGCCGCGAGAAAGTCCTTGCGATTCATCGCTTCATCTCTCCGTCAACTCTTTTCGTCTCCCTTCAATTCGAGGAGCGAACCGCTCGCGTGGCCAAAAGCAAAGGTCCATGGTGACCTTCACCGCAGTTGCCGTGGCACTCTTTCTCTTCGGAGGCGCTATCGGAGCGACGATCGCTTGGCTAGCGGCAAGAGCGGAGAACGCGGCGCTTCGCGCGACGCTCGAGCACAGTGCGCACTCCGGAGAGAAGGCGATCGAAGCGCTTTTGGAGCGCACGAAGAACGAACTGCGTGAGGCGACGGCACTGCGCGCCAGCGAACGCGTCGGCGAGCTCGTCTCACCGGTAACGCAAAAGCTTGGCGAGTTCGACCGGCTGATTGCCGATCTGGAGGCGACGCGGCAACGCGATGCGGGCAGCCTGCGCGAACAGATCGACCAGCTCTTGGGCCGAACCGACAAACTCGAGAGCGCGACCTCGCATCTGAGCACGCAGACGTCGACCCTCGTAACCGCGCTGCGCAATCCGGCCTCGCGCGGCAAATGGGGCGAAATGCAGCTGCGCAACGTCGTCGAGAAAGCGGGCATGCTCGCCTACTGCGATTTCTTCGAGCAGCAGACCGTCGCGCTCGAAGAAGCCCGCGTCCGTCCCGACATGACGGTGAACCTTCCCGGAGAGCGCTGCGTTTTCGTCGATGCCAAAGCGCCGACCGATTCGATGCAGGCCGCGCTCGAGGCCTCCGACGACGAGGCGCGAAAGGCGCTCGTCAAGCAACACGCTCGAGCTTTGCGCGATCACGTCGATGCGCTCGCGCGTCGCGGCTATCAAACGGCAAAGGGCTCCGCGGAGTACGTCGTGATGTTCGTCGCGGGGGAAGCCTTCGTCAGCTCGGCCTGCAACGAGGACCCGTCGCTGATCGAATACGCGCTCGATAAAGGGGTCCTGATTACCGGACCGTTGACGCTGATCAGCCTGCTGCGCACGTTCGCGATGGGCTGGCAAGCAGTCAGACAGGAAGAGAATGCAAAGAGAATCGCGATGATCGGACGAGTGCTCTACGAGCGCGCGCTAAAGTTTTCCGAACATCTGGTCGAAGTCGGCAAGCACCTCGAGCGCTCGGTCAACGCCTTCAACGGCGCGGTCGGCTCGTACGAGACGAAGTTGCTCCCTCAAGGACGCCGGCTCAAGGACGAAGCCTCGCTTGGTGGCGACGATCTGGCCGAGATTCCTCCGATCGACGTCGTCCCGCGCGACGTTACCGCGCTCGATACCTCCGTCTCGAGCAAGCGCCTCCCGCGGTCGCAGCAGCTCTTCGCCAAAGACGACGCCGTTTAAGGAGTCGCACCCGAAGCGTGATCGGCCGCCCAAGCTTTGAGCGCCGTTAACGTGTTCTGCACGTGCAGCGACGGATCGAGACTGGTATAGGTGTAGATAATCGTACCGTCGGGAGCGATAACGTACGAGGTGCGGTTGGCATATTGCGGGTGCTGCGCCAAGACGGAGTCGTACTCTTTCATAACCGTTCCATTGGTGTCGGCCGCGACTGCAAACTTGCTGCGGCACTCGCTAACGGAAAACTTCTGCAGCTTGTCGAGCGGATCGTGGGAGACGCCGATCACGATCGCGCCGAGCGCCTTGTACTGATCGATCGCATCGGCGAACTCGTGCGCTTCGATCGTACAGCCGGTCGTGAACGCAGCGGGATAGAAGTAGAGCACGACCGGCCCCTTCTTCAGCGAATCCGCCAGGTTAAAAGTAAAGGCGTTTCCGCCTTGGCTCGCCTGAAGTGTAAAGTCCGGTGCCTTCGTCCCAATCGAGAGTGCGGCCAACGCGGGGAGGGGAAGGAGCATCGCTGCGACCGCGGCCGCAGTCAAATACCGTCGAATCGTCATCGAGCACCCTCCTCGCTGCGGCGGCGATATTCCTTTTACGGTGAACGTGCTCCCCACAGAATCCAGATGTAGAGCAGTGCGATTGCCGTATCGCCTCCGGCGACGGTCGCGGCCCACAGTCTACGCCGCCATGGGCTTGCAAATATAAGCACGCCGATCGCGAGCTTTTCGACGACGGCGGCGATCATGACCGCAAACCGCACCTCGGGATGATACGCCGCATATACGAGCAGGCCCCCGACCAAGGTGACCAGCAAGGCCCAGTGACGCACGATCAGTATTGTGAGTTGGTCGGGCGTAGTCGCGCCAAACAGCAGCCGCAGGACTGCGGCCGGCGCGAAGACCGCGGCGAACGCGCAAGCGGTTATCGCGCCGGTCACGATTAAGATGGCGCCGGTTTGAGGCATAGGGAGAATCTTGGCAACTGCTCGGGGGAGCCCTCTGTCCCGAAAATCCAAGCCTTGCATTTTTGGGATACCGCGGCGGTCGCGTTCGGGCGTAGACTGCAATGATGAAGGTTTCGACCTGCAAGAAGGTCTTCGTCGCCGCGATTCTCCTGTCAGTGAGTTCGCCGTCGGGTTCGGCACCGCAAGCGCCACGGGCACCGCCAGAATTCAGCAGCGAGACGGCTCGACAAAGACCTACGCTAACGTACGAATCGCGGTGCGCGATGCGAGCATGTGGATTACGTCGAGCGATGGCCGGGGAACGCTGGTTTTTGGCAAGGCGGCCTGCACCAAAATCGGCGAGCTCGTGGAGTGCTTGCCGTACGATGCGACGCTCTTTCAGAACGGGGAGCGCCGCCGCGTTCCGTTACAAAGCGGAACGGCGTGGTTCAATCCAACCACGGCAAGCCAGCAGCTCACGCACTCATCCGCCTATCTCCCCCCGCGCGGCGTTCTGCTCTCGGTCGTGACGAAAGCCGGAACGTACTTGACGCTCACGGGCGTCGTCGACGAAATGAAGAAATGAACGCCACGCGTATCACGGCCATCGTGCTGCTCATCTCCGTCGTGCCGCTCGCTAGCGACGCCGGCCGCGGCGGATTTTCAGGCGGCTTTCGTGGCGGCGGATTCGACATGCACAACGACGGCTCGGCTTCGCACTCGAGCACCGGGGCGTACGGCACGAACCGGACGACGACCGTGAATAATACCGGCAACGGTTACAACCGTACGACCACCGCAACCAACGGCAACTATAGCCGTACGAGCAGCGGCGGCGCGGCGAACAACGGCAACTACTATCACAGCAGCAGCGGATCGAACGGGTACGCGAGTCACAGTAGCAGCACGAGCGGCAACGCCTATTCGGGTAACTACAACCACAACGGCAGCGGCAGTAACCCGTACGGCTCGTACAACACCTCCGGAAGCGCCAATACGTACGATCGAACGTACAGCGGGTCGGCGACGGCGACCAATGCGTACGGCCAAACCTATCACTCAAGCACTTATGCGAACAACGGCTACGTCTATCACGGCGCGACCGTGACCAACCCGGTCTACCACGGTTACGCCGCGTGGGGATGGAACGGCGGCTACGCGTGGTACGCCGCGCCCTACTACTGGGGCGGCGGCTTTTGGGGAGCGTTCGCGGTGGGCGTCACCTCCGCGGCGGTGTACGGTGCCGTCGTAGCGGCAAACAACCAGAGCTACGCCTCTTACCAAGTAACGCCGGAGAGCCCCGGCGCGAAACTTCTCGCCAGCTATAACCTAACGCAGACGCCCTGCGGGCCGCCGAATCTGGTCGTAATCTACGGTCCGAATAACAGCGTGATTTGCGCCCAAGCGAACGACATCGTTCGGCGGTAACTATAGCGTCGATTCGCAGACGCTAACGATCGTCTCGGAGAAGCCGGCGACGTAGCGCGAATTCAAAATGAAAAGCTTTGGAATAGCCGCCGGGCTGCTGGCGCTGGCGCTCACGATTCCAATTGTGGCTTCGGCGCAGCCGCAGCCGTCAGCGAGCCCAACATCACAGGCGTCGCCGCCAGCCGCGCCAGACGCGAGCACCGGCGGCTTCGACGCCGGCAAACTCACGCCGGCGCAGCAAGAAGCGCTTCGCCTGGCCATCATCAAGACGTCGCAGAATCCGGTCGGCAACATCACAATCGTTCCCTTCCAGAACAACTTCAACTACGGCGTGGGTCCGTACACCCGCTTTCAGTATATCCTGAACGTGCAGCCGGTCGTACCGATCATGCTTTCGACGAATATGACGCTGATCGCTCGCACGATTTTCCCAATCGTCAACCAGCCTTCGGCCGCGCCGCCGCCCGTCTGCGCCTCGCCGAACGGCTGCCCATCAACTTTGGGAATCGGCGACACGCAAGAGCAGCTCTTTTTCGCCCCCAAAACCAAACCGGGTCAGCTCATCTGGGGCGTCGGGCCGATCTTCCAGGCTCCAACGAGCTCGCCCAGCACGCTGGGGTCGGGTAAATGGTCGGCCGGTCCAGATGCCGTCGCCTTGATCATGCCGGGGAAGTTCGTAATCGGGGCGCTCGTGACACAGCTCTGGTCGGTCGCCGGATCGTCGAGCCGTCCCGATCTAAGCGTATTCTTTCTTCAGCCGTTTCTCAACTACAATCTCAAGAACGGCTGGGCCCTATCGACGTCGCCGAACATTACCGCGAACTGGAGCGCCGCCCAGAACAGGTGGGCCGTTCCGCTCGGCGGCGGCGTTGCAAGAACGTTCAAAGACGGCGATCAGTTGATGTCGCTCGCGGTGTCGTACTATACGTACGTAACGCGACCGCTGAGCTCACCGCAGACGAACCTCAAGATCGTGTGGAGTCTGCTCTGGCCCGTCAAACGCGGGATCGACATCGGCCAACTATTGAAGGAAGCGCAATAGGTACCTAGAGATTGAAGGTGTAGCCTAGGAGCGGCCCGCTCATGTTGAGCTTTTGAACCGCGACGTTGGGCGGAAACGAGAAATAGTTCAGCGTACGGTACGTAACGATCAACGTTTGGCCGTGATTGAATGCATAGCCCGCGCCGGTATAGCCTTCCCACGTCTGATTGTTCGGGCCGGTGCTGGTTCCGAAGTCGATATAGTACGGCACGAAGATGTGGCCGTCCCCGAAGAACGCCTTCCCTCGCAATCCGGTGATAACATCGTTTGTGAGCGTCGAAGCAGTCACGGTGCCATTCGTCGTGAAGGTTCCCCGTCTACCGGTGATCGCGGCGTTATAGCCCAACGTTAGGTTTATCGGGAACTCGCGAACGCCGAGGAAGATGCTTAGATCGGCGTCGTGACCCCGCGCCACGGTGTAGCCCGCGGCGGCCTCCCAAATCCTGGGGACGAGCCGCGCCGACGTGCCGAGAGCAAGCTGGTGCTGCCGCCTGCCCAACGGCCCGCTAATCGTCGCGGTCGCGTTCGCGCTGGCCGTAGCGTTCGTATAAATGTAGTCCCCGAAAATGTCGAAGTCGCCTTTGCGCAGATCGACTGCCCCCATCGCGGCAGAGTTCAGTTTCGATACGTAGGCGGCCGGGGCAGTCGTAAAGTTGACGACGCCGCTGTGCCCGGCATGCAGGGGGAGCTTGGGAATCGTGTATTGCACCGAACCGTGCACGGTGGGAAGCCAGATATACGGCGCGAGCGTTATATGAGTTTGCCCGTCGTACTCCCGGTCCATGAGCGTCGGACTCGCCGCCGGAGCGGGCGTCGGCGCCGTCACGTCTTGCGCCAAAACGACGGTCGTCGCACCCGAAAAGGCCGCCATCAATAGAACCACAGACGAAGCAAAGCGCTTCGTCGAAGTTAAAGCATTCATCGCGCTAGATTCTACCGGGGAGCGTCCGGAGCGTCAATCCCAAAGACGCAAAAAACTCTGCTCGGGCCGTCGATTGCGTTAATGGGACAGCAAACCGTGCCCCGCGGCGCTATCATGGCTCATGGCCGTTAATGCGCCCGCTCGCTATACGGCGCGCATGGAAGAGTCCGTCAACATCGCCGAAGACGTTGCTTACGAGCGGCTGTCGACGGGCATTCTGGAGTTCACCGTGCGCGCCGCGATCGCGCGATCTGAGGACGACAGCGAATGGGAGCATGAAGAGCTGCGCCGGCGAGGATTAAGCGGCATCCAGATCTTCCGAAACGGCAAAGCCATCTGGACGGATCGCGTTACTTTTGAGAGCGAACTGGCCGAGGCCAGGCGCACGAAATGCGAGGGCAGTTTCGACGAAAGGAACGAACTCGATCCGACTTTTCTGGAAGAACTCGATCGCAATCTACGGCAGCGCTGGCGGCTCGCCGGCTACGAAGTCTCCAGTCTATTGGGAAACATGAAAGCGCTTTTCTCCGAACTCGAGTCGGACGTGAGGGATCGCATCGCCGACGCTCGCCAGGCTTTGACCGATGAGATCCTCGTCGCTGCCTGTCCGGACGTCTACGAGGTGCGCAGCGTTTCCGACGGCGACTCTCCAAACATCTCCCGGTAGTCGGCGGTGAAGTGTCCCATGTGCCAAAACCCCCATGCGGTCGCGACGTCGATGACGCGAATTCGCGCCGCGCGCGGGCGCTGGAGCGCTTGCCGAACCCCGCTGAGTCGCTCTCGCTTGAAATAGGCCATCGGGCTGAAGCCGGTGACGGCTTGGAACGCGTTGATGAGCGAACGCAGGCGCAACCCCGACGTTTCGCTCAAATCCTCGAGCGTCACGGTTTTGTCAAGGTGTTCGCGCATATACATCTCGCACACTCGAACTGCGGCAACACGACGGCTCAGCGACGGTGCCCGCTCCGCGGTCGTGCCCTTGTGGCCACCCAGAGCGTCGGCCAGCAGCGGGATCAGAGCGCGTTTGGCAATATCGCGCGCCCGAACGAGCCGCAAGAAACCCGACGATCTCGTGGAGTCGAGCGACAGCCATCGCAGATAGTCGCGAAGCCGTTTTGCAAAGAGGTCGTTGCGTTCGAGCAACGCATCGCCGAGGTTTTCGAGTAAAGTCCGCGCGTCGGGCGAGTTTGGGAAGTCGCGCGCCAGCCGGCGCGCGTCGACCGTCACTGCAAGGAACGCCGAAGGCCCCGCGGTGCTAAGCCGGATCGACCCCCCGGTTGCGGCTACGTGCCCCTCGTCCACGCCGGCGCCGAACCAACGCACGCATGTCGAGCGGCTCGCGAGCGTCCCGATTACAAACGTGTCGGGGCGCAGACTTGCCTCGAGCTTGAATCCAAGGTTGGAGCTGTACCAACCGATCCGCATCGCATCGAGCCGGACGATGCGGCGGTCGGCCTCGAACGAGCCGGGTTCCATCTGAGTCCAGGTGACGGACTCGGGTATCAACGCCCCTCTCTTGGTTCCCGGCATACCCTTTACGCCGCGCCCTCGCCCAACTCGGCGATGTCTTTACCCAGAAAATAATTCAGCAGCGTTCTAACGGCCGCGATCGCCGCAAGCTTCCCGATATCTTGCCACGTTGGCGCGACGACGCTACGAATGATGTCGGCGGCCAGCTCCAGTTCCAGTCCTAACAGGAGCCAGGTAGCGAAATGCACCCAAATCCTTTTCCGTTCCTTAAGGGTCGCATCGCGAAACAGGGACAAAAACGATTGATACGCGGCCTTGCTTGCGCCGGCAAAGATAAAAAAAACGGCCGCAATCTCGATTAGCGTCGCGGCGATTCCGGCGATGCCCGTGAAAGCGTCGGTAAATGCTGTCATGTTTTCGCTCCGGCTGTGGCCATACTCGCCCTGTGGACCCTCGCCCTGCAGTCAATCGAAGGAATTCTTCCGAAGTGTCCTTAGGCGTGACGCCGCTCACGCGTTACGACATCTCGGTGTCCTGCGTGTTAACGCCGTTAACGTGATTCTCCATAAGCTTCTGGACTTCAGGCGACGGCGTACAGGTTCGCGGTCATCCTCCGATCTTTGTGGTTTCCTCCACCAAGGCTCCGAGAGGAGGTCCTCCGAGTATCGGCGCAGACACCGCTTAAAAAAAGTGGTGAGGCGCGCGCGCCGATGCATCACGCTGCAGGAGCCGCTTCACTGTCAGTTATTTGCTGGCTTTCGTTGATTCGTGCCTGCGTGCGCAATCCAACGTGCCGACGTCGCCTGCCCAGGCGGCGACGCCCGCGCCGTCGCCCAACCTGACAGATCCGTGCGGCGTCTCCTCCGAGCTATTAAAGATATATCTGTCTGCCTCACCCTGCGTCTTTGTTCGCGTACAGTGAAGCATTCTAACGACGTACGCCGGTACGTATACCGGCGTTTCGTTTCCTCACACCGTAAACGGCCGATCGGCGACCACCACGGTATCGAGTCACGCTTTTGGATATCCCGGCGCTATACTCTATATCGGCTTTACACCTACTTCGCAGATCACCGTCGTGCTGCCAACGTTTTCGCAAGTTTACAACCCGCAGACGGAGCCGTGGCCGGCACGGCCGATATGGAGTTCAGCTACAAACAGTTGTTGTATTCCAATCGAAAGGGAGGCGTCTTGGGTGGAATCCTCGCGACGTACCAAGCGCCAACGGGTCGCCTGGGCTGAATGCGCCAGGCCCTACCTACGTACTCAACCCGCTGCTCAACATTGCGTTATATAAGTCGAGATCGGTTGCCGTATTCTCTCCTTTCCGGTCGCAAACGTATCAGCGCAGTCACCGTTTGCGCTAACGGACGTGCGTGACAGGTTTCGCCGCAAGCCGTCGTTCTCTGGCGATCCCTTGGAGGAACGCTCTTTGCACTTGTTGGGCAGTACGCATTCTCCTATAACTACGCCTACCTGTCCATTAATCGGCACAGCTGCTTTCGAGTAGCTTTCAGCTGCTAGCAACGTACGGTGGCTATAGCTCGCTCGTAGACTACGTCTATCCAGTCGTAGATATATGCGTACCACGGGCTACGTGTTTCGCCGCTCGTTTTCAGTGGGATTTAGCTATCTGATCGGCCGAAGCGAGGCGCCACCTTGAGCAGTTCGATCTCTCGTTCCCCCCGATTCGATGCAACCACGCGGTAAGGTCCACTCGTCAGATGGAGGCTGTTTTGATTGTAGCCCTCGTATGATTGGCGTTCGCTTTGTTGCGTCGTTCCCGCGGCTTGAGCTTAAAGGAGGTCCTGATGGCTACGACAACGAGTCCGTAGCGCTGTTCTACAACGCAAACGCTGCTACGTCAACGCGTTCCTATAGCTAGCCATGCGCAGTGTTAGCCTTAACGCGGTCATCTCTATCCGCTGTAGATTCTCGCAGCCGTTACGCCGGCGCATTCCAGAGCTTCTTCCCTTCGTACGGGCCCATGCAGTCACCTTTCTCGTTCTATCGCGGATCGGCAGCCGTCATGGCCGCCTATCTCGCTCTTATCCTATCCACGTACCTCCGCGTGCAGCTCTCCGGCGACGCCTATCTGCGAACTTCGGCGGTCTTGCAACGCCCGTACGCAACGTTAGTTTCGAGATCAACGATTTCTACTAGACGCTGCCGGACCGTGGGAGTGGATCTCAAGCGGTTGCCGCATCCTTCGTCGTAGCTATGCGGGAGAACGTTCTCTAAGATGATGTCGCTGTCGATGTGGCGATCAGATGCGCGCGCAACTATCGCAAGGCCATGCGCGAGTTTGCCGAGATGAATCCGCTCGATCTCTGGTACCGGCGCTACGATGCGCAAGAGTTCTTCGAAGGTATCTCAGACGCCGACATGCGGAAACGCGCCCGCCACCGCGTCGAGAGGATCGCCGCAAAGCGAGGCTCCGACATGGTCTATCCAAAACTGACGCACGTGGTCGCAGGCCAAGCGGCCATCAAGGACGTGCCGCCGACGATCTTTCATCCGCAACACTCGTTGGCTCCTACGTTTCGTGCCGACGCGGAACAAATTCTCAAGAACTATCGTGAGACACTCCCCGACGAGCGCAGGGTGCTTTTCGATCGCTACCGTTTCGTCGACGCAGCCATCAAAGTAGTGGGTGTGGCAGCGTCGGAACGCGTTGTTGGATCGTTCTGCTGATGTCCGAGCAGAACGACCCACTCTTCCTGCAGCTCAAGGAATCATCGGCTTCTGTACTGGAGCCGTACGCCGGCAAAAGTGTCTATTCACACAGCGGTCAGCGTGTCGTTGTCGGAATGCGACACGTACAGGCGGTCTCCGATGTATTTCTTGGTTGGACGAACGGTCCGAACAGCGAATTTTACGTCCGGCAACTGCGCGACGCCAAGGTCAAGCCGCTCGTGGAACTCTTCGATCCTCCAATGTTTTCGATCTTTTCAAGAGCCTGCGGCGCAATCTTGCGAGGGTCATGCGCGCAGCGGCATTCGCGAGCGATCGCAGCCTACTTGGAGAAAGACGCGCAGTTTGACGAAGCAATCGGCCGCTTCAGCGTTGCTTATGCCGATCAAGCCTAACGTGACCACGCGGCGTTGCAGCGTGCCGTTAAGCTCGGAAAGATCGACGCATATATCGAGTAACAAAACTCCAGCATGCCCGCTGGACCGCTCTCGCCGCGTTTGCTCTTGCGTCTTGCATTCGTGCCCGCGGCTCAAAGTCGATTCGCACTAGGTCAGCTCGCGCGCAGCAGATTCCCGACCGCGCCTACGCCCAGTGCGCGAGAATCGACTTGGGAACGCCTTCATCTCCTAGTCGATAAATCGTGAGACCGGTCGCGGTTACGCCCACAGCGTCGAAGTCTGCTATGGCGCGGGCGGGCTCGAAGGTCGGCAGTGCTTTGCGCGATATGAACTCAGCGACAAACCGTACGCTGGTCACTTCCGTGCCGCGGCTCGTGTGTAGCGCGACATCGTGTGCCAAACCGCGTTCGATGGCTTGAATTACCTCGACTGCAGTCGCATGAGAGGGAGCATCGGTTGGATCGATATCGTCGGGCTCGGGTCCGGCCCGCCGACCGAGCCCTGGTCGGGGCTATTCGTAGTCCCGAAGGTAATCGAGCGGGAGCGGCTCGATCAGCGGCCGCCACGATGCGCTCGAGCTGCGACGTTAGCCAAAGCCGGCGCCAGCATATCCGACGTTCCGCCGGTCCCGAGAAAATAAACCGCGATGGATCGTCGAGGCGCCGAGCCTCCAAGTCTAGAGCGATTTCAATGCCCGTGATATCCCACTTTGGCAGACGCGTAACGGTCATCTACTCTTTAGATGGCTCGTCGCATCGCGTCTCGTTAACCCTCGGCGAGGGGCATCCGTGAGGGTCCCCTTTGCAGGTGGCGGTCCGCAGGTTCGCTTTGACAGAATAATTTATTAGAGTAGGATTAGATTTCCTGGGGTCCCTATCGAGGTGTTTCGTGCGTGGAGTTCGTGGCTCGAGCGCGCCAAGCGCGGCGACGGAGACGCGTCGCGAGGCCCTGGCTTGCTTTCTTCGCCAACGGCGCGAGGCGATTGCTCCCGAATTGGTAGGTATATCGTCGCGCCGCGACTCGCACGCCCGGCTTGCGCCGGAAGAGGTTGCGTTTCTTGCCGACATTGCGTCAAGTTACGCGCACTCGAGCGCGATAATACATCCGTCCGATCGACGCCGGTGCCGCCCGCGCCGTACGTTTCGATCGATAGAAGAGGTCTCGCCGGACTACGACATCCTTTGCCCTCCGCACCCGTGAGACCACCATGCCCAACCAATTCCGGCGTTGCTTCGCAGCCTTCGAGGCGTCGTGGCGACGGTCGGCGATAAATTCTTACGCCGCTCCAATGGAACGGGCTGGCAGACGCGTTGTACGAGAATTCCGTTTCGAGCATCCGGTCGAGCGTAATGCGCTGGTGCGCTGCCTCTTCGATCCCGATCTAATTAAATTTTTGGGGCCGGAGCGCGAAACGCTTCTTCTGCGCGCCGTCGGAATGTTTAGGCTCAACTATTCGTCATCGCGACCGAGCCCATTCGCAGACGCCGTCTACGAGAGGGTCAAGGACGATCCGCTTTTCCAATGGGCCTGGAATCGGCGCGTCGTCGCCGGCGAGCTGTCTGACGAAAGCGTTACGGTGCGAAACCATCCGCTGGTGGGGAGAATCGCGGTCTATGCGATCGACTTCGGCACGGCGATGCGGCCCGATCTCTTCTTCCGCACCCTCGTTCCGGCCGATGAAGAGACGGTCGCGAAATTCAACCGCTTGGAGGGCGTCGAAAAGGCACGGCAGCAATCGCATGATCGCGAGCTGCCCGGTCGGTTGAGCGCAGCGCAAGTATAAGCGCCGAGTTGCAGGTTGGGGCTGCGGAGCCTCCACTTGTCAAGGGGACCTTGGCGCGGGTTGCAGCGATTCTAGGGGTGCGATTACGCTAACCCAACATCGCTATGTTGCAGCCTATTAGAGCCTCGGGCTTCTCATCAAAATTTGCGGCAGCGGCTGGCCTATCAGTCTGCTGTACTCTCCTCCCGTCGGTGGCGAGCGCCACCGGTACGATAAGCATCCAGCACAAAGACGGCACGATAAACACGTATCGCGACGTCGAAATTAAGGTTTTCTCAGGCTCGCTCTTCTTAACGTCCGACGACGGTGACGGCACCATCGTCGTCACCCGA
The DNA here is from genome assembly GCA_963736775.1 of Vulcanimicrobiota bacterium. Classification (GTDB taxonomy): domain Bacteria; phylum Vulcanimicrobiota; class Vulcanimicrobiia; order Vulcanimicrobiales; family Vulcanimicrobiaceae; genus Cybelea. Next base: position 213,244 of record CAVTPY010000013.1, on the reverse strand, counting down.
GCCGCGTGCTCATATCGAGAAGAGATCATCGTTTGTTTGCCGACCACCGCCACGCTCGTGCAGAGGGCGAAAGCAATGCGCTCAACTTAAAAACCGGCACGATCTACTTAAACTACACACGGAACAACCATTATCGCATTCGTCAGCGAAACTTCCCGCGAATAGCGTCCTGTTGACGATCTCAACGAACAACGAACGTTCATCAACGTTCGCGGGCGATCGATAGCTGTCAGGCAATGAGTATGTCGCCCTCGCGCTCTACGTCGTTTTCGTCTGCAACTTTCCGCTCCTGCCGATGCTGGTCGCGGCCGCGAAGCGCGGTGACGGTAGCCGCGGCGGCGGCTCGCGCGGCGGCGGATGTCGTCTTGGCCGAGCGATGTCGGCTCGCGCGGCCGTGGCTCGATGTCGTCTCGGCCGAGTGGCGGAAGCAGGGGAGGCTACAATCTTGGCGGCTCCGACTTCTCGCGCGGCGGGGCCGGCGGCGGACGACAACGGCCAGGCGTGGCTCAGCGACCGGGTGGCGCTGGCGGTGCGGGTCGTCCCGGCGGCGTCGGCGGCGTTGGCGTCCCGCGCGTCGGCGGCGTTGGGGTGTTGGGGGTGCGGGTCGTCCCGGTGGCGTCGGTGGCGTCGGCGGCGCGGTCGTCCTGGTGTTGTGCGTCGCGGAGTCGGTGGTCCCGGCGGAGCTGAGCGCCCTGGAAACGGAAATCGCCCCGGCGGCGGCAACAACGTCATTAACGGTGGCGGCGGCAATACGATCGTCAACAACCCCGTCTACGGCGGTGGCGGCTACTACGGCTGGAACGGCGGTATGGCGTGGGCTTCGGCGCCGTACTATTGGGGAGGCGGATTTTGGGCGCGATGGCGATCGGCGTGACGTCGGCCGCCGTTTACGACGATCGTCGACGAGATACCGACCGCTCAAATATAACTCGTACTAAGTTCAGACGGCACGCCCGGCTCGAAATTCCTCTCGTCGTATCACCTGACGCAGACCCAGTGCGGGCCTCCCGGGCTCGTCGTAGTCTACGGTCCGGAGAACAGCGTCGTGTGCGCGCAGCCCAACACCTACGTGGGCGAAGGGTCGTACCGGCTGGATACCGTTACCCTCGATCTCATACCGCTTAAAGCCTCGGCCCAACCATCGTAGCCGCACATTTTGCATCAGCTTAGCGGATGAACGTATTCGTTGTGCACCCGTCCGCGCGTTTCTTGGCTATGCGAGCTCTTCATCATTCTGTTCGTAACCTTCGGGCCGATCAATTTCATCAATCTTTTCTACCGGATAACGAAAGACGCCGATGCGAAGGCGCTGTCGGCTCGCCGCCAGAACGCTTCGATGCAGCCATCGTTATCGTGCTGTCGCGAGCGTCGGAGCTTCATGCTGGAGAAATCGGGCATCTCGGTCGCAGCCATCGCCCTAACCGGTTGGGTCGTGCTGTTCGTTGCGGCCATGAACTCGATTCTCACCCTCTACGCGGGTTCGGCGCCGGATGCGAAAGTCACGGCAGGCAGTCCGGCGACGGCGGCGGCGCACGTAGCATTTCCTTATATCGCTACGCCCTACGGGATTGCGGCGATCATCGTCCTTTTAACGCTGGCGCCCGAAAGCACGATGACGATTTATATTACGCTGCTCGTGGTCATGCTGATCAACTTGGTAATGATGCTTTTCGTCAAGCCCATCATGCGAGTGCTGGGCGTCCCGCTAGGACTGCTTGGCACCGTAATAGCGGTATTGCAACTGGCGCTTAGCATCCAATTCATTTTCTTTGCCATTCGGACCGCGCTCGCAAAGGGCGTTTAGAAACGGAGGAACTACGTCGTTATGAGTACGCACGATGCCATATGGGAAAACCCGCAAGCAATGGCCATCCCCGAGGGAGGATATTTCGAGCGCGTCGAGGGCAATTACGGCCCGGTCTTTCCGCGGACGCCGGCAAACTACGGATTCACGATCATTGCGAAGCTAAAGCCGGGGCGAGAAGCCGCGATGCGAACGTTTGCCGACTCGATAGAGAAGGCGATAAAAGCCGACCCGACCTTTCTCGCGGCGCTAAAACTGCATTTCTTAAAGTGGGTGCTGTTCGATATCGGCGGCGAGAAGTATTTTATGTATCAGGGAGTCTTCGATACCGACTTCGACAAGTACACCGATGACGCCGGCGCGCTGTTCGGAAAAGCCGGGTTGTCGACGTCGTTTGAAAATCTCGAAGGCTTTCCTGAAGACTGGAAAACGAACCCCCCGGCCTTCATAAACTTCGTACGCGATCACCATTGGCCTAGCTTCCTGGAGTATGGCGAGTACCCGTACGTCAGCACGAACGAAATAAAGAAGGCGCTGCGGATCAAGAAGAGTCTCGGGGAGATGCTCGACCAGATGCAATAGCGCATCGAGCGTAAAACCGTGACGCAGACGTACGATCTGATTGCGATTGGTGCTGGACCTGCCGGTGAGAGCGCAACCGAACTTGCGTCTCTCTTCGGCTTGCGATGTGCCGTCGTGGAAAAGAATCGTCCGGGAGGAACCGTCACGACGACGGGCGGCGCGCCGACGAAGACGCTGCGCGAAGCGGCGCTCTTTCGTCTCCAGCTTCCGCATCGTGACATCTATGGGCTGCGCACGACGGTTCCACCCGAACTGGCGATGGGCGTGATCCGCACGCGAACGTGGGGCGTCTGTGACCTGCTTCAGGACCTTACGAAAAAGCACTTTCTCGCGCGCAACGTCGACTACCTCGAGGGTGAGGCGAGACTCGATGACGGCGGGGTTTGCGTTTCACGCGACGGACACGTGCTCTCTACGCTGCGAGCGAAGGCCGTCCTGATTGCGACCGGTTCGCGTCCGCGGCGGCCAAAGGGCGTCGCTTTCGAACTACCGGGAGTCTTCGATACCGATACGATTCTCTATCGAGAGCGTGGCGCGCCGAAAGCTATCGTTATCGTGGGCGGCGGCCCGGTAGGAATCGAGTTTGCAACCATCTGCCGCGCGTTGGGCGCCAAGGTCACGATAGCCGATCGCGGTGAGCGTTTGGCGACGATGATGGATGGTGAAGTCGCGGAGCGAATCGCGGAACTCTTTCGCGAATGGGGCGTCGATGTGAATTTCGGCTGTACGGTGCAGGACGTCGCCCTCACGGGCGACGCCCTGGACGTCACGCTTTCGACCGGAGAACATGTTTCTGCCGATACGGTGCTGATTGCGGCCGGCCGCGCCGCCAACACCGAAAACTTGGGGCTCGAGTCGGCGGGTGTAACCGTCGACGCGCTCGGCCGCATCGAAGTGGATCGTAACTTTCGCACGTCGGCCGATGGTGTCTACGCGGCCGGCGACGTTCTCGAACCAACCCTCGCCTCGATAGCGATGGAGCAAGGACGCGCGGCAGTCTGTTGCGCTTTCGGGATTCCGTTCGAAGGAAACGTCGATCCGACACCAGTCTCGGCGATCTACGGCATGCCGGAACTCTCGGGTGCGGGACTTACCGAGGAGACGTGCCGCGAACGCGGATTGAGTTACGAGGTCGGCCGCGCCGACCTCGCGCTTACGCCTCGCGGCGCGATCGCGGGGCGCGGCGGCATGCTGAAGCTGATCTTTCAAAAGGACGACCGCACGCTCGTGGGCGTTCATTGCATCGGCGACGTTGCATCGGAAATCGTCGGAATAGGTCAGATGGCGATTCGCTGCGGTGGAACTTTGAATACCTTAGCGACGATGTCGTTCAATACGCCGACATATAGTTACGCGTACAAATACGCGGCACTCGACGGGCTGCGGCGGCTTGCCGCGCGGAGGTGAGACATGACGACGCCCCCATTAGGTAGGACCTACAATCAGCCGCACGTGCCGCGGAAGTACGCGCGTGGGAAGCGCAGGTTCAGCGTTTACTGGACCTGGAGCTATCCCTTTGAGGCGAATCGCGACGTCACGCAGCTCGACAATCGCTTTTCCTCGATGACGGAAGTCCGGCGCGTCGGGTGGCCGGCCTACGAAACGAACGACTACTCGGCCAAGATGTTCTTGCAGGGAATTGCCGGGACGCTCGAGCTGTTCCATCTCTCGCTCGTAAACTTCCAGAATACGGTAGAGGAAGCGACGGATAACGCCGTCGCCGTGTACCAGCGCGTAGACCAGGCCGGCCAGCGGCTGCCTCTCGACGAGCGGATATTGGCCGATACCGATACGCTCATGATATTCGGTCTCGACCACATGGTCGCGGAAGAAGATGCATCGCAAGCAGAAATCGCGGCGCTCGAGGAATTTTTGAGCCGTGAAGGGACCTGTCTCATCCTCGGGCCTCATCACGACGTCGGTGCATCGTCGGATTTGAAGACCCGCGATATGGAGTACTACCATCACGGCGACGCGCTCGTACCACGACAGCAACGCTTTGCGAAATACGTGCGTGGACTGATGAAGGGGCTCGGAACGCCGGTCGAAAATCGGTACGGGCTGCGACCGGCGACGCACGCGGGCACGACGCGCCCGGTACCGCTCGTCGCGGCGCACGATTTAGACTCGCGCGGCTGGCTCACGGGCGTCTCGTCGTTCGTGTTTCACATGCACTTGCCGCACTATGCGCTGACCGAAGAAAGCCCCAAAGGTATCCACGTGCTCGCCCGTCAGCCGGTCGACCTGTCGAAACCGCATCCTTTCACCGAGGCTGGGAACCGCGAAATCAACATGTTCCTTTGGATGCCTCCCACCGGGAGGCGCGCGGGCGACATCCTGTTCGCGGACTCGACGATCTTCACGACGCTCTTCGGCGGCGACGAAAGCCTAACGCGGTTTTGGCAAAACCTCGCTACGAAGTAGCAGACGATGGCACTCCTCGAACTCGGCGACATTCAGAGCGGTGTGCTCCGTCCGCGGCCCACCCCATTTGCCGCCACTTACGTCGCTCTCCGAATAGACGACCGCGCCGCCGGCCGAGTGCTGATGCGCCGTTTAAGCGGGATCGTAGCCTCGGCGGCGCATCCCAAGAGTCCGGTGCGCGATACTTGGGTGAGCGCCTCGCTCACCTTTGCGGGTCTTAAGAGCCTGGGCGTTTCGGAGTCTTCGCTCGAGAGTTTTTCGCCGCAGTTCCGGCAAGGCATGGCAGCGCGCGCGCATCAATTGGGTGACGTCGGCGAGAGCGCTCCAGAACGCTGGGAAAAGCCGCTCGGCACAAACGAGGTTCACGTCGTGCTGACGGGAATTTCGCCGGATGCGGTGCAGCTGGAAGAAGCGATCGGCCGAGCACGAGCGGCGTATGAGAATGCTCCCGGAATCGCACGGATCTGGCGCCAGGATTGCCACGTTCTTCCCACCGAGACCGAGCCGTTCGGTTTTAAGGACGGCATCAGCCATCCCGCGATCGAAGGCAGCGGCATTCCTGGCACGAACCCACACGAGGTTCCGTTGAAGGCGGGCGAGTTCGTCCTCGGATATCCCGACGAATACGCCGGCGTCAGCGCGGTCCCGCAACCGGAGATCCTGGGCCGCAATGGAAGCTACGTCGCTTTTCGAAAGCTGCACCAGCGCGTTGCGGCATTTCGCCGGTACCTCAAGGCGAACGCGCGGGACGCCGATGAAGAAGAGTTCTTAGCGGCAAAAATGATGGGGCGCTGGCGCAGCGGCGCGCCGCTCTCGTCGTGTCCCGCCCACGACGATCCTGACATCGGCGCCGACTCTGCGAAGAACAACGACTTTTTGTTCAAAGCAGACGATCCGCTCGGGTACAAGACGCCGCTGGGTTCCCATATCCGGCGAGTGAATCCACGCGACGCCGACGTCGCAGGCGTCCCGCGAATTCATCGAATGATTCGGCGCGGTACCGCGTACGGGCCACCTCTACCAGAGGGCGTTCTCGAGGACGACGGTGCGGATCGCGGGCTGATGTTCGCTTTCGTCGGGGCGAATCTCGGGCGTCAGTTCGAGTTCGTCCAGTCGGAATGGATAAACAATAGCGCCTTCTTTGGCGGAACGTCGGAACGAGATCCGATCGCCGGCGCAGCAGACGGCGACGGAACATTTCCGATACCGCACCGGCCGATGCGACGGGTCCTGGGAGCGCTGCCGAGATTCGTGATAACGCGCGGTGGTGAGTATTGTTTCCTGCCAAGTCTTAGTGCGTTGCGCTGGCTGGGAAATCTCGGTGCATAGACGGAGGCTGCTAACGCTCCTGGACTGCTGTTCCTAGGAGCGCAAAAGGATCCACTTGATCCCGAGGAGCGCCGACCACGTCGTTCCTCCCGCCGTCGCAACGTTTCGCTCGCCCTCCAAATAGGTGGTAAATCGCTGTTGGCCGCGATCGAACTGCTTCGATACGCAAATGCCGAGCGGGAGCGTGGTGAAGCTGCCAATATTGTAATCGTAGGTGTACTTCATGTCGGAGGTTCCCAAGCTCCATCCCCGGCGGAATGCATAGGAGATTGACGGCGAGATCTGCGTTTGTCTGAAAGGAAGACGCGATCCAGTGCCGGCGTATGAAAAGAAGCTTTGAGTATACAGACCGAGCGTCCAGGGTCCCGTTTGGTAGGTGTATCCAAGCGCCGGTCCAATCGACCATTTGCCGGAACCCAGCGTACCGGACCCCGTCGGAAATTTGAAAGCCGCGCCACCCGCCCAACGGGATGTCGCCGTTCCGAAGCCGGCAATCCAAACCGCCGTTAGATCGCCCGCACCTGCCTCCGCGGGAACTCCGTTGCTATCGGGTGCGGACAGCACGATCGGCAGCGTGATCTTAACGAGGCTAAGCGCGTGTCCGCCGGCGAGAAGGCTGCTAATCGGCGGGTTAACGCCAAGCGGTATCTGCGCCCGCATGGTCATCTCGTTGCTGGGACCGGCAATGCTTTGCGTGCTTTCGTCTTCTAAAGAGTACGAAAGATCGGGTGTTAGCGGATCGACCGCTCTGCTCGCCCGCGACTCCTCGACATCCTGGTTTGACGACGAGCTCGGCGACGGGGATGGCGACGGGCTCGGCAACGGGGACGGCGATGAAGCGATAGCCTTCGTGCAAGCGCACGCGAACGCAAACAGGCTGCAAAGCAGAATGCGAACGACCGCCGTGATTATACTATGCCCTCCCATCCGCAGCTTCCATACCGAGCGATTCGGCCCACGCGTCGCCAAACCGTTTGCCGGCGGTCGGCGGCGCCGGGGCGCGTCGGCGCGGCCGCTTGGTGTGCCGCTAAAGTGGACGTTGCCTAGATAGCGGCGAACGAAACGCGAGGATGAGAGACGATTGATGGAGACCTGGGTGAACGGACTACCCGACGGAGTCTTCTTTACGCGTTTAGCAATCGCCACCGCCCTCGGTCTGGCGATCGGACTCGAGCGGCAGTGGCGGCAGCGGACCGCAGGTTTGCACACGATGACGCTCGTTGCGGTTGGCGCGGCGCTGTTTTGCGCTATTCCCGGGCTCGGCGGAAAGGTTTCGGACCCGTGGCGCGTGGCCGCGCAAGTCGTCACCGGTGTCGGCTTTCTTGCCGGCGGCGTTATTTTGCGCCAGGGACTCGACGTGCGCGGCCTCACCACGGCCGCCACGCTTTGGGCGACGGCCGCAGTCGGCGCCTTGGTTGGCAGCGGTTTCGAACTGCAAGGGGCGGTCGGGGCGGGCGTTATCGTTGCCGTCAACGCCTTCGTCCAGCCGCTGGCGAGTGCATTTCGCGAATACCTCGCCCAGCTTCGGAGAACTTTGTGACCGCGTACGTTCTGCGCGTGACATGCGCGGTGCCGGCGCAAAAATCCGTTCGGGAATGCGTTATCGGCGAGGTCGGAAAAACTTCGCTCACGCTACTCGAGTTGAACACATCGGCGGCCATAAATGGCTCCGTTGAAATCGTCGCCAACTTGAACAAGCCCGGGACGCGACGACGGAGTCTCCGAAAGAATACGTGGCGAGCTTGCCGCCCTTCCCGGCGTGACCTCGGCAAGCGCGGAATCCGCCGAGCATGTTGTATGAAGTCGTTACGCGTCGACTGGAACGTGGGGCGGATCGTTCGGAGTTCTGTTGCTAGTAGCCATTATTTTGTCATTTCCTCAGTCGCTACGAACTCGGACCGCCCTGGGAAGAGACGATCTTTCTGGTCGCGCTGCTCGTCGTCGTTCTTGTATCGGCGATCGCCAATCTCGCGCACAGCTCCCGGCGTCTGAAAAATGCCGCGATCCTAACCGTCGTCGGCGTTATGTCGGCGTACAATGCGCTGGCCTCTTTGCCAGCTCGTCCTCTTTCTTAATCTTCCCGGACGCAAATCGGGCCGAGATCGAGGCGCCGCGCCTTCTCTCAACGGCGGTCTCGATCTGGCTTACCAACGTGCTTACATTTGCGCTGCTCTACTGGGAGATCGACGGCGGCGGCCCGGAACGGCGCGTGCACGATCCTGCAGGCCCCCGCGACCTTGCGTTTCCCGGCGACCTAAAGAGGCCGCGTTACGCGGATTATCTTTTCCTCGCGTTCAACACGGCGACGGCATTTAGTCCGACCGATACGATGCCGCTAACGACCCGAGTACGGATGATGATGATGGTCGAATCGGCCGTTTCACTCCTGGCGCTGGCGATCATCGCCGCGCGGGCAATCAATATCCTGCACTAGGCCCGTGCTAGCTCAGTCTTCGGAATGCCACCTTGCGTTTACGGGATAGAGCGCGAGCCTTCCGGCGAGGTATGCTATTTGCACGATCGAAGCCGACGGCTTCGATATTTTCATCTTCTGAATTAGCAAGCAAGCGCAACCGAGAAAGGCTTCGATAAATGCCCGCCAAGAAACCGAATATCCTCATTCTTTGGGGCGACGATGTCGGCATCTGGAACATCAGCAAGTTCAGTAACGGTATGATGGGATACCGGACCCCCAACATCGACCGCGTCGCCAACGAAGGCGCCCTCTTCACCGACTACTACTCCCAGCAGAGCTGCACCGCAGGTCGCGCCTGCTTTATCACCGGCCAAAACCCGATCCGCACCGGCCTGACGAAGGTCGGCATGCCCGGCGCCACCGTTGGCCTGCAACCGGAAGACCCGACCATCGCCGAGCTGCTCAAGCCACAGGGCTATGCCACGGGCCAGTTTGGCAAGAACCACTTGGGCGATCGCAACGAGTTTCTGCCGACCGTTCACGGGTTCGATGAGTTCTTCGGCAATCTGTACCACCTCAACGCCGAGGAGGAGCCTGAACTTCCCGATTATCCGAAAGACCCGAAGTTTAAGGCGATGTTCGGGCCGCGCGGCGTCTTGCATTGCAAAGCGACTGATGTTGACGACCCCACCACGGACGCTCGCTTTGGACGAGTCGGAAAGCAGACGATCGTAGATACCGGTCCGCTTACCAAGAAGCGCATGGAGACCGTCGACGAGGAAATCACCGCAAAAGCCCTGGAGTGGATGGAAAAGCAGGCCAAGGCAGATCAACCGTTCTTCCTCTGGTACAACTCGACGGCCATGCACGTAAGGAGCCACGTCGCCGAAAAGAATATTGGTAAGAGCGGCCAGGACCCGTACAGCGACCGCATGGTCGTGCACGACGAGCAGATCGGGATGATGCTCGACAAGGTCGACGAGCTGGGAATCGCAGACAACACCATCGTGATGTACTCCACCGACAACGGCCCGGAGAACGACACCTGGCCCGACGGGGCAAACACGCCGTTCCGCGGGCAGAAAGACTCCAACTGGGAAGGCGGCTGGCGCGTGCCGTGTTTCATCCGCTGGCCCGGCACGATCAAACCCGGATCGGTCTTCAACGGCATCGTCTCACACATCGACATGTTCCCGACGCTGCTCGCCGCGGCCGGCAATCCGAACGTTACGAAGCAACTGCTCGATGGCTGCACGGTGGGCGGATAAGAAGTTCAACGTCCACCTCGACGGGTACAACCATGATTCCGTACTTCTCCGGCGAGGCGAAAGAAAGCCCTCGAAACGCCATCGTCTACTTCAGCGACGACGGCGACGTCATCGCGGTGCGAATCGGCGACTGGAAGTTCCATTTGGCCCTCCAACGCGCGAATCACGATGGAACTAGTGGGCCGAACCCTTCGTGAAGCTTCGGTTGCCGCATATCATGAGCTTACGCCGCGATCCCTTCGAGCGGGCCGACTTTAACTCAAACACGTACTTCGACTGGATGTTCGATCACGTCCCGCAAATGTACCTCATGCAGGCGGTAATCGCAGGGCAGATCGCGGACTTCGAAAAGTTCCCGCCGCGGCAGAAACCTGCTTCTTTCAACCTCGACTCCGTGCTGGAACAAGTAAAAACGCCGCACAGTTAGGCGTATTCCATGGGCCTTTCCATGCCGGGTTGAATAGACTCGGTATGGAAGGCTCAATCGCCGCTCAGGTGGCCGACTTTTACGAACGCCATCCCTACCCGCGACCGACCGACGACTTGACTGCGTATCGTACGAAGTGGGACGACGCGCGCCGGCGCGCCGAATCGCATCTCTTTTGGCCCAGCGAGCCGTACCGCGATGATCGCAGCATCCTCGTCGCAGGCTGCGGCACGACGCAGGCTGCCCACTACGCAGTGCGCTGGCCCCGCGCTCGGATAACCGGAATCGACGTCAGCGCAAAGAGTATCGCGTTTACGCAAGAGCTGAAGCGCAAGTACGCACTCGACAACCTCGAAGTGCGCCAGCTCGCCGTCGAACGCGCCGCCGAACTCGGTCAGTCGTTCGAATACGTGGTCTCCACTGGCGTGCTGCACCATTTGCCCGATCCCGACGCCGGGCTACGAGCCTTGCGCGACGTGCTCGCCCCAAACGGCGCCATGCATGTGATGGTCTACGCGCCGTACGGCCGCGCGGGAATCTATATGCTGCAAGATTATTGCCGGCGCCTTGGCGTCGGTCGCACGGATGCCGAAATTCGCGACCTCGCGGCTACGCTCAAAGCGCTTCCGCCGGAGCACCCGATCGCGCCGCTGCTGCGCAGCTCGCCCGACTTCACGACCAGCGCCGGGATTGCCGATGCCCTGCTCCATCCTCGAGACCGCTCGTACTCGGTCCCGCAGCTCATGGAGTTTCTCGACCGCGCCGGATTGGAGTTCGGGCGCTGGCTACGCCAAGCGCCGTATCTGCCGTGGTGCGGTGCGCTTGCGTACGCGCCGCATCATTCCAAGCTGATCGAGCTAACCGCAGAAGGGCAGTGCGCCGCGATCGAACTCTTCCGCGGAACGATGGTCCGTCACAGCGTCGTCGCTTACAGGAAAGATCGACTCGCTCAAAACGCCTCCGTCGATTTCGACGGCGATGCGTGGCTTCGTTACACCCCGGTTCGCCTGCCCGACACGATCGTCGTACGGGACCGATTGCCGGCGGGAGCGACGGCGGTCCTGATCAATCGCGGTCACACGTATACCGACCTTTATCTGCCGATCGACGATCGGCAGGAGCGGCTCCTTGGAAAAATCGACGGAAAGCGCACCATCGCGGAGATCTGCGGGCCGGGTGATCGCAGTCTCACACGCGACTTTTTCCGTCAACTCTGGCGGTGGGACCAGATCGTGCTCGATACCTCTGCGGCCGGCGTGCGGTCTTGACGCACCAAGGCTGGTTTACCTGGGAGGCAAGCTGGACGTGGGGCATCGCACTCATCGCCTGCACCGTTGCGCTCCACGTGAGCTGCGTCGTGCTTGCCGCCTTGGGATTGCGCAAGCTCCGAACCGCGCGGACAGGCGGAATACATCCTCTCCTCGATACGACGGCCGGCGCCATCATCGTGATCGTAGCGGTCGCGTGGCTGTTGGCCGTCGCTCACGCCGTCGAGTGCACGATTTGGGCTGCTGCCTACCTCCATCTCGGCGCCGTCGAGAACCCGGCAGACGCGATGCTCTATTCGATCGATTCGTTAACGACTCGCGGCACGTCGCACTTGGTCTTGCTGCATCATTGGCTCATGATGGGCGCGATCGAGTCCATCGACGGTCTGCTGCTCTTTGGCATCAGCGCCGCATTTCTGTTCCACGTTATGCGAGCTTGGCTGCCGGACTTCATGGTACGACGTCCTTAGGCGTTGCGAATGGTCGCGACAAGGAACGCCGCGCACGACGCGCTCACGACGATCGTTACGGCCCAGCCGGCGTATGCGAGCCAACCTTGGATACGGTTCTCACCCATAACGGCGCGGTTTTGCGCGATCGCGACGAGGAGGCAGAGTGTCAACGGCGTCGCTAAGCCGCCGGCAACCGACGCCCAGTAGAGAAGGCCGATTGGGGAAAATCCCGCGAATGCAAACGCCGCCGAGATGCCGAGCGATCCAAGGAGGACGCCGTAAAATATCCGCGCTTGGCCGATGGGCGCGTCGAGACTTCCGCGCCAACCGAAGGTTTGAGTCACGACGTAGGCGCTCGTGCCGGCGAGAACCGGAACGGCAATGACGGCCGAGGCCAGCAATCCAATCGCAAAAAGCGCCGTTGCCCAGCCACCGGCGAGTGGCGCAAGAGCGGCGGCGGCATCGGCCGCCGTTTGAACGGGTGTATGAGTCTTGCCGAGCGTCGCCGCCGTTGCGACGAGAATAAAGAAGAAACAGATCCCGGGAGCCAGCGCTCCCCACGCGGCATCGGCCTTCATCGCGCGCACCTCCGACGGCGGCGTGCCGCGCTCCGACACCTCGATCGACTCCCAGTAGTAGACGTAGCTCGTCAGCGTGGTTCCCAGAAGTGCGAGCGCTCCGGTCGCGACGGGGAGCGTGAAATCAAAATGCGGCGTCACAAGCGAACGCGCAAGCGCCGCCCAATCAGGTTTTGCGAGCACCGCGCTTATCCCGTAGCAAACAAAAATCAAGGGAAGAAACGAGAGAAAACGCTCGACGCGCAGATACGATCTCGACACGAGAAGCCAGGCCACGGCGGCGGCAAACGGGAGCACGAAGTATTCTCGTGAAATGCCGGTGAGGAGTTTGAGCGATTCCGCGCCGGCCTCGAGGTCTGCGGTCAGCGTCATCAGGTTAACGGCCAAGACGGCGACGAGTGCCGGCAGCGCCCATCTCAAACCGTAGTGGCGCCGGATCGCGCCTTGGATGCTCGTCGGGCAGATCGCGCCGATTGCGGCGGCGATGCTCTGGACGACCGCGATCATCGGCAGCAGCAGCAGCACCAACCAGGAGAGAGCGTACCCCGTAACCGCGCCAACGACGGCCAGACTCGCTACCGTCGTCGGATCGGCATCGGAAGCACCTGCGACGAGGCCCGGCCCAAAACCGGCCGCCTTGCGAGTCATGATCCTACTTTCTTAATAAAGCGCCAAGGCATCCCCTAGGGCACGGCGTAACGTCCGCACCATGGCAAGCGTAATTACAGCACGCGAGTTCAAGCTTCTTCTCAAGCCGGACCGCTTTCAAACCAAACGTTCGGTGCTCGAGTTCAACAATGAATTGGCGAAAATAGCCGACGATCTCGGAGCCGAGTACGAAGGGTTCGATCGCGTTGATTCCGAGCTTCGCGAAGTGCGATTCTTCGACACGCCGGATGCGGTCTTCCGCAAGAACCACGTGATTCTGAGGCTTCGACGCGATCGCTCGAGTGGTTGGCCGGACGAAACCTGGGAAGTAACGTTCAAGCGGCGTTCTCCTGAATTTCGCGAATCGGCCGATTTCGACGTGAACTCTTCGATGAAGGATCTACCGGTCAAAATGAAGTTCAAGGAGGAGATCATTCGCGGCGACGGCCCGCGTACGATAAAGAGCATCTTCTCGAATAACTACATCGCCTACTACCCGGTCCAAAACTTCGAACTGCCGATGTCGCGGATTATCGAGCTCTTCCCCGGCCTCAAAGCGCTCGACCTCGATCCGACTCAGCACGTCAAAGCGGTGAATAATGCGCGAGTGCTGGAGATTGGGGCTCGCCTAGGAATATTTACGTTCGGGAAAAACGCGGTCGCTCACGCCGATCTTGCGGTGTGGACGCGCCCGGCGACCGACAAAATGGACGTACTCGTTGCGGAGTTTGGCTGGTCGTATCACATGCGCGGCGAGGTCGCCAAGGATCAGAAAGCGCATGAAACTGCCGATACGTTTTTCAAGGAGATCCAGGAACCGCTGAAAGACGAACTCTTCGACGGCACCACCAAAACGGCGCTCATCTACGGCTACGCAGAGGTATGATGCGCGGAACGAAGAGCGAGCGCCCGTAAAGGACGCTCGCTCTTCGGCTGATTCGGAAGTTAGGCGCCGGCGGCGTGGGCGGCCGCGGCCTTTGCGATCTGAGCCTTGACCTCGTCCATGTTGAAGGATGCGCCCTTCTGCATGGGCGGAAACTCGATCGCCGTCTCCGCCACCTTCGCCACGACCTGTTGCACCAGCACGAAGCGCCAGAACTGGTAGACGAAGAAATGGTAGTAGTTCAGCGAGCCGCTCATACCGGTCCGCTCGAACGGATCGAGCCGGAGGTTTACGAGGATCGGCCAATCGACCTTGACCGTCCCGCCCAGCCAACCATTGGGCTGATCCACAAAGCGGTATTTGTAGTCGTTGACGCGCACCGCGCCGAGCGTCCCTTCGGCGAAGTAGAAGATCTCGTGCCGGTTTGACGGCCCTTTTCCGGTAATGAGATCCATTTGATTGTAACCGTCGAGGTGCACTTTGAAGGTCCGGTCGCCGAGCTGTTTCCCTTTTTTTAACTCGTCGGCGATATTCGGGTTTCCCGCCGCGGCCACAAACGTTGGGAACCAATCCAGACCGGAGAAGATCCCATTCTCAACCTTGCCTGCGGCTACCTTACCTGGCCACCGCAAGATGCATGGTGCGCGAAATCCACCCTCAAGTACGGTTCCTTTGCCGCCGGCAAAAGGCGTTTGACCGCCATCCGGCCACGTGAAATTCTCGGTGCCGTTGTCGGTCGTAAACATGACGATGGTGTTCTCATCGAGGCCATCGTCCTTTAGCTTCTTCATGACGCTGCCGACGATGTCGTCGAGCTGCGCCATTCCGGCTTCCGATTCCGACCACCCGTTTTCGGGCGTGCGCATGCTTTGATACTTCTTGGAAAGATGCGTCACGACGTGCATGCGCGTCGGATTGAGCCACACAAAGAACGGCTTGTTGGCCGCCTTGGCTCCGTCGATAAACTTGAGAGCGTTAGCGAGGATCTCGTCGTCGACCGTCTCCATGCGATCGGGATAGAGCGTCCCGGCGTCCTCGATCCGCTGCTTGCCGACCTTCCCCCATCGCGGGTCGACCGTTGCATCGTCCGTATCGGTGGCCCAACAATGCAGCATGTTGCGCGGGCCGATCTTATCTTTGAGCTCTTGCGGATAGTTGGGGTGTGACGGGTCTTCCATGGCGTCGAGATGATACAGATAGCCGAAGAATTCGTCGAAACCGTGAACGGTGGGAAGATACTCGTTTAAATCGCCGAGGTGATTCTTCCCGAACTGGCCCGTGGCGTATCCCATCGCTCGTAGAGCCGTTGCGATCGTCGGCGCTTCCGCCGGCATCCCGACCTTTGCCCCGGCCTGACCCACGGTGGTCAAGCCCGTTCGTATCGGCAGTTCACCCGTGATGAAATTTGCGCGGCCGGCCGTGCAGCTGGCCTCCGCGTAGTAGTCGGTGAATCGCATTCCTTCGGCGGCAAGCCGATCGAGATTCGGCGTTCGGGCCGCCATCATTCCCTGGTGATAGGCACCGATGTTAAACCAGCCGATGTCGTCGGCCATGATGGCGACGATGTTGGGTGCACTTTGAGCAGGCATAGCCGGCTCCTTTCCCGCAAGCGCGAGCGAAAGTGAGATTATCCCTTATCTGTGTTGTCGAGAGTCTAGGTTAGGTACGCGACCTCAAGTGGGCCTTCTTTTGGTGCGCCGGCACGCGCAATAGGTGGAGCAATCTTAATAGTCATTAAAAAGGGCGGGGGGCGAGGTAGCCGGGGCCGCGAAGCAGGTTGCTTTCCGCCTGAGGAGACGCGCGAATGAACCCGGAAAAGATCGCGGCGATCGTGATGCTGGTCTCGGTGATGCTAAGCGCCGGGCTGGAGATCAACGTCGAGCATTTGCTGGCCGCATTGAAGAACTACGGCTTGTTTGCTCGGGCTCTCCTTGCCAACTTTATCGTCATCCCAATCTTCGGCGTACTCCTGGCTCGTGCGTTCCGCCTCGATCAGTATATCGCGATCGGATTTGTGCTGATGGCACTCGCACCCGGCGTTCCGTTCTTGGTTCGCGCCGCAGGGCGCACACCAGGAGGTAGCCTGGGATTCGCGGCCGCGCTCGCGTTTGTCATGCCGGCGCTGTCGATCGTCACGATTCCCTTGAGCGCTCGTTTCATCTTTACAGCCGGGCTTATCGCCCCGGCGGAGGCTGCCGGACACGTACCTTTCGGCCGGATCGCCGTCACGCTCGTCGGCTTCCAGCTCGTGCCGCTGCTCGTCGGGCTGCTGATAGCCAACGGTGCTCCGAAGCTCGCGGCAAAACTACGGCACCCGCTCCTCCTGGTGTTTTTCGCCGCGGTCGTGGCGCTGCTGGTGATTCTCGGCCCGACGCTCCTGAAGGCCGTCGCTTCCGTCTACGGCTCGCGCGGCATGTTGGCGATCGTCGTCCTCGTACTGCTCTCGGAAGGCACCGGATGGATTCTCGGCGGGCCCTCGGTCCAGTATCGGCGCACGCTAAGCATTGCCACCATGCTTCGGAACATCGGAACGTGCGCGGTCGTCGCGACCGCGACTTTCCCAAAGACGCTGGTCGCTCCCACCGTATTGACGTACTTTATCATTCAGTTTTTGATCAGCATCATCTTCCGGGTCTACTTCCACCGAGGCGCCGCGCGGGCGACCGCAGCATAGAAAGCTCAACATGACGCCGCTCATTCTTTCGAAGTTCGGGATTTGGACGCTCGCCACGGTCGATTATATCTCACTGATCGCCGCCGGCACGAACGCGTTTAATGGTGCCCTGCTCGCGCGGCGCCCGGACCACTACAAACATTTCACCCTCGTCGGCGTGGCGATCCTAGCGATTGCCGGCGGCATCGGCGGCGGCATCGTGCGCGACATTCTGGTGAACAAAGTTCCCGCGCCTCTCGAAAATCCGTGGTATCTCATCGTATGCCTCGCAGTCGTTACGGTCGCGCTCGTCGTCGAATACTATAGCGAGCAGCGATTCAAGGACGGCCTGTTCCAGTTCATGACGGCGTTCTCGCTGCCATGGTATGCAATCGTCGGCGCTCAAGCCGCACTCGCCGCGCACCTGGGATACGGGGCAGCCGTCCTTATCGGCATAATTGCCACGACGGCCGGCCGCTGGATCATCGACGTCGCCTGTAACGTCATTCCCAAACAGCTCGTCCGAGGCGAATTCTTCGTCTCGGCTGCCGCGCTGACCGGGATCGCCTACGTCGTCTGCGACCAGGCGCTCGGGTTGCCGGTCGTCGCGTCGACGGCAATCGCGTTCTTCGTCGGCTTCGGGTTCCGTTTGCTGTCACAGTTCCTTGGCTGGGAAGAGTGGGAGCCATGGGAACCGGCGGCACTAGACACTGGAGAGAAGGCGCGCAAGAAGCTGGGTGAGGGCCTCCAAGCAGAAGTCGATCGCCCAGCCCAGTGAGTTGAGCCCCGCGGACGAGACCATCGAGGAATCCGCGCTGCGGCACCCGCACGAGCGGCTGATTTTTGTCGGGCTCGTCGTCCTGAATTTTCTCCTCATGGGCGTAGCCATCGCGCTGGTCGTGCACGATCCGGGGTGGCTCAAGCCGTATCCGATCTTGAGCAAAGAAGTAAACGTTCTGCGCTTCCTTGCGATCACTGCGCTCGTCGGCATCCCGCTGCTCGTGCTTCGGCGTAATCGGCGTGAGGCGTCCGTCCGCGGCAACTCGGTTCGGCTTTCGGCCGAGCAGTTTCCGGAGATCTACGCGATTCTCCAGGATCATTGCCGCAGGTTGAGGATGGCCGAGGTTCCAGAGCTCTTTCTCTCGGGGAGCAGCATCGAGCCATTCTCGAAAACGTACTCGTCGTGGCGCGAGAACTACATCGTTCTCCACCAGATTATCCTCGACATCGACGTGCGCAAGACGGAGGACGTCGTAGCATTCATGCTCGGCCACGAGTTGGGCGCGATTCGGCTCAATCAGACGGCGTGGTGGAACGAGATGCTCCTCACCTACGTCTCGGCGATCAAGTGGCTCCGTAACCCGCTCGAGCGGGTTCGCATGTACTCGCGCGATCGCTACGGCGCGACGCTTTCGCCGACCGGCTTCCGGGGTCTGCTCATCAACGCCACAGGGCGACGCCTAATGGACCAGGTAAACATTGAGGAGTACCTGCTCCAGGCGCGCCGGTATGGCGGCATCTGGGCAACGCTCGACGTTTTCTTTGAAGCTAAACCGCAAGTACTCTCTCGTCTGAAGCAACTACGCGCGGCGGGGTTCAAATACCGGCCACGATAGCATTTCTAAGAAAGGCAAACGATGATACCGCTTGGACGACGTTCCTTGGCATGGCCGGCGACGATCGCGATCGTTGCCATCGGGATAACGGCTTACGCGGCGCGCGCTGAGGTTAACTCGCCAGCTGTAGCGACAGGTGGCGCGAAATCGCTGGCAGGATCGACCGGGGCCGAAGGCTGGTACTCGACGGCCCAGGCGGCGCAAGGGGCGACGTTGTTCGGGCAAAAATGTGCCGTCTGTCACGGCGCGAAGCTGCAAGGCGGCGCCGGCCCGGCGCTCGTTGGGAATCAGTTCTTCTTACGGTATCGTGGAAAGCCATTGAGCGCATTATGGTCAACGATCCACACGGAAATGCCGCTGACCGCTCCTGCAACGCTGTCAAGTGCGCAGTCCCTCTCACTTGTGGCCTTCATCCTGCAGCGCAATGGATTTCCTGCGGGGCCGTCCCCGATCATCGGCCACTACGATATCACGCGTATCATTCCACCCTCGGCGCCGGGCGCAGCAACCGTGGCAGGGACGAGCGCCAACGCTAAGCCCACCCCTATGGTGGTCAAGCAGCCCTCAAGCGACTTACCGTCGCAGCAAGAGCTCGACAACTCCGATGGAGACGCCGCCGATTGGCTTACCTACGGAAAGGGCTATGGCGGCGCGCGCTACTCGGCGCTCTCGAGTATCACGACGGCAAATGTTTCCCGCATCAGGCCCGTCTGTTCGGTCGAACTTTCGCCGGAAGGCTCGTTCGAGGGCAGCCCCGTCGCGTACCACGGTACGCTCTACGTCACGACGACGAACGGTACGTTCGCGATCGACGGACGGACCTGCGCGAAGATCTGGAGCTACCAATACGATCCGACCGACATTGCGGCGGGCGCTAATAACAAGGGCGTCGCCATTGGCGGCGGACGCGTCATCCGGGGAACGACCGATGGTCACCTGATCGCACTCGACATCAAAACCGGCGACGTGCTCTGGAACCGCAAGATCATGGATTCCAGCACCGGCGCATCGGCGATGGCAGCGCCGTTGATTTGGCACGATCTCGTGTTCATGGGCGCGGCCGGCGGCGACGTCGGTGTGAGGGGCGAAGTCGCGGCCTATCGCGTAGCAGATGGAACGAAGGCCTGGTCATTCTCCACTATTCCGACGGAAAACGAGACCGGTGGTAAGACCTGGAAGAAAACCGCCGCAGCATTGCATGGCGGCGGCGGTGTCTGGACGTACTTTACGCTCGATCCTAAGTCAGGCACCATCTTCGTGCCGGTCGGAAATCCTTGGCCCGACTACAATTCCGACGTGCGACCCGGCGCGAATCTGTTTACAACAGGCATCGTCGCGCTCGACGCGAGTTCCGGAAAGTTGCGCTGGTCGTATCAGACGCAACCAAACGACGATCACGATTGGGATGCAACCGGCAGTGCAGAATTCGACATGACCGGCGGCAAGAAGCTTCTCGCCGTGACCGGCAAGGACGGCCTGGTGCATTTGATCGATCGCGCGAGCGGTAAACTACTATCGAAAATCGCTACCACGACGATCGCAAACGCCGACGCTCCCATAACCACGAAGGGAACGCACTTCTGTCCCGGCTTGACCGGAGGCTCGGAGTGGAACGGGGCCGCCTGGCACCCGGCGACGCGCCTTGTCTACCTGAACTCGGTCGACTGGTGCGTAACGGTCAAACTTACGAAGCTCGCCAACATAACGAATATCAATGCCGCCGGGAAAGTCTCATCGGGAGCTGCCGCCTTTGGCGGCGGCATCCCGGTACCCGACCCGATGGCGAAGGCGTACGGCTGGACTACGGCGATCGATCCCGCAACCGGCAGAGTGCGGTGGCATATCAAGATGGCGACTCCGATGATCGCGGCAGTCACTCCGACCGGAGGTGGCCTCCTGTTCACCGGGGACCTCAACGGCAATTTCTTAGCGCTCGACGCGATAAATGGAAAGAGCCTCTACGAGTACGACACAAAGAACGCGGTCGCCGGCGGGGTCATTACCTATAGCGCGGGCGGAACACAATACGTGGCGGCAGCGACCGGCAATACGTCTTTCTTTGCATGGAAGGTAACGGGCAAACCTACGCTCGTAGTCTTCGGGCTCTAGGGAGCCTGTCGGGTTATGGCCGTTTTCGGATTCGTCACCGAATTTTGTTCGAAGACGAGGCGCGATGAGGGAGCGAAGCCGTAGCTTCGTGACCGAAGAGCAACGAAGTATTCGGACGAAAGACGGTGCGGAGACGGAAATGCGCCATAGCCCGACGGGCTCCTAGGCCCTCCGTTTTAGCGAATGGGCAGCTCCAGCATCCGGATGAGCCCGAAAATCAGTGCCCCGAAGCCCGCCACGACGATGACGATGTGGCTTGGGAATCGGAACTTGGTGCTGATGCCGGCAAGGAATGATACCGCGGCAAAGATCACGGTTAGGCGAACGTACGCGTCGCCCCGTTCGTTAGCAGCCGTGGCCTTTTCGAAGTTCGCCTCCGCAAGCGCATTTAGTTGCGTGGCATCCTTGCCGGCTTGCAAGCTGTATTCTGGCATCGCGAACGGCGAGGATGGAGCACTCGCATTTGTGCGCGGCTTCGTCGCCAGCCACGCGTCCACCGCGCGCTTCATCTCGGGCCGGAATCGCCGACGGATGAACGTTTCTTCGTCGGTTCGTCCCACTGCGATCGCGCCTACGTACTGCAGAAACATGCCGACGTCGATGACTTCAAGGGTATTGAAACGGCCGGAATCCACGGCAGCGGCCACTCGTTGGGCGGCAGATTCGTTGTACTGCCTCGATTCGAGAGCGGTCCACCGGGCCGCCTCGTACCCGCACCACGCCGTCAGCACGGTGGCGGCCGAGATGAGAACTACCGAAGCGAAGTCGACCCAAACATCGAACTCCGACTCCTTCTTTCGGATGGCCATGGCTTCAGTTTTCGCTGCCGGCTCCCGTTACGGCCTTCGAGTTAACGCGTTTCGGGGAGAATCTACGGTTGCACGGAATCGATAGCACTTCACGATGAATCCGCTCGGAGTTGGTCTGATCACGTTCGCGTGCCTGTTTGGCGCAGCGCTGTTCGGCATGCGTCTTCGAGTCGCTTTGCCGGAGCATCATATGAGCGATGACTCTCGGCACCTTCTCCAGACTGGTCTCGGCATCATCGGCACCATGGCCGGGCTCGTTCTCGGCTTGCTGGTTGCCTCCGCAACGAGTTCGTACAATGCGCAGCGCGGCGAAATAAACGACGTCTCTTCCAAGGTCGTCTTGCTCGACCGCGTGCTCGCGCATTACGGGCCGGAGGCGGGCGCTTCGCGGCGCGTATTGGGCCAAACGGTCCAACGCGCGCTCGCCGCGATCTGGCCGCAAGAGAGTTCCAGCGGTCCCCAATTGAGGCCGCTTACCGGAGCGGAGGCGCTCTTGGATGAGGTCGGAGAGCTCTCACCCAAAAACGAGCTTCAGAAGACGCTCAAGCCGGAAGCCATGGGACTGCTAATGAATCTTGCGCAGATCCGCTGGTTGATGTACGAGCAGGCGGACACGTCGGTTTCGATGCCGCTCCTGATCTTGCTGGTCTTCTGGTTTACGATCACGTTCGTCGGATTCGGTTTGTTCGCGCCGTGGAACGCGACGACTATCGTTGCGCTGGCGCTCTGCGCGCTCGCAGTTTCGGGGGCAGTAATCGTCATGCTCGAAATGTACGCACCGTTCGAAGGGTTCATGCAGATTTCCGGCGCACCGCTGCGCGAGGCGTTAGCCCATTTGGGCCGCTGAAGATAGGAGGCGAGTTGCATGTTAGATCGGCTGCCATCTTGGAACGACGGACCGGCGAAATCGGCGATTGAAAAGTTCATACAAGCCACGACCGATCCGGCCAGCCCCGACTTCGTACCGGAGGACGAGCGCATCGCGACGTTCGACCAAGACGGAACGCTGTGGGTCGAACACCCGATCGTAACACAACTCGCTTTTGCATTCGCGCGCGTTGCCGCACTCGCATCGGCGAATCCGAAATGGAAGGACGAGGAACCCTTCAAATCCGTTCTCGCCGGCGACAAAGCGGCAATCGCGAAGTTGACGATGCAGGATTTCGAAACGATCCTCATGGCGACGCATGCCGGTATGGAGACCGGCGAGTTTCACGCGACCGTCTCGGACTGGGTGGCGAAAGCCAAGGATCCGCGCTGGAACCGCTCCTACACGGAGTTAGTTTACCAGCCCATGCTCGAAGTCATGCGGTATCTGCGAGCTAACGGCTTCAAGATCTACATCGTAACTGGAGGAGGGCAGGCCTTCGTCCGAACCTTTGCACAACGCGTCTACGAGATTCCGCCCGAACGCGTCATCGGCTCGGCCGTCAAAACGAGTTATTCGTATACCAACGAGGGCCGAGGCGTACTCGTAAAGGACCGCGCGCTGCTCTTCTTCGACGACGTGGCCGCGAAGCCCGAAGACATCTATTTGTTTCTCGGACGGCGGCCGCGCGCGGCTTTTGGAAATTCGGACGGCGATCGGCAAATGCTCGAGTATACGCAAGGCAACGAGGGTCCAACTCTGACGATGCTCGTCCTGCACGACGACGCCGAGCGCGAATATGCGTATGGCCCGGCGCAAGGATTACCGGACGTAAAGCTCAGCCCTTTCTCACAAGCGACGTTCGACGAAGCGACGGCCAAAGGCTGGTCCGTCATCAGCATGAAGAACGACTGGCGTCGACTCTTCGCCTTCGAGCCTTAGGATCGCGGGCGAGCGTTACGCGTCTTTTATGCAGCGGAAGCCGAGATGCGCCATCCCCGTATCGATCATTTGCGGCGAACGCGCGGCGGGACGAAATCGTAAGCAATAGTTGGGCGCGCACAGGAACGATCCACCCTTGACAACCTTGCGCGGTATGCGGATCTTGGGCTGCGCCGGGTCGTAGCTTTCCTCGATACCGGGCGCGCGGCTGCCGCCGCCGCAGCACGGTGAAGTTTGCACGTCGCGGCGTGCGACGTACCAGTCACTCGTCCACTCCCACACGTTGCCTGCCATGTCGTAAAGACCGTAGCCGTTGGGCGCAAACATCCCCACGGGAGCGGTACGCGCGTACCCATCGGTGACGAAATTCTGCCACGGGAACTGGCCTTGCCACGTGTTTGCTGCCGGTTTCCCATTCGGCTCCATGTCGTCGCCCCACACGAAGTCTGCGCCGCTTAATCCCCCACGTGCCGCATGCTCCCATTCCGCTTCGGTCGGCAAACGTTTTCCAGCCCAAGCCGCGTACGCTTGCGCATCCTCGAACGCAACGTGGACCACCGGGTGATCGGGCCGCGATTCGAGCGAGCTTCCCGGACCCTCGGGATGTTTCCAGCATGCGCCGTGGACGTATTCCCACCATTGGCTCCAGTCGCGAAGATCGACCGGTCCACGCGTTTGCCGAAACACGAGGGCACCTGGGACGAGCTCGCCGGGCAACGCGCCGGGGTAATCGGCAGGGTTGAGCGGTCGCTCCGCAACGGTCACGTATCCGGTCTTGCGGACGAACTGTGAGAATTCACGATTGGTTACCGCATGAGTATCGACCCAGAAGCCGTCAACCTCGACTTCGTGGACGGGCGCTTCCTCGGGATAAAATTTTTCCGAACCCATCAGGAAACGGCCGGAGGGTATCCATTTCATTCCTTCTATGGCCGTCGGCTTCGCAGGCGTCTCGTCAACCGTCATATGCTTTCCTCTGACGCATTTTACCACCGGGAGAAAATCGGGCGAGCCGCCGGCTCGCCCGATTTAGCTGCGCACCACCCTCAAAGGCGCGCTGACACGATGCGTCGTTTACTGGAGAACGCGCTGGCCCACGACGCGGCCCACCGCCGGCGTCGTATCTGCTCCCTTGCCCCATACGGCGTTGAAGCTGTTGTTGTCGCCATTGAACCAGAACGAGAACCAGCCCGAACCGGTCGGGGCAACCCACGTCGCTCTGACCTTGTCCTTGGTCCGGAACTTGCCGTTGATGACGATGACGGCGCCTACGTGGCACACGACCGTTACGCCCGACTCCGTGCAGGTCATCGGGCCGATGAACCCACCGGCGTTACCCGCACCGATCAGCGTCCACTTTCCGGCCGCGGTAATCGGGGACGGCGGCAGGACCTTGTTGCCGATGAACGATCCGTTGGCAGGCACGTCCGTTGTAGCCCCAGGTACCGTTAAAGCTATGGCCGTTGGGGCTGACGTAGATCGTCAACCAGCCGGCGCCGCCCGGACCGTGCCATTTTCCGTTGATCTGCGTGTCGTTGACGAACGTACCGGTATATCCGGTTCCGGTCTTGGCGTTCATGCCGACGATGCCCATTCCCGACTGGGTTATGGTGATGGTGCTGCTCGTCGTACCGTTCGCACCGGTCTGCTGAACGGCCCAGGTTCCGGTGAGACTCGGCGGGGCCGCCATCGCTGGAGCGATCGCCAGCGCGGCGATTGCAAAGCCGCAAATTATTGAAGTAGCAAGACGTTTCAAGAAATTATCTCCTTTGTCTGTTCTTTTGTGCTACTGGCTAGCCTACCGCAACCTCGCCTCGGCGGCTATCCGAAAACCGCAATTTAGGCGAGCGAGAAGCTCGCCTACAGGCCCATCAAGCGTGCCAGAATCAGGCGCTGGACTTCGTTGGTGCCCTCTCCGATTTCGTTGATTTTCTGGTCGCGGTACATCCGCGAGATCGGATATTCGTCCATGAAGCCGTAGCCGCCGTGGATTTGCAGCGCCTCGTTCACCACGCGATGCGACAACTCTCCGGCGAAGAGCTTCGCAAAGCTGGCCGCCGCGACGTACTCCCGCCCCCGATCCTTCTCCCACGCGGCGCGCAGCATCATCAGTTTCGCGTGCTCGATCTGCGTTAGCATGTCGACGAGCTTGAACGAGATTGCTTGAAACTTGGCGATCGGCTTGCCGAAAGCGTGCCGTTCCTTCGCGTAGGCCAACGCCTCGTCGTAGGCGCCCATCGACAGGCCGATAGAAAGCGCCGCGACGGAGATTCGGCCGCCGTCCAGGATCGAAAGGAACTGCCGATACCCCTCGCCCCGCGGGCCGAGCAGGTTCTCTTCGGGGACTTCCGCATCGGCGAAGGAAAGCTCGCGCGTGTCCGAGGCGCGCCACCCCATCTTGCGGTATTTGCGGCTGCGAGTGAAGCCCGGCGTATCTTGCGGCACGATGATGTTCGAGATCTCGCGCGATCCATCGGGCCGCTTTCCGGTCACCGCCGTAATCGTCGTGCCGCCGCTGATATCCGTGCCCGAGTTCGTGATGAAGGCTTTCGTGCCGTTGATCAGCCACTTCCCGTCGCGCAGCTCCGCCTTAGTCTGCACGTTGCCCGCATCGCTTCCCGCACTGGGCTCGGTGAGTCCAAAGCCCCACAACATTTTCCCTTGCGCGAGCGGTACGAGATACTGCTGCTTCTGAGCCTCCGTGCCGAAAAGATAGAAGGGCGTCGCACCCAGGGAAACGTGAGCCGCCATCGTTATGGCCGTCGATGCGTCGGCACGCGCAATTTCCATCACGGCCAGCGCGTAGCTCACCGTGTCCCCGCCGGCTCCCCCATACTCCTCCGGAAACGGCAGCCCCATAAATCCGAGCTCGGCCATCTTCGCAAGCAACTCGTACGGGAAGCGCTCGTTGCGATCCATCTCTTCTGCGCGTGGCCGTACCTCGTCACGCGCGAACTCGCGCGCTAGGCCCTGGATCGCCTTCTGCTCGTCGGTTAAATCGAAGTCCATGGCGAAGGTATAGCCTCTACTCTGCGAAAAACTCCTCTCACAGCGATGATCTCTCTGCGCGGTGTTTCGCTCGTCTATCCCAATGGCGTGCGCGCCCTGGACAATGTAAGCCTCGAGATCGGCAAGGGCGACTTCGTCTTCCTCGTCGGTCATTCCGGAACCGGTAAGTCGAGTCTCTTACGATTGCTCTACCGCGAGGCAAACTCGACGGCCGGCGAAATCGTCGTGGACGGCATTCGCGTCGACCGTTTACGCCGCAACCGGGTTCCGGCGCTGCGCCGCCATCTCGGCGTCGTCTTTCAAGACTTCAAACTGCTCACCGACAAGACCGTTTGGGAGAACGTGGCCTTCGCGATGCAAGTCACGGGGGCGCATACGCGCGACGTCATGCGGCAAGTGCCGCGCGTTCTCGATCTCGTCGGCCTTTCCCATAAGAGCCGCATGTATCCCAACGAGCTTTCGGGCGGCGAACAGCAGCGCGCGGCCATCGCGCGAGCGCTGGTCAATAATCCGAAGATCTTGCTCTGCGACGAGCCGACGGGAAACTTGGATCCCGTCAACACCACGGAGATCACGGCACTCCTGCAGCGCATCAATCTCAAAGGAACGACCGTCGTCGTTGCGACGCACAATCAGGCCGTCGTCGACCGGATGCGCCGGCGCGTCGTACGCTTAGAAGACGGCCGGATCACTACGGACGAAGAGCGGGGTTACTATTATCTTGGACTCGGGCAAGGTCAAGTTCTTTCTGGGTGAGGTGTTGCGCAACTTTTCGCGCAACACCGGCATGCAGCTTACCGCCATCGGCACCGTCGCTATCACCATCGTACTGCTCGGACTCTTTCTCTTCGTGCGAGCCGCGCTTGCGGACGCCGGAAATCGTCTACTGGACCAGATCGAAATCTCGGCCTATCTGCGCTCCGATGCAACGGCGGCGCAAGCCGCAGCGATCGGGGCTTTTCTCGCGAAAGATCCGCGGATCGCCTCGGCCCAGTTCGTTCCGAAGAAGCAGGGGTTGGCCGAGCTTCGGGCACGCACTCGCGGCGCGATCGACACGGAACTGCTGACCGAGAACCCGCTGCCGGACAAGTTTCGAATCAGGGTACGGCAGCCCGAACAGGTCGACTCGGTTGCGGCGACGGTGCGTCGTCTGACCGGCGTCGATAACGTCGTTTACGGGCAGAAGATCGTCCAGCGTTTGCTCGCGCTCGGAGGCGTGCTCCGCCGAGTCGGCATCGGGCTTATTTTGGCGTTCGTCGGCGTTGCGAGCATCATCATCTCGAATACGATTCGCCTGACCGTCTTCGCGCGCCGCCGAGAAATCGCCATCATGCAACTCGTCGGCGCTACCAACACCTACATCCGCCTTCCGTTCATCTGCGAAGGCTTGCTCGACGGCCTGATCGGTGCGCTCGTCGCCTTGGCGTTGCTGGCCGGCGCGCGCGCCGCGCTCTGGCCTCGGTTGCTCGAAGCACTGCCGTGGGTTCAACTGACGGCGATGCCGGTAGACGCCCGCATTCTGGCCGCGCAACTGATATCGACCGGAGTCGCGATCGGCGTGCTCGCATCGTGGATCTCCGTCGGACGCTACTTACGGACGTGAAGCGTCTCACGCTTCACCGGGCCGTTTGTTTGATTCTCGCTGCAACGCTGCTGCCGGCTAGCGCTGCGGCGAGCGGGCCGACGCTCGAGCAGCGCATCGCCGCGCAACGTGCGCGGGCGCAACAACTGCAGATGCGCTTGCACGCCAAACGCGTCGAGCTTGGCGAGGCGACGTTGCACTACCAGGATCTGCAGCAGCAGCTGAACCAGACCAATGCGGCCATCGGCGAAGTCAACGGTCGGATCGACTCGCTTGCGGCGCAGCAAGAATCGACGCAGCGCCGCATCGCCTGGAACTCGATTCAACTCGACGCTGCGCGCCGCTCCTTGCTTCTGCACGACGAACTGCTCAAGCGCCGGCTGGTCGATATCTACGAATACGGTGACCTTAGCTACGTCGACGCACTGATTGCGGCGCGCTCCTTCAGCGAGTTCGTCGAGCGGTGGGAAGATTTGCGCCTACTCATCGCCGCTAATCAGCGGGCGGTACGCGCTCGTAAGGCGGCGGAAGCTCGCGTGGCGTCGATTGAAGCCGAGCTCGAGGGAACGCGCTTGCAACTACAGCAACAAGAGCAAGCGCAGGATGAAGCCCGCAGTCAGCTCGGATCGCTTGCCGACGAGCGCCGCAACCTGGTGACCCTCGCCGGAATGCGGCGCCGCAGCGTCGCCACGCAAGTCGCCGAGATGGAGGGTCTTTCGGCGGCCGAAGAGGCAACGCTGGAGGGGCTGATCCTGGAACGCGAGCGCGAGCTCGAGTCGCAGCAGCGGGCGGCCGGAATAGCCGGCGGCGGCGATCGTCCTGGCGCCACCGGCATGTTTTCGTGGCCGGTCACCGGGACGATC
Source organism: Vulcanimicrobiota bacterium (assembly GCA_963736775.1). GTDB lineage: Bacteria > Vulcanimicrobiota > Vulcanimicrobiia > Vulcanimicrobiales > Vulcanimicrobiaceae > Cybelea. The sequence continues at coordinate 184,714 of CAVTPY010000013.1, read as the reverse complement.
ACATCGCCGTTCGGCTGGCGCTCCAATCCATTTGGCGGTGCGCCGGAGTTCCATCAGGGGCTCGACATCGCCGCTCCGACCGGGACGACCGTGACGGCCGCGGCCGGCGGCACTGTAATTATGGCGCAGTGGTACGGCGGCTATGGAAACTACATCCTGATCGATCATGGCGGGGGCTATTCAACCGGGTACGGTCATCTCTCGGCGATTTACGTCACGACCGGGCAGTCGGTACAGCGCGGGCAGGCCATCGGCGCCGTCGGCTCCACTGGGCAATCGACCGGCCCCCATCTTCATTTCGAAGTCCGAATTGCGGGGAAACCGGTTGACCCGGCACCCCGGCTCCATTAAGACTAATCAAATAATCTAGGTAAAGAGGAAACTCGCGGTCCTTCGAGCCGGGTATTATAAGGGAGCTCATGAGCCTTTCCATCCGCCGCCTTCTTCTGACAGCACTCGTCGTACTCGCCCTTGTAGCGGCGACGGCACTCTATGCCGGTTACCGTTCCGGTGGGGTAGCCGCACAGTCCGTGCTCGAAGTGGCGACGACCGGCGATTTACGGGCTCTGCTTCCTTCGCACGATGCGCCTGGCTCGGCTATCGCCGATCTGGCCCTGCGACGACTCGAGATCGAGTATTACAAACCGATCGCACCCCAGACTCCGCTCGACGGCGAACGCGATGCATTAAAGAATCTCTTGCAGACCAAGAAGGTCGGCGATCCATCGCTGCCCGTGCAAATGGCGAACGGAGACGATATCTCAGACGGCGCTCGCGCAGCCGCTCTTTTAGCCTACGCGCAGCAGCACTATGGCACGGCGCTGGGGACAGGGGGCGATGACGATCTTACCGACGCGGCGCTTCGCGGAATCATGACATCCGTTCGAGACCCATACACCGTCTATCTCTCGCCGCGAGAGAACGAAGGACTCAACGAGTCACTCTCGGGTGGAAACTTTGGCGGCATCGGCGTCTACATCGGTCAACTCAAAGACGGTCGCATCGTCGTCGCGCCTATCGAGCACATGCCGGCGGCTAAGGCGGGAATGAAGCCCGGCGAGGTTGTCGACACCGTCGACGGCAAGCCGGTTCGCAGTCTTCCGATCGATGACGTTGAAACGATGATTCGCGGCGAAGCCGGAACGGTCGTGCACTTGCGAGCGCACCCGTACGACGCTCCGAAGGCCGAGCGGTCCTACTCGATCGTTCGCGAGATCATCCACGTTCCCACGGTCCGCGCGAAGATGGAACAGGGTATCGATTACATACGCCTTTCGGACTTTGGGATGACGTCGGCGCAAGAGGTTCGCAAGGCACTTCTCGATGGCAAGGCCAAGGGCGCCAAGGGATATATCTTCGACCTTCGCGACAATGGCGGTGGTCGCGTCGACGCCGCGGTCGAGATCTCGAGCTTCTTTATTCCGCAAGGAACGATCGTCTCGACGATTGCGCGCAACGGCGAGCGAACGACCGAGGAGGCACTCGGCGATGCCATCGGCGGACTTCATCCGCTTGTCGTGCTGGTCAACAAGTACACCGCAAGCGCCTCGGAGATCACCGCCGGTGCGCTGCAGGATTACCATCTTGCGACTCTCCTAGGCACCCGTACGTTCGGAAAGGGCGTCGTTCAAAGCATCTTCCCGCTGCCCGACGACGGCGCGTTGAAGATCACGACGTCGCGCTATTTGACCCCGGCCGGGCGCGACATCCAGCACCACGGAATCGAACCGAACGTCGTCGTCAACCAAGATCCCAACCCGTCGCTGGTCGACACGCCGGCCGACAAGCAGCTCGCCGCCGCTAAGGCACGCTTGCACCAGCTTCTACGTTAACTATGGAGATTATGAAACGCACTCTCGTCCTCTTGATATTTGCCGCGGTCGCGGTAAGCTCTGCCCTGCTTTTGCCGGCATCGGCCGCGGCGCCGCAACTCTCGGCCGCCGACGCCGGGGAAGTCTCGACCAGCTATACCTATTTGACCGAGGACTTCTATAAGAAGGTCGATCCGCAGGTCGTTCTCAACTCCGTTCGCCTCACTTTGCTTTCGGCGATGCGAACTGCGGGCGTGAAACATCCGGAACTACCGGCGATGCAGGCGGGGTCCGCCGGAACCAACGTTCGCGAGATCGATCGCGAGATCGCCGACGCCGCGCGGGAGTCTTCGTCGAAGTTTACCGTGCACGATCTCAGTTACGTCGCCTTGGACGGCATGATGCGATCCGTCAACGATCGCTACACCGTCTTCCTTTCACCCAAAGAGTTCGCCGGCCTCAATGAAGGGCTCGACGGCGGCGATTTTGGAGGGACGGGAATCGTCATCCAAGTCGACGACAAGAGCAAGTATATCGCGGTCGAGAACGTCGTGCCCGACGGGCCCGCTGATAAGGCGGGCATAGAGCAGGACGACCTAATCACCGCGATCGACGGTACCTCCACAAAAGGCATGAGCCTCGCGGCGGCAAGCGGAAGGCTGCGAGGAAAAGAAGGGACGCGCGTCACGTTGACCGTCTCGCGTGAAGGCGCCGGCTTGGCAGGCCCAATCGCAATTACGCGGGCCAAGATTCATCAACTAAGCGTCTACCAGAAAATGCTGCCCGGCAAGATCGGCTACGTTGCTTTGACGGTCTTCGGCCGCGACACCGGAGACGAGCTCAACACCGCGCTCGACCGTCTACAACGCGACGGAGCGCGCGCTTTGGTGCTCGATCTGCGCGACAACGGCGGCGGATACTTGGAGGCCGCCGTGGCCGTCAGCTCCAAGTTCATCGCCAGCGGACCGATCGTCTCGGTGGAATCGCGGGCCTCGAACATTACGACGCTCGACGCCGACGACACGGCGATCTCCCCGATACCTTTGGCGGTACTCGTCAACGGCTACACGGCCTCCGCCTCGGAGATTACGTCGGGCGCGATTCAAGATAGCAGCGTCGGCACGATCATCGGCACGAAAACGTTTGGAAAGGGCGTCGTTCAGACGATTTATCCCTTGCCGGACGGAAGCGCGATCAAGGTCACGACCGCGCGCTATCTCACGCCGCGCAATCGCGACATCAATCACCTTGGCATCACGCCGGACATCGTCGTTTCCGAAAACAAACACGCGCAGTTCGGCGCTCCCGCCAAGGACGATCAGCTTACGCGCGCCATCGAATACTTGAACGCCAGACTCGCTCGGCAAAGCGCCGAAAACGGCGGCTAGGCCGGGCTCTTCCGAAGGGATACGTCGAACTCGGACACATTCGTCGCGCGACATCCATGTCGCGCTCCTATCGGCTGCCTCGCGCCTTCCGCATCCTGCTCCGGCCCCTTCGACTCCGCTTCGACAAGCTCAGCGTCGCTCAGGACTGCGCTCCGCGCAGGCACGAAGAATTCCGAGTCAGACGGTCCTCGTCCGACGTATCCCTTCGGAAGAGCCCTCACGGGTGATGCAGCGCATTCCCTTTTTGGGGATTATCTTAGGGTTTTTTCTTTGTTGACGCGCTGACTTTGCGACGCGCGGGCGATTTTTTTGCTGCGCCATCGGGTGCCGGCGCTACGCTGCGCGAGCGCTTTGGCTTTGCAGCAACCACGGGTTCCGGCTCGGGCGTTGCGATCGCCGGCTTTTTTCGCGGGCGTCGCGTTGATTTTTCGTCGGGTGCGGGAAGCGCAATCGCGCTCGCCGTTCCTTCGAGTTCCGCGGCGACGCCCCGCGCTGGTTTCCGCCGGCGGGCCGGTTTCGTGAGCTTAGGCTTCTCCGCCGGCGCCGACAGGCTTGGCGGAGGCGGTTCCACGGCGGGCGGGGTTGCTTGCCCGCGAGTGGCGATCGCTCGAGAAGGCTCGGGCGGCGCGGTTGCACCGGTAGGCTGTGCCGCTCCGTCGGCGGTCACTTCGAAGATGTGACGATCCGGCATCGGGGCGCCTGACGGACCGAGACCTCCTCGACCGCCGCGCCCGCGGCGGCGCCGCCGGCGCCGGCGATGCTGAGTCGAACCGTCGCCCGGAGCGGCCGCCGCCTCGGCCGGCGCCGGAGCGTTTGTCGCCGGGGCGCTCGCTATCGGAGCGCTCGTTGTTTCCTCGATCCTTTCGCGGCCGCGTCCGCCGCGTCGCCGCCGGCGGCGCTTTCGGTGCCCGTCGCCCTCGGCGGTCGCACGTTGTACGGCCCCTTCGGCGATAATGATCGCGTCGGGTTGCGCCTCGCCTCTGCGTTCTGCGCTCAGCGCCTTGTCTTGTGCCTCTTCCTCTTCGGTGAGCGACGTAATCCCGATCGGAGGACGCGCCGCGGATTGACGCGCCGCATCCTCGGCAAGTTCGCGCAGCTGACGGGTCTGCTCGGCCGCTGAGATCTCGGCGCGGCGCGCCGGGCGTTTTCGCCGAGGTTTCGCCCCGGCTGTAACCATCTCGGCGAGGATATAGTCCTGTTCGCCATCGACGTCGAGGATGCGAATCCGCACGAAGTTGCCGGCGCTGTTGGCGGCGTTTTCTACTTCAGTGACTCGTCCATCCACGATCGCGGCCGACGACGTCGGATTAGGCAGCCGCCCCGGCAGCAGCTCGACCTCGTGCTCGTCGCCGACGCGAAGAGCGCGCTCCTTCTCCCGCTTGATCGCCGAGACGGTCTCGATCCGCGCCTTCTCCGGGTGAATCATCGGGTCGACGCGCACGAAAATCGGTCGCCCAATCGCCTTTGCCAGTTCTTTGCACTCTTCGTCGTACCAAAAATCCATTTGTACGGCGACGGTCGGCGCGACGTGAACGATCACCTCGCCGGCCGCGCCGTTACGCGCCTCGGCGCGAATGCGGCGAAAGGTCTCGATGGCGACCGATTGAGACGACATGACGCTGCCCATTCCGGCACACGTCGGGCAGGCGCCGCGCAGTTGAGCGCCGAGGTCCTTGCCGATCCGCTTGCGCGTAAACTCCAGCAATCCCAAGTTTGAAAACGACTGAATCGTCGCGCGCGTGCGGTCTCGGCTCAGAACCTCTTCCATCGTCCTGATCACTCTGTCGCGCGACGCCTCCGACGCCATATCGATAAAGTCCACGACGATGATCCCGCCAATATCCCGCAGGCGCACCTGACGAGCGATCTCGTCGGCCGCCTCGATGTTCGTCTTGAGAATCGTGTCCTCGAGATTGCGTCCCCCGGTGAACTTGCCGGAGTTCACGTCGATGACCGTCAGTGCTTCCGTCGATTCGATGACGATCGAAGCGCCGGAAGGCAGGTTGATCTTGGGCTTCATGAGCTTTTGCAGCTCGGCGTCGATCTTATAATCGTCGAAAAGCGTGCGGCCCGAGTTGTAATACTCGATGCGATCGATATACTGCGGGCCCAGCAACTGCAGGAAATCTCGGACCTTGCGGAACTCCTCTTCGTCGTCGATCAAGACCCGCTCGACGTCGGCGGTGATGAAATCGCGCGCCGCCTTATAGATCAGGTTCATGTCTTTGTGAAGCAGCGAGGGCGATTGCGCTCGTTTGTATCTTTCGAGGATGCCGTGCCACATTCGTATCAGCACGCCCAGGTCGGCGATCAGTTCGGCCTCGCTGACGCCCGCGGCTGCGGTCCGAACGACCGTCGCCATCCCCTCCGGGCGAATTCGCTTCATCACGCTCTTGAGTCGATTGCGCTCGTCGGCCGAATCGATCTTGCGCGACACTCCGGAGTACTTTCCGGTCGGCATCAGAATCAGATAGCGTCCCGGCAGCGAGATGTTGGTCGAGATTCGCGCGCCCTTGAGGCCGCGCGGCTCCTTGACGATCTGCACGAGAACGTCGTCGCCGCGTTTGACCTTCTCACTGATCGTGAAGCCGCCGTGCCCTTGGGTGATTTCGACGTCGCCGATGTTCAGCGGCTGCTTGTTGATGTCGTCGACGTACAGAAAGGCGTTTCGTCCGAGCCCGATGTCGGCGAACGCCGCCCCCATGCCGGGCAGCACGTTCTGCACTTTACCTTTATAAATCGAGCCGATGACCTTCTCTTCGCGCTCAATGTAGAGCTCTGCTAAGCCACCGTCCTCGAGTATGGCGACCCGATTTTCCCACGGGTCGCTCGAGATCAATATCTCACTCGACAAATTGTCCTCAATCGTTGAGCTCGCTTCTCGCCGCGCCTACCGCTTCCGGTGCGCCGTGCGGGCGGCGCTGTGCGCCGCGTTGGTTTGAGCTCTTAGAAAATCTTTGTTGTTATAAACCTCTACCGGCGGCCTTTCGTTGCAAAACGCAGCCTGCCGGCCTGACTGCTTCCCTTGTTCCTCGTTGCCGGAAATTGGACCTTCCGGCTCTACTCCGACCCCTCCAATCGTTTCACGCGTTGCCCAAGACGTTGCGGTCCCGTTGCGAAAAGATGTTCAAAAGGATCCCCAGGGCGGCAAAATCCGTGAGCATCGCCGACCCGCCGTACGACATAAACGGTAGCGGGATTCCGGTGATCGGCATGATTCCGACGGTCATTCCGACATTGATGAGGACGTGGAAGAAGAGCATGCCGACCAAACCGCCGGCAAGTAAGAAGCCGAAGCGGTCGCGTGCGACGAGCATCGTGCGGACGCCCGCGTAGAGCACGGCGGCGTAGAGCCCCAACGCGATCGTCGTCCCGGCGAATCCCCACTCTTCTGCAAGCACGGTGAAGATAAAGTCGCGCGAATGTTCGGGAACGAAGTTCAACTGCGTTTGAGTCCCGTGGAATAGTCCTCGCCCAAACCACTCGCCGTTTCCGACGGCGATCTTTGACTGGGCGAGGTTATAGCCCGAGCCTTCAGGGTCGGCCTTGGGATTGAGAAAAACGAAGAGCCGCGCGCGCTGGAACGGTTTGAGAACCGCGCTGGTGCCGACGGCCGCTGCCCCGACGACGAGCATTCCTAACGCGTAGATGGCAAAATCCCCGAGTTTTGGCAGCGCGAGAAAGAGTTCAACCGTGAGCACCGCCACCAAAGCTAACGAGGTACCGAGATCCGGCTGCTTGAGGATCAGTAAAGCCGGAACTGCGACGGTCGCAAGCGGCTTCCAGAGGTCTTGGAGATTTTCGTACCGGCCGCGGCACAGCACCGCTGCTAAAGCGATTGCGACGGCGAGCTTCGCGGGTTCCGATGGCTGGAACGTTCCTAACGGCCCCAACGAGATCCAGCGCTGCGCACCCATTGCGCTGTGGCCGCCGCGCAAGATGAAGAGCAGCAGCAAGAGATTGGCGATGTAGAGTGCCGGAGCCCAGCGTTGCCAAGTCCGATAGTCGATCACCGAAAGGCCGAGCATCAGCCCCACGCCGAGCACCAGGTACAGGATCTGTTTCTTGAACTCGGCCGACGCATCGCCGGCGTGCAATCCGGCCGAACGTATACAGACCAAACCGATCAACGCGATCAGGATGCCGGCGATAGCCAGCGTCCAGTTGAAGTTTCGAACGTAGCGCCTTGCGCCGCTACCAAATGCAATCACCGCCATTAGGAAGCTCCAATTTACAGCTTCCTGGGCGGTGCATGCAAGTCTCTTATTGCGCGGCGGCGGAAGCCGGGGCAGTGCTCGTAGAAGCTGCCTTTTTCGCCGCGCGCTTGCGGCGCTTACGGACCCGCGGTGCCGCGCCGTTGGCAACGCTAGGCGACCCTACGGTCTCGACGGGCACGAGCGTGGGGTTGCCGTTGGGGCGGCTTACGGAGAGAATCGGAATGTTTGCCAGCATCGCCAGCGCGCTGTCTTGCCGTTCGAAGTTGACTTCGATCTTGTCACGATCGACTTCGACGTGGCGCGAGATCACGTCGACGAGATCCCTCTTCATCGCCTCGATCAACTCCGGCGATAGCTCGAGATGATCCGTCATCAAGACGAGCCGCAAACGCTCCTTAGCGGTCGTACTCGAGCCCGACTGGCCGAAGAGTCTCCTCAGAAAGTCGATCATGCGCGCCTCCCTCCGAAGAGCGAGCCGACGCGTTCCAAGATCGTCACCTTGGGTACCGCCGGCATCGGCGGGGGCACGTCTTCGCCGGCTACGCGGGCGGCAATCGCATGGTAGGCGGCTCCGGTCGGCGTCTCTTTGCGCAAAGCAAGCGGTTCCCCGCGGTTCGTCGTTACGATGATGTCGGGCTCGTCGGCGATCACGCCGAGCAGCGGCAGACGCAGGATGGCGTTGACGTCTTCAACGGAAAGCATCTTGCCCTTCTTCACGAGATTTGGACGCAACCGGTTGATGACGAGCTGCGGCCGAAAGCGATTGCCTAGCAAACCGACGACGCGATCGACGTCGCGCACGGCTGCGACTTCGGGCGTACAGATCACGATGGCTTCGTCCGCGCCCGCGACCGCGTTGCGAAAACCCAACTCGATTCCGGCGGGACAGTCGATGAGCACGTAGTCGAAGCGTTCGCGCAGGCTCGAAATGAGCGCTTTCATCTTCGCCGTATCCACGTCGTCCTTCTCACGCGACTGAGCTGCTGCGAGTAAGAAGAGCAACTCGCTGTGCTTTCCGAGTACCAACGCCTCGTCGAGAGAAGCGCGCTCTTCGAGAACGTCGAGCAGGTGATGCTTGACCCGGCTTTCCAGCCCTAAGACGATGTCCAGATTGCGAAGACCGACGTCGGCGTCGACCAAGACGACGCGTGCTCCGCGATGGGCAAGCGCCGTACCGAGGTTGGCGGTCGTCGTCGTCTTTCCAACGCCGCCTTTCCCCGAAGTTAAAACGATCGCGCGTCCCAATCGGGGAGCCGGAGCGCCGGATTGGACTTCGTCTTGCACGGTCTGTGTTTGGTGCACGCGCTACCCCGCTTTCAACGCGTCGATGAGACGTCCGAAGAAACCTTGGCCGTCGAAGTTGGTGAATGGCACGATTTCGCCTTCTAAGCGGCGAGCGATTTTGTCGTAGATTGCCCCGAGGCGACTGGAGTCGTTCAATACGATCGGCTCGCCGCGATTGGTGGTGTCGATGACTTCTTCGTCGTCAGGCACGACGCCCAAAAGCTCGATTGCGAGCACTTCGCAAACGTCCTCAATCGAGAGCATGTCGCCGCTGCGTACCATCTCCGGTCGCAGCCGGTTGACGATCAAGCGAATGGGCTTGCCTTCGGCGGCGATCTTTCCAACGACGCGATCGGCGTCTCGAATTGCGCTCACTTCCGGAGTCGTGACGACGATGGCTTCGGTCGCTCCCCCGACGGCGTTACGAAAGCCGGTTTCAATACCGGCCGGGCAATCGATCAGCACGTAATCAGCCTGTTCCGCGGCGAGCTCGACGATTGCGCTAAACTGCTGCAGCGAGATCGCGTCCTTCTCCCTCGTCTGCGCGGCAGGCAGGATCGACAACGACTCAAAGCGTTTGTCTTTGATGAGGGCTTGACGCAGCTGGCAGCGTCCTTCGGCGACCTCGACCAAATCGAAAACGATGCGTTTTTCGAGGCCGAGAACCAAATCTAAGTTACGCAAGCCGATGTCCGCGTCGATCAAGATGACGCGTTTCCCGCGCTTTGCCAGCGTGGCGCCGAGATTCGCCGTGGTCGTCGTCTTGCCGACGCCCCCTTTGCCGGAGGTCAGCACGATTTTGCGCGCCGTCACGTCGATGCTGCTCCCGAATCTTCGAGCTCGCCGAGACGGTCCAGCGCAAGGACGACGATCCGTCCGTCGCGAGCAATCGCGGCTTCGGGAACCGGCGTCGAACGCCGTTTGGGCTCCGCGTCGGCCGCGATTGAGGTCGCGATGCGAAGCTGCGTCGGAGCCAGGTCCAGTGCGTAGATCCGCGCGCTATCGTCCCCCTGTGCGCCTGCATGGGCGATGCCGGCGAGCCGTCCGAAGACGAGAATGTCGCCGGTTGCGAGGAGTTCGGCGCCGGGATTGACGTCGCCGACGACGACGATATTGCCGGTATGGTGAAGCACCTGTCCGCCTCGCAACGTCGCGGCGTGGTAGAGCGTGGCCGGCGGCGCTTCCACCGCGTGGAGCGCCGGCGCGGGACGAGCAGAGGGTGGATCGGGTTGCTGACGCGGTACGCTTGCCTCGCCTCGCCGCCGGCGCTGCGCGATATCGTCACGGGCGCCCGCGAAGTCGGCAACGAGCGAGCGCGCCGCATCCGAGAGCCGCGCAGCCTCGCGCGGCCGCATGGCGCGACGCCGCTCGAGCTCCTCGCGCGGTGATTCGAACGCGAGCCCCTCGCGTTCCGCTAAGCTCTCGAGTCCCTCGTCGAATCCCGCCACACCCCGCAACGCGATCCCCGCGGCCTCGAGAAGATCGCGAAGCCGGCTGAGATCGTCGGATGAGGGCGACGCCGCGCCGAAGTTTACGATTGCAGAGGCGCCGCGATAAAAGCTAGGCTGCTCGGTAAGTCGAGCCTGCAACTCGGCAAACCCTCCGGCGAGGTCATAGGGCGACAACGTCACTTCGAGGCCATCCCGCCTCCCTCGTAAGAGTGTCACGCTACGCTCTCCGAGAAGAAGGGGGGGCATCCCCTTGTTCGTCCACAAACGACTCGCAAGTTCTTGGCGTTGTCCACATCTAATACACAGAGATCGAGCGTAACCTCCAAGCAAGCCCTTCGGTAGAGGAAAGTACATCGCATGCTGCGTCGCACCGTTCCCATTTTTACGATCGTCTCACTGCTCTGCGCCATATGCCCGGCGCCCATCGGTGCGACCTCGACCCAAGCCGAGATCGCCATGGGTCAAGCCGAGGATCAGCAGATCGTCGCCAGCAGCGTCATCGAAACCGATCCGCTGCTCAACGCGTACGTCCAAGGCATCGCCGGGAACCTTTGGAATCAGGTAGCGCGCAAAGACGTTCCCTATTCCGTCAAGATCATCAAGGACAGTCAGGTTAACTCGTTCGCGACGATGGGCGGCTTCGTCTACATCAACGAGGGCCTCGTCGACTTCGTTCAATCAGACGACGAGCTGGCCGGGGTAATGGGACACGAAACCGGCCACATCGAGCGACGGCACGTTCTTACTTCCAACTCGAAGGCGGAGATTCTCAACATTCTGTTCGGAATTGCAGCGATTTTTTCTCCGATCCTCTACGAGTTCGGCGGACTCGCCGAAGAGGGACTGCTGATGAAGATGTCGCGCGAAGACGAGCTCCAGGCCGATCGATACGGACTGCAGCTGATGTCGCGCGCCGGCTACGATCCCGAGGCGATGGTAACGATCATGGCGCACCTTGGCGTGCTGCAAGACGAACACGACGACGCCGTCAGTAAGTACCTCGAGGACCACCCCGATCCCAAGGCGCGCGTCGCGCACTTGATGGGCTATCCCGAGCTCGATCCCACGGAAGTTACGCCGGCCCAACAACTGGTGGAAGCGTCGAGCGACGAGGAGCGCGCTCGCTACTCGTTTGCGCGCCTGCGGCTCGATCAAATTCTCGCGAAGGATCCACAAAGTTCCGAAGCGTTGCTCGAGCTCGGTCAATCGGAGCTCGCGCTCGGCCTACCCAACAAGAGCGAGCAAACCTTAGCGGAGGCCGCGCAACTGGGATCGCCGATGACGCGCGCGACGGCGAATCAGCGAATCGCCGCTTTGCGTGAGATGGAAGTGCAGCGAGTAACGCTCACCAAGCCAAACCTGCCGAAGCTGCAGGGCATGGTGCAGGCGGCGCAGACCGCTCAACTCCAGGATGCGACCCAGATTTCCGATCGCGCGGCGGAGGGTAAGGGTCAGGTCAAGGCCGTTCAGAGCCGGCTCGAGACCCTGCAATACGAAATCCCCGACTTCAGCCGGATCAACATTCGGCGCGGCTCGCGTGTCGAAGCCGTCGTCAAAAACATAACCTCGATCGCGCGCTCCATCAACAGTACGCTGGAAGACGCCGGCAGCGACCAAAGCCCGATCGGCGGTGTAGGCTCGCTCGAAAAGAATAAGGAGAGCGGTCTACTCAAAGAGAGCGCGGACGTTTATTCCGAGATGCTCGCGCCGCTTTCGATGAATCCGGTGCCGGCCGAATCTCTGGCGGTTCTTCCCTCATATCCATCGATGATGAACGAGCTGACGCTCGCCGATGGCGAGATGCTGCGTTCTGTGGACGCGGCCCGCGCATCCCTTACGATGCTCGACCAGTCGTTGGGCGATCTCGACGAGTTCCTCAAAGAACTCGACCGCGCTCAGATCAGTTTCAACGGCGATATCAGCCCGAGCGAGTACACCACGCTGGCGCCGTTGATGCACAAGAACGTCGACGAGTTCAACGCAGCCGCAACGGCGGCCTCACAGGGCTCACAGCTGTTCAATCTCGCGCGCGCGCGACAGCTCTCCACGCGCGTCACGCTGTTAGGGCTGGGCACTTCGCCACAGCTCTATTCGACGCTTCAGTACGCGCTGCAACAACGCTTCGGTTCGAGCGGCGTCGATTACCGGACGATGCTGCACGACGATCTGACGCCGGGCGACGTCGCGGCGGCCACCATCGTGGCCGCGGACATCAAGAGTACGCCTGAGAGCGTTATCGCAGAAGCCAAGAGCTCCAACCAAACGGTCATCGACGTCGCGAACGCGCACAAGATGCACGCGTGGCCACTAGAGATCTTCATGGGCTTGGTCTATCTCGACTACACCGACGATCCGGCCAAGGAGCTTCGCAAGGCCGACGGAACGTTGGCGATCGATCTGGACAAGCTCGGACTGTAGGGCGACCACCATGACCGCTGCAGCCGACGCGCGCAACCTTTTTACGCTCGTTCGCAAAAGCATCGACGTGCGCGCGGTCCACTCGCACGTGCGTAAGCCCTTTCGCTTCTTGCTCTGCGGCGATCAGTCGCTGATTGCGCAGCTGCGAGCGGTGCTGCTCTCGGGGCACGGCGAGATGACCGTACCGCTTGAGGCCGCAGGCTGCTTGGAGACCGTCGGGATGCACACGACTGTCGTAACGGATCCTCGCGAGATTCGCGCCGTAATCTTTCTCGGGCATCCCGGCGATTGCACGAACGCCGACTTTTCGCCGCTCGCGGTTTTGCGCGTTCCTATTCTCGCCCTTACGCTGGACCCGCAGGGAGTGGCGGCGGGACCCGCCGCTCCGCCGGCGCCGGGGATGTGGGACGAATACGTGGTGCCGTCACTCGATGCGCCGGCGCTGCGGGGACGCTTCTTCACACATCTCGTCGAGTGCGCCGCCGGTGTCGAAATCGCCGTCGGCAGAAACTTGCCCGTCTTACGCGAGACCGTGGCTGCCAAGCTCACGCGAGATGCGGCGAACACCGCCCTAAAGGTGGCACTCGCCAGCGCGGTCGTGGATCACATTCCGCTCGTTGGTTTGGTGCTCGGCGCAGTCGCCTCGGCCGGCGACATGGTTGCGATCACCGGGATTCAGGTGATGCTGATGCTTCACATCGAGGCCGCATACGGGCGCGATCCGGATCTTGGCCGGACGTGGCAGCTCTTGCCGATCATCGGCGGCGGGTTCGGCTGGCGAACGCTGGCGCGCGAACTCGTCGGATTCGTGCCGATCGCCGGCATCGCGATCAAGGGCGCGATTGCGTACGCGGGTACGATCGTGGTGGGCGAAGGCGTCGCGTTCTTTCACGAGCACGGCGATTACATGACCAAGGGTCAGGCCTCCGCACTCTACGATCGCACCAAAGCGGACGCAATGCGCATAGCGCGCGACCTCATCGGCAGGCTTCGCAAGAAGCCCTGAACTTCTTTCAGAGTCGTTCCAGGAGCGACTCGTCGTCTAGGCCTTGCAACTCGGGAGGTACTCGTTGCCGTGCGGGCTGCGCAAGGCGCGCAGCGAGCGCGTCTCGCCGCGAGGCCGAAAACCCGTTGCGGCGCTCCAGAAAACGCGCGACCAAGACCCGTTGTGCGCCCGAGAGATAGGCCGTCGGGGCATAGGCCGGCTCTCCGGGCACGCCCGCCACGCTTGCGCGATCCAAACCGGATTCGAGGTCGAAACCCTCGTGTCGAATACGGACGTCGAAGTAGTAGAGCGCCAGAACGAGGCCAACGAACGGTACGAGAAGAGTGCGCGCTACGGCATCGACTGCGACGTAAACGGCGGTCCATCGCGCCAGACCCAAGACCGCGAAAACGCCCAGAACGGCTGAGCATCCGAACGCCAGCGTGCCCACGGCCGTCGCGCAGATCAGCGAACGTCGAAACTCACCGCGAGTAAAGATTCGACCAAAGCTTACGCGAAGGGCTGCGACCGCTCCGAGAGATTCGAGCGTGCTGCCATAAAAACCGAAAACGCAGGGCATCGCCAGCAATGCCGGCGTCAGCGTCACCGTCAGCAGGACGAGAAGCATCGCGATAACCGTCATGACGGGAAGAGACGCCGGTGCGAACACGACGGCGAGAGAAAAAAAGATCGTCACCAGCGCGACCGCCGTCGCGTCGCACACGACCAAGGCGAGCACTGCGAGGCTCAATACCGCCACGATCGAGAGCCAGCGACGCAACACCGCTTGCCAGCAAGCCGCGAACTCTATCGTCGAGGCCCGGTAGACGCGAGCGACGCCCTCAGCGATCGCCACGAGACAGAACGCCCACACGAGATACCCGAGAAGCGTCAGCATTATCGAGAGCGCCACCGCTCTGGGCGAGTTGAACGCCGGTGGAATCTGCCGCGCCGCGATCTCGGGATGCTCCAAGAGACGCATCGCGGCGTCGAGTTGCGGCTGCTCCACCGTCGTGACGGGATATTGCAGCAGCGCCAGGGGAACGGCCGTCACGGCAACGATGCCTACGAGCACGAGAAAGTTCCGACCGTAGAGTGAGACCGCGAGATCGAACATCTCAACGAGATTGCGCGGTCGAAGCTCCATCGCGCGCGGTTCGCGGCAAGGCGAACGGAAAACCTTCGGGGAAGGCGCGCCTATGCTGATCGGCACCCTCGAAGCGGTCCGCCGCTATCCGATCAAGAGCCTGCGAGGCGCCGCCCTCGACTCCGTCAAGGTGGAAGTTTCCGGAATTCCCGGCGATCGCTCGGGCGCGCTCTTTGCGCTCCAGGGGGCGCGCGAAGGAAAGACATACCGCGGTAAGGAGCACGACCGCCTTCATCTCCTCCGCGATGCGGCCGGCGCGCAGGCCTGCGCAAAAGAGCGCGGGGTTGCCGTGGAAGTTCGTCGAGGAGAGCACTTTTTCGATGACGCGCCGATTTCGATACTCGTCGACGAGTGGTTGCGTGAGCTCGACGCACATGTTGGCTACAACGTGCAATGGGAACGATTCCGTCCGAACTTCTTCGTACGAAGCGGCACGAGCGCGCGGCCCATACCGTTGGAGCAAACGCTCGTCGGCGCACGGCTGCAAGTTGGAACGGTGCGGTTGGGCGTCCGCTCACCGATCGAGCGCTGCGTCACCGTGACCTACCATCCCCTGGGTGAAACGCTCGGATCCGCGAATTCTGCGTTTCTTAGCCGAGCAGCGTAACGCGTGGATGGGGATCTATTGCGACGTCCTGGAGGCCGGGATCGCAAGTGTCGGCGATCCTTTGATTTTGCTCTAACGCCTTAATGAAAAAAAAGAGGCGCCGTGTCGACGGCGCCTCTCCCCACACCCGCTTTGGAGATCGTAGCTCCGGCGAGGAAATGCTTCTCTACGCAAACCTGTCTAGACCGTTCGTCACTGACGATTGGAACAAACAACAAGCGGATGACTCTATAACGTTGTGCGGCCCTCTAAGGCTTTGGTGATGGTCAGCTCGTCGGCATAATCGAGTTCGCCGCCGATCGGCAAGCCATAGGCGAGGCGACTCACGATCGAGCCGAGCGGCTGCAGCAAACGCGATAAGTAGAGTGCCGTCGCTTCGCCCTCGGCGTTCGGATTCGTAGCAAGAATAATCTCCCCGGGTTCCTCCCGCGCCATGCGCTCGATAAGTTCTTTCACGTGCAACTGGGCGGGACCAATGCCGTCCATGGGCGAGATCAAGCCGCCTAGCACGTGATAACGTCCCTTGAAAGCGCCCGTACGTTCGATCGCATAAACGTCCTTCGCCTCCGCAACGACGCAAATCACGCGAGCGTCGCGCCGGTCGTCCGTGCAGAATTCGCACGGGTCCTGCTCGGAAAGCGAGTAGCAGATGGAGCAGAAGTGAACCCTATCCTTCACCGCGAGAATCGCTTCGGCCAGGCTCTGCGCCTCGTTACGCGGGCGGTTCAAAAGGTGAAAGACCAAACGGGCCGCAGTTTTCGGACCGATCGTCGGCAGTTTGCTGAATTCGTTGATCAGGGCCGCGACCGGGCTTGCGACCGTCGTCACATTAATCCGGGAACGCGCATTCCGCCGGTCACCGAAGCCATCCGCTTCGCAGACGTTTGCGCGGCCTTGGCGAGCGCATCGTTCACCGCGACCATCACGAGGTCTTCGAGCGTCTCGAGATCCTCCGGATCCGCAGCCTCCTTCGCGATCTTAACCCGCTTTACGCGCTGGTCGCAGCTAACGTCGACCGTCACGGCTCCGCCGGCGGCGCTTCCGCTGACGATTGTATCGGCGAGCTCCTCTTGCGCCTTGGTCATCTCGGCCTGCATCTTTTTGACTTGGGCCATTAACTGTGCTTGATTCATCGTATCCGTTCGTTGGCATAGTCGAAGAGTGCGTCGGGGTCGTCGGCCTTGCTCGCGGGCATGGCTTCGGGAACGCCGGCTGGTGCCGGCGGTTTAGAGCGTGCCGAGTTCGAATCGACCCGCAGGGTAACTCTCAGCGGCACGCCGAGCACGTCGGCGATCGCCGCTTCGATGATTTTCGTATGGCCGCGCAGCGACTCGGCACTCCAGCTGTCGGGCAGCCTCAGGACGATCGCGTTACTCTCGAGAGATTCTATCGCCGCGCGGGAGAGCGGCGCGCGCAGCGGTTGCCGCTCGCTTTCGATTTTAGAGCGAATGCTTTGCCACGCGGCTCTTACTTTCTGTAGGGAAAGCGCCGGCGCGTCGAGCGCGGGGACTATCTCCTTTTCCACTTCCACGGCCGTCACGACGTTGCTCGGAGGGCTTTGCTCCGCGGGCGCCGCAAGCGCAGGGCGTTCCTCGGTTGGTGTAGCAGAACCGACGCGTTCCTCCAACGTCGCGAGACGGGCGCCTAGCGCATCGAGCGTCGGATCTTCGCCGGCCAAAATGAAGCGCAGGAGCGCCGTTTCGAGTTCGAGGCGCGCGTTGCCGCCCGAGCGCCCGAGCGAGAGCGCTTCTCCGAAAATTCGTAGCGCGCGCAACAGCATCGCTTGCGATAGGCTCGCCGCCTGGCGTACGACGCGCCGCGCGTCTTCGGGAGCCAGGTCGGTCGCGAGAAGATCGGCATCGACCCTCGCGACGAGCAAATGGCGAAGGGAGGCGATGAGCAGACGCGTCAGGACGGTAAGATCGGCGCCCGCGTCGCTTGCCGCTTCGACCGCGCCGAGCGCCGCGGTCGCATCGCCCGCCACGATGGCGTCCACGAGCGTTGCAGCGAATTCGCGCCCGGTGGACCCGAACGCAAGATCCAGCGTTCCGGCCGTCGCCGTCTGCCCGGCGGAGAATGCTGCGAGCTGTTCGAGCATCGTCAGAGCATCGCGCAGGCCGCCGTCGGCGCGGTAGGCGATCGCCTTGAGCGCTTCGTCGTCGATGGCGATGTTCTCGCCGCGGGCGACCTCTTTCATCTTCTCGATCATGACCGGGATAGAGATCCGGCGAAATGCATAGCGTTGGCAACGCGAGAGGATGGTTACGGGTAACTTCTCGGGCTCGGTGGTCGCGAGAATGAACACGGCGTGCGGCGGCGGCTCCTCGAGCGTCTTGAGGAAGGCGTTAGCCCCTTCTTTGGTGAGCATGTGCGCCTCGTCGACGATGTAAATCTTCATGCGCATCGTCGCGGGGGCAAACTTCACCGCTTCCCTGAGCGCTCGAACCTCGTCGATTCCCCGATTGCTCGCCGCATCGATTTCCAGGACGTCGAGCGCCGTACCAGCCAGGATCGCTAGGCAGTTTTCGCAGGTGTTGTCCGGCGTGGGAGTCGGTCCGGCCACGCAGTTGATACATCGCGCCAGGATCTTGGCAGCCGAGGTTTTTCCCGAACCGCGCGGACCCGAAAAGAGATACGCGTGAGCCAGCTTGCCGCCCTCAATCGCCGAGGTCAGGGTGCGGACGACAGCGTCTTGGCCGACGAGATCGGCAAAGGTCCGGGGGCGCCAGGTGCGGTACAGGGACACGACGATCAACCTTTAGCAGGTCGTTTCAAGGCGCCTGCCGGAGGGTAGGGTTGAAACGAGTCGCCCCGGGAGCCGGTTATGTGAATGGCTTCCCAAGTGAGCGAACTTACTTTTTTTGGGTTCCTTGTTAGAAAGATGCCCGTGAATTTGCGCGCAGCGCTCCAAGAGAAATTCGGTTTCGACAACTTCTATCCCGGCCAGGAAGACGTGGTGTCGCGCGTCCTACGAGGCCAGGATACCCTGGCAATTCTCGCCACGGGCGCCGGCAAGAGCTTAACCTACCAGCTGCCGGCACTCTTGCTCGAAGGAACCACGATCGTCGTCAGCCCCTTGATCGCGCTGATGAAGGATCAACTCGACATGCTGCGCGAGCGGAATATTACCGACGTCGTCGCGCTCAACTCGACCCTTTCGGAGGACCAGGAGCTGCGGACTCGGGAGCGCGTCCGCTCGGGGAAAGTCCGGATCGTGTACACGACCCCCGAGAAGCTCGAGGATCAAGCCTTCTTGGCGCTCCTCAAAGGCCTGCGCATCCCGCTCTTCGTCGTCGACGAGGCGCACTGCATCAGTCAGTGGGGACACGACTTCCGGCCCGCCTATCTCGCGTTGGGCTCCGTCATCGCGCGGCTGGGCCATCCGACGGTGCTCGCGCTGACGGCGACGGCCACTCCTTCGGTCCGCGAGGACATTCTCCATCAGCTCGGCATCGACCAAGTCAAACCGATCGTGCGCGGTTTCGACCGGCCAAACTTGATCTACGAATCGCGCAAAGCCGACAAGGAAGCCGATAAGCTCAAAATTCTGTCGGCACTCTTCGAAGGCCCCAATCCTCTCAAGGGCACCGGCATCATCTACGCGGCGACGATCAAGAACGCATTAGAGGTTCAGAGCTATCTGACGCGCGAGTTGGGCGTGCCGGCAGCCGTGTACCATTCGAAGCTGCATAAAGAGGATCGCACGTCCGTTCATAATCTGTTCATGGAGGAAGAGATCCGCGCGGTCGTGGCGACCAACGCCTTCGGCTTGGGAATCGACAAACCGAACATCCGGTTCGTTTTGCATTACGATCTTCCGGGCTCCCTCGAAGCCTACACGCAGGAGGCCGGCCGAGCCGGCCGCGACGGCCTGCCGTCACGATGCATCCTCATCTACCGCATGAGCGACACTCGCGTGCAGAACTACTTCCTGACCGGAAAGTATCCCGACGTTGAAGAGGTTCAGCGAGTTTTCGGCACGATCGAGGTTTTCGGCGGCCAGGCTGAGGGCGTTTCGATGGTCGACCTTCGGAAGATCCTGCAGTTGCCGTTGACCAAGCTCAAAGTGATTCTGGCCCTTCTGAAAAAGTCGGGCTATATCGAGCACTCCGCAAAATCCGCCTACGGCTTGACCGAGGCCGTCCGCAAGAACCGCGATCTCATTTTGAACCTAGCCAACTACGATACGAAGAAATCGTACGATCAGAGCAAACTTGCGATGATGTTGCAGTATGCGGAGACGGTATCGTGCCGGCGTCGCTTTATTTTGAACTATTTCGGCGAAGACTTCGACGCGGTGAACTGCGGTGCGTGCGACAACTGCCTACGAGCGCTTCGGCGCGGGGTCGACGAGCTGGCCGCTACGGGCGGATTTCGGATTACCGACGTCGTGCAGCATTCGAAGTTCGGTGTGGGAACGGTCGAACGTGCCGAGCGAGACTTGGTAACGGTTCTGTTCCCCAGCGTCGGCTATAAGACGCTTCTGGCGTCGGCCGTCCGCCGTGCCGAACCGCAAATTGCGTAGGCTGGCCCCTCTCCTTTTCACGTTCGTTGCGCTCTGCGCGTCCGCACGCGCTCAAACTCCACCACCTTCACCATCACCCTCCCCTTCGCCGGCGCCGGTGCCTTCGGCGAGCTTCACCGCAAACCCGACGCCCACGCCGACGCCGCCGCCCATCACGGTGCAGCCGCAAGCGGCTTCGGTACCCGTGGGCACCGCGGTGAACCTTACCGTCGGTTCCGCCATCGTTCCGCTCTCCGTGACCGTACGTGACCCGTCAATTGCCTCCGCTGCAATCGACCAGCCGTCGCAGCGGCTGAGTATTATCGGGAAATCGCCGGGGGCAACGATCGTCACGGTCAGCGACGCTCGCGGGCTGCGGGTCGACGTGCCGGTGCGCGTCGCCTATTACGCCGGCACGATTGCGCCCTACGTCAAACTCGAGATTACGGGAGACCCGGCATCTAGCGATTTCGTTCGCGAACAGGTAGCGCGAGCGGTACAAAGCGCGGCCGGCCTGCGTCCCGGCGCGCAGGTACTCGTCACACCCGACGACGTGCCGTTTGCGGGTTCGCTCGACCAAGACGACGTGGCCGCGTTCAACGTTCCGGTTCTCATTCAGGCCAAAGACGATTTTGAGGTGGACGGCACGACGCGCGTGGAGGTCCGCAACGTCGCCGTCCCGCGAATCTCGCCCGACTCGTTGATGGTCAGCGATTATCCCGAGCGTTTAACGGAGAACGGTACGCTCTTCACCGCCGACCTTCGCGTGCAGCAACCCTCGCGCTTTCTGTACTTCCATTACAACCCTCCGGGGCAGCCCGATCGCCGGATCGTCTTGCGCGCGCAGAATCTCTCACGCGAACCGTCGATCGTGCAAGTCATCAGCGATCGAGGGGGCCCGTCGACCAACGAGATGGAGGCGGGCCACGTCGCCACCAAGCGTTTTCTGGTAGACGTCGAGCAGAATCAGGGACGACTACTCACCTTGGACGGCAACACGTCCGTCAACATCGCACAGCAAGATCTTCCGGCGGGAAGCATCGTCTGCAGCCTGTTGCAGCTCCGCGTGCTCTCGGGAGGAAACGTCCACCTCACGCTCGTCGCGCAAGACGCGTCCGCAGATCCGTCCGACGCGATCGCGGGCAACGAACTCTTGGAGAGCACCCACAAACACGCTCGCGGTATCTACCCGATTGCGGAGTTTCATTTTGCGACTCTTTGGAGGGTCGACGCGGACTACTTAGAGCTTCCGATCGGCGAGCTTCCGTTGCCCAACGATCTGCGGGGGCAGGCGCTTTCAGGCGATTACGGTGTTTTGCAATCCTTTGTCGTAAACGTTGAGAACCCGCTGCCGACGCCGCAAGCGGTCGCCATCTACGAAAACCCCCGCGGCGGCCACGCTACCGGCACCTATATTATCGATGGCGTCCTGGTGCAGTCCCATCAAGTCCCACCCTTCTCTCGATACAAGGTACGGCAGTACGTCGTTCCCGCGCACGGTTTCGTTCGAGTCACGATCGCGACGATGCCCGAAGCCGGATCGAGCCTTCCTCTTCGCCTGATCTTTGCACCCGACGACGGAAGCGTCGCTCCGAGCGCACCGGGCTCGCCGATTTACTAGTTGCGTCACAGGCCACTAGCCGCTACACCTTCCCGCAGATCGCCTCGTAGACGCGCTTGACTTCGCCGGCGCTAGCGTCCCACGAGAAGCGAGCGATTGCGCCCGCGCGGACGCGCGACGCGCGTGACTCCCAATCGCCGCGTAACGCCGCCTCCAGCATCGAAGTCCACGCGGCGGCATCGTCGATCGAAGCGATGCCTCCATCGTTGCCGACGATCTCTGGGAGCGAGGTTCGATCCGACACGACGCACGGCACTCCGGCGCATAACGCCTGAGCCGCCGCGTAGCCGAAGCCCTCATAACGCGAGGGAACCGCGACGACGGCAGCCTCGCGGTAGAGCGCGATCAGCTCTTCGCGCGCGACGTAGCCGCGCAGTTCCAATCGCTCTGCCACGCCCAAACGGCCGGCGAGTTCCTCGCACTCGCGCGCATACGGCGTTTGTGGCCCCACGCAGACGATTCGCGCCCCGTTCAACTGCGGCAGCACGCGAATAAGGAGTTCGAGGTTTTTGCGGCGTTCGACGGTTCCCACGGCGAGAATCGTGCGGCCGTCGCCGCCAGTGCGAGCGACTTCGCAGAACTCTCGTGCGACGCCCGGATAGACGACGCGCACCGCCGCGCGATCGATACCCGCGAGAACTTCCACCAATGCGTCGCGAGAAAAGGACGAATCGACGATGATGCCGGCCGCATGCCGATACCGCTCGAGCGAGAAGCGTCCAAAATAGTACCGCGCGTACGGTCGCGCGTGCGCTTGGACGTGAAGCCACGCGACGTCGTGCACGGTGACGACGATCGGCATTCCGACGAATAGGGGCATCGTTCCCGAAGCGCAGTGCAGAAGATCGGCTCCGCTGGCGCGCGCGCGCAACGGCAGAATCACCTGATCCCACAACACGCGCCGGTCGAATCGCCAAGGGTCCAATCGCGATTCCCGCAGCTCGACGACGTTCAATTGTTGGCGCCGCAATGCGCGCGACAACCCCGCAACGTATTCACCGATTCCAGTTGCCGTGCCGACGCAGAGTTGCGCGTCGAGCGCGACCTTCACCGCAAATCTCGTTCCAGCGCGCCAACCATCAACGCCCTAGGGTCGAGCGCACGGGCGCGCGTCAGGTACCTTACCGCGGCGGTGCGGTCGCCCTTCTGCAGAGCGACGACACCCAAACCGGCGATAGCGTCGGCGCTTCCGGGATCGACTTCGGCCGCTCGCGCAAAGAGCGCTTCGGCGCGGCCCCGCTCGGCCAGTAAGTCGGCCTGATTGGCGGCGGCGATCGCGTACCGCTCGGAAAGCGGCGCCAGCGCGACCGCAGACTCAAAGTCCGAGAGGGCGATGCGCAGCCACGCTCGTTGCGTCTGGCTGCCCGGTACTTTTCTCCATGCGACTTGGTTGGCGAAGAGACCCATCTGCCATTGCGCTTCGGCCACGGCATCGGGATGCGTCGCACGGCGGCTCAGACGCAGCTCCAGCAATCGCTCGAGCGCGTACGCCGCCTGCGGATCCGTAACTGCAAGCCGCTGCGCCGCCGCTTGCACGGCGTCCGAGTCGAACGCAGCAAGAGAGTATTCCAGCGCCAGTTGCGCTTGACCGCGCGCGCCGGCAATGCTCGCCAATAACTCGTCCCGGCTCGGTGATGCCGGCAAGCGCAGTGCGTAGCGCTGCGCGGAGCGTACGTCGCCGCGTTCGAGCGCGCGCTGCGCCAACGTGGACTCGACGTAGGGGGCGGGTGCGAGACGATCGAGTACACCGTAGACCGCGTCGCCAAAGCGAGCGGGAATCCGCCGGGGAAACGTTCCGCTTGCGGCGGCGCGGGCATCCAACGAATCCGAAGCCAACTGCACGAGAAACCAGCGCAACGAGCAACGCGAGGCCGTCGCGCCGGCGATCGCCCGGAAGAAAACGAATCGACGCGCGTGCAGAGTCGCCTAGAACTTGACGGTAAAGTTCAAGTCTCCGCCGTTTTGGGTGTAGCCGTTAGCCGGCGGCAGCAGGCTGTCGCCAAGGCGGTCTTGGTACGCGGAGATCGAAAGCGTGCTCGATAAGTACGGGATATTGTAGGTTAAGCCGCCCGCGTATTTGTTGTTCACCGCGTCCAGATTCACGAGGCCGGGAGGCGCGTAGGCACCGTACAACCGTTGAGCGTCGTAGTTGAAGTTCAACGTCAACCGGTGGAATACGGGCACCGCCAGGCCCGCGCCCAACGAGAGTCTATTCGAGCCCGAATAGTCGGGCGCGGTCAAGGCGACGTTCGCATTGGGAAGCTGCCAGGATGTCGCTTCGCCGCCCGGGGGCGCCAAGCCGGCGATGTCGTTGAGCGTTACGTGTTCGTACTGGCCGGAAAGAGTAAAGTTAAGGCTTCGCTTCGGTGCGCGGCCATCATAGCCCAAACCAAACGACGCGTCGTTGGAGGCGTCGGCCACCGTCGGGGCCGGCGTCGTGTCGAATGCCAGCGTTCCGGGGCCCGGCGAAATCGTGGCCTGTGGAGCTACGGGCTGATACGCGGCCGTATAGAGGCCTTGCGCAGCGTTGAGCAGGCCCGCATGCGGATCGTGCGATTCGGAAGACGGAGCGAACCCCGCGTTCGTCGAGAGCAGCCCCGCATCGACGGCGCGTGCCAAATAGGAAGCGCCTGCGCCCGAAAGGCTCGACAGCGCGATGTGCGCTTGCATCAACGCCGGTGACGTTGCGAGGCCGGCGGAGAAGGGGGCGCTGGAACCGGCCGCCGGCAAGCGAAACGCCATGTCTCGCAGTGGCGATTCCGAGGCCCGGTCGCCGTTCTGAGCCGAAAAAGCGGCGCTCGAATCGGAGGTTTCGCCAAAGAGCGACAGCATGAGTTGTGACCCCAGGTCCCCGCTAGGCCGGCCAAAAGAAAGCCCGGCGGCTGTCGCTGAGGCAGATAAGAGAGCGCTAGCGCTAAAACTGCGCTCGCCAACACGCCGACGATCCGACGCACTTGCCCTCCGTTTCTGACGTCCGTCTTCCCCGAAAGGCGCACGGATCTCCAACGCTTCTCGCGGGCTTGCCTAATTTGGAGGCGGAGGGGTCACTCCCCTTGCTAGAAAGCGGCGGGCGATGACGATTGCCGCATAGTCGTCGACCGGGCCGCTTGGTAACTGAAGGCCTAGCGGGATCAGGCGCCGCCAGCCGCGGGGAGGATGGTCCACAAAATACAGGCATCGAGCCGCCCGGCTGGTCTCGAACTCGTCGACCCAATGAATGGGGAGCCCAAAACCCTCGAGCAGGCGCCTCACGGCTCCGCCGTTGGTTCCGCGCCCTAGGGCAATCGCCTCGATCCCGCCGCCGGCCACGACTTCCGATAGACGCACCTCTAAAGCCTCGATGGGCTCGATGCCGCGGGCAAGGACGCCTCCGTCGGCGCCCACGACGGCGAAGCCGGCCTTGCTGCGGCCCGGATCGACTCCCAGAACGAGCCGCGCCGGAGTCATGGCTGCTGCGTTAGTACGATCACGATCGGTATGCCGCCGATGTGCGGATAAAAATCCTGCGCCGCAAAAGCCGTAAGCAGGTAGGTGCCGGGCTTGGAAATCCGCTGCTGCATCTGCGTCGCGTCGGGAATCAGCTGCATCGGCTGCAGAATGTCGGTAAGAAACGGCGGGAGCTGAAGACGGCGAGCCGCGAGTGCAACGTAGTTCTCGAGCTGAATGAGGGCGATGTTGATGCTGGCACCGCTCTTACCGGGGATGACGAGTTGCGCGATTACCTGACCCTTCTGAAAATACCGGGTGTCCGCCGTGCCGTGGATCTCAAAGTGAATCTGATCGTTTTCGAACAAGTTCGTATCGGAGGTCACGGTCAGCATAACGTTGGATTGTGAGAGCTTCGCGACGGTCGTTAAATCGTTGGCGAGTCCGTCTAATTTTTTGTCCACATCGACCGGAACCACGTACGGGCGCAAGCCCAGCCGCGGATACGTCGCGTTGACGTACTTAACCGCAAAAAAGTAATAGTTGCGAACGGTTGCCAAACGCTGCGACGCCGTGGCCGACTGATCGATAATACGGTAAAACGGGACCATCAGCGCATCGACCGGAAAAACGAGGCGGCCGTTATTGACTTTAGCCTCGAGGTCGCGCTGCCGCGTCTGCAGTTCCGTGATCTGTTCGTTGATGGAATTCATCTTGAAAAACGCCGTCTTTACCTGTTGCGACGCGAAGATCGCGCCCAACGACACGACCAGCGCGATAAGCACGCCGGTTGCGATTGCCACGATCGTCGACGTATAGCGAGGACGAATTCCGAAGAGACTGAGCCGCCGGCGCCCGACTTGATGACCGACGCGATCTCCGACGTATGCGACCGTACCGGCGACTACCATGACGAATGCAAGGTTTCCGATGCCGCGCACGATTTCGACGAAGTTCATACGACTGCCGCACGGCGCAAGCGCGCCAATCCGATCGCCGTGAACAAGATGTTCGGCATCCAGGCCCAGAGCGCGGCAAACGCCAGAAAGGCTTCGCCTGCAAACGAACAGATCGTCATCACGACATAATAGACGAAAACGATTCCCAACGAGAGCCCGAAGCCTAAACTGGCACTCCCGCTCGACCGGATCTGCCGCAGTCCGAAGGGAATAGCAATCAAAATAAAGACGAAGCACGCAAACGGTCGAGCGAGTTTTTCCTGATAGGTCGTTACGTACTTGCGCAGCGCGTTCTGGCTTAGCTGACCCGAGCGAACGATCTCGGAGATTTCGAAACGGCTCATGCTTTCCGGATCGTCGTTGCTCATGCGCTTAACCAGGTCGGTTGGCTTCTCTCCTATTTGAACCTCCTGCTGCGGGATGTGCGGCTCCGCCGTGGTGGTGCCGTCGGCATTGAATCGATAGAGGCTGGAGTTCTCGAGCGTCCATTTGTCTGCGCTAAACTCGGCCCGGTCGGCGAAGACGATCTGTCTCGCGTCGTTGTGATTATCGTACTGAATAAGCGTCACGTGGAGCAGCGCCCGCGAATTGGGCTCGTAAGCCGTTGCGATCGTCACTTGCCGTCCGCCGCCGGGAAGCGGAGCCGAAACCGTCAAGTCGCGGTTGAAGGCGCTGACGTGGTTGATGACGCCATTTTCGATCTCGGTGAGCTGATCCTCGGCGTACGGCACGACGCCCTCTTGCAAGTAATACGTCACGAACGACATGACGATCCCGACGGCCAGCAGCGGGGTCACGATCCGTGCAAAGGTAATCCCCGCCGCCTTGAGCGCGGTAATTTCACTTTCGCCCGACAGCCGTTGCACCGCAAGCAGCGTCCCGAGCAAGAGTGCCATTGGGATGACGAGGACGATATCGCCCGGGAGCGACCACGCGAAGACCGCGACGGCGGCCCAGAGAGGGGCGTGTTCGTTGCTGACCAGCTTACCGATATTGAGGAGTTCGGTGGCCGCGAAGATCAGAGTAAATGCCGTCAAACCAAAGCCAAACGGGCCCGCTAGCTCGCTCAGCATGTAGCGATCGAGAATCGTGAATTTCAGAGCCTAAAGCCTTCGCCCAAGTAGAATTGGCGGGCGATCGGCGACTCCAAGACTTCCAGGGCCGAACCCGACACCTCGATTCGTCCGTTATTCAAGATGTACGCGCGGTCGACGATGGCGAGCGTCTCGCGGACCTGATGGTCGGTGATGAGGATTCCCAGCCCGCGATCGCGCAGTTGGCGGATCATCGACTGAATGTCGGCCACCGCGATCGGGTCGATTCCGGTGAACGGCTCGTCGAGCAGCAAGAAGGCCGGCTCGATGGCCAGCGCGCGGGCGATCTCGACGCGCCTGCGCTCGCCGCCCGACAGACTATCTCCCCGTGCGTCCACAAAGGCACGCAAGCCGAACTCTTCGAGCAGCGCCGGGAGCCGGCGTTCGCGCTCGTCGTGCGGGACGCCGTTCTGTTCCCAGATCAACCGAATATTATCGCCGACGGAAAGCTTACGGAAAATCGAGTTCTCCTGCGCCAGATATCCGATGCCGTTGCGTGCCCGCGTGTACATCGGCGCGCCGGTGAGATCGGTCTCGCGCGGGCCATCGGCCAATAGAACGGTCCCTCCGTCGGGCTTGACGAGCCCGACGACCATGTAGAAGGTCGTCGTCTTCCCGGCTCCGTTGGGGCCGAGCAATCCAACGATCTCACCGGTTTTGACTTCAGCGGTGACGCCGTTGACCACGGTCCGCTCGCCATATCGTTTGACGAGTCCGCGGAGCTTGATTGATGGTGTGTGGCTCATCGCATTCGCATATGGGTGAGGGATGTATCGGAATCGAAGCTCGAACCCGTCGCCCAAAAGCCTCGGCGATCCGTAATAATCACGTTACCCTCTCCGTGCAAGGTCGCGCCGGCGCGCCGGTAGACGAGCCGATCGCAGTGCAGCGTCATCCCCGCGGCGCTATGGGCGACGACGCCTCCGAGCAGCGTGACCGCATCCGCCGTCTGGTCGACCACGGCTTCCGGCGCGCTCGCGGTAATCTTTGATCCGCGCGGGTCGCTAAACGTCACTCGTGCATTGCGGAATATGGAACGCATATCGTTCTGGGGGCCCCTGCTCTCGTATGAGCTTGCAAGCAGATCGTAATCGACGCGGTTGTGGACTTGCTGAAAGACGTGAATCGGCCGGTCGGTAGTGCCCCTTCCCGTAACCACGAGCGTAAGGGGGCTTGCGGGGGAGCGGGGACGTGCGCTAGCCTGCGGGGCGGCCGCCGTCTTTGGCGGCTGGGGATTGCAAGCGCAAAGCGCCCAGACGGCCGCGAACGCTACGAGTCGGGCCCTCCGCATCATTCGAGCGCCTGGTCGGCGGTGCCTCGCGCCGCCGCGAGCGCTAACGCCATCGTGGGCATCCACAGCCCGAAAATTACCACGCTCACCGTATCGATCAGGCCTTGCACGGCGACGCCGACCAGTCCCGCCGCCGCTCCGCAGGCCAGCAACGTCGCCGTTGCGGAGGCGGTCGCCAATCGCCGGCGCAGCTCGGTCACGAATCGCCAGGTCGTCCACGCCACCGCGCTGACGCCCACGATGCCGAACTCCGCGAAGAACGTCAGATAGAGGCTGTGCGCGTGGAACGCCGTTGGGTCGCCGTCCGGAGAGCGCACGAGAGCATAGAGACGGGAAAAGTTGAACGGCCCGACGCCGAGGAGAGGGAACCGGTCGATGATCTGCGTTGCAGCCTGCCAGATCGAAAGCCGCGTGTAGTCTTCGCTGGGGTCGTGATGAGCGTTAAAGAGCAGCACCACGGCGAAAACACCCGCGCCAATAACTGCGGCGGAGACGGCGGGTCGCCGCGTACGCACCGCAACCAAGAACGCGGCGGCCGCCGCACATCCCATCCAGCCAGCGCGCGAAAACGTAAGAGCCAAGGCGACAAGGCCGGTACCAAGCGCGCTCCAAGCGATGGCGCTTAAGACGCGCGAGCGCGCTACGCATCCAACGGCGTACGCGATCGGCAAGAGCACGATCAGGTATCCGGCGAGCTCACCCGGCAAGATGAACGTACCGGTCGCGCGCCCGTGTTGGAGCGCGTAGAGGTCGAGTGGAGAACGAAGTGCCACCATCGCGATCGCGATCGCCGCGGCGATCCCGCCCGAGAGCAGAAAGGCTCCGAGAAGCAGCGTCGCCGCGTATCGATCGCCGTAAAAGCGTAAGATCGAACTGGACCACACGATGCCCAGTCCGCCGATGATCGTAAAGACCAAGCCGGAACGCGGGTCGAATCCCAAGCAGCCCGCGAGCAGCCCGGCGACAAAGACCGCCAGCAGCGGCGCGAGCAACGGTTGCGAGTCCGCCACCGGATAACGCGCAAGCATGGCGAGCGCATAGATCGCAAGGATGCAGCAGCCCGCAAAAACGGCGAGGATCGCCGCTTCCGACAGCAAGGAAACCCCTGGAAATGCGACGCCGGTGAAGGTAATGAAGCTAGGGAAGAGTGGCACGGCCATGTAGATCAGTCCGAGCGCGGGCGGCATATAACGGCGCATCAACTCTGCCTTGTCAGCGACGCGATGCGATCGGCGATGCGTCGCGCCCCGCCGCCGGCACCCAGACGTGCACGGCCGGTTTCGCTCATCTGCCTTCGGCGCGCCGGATCGTTCAAAATATCGCTTACGCCGCGGGCGGCCTCGACCGCGCTGCCCGCAATAACGGCCAGCGCATCCCCAAGCAGACCTTGTTGTCGCCGGCGGTACCAACGGGCCTTCGTACCCCGATCGCGAGCGAAAGCCACGACGGGAACGCCGGCTGCGGCGGCGCCTTCGTTCGCCGTGCCGGCTTGGCCGAGAACCAATGCGGCGCCCTCGAGCAACGACGCCGGGCTCCCCGTCCACGCGCGCACGACGGTGCGCCCGTGCAAACATAGCGAGAAGGGAACGCAATCGACCGATTCGCGGGAGACTTGCCAGCCCGCTCGTTGCGCGTCGGCCGCGAAACGGCCGGCGTCGAGACCGCGTGCTATCGAAAGCACCGCGCCGACGTCCGGTCTGGAACCGGCGATCTCGCGCAGCACCTGTAGCAAGAAGGCGGCGTCGTCATAGGCGCTTGCGCGGCTTCCGGGAAAGAGCGCCAGCATCGTCGCGAATCCGGTTGTCGCAGCTTCGACGGCCGGGTCGTCGTCCGGCGCGAAGAGGTCGACGATCACGTTGGCGCTGGGCTCGACCGACAAGCCGTGCCTGCGCAGCGCCTGAGCGGTCGCCTCGTCGCGCACGAAGCATGCTTTCGCGCGTGCGAGTATCCGTTCTTCAAGCGCACCGTAGCGAGCCACGCTAACGCTCTTAGCGGTACCTACGAAGACGGTGCTCGATCGCGCGTGCAGCGTCATCGCCAGGGCGTAAACATCGCCGACGGCGACGGCGACGTCGTACGATCCACGAACGCGCCGCAGGAACCGCCTCTGCGATGCTACGAGCGGCAACAGACCGGCCCGCAAGTCTCGCAAAAGGTTGCCTACGTTTCCCATTGCGATCAAACCGCCGCTGGGCATCGTGCGGCGGGGACCGACTTCTCGCATCGAATCCGAGATCGGCTCACCAACCAAGGCCAGATGATCGAGCGCTGCATCCGGCATAACCGCGCGCAGCTCCGCGGCGATGCAATCGGCGATGGCCGCTTCCCCATGACCGTTCGAAACGAAGAGCACGCGCTTCACGAAACATCCAGCAGCGGAACCAACGCGAAGTCCTCGAGCGAGAAACGGCGACGGCTCGCGTCATAGCTCAGCTCGCTGCGCGAGACGAACTTTCCGTAGGGGCCCGCATGAACGATCGGAACCTCTCCGACGTACCGCGGGACAGGCAGCGTATCGTGGCTGTGACCGCCAAGCAGCAGATCGATGCGCGGAACTCGCATCGCCAGCTCGCAGTCGAGAGAGAGTCCTAAGTGCGAGAGCACGACGAGCGGCTCGTCCTGCGCAACGGCCGCGGCGAAGGGCGCGATGGCCTCCCACGGATTGAGAAAGCGCCAGCCAAAGACTCGTTCCCAGAAGCTTTGCTCGGGATATTGCATGATGAGCGAGCCCAGGACGTTTACGTGGATTGGGCTGCCTTCGGAGTCAAACGCGGGCAGACGCAATGCCTGCAAAAAAGGTAAAGGCCGCCCTTTGGTGTCTCGCAGATTGGTGCATACCAACGGGTGTCGCATTCGTGAAGCCCGTGCGCGCAACGCTGCGAACAGATAGTGAAACTCGCGATTTCCGATGCCCTGCGCATCGTAGCCGGCCTCGTCGAGCTCGGCAACGATCGGCTCGTTGCGGTAATAGAGCGTCTGACTGCCGCGCAACGAGTCGCCGCAGTCGAAGAGCAAACCGGGCCGCCGTTCGCGCAACGCCTGTAAGCGACCGGCGAAACCGCGCCGGTCGTGCAGATCGGAGGTGTGATAGATGCGAATCATCGGTCGTACGAACCGCGGGCTCGCGCCAGCTCGACGGCATATCGCGCGCAGCGCTCGAGCGCGTCGGCTGGGCCGAGCGCCTGTCGGAACTCACGGAAAGCCTGGTACTGCTGCGCGGGATCGTTTATCAGTCCTTCGAGCGCCGCCGCCAGCCCTTGCGGGTTCGCGCGATCTTGAAGCAGCTCCGGGACCGCCTCCCGACCTAAGACGAGGTTGGGAAGCGTAATGAAGCGATGTTTGATCATGCGATGACCGTACCAAATCAGCGCGGGTGGAATTACGTAGATTGCTACGGCCGGCACGCCCAGCAATGCAGTTTCGAGGACCGCGGTTCCCGAGGCGACCCAAGCGCCGTCCGCATTCTCCAGGGCCGCCGCCACTCCCGGCACGATCTCCACGTTGGCCAAAGCCTCGCGCGCGATCGCCGCTTCGATCATCTTCGTCGCGCGTGCATCCGCCGCTCCGACGACGCCGCGAAGAGCGGGCCGCCGCTCTTGCAGCACACGATAGGCCGCGGCAAGCACCGGCAAATGCCGGCGCAACTCGCCACCGCGACTGCCCGGCAGCATCGCGACGACGCCGGCAGTCGGCGGCGGCGGCGGCCGCAGCGCCCGCATTGCATAACGGCTCGTTAGCGGATGTCCGAAGAACTCAATCCGACAGCCCAGGCTTCGGTAGAAATCGTACTGATGCGCAAACGCCGTCACCGGATAAGCGACGGCGCTCACTCGTCGAGCCTTGGCCTCGTTGTCGAGCCAGGCGCCGGGCGGAAAGAGATCTAAAACGGGACCCTCGTATCGCAAGCGACGCAGCGTGTTTGCCAAACGCAGGTTAAAGACTCCGAAATCCACGAGGACGACCAGGTCGGGTTTCGAAGCGACGATGTGAAATGCGGTGCGGAGCATCGCGTCGAGCAGCTTGGGAATTCGGGGAATCGCTGCAGCCGGACCCATGCTGGCCCATCCTGCGTGATCGCGCCATAAAGCAAAGCCGGCCGTTCGCATAGCCGTGCTCCCAATGCCTTCAAACTGCGCATGCGGGTCGTACGAACGAATCGATTGCGCTAGTGCAATCCCGCTCGCCTCCCCCGACGGCTCGCCAGTCGATACGAAGTACTTCATGCCAACCGATGCAGCACGGTGTAGACGCGCCACGAACTACAAAGCCGCTCCAGGAGCGCGTCTATGTTATCACTTCAGCACGCCACGCTCGGACGGCGCCTCGAGGAAGGCGATGATTTCCCGTCCGGCGTCGGTCGTAACTTCGGCTTTCATTGCTTCGATTGCTTGCGAGACGTTGAGCTTGGGGTCGTAAAGCAGCTTATAGAAGCGCTTGATCTCCTGTCGCTCCGCCACGGGGAAGGCGGCACGGCGAAGGCCCACGCTATTGAGACCATAGGGCTGGCACGGATTACCCTCGACGAGGAAGAACGGCGGCACGTCTTTGGTCAGTTTGCTCATCCCGCCGACCATGGCGTGACGACCGACACGCGTAAATTGATGAATGCCGGTCTGCCCGCCGATCGTCACGTAATCGCCGACGTTCACGTGGCCCGCGAGTTGCGCGAGATTGCTCATCGTGACCCCGTTGCCGAGAATGCAGTTATGCGCGACGTGAACGTAGGCGAGCAGGAGGCAGTCATCACCCACGGCCGTGAGCTCGTCCCGGCCCGTCGCGCGCTGGATGCTGACGTATTCTCGCAGAATCGTGCGGCTTCCAACGCGCGTGAACGCTCGCTCCCCCGCGTACTTTCGGTCCTGCGATGCCGCGCCCACCGTCGAAAAGGGGTAGAGCTGACAGTCGTCCCCGATCTGCGTCCAGCCGTTGACGACCACATGAGCTTGAAGTATCGTGCGTGCTCCGATCGACACATGCTCTCCGACGATGCAGTACGGTCCGATCTCCGAGTGTTTTCCGATCTCTGCGCCGGGATGAACGATCGCCGTGGGATGCAGCATTACGGCCCGTAACTATAAGTGGAGCACGGTGGAGTCCGCACCAACAATGCGGGGATTCGAAACGATCGAGAACATGATCTCTGCGGAGCAGGCGAACTGCCCGTCGACCGTCGCCTCGCCGGTCACCCACCCGATGTTGCGCTTATGGCGCAGCATCGTCACCACCATGTCGAGGCGATCGCCCGGAACCACCGGGCGCCGAAACTTCGCTTTGTCGATCCCGGCTAGATAGGGAGTCTTACGCGAAAACTCGCCGGGCTCCAGAATCATCGCCCCGCCCAGCTGAGCCAGCGCCTCGATCATGAAGACTCCCGGGAGCACGGGATTCCCGGGAAAATGCCCTGCGAAGATCTGCTCGTTGTAGGTGATGTTCTTATAGCCTCGCGCTCGCACCATGTGCTCGAACTCGAGAATGCGGTCGACGAGCAGCATCGGATACCGATGCGGCAATATCTCGAAAATCTGGCGTATGTCGAGTTCGGCCAAGGCTGCTCTCCTATGCAGAAGGCACGCGCAATCGCGTACGCAAAGCGCTCGTTAACGAGGAATGGAGTTGGTGCCCGCTCTTGATGGCGATCAGCTCGCAGTGCGGCCACGCTCCGAGCAATGCGAGATCACCGATTAAATCGAGTACCTTGTGGCGCACGGCTTCGTCGGGCCAACGCAGGGGCTGCAACGGGCCGTCGGCGGTGAACACCAACGCGTTCTCTAAGCTTCCGCCCCGAGCCAAGCCGCGCGCGAGGAGTGCCTCCACCTCATGCAAGTAACCGAACGTCCGCGCGCCGGCAATTTCCTCCACGTATCGTTCGGAATCGATTTCACTGCAAAAGTATTGCGTTCCGATCGGCGCCGCAAAATCGGCGACGAAGCGCACGCGCAGGCTGGGGGCGGGAAAGGCCGCGACCAGCTTATCGCCGTCGCGGACGATCAGGGACTCCTCGAGTTCTAGGGTCCTGCGCTCCGCGGACTGCTCCCGCAACCCGCAGCGCGCGATCGCCGAAGCAAACTCGGACGCACTTCCGTCCCGCACCGGGATCTCGGGGCCGTCGACCAGGATATCGGCATTTGCAACGCCCATCGCGAAGAGCGCCGAAAGCAAGTGCTCCGTCGTGGATACGGTGACGCCGTCGCAACCGAGGACCGTCGCACGCGACGTGTCGACGACGTATTCGGCGGTCGCCGGAACGCGGGTGCTTCCCAGCAGAAAAGTTAGGCCGGCATCGGCCGGCGCAGGGCGCACCTCGACCCGACAATGCGCTCCGGTATGGAGCCCGACGCCCTCAAAACGAAGGCTCTCGCGCAACGTCGTTTGTATCATCGGGCGTTACTTAGGAGCCTGTCGGGCGCGAAGACGAGCGCTCCAAGGCCTCGACACGATCGAACAACTTTGGCAGCTTACGAATCATGACCTCTCGGCGAAGCTCGTCACGGTGAGGCTGTGCCGGATTGCCCGAAATCGTCGCGCCGTCCTCGACGTTACCCCACACGCCGGATTGGCCGGCAATCGTCACGCCCGAGCCAACGGTAACGTGTCCTTTGAAGCCGACCTGGCCCGCAACGCGTACGTAATCGCCGATGACGGTCGAGCCTGCCAATCCCGTCAGCGAGGCGATCACGCAATGCTTTCCGATGCGGCAGTTGTGTCCGATCTGAACCAGATTGTCGATCTTTGTGCCGGCGCCGACGATGGTGCTGCCCGTCTGGGCGCGGTCGATGCACGTGTTCGCACCGATTTCTACGTCGTCTTCGAGCACCACATTTCCAACCTGCGGAATTCGTTGCGCCCGTCCGTCCACGAAGGCCCAACCGAATCCGTCGCTGCCGATCACGCAGCCCGGATGCAAGACGACGCGGTCGCCGACGACGCAGCCGGACATAAGGCTCGCGTTTGCCTTGACCCAGACCGACCGGCCGAGGGAAACGCTTTCCGCAATATACGCGCCGGCGCCGACGACCGTGCCGCATCCGATCGACGCGAGGCTGCCGATGTAGGCGTGCGCCTCAACGTACACGTCGTCGGCAACGACCGCATCCGAGCGCGATCACGGCGCTCGGGTGACGAAAGGGCCCGTGTGGCTTTGGTGAACGGAACGCCTCGAGCAGCGCCGCGAGAGCACTGCGCAGCGTTCCCTACGACTAACAGCGGTTTGGACGCAGGTCGATTGACGAGCGCCTCATCGATCAGTACCGCGGCGGCCTTGCTCGAACACGCGGCGACGAAATAGGCTTCGCTCGTTGCAAACGTCAGGGCGTCCTCGCCGGCCTCTTCCACGCTCGCGATCCGAGCGATTGCAACGCTGCCGTCGCCGACGACGCGTCCCCGCACGCGCTCGGCCAGCTCGTTCAGCGTCCCCAACACGGGTTTAAATCCCCGGCGTCGGAGTGGCCTTTTCCGTGATGTTGAGCGCCTTTTCCACGTCGCTGGTGATGTCGACGCCTCCATAGCCGATGCCCTCCCGCGTCAGCACCAGTTTTAGCTGGCTCTGCGAAGCGATCTTGCCGGCGGCGTCGCGAATCTGAGCTGAGAGCTGATCGGTGACCTTCGCGTATTTGCGCTCCAGCCCCGCCGCGTCGCTTACCCTGCGAGCCGCACTCTCTCGCCGCGACGAAATCGAGCGTTCTTCGGTAAGAAGCTGAGTTTGATAGCCCTGGTACTCCGGCCAGTTGCTGACGATCCGCTGCACGTCGACGAGCCCGATCGAGCTGTGCCTCGCGCAGCCTGCGAGCATCGCGGCCACGCAAATCAGAATGGCATGCTTGTGGTTTCTCACTCGTGTTGACTTTCAATGTCGCTGATGACTTGGTTGGTCATGTCGTAACCGCCGGCTGCGGCCCAAATGTTGACGAAAACGATACTCAGGCCGCGGTCCGTCGCGATCCGCGTCGCGTCGCGCTCGATCTGCGCGACGATCTGTTGGTAGAGATCGTCGCGGCGCTTCTGCAGCGAGTCGAGCTCTTTGGCTGCCGCTCCGGTGGCGCCCACGTCGGCTCCGTGCAACGCGGCGAATTGCCGGTCGAGATCGTTCTTGGTTGCATTGTAATCGGCAATCGTCTTACCGGTGTCGGCGGCAAACGCGCCCGCATACTGCCGCTGAATTTGAGCGATCTGCCCCTGAACCTTCGGCGAGAGGTGCGCGGCCGGCGCTACCGGCGCGAGGCTGCGCAGCTGCGAGCCCACTTCGCCGCGTCGTTCCGCAAGCTTCGACCTCGTCTGCGCCGAAATCGCGCCCACTTGCGATCGTATCGCATTTCCCGTCTCGCGATCCAGCTGCGCTCGGTACGCCTTCAACGTCGCGGCATCGGCGCTGCGCAGGGCGCCGACCTGCGCGCTTTCCTTGGCGTTGATGCTCGCGATGTCGGATTCGGCCTTCTGGCGGGCCGCTGGGTCCATGGCGAGATTCGAGAGGCGCATCTTAATCGCTAAACGCGCGCCCGCATCTTGCTGCGTCAACCGTAGCGTCAGGTCGGTTTCATTCTGCTGCAACTGCTCGGCCTTGGCTCGAAATTTCTGCGCCGCCTGCGCCTGCAGCTGATTGGCGATCGCGTTGGTCGCCGCATTGTCCTGCGCGACGACGCTTTGCTGGTAGGCCTGTAAATCGGCGTTGGCGGCGCTGGCAGCCTGCTGCTCTTGCGCGGCGGATGCGCCGCTCATCTGCGCAGCCGCAAGCGCGCCTGCCCCTTGAATCCCGGCTGCCCTGAGCGCGGCAGCGACCGCCTGCTGTTCGCGCGACGTGTAAGTACGTTGCTTTTCGGCCAAGATCTTGTTCGCGCGATCTTGTGCGGCGCGCAGCTCGCGATTGAGCTCCGCAGTCTGTGCCGCGATCTGTCGCGCCCCAAGCGGCACCGCAGGAGCCGAGGATTTCAGCGTTATTGCGGCCATGGCGTCGTCGAGCTGCGAGAGCTGCGAATAGAGCGGATCCCGCTTAACCGCTTCGTCGATGCGAACGTAACCGACTCCGCGGACGGCAGACGAATGCACGTTGACGCCGCACGCCGAAAGCGAACCGGCGGCCGCGCACAGCCCGATTGCCATCCCTAGCAGAGTTCCGGCACTATTTGGCGAGCTCGTTCTGGACATCGGTAGTGATGTCCGTGCCTCCGTAAACGATGTCAGCACGATCCACGACCAAAATTAAATTCTTGCGGCCCGCGACGTCCGCCGTTGCAGTCTTCGTCTGGTCCACGAGCGGCTTGAGCAGTTGGTCCTGCTTGTCGGAGATCAGCTTGTTGTACTCCGTGAGAATTTGTTGCTTGTCGGCCGGGCTCTTGGCTTGCGCCAATCTCGCCGCATAGATCTGCCGCTGCGTGGTTTGGTACTGGGTCATCTCCGCGTTGGCGGACTGGACCTTCGGGACCCCGTCGAGCGCGTTCTGGTCGACGAACCCGATTTCGGATGGAGGGGGCGTGGCGCTCGGCGGCGCGATCGACTGCGGCCCAGCAAAAACCGCTTCAACGTCTTTGGTGATATCCTGGCCGCCATAGATCACGATCCGCTTATCTACGACGACGGAAAGGTTCCGAGTGGCGCTGACGGCCGCGATCGCGAGCTGCTCCCGTTGAAAGAGCGGTCCGGCGATCTCACGTTGTTTGTCGTTGAGCTGCGTCTGAAACTGCATTGTGATTCGCTGCTTATCCGCATCGTTACCAGCTCGCTTGACCTGCGCGTTGTACTGCGCGTCGAGCTGCGACTTATAGGCGGCGAGCTGCCGGTTCACGCTCACGAAGACCGGCAGATTGGCAATATCCGCTAGATCGACGAACCCGACGTCGCTGATATCGGCCGCTATGGCGCCGGGCGCGAGCGACATCGCCAATAGCGCAGCGCCCGCACAAAGTATCGTCGATCGAATCTTCACTTTAATCATCTCGAGTTTTCGCCTTAGAAGCTTTGCCCGATCCCAAAGCTCGTGTGCGTACCATTAACTCCCTTGGCAAAATCGATGCGGACGGTCCGCAGCCCAAGTTGCGGTACGTCGAATCGTATTCCAAAGCCGGCATCGCCGTACAGCGCCCAATCGGATGGATACCCCGTTATCCGGTTGGTGTACGGATCGAGCAGCGGGTACGCTCCTCGAATTCGATAATCGAGCTCGTCGACGAACACGGCCAGCGTTATCCGGCGGTCAAGGGCGACCGGCTGGCGGAGTTCGATCTGACCTAGGTACGCATTGGTCGCGTAGAAGACCTGGTTATAGCCCGCGCATCTGTTGATCGGAGAACGTGAAGAGCGAGCTGGGCGGAATCACTCCCGTCGAGAAGTAGCCGACGCCGTGAAAGCCGATCGTAGCGCCTCTGAGCACCGGGAAAAACCTCGCCAGATCCACCGTGCTCTGCGTGAACGAGAAGTTCGAGCCTAGCGCCGGCGCCGAAAACGTCGTGCTGAGCACCGCCTTGAGCCCCTCGCGCGGATTGAACGGGTCGTCGAGCGTGATCGACTGCAGGCTCAGGCCGCTCGTTACCAAGTTATAAGGAGCGCCGGTGTTGACGTTGGCGATCGACGAAGCTGAGATGCCGAAGGACCCGCCATAGTTTTGCTGCGAGTTGATCGGGCTCGGCGTCGGTCCGATAAAGATGTTCGGTTGATTTCCTTGGAAATAGTACGGCGACGGCACGGTCGTGTCGTATTTGATTTTCTCGCCGGTCATCGAGAGCGACAAGATCGTATAGTCGCTCAGGCGGCGCCCGACGTTCCCCGTGATTCCGTTCGCGCTCGACGTGCTGGTCGCGTAGATGTTCGAGAGCTGCTGCGACGTCGAGCTCGGGTAGAGGGTGACGGGAATCGGTATCGCAGAGTTGCTTGCGACCGCGCTTCCGCTGCCGAGGATGCTATATACCGGATAGTAATACGTCGAATGGTTCGTAAAGATCGAGCCGCCGGCCGTGTAGCGTTCCCCCTGCGGCGTGTCGCCGAGATACGGAATCGACCCCGTAATCTGAGCGACTCCCGTTCGCGCGCCTTCCTCGAACTGAATACCGGCGGAGTCGCCGGTGCCGTGCAAGTTATTATCGGTGAGACCGAGCGTCGCGTAGAGGCCGAGGCCCGTTATGCCGCCCGAATACCCGAATCCGACCGAAGCCGAAGCCGTACGCTGTTCGGTGACGTGCCAAACGAGCGTGACGTCTTGCGGTTTCTTCGGATCGGGGCCCGGCCTGACGTCGGGCTCGACCTTAGAAAAGAAGTTGAGCGCGTTGAGACGCTGGTAATCGCGTTTGATTGCGTCGGTGTTGAGCACCATGCCGACGCGCTCGCGCAGCTCCCTGCGGATCACTTTGTCTTTGGTGCGGGTGTTGCCGGTGATTTCGACGACGGCGATCCGCGCGACGTAGATATTGTATTTTACGTCGGCCGTTCCGGCCGTAAGGTTGATCGACGAGGGAACGATGCCACCCTCAAAGTTACCGAGCTCGAGGTGGAACTTGTCTTCGTATAACTTTTGGAGCGCCTTATAATCGGCGTCGCGCACGGCGTCGGAATAGACGCTGCCGACCTTCAGGGTGAGCGCCGGAAGGATCAGCGGCGGCGGAAGCAGCGGATCGCCGCCGAGCTCGATCGCCTTTACGATCAAGCCTTCCTGGATCGTGAGCGTCAGGGCTCCGGTTTGAGAGTCCAGGTTGATGTCCTTGACGTGGGTCGGTACCTGCCCGCCGTATCCGATGCGCTCGTAATAGTTGTTGATCTTGAGGACGTCCTGGCGAAAGGTGTTCGTGTTGAATACTTGGCCGACCGAAAGGTCCATCAGCGCCAGCAGTGTGTCGCTGGGGACCTTCTGGTTCCCCGTGAACACGATCTTGGAGATCACCGGATTCTCCACCACACGGTAGGTAATGGCGATACCCCCCGGCCGAGCGCGTACCAGCGGCGGTGCGATATCTGCGAAGTAGCCCAGCGCGTTGATCCGAGCGAGGTCTTCCGAAACCGTCTTCGGGTTATACGGCTGCCCCGGACGCGACGCGACGACCGCCATGATCGTCTGTGTCGGAACGCGCAGGTTTCCCGTTACGTCCACTGAGACGATCTTCGGCGTCGGCGCGGACAATGCGGGAGCAAGACTCAACCGAGCGACCACGACCAGGAGAAGGATACCCACGAGCAACTTCCCTGCGCCCAAGCGGCGCCCCGGATCAAAGCTCATGTGAAAAAGTCGTTTCAATATACTTTCAGACTTAGCGGCGGGCCATGAAATGCGCCGCGAGCAAGCGAAGCGCGCACGGCTCGGCACGCCCTGTTCCGCCCGGCTTTGCCGGTGTCCTTGCTCGCGGCTGCGGCCCGAACGCCCCTTCTAATCAAAATGCCATCACCAGAAATAATGCTGCAAGGTAAGGCTGAAGCCGGTGTTTCCGATAAGGGGCTGGCTCGTCAGATAACTTGCGCTGTACCCGACCGGAGAGCCGGGCAACTGCAAGAGCTTCGTGGGGCCGCTTTGGTAGAAGAAGTTCAGCGACGCTGCGGTCGTGGGACTCGGCTGCACGACCAATCCGAACGATTGAATCTCAGGAAGACCGAATGTGACGGCGTAGACTGCGCTAACCGCTTTGCCGAGCAGCCGCGTGGCGGTAAGTCCGACGTTGCCGTAATATCCGAGCGTCAGGTTAACGCTGGAGAGCCCGAGGCCTTGTCCCAGCGTACTTTCCACGGGAGCCAGCAGGCCTGCGGTAAACTGCGCGTTGAGGATGTTGAAGGCTTCCTGCCCGACCGTGATGTTGCTGTTTTGCGGCAATGCGACGTTTGGAATCGGCGAAAGCGTTCCCAACGGGGTTATGTTTCCTGGTTGTTGTCGCGCAAGCATCGACTGACGGCTGAACGAGATGCCGCTGAAGAACCCGCCAAAAGGCGCGATTAAGCCCAGAATCTCATCCCGGCTGTACCCCGGCGGCGTCGACTCCAGCCCGATTTTGAGCCCTTGGATCGGGCCGTCTACCGTGATCGTTACTTGGGCGCTGCCGTAGGGATTTCGGGCTCGATCGGGGTCCGGGTTAACCACGCTCGACGTGGCGACCGCGTGGAGCGTCGGCAACACTCCATCCGCCGCATTAAAGCGAACGCTTCCTTCCTGTACCCGGAATGCGCGATCGAAGTAGGTAAGCGTTCCGCCCGTCGATTGGAATGCGCCGGCCAGCTCAGGAGCGGCGAGGGTCCCACCGAGCCGAACGGAGCCGGTGGCCCCGATATCCAGCCCGGCCCCGTAGCCGCTGCCGCGCACTCGGACGTTCTTTCCCACTGTGGCCGAAACGTCGAAGGCCAGCGGGATCTTCGTAGCCCATCCTCCCGCGCTCGATTGGGTCGCGGCTTTGATAAATGCAGCGAAGGGTAGCGTCGCGTCGCTCAGGGTGACGTTCCCCGAGAGCAGCGCCGCGGCGGCCGGAGGTTTGATCAAAGCCAGCTTCCCGTCGAGGGTTCCGCTCCCATAAGCCGGCAGGTCGAGCTGCGCTCTGCGAGCCGTCCCACGAATCGACAGAGAGAGCCCGCCTCCAGAGACTCCGTTGGGAAACTCGACGCTTCCGGAGCCGTTGAGCGTGCCGTTTCCAGCCTTGGCCGACGCTCGGTCGATCGAGCCTGAGCCGTGATTGAAGGAAAGGTCCGCGACGATTTCAGTCAGCGGAGTACGCTCGAAATCGCTCACGTACGATCCCCCCGTCAGCGAGATGCGTCCCACCACGGCCGGTTGGCGGACGGTTCCCGAAAGCCCGATGTGACCGTCGAGTAGCCCGCGGAGCTTCGTATTGTTCCCGAACGCCTCGTCGAAGATCGAGGGGTCGAGGTCGACCACGTCGACGTCAAAGCTCAGCGGCGAATCGGCTGCTGCGAACCGGAGCGGTGCCGTCGACAAAGGAAGTGCGCCGGCCAGCGTCGCCTCGCCGCGCGCGAAGGTCACGCCGGCATCCGAAAGGACCAACTCGCGTCCCCGCAAGCGTACTTCTCCAAAAAGCGAGGTGATGGGGATGCCATACGCGAGCACGCTGCTGGCGTCGAAACCGGCCGTAAGGGTGGGCGCGCGATAGGTCCCACCGACCGACAGCGTGGACTCGAAGGATCCCGTAATCGGGACCCGCCGTCGCGACACATCGTAGACGAGTTGAGCGAGCTGGTTCGTCGCGGCGTGGACTTGCAAATTGATTGGTTGTGCCGCGGAAAGGCCCAGCGAGCCGGCGGCCGACGCGGAGAGCTCGGGTGTCGTCATCTCGGCGCGATCGATCACGATCCGCTCGCGGGCCGCGTGCAGCGCAAGATCGGCGGTGTCGAGGGTGAGAGGCCCCAACGTGCCGCCGGTAACCCGAGCGTTGCCGCGGACGTCGATCTGCGGAAAGCGGCCATGTACGGTAGCCTGTCCGGAGGCTCGCCCGGTAATCGGCAGCGCCTGCATTCCAAGCGCGGGTAGCCAGAGCGAAAGGTCGAGGTGGTCGATATCGGCTCCCAGATCGAAGCGCGAGTGCTCGAGCGTGGACAGCCAAGGCCCGGGAGGCGCCAGACCGATCGAACCGCGTGCGTGAAGCTCGCCTTGGCTTCCTCCGATCGCCAAGGCTCCCACGACGAGGTTACGCGCACTCGACCAGACGGCACGCGTGTCGCCTATCGGCAGATTCCGGTAGCGAAAACCTCGTACGTCGATATTGCCGCTCGACGTGATGCGCGTGTTGCGGGAGGCGGCCGCAATGCGAACGCCACCCTTTCCGGCCAGAGTGTCGCCCGTATCGAAGAAGTTGTTGAAATCCGAAAGGTCGGCGCGTGGTGCGCTGACGTGCATGGCGACATCGCGAGGCCGGACCACGGCGCCTAAGCGCGCCGCCGTCGTACCGACGAGTACCGATCCATCCGATATGCTGACGCCGCTGAGATCGGCTGCGATCGCGGCGCGTCCATCGATGAAGGGAAGACCGTTGACGTCGCCCGCCGGAACGCCGATCGTCCCAACGATCGTCGGCGAAAGGCTGCGGCCTCCGATGAGCAACTGCGCGTTAAAGGAACCGTCGGTCATGTAGTTTGGAAGACCAAAGGCGCGTAACGCCGGCGCGACCTGAGATGCCGGCACGTTGGCCCGAAGCGCGTAACTCGGGGAGCCCGACAAAAGCGCTCCAATCGTGCCGTCGGCTCGAGCGTACGTGCTTCCGATCTTTCCAACCATTCGCCTCAGCTCCACCGCATCGCCCGACAAGTCGACGTCGGCTTCGCCTGCGATCGGAAACTGTGCGATGTGCGCGTTATCGACGGTAACGCCTCCGGCAAACGCGGGCAGTCGCACTCCGGCCCGCAGCACGCCACTGGCATAGATCGTCCCACCCTGGAGCGGCAATCCGATTCCGTGAAGTTGTGAGGTTGTGAGCCGATCTGCGACGAGCGAGAGTGCGTTCGAGCTCGACGCGCCCGCGCTCTTGGACGACAGCGAAAGCGTACCCGCCGCGACGACGTCACCGCCGGCCGCGCGCGCGTGCGCCGAGTAAATTCGCAAGCGGTCGCCTTCCACCGCAAGCGTAACACTCGCGCGGTCTATCGGAACTCCGCGCAATGTCGCGCCGGGCATCGAGAGATTCGAGGCCACGACGACGATGCGCTTCGCTTCGACCGCAATCGCAACGGGACCGCCGAGTCTGCCACGTCCGCTAATTGCGCTGCCGAGAAAGGGCGCGAGACCCTCGAAGCTTCCGTGATAATCTCCGTAGGCAACGAATCGTTGGGTCGAAAACTCGCCTCGTCCGCGAAAGGTTCCCCACGGACCGGAAGCGTCGAGCAGATTGATCGGCGCCTGTTGCATCGTGCCCGCCAGGGCCGCGTCGAGGCGCGTGAACTGCACTCCGGCGATGCTCGTGCCGGCGCCGCTCACCAAGCCGCCCAAGACGATGTGATTCCCCGAGCCGCCGCCGGCAATCGCGGCG
This sequence comes from Vulcanimicrobiota bacterium, assembly GCA_963736775.1. Classification (GTDB taxonomy): domain Bacteria; phylum Vulcanimicrobiota; class Vulcanimicrobiia; order Vulcanimicrobiales; family Vulcanimicrobiaceae; genus Cybelea. The sequence continues at coordinate 140,582 of CAVTPY010000013.1, read as the reverse complement.
CTGATGACTCCCCCGTCGATCTTCGGCATTTGCGGTAGGTTCAAATTGGGAAACGCCGCGTACACCGGCGCTCGCATGCGCAAACGATTCGCGAGCAGCCAAAAGGCGCTCGTGCTGCGCGGCCGGTCGAGCAAATACGATCCGTCGAGATCGCCGCGAGGCGTATGCAGCCAGAACGGATCGACGAGCGCGGTCCCGTTCTCATTCATTTGAAGCAGCGCCGCGACGCGATCGACGCCTCGCGTCGAAGCCACGCTGCCGATAACATGGAAAAGCAGATCGTCGCCCGTCGCGCTCGCATCGATCACGATCGGTTCCTTTCCCAGCATCTCGTCGAGATAAGGCAGGCGATCCGCCGGGCCGGCGACGTGCACCGCGAGTTGCGAGCGCAGGTGCCTGCCGACATTCAGCGTGCCGCGCACTCCGAGCGCAACGCCGCCGTAGGATGCGCGCAGGGGAGCCAATGCGACGACGTTTGCGTGATAGACCACGCCCGCAGCGACTCCGTCGAACGGCAGATTTCGATAGAGCGCGTGCGCTGCATTCGCGCGTGCCACGATCACCGGATCGCCGATCGGTCCGCCGACCAGCACTCCCAGCGTCGTTTCTCCTGAAATCGGTTGGTCGCGCGTGAATCCGAAGGCGTGGCGGAGGCTGGCGAGATCGCCCGCGGCTCGGACCGCGACACGCAACTGCGGGCCGCCGGTCACCGCGCCGTTTAGATCGTAAACACCGCCTTGGATGTGCAGCGGGATGCCGGCGAGCGTGGCGCGCGCACCACTGATGAAGAATGTGTTGTCGACGACGTGAAGCGTTCCGGCGACATTCTCTATCGGCAGCGAGAGCACGCTAAGCGCGAGGCGTCCGCCATCGATATCGAGGCGGAGGCTGACGTGATATGAGGGCGCCACGTTGGGCTGGACGTCCAGTGCATAAAGAACCGCATCGAAGTTTCGCGCCCCTCCGTGGAGAATGCGCACGACGGGCGTCTGCGCGAAGTAGTTGGCTAGCGCCCTCACGGGGAAGCGTGCCGCCTTCGCATGATGCATCGCGAAACCCGCGATTGCATCGATCTTGCCGGCAACGGTGAACGGTTCGTCGCGCCGCTCCTCAAAAGCGCCGGCGACGCGATATTGCGTGATTGCCGAGGTGTCGATACTTGCGTCGACGCCGATGTGATTTACTTCCACGTCGCGAGCGCTCTCGTCGTAAGCCGACGGCTCGCGCAACTCGATTTGGCTCCCCCGCACTCGCAGCCGAAAACGAAGCGGAACGGAGTCGATTCGCTGCGGAGCGGAAGGAATAGATGGAGCGGCTGCACCGGGCAACGGAATGTTGAAACTGCCGTCGCGGGAACGGGTGAGCGTTAGCTTGACGCCGCTAACCTCGACATCGGTCAGGCCGAAGCGGCGACGGCTGCCCGGAAGAAGATCGCGCAGCGAGTAGCCGATCGTGATGCGTCGTGCCTGCAAGAGCGGCGCCGAGCCACGCTCGACGCGAACCTCGCGGAGCGTGGCACCATCGCGGCCGATTTGAATCTGGGCGATGCGTACGTCGTATCCCGCGAGCGCCGCACCCTCTCGGATGGCAACACGCAGCAACTCGTGGCGCGAAGCCGCCACGAGCCCGACGACGATCGCGGCGGCCAGCAGGCCGATTGCAAAGCGCTTGCGCACGTGAGTCCTCTTGCTTCTATACCCTTTGAGATGTGGAGGACCCCGCCTACCTAAGGACCCTCTAACAAAAGGGAGGCCCATCAGGCCAGAGATCTAGCTAGAGATCGAAGCTAGAGATCGAGGTTTTTGACGCTCTTTGCATAGTCGAAAATGTATTGCTTGCGAGGCTCGACCTTGTCGCCCATAAGGTCGGTGAAGATCTGCTCGGCCTCGACGGCATCTTCGACCGTAATCTGTTTGAGGCGGCGATGGCCGACTTCCATCGTCGTTTCGGCCAGCTGCTCGGCGTCCATTTCGCCAAGTCCCTTGTACTGTTGAATGGTGAAATCTTTACCGTCTTCGCCGACGACCGACTTGAGCTCGGCCTCGGTGAAGGCCCACCACTGTCGCTTGCCTTTGCGAATGCCGTAAAGCGGTGGCTGCGCGATGAAGACGTGGCCTTCCACGACCAACGGCTTCATTTGCCGATAGAAAAATGTCAGCAGCAGCGTACGGATGTGAGATCCATCCACGTCGGCGTCGGTCATGATAATGATCTTGTGGTAGCGCAGCTTCTCCACGTTGAACTCGTCGCCGAAACCGGTTCCCAGCGCCGTGATCATCGTACGAATCTCTTCGTTGGCCAGCACTTTGTCCAACCGCGCCTTTTCGACGTTGATGATCTTCCCGCGTAACGGGAGGATGGCTTGATTGTTGGGATCGCGGCCGCCTTTCGCGGTGCCCCCGGCCGAGTCGCCCTCAACCAGAAAGAGCTCGCATTCGGCGGCGTTTCCATTCTTGCAATCGACGAGTTTTCCGGGAAGGCCGGAGCCTTCGAGCGAGTTCTTACGGCGGGACAGATCGCGGGCTTTCTTCGCCGCGTCGCGTGCGCGTTGGGCCTGCATGCACTTGTCGACGATCGCGCGGGCGTATTTCGGATTCTCCTCGAGAAAGAAATCGAGCCGCTCGGAGACGAGGCCCGCAACGATGCTGCGCACCCGCGCGTTGCCCAGTTTCGTCTTGGTCTGACCTTCGAACTGGGGGTCCTGCAGTTTCACGGAAACGACGGCAGTAAGACCCTCGACGATGTCGTCGGTCGAAAGCGAGTTGTCCGATTCTTTGAGCATGCCGCGCTTGCGCGCATAACCGTTCACCGCGTTGGTAACGGCTTGCCGAAAGCCTTGGAGGTGCATGCCGCCTTCGATCGTTGCGATGTTATTCGCGTAAGAAAAAATCTGATCGGCGTAGGTATCCGTGTACTGCATCGCCACCTCGACGTCCACGCCGTCACGCTCGGCATGAGTCGAAATAATCGGGTGGAGGGCATCTTTTTTCCCATTGAGCCATTCGACGAACGAGACGATCCCGCCATCGAACTCGTACGTGCGCTCGCGCACCGGTTCGCCAGACCGGACCGGCCGTTCGTCGCGCAGCGTAATCGCGAGCCCGCGGTTCAGGAACGCAAGCTCCCGCAGGCGTTTTTGCAGAATGTCCCAGTGAAACTCGCTTACCTCGAAGACCTCCGGATCCGGCTTGAACCACTGCCGCGTGCCCGTGCCGGAGGCTTTTCCGATTTTCTTGAGTTTCTGGACGGTGACTCCGCGTTCGAACTTCATCTGCCAGAGAAACCCGTCGCGCGTAACCTCGGTAATCATCCATTCCGACAGCGCATTGACGACGGAGATGCCGACGCCGTGAAGGCCCCCCGACACTTTATAGCCGCCCTTCCCGAACTTCGCGCCGGCGTGGAGAATCGTCATTACTACTTCCACGGCCGGCACGCGTTCTTCGGCGTGCATATCGATCGGAATGCCGCGGCCGTCGTCCTCCACCGAGCACGAACCGTCGGCCAGCAGTATGACCCGTATGGTGCGCGCGTGTCCCGCCATCGCTTCGTCGACGGCGTTGTCCACCGCCTCGTAGGCGAGCTGATGGAGACCGCGCTCCGCCGTGTTGCCAATATACATGCCGGGGCGCTTGCGCACCGCTTCCAGCCCGCGCAAGACCTCGATTTGCTCACCAGTATAGTTCGTTGACATCAACCCTTTTCGTTGTTTTGTTAGCTCGTGCCGCTCGCCGTTTGTAACGGGGAGTCGCCATAGAGCAGCTCGTGAAGTTCGTCCCCTAAGACATTGCGCACCGTGGCCGGCATGATTTCCTCCGGCGGAAGCTTGCTGCGCAGTAACACGTAGGAGCTTGCCACGAGCCGCTCGCGGCCGTCACGCGAAAGACGTCCGGCGACTCGCGCCCGCTCGAGCATCCCCCACCAGCGTTTAAGCAGCCGGCTGCGGATTCGTTCGTACTCCTTTTGGTTCAACCCATCTACGAGCTCGGCCGTTCCGGCAAAGCCAAGCCAAGGCGCTTCGAAAAGCAGCCGCGCGGCCGCCAGGGCTAGTCCCTCGCTCCGAGCCGCGCTGCAGGCTGCGCAGGTTGCCTTATGAGATGGATCGATCAATGCGCCGCAGCTATCGCATGCCTTCCAGCCGGCGGAGCGCTTTGCCCGCGTGGCGCCTTCGACGTGCCGTGCGAACTGCGCCAGCGCCTCCGCAGCGCTGGCCGAGGGAACGGGTTCGCCGGGTAGCCGCACCGGCTTGGCGGGAGAACCACCGGCCCGGGGCGCGCTGCGCCTTGGCAACGTGCCGACGCGGAACCGCAGGCGCTCGATGCCGCAGCTAGGCAGCCGGGCCGCAACCGCGCCGAGGACCCGCTCGGCGAGGAAGCTCAACTGGTGGCTCCACGCGCTCGAACGCGTAACGACGACGAGCGTGCCGTCTGCAAGTCGCACGGGCGCCGAGTTCGCCGCGACTTCGGCACCGACGATATCGGCCCAGCCGGCCGCAAGCAGCGTCAAAGGATCTCGCAGGGCACTCTTCTCCGACGGCGCCCACTCGACGATGGCTTGCGAAAGTTTCAACATGCCGCAAGTGCCTCCACGTGCCCGTGGTGGACGCACGCCACGTGCGCGCTCGAGTTCAACGGGGCCGGCAGGTGCGTCGCCGTCACGAAGGACTGTTCGTAGTCGCCGATCTCGGCTAGAAAAGCAGTCGCGCGCTCTTCGTCGAGTTCCGAGAGCACGTCATCCAAGAGCAGCAGCGGCGCCTCATTGGAACGTTCTTTCATCACCGCATACTCGGCGATCTTGAGTGCGAGGACCGCCGTGCGTTGCTGGCCTTGCGAGCCGTATGCGGCCAGTGAATCGTCGTCGAGCGCAAGCCCAATGTCGTCGCGGTGAGGCCCTGCCAGGGCCGTCTTCCGAGCACGTTCGGCCTCGTGCGTCTGTCGTAACCGCGCTTCGAAGGCCGCTCCGACTATATCGCGGGTCGGCGATTCAAACGGCACGTTCGGCTCGTAGGTGAGCGCCAAACGTTCGTTTCCGCCAAAGCGCGCGTGGGCTCTGCGCGCCTCTTGCGCGAGCGCTCTCACGAGATGATCGCGCGCGAGTATAATCGCCGTTCCCGCATCGATCAGCGTGCGCTCGTAAATCTCGAGCAGGTCGGCGTCGCCGGCCACGGTGCCACGCAAGATCGCGTTCTTTTGCTGTAGCGCCTTGCGATAACGCGCCAGCTCGTAATAGTAGCGAGGCTCGCTTTGCGAGAGCGCGACGTTTAGGAAAGCGCGACGAGCCCCGGGAGTTCCGGCGGCCAGCTGTAAATCCGCCGGCACGAACGTAACGACGCGGATCTTCCCAAGATAGGACGCATAGCGCACGGCACCGCCGTTAACGGTGTAGTTCTTGCGGGTGCCCCGCGCGCTCTTTTCGATCGCACAGACCAGCTCTATCTTACCGGTCCGCAGCGATGCTTCGCCCCGCACGACCGCTAACTCCACGCCGTTACGCACGGTATCTCCGTCTCGAGACGTGCGAAAAGACTTGCCGGTGCCGAGCATAGCGATGCTTTCGAGCAAATTACTTTTGCCCTGCGCGTTGGCTCCGACATACACGTTCAATCCGGTGGACGGCTGGAGATCGAGCTGAGGGTAATTACGGAAATTCGATAGCGCTAAATGCCGGAGGAGCAAATTATTGCCGCAGCGGCATGAGAACGTAGAGTTGCTGGCCGCTCTCGAGCGGCTCCAGTGGACGAATCGCGGCCGGAGAGAGCGGCCCGAGGAACTCCATCACGACCTTCTCGCTCTTAATGTGATTGAGAATCTCGACGAGATACCGTGCGTTGAACGCGATTGCGAGATCCTCGCCGGTTTGCTCGACCTCCAGCTCTTCATAGGCGTTTCCCGAGATATCGGAACTAGCCGTAACGATGAGCGTCTGATTGGCGACCGACAGCTTAACCATACTGGCGCGGTCTCCGGCTACCAACTCGGCTCGCCGCAGACTTCCGATGAATGTCGCGGTGCTTGCGGTGACCGTCCGGTCGAACTTCGCGGGGATGACCTGTTGATAGTTCGGATATTGCCCGTCGACCAGGCGCACCGTGATCGAGACGTCGCCGCTCGTCATTTGGAGCTGATTACTTTGCGCGCCAAGCGCGCTCACCGAGATTCGCTCGCCCGTTCCGAGATTGCGTGCTACTTCGGCCAGGGCACGAGACGGAACGATAAACTTTTCGTTGCCGGCCATCCCGTCGTCCAGCGTCGTAACGAACTTTGCGAGACGATATCCGTCGGTGGCGACCATCGTGAGCGCGTTGCCCTCCACCTCCAAAAGGGTACCCATCAGAACCGCGCCCCGAGCCTCTTCGCTCGACGCGGCGAAGATCGTTGAGTCGATGCCGTCGCGAAACCGCTTGCCGCCGATCGTAAAGTGCGATCCCCGAACGGCCGCGGGCAGCGGGGGATATTCGTCGGCAGGCAGTGCGTGGAAATCGTAATTGCTGCGGTCGCACTTCACGCTGGCCCGAGTCGGCGTACCGGTTACCTCGAGCCTGCCCGGAGCGAGGTTCCCGAGGTAGCTCGCGAAGAGCTTCGCCGGAACGGTGACCGCGCCGCCCTCCGTCACCTCTGCCGCAAAGGCGTGTTCGAGAGTCAGCTCGAGATCCGTGGCTCGAACCGCTATTTTTTCGCCCTCCGCTTGCAGCAACACGTTCGAGAGGATGGGTACCGTTGTGTGTGCGTTGACAACTTTGCTCGCGGCTCCGACGGCCGCGGCGATGTCCTTCGTAGTACAGGCGAATCTCATTGGTTCCACCGTTGGGCGTGCGAGGGCGTTTTCCTAGTAGAATAATACAAGAGCAGTAACAGCAGTAGCGCGGTGTATTCTGGGGAGAACTCCGGCTTTACCTTACGGGGCGTGGGTTTGCGCGTCGGATAAAGGTGTGGACGGGTCGCCGTCAACCGTGCACTTTTCCACGTCGCGTAAGCTGCGGGTGGTTTATCCCTGTGGGCAGCCCGAACCTGTGCACGGCTGTCCCCCGCGCCCTAGGTCAGGGATTCTGGCACATCGCGATGAGCTGGCGAATCTTGTTGCGGTAGGCTTCGTCCCGCTGCATCTGGTCCTTAATTTTGTCTCGCGCGTACATGACGGTGGTGTGATCTTTCTTGCCGAAGTCCCGCGCGATCTGCGGCAAGGAATAGTTGGTGAGCTCCGTCGCGATATACATGGCGATCTGCCGCGGCGCCGCGAGACGTTGATCGCGCCGCCCGTTGTCCATCTCCTTGACGGTGAGACCATGCGCGCTCGAGACCGTCTCCTTAATCTTCGAAATCGTAATCCGGTGCAACGGCGCTTGCGCGACCGCGCTCTTAAGAACGTCGGCCGCCAGATCGGTGGTAATCGGCGCTTTGGTGAGCGAGGCGTAGGCGATCACGCGAATCAACGCGCCTTCGAGCTCGCGGATGTTGGACGGAATGACCTTAGCGATGAACGACGTCACTTCGTCGGGCACCGGAATGTTCTCGCTCCCAGCCTTCTTGCGAAGGATCGCCTCGCGCGTTTCGAGATCGGGCGCTTGGATATCGGTGAGCAAGCCCCATTCGAAGCGCGAGCGCAAACGCGCTTCCAGCGTTTGAATTTCTTTGGGCGGCCGGTCCGACGAAATAATGAGTTGCCGTCCCGATTCGTGCAGCGCGTTGAAAGTGTGAAAGAACTCTTCTTGCGTCGTCTCCTTGCCGGCCAGGAACTGTATGTCGTCGATAAGCAGCACGTCGACCTGACGATAACGATTGCGGAACTCCGGCGTCCGGTTGTTTTGCAACGCGATGATAAACTCGTTCGTGAACTTCTCGCACGTGAGGTAGACGACGTTTGAGGCTAAGTTGTCCTGGATGACGCGATGCCCGATTGCGTGCATCAGATGCGTCTTTCCCAAACCCACGCCGCCGTATAAAAAGAGCGGATTATACGCGTGGGCGGGGGCCCCGGCTACGGCTTGGGCCGCGGCGTGGGCAAACCGGTTGGAGTTCCCAACGACGAACTCTTCGAAAGTATAACGCGCATTAAGGTTGGCGGTGCGGAACTCCTCAAGCGGATGTGACGTGAAAGGGGCGCCCGGCCGGGCGTTTTCCACGGGATCGGCGACGGAAAGACGCAGCTCGACGCTGGTGCCGAACAGCTCGCTCAGCACCCCGATCATCTGATGTCGCAGCTTGCTCCCTATCCAGTCTTGAGCAAACTTGCTGTGTACCGCGAGGTGAAGCTCGTTGCCGTGGAACGAGATAAACCGAATCGGCTTGATCCACATCTCGAAAACGGGCTTTGAAAAGGTCCGTTCCAACGTATCGAGTGCGGACTGCCAAAGCTCGTTGGAGATGTCCGAGTTGATCGCTAGCGCCATCCTCTACCCTCTTTACGTCGTTCTGCGCCACCCCCGTGAGGGCGCAAAGGGTTGGCTTAATCAAGCCGCGCTCCTCTGGAATCTATGCACGATGTTATACACTTATCCACAGATCGCCAGCCACGGTCTTTCCGCGTTTTTTCCGAATTATGAACCGGCTAAATGCGGTACGGACTGAGGCACGATAAACCCGACGTCATAAGGCTTCCGCGGGCAGTTAGCGCCCCCGCGAAAGGGGTTTCTCCACAACCCTGTCCACAGGTGTGGAGAGGAAGGGTAGTGGTCCCTTTTCAATTCGGCAGGCTAGTCCCGCCTGGAGGGCCTTGGGGCTACTGAGCCATTGCCGACAGCGTCCCTTCCGCTTCGGTTCGCGGCCCCAAGTAGCAGAGCGACGGGTCTGTGATACGCTTAGAGCGATGTCAAAGCATACTCGTAAGCTTCCGTCCGATCCGATCCAGGCCGCGCACTCGATCCTAGCCCAGCTGACGGGCGAGGAGCCTCGCGTGCTAGCGGATGGCAAGGAACCCATCGCGGTTGCTCGAGGGCGCAAGGGCGGCCTTAAGGGCGGCAAGGCGAGGGCCGAGGCGCTGGCCTTGCAGCAGCGCAAGTTGAGCGCCCTAAAAGCCGCCTATGCCCGCTGGTCAAAAAAGACCACCACCTGAAAAAGGGGCCACGCTGACGGCAGAGCGGCGAAAAGTGAGCGCCTTGCTTTTTGGACGGCCTTTGCTACAATAGCCCGGCTATGTTCGAGTTAGATCTTCAGCTTTTCGCCTCGAAAAAAGGCGCCGGCTCGACCCGGAACGGACGCGACTCCAACGCCCAGCGCCTCGGCGTCAAGCGGTTCGGCGGGGAGCGGGTAATCGCCGGAAACATCATCGTGCGCCAGCGTGGGACGAAGTTCTATCCGGGCGCTAACGTCGGCCTCGGCCGCGATCATACGCTCTTTGCCCTTACTGATGGGATCGTTACCTTCAGCACGAGCCGCAACCGCCAGCACGTTTCGGTGCTGCCGGCCGCGTAGACCCGTCCGCTCGCCGTGCATCGGGGCCGTTAGGCCCCTTTTATTTTTCCGGCGAAGGTAAGTTGCCGTGCAGTTTATCGACGAGGCCGAGATTGAAGTGGCCGCCGGGGACGGCGGCGACGGCATCGTCGCCTGGCGCCGCGAGAAATACGTGCCCAAAGGCGGCCCCGCGGGTGGCGACGGCGGTCACGGCGGCAGCGTCTATCTCGAAGCGACGCCGGAACTCTCGACCCTCGTCGAGTTCCGCTTCAGGCGCAGCTTCTCGGCCGAATCCGGCAAGGCCGGCGGAACCTCGAAGAAGTCCGGCCGAAGCGGGATCGATCTGACGATTGCCGTTCCGGTTGGAACGCTGGTCTACCGGCGGCTCGGCGACGCGCCCGAAGTCCTATTCGCCGACTTAGCGAATGCCGGCGCTCGCTTCGTGGTAGCGAAAGGCGGCCGCGGCGGTCTGGGCAACCAGCATTTCGCCACCAGCGTTCGTCAGGCGCCGCGTTTTGCCGAGCACGGCGAACCCGGCGAGCGCGCGCATTTGCGCCTCGAGCTGCGTCTGCTCGCCGATTGCGGCATCATCGGCGTTCCGAATGCCGGCAAGTCCACGCTGCTCTCGGTCGTTTCATCGGCGCGCCCAAAAATTGCTGACTATCCGTTTACGACACTCGAGCCTCAACTCGGCGTCGTCCGCGTCTCCGATGAGGAATCGTTCGTCATGGTGGACGTGCCGGGCTTGGTGGAAGGCGCACACCATGGCACGGGCCTCGGCGATCTCTTCCTCAAGCACGTCGAGCGCACGCGCATCTTGCTGCACTTGCTCGACGGATCGAAACCGCTACCCGAGATTCTTGCCGACAAGCAAATCATCGAACGAGAGCTGGCCGCGTGGAATCCTCGATTGGCCGGCAAGCCGACGCTGGTCGTGCTCAATAAACTCGATTTACCGAACGCGCGCGATTCTTTGCCGGAGCTGCGCGCGCTCTTTCCAGAACTGCGCGCGATCAGCGCCGCGACGCACGCGGGCGTGCGAGAACTCGTGCTCGATGCATGGCGCGCGATCGAATCGGCGCCCTTGCCGGAGATCGTCGCGCAAGAGCCGGTTCGAATCGAGTTGCGCGATCCCGACGCGTTTTCGATCGAGCGCCGCGCCGATGGCGAGTTCGTCATCACCGGCGAGCGCGTAGAACGCCTTGCGACGATCACGGACTTCGATTCCGATGAAGGCATGGCGCGCTTCGAGCGAGCGCTGGGAAAGATGGGCGTGGAGAAGCGGCTGGCGGAGCTCGGCGCGCAGCCGGGGGATACGGTCCGCATCGGATCGTACGAGTTCACGTACTCATGAGAATCGGAGTCTTCGGGGGTACGTTCGATCCAATTCACAACGCGCATCTTTTCGTCGCCGAGTCGGCGCGAATACTGGAGCAGCTGGATCGCGTGCTGTTCGTGCCAACGAGCAATCATCACTACCGTGACGAACCTCAAGCCGATGCGGCGCACCGTTGCGCAATGATCTTGGGAGCAATAGCAAGCAATGCGGGCTTCGCGCTCGACGACACCGATTTGCGTGAGAGCGCAACCGGTTACACCGCGGATCTGCTGCCGCGTCTGCACGCAAAATACCCCCAGGCCGAGCTAACGTTTATTATCGGGGCCGATTCGCTCGTGAACGCGGCTTGGATGCGGTTCGACGAAGTGCTGCAGTCGTTAGAGCGGTTCGTCATCGCGCCGCGTCCCGGCGTTCGAGCCGATGCGCTGGCGCGCGTCATCGCCGCAGTCCCCGCCGCGCTGCGCGAGCGGGTCAGCAGCTTGAACATTCCCGAGATTCCGGAGTCGGCTACCTTGGTCCGGACGTTGATTTCTCAAGGCCGCAGCATCCGCTATCTCGTGCCGGAGCCCGTCTGGCAATACATCGTGGCCCACCGGCTGTATGGATTCGACGCTGATGCATAGCGCTCGCGCGATCCTCGTGACGCTCGTTGGCGCGTCGCTGTGCGCCTGCGCGGCCTCGCAAACTCCGGACGATGCAGCCGTCTGCGGGGCATTCTCCGCGCAACGCTCCGGCGTCGAGGTCGTGGCGCAGGGGAGGGTTACGCGCGTCCTGGGAGTGCAGGCCGGGCGCAGCAGTCCGCACGAGGGCTTTCTGTTACGGCTCGATTCCGGCTGCTCCCTCGTCGTACGCGTGGAGGCGAACACCGATTTTACCGGTACGATTCCGCTCTCGATCGGTCAGCGCGTCCTCGTCAAAGGCGACTACGAATACTATTCGCGCGGCGGCGTCATCCACTGGACGCATCGCGACCCGCGCGGCCGCCATGAAAACGGATACGTCGACGTAAACGGGACGATGTACTACTAGCCCGGCAGCGTTTAGATTTAGAATGCGTCTCTCTCGGATCGTCCTCGCCAGCCAGTCTCCCCGACGGCTGGAACTGCTGCGTTCACTCGGTTTCATCGTCGACGTGGCGGCAAGCGGCTACATGGAAATGCCGCTGCCGGGCGTTTCGCCCGCCGATCTCGCCTCGTATCACGCGAGGGAAAAACTCCGCGCCACGCTCGAGACGCATGGCCGGCCGGCCGACGCCCCCGTTCTCGCCGCGGATACCGTGGTGGATCTCGACGGCACACCGCTCGGCAAACCGCGCGATTTGGCGGATGCGGCGCGAATGCTGGAATCGCTGTCGGGACGGGAACACGTCGTCCATACGGCCTTTGCGCTGGCGGTACCAGGCAGTGCGGCTTGGACGGAAGAGCGCTCGTCGACCCGCGTGCGCTTTTATCGGCTGGAAGCCCGCGAGATCGCCGAATACCTGGCTACCGGCGAGTCGCTGGATAAAGCCGGTGCCTACGGTATCCAAGGGCGTGCCGCGTCGTTGGTGAAGGCGATTGAGGGCGACTTCTACACCGTCATGGGCTTGCCGCTGGCCCGCCTCGTGCGAACGCTGCGGGTGTTGGGATTTACACTTCCAATCACGAAATAGCCGTCGCCACTAAATTGTACAGGTCACTAGGTCGGAGAGCGGAGCGGTCATCTTCACGTACAGAGACGAACGAAAACTTTTCGCGCTGATTAGCATCATCATCGTCGCAGGGCTTCTCGCGCTGCTTCAGATCGGAGCGCAGCGTGCGGGCGCCGCTAGCCCGGTCTCGACCGTCGCGACCTCGGTCTTCGGGGTTGCCGAGAGCGCGATCTCGGCGGCCGTCGGCGGTGTCCGCGGCCTAGCTGCGGCGATCGTCGCGCTGCCTGGGCTCGAAACCGATGTGGCGCGGCTGCGCGCGCGCAACGAACGGCTAATCGAAGAGAACGACCGGCTTCACGAACTCGCTTCGGGGTATGCGGCGCAAAGTGGGCTTCGCTCCATCGCGGACCTCTATCGCGGCATACAGGCGCGCGTCATCGGGTTTCCTCCCGAGAACGAATCTCGTGCCGTGACGATCGACAAGGGCTCGTTGGCCGGAGTTCACGCCGATGAAGGGGTGGTCGCGGCAGGCGGCGTGGTTGGCCGAGTCGTTTCGGTGGGTCCGTTGTCGAGTACGGTCGTACTCGTCACCGATTACACCAGCCGCATCCCCGCGGTCGTGCGACGGGGGCGATGGTGGGGAATTGCGCGCGGAAATCTCACGAGCGTCGTCGTCGACTACATCGAGCAGGACGCGCCGTTGCACGTCGGCGACGTCGTGGTGACGGGCGAAGGACGATCGTTCCATTCCGGCCTTCCGATCGGCACCGTGATCCAAATCGAGCGCGGCAATGCGACGCTCTCTCAAACCGTCGTGTTGCGGCCTTCCATCGATCTCGGTGCCCTCGATCGCGTTGTCGTCGTTCCGAAGTAAACCTCACGTAGCGCCGTTTGCCGGACCGCGGTGGTACGTCGCGGCAGCATGGCTTTTGCTAGCAATCATCGCTCAAGCCACGCTCGTGCACGCTCTTGCGATTCGCGGCGTCGTGCCGAGCTTTGTCTTGGTGGTCGTCGTCTGGTACGCGATCCGGGTGGACGCGCGCCGCGCAGCAGTCTACGGTCTGGTCGCAGGACTCTGCGAAGACGCGCTCTCGGCCGGAACCGGGGCGGCGTGGATGATTTCGACCTGCAGCAGTGCCGTCGTCGCGAGTATGCTGTCGCGCGGGTTCTTTTCCGATTCCATTCCGCTGGTCGGCGCGATCACCGTGTTCGTGACGCTCTTACGTGCACTGATTTTTTGGGCCGCCATGGCCTTGGGCGGATATCCCCCGGGGCTCGGATCGATGCATCTGCGTGAAGCGCTCTTCGAATCTCTGCTCAACGGCGCGGTCGTCATCGCCGCCATGCTTGCCGTTCGCCGTTTCGAGGCACCGCGGCGATGATGCAGCGCCGCGACTTACGTGGAACGGCGTGGCGTCTTCCAACGTGGCGACTGACGGCGTTCGCGGCGATCGTCGTGATCTCGCTGGCGGCGCTGGTAGCTCGACTCGTTCAAGTACAGCTCTTTGACGGCGGCTCGTACCGAGCGCAAGCGTTGGCGAACCAGATCCGTCTCATTCCCGTCGCGGCGCCGCGCGGAATAATCGCCGATCGCCATGGCACCATCCTCGCGCGCAGCCGCCCTTCGTTCGTCGTTGCGCTGATTCCATCGGAGGTGAACGACCTTGATGGCGAGCTGACATCGCTTGCCGGAATCATCCATGTGAGTAAGGCGTCGCTCACGCACCGGCTGCTGCATCACCGCGGTATCGATTACTCCGGCTTTGCCCAGGTCGCCGCGAACGAACCCTACGGCCCCGTCGTGCTCGCAACAAATTTACCGGTACCGACCGTGGCCCGGCTATCGGAGGTCCTCACGGACCTTCCGGGCGTCGATCTCGAGGTTCAGCCAATTCGCGATTATCCGCAAGGCGCGCTGGGTTCGCATCTCATCGGTTACGTCGGAGCGATTACGCAGGACGAATTCGAGCGGCGTAAATCCGAAGGATACTCGCCCAACGACGTGATCGGCAAGGACGGCCTGGAGTTCACCTACGACGACTATCTGCGCGGCACGCCTGGCGGCGAGCGTGTGGTCGTCGATGCGACCGGCGCCGTCGTTGCGAACGTTAGGCTCGGATCGAAACCGGCGGTGCCGGGCGACACGCTGATCACCAGCGTCGATTTTAGGCTGCAGCGCATCGTCGAAGAGGCACTTTCGGACGGGTTGCGCGCGGCCGGGCGGGGCCACCGGCTCTCCGGCGCGGTCGTGGCGGAGGATCCCTGGAGCGGCGGGATTCTCGCTCTTGCAAGCTACCCAAACTACAATCCAAACGATTTCGCCGGCGATCGGTGGGTGCGCGTCAACTTCGACCTGACCGATTCGTCGCAGCCACTTTTCGATCGCGCGATCGCTGCCGCAACGCCGACCGGTTCGACGTTCAAGATGGTCACTGGCTCGGCAGCGCTTACCGAAGGCGTCGTGAAGGTCGATCAAGTCATCTACGACACCGGAGGCTGGAACTGCGGCGGGTACTACGCGCGCGACATTGCGGCGGGAGGTCTCGGAGATACGACCTTCGTTCCGGCGCTTGCGGCGTCGAGCGACGGTTATTTCTTTCGGCTGGCGTGGTGGCTGGGTAACGCCCGTTTGCGCAAGTACGCGCTGGCCTTCGGGCTCGACGCGAAGAGTGGGATCGACCTTCCCGGCGAGAACGAAGGGAACTGGCCGACCAACGCTTGGGAGCTGCGTGCGTTCGGCGTCCCGATGGAGCCGAGCGAAGCCTGTTTCTTGGGCATCGGGCAAGGCGCGATGCAAGCCACACCGTTGCAGATCGTCAACGTCGCCTCGGCCGTCATCAACGGCGGGACCCTCTACCGGCCGCAGATCGTCCGCGAAATACGCGATCCCAACGGCGGACTCATCATTCGGTTCGTTCCGAGAATCATTCGTCACGTTCCCGTCACCTCGTCGGCTCTCGGCGCGGTGCGGGAGGGAATGGCGAAGGTGACCGATCCGGGCGGAACCGCTTACGGTTTGGCGATCGACGGCCTACCGTATTCCGGTAAGACCGGAACGGTCGAAACCGCCGGAGGGAATGGTCCCAACACGACGTGGTTCGTCGCGTGGGCGCCAACGACGCGGCCTCATCTCGCGCTGGCCGTCTTTGTGGATCGCAGCGGGGGCTACGGCGCCACGGTCGCAGCGCCGATCGCGCGTCAGATCCTGGTGAAGTACTTCAACAAAAAACCGTGAGCCGCGCGATCATGCGAGCAGCTCGAGGCTCGCCATGATGCTCTCGGCACGGCCACCCGGATGTTCCGAAAGGAAACGTTCGAGGGCCGCGGTGCGTCCAGCCGTCGTTAGCGCGTGAGCCGCCGCCAAAGCGACGGCTTCGCAGGGGTCGTCGAGCGCGCGCTCGAGCACACGCAGCGAGGAAGGATCGTCGAGCGTCGCAACTGCAAAAATGAACTCGCAGCGTTCGGCATTCGAAAGCTTATCGAATTCGTCGATCAACGGATCGGCATCGCCTTTGGGCCGGGGTCGAACGAGCGCGTACCCCGTTGTCAGGAGCGCCACGATGATCGCCACGATCACGAGCGCAACGGCGAGCACCAGGAGGCTCGTGGCCACTAGACCATCGAGTGGAGCGAAACGGCCATTGCATCGAGTGCGGCATCGAGCTGCGAATCGTCGCGATGTTGCAGCGCATCGATGAACTCGTTGCAATCGGAATCCTCGAAGCCGTCTAAGGCCTCGAGCAACAGCGCGCGGTAATTCGCACAGACGGGCGTTTCGTCGGGCAAAAGCCGCGCGAGCGCGGCCCAAGGGAGCGCCGTGGCTAGCTGCGCCTGTGCAAATCGCTCGCCGAGATCTCGCAACTCCTTCGGATCGAAACTGCCTCGCAGCGAGAGTGCGGCGGTTGGAGCCTCCGCCGGCACACCTCGTGCGGCGCCGGCCTCCTGCACCAAGCGCTCGAGCGTGGAACGCAGCGACGGCGTTTCGACGTCGCGCGCCGTCAGAACGTACAGCGGCAGCCGAAGCTTGATGAAAAGCCGATCGAGTTCCTCACGAAGCAGTTCCCGCGCCGCTCCCAACGCGCTGCAACGGCCGTCGCCGATTCCTTCGGGGAGAAACCCGCGTACTGCAAACAAATGCGTGATCAAGCCGCGAAAGCGCGCCTCGCGCAAGAGACGTAACGTGCGGCCGAGACGATCGGGTGTAAACGCGACGATCGTTCCCGTCGCGTCGGTCGTCTCGAAAACCTCGGGCTGCGCATCTGCGACGTCGTCGTCGGGTGCGGCCGAGAGTCGCGCGAGGGGGTGAGAGCCATTGCCGTCGCCCACCGGAGTTGCGGGTGGGAGCTGCAGGAACCGGTCTTCCGAAAGCGCCCGAGGATGCGCGGGAAGCGCCGGCCCCAGCATTCCGTCGAGTCCGAAGGGCAAACCCGGAATGGCATTCGCGAAGATCGGCGTTGCGCGGATGCGCAGCTCGGCGGAGACGATCTCGTCGTCGCGTTCGCCGTCGTAGCGAATATGCGCCGTGTGCGCGATTGAGGTGCCCGCGGGCAATGCATTGTGGACGACGCTCCGCCAGCGAATCGTCGCTTCAACGCCGGGATCGACGTCGTTGAGGACGATGCCCCGCGCACCGGCAAACGGTGGAAGCGCTCCGGAATCGCGAATCGGCACGTCGTTGACCGTCGTGGAGTTGGGAACGTAGATGAGCGATTCCGACCCAGCGATCGTGATCTGCGCGATGCGAGCCGTGCCGTCCCCACCGTTACGAACGTACAAAAACCATTCGACGGTTTCGCCGGGGTCGACCGTATCGGTTGGTTCGCTTTGGAAGCTGCCGGTTGAGAAATCCGGCTCGGCGCTCGTGGCGATGGTCAAGCGCTCCAGCGGTACCGGCAGCATTCCGTCCGCGGTAAGTAGGCCGTCGACGGTAACGGGCCAATCCTTGGCCAGTCCGCGCAACAGGCGCAATCCCAGCCGAGCTCGCGCATGCGTGGCCGGAGCGAGTTCTCCGAAGAGAAGCGACGATTTCTCGCGCGTCGCGCCGTCGACGCTTTCGAGCCGCGCCTCAGGCGAAATGTAGCAGCGTAAGCTGACGTTGTGCGCTGTGTCCGTACCGATATTGGTCACGATGACGTCGACGTCGGCGAGTTGATTTGGACGCAAGACCGATTGGGCGCCGAGCTCCAGTCGCGAAGTTTCACGGTCGAAGGCCGGATGAGAATCGACGCGCCAGAGCGCGGTGGGCAGCTGGGTTTCACCGAGCTCGCGAGTATGCAGGCTGGCACCAACGCGTAGTTCGCGTGCATTGGCAAACGGTGAAGGCACGCGGGCGCGAATCGTCAGACGGCGCGTTTCATAGGCCTCGAGGGTGCCCAGCTCCACGGTGTCGGGCGAATCGGCGGAGCGTCCCTCGAGCGCGAGCCGGCGGCCGCTTTCGAAAACGGCCATGTCGTCAAGTGCCGGCTCGATATGGAGATGGAGCACGCCGTCGTTCGCGTCGGCGCTACCGTCGTTTTCGAGCACGATGGCGGCTTCGAGCGCGCTGCCGGGAACGACGACCGCACTACCCACACGCGTTAGCCCGTTGCGTCGCGGCGAAAAGGCCGGTTCCGAACGCACTTGGACGCCGCATTCCAAGCGTCGCGACGAGGCCGGCGGGTCGTCCCAATCGAGCACGGCCGCTACACTTACTACGCTCTTGTCGACGAGGGGAGAAGTGAGAACGCCGTCGACGCAGAGCGTCACGCATTGGTCCGCGTCGATCGGGCCGAGCTGGAATCGAAGCGGATCCTTGCGCCGCTCGCGGAGCGGGCGCCCGTCGATCGTCGCGGCGCCGCGCACCAGGAAGAGATGGTCGGGAAGCTCGAGGCGTGCGCTCACACGCTGCGCCGCGGCGCTTCCGGCGTTGAACGCGGTTAGTGTAAGCCGCACGCGTTGACCTGGGCGAACGCCGGCCGCCGGTTCGGCCGATAAGGAGGTTCGATCGTCGTCGAACCCCGGCGCCGATTCGACCGTCAGCGATGCGGGATCGAGCGAAAAGGCCGGCGTCTCTTGCGATGCCGCGTCGGCTCGCGCGACGATCTGAGTCCCGCCGGGCAACGGCGCATCGATCGCCACCCGGTAGACGAGCGTCGCGGATGCGCGGGCCGGGAGTGAGCGCAGGACGACCGGCGCATACACGCGGTCAAAGGATGCACCAAGTTCGCGCTCGATCTCGCGCCCGTTGACCCGTGCCGACCCCGCAACGTAGGAGGTGTATTCGGGTATCGGGGAGACGACGACGACGTCACGCGCGGTCGACTCACCCGCGTTGTGAATGCGAATCGTTACCTGCGCCTGCGAGCCGGGAACCGCGTCGCGCGCGGCCTCGATCGAAATGCACGTCAAGGCGTTTGCCAACTGAGGCTTGCTGCGCGCAACCAACCGCACGACATTGGAGCCGACGCACGGCAACTCGAAGGAGGCAACCGCCGCCTGCAACTCGACCGTCGTTCCGTTTTCGATTGCTCCCGCGACGCTGTACGCGATCTCGATTCGCCGCTCTTCGTGCGGAAGCACGTCTCCAACGTGAGCGCCGGCACGCGAGAGTAGGGGGGAGTTGCCGAGTTCGTCGTCGAGCTCGTTACCGTCGAGCAGACCACTCCCGACGAGATAAACCAGTCCGTCGGGAACGTTAAAGCGAATCTGGACGCCGGTTGCCGGCGCGCCGCCATGATTGCGAAAAGTGAACGCCGCTCGCACCGTCATCCCAGGTTCCAACTCGCGCTCGGGCGAAACGACGAGCGTCCTGAGCCGCTCCGGCAACGTCGGCGCTCCCGGCGCAAAAACCTCGGAGAGAGGTCGCATGACGCGGGGACGTTTCGCCGCCGCGCAGGAGGCTCCCGCGCTCGCGTGCACGGACGTTTTCGAAGCCGACTTTTTACGAAAGAATGAGGATTGGTATGCTCGCCGTTCACGAAGACCGACTCGCCGCCGCCGTTGCGCGGTTGGGCTCGGAAAATGCCTTCGAAATCTTAGCCCGCGCGCGTGAGCTCGAGGCTGCCGGCCGTCGGGTCGTTCACATGGAGATCGGAGAGCCCGACTTCGATACGCCCGACGGGGTCAAGAAGGCGGCCGTTGACGCGCTCTACGACAACCACACGCATTACACGCCCTCTGGCGGCCTGCTGTCGTTGCGCGAAACGATCGCCGAGTACGCGAGCCGCTTTCGCAAAATGACGCCGCCGTGGAACGCGCAAAACGTCGTCATCAGCCCGGGCGCAAAGCCGATCATTTGGAATACCTTGAGCGCGCTGCTCGATCCGGGCGACGATTTCATTTATTTCGACCCCGCCTACCCCGCCTACGCATCCTGCGCCACGTATCTGCAGGCGAACGTCCATGCCATTCCGCTTCGGGAGTCGCGCAACTGGCGAATGGATCTCGACGAGCTGGCACGCATCGTCTCCAAGAAAACCAAAGTGATCGTCATCAACTCGCCCCATAATCCAACGGGCGGCGTCCTGACCAAGAGCGACTTGGAGTTCATCGCCGAACTGGCCGAGCGTTACGATTTCCTGGTTCTCGCCGACGAAATCTACAGCCGCAACTTCTACCTGGATGCCGAGTACCTGTCGATCGCGTCGTTGCCCGGAATGCGAGAGCGCACGATCGTCGTCGACGGTTTTTCGAAGGCCTACGCGATGACCGGCTGGCGCCTAGGCTACGCAATCCTGCCCGAGCGGCTGGCCAAAACGGTGACGCTCTTCAACAACAACACGTTTAGCTGCGTCGCGACCTTCGTGCAGATGGCCGGCATCGCCGCCCTGACCGGCCCCGACGAACCCGTGCTGCGAATGAACGAGATCTTTCGTCAGCGCCGCGACCGGCTCGTCGAAGGACTCAACGACATTTCGGGCATCTCATGTCTGCTCCCCGAAGGCGCGTTCTATGCCTTCCCCAACGTTGCCGCGATTACGCAGGACGACCGCGCGCTGGCGAAGTTCTTGTTGGAAGAGGGCGGCGTGGCGTGCGGCGGCGGTTCGTCGTTCGGGGCTGCCGGCAAAGGCTATCTGCGCTTTTCCTATGCGGCCTCGCTGGAAGACATCGACTGGGCGTTGGACTCTATCGCGAAGACGATTCCTAAGTTCAAGGAATAAGCCGCATCGCGTGCTTGACGTCGCGCAACGTCGCGGCGGCGATCTCCCGCGTTGCCGCCGTGCCTTCGGCGATGATGCGACGCAGCATTTCCGGATCGCGGTAGTACTGCGCGTAGCGCTCCCGTACGGGCCGCAGATAGGCGTTGAGCTGCTCGGCGAAATCGTTCTTGTCTTGCACGCAGCCCAGCGCTCCCGAACGGCACTCCGATGCGATCGCGTCGAGGCGTAGCGGATTGACGAATCGCCACAGGGCAAAGACCGGACAAATCTCCGGGCGCCCGGGATCACCGCGGCGGACCTTGAGCGGATCGGTGAGCATCGAACGAACCTTCCTGGTAGTCGTCTCTTCGTTGTCGGAGATAAGAATGGCGTTGCCGTACGATTTGCTCATCTTGCGGCCGTCGATACCAGGAACCTCGGGAAACTCCGAGAGCGTCGGTTGCGGCTCGACGAGAATTTCACGCCCTTCCCCGTAGAGGTGATTGAAACGGCGGATGATCTCGCGCCCAAGCTCTAAGTGCGCGACTTGGTCGCGCCCGACCGGCACGTACTGGGCGCGCACGACGGCGATATCGCAGAGCTGCAGTAACGGATAACCGAGAAAACCGTAGGTGGCGATATGCGTACCCAGCGCCTCGATCTGTCCTTTATAGGTCGGCGCGCGCTCGAGCCACGAAACCGGAGTTATCATCGAGAGCAGCGCTTGCAGTTCGGCGATCTCCGGGACCCCCGACTGCAGAAAAATCGTCGAACGTTGGGGGTCGACTCCGGCCGCCAGCCAGACCGCCACCATCGCCTCACGCGCGTCACGCACCATCGAGGGATCTGCAAACTCGGTCGTATAAGCGTGCAGATCGGCAATCTCAAAGAACGCGTCGTCGTTCTCGCTATACGTCTCCCACTGCGTCAGCACGCCGACGAGGTGTCCGAGGTGGAGGTCGCCGGTCGGCCGCATACCCGACATCACGCGCCGTTTGGTCAAGCTCATCCGCGCGTCAATGTTACGTGCGGGCATCAATGCCTTGCGATCTCGGCACGCACGAAGGCGCGGGCCGCTCGTACCGCTGCCGGCAACGCCTTGCCCGAAGCCAGTTCGCAGGCGAGCACCATCGCCAGCGTGCAGCCCGTGCCGTGCATTGCTCCGGCGATCCGGGCTTCGCTAAATATTTCTACCCCATCGCTCGTGGCAAGAGCATCCGCCGGATCGCCCTCCAAGTGACCTCCCGTCAGCAGCACGGCGCCGGCCCCCCGGACACGCAGTCGAGTTGCCGCTTCGCCGAGATTGCTGCGCTCGATGGCGTCTACGTGCAGCAAAGCCGCGGCCTCGCTGAGGTTCGGCGTCAAAACGACGCTGGGGAGCGTTGCAAGTTCTTCTTCAAGCGCCTCGCGCGCCGCACGATCGGCGAGTTCGCCGCCGCGACTGGCTGCAAACACCGGATCGACGACGGCCGGCAACCAGGGACGCGACCTCAGGGCCGTTGCGACGGCACGCACGGCGCCGGGCGTCGGGAGCGCGCCCACGCGGACGGCACCGGCGCTCTCCCAAGGCAATGCGGAGAGCTGGGCCTCGAAGAGTTCCTGGGCGACGGGACCCAGCGCCGTCACGCCGGTGGAGTCTTGGGCGCTGACGGCCGCCACGGCGGTGAAGACCCGGCATTCTCTGGCGCAACCAACGACGAGATCGCGGCCCACACCCGCGACGTTCCACGGATGGGTCGTGCCGATCGAAAGAACGATGACAGCCATTGGCGGCCGGCTATCCGGCGGCGCTCCATCGCGAGACGAGCCGCTCCGCGGCCGCGCGGGGCTGCGCGGCGGCGGTCACGGCCGAAATGACTGCCGCCATAGCGACGCCGGTGCGCCGTATCTCGTCGAGGCGAGCGATGGAGATCCCGCCGATTGCGGCCACCGGAAGCAGCGTTTGGCTTACGAGGCTGCGCAGGCCGTCGATGCCGAGCGGCCGGCCGGCGTCGGATTTCGAGTCCCGTCTCGAAAACCGGGCCGATTCCCAAGTAGTCGACGTCGCTCGCGCCGGCGTCGCGGATCTCGCCTGCGGTACCGCACGAGAGACCGATCAGGCGCTCTTGCAATACGTTTCGGACCGTTGCCAGCGCTGCGAATCCGTCGTCGTCCGGTCCCAGATGAACGCCGTCACAATCGTACGCAGCCGCTGCCCGCCAGTCGTCGTTGAGTATCAAGAGCGCATCGCGTTCTCGGGTGAGCTCGCGTAACGCACGCGCGCACTCCGGGCGGATTCCGTTCTTTGCACGGTATTGAACGATGCGAACTCCCGCATCGAGAACCGCACGCGCTAGGTCGAGCGTTTGCATTTCGTCGTTGAGAATCGCGTAGATTCCCGCCAAGAGGTCGGCCCGCGCCGCGCGCGTTACGCGCGCGGGCGCATGCGCTGCCATAGAATCACGTTTGCGGCGAGATAGGCGATGAAGACGACCGCTATAAAGACGGCCAGCCCGGCATTGTGGCGCGCCAGCGACAGCGGCACCAATATGCCGAAGCAAAGCACGCCCGCCATGACGATTGCGACCACGCGCGAAACCGGTACGAACACGAGGAACTACTCCTACGGCTCTTTTTGCAAAAGAAGGTCGCTCAGGCGTAAGAGTTCGTCGTCGCTTTGGAAGCGAATTTCGATCCGGCCTCCGCGCCGGTAACGGACGAGCGCGACGTGCGTCCCAAAGCGCTCGCGCAGCCGGCCTTCGAAATCGTGCTCGTCAGGCGTTAGTGCGCGCGCCGTGGGCACGGCCTTGGGACGCGTGTCGGTACGCGCGGCCGCCAACCGCTCCAGTGCGCGAACCGTTAAACCTTCGCTCGCGGCGCGCTCGGCCAGCGGAACTCGCGCCGGTTCGGGCGCGGAGAGCAGCGCGCGCGCGTGCCCTGCGGAAAGCCGTGCGTCGGCGAGCATCGCTTTGATCGAATCGGGCAATGCCAGTAGGCGCAGTGTGTTGGCGATCGCGGGCCGGCTCTTGCCGAGGCGGCGTGCAACCTCTTCTTGCGTCAGACCGTGTTCGTCGATGAGGTATTGAAAGCCGGCGGCTTCTTCGAGCGCATTTAAGTCCTCGCGCTGCAGATTCTCGACGATCGCGAACTCGAGCGTTTGACGATCGTCGCTGGATCGGACGATCGCCGGAATCGACGGTCGCTGCAAGGCGGCACTCGCGCGCCAACGCCGTTCACCCGCAATCAACTCGTATCCGTTGCCGCGCCGCCGCACGATAACCGGTACCAAGATGCCGTATTCGGCAATGGAGGCCTTGAGCTCGTCGAGCGCCGCGCCGTCGAAGGTCTTTCGAGGCTGAAACGGATTGGGCGTGATCTCGGTCAACGGGATCTCTCGCACGATGTCTTGAGAGCTCGAAATCGGCACGACGCTCTCGCCGAGCAGCGCCGCCAATCCTCTGCCCAAACCTCGTTTCGGCGCGCTCATGCCGAGGCTCGCGCCGGTTCGAGCATCTCGCGCGCGACGGCGAGATAGGCTTGCGCTCCGCGGCTCTTGAGATCGAAGAGCAGCACCGGCTTACCGTACGATGGTGCCTCAGAGATCCGCACGTTGCGAGGAATCTGCGTTTTGAAAATTTGCTCCGGAAAGTACTTCTCGAGTTCGCGAATCACTTCGAGCGCCAAACGCGTACGGCCGTCGAACATCGTGACGAGAACGCCGCTGACATGGAGCGTCGGATTGAGTGCATCGCGTACGCGCCAAATCACGCTCGTTAGCTGCGCCAGTCCCTCCAGAGCGTAGAACTCCGCCTGCACGGGAATAAGACAGTCGTCCGCGGCGGTGAGCGCATTGATCGTCAATAAGCCGAGCGACGGCGGTGAATCGATCAGAACGAAATCGTACCCGCTCGCGACCGGCGCGAGCGCTTGACGAAGTCGCGTCTCTCGCGAGAGCGCGGCCACGAGTTCGACGTCCGCGCCCGCGAGATTGATCGTTGCGGGAGCGAGCATCAGGTTTTCGATCTCGGTTCGCACGATGACGTTCTCGAGCGGAATCTCTTGCATGAGCGCGTGATAGATGTCGTGCGACAACCGTCCTTTGTCGATGCCTAAGCCGGTCGTCGTGTTTCCCTGTGGATCGCTGTCGATGACGAGCACGCGACTGCCGAGCATCGCTAATGCCGCGCCGAGATTAACGGCCGTCGTGCTTTTCCCAACGCCGCCTTTTTGGTTGACCAGCGCAATGATGCGACCCAGAGGGTTTTTCTCCGTGCTATCTATGGAGTGCCGACGTGATCGAGGTACTGCTCGAGGTTTTGCAGCAGCAACGTCCGCTCGTTACGTTCGGGCTCGTCGGTGACCTGCTCGAAGAGCCAGCGCAACGCGGCGCCGACGCGCTCGTCGCCCGCAAATCCAGGCGATACTTCGTTTCGGCGCAGGAGGGCCGCAATCACGTCGTCGCCGTCGACGGTCAGATCGGCGATGGAGAAGGGCGGTTTCCTGGCGAGCTCGGCAAAGACGCGCGCCTCGAACCGCTCGTTGCTGTCGTCGCGTTTCGGCAACCCGCTGCCGCGAACGTCCGCCTGCCGCAATGCGAACAAACGTTCGATGCTTTCCGGTTGAACTCGTCGGATGAAACGGCGCAACGCCGCGTCGGTAAGCTGCGGATCGGCGTTGTACATGTGATGGCGCACTAAGTGCGCGGTCGCATTGACGACCCCATTTGAAAAGCGAAAACGCTCGAGCATCGCTTCGGCCATCTCGGCGCCGACGAGCTCATGACGGTAAAAATGGGGACCGTCCTTGGTTCTCGGCTTTCCCACGTCGTGCAGTAAAGCTGCCAAGCGAATGGTGACGTCGCCAGGCGGAGAGGCGTCGAGGGTTGCCAGAAGATGGGTCCAGACGTCGTAGGCGTGCCACTCGTTCTGCTCGATGCCGACGCCCTCGAGCAGCTCCGGCCAAAGGAACCCCAAGACCCCGGTCTCACGAAGCAGTTCCAGACCGATCGATGGTTTGCGCGCCTCTACAAAAAGCTTCGTCAGCTCGTCGTTGATGCGCTCGGCCGAAACGCTCGTCACCAGTGGCGCCGACTCGGTCATTGCCGCGCGAAGATTCGCGCTCGTCGAGTATTCGAACCGAGCGGCGAACTGTGCGGCGCGCAGCATCCGAAGCGGATCTTCAAGGAGGCTTGCCGGTGCTAGGATGTCGATGCGGCGTTCCTTGATGTCGTCCTGACCGCCGTACGGATCGATCAAGCGGCCGGACGGAAGCGCTCGAGCGAGCATGTTCATGCGGAAATCCCGCCGGCCGAGGTCCTCTTCGAGGGTCACGCTCGGGCCCGCCTCAACCTGGAACTCGCGGTGTCCGATGCCTACGGAACGCTCCCGCCGCGGCAAAGCCACGTCGACCGTCTCGGAGCCGACGGTGAGCTTGACGACGGAGAACGAGGCGCCCACCACGTCGATTCGGCCCAGCGGCCGCAGGGCGGTAACCAGGCTCTCCAGCGGCATCCCGGTCACGACGTAGTCGAAATCCTTCGTTGAGACGGGAGTCGGCTCGAACTGCGTGCGCAGCTCGTCACGCACCCTCCCGCCGACGGCATAAAGGCTTCCCTCCGGCAGAGCGGCCGCAAGCAGGGCGTCGATCGAATGGGGAGGCTGCATTGCCGCTATCTTCTACGCAACCGGCCGGATTTTTTTGTAGCACGGGCGGCACCCCAGTCGGTTAAAATGCAATCATGCCTCTGCCGAAGCTACTGGGATGGGTCAAGAGGGCCGAGGAGATCGGAACCGTCCTGGCCGCCATCCTCGCCGGTTACGTCGCATGGGACAAAGTTGCCCCGGGACATCAGCGGTACGGCGCGGTCGTCATCGCGGCGGTCCTTGCGAGCTTCGCGGCGTGGGTCATCCTTGGATGGTTTGGGGTCGTTCGAGGCCCGACGTTTGGAATCGACGAGCTGAAATCAAAGATTTTCCCCGCCGACGCCGACAACCGGTAGCGCCTCGCAAAGACATGCCGGGGCGTTTTGCCTCCCGTGGGGCGCGGGGTAGTCGCTCAAAGTTTCACGGGAAACAATCCGGAAATCCTGACTACTCGCAGAGGGGACGTTTCTGCGCCCAGGTTCGGCGCGGAAATCGGTCGGGGGTCGTCCGCTGCTTGCGCAGGAGAATGATCCGGCGAGCCCCGCCGATCTCATCCTCGACTTCAACGGAAGCTCCCAGCATCAACGAGGCGTCCTCGAGGGCGCTGCGTTCGCATTGGTCGATGCTGCCGCGCTGCAAGACCGCTGCTCCGCCGACCCCGATGAGGGGAAGAAGGAGCTCCGCGACCCCTGGGGCGCTGGCCACCGCTCGGCAGGTGCCCGTCGCGAAATGCTCGCGCAGCTCGGGCCGGTGGCCGGCGGCTTCGGCGCGTTCGGCAATAACGACCCCAGGGAGCTCCAGCCGCTCCAAGAGCGATTCGAGCAGGCGCGCCTTCTTCTGCGTGGCCTCGATCATCGTGACCGGCATGCCGGTCACGATCGCGACCGGAATTGCCGGGAAGCCGGCGCCCGACCCGACGTCCACGTAGGGCCCCCTGAGATACGGGAGGACCGAGAGGCTGTCGGCGATATGGCGCGCGATCTCCTCGGGCGAGCGAGCGCCAGTCACGTTGAAGTGGCGATTGGCTTCAAGCACGAGCCGGCCGTAGAGTGCCAGGGCTGTGACGTTCTCTCTGCCGAGCCCCTGCGCGGCCAGAAGCTCTTCAAGGGCCGTCAACGATCAGGCCGTGGGAACGGCGATGCTCTCGTGGCGGCCCTTATGGACGAAGAGGCCGACGATGGCGACGTCGGAGGGCGTGATGCCGGGAATTCGTCCCGCCGTCCCGAGCGTTCGCGGTCGCTGCGACGTAAATTTTTCGCGCGCCTCCGCCGAGAGCGCCGCAATCGATTGGTAGTCGAAGTCGGCCGGTATTAGCGCGTTCTCGGTCTTCGAGGCCTTCTCGATGGCGAGCTCCTGGCGCCGTACGTAACCCGCGCACTTGAGTTCGATTGCTAATCGTTCGCCGATCTCGTCCTCGAGCGTCGGGTCAAAGCGGCCGGCAACGTCGCCGAACTCGAGGCTCGGCCGGCGCAGGACGTCCGCAATCGTGCTCCCGGCGGCGAAGTGTTCCCTGCCGATGCGCTCGTCCGCAATGCGAGTCTTCTCGGCGTGGGTGCGCGCGAGCCGGAGCGCTTCGCGCCGCTTCTGGAAGCCCTCCCAGGCCGGATCGTCGATGAGCCCCATCTCGCGGCCGACGGGCGTCAGGCGCAGATCGGCGTTATCGTGCCGCAGCAGCACCCGGTGTTCGGCGCGCGACGTGAGCATCCGATAGGGCTCGTCGACGCCTTTGGTCACCAAGTCGTCGATCAGCACGCCGATATAGGCCTGGGCTCGGCTTAGACGAAGCGGTTCTTCACCACGGGCCGCCCGCGCGGCATTGATGCCGGCGACGAGTCCTTGCGCCGCGGCCTCCTCATAACCCGAGGTGCCGTTGAGCTGCCCGCAGTGGTAAAGTCCGGCGATTCGTCGGGTCTCCAGTGTCTCGCGCAGCTCGGTCGGGGGCACCATGTCGTATTCCACGGCGTACCCGGCTCGAAGCATGCTGCAGGTCTCCAAGCCCGGCAGCGTGTGCAGCATCTCGAGCTGGATCTCGGCCGGGAGCGACGTCGAAAAGCCGCCCACATACAGCGTCGGCTCGTCCCAGCCTTCCGGTTCGATAAAGATTTGATGCGCCGGATTATGCGCGAACTTTACGACCTTGTCTTCGATCGACGGACAATACCGCGGGCCGATTCCGCGAATCAAATCGAGTCCGTAGAGCGGAGAATTGCGAAGATTCTCTCGGACTAACGCATGCGTGCGCGCATTGGTTTGCGTGAGATAACACGGCAGTTGCGGTCCCGCGAACTTTCGTTCGCTCGCGTAAGAAAACAGCAACGGATGCGAGCTGGGCGGCTGCAGCGTCATCGCATCATAGTTCACGGTGTGCCGGTCGATGCGCGGCGGCGTCCCGGTCTTTAGCCGCGCCGTCGGAAAACCTAGTTCGCGCAGCGCAACGGCCAGGCCGCGCGCCGGCGCCTCGCCGAAGCGTCCCTCGGCGCGCACGACGCTCCCGCAAAAGGACTTTCCGCCAAGAAAAGTGCCGGTCGCAAGGACAATCCTTCTAGCGTGATAGCGGGCGCCGCCGGCGCAGACGACGCCACGAACTGCTCCCCCCTCGACGATCAGGCCTTCGACCAGACCCTGGACGATCGTAAGGTTCGTCTGCGACTGCAGCAGCGCCGTCGCGAGCCTGCCGTATGCGGGCTTGTCCATCTGTTGGCGGAGGGCTCGCACCGCGGGCCCCTTGCTCTCGTTCAGAAAGCGAGCGTGAACGCTGCAGCGATCCGCGATGCTGCCCATCGCTCCGCCCAGCGCGTCGATCTCGCGAACCAACTGGCCCTTGGCGCTTCCGCCGATCGACGGGTTGCAGGGCAACGTGCAGATTCTCTGCGGATCGCCGGTCACAAGCATGGTTGGAACGCCGAGACGTGCCGCGGCCAACGCCGCCTCGACACCGGCATGGCCGCCGCCTACGACGATCGTACCGGCGTCGTCGAACGTAAGGTTCAGCGCGTCGACCCGGGGGCCAAAGCGGCGGAGTGCCCGCGCAAGCGGAGCGAAAAACCTATCATTATAATCCCGAAAACGATCGCGTATGCGCTGATCAGCCAAACGAGCGCCAGCGCGCCGGCGAGTGGATACCAAATCATCAAAACGGCGAAGAGGATCGAAGCGATGCCACCGATGATGAGCCAGAACTCATTGTTCAAGTGCGAGCGCAAATGAATTGCCGCGACGATCTCCAGAACTCCGGTAATGAAAGCCCACGCTGCAATCGTGAAATAGAGGGCGAGCAACGTGATCCGGACATCCCAAAACGTTACTGCCGCAATCAGTATTCCCACGATGCCTTCGAACAGGAGCGGCCACCAACGCCGATGCGTCTCTGCGGCGCGTATCGTCGCAAGGATCGCCAGGATGCCGTCCACGAGCGCGTAGGCACCAAAGAGAAGCCCGATGACGATGAGTGTGTCGCCGGGCCACCGAAGTGCGAGCACCCCGAAGAGAATCGCAACGATTCCGCGGATCAACCACAGCCACCAGTTTCGCGCGATGCCGCCGACCATTTCGATCGAGCGCACGAGCTATTGCACTACTTTCCCGTTGGCGAGAATGACGCGCTGCGCCATGCACAGCTTAACATCGGGGCCCTGCCACGGCACGCCGACCAGCGCGTTGTTGATATTATGGTTGATCTTGGCCCCGACCGTGAACGTCCCGCGATCGACGAGCACGTATTTCTGTCCGTGATACCGTACGAGGAAATCCACCTCGGTCGCCGGAGATTGGTGCGCGTTGTAGTAGACGACGTTGATGCCGTTGGTAACGTTTCCGTTCACGTTCGCATTGCAGCTTTGAAGAGTGATGCCAAGAGCGGAAATGAGCCTTGCCGAAGCGGCGGACGGGAGCGCCACTGCGGCAGCGATAAGTCCAATTAGAAAGATGCGTTGCATATGATCTCCTTGTGATTTAGCGCGTTACTTTCCGATGCAAAAACGCGAGAAGATGCCGGTGACGATCTCTTCGGCGGCAACCTGCTCGCTTACATGCCCGAGTTGGGAAAACGCGTGCGCCAGCTCGGTCGCCACGAAGTCGATCGGCTCGGAGGCGTCAAGCGCGTCGCAGGCGTGCCCGAGCGCCGCGATCGCGGCGAAGGCGGCCTCGAACTCGTGAGCCCCTGCCAGGTGAGGCCGAGTCGCGTCAAAGCGTTCGCCGTTCCAACCGGCCGTCGCGATCGCATCGCGAATCCGCTCCAGCGTCTCGGCATTCCGTACGCTTCCAACGATTGCGCCCGGCCATGCCGTCGCAAACGCGGGGTCGGTTCCCAGATCGGCCTTGTTCAGAAAAAGTATGCGCGGCCGGTCTTGCGTACGTTCCAGCAGCCGGCTCGAGGCCGCGTCCGGTGGTTGCGAGCCATCGGCGACCACGAGGGCGATGGTAGCCGAGTCGAGCGCGCGCTCGCTGCGGGCGATGCCATGCGCCTCCAAGCGGTCGGCGTGGGATCGGATGCCGGCCGTATCGATCAGCCGCACCGGCACTCCGTCGACTACCACGCTTTCCTCGATCGTATCGCGCGTGGTTCCCGGGATGTCGGAGACGATCGCGCGTTCGGTACCCAAGCAGCGCGTTGAGCAGCGACGACTTTCCGGCGTTCGGCGGCCCTACGATCGCGACGCCGAGACCCTCTCGTACGAGCCGTCCGAGCTCACCGTCACGCGCAAGACGCTCTAAACGCGCGCGAATCGGCGCTAGCCGTACCTTGAGTCCGCTACGGTCGGGCTCCGGAACCTCGTCGGGAAAGTCGATCGCACCCTCTAGCTCTTGGAGGATTGTCGCTAGGGCGCTGCGCACCGCGCGAATCTCCTGCGCCAGCCCGCTCTCAAAGTTCGCGAGCGCGGCGCGCGCGGCGCAACGTGTTTGCGCGTCGATGATGTCCGCAACGGCGGCCGCGGCGTGCAGCGCCATTTTTCCGTTGAAGAATGCGCGGCGCGTGAACTCGCCGGGCTCGGCTAGCCGAGCGCCGCATGCGAGCATCGCGCGAACGACTTCGCGGCCGACCACCGGAGAGCCGTGGATCTGAAGTTCGAGCAAATCCTCGCCGGTGTAGCTGTGCGGCGCTTCGAAAAAAATCGCCAGTCCGCGGTCCAGCAGGGCGCCGCTCTCGTCAACAATTGTCGCGTACGTCGCCACGCGGCGGCGCAGACGAGATTTCGTTTGAACTAGCCGGCGAACGAGTTCGGGGACCGACGGACCACTGGCCCGGACGATGGCGATCGCGCCCTTTCCCGGAGGCGTCGCGACGGCGACGATGGTATTTGTCGAGGCCCCGTCGAGCATTCAACCGCGAACGCTCAACGGGGGGCCCCGGCGGCTTTGCCGCTGGGGGGCGCGCAGCCCGAAGGGCGTAGCGCCTTTTGAAATTTCGGGGCCCCCGTTGAGCGAATGCTCAACGGGGAAAGATGACGACTCGGCGTTCGGGCTCTTCTCCCTCCGATTCCGTGCGGACCAACTCGGAGTCGGCGAGTGCGAGGTGCACGATCTTTCGTTCGGACGGCAGCATCGGCTCCAGCTTTTGCGGCGAACGCTCCCGGACGCAGCGCTCGAGCGTCGCAAGCGCGAGATTTTTCAGCTGGTCGGCACGCGCGGCGCGGTAACCCTCTGCGTCGATCGTAAAGTATCGGCGATTGTTTCGAACGCCGGCGTTGAGCACGTTGTTGAACACGAGATTGAGCGCTTCCAACGTGTTGCCGTGGCGACCGATCAACATGCCGAGGTTCGGTCCGGTCACTTCGAGATATTCACCCTCGGGGCGCGCGATATACTCGATGTCGATCGGCCCGGCGCCCATTCGTTCGAGTAACTCTGCAAGGAAATCGCGCGCTGGTTTTGCCTCATCGGGGAGATCTTGCCGATCGCGCGGCGCGGCATGGCTGGGGCGTGGGTCGCGCCGCCGGCGAGTGCCGCCGCCATTTCTTCCGCCCCCCGACTTGCCCGGAATTGGGCGGTCGCGCACGTCGGCCGGCTGTTCCTCAAACTCGAAATCATCTTCGTAGAGCATGTTAGTTACCTTTTTTGTTCTTTCGCTTCGATCGCGAGGAGCGCGCCGCCCGAGGCTGGCTCGACTGCGGGGCGCCGTTGCTGCTCGGCAAAGCCTTTCCCGAGCCCGCCTTGCCGGTCGCGTTGCCGCCGGAAGCGCTTTCGGTGATGACGTGCTCGCTGTCGATCAACGCCAACGGCTGATGGTAGCGGCGCAGCAGATAGAACTGCTGTCCCATCGTGAAAATGTTGTAGAAGCACCAGTAGAGGACCATCGCCGACGGCCAATGATAGCGCCAGCCTAGAAAGCCGAGCATCAGCGGTGAGAAGATCGCCATCGACCGCTGCATCTGAGCCTGCTGCGGATCGGTCGCGGGCATGCTGACGTAGCGAACGCTCAGGTACATCGAGAGCGCGTAGACCAGGATGAGTATGAGATCGGGCAACGAGAGATTCGCAGCGAGGATCGGCCATCCAAACAGCACCGGTACCCAAGAAGCGAACGGCAGGGGCGGCGAATTTAGAGGGGCGTGTGGAATTGCGTGCATTATGATGCCGGGTATCCACAACCACGACTGGTTTTCGAAGAGCGCTTTGTGATTGAGCACCACATAGTAGACGCTGATGATGACCGGATATTGCACGAGCATCGGCCAGCAGCCGGCGAGCGGATTGACGCCCTGCTCTTTATAGAGCGCCATCGTTTCTTGTTGCTGTTTTTGCTTATCGTCCTTAAAGCGCTCTTGAACGCGTTTGAGCATCGGCGCGATCTTCTGCATCTTCAAGAACGCCTTGAACTGCGCCGTGTTGAGCGGCCAAAAGACCAGCCTGATCAAGGCCGCAAGAATGATCATGCTCCAGCCGAGATTTCCGATCGGCTTGTTGATCGCCAACACGACCCACCAGATGAAGCTCACGAACGGGTCGAGCCACGACGTCGCCAGCAAAGGGTGCAGCGCCTACCTCGATTCCAAGCGGCGCCCGCCGTGTGGCGCGGCGGCAGGCACGAAATCGACGCCGCCCGGGTGCCACGGATGACAGCGAGCAAGGCGAGAGAGGGCTAGCCAGCCACCTCTCGCGATCCCGTGGTCCCGGACCGCGGTTGCGGCATACTGAGAGCAGCTCGGATAGAAGCGGCACGCCGGCGGAAGCAGCGGGGAGATCACGAGCTGGTAAGCGCGGATGAGTCCCAAGACGACGGCTCGCATGCGATCTACTACGCGGGTCCCAGAGCCGAAGTTACTTCGGCTCGTAAATCGGAAAAGTGCGCCTCGGCTGCCACCGGTCGGGCGACGACGAGCAGCCGCATCGCGGCACGCGACGCGAGCGCTTCCCGAACGATTGCCGACAAACGCCGGCGCAGCTTGTTGCGGACCACGGCCTTTCCAATCGACTTGCTGACGGTGATCCCCACCAGGGACGGCGCATCCCCGGCCGGCGCATCACTACGGTAAATGGTTAGACTCTTGGTCGAAACGCGACGGCCGTGGCGGCGCAGCCGGGCAAAATCCACTTGCCGGCGCAGGCTTGCCACCTGGCGCATCAGACCGTGAGACGATGGCGTCCCTTCTTCCGGCGGCGCGCCAGCACCTTACGCCCGGCCTTGGTGCTCATTCGCTCTAGGAATCCATGCACGCGCTTGCGGCGGCGATTGTGCGGCTGAAAAGTCCGCTTCATAACGTCCCTTCGGTGATCGAGTAGTGCCCCACACCCCTATGCGGCAGACAGCCCCTGATTATATCCGGCGCGCGGGGTCAGCGCAAGGCGGAGCTCGGTGAAAGGCAGGGGGAACCACCCCGATGCCGCCGTAACTTGCTGAAGTTTTGAGCGCCTCCAGAATGCAGCCGCCTGCCCGCCGGCGAGTCGTCGTGACGGGCCTGGGAGCGGTTACTCCGGTCGGAAACACCCGCGAGGATTTTTGGAGGCGCCTCATCGCGGGCGAGTCTGGAATCGCTCCGATTACCGCGTTCGACGCCAGCCTCTTCGATACGCGTTTCGCGGGCGAGGTGAAAGACTGGAATCCCGAGCAGCTCATCGGGCGCAAAGAAGCGCGCCGGATGGATCGCTTCACGCAGTTCGCGTTTGTCGCCGCGCGGGAAGCGATCGAGGATGCCAAACTGCCCGAAGATCCAGAGTTCAAGCAGCGAGTCGGGGGCATCGTCGGGACCGGCATCGGCGGAATCATTACCTTCTGGCTCAACTCCGATAAAGCCAACGAAAACGGAACGTGGTCGAAGGTAACGCCCTTTTTCATTCCGATGCTCATGGCCAACGCGGCGACCGCACACATTTCAATGGCCTACGGTTTTCAAGGGCCGTTCTTCGCGGCGGCGAGCGCGTGCGCGAGCGGCAACGACGCCATCGCGACGGCATTTAATCTCATAACGCATGGGGATGCGATCGCCATGATTGCCGGAGGCAGCGAGGCAACGGTATCTCCGCTGGCAATCGGCGGCTTTTGCTCGATGCGAGCGATGTCGACCCGTAACGAGGATCCGGCCAGAGCGAGCCGCCCATTCGATCGCGAGCGCGACGGATTCGTCCTCGCCGAGGGCGCGGGCATCCTGGTTCTCGAGGAGTACGAACACGCGCTGGCTCGCGGAGCCAAGATCTATTGCGAGCTGTTCGGCTACGGCCAATCGGCCGACGCCTACGATCTCGTGGCGCCGGATCCCGAGGGCACGGGAGTTCGCTTGGCCCTCGCTCGCGCTTTAACAAGCGCCGGCATCGCCCCCGAGGACGTGGATTACATCAACGCGCATGGAACGTCGACGCCAATGGGCGACCCCGCCGAATCTAGTGCGATTGAAAAAACCTTTGGCGAGCATGCCCCCAAAATCGGAGTGAGTTCGACCAAATCGATGCACGGGCACGCGCTCGGCGCTGCGGGCGGCATCGAAGGCGTAGCGACGGCGCTGGCCGTGTACCACGATATCATGCCTCCGACGATCAACTACGAGTTTCCCGATCCCGAATGCCGGCTCGATTACGTACCCAACGTCGCGCGCCACGCGCCGATCCGCGTCGCGCTTTCGAACTCGTTCGGCTTCGGCGGTCACAACAGCGTCATCGTCCTCGGCAAGGTTCGTCCAGGATCCTAGGATGAGCGGCGAAGCGTATCGGCGGCGGTTGCGCGCCCTGCTTCGCCTTGCAGGCATTCGCAAGCGCGACGAATTAAGCGTATTCGAAATGGCCTTCGTTCATCAGAGCTATGCAAAGGAGCGGGGCGGGAGCTCGAACGACCGAATGGAGTTTCTTGGCGACTCCGTGCTCGGCTGCATCACGGCGGGATGGCTCTTCGAACAATTCTCCGAGGAGTCCGAGGGATTGCTGACGTTGCGTAAAGCCGCCATCGTCAACGACGCGCAGCTTGCCCGAACGGCGCGACGGCTCCGGTTCTCGGAGCTCGCGCTGCTCGGGACGGGAATGCGAGCCGCGGGCGGGAGCGATAATACCTCGGTGCTGGCCGACGCCTTCGAAGCTTTTGTCGGCGCACTCTACCTCAGCTACGGGCTCGAAAAGGCGCGCGCGTTCGTCGTTAAATATCACGTCGAGCAGTTGGATCACTCCGCGGATGCATTGCTCGACGCTAAGACGCGCTTGCAGCACTACGCGCAGGAGCACTTGGCGGCTACCCCCGTCTACCGGGAGACCAGTCGCGGCACCCCGCAACGTCCCGCATTCCATTCCAGGGTCACCGTCAAGGGTAAGGTGCTGGGCAAGGGGCACGGGCCGTCGAAAAAGACCGCGCAGCAAGCGGCGGCCGAGTCCGCACTGCTCTCGCTCACTCCGGCAAGCGACGAAGGCTTGCCGCGCGCGGTCGGGACGTGAAACTCAAGAAGATTCGATCGTTCGGCTTCAAAACGTTTGCCGAACCGACGGCCCTGGAGTTCGGCGACGGCGTCACGGCGATTGTCGGTCCGAACGGTTCCGGAAAGTCCAACCTCGTGGATGCGTTTCGATGGGTGCTGGGGGAAACGTCGACCAAGAGCATTCGATCCGGGCGGTTGGAAGACGTCATCTTCGCCGGGAACGAAAGCCGCAAGCCGCTCGGTCTCGCCGAAGTCTCGATTCTGTTCGATAACTCCGACGGTGCGCTGCCGATCGACTTCAACGAAGTAGAAATAACTCGGCGCGCCTATCGCGTGGGCGAGAGCGAATATTTCATCAACCGCAGCCAAGTACGTTTGCGCGACGTGCTCGATTTAGTGATGGGCACCGGCCTCGGGCCCGGCTCGTATGCGATCGTTTCGCAAGGACAGATCGATGCAATCCTCGTCAGCAAGCCGGCCGAGCGGCGTTCGCTCTTCGAAGAGACCGCGGGCATCGGCAAGTTTCTGGCGCGCAAACACGAGTCGATGCGCCGTTTGGAACGCACCGAGCAGAACGCCATTCGCATCAGCGATCTTATTGCGGAGCTGGAACGGCGAATTCCGGAGTTGGAGACTCAGCTTCGCCGGGCGAAGCGTTACCGCCGCGTCAGCGCGCGTCTGCGCGACCTGGAAATCCTCGGTTACCTGCGAGCCGGCGCGTCGCGCCGCGCCGAAAGGCTCTCGCTACGTGACGAGCTAGAGCGAGGCGAGGAGCAGCGCGCGGCGGCCGCCGCCAAGGCTGCAACGCTAGGCGCGGAAGTCACGGGCCTGCGAACGCAGCTCTACCGATGCGAGCTACAGCTCGAAGAGTTGCGCTCGAAGTCGCAGAGCGAGCGCAACGACGTCGCACGCGTCGAAGCGGAGTACGCCGCCGCGCTCGCGCGCCGCGAGGCGCTCGAGCGGCAATCGACGCAAACCTCGGAGGACGCCGCGCGGGTGCTCGGAGAGCGCACGTTGCTCGTTACGGCGATGGATCAGCTAGAGGCACGCCTCACGCCGCTATCGCAAGCGCTGGAAGAAGCGCGGGAGCGCGAGCTCGAGGCGCAAGCCGACGCTCTCGCAGGCTCGCGCGCAGCTCGAAAAGGTTTTTACCGAGTTGCGCGAGGTCGAAGCCGGCGCGACGGAGCTGGCAACCCGCAAGGCGGAGCGCCGAGTTCAAGCACAGACGCGTCGCACCGAAGTCGAGCGTCTCGAGCGAGAAGAGCAGCTCGCCCGAGAGCGCGCGGAGCAACTCGAGATTGCCGCGGGTGGGGCATCACACCGTCACGGCGAATGCGGCCGCCGCATCGCAGCGCTCGAGGAAGAGCTGCTCGATGCGCGCGGTCGCGCGGAGAATGCGGAGCTCCAGGCCGCCGTCGCCCAAGAGGAAGTCGTGGCGGCGCTGGGCGCTCATCGTGATCAAACCGGCGACGTCGCAGCGGCGCAGTCGCGCCTGCACACGATCGAGGAACTGGAAAACTCGCTCGAGGGGCACGTTCCCGGAACGCGCGCAGTCGTCGAAGCGCGGCAACGCGGCGAGCTGCACGGGATCGAGGACATCGTTTCGAATCTCATCACGACGCAAGAGCGGTACGCTCGCGCGATGGACGTGGCTTTCGGCGCTCGGCTTTCCAACGTCGTCACGACGACCTCGGAAGATGCCGAACGGTGCGTTGAATATCTCAATCGTAAGGAGGCGGGCCGGGCAACTTTTCTGCCGCTCGATACGCTCTCCGATCGCCAAGGCCGAAATCTCGAATCTGGGCTGGCCGCCGTGCCCGGTGTTCTCGGCTACGCGCACACGCTGCTGCAGACGGCGCCGCGCTACGCGAGCATCGTGAATTTCTTGGTTGGTAACGTTTTGATCGTCGATCGGCTCGAGACCGGCATCGAACTCGTCCGAGAGCGAGGCGTGCGCGACACGATCGTGACCCTGAGCGGCGAGCAAATCACCGGAGGCGGTGCTATTACCGGCGGCCGGTTTGCGCGCGAGCGCTCGATCCTTTCCCGGCGATTTTTGGCTGCGAGCCTTCGCGAAGCGCTGGCGGATATGCGGCTGCGACTCGACGAGTCCGAGCAGGCCCTGCGCGGAGCTCAGGCTCGCGCGCACGCTGCCGTTGGAGAGCGCGACGCGGCGCGCGAGCGGCAGGGGCGCGCGGAATCGCAGCTCGTCGGCTTGCGCGCGCAAACCGCGGCCCTTACCGAAGAGGTCGAGCGCACGCAGGCCGAGCTCAACACGGCGCGCGCCGCCACGGCTTCCCTTCACGCGCAGGTCCTGCGATCTCGCGAGCTGCAGCGCGAGTACGAGCGCAGCGACCCCGAAGCCCAAAAAAGCGACGACGAACGGCTACGCTTGGAAACGGAGCTTGCTCGCGTCCGTGAGGAGATTGCGGCCGCGCAGACGGCGCAGACCGCGGCGAGCGCGCACGCAGCCGATTTGCGCGAGCGAGCCGGCGGGCTCGCCGCCGAGCGCGATGCCGCCAATGCGAGGCTCGGAATGCTCGATCAGGACCGCGCGCGCGCCGGCTCGGCACGGGAACGCATGTTGGCCGAGATCGGCTTGCTGATGGAAGAGACCCGCAGCGCGCACCTTCATCTCGAAGGTTTGTGGCGCGGCGTTGTCTCGCTCGACGCGCGGCTCGAGGAATCTCGCAAAGAGCGCGAGGAACTCGTAACGGGACAGGCTCGCGTCGAATCGGAGCTGCGGCTGGCCGAACAAGAAGAGCGCGATGTCGCCGCCGGCGGCGAGCGTCACCGTACGCGATTGGCGCAGATCGAAGCCGAACTCGGAATGCTGGTCTCGCAGTTCGCGCAACATCCGGCCACGAATGAAGAGTGCGGCGACGTGGAGAGCCGGTATCGGAACGAAGCCGATGCGATCGTCGAAGAGCTTCCACGGCTGCGCGACGACCTCGCGCGTTTGGAATCGAACGTCAACCTCAACGCGGAGGCCGAGCGCGACGACGTCGCGCAGCGCGAGGAGTTCCTGCGCGTGCAGCTCGAGGATCTCGCAAAGGCGCGGGCGACGCTGCTCGAGTCAATCCAAGAGATCGAACGGGAGAGCCAAGCGCAGTT
Source organism: Vulcanimicrobiota bacterium (assembly GCA_963736775.1). Taxonomy (GTDB): domain Bacteria; phylum Vulcanimicrobiota; class Vulcanimicrobiia; order Vulcanimicrobiales; family Vulcanimicrobiaceae; genus Cybelea. Next base: position 101,545 of record CAVTPY010000013.1, on the reverse strand, counting down.
CAATGCGACCTTCGAGCGTGTTGCCGCCGCGTTCTCAATAATGTACGGACGGCTTTTTGCGGGCGGTCAGGCCAAGATGTGGCAGACGGAGCCCGCCAACCTTGCGGAAACCGGCATTGAAATCGCGGTGCAGCCGCCGGGCAAAAAACAGATGCCGCTGGCCGCGCTCTCGGGCGGCGAGCGCGCCATGACGGCTGCGGCTTTGATTTTTGCGCTTATCGAGATCAAGCCCGCGCCGTTCTATCTGCTCGACGAGGTGGACGCCGCACTTGACGATGCCAACATCGAGCGGTTCTGCCAGTTGGTGCGTGAGTTCGCCGTAAAGTCTCAAATGCTCATCGTCACGCACAATAAGAAGACGATGGAGAGCGCGGATCGTCTGTACGGCGTAACGACCAAAGAAGCCGGAGTCAGCGCGATCGTCTCTGCAGAGCTCGCGGCGCAGGCGGAGATGTCGGTTGCCTGACGCCCCGGCGGCAACGCGACGCGCGGCGCTCATCTCTGTTTTCGACAAGACCGGTTCGGCGGAGTTGGCCCGCGCGCTCGAGCGGCGCGGCATCGAAATTTACGCCACGGGCGGAACGCGAGCATTCCTGCAGCATCAGGGCGTACGGGCCAGAGACGTTGAGGACGTCACGGGTTTTCCGGCGCTCTTCGGCGGCCGGGTCAAGACCCTGCATCCCAAGATTTTCGGCGCGATACTCTTCGATCGAACCGATCGCGAGCACCGATCACAAGCGGAGAAGTACGCCATTGCGGAGATCTGTACGGTCGTCGTGAATCTCTATCCATTTGAAGCCACGGTCGCGCGCCCGGGCACGACGGAAGAAGAAGCGATCGAGCAGATCGATATCGGGGGCGTGGCGTTGTTGAGAGCTGCGGCCAAAAACTTCGAGCACGTCGCCGTCCTAACGCATCCTTCTCAGTATGCGGAATATCGAGTCGCGATCGAGTCGGGTGACGTGCCGTCGGCGCTGCGTCGCAAGTATGCGATCGCGGCCTACGAACGAACCGCGGAGTATGACGTTGCAATTTCGCACTACCTCGCCGCAGCCGGAGAAATTTTGCCGAGCGAGCTTCCCGGCGCTCTGGCACTGACGCTGCCGCTTGCAAAACGTTTGCGGTACGGCACGAATCCGCAGGAGCGCGCCGCGTTCTACCTCGACCGGCCCGAGCGTCTGCCCGAGCAGCTCCACGGAAAGGCGCTTTCCTATAACAATCTGCTCGATCTCGATGCGACGCTGCGGCTCCTCTCCCGCGCACCGCTCGGCGCTGAGTTCGGAAGCGATCGCGAACGCTTCATTCGCGCGGCCGTCGTGAAGCATACGGTTCCCTGCGGTGTCGCCCAACGTTCGCGCGTCGGCTTGGCCGTTCGCGAAGCGCTCGAAGCCGATCCGGTTTCGGCGTTCGGGGGAATCGTCGCAGCCGACGCTCCGATCGACGCCGATGCCGCGCAAGCGCTCGGCCAGTATTTTCTCGAGATCGTCGCAGCGCCGGACTTCGATTCGGATGCGCTCGGCCTGCTCAAGAAAAAAAAGAACCTTCGAATCATGCGCTTTGGGAAATCGCTCCCCGACGAGCTGGCGCACGAGCTGCGCCTCCGAAGTGCGCTCGGCGGCGTCCTCGCGGAAAACGACGATCCGGCCGCACCGGCGGAAGAGTGGCGCGTCGTGACCCGGCGACAACCAAGCCCGCAGCAGTGGCACGATCTGGCGTTTGCGTGGGATGTCGTCCGGCACGTGAAAAGCAACGGCATCGTGATCGTTAACGGCGGAACGACTCGTGGGATCTGCGCGGGGCAGACAAACCGCGTGAGCGCGGTGCAGATCGCGTCGCAGCGCGCCGGCGACCATGCCAAAGGCGCTGCCTGCGCCAGCGACGGGTTCTTTCCGTTTGCCGACGGGTTGGAAGCCGCCGTCGCCGGCGGGTGCGCGGCGATTATCGCGCCTGGCGGATCGGTTCGAGACGCGGAGGTCGTCTCTGCGGCCGATCGCCTCGATGTCGCGCTGGTCTTTTCGAGCTATCGCTATTTTCTGCATTAGGAGGAGCATGGAATGCCGCGGTTTCTTCACACGTCGATTTTCGTCAACGACATGAAAGAGTCGATCGATTTTTATACGGAGAAGCTCGGATTGCGCTTACTCGACGGCCCGTTTCACTATCCCGGCAACGCGGACATGGCGTTTGTGGGAAGCGATTGGAACTCGTACGTCGAGCTCGTTTACGACTTGGAAGAGCATCCTCCGTATGCGTTGGGAAACCGCTACGAACACCTCGCCTTCGAAGCCGACGGCGATCTTCGCGAGTACGTCGATGCGCTGCGAGCCAAAGGCGTAACGATTCTCAAAGACGTCTACAAATCTCCCGGCGGCACCCGCGCGATTGCCTTCGTAGTAGACCCAAACGGCATCCCGGTCGAGCTCTTGGAGCCTCGTCATCGGTAGATGAAAGGATCGGTCGGCGGCGCGATTCGTTGCGTGCTGCCGGCAACCAGGCGAAGGTTGCCGCCGATGCTCTCGATGCGTCCGTCTACGCGCAGCCAACTGCCGGCCGGCAAGCGCGGGGCGCGATCGAGACGGACGACGACGGGAGATGCATCGGCCCGACAACACGTTATCGCATAGCGCACGAGAGCGCTCTCCGCCCCGCTGCCCACGAGCGTTCCGGTGAATGTCAAATGCTCGCCCGCAAAAAGATCGGCGAGCGTCGTTTCGGTGGCGTGGTACTGCGGCGGGGGAGCGCCGATCATCGCACCGGCCAACATCAAAACCGGCGCGCATCGCCGCGCCGGGCTTAGCTCGCGTCGATGCGCGATCGCGCAGATCAGTGCCGCGCCGGCGCAGAGCGCCATCAGGGGCGTGATTGCGGGATGGACGAGCGCGTCTCCGCGCCGTGAGGCGACGATCGCAAATGCGGCGGCCAGGAGCGCGTACGCGAGCGCATCGTGGCCCTTGTCCGAGTGCGCCTGCCGCCGAAGCGCACGCAGGTCGATGATTCCGGCCACGCAGAGAAAGGCCGCCGCCGCGATTGGAGCTTGGACGCGCAATGCGCCCGCCACCGCAACGGCGCCAAGCCCACAGGGCGCCGTCGTAAAGCCGAGCATCGCGCCCGCCGCTGCGCTGAGCATCGGTGGAAGCTTGGCGGGGTCAACGGCGGCCGCGAACTGCGTCGCGGCACCGGTCAGGATGGCTGGTGGAAGAAGGGTGGCAAACTCACCGAGCAGATCCGGCGGTCGGCGGCAGCCGGGCCGGCGTTCGTGGTGGAGCAAACGCGCGACCGCGACCGCGGCAGCCAACCGCGCGGCGGCGACGATGGGACCGAAGAGAAGCCACGTCGCCGCGGCCGCGGGGAGTGAGCGGGCCGAGGGGCCGGTAGTGCAACCGCAGCCGAGATACGCTATGGCATTGGAGTGGCGTAAGAGGCGTCCGGCAATGATGCCGGCGAGCAAGAACGGTGCGGCTTCAAAAAGAGCGCTCGCCGACGTCGCCAGCGCGCAGCGCAGGGTATCCGGCGTGGAGAGCGTCGCAAGGGCGAGTAGCGCGCCTGCGTAGAGGGCGATACGCACCGGCAACCATCACGCATGGCGCCGCAATGGCTAGTGAATCGACCCGGCGAACCGGTCGGCCGGGATGAGAGCCTAGCAGCATGCCGGAGAACTTTGGTGCCCCGCGCGGCACCCAGGACTTCGTTCCTCCCGAGTCGGGGCGCTGGAACGAGCTCGAAGCACGGATACACGTTCTTGCGACGCGTTTCGGCTACGGCGAGATTCGCACGCCGGTCTTCGAGTCGACCGAACTCTTCGTCCGCGGCGTCGGCGCGCAGACCGACATCGTGGAAAAGGAGATGTACACGTTCGCCGACCGCTCCGGCCGTAGTTTGACGCTGCGCCCGGAATGGACGGCGCCGGTGGTGCGTGCCGCGCTCGAACATCATCTCTTTGCGCTCGGGCCGCTGCGCCTCTATTATATCGGACCGATCTTTCGCTACGAGCGTCCGCAGAAGGGCCGCTACCGCCAGTCGCATCAGTTCGGCGTCGAGTGTTTTGGTTTTCCGGGTCCCGAAGCGGACTTGGAAGTGATCTCGCTCGCGTGGGAGCTAGTGCGCGGATATGGGATCGGCGACGCGGTGCTCAACCTCAACTCGATCGGCGACGAGTGTTGCCGCCCGGCCTATCGCGACGCCTTGATTGCCCACTTCAGTCCGCACTTGGCCGCGCTGAGTGAGGAGTCGCGGCAGCGGATCGAACGCAACCCGCTGCGGTTACTCGACAGCAAGGATCCGGCGGACATTCCGTACGTGCAAAGCGCGCCGGCATTGGAGTCGTTTCTTTGCGCGCCGTGCCGGGAGCACTTCGACGCGCTCAAATCATATCTCGATTTGGCCGGCATTCCGTATACGATCAACCCGCGCATCGTACGCGGACTCGATTACTACGGAAGAACCGTTTTCGAGATCACCTCGAGCGTACTCGGCGCGCAAAGCAGCGTTTGCGGCGGCGGCCGGTACGATGGCTTGGTGCAATCGCTTGGCGGCCCGGACGTGCCGGCGGTCGGCTTTGCTCTCGGCATGGAACGCTTTCTCATGATGCTGCAGGCCCGCGACTCGCAAGCGCAAGCTCCGCGACGGGGACTCCAAGCCATCGCGTTGGGAGCGCAAGCGCGCACGGTCCTGACACCGATCGTCGCGGAGCTGCGCCGCACGCTCGAGGCACCAACCTTTGCCGACTATCTCGAGCGTAAACTGTTGGCGGCGCTGAAGATCGCGGACCGTAACCGGGCGCGCTATGCGTTGATTCTGGGCAGCGACGAGCTTGCCGCCGGCGAGGCGGTGTTGCGGGACCTGGAGCACCGCAGCGATCGCCGAGTGCCGTTCGATTCGATAAGAGTCCTTGTCGAGCTTCTCGTAGAAGCGGGACTGTAATGGACGAGCGCTATGCCGAAGAGGCGCAAACGTTACGCGAGCTGCTCGCGCTCATGCACGAGCACGACCTCGACACGATTAAGGTAAGACTGGGCGACGCAATCTACGAGATCTCGCGCGCGAGTTCCGAGCCGGCGCCGCAGGCTGACGGCTTCTCCTCCACATCGGCCGGCGAAAGCACGACGGCAGCGGGTGCGAACGTTACCAAAGTGCTGGCGCCGTTAACCGGGGTGTTCTATCTTGCGTCGTCACCCGATGCCGCGCCGTATGTCGAAGTCGGCGACCGGATCGAAACCGGCGACGTCCTGTGCGTGCTCGAAGCGATGAAGCTCTTCAACGAAATTCAGAGCGATTATTCGGGTACGATCGTGCGCATCGTGCCCGGCAACGGCGAGCTGGTCTCGCAGGGTCAAGAACTTTTCTGGATCGAGCCGCACTCGTGAAGGAAGAGATGGCGCGATACCACGGACGCCGCGGTTTCGACGAGTTGCTCGCCGACCGGCGCGGGCTGCTCGATCCGCCGCAGTATCGCGAGCAAGTCGAAGCCATCGTCGATGCGGTCGTTACGGCTCTTCGAGCGGGCAAGAAAGTGTTGTGGTGCGGCAACGGGGGCAGCGCGGCCGAGGCACAGCACATGGCTGCCGAACTTTCCGGGCGCTACTTACGCGAGCGGCCGGGCCTCTACAGCGAAGCCCTTTCGGTTAACTCGTCGACGCTGACGTGTGTCGGAAACGATTACGGGTACGACTTCGTCTTCTCTCGCCAGGTGGAAGCGTTTGCACAACCGGGCGACGTCCTGATCGGAATGACGACCAGCGGCAGCTCGCGTAACGTCGTGCTCGCGCTGCAAGCTGCGAAGCGGCGCGGCGCGGTTACGGTTGCGTTTACCGGCAACGGGGGCGGCGAGGTGCTCGAACATGCCGATCTTGCCTTACTCGGCCCCGATGGATACGCTGGGATCGTCCAAGAAGTCCATCAGGTCATGGCACACATCGTCTGTGATTTAGTAGAGCAGCGCCTGATCTTCGAAGGCGGCTTGCCGTGACCTCGCTGATGGCACCCGACGCGCGGACGCTCTTCGAACGTGCGAAGGGACGCCGGATTCTCGTCATCGGCGACCTGATGATCGACGAATGGATTTGGGGTACGGTCACGCGCATCTCACCCGAGGCGCCCGTTCCCGTCGTCGCCGTCGCCGACCATTCGTTCACGCTCGGCGGAGCCGGCAACGTTGCCAGCAATTTGCGGGCTTTGCACGCCGGCGTCGTTTTTGCGGGAACGATCGGTGACGACGCGTTCGGCGTGCAGGTTCGTAGCCTGCTGCAAGAACAGCACGTGGACGATTCGGGGATCTTCACGTTGGCCGATCGGCCAACCACGCGTAAGACGCGAGTCGTGGCGCACAATCAGCAAGTGGTGCGCGCGGATTGGGAATCCACCGCGCCGCCTCCCGACGACGACCGCGGAAGGATTGCCGCGTTCGTTCGCCGGCGCGCGGCGGATTGCGACGCCGTTATTTTGAGCGACTACGCCAAAGGCTTGCTCTGTAGGGAAATCGTCGAGGCGACGTCGATCTGTCCCCTCGTGCTGGCGGATCCCAAGCCACAGAATGTTGAGTTGCTGCGCGGCGTCACGTGTGTCGCGCCGAACGTGGCCGAGGCATCCACGATGACGGGCATTTCCATCGTCGACGATGCGAGCCTCGAACGGGCCGGCATGCGCCTCCTCGAGATGCTCGATTGCCGGTACGCGGTCATTACGCGCGGCGAACACGGCATGGCGCTTTTCGGACGCAACGGTCAGCGTTTGAGAATTCCCTCGGTCGCGCGCACCGTTTACGACGTGAGCGGCGCGGGCGATACGGTAATCGCCGTGCTGGCGCTGGCGCTGGCGGCCGGCGCGGCCATCGAACAAGCGATGCAGCTCGCCAACTTTGCCGCCGGAGTCGTCGTCGAGAAACTCGGAACCGCGACGGCATCGCCCGAAGAGATCGTGGCGCTCGTCGAGCCGGCGACGGCCCCGGGATGAACGCGTCGTCGCTTTTCTTTGGTCGCCTCCTGGGTACGCAGGACGCAGTCGACTGGCGCGATGAGCTGCGCGCCAAGGGACGCAGCGTCGTCTTTACCAACGGTTGCTTCGACGTGCTGCATGCAGGTCACGTCGAGTATCTCGCGTGGGCGCGCGCGCAAGGCGACGCCCTGATCGTCGGTTTGAATGAAGACGATTCGGTGCGCCAAATCAAAGGCCGCGCCCGGCCGATCGTTCCGTTCCGCGACCGAGCCGAACTGTTGCTGGCGTTGCGCAGCGTTGACGCCGTCGTGGGATTTCCGGAGCGTACGCCGGAGGTCTTACTCGATCGCATTCGGCCCGACGTCCACGTCAAGAGCGACCAGTACCGTGAGGAAGAACTTCCGGAACGAAGCGTCGTGCTTGCGTACGGCGGCCGAATCGCGCTCGCGCCGCACGCGGCGGGGAAGAGCACGACGGAGACGATCGCCCGCATCCTCGATGCGTATAGCCGTCACGGCTAACGGTCCCGGTGAGGTTGCCGGGTGGCTACGGCCGCTGCTGCGCGCTCTCTACCGGCGGCAACCGGATTTGGAGGCGCTGGTCTTTCTCGTGCCCGACGATTACGCCACCGGCTTCGAAGCGAAAATGGTGCGCGACTCGTTTCCGGCGGCGCGCGTCTTCCCCCCGAAGGAGTACTTGAGGTTCGCGTTAGGCGCACGACTGGAGGGTCTGCCGGCTCGCGCGGATCTGGTGCAGTACATCGGAGGCGACCTCTTGCATGCCGCGCGCGTTCACGCGCGGTTGAAGGGGCGCGCCGCGACCTATAAGTTTTCGCGCCGATCGTATCGTTCGCTCTTCGATCGGGCCTTCGCAGTGGACGCGCGTAACGTCGAGCAGCTTGCTGCATGGGGAACTCCGCCGGAGCGAATCGAGCGAGTCGGAAACTTGGCAATCGACGGCGCGCTCTTCGAGGCCGGTCTGGAAGGAGAACCGGGAACGCCGTCCGACGGAGTGCTGATCATGCCCGGATCTCGATCCTACGAGATCGAAAATCTCGTTCCGTTTTATTTTGCGGTGGCGTTGCGCATGCTGCGGGAGCGTCCCGAGCTTCGGATTGCCTTTGCGCTTTCGCCGTTTACGTCGCGCGCGCAGGTTGCGGCGGCGATCGAAGCCGGTGGCCATCCCCGCATGTTCGGTCGAAGCGGACGGCTCGTAACGGAGGCCGGACGCGACTTTCTCGCGACGCAGTCCGACGACGTGCGCATTCCCCTTCTCAGCAACGCTCTAGCAGCAGCCCGCAGCGCGCGTTTGGTCCTGACCATTCCCGGAACGAAAACGATCGAGCTGGCGGTACTCGGTAAGCCGGCGATTGCAATCACGCCCCTCAACGCTCCGGAGCTCGTTACCATTAATGGCCCGCTTACCTATCTCAATCGCATTCCGCTCGTCGGCGTGCCGCTCAAGCGCGCGGCGGCGGTCGCGGTCGCTCGCCGCTTTGCTTTTCACACGCAGCCGAACATGGACGCGGGTTGTGCGCTCGTGCGCGAAGTGCACGGAACGGTCACGCCCGGTCGAATCGCCCGGGTCGCACTCGACTCGTACGACGACCAGGCCTGGATTTGCGCATCCGGGGCCGCATTGGGGGCACTCTATCGCGACCATATCGGTGCGGCGGATCGGATGGCGGATTCGCTGCTCCGCTTGGCGGCGTAGAGCGAAAGTGGAATTTTCGGTCGTGATCGCGACGAAAGACCGGCAAGAGTATCTCAGGCACACGCTGGAATCGTTGGAGGGTCAAACGCACGCCCCGGCGTTCGAGGTGATCGTCGTCGACAACGGCTCTGCCGACGAGACGAAAAGCGTCGTGGAGGCCTGCGCGGGGCGCTCCATTCCGGTGCGTTACCTTACCGAGCCGCAGCCCAATCGCGGCAAGGCGCGTAATCGCGGCGCGCAGGCCGCAGCCGGCCGCTATATCCTGTTCTGCGACGACGATGTTTGGCTGCCGCCGGCTTGGGTCGCCGCGCACGGGGCGGCGCAAAAGGGAGACGACGAGGTCGTCAACGGGCCGATTCTCAACGTGCCGTCGTACGACGCGAGACCGTTGCCCACACTCGCCAACTATTCGCGGGCATTTCTCTGCACGTGCAACGCGTCGGTTTCGAGGGAGGCTTTTTTCCGTGCCGGCGGATTCGACGAAACCTTCGATCTCTACGGCTGGGAAGACACCGAGCTTGGCGTGCGCCTGCGCGAAGCGAAGTGCGGATGGAAGTTTGCCTGGGATGCGTTTCTCTGGCACGTCAAGCCACCCGCCGAGAATACGCTCGAAATCGAAATCCGAAAGGCGATCGAAAAGGCGCGCATGGCGGCCCGTTTTCTCGCCAAGCATCCTTCACGCCGCGCGCGCTTGGCGACCGGGGCCCACACGCTCAACCTTCTTCGGGCTCGCTACCTCCTGCCCGACCGCCTTCTTGCGCTCTATGCGGGTCTCTCCACCAGCGACGCACCGGGCTGGCTGCGGCGTGTGAGCCGCGGGCAACTCTTGGACGGGATGTACGCCCGAGAACTCGTTCGCGCGCTCGATGCCGGCGATGTGCGCTGAGCGCGCCTTGCTCTATTGCGCCGGCGGCGGCATCGGTGACTCGCTCGTTGCCTCGGTCGTTGCCCGCGCGCTGCACCAGAGGTTCGCAAAGGTCGACGCGCTCACGCTGCCGTCGCATCGCGAGCTGCTCGAACGGGTGCCGGACGTCGATCGCGTTTTGATCGATGCGGGCGAGGATGGCACGGTCGCGACGGAACTCGCGCGGTGGGGATACGGAGCCTGCGTCGTGACGTGGGCGACTTCCAGAGCCGCGCGAGTTCCGCAGCGTGCGGGCATTCCCGTGCGAGTCGGCCAGGCGCGCCGCTTGTACTCGTTTCGCTTCACCAATCGGGTCGTGGTCCGAAGCGAACGAGGTGACGTTACGTCTCACTGGTCCGATGTGCTGCTCGATTTCCCGCGTGCGATCGGCTGCGACACGGCGGACCATCGTTATCGTTTCGTGCCGACGGCGCACGACGAGCGCGAGGCCGCGGAACTTCTCGCCGGCTCCCAGCGCTTCATCATCCTCAATCCGTGCAACGCGATCGCGTCGCGACGCAGCTTCTGGCCGCTCGAGGGTTGGGCGGCGCTCGCGTGCGCGCTTCGCGAGCGTTACGACGCGCGCGTACTCGTGAGCGGTTCGCCGGCGGACGCGCACTTGGCCGAAGGCATCGTTCGTCTCGCCGGTGGCCGGGAGGGAATCGATTCGATCGCGGGGCGCACGAGCGTCGGTGCCTTCGGCGCGCTCGCGCGTCGCGCGCGCGCCTTCGTCGGTATAACCACCGGGTCGATGCACGTTGCCGCCGCCGTCGGCTGTCCGACGGTGGGTATCTTTCCCTTTCAATCCGATTTCCCCGAACGCTGGGCACCGCTGGGCGAGCGAACGGCGGTCGTGCGAGCCGCGTATCCTTGCCACCCGGGCGATACGAAGGAACGCTGTCGCGACTACGCTTGCATCGCGAACCTCGATCGCACAAGAATCCTCGCCGCGCTCGACTCGTTGATCGCATGATTGCGACGACGATTCAGCTGTGCACCTACAACCGCGCGACGCTGCTCGAGCGGGTGCTGGAGGCCGCGTTCGATCAGACGGTCCCCGAGGATGCGTATGAAGTCGTGCTGGTCGACGACGGTTCGAGCGACGAGACGCCGTCGGTCATCGAGCGCGCGCGTTCGCGCGCGGCGTGTCCGTTTACCGTCGTACGCCAAGCTAACCGCGGACTCGCCGCCGCTCGGAACGCCGGAATCGCGCGCGCGGCCGGCGAGCGCATCGTTTTCATCGACGACGACGTGCTCGTGCTTCCCAACTTCGTGCAGGAGCATATGCGCAGCGCCGCGGCGCGTCCCGGCGCGATCGTGCGCGGCGGCGCCATCGAGGTCGAATCGCTCGACGAGCTGCCGCCGCCCGTCTGGGGCATCAAGAACTACAGCGGCAACTACTTTTGGACGACGAACGTCTCCGTGCCGCTCGCGACGATACGCGAGATCGGCGGATTCGACGAATCGTTCTCGGAGTACGGCTGGGAAGATATCGACGTCGGCTTGCGCCTGCGCGCCGCCGGCGTTAAGGCGGTCTTCAATCCGCGCGCCCTCGTCTATCACTTCAAACCATGCCCTCGCACGAGCAGCATTGAGGGCTTGGTGGCGCAGGCGAAGGCCAAGGCGCGTACCGCCGTCGCGCTCGCACGGCTTCATCCTCACTGGCGCGCGTATCTGGCGACCGGAATCAATCCGGCACAACGGCGGTTTGCGGCGTGGCGGCGCCGCCTAGGATTGGCCGATCGCCTGCGCGGCCGGCTCGCCGGCCTTAGCGAGCGAGAACTCACGTCGCGTGAGGTACGGCTGTCGCGCGCGCTCGCGAACGAAGCCTATTTCGAAGAACTGGAGCGCGCGCTGCGAGCCGCGAGTCCGTGAGGATTCTTCTCTCTCGAACCGACCGCATCGGGGACTTAGTGCTCTCGACGCCGGCGATCGCGACGGTCCGAGCCTCCTTCCCCGACGCGCACCTCGCCATCGTGACGAGCGAATACAACCGCGTCGTCGTGGAGCGCGACGGCGACATCGACGAGCTCATCGTGCTCCCGCGCGGCGTAAAGGCCCGCGCGTTCGGCGCGACCTTGACCGGGTATGACGTTGCGATTGCGCTCGCCCCGCGCTTCGTCGACCTGCAGATCGTGGGAGCAACGCGTGCGCCCCTTCGAATCGGCTATACGTACGAGCGCCGCTGGTTTGCGCGGCTAACGGCTCGACTCTTTCTCAATAGCATCATGGTCTCCGAAGCGGATCCCGACCTGTGCGATCGCGAGCCGCACCGCACCGTGCGCCATGAGGTTTTGCAGCTGCTCGATCTCGTCGCGCTCGCCGGCGCGTACCGTCGCGTCACGTCGCTGCGGCTCGACATGGTCGAAGCGGATCGCGCGATCGCGCGAACGCTTCCCGAGAGTCCCATCGTGCTTCACCTGGCTCCGAGATGGTTTACCGGCGGCAGCACGCTGGCGGGAACGCTTGCGATGGTGAAGGAACTGGCTGCGCTTGCCCCAGTCGTCATCACGAGCGCGCGCGAGTGCGAGCCGCAGGCCGCGGCTTTTGAAGCTAGCGGCTACATCACCCATTGTCTGCGCGGCCTGCCCTTCCATCAGTGGGCCGCCGTGCTGGAACGCGCTCGCGTGGTCGTAACCGTCGACACGGGCGCTACGCACGTCGCAAGCGCCGTCCATCGGCCGACGCTGGTGGCCTTCGAACACGCATACTTCCGGCTAAACTCTCAAGAGTGGTCGCCATACGGCGTCCCGCACGTCTTAGTGCGCAAACCGCCACGCGCCGATCCCGATCTGCTCGAGCGATTTCGCCACGAAATCACGGCCGGCGTCGCTGCCTTGATGCATGCCTGATATCTCGGTCGTCATTCCGACCTACAATCGTCTGGACACGCTGTCGCGCGTGTTGCCGACGCTCCTGCAACAGGACCTCGAGCCTTCGCAGTACGAGCTGCTCGTCTGCGATTCGAACTCGACCGACGGTACGGCCGAGTTTCTTGCCGCCGTCGCGCAAACGCACGGGAATGTCCGTCACCTGGCGGGGGCGTATAGCGGCCGGGCAGCGGCTCGTAACGCGGGAATCGCGCAGGCGCGCGCCGGCATCGTCCTTTTCAACGACGCGGACATCTTCGCGTCGCCCGATCTCCTCTCGACGCATCTGCGGCGCCATAAGCAACGAACCGGCATTGCCGTCGTCGGATTGGAGGTTCAAGTTCGCGATTTCGAAGAGTACGAGTACAAGCGAGACCATCCCGATACGCGCGGGCATCTGCATCCGCCGTCGCGAAGAAAACTTTCGTGGCTTTATTTTCTTACCGGCAACGCATCCGTGCGACGCGAGGACCTGCTCCGCGCCGGCTGCTTCGACGAGAGTTTCACCGGCTACGGCCACGAGGACTTGGAGCTCGGCTACCGCTTGCAGAGGCTCGGCGTCGAGATCGTGTACGAGCCGCTTGCGGTGAACTACCATTGTCAAGACGTTGCGTACGGGGATCAAAAGGAAAAAATGCGACTGGCCGGACGTTCGACCGCGCGCTTCTATCGAAAGCACCCGCACGTAAATGTGATGTTCAATCTGGGCATGACCCCTTTATCGCTTTGGGCGCACTCCGCGCTTACGCGGATGCCGCTTCTGCTCGGCGCCATCGCGCGGAGCGCGGAACGCTCGCGGCTCGCGCGCGAGCTTTTGCTGCAGTACCACTACGTCTCCGGGATAAAGGAAGCTCGTGACGAGAGATAAGTTTTCGTGCGGCGCTCTGCGCGCCGCCGATGCGGGGAAGATGGTCGAGCTTAGCGGCTGGATCAATCGCCGTCGCGATCACGGCGGTTTGATATTCGTCGACCTCCGCGACCACGAAGGCGTGACGCAGATCGTTTTCGATCCGGGGCATCCGAGCTTTGCCCAGGCCGAACATCTGCGCAACGAAGACGTGCTGCGCGTTCGCGGTACGGTTCGAACCCGGCCGGCCGGAACGGAGAATCCGCGACTCGCAACCGGCGACGTCGAAGTGGCGATCGACGAGCTGGAAATCCTCAATCGCTCGCTCGTTCCCCCGTTTCAAGTCAACGCCGACGAGGCCGTCGACGAGAACCTTCGCCTCGAGTATCGTTATCTCGACCTGCGCCGTCCGCGGATGCAGGAGAACATCCGCTTGCGGCACCGCATCATCAAGGCGATGCGGGACTTCTGCGACGAGCGCGGGTTTGTCGAGATCGAGACGCCGATGCTGATCAAGTCGACGCCCGAAGGCGCGCGCGACTACCTCGTTCCCAGCCGTCTCTATCCCGGGTCGTTCTATGCGCTACCGCAGTCGCCGCAGATGCTCAAGCAGATCTCGATGATTGCGGGCTTCGGCCGCTACATGCAAATTGCGCGGTGCATGCGCGATGAGGACCAGCGCGCCGATCGTCAGCCGGAGTTCACACAGCTCGACGTCGAGATGTCGTTCTGCACGCAGGAGGAGGTTCTCGAGACGATGGAATCCTGCATGCGTTACGTCTGGCGAACGGTGCTCGGCATCGAGCTGCCGCCGTTCGCGCGGCTGACGCATCAAGAAGCGATCGCAAAATACGGACTCGACAAGCCGGACCTGCGCTTCGGCCTCGAACTCGCCAATGTCGGTGCGGTCTTTGCCGCGACTGAGTTCGTCGTCTTTAAATCGGCGATCGAGAGCGGCGGCGCGGTCGTGGCGCTGCGCTATCCTGGGGGCGCGGCGCTCTCGCGGCGCGACTTCGACAACTTGACCGAGATGGCCAAACAGTTTGGCGGCAAAGGGATGGTCTGGATCTCGCTAGCGCCCGATGGGATGAAATCCTCAGCTGCAAAGTTTCTCGCAGACGCCGACGTTGCCGCCGTGACCGCGGCGGTCGCAGCCGAAGCGGGGGACGCGATCCTGCTCTTTGCCGACACGGCTGCGCTCGCGCATGCGGTCGCCGGGAAGATGCGCAACGAGATCGGGCAGCGATGTCATTTGCGCGACCCGCAGAACTTTGCTTTCGGTTGGGTGACCGGCTTTCCGTATCTGGAAATCGACGAGGAGAGTGGAAAGCCGGCGCCCGCGCATCACGCGTTCACGGCGCCGGCGCCGGGCGATTGGGCACTGATCGATCGAGCCCCGATGGAGATGCGCGCCCAGCATTATGATCTCGTGCTCAACGGATGGGAGCTCGGCTCGGGCTCGATCCGAATCCACAAGCCCGAGGAGCAGCGCAGAATCTTCGAAATGTTGGGCTTGAGCGCGGATCAGATCGAGGAGCGTTTCGGATTCTTCGTGCGCGCGCTCGAATACGGCGCCCCTCCCCACGGCGGAATGGCGCTGGGCATCGATCGCATCGTGATGATCGCATGCGGCGAGGAGAACATTCGCGAGGTTATCGCGTTCCCGAAGAATCAAGGCGCTCGGGATTTGATGATGGATGCGCCGAGCCCGGTACCGGATCAGCTGATCGCCGACCTGCACCTCCGGCGCGCGCCAGAATCTCCTTCGCGCGGGTAAAAATCGCGTCGAACATCGCAACGGTCAGCTTACCAGTGTTCGTATTCTGCCGGCTCGGATGGTATGTGGCCAGCAGCGAGACCGTGCGGCCGTCGCGCACCGCGTGGAACTCGGCGCCGTGGGCGAAGACCGGCTTACCCGCGAACGCAAAGCCTTGCTGCGCGAGTGCTCGGACGATTGCGTTAAAGCCGATCGCTCCTAAGCCGACCGCGACGCGTAGTCGCTCGAGCGCCTCGAACTCCTCGACGAGAAACGAAAAGCAGTTGCGCAGTTCCTGCGGCGTCGGTTTGTTCTGCGGCGGAGCGCAACGCGCCGCAGCGGTGATGAAGCAATCGCGCAGCTCCAATCCGTCGAAGCGGTCGCGCGCGACCGGCGCCGATGCGAAGCCGGCGCGGAAGAGCGCCGGGTAGAGAAAGTCGCCCGACGCGTCACCGGTAAAGGGGCGTCCGGTACGATTGCTGCCGTGAGCTCCCGGAGCGAGCCCGACGAGCACTAGGCGCGCGTCTGAGTCGCCGAAGCCCGGCACCGGCTTCCCCCAATAGCTGCAGTCGCGATGCGCGCGCTTCTTTTCGCGCGCGACTTGCGCGGTGTAGGCCCGGAGCTCCGGGCAGCGCCGGCAGCGCACGACGGCGGCCGAAATTGCCGCGATGTCCCGCACGCTTTCGGTCCTTAGGAGCCGGCCAGCACGTCGGCGAACTCGACGCCGACCGGCGCCACGACGTAGGCGATGCCGTCGTTGCGTTGCCAAATCCGCTCGATTGCGGCGCGCGGATAGACGACGCGTACGTTTGGAGCGGCGGGATCGTTGATCGCGCAATCGCCGCCGCGCGTAAACCCGCACAGCACGGCGAGATGACCGTCGGAGTGTGGCAACGGCGCGCCGGGCAGCTCCCCGGGACCCCACGAGTATGAAATGGCCAGCGGGAGATTACGCTCGATCAAACGTTGGGCGTGGTCGAGATTGCGCAGATGCGCTACGACGGCTCGAAAGCCAAGCCTGCCGCTGTAGGCAACGTTGAAGGCCCAGTTTCCCGTGCCGTTGTAGGCGCGATCGAAAACGCCGAGCGCGGCTTGCTCGAGGGGGAGATCGATACCGTGGTAGGCGTGAATCATGGAAAGACTGGCTGGGCTGCACAATCCGCGTTCTTCCTTCGTCGGTTTCGTCGAAGGATATTGCGAACGCGCCGGTACGTCGAGAATGAACGCGTCTCGCGCGTAGGGGAGCGACGGCCGCGAATGCACGGGAGCGGAGAATGCGAGCAGCTCGAACTGGACGCCGGGCGCCCGCACTTCGATCCCGTCGAAGGGCTGCAAAGCGGAGATCACGTCAACCTCCACGTTCGTGCCGGCGTGCGCGGGGCTCAATGACGTAGCCGCATCGTTCTGCCATTCCGAGTGATCGAGCCAATCGCCGTCGGTTTGATGCGCGCGCAGCAGGCGAAATGCGATTCGTCCTTTGGGCGCGAGGGTGTTCCAGCTCAATACGCCGGTCCGCGTCGGTTCGAAGAAGAGCGTCGCGCCGCCCTGCGCCCCGAGCGCCTGAGCGAAAGCGGGAACGTTTAAATTTGCCACTGCCACGCGTTCCACGTATCGCCGATGAAGGCCGCCGGAACGTAGTTCTTCAGGTCGTCGTTGATCGCCGTGTAATCGGTCTCCCAGCTGAAAAAGACGGCCGGTACCACCTCGCGGATGCGCTCCTCTTCGCGCTGGTAGAGCCGCTTGCGCGCCGCGACGTCGAACGTGCTCGCCGCCGCTAAGCTCGTCGCGTTTACGATCGGATCGTCGAGCCACGACGTGTTCGCGCCGTGCGGCGGAATGAAGGCGCCGGCCCAGCTGCCGGAGTTGTCCGGATCCGGGCCGTTCGTTTCGACGGACCACTCGAGATCGTACTTGCCCGTATACAGGGGGCCGTCCATCGCAAAGAGATAGCTTCCGGGATAGTTACGAACCGCGACGTCGATGCCGACGGTGCGCAGCATCGATTGGATCAGCACTTGCGATTCGGTGTTCTCTTGGTGGCCGGTCGTTGCGTAGATGGTTAGATGCATCGCGAGCGCGCCTTTGTGGAGAATGCCGCCGGCGTCCGGCTTCCATCCGGCCGCCAGCAGCAGACGCTTGGCATCGCCTGGATCGTAGCGGTACGGGGGTAACGTGGGCGCGGCCCACAGTTCGGGGTAGATATCCGAGACCGCAAGTGAGTCCAGCCCGTGATACACCGTCGCCTCGATGCGCCTCCAATCGATCGCCTCGGCAATTGCGCGGCGCACGCGCGCGTCGGCCAGCTGCGGACGGCTCAGGTTGAGTCCGAGGTGCCTCCAGTTCGCGATCGTCCGGCGCTTCACGGTGATGCCGGAGATGCTTTGCAGACGGGCGACGTCGTTCACGTTAACGGTCGGATAAACGTCAACGTCGTGCGTTAGGAGCTCGTTAAAGAGGGTGTTCACGTCGGGAACGACCTTCCACACGACCTCTTTGAGGTGGGGCGCCCCGCGAAAATACCGGCGGTTGGGCATGAAGGTCAACGAGCTTCCGTGGCTCCATCGTTCGAGCACGAAGGGTCCGCTGGAGAGCGGGCTTTCGTTGAAGCTCGCCTGGCGCAGGTTGCCGCCCTTCGCAAGCAGATGCGCGGGCATCGGCGGATACGCGGCGCCACCGATCGCGAGAATTCCCAGGACCGCCACGTTCGGCCGTTTGAGCGCAATAACGATCGTGTAGGGATCCGGTGCGCTCGCGGAGGCAATATCGTCCCAGCCGTACGTCGTCTTGACGGCGTTGAGCGGATTTCGGACGGCGTTGTAGGTGAAGAGCCAATCGGCCGCCGTTAGCGGCACTCCGTCTGCCCACACGACGCCTTTACGCAGATGCACGACGATCGTCTTGCCGTCGCGGCTAATCCCGCCGTTGCGCAACGTCGGCACCTGGGTCGCCAGGTCGGGGATGTAGTTTCCCTGCGCGTCGTAACGCAGGATGAACGAAAAGAGCAGGCCGACGATCGCGTCGCTGGCGGCGCTATGCGCGTACATTAGATTGAGACTGTCGGGCTCTTCGTCTTCACCGATGCGCACGACGCCGGGGATCGTCCAGGAGTTCCGTCCGCCCTTTAACGGTGCGGCCGCTTTCGAGCAACCGGAAACCGCGACGAGCAGCGTCAGCGCAGCCGCAGCGATGCGGGCGGAGTTCACGATTCGCGGCGCGCGCCTAGCGGCGCCCGTTTGACGATGCGCGCAGAGATTTGCGAGTAGAAATCCTCGGCACCAAAGCGGACGACGTCGCCGGCCGGCAGTTGCGTTTCGTCGCGCGCCCGCGCGATTTCGGCGCGAGCTTGCGCCTCGCTCAAGCCGCGCGTGTTCAGGGCGATGCCGACGACCGGCGCGGGCTTGATCGTTTCAAGCAAGGCCTCGTGAACGGCGATCAAGTCTTTGTAGCCCAGAACCGGCGTTGCGTACGACTCGATGCGAGCCCGGCTTGGATCGCAGACGAGGAGCAACGCATCCGGCGCGCACCCGGTCATCAACGCGAGCGTCACGGGCGCATAAGCCGGGTGGTTGATCGCGCCCTGTCCCTCGACGACGATGAGATCGGCGCCTTCATGCGCCGCGTAGAGCACGAGTTGTTCGGCGGCGCCCGCCGCGAAATCGGCGATGACGCGATCGACCGAAATGCCCCATCCTGCGATGACGATACCGGTCTGACCGGTCGGCACAAATCGAGCCTTCTTACCCGATGCGCATGCTGCCGCAACGAGCTCGAGTGCGACCGTCATCTTACCGACCGCGCAGTCGTTGCCGACCGTGAGAAGAACCGGTGCTTGCACCTGGTACGCGTCGCCGGAAAAAAGTGGTACTTCGGGGGGCTCGCGGACATCCCAGATCGCCGTGCCCGCGGCGCGCGCCTCCCTTCGAAACTCGCGGTCGATTCCGAGTATCTCGTGCAGGCCGCTGACGATCTCGAGTTTCGCGGCGATGGCTTGCGAGACGGCCGCGCGCCAATCGGGTGGAAGGCCGCCGCCCTTGGGCGCCGTTCCGATGAGCAGCGACGTCGGAGCGTGTTCCAGTGCCTCCGCGACGCTGCCGACGATGGGAACGTCGCTGTCGAGGTATGCAAGCACGTCGCGCACCCGCCGCCCGGCGTGCGCCGGGTCGATCACTGCCACGACCTCGTCAATTCCGTAGCGAATAACGCCGTGCGCGGTCTTGGCATCGTGCTCGAAGCGATCCGGAGCGAGAATTGCGTAACGTCGCCTCACCGCAACGCGCCTTCGCGGACGCCCAGCCCTGGCGCGTCGGGAATCAGCAGTTTGCCGGCCTCGTAGCGCACTCCGGTAAATGGGTCGCGCGATATCAAGAGCGGTCCGTCGAGATCCGCCCAATCCGCCAGCGGCGAGACGTGTGCTGCGGCCGTCGCGGCAATTGCACTCTCGACCATGCAGCCGATCATGACCTTCAATCCCATCGCGCGCGCGGTGTGGATCATCGCCAGCGCGCCCCGAACACCTCCAGCCTTAGCGAGCTTGACGTTGACGCCGTCGATACAACCGTATAGCGGCGGAAGATCGCTTGCAACGAGGCAATCTTCATCGGCGACGATCGGTATCGAGACGCGGTCGCGGATCGCTCGCAGCCACTGTGGGTTGCCGGCGGCGACGGGCTGTTCGCAGAACTCGATCTCGTAGCGTTGCAGTTCGCGCAAGATCGTAATCGCCTCGTCGACGTTCCAACCTTCGTTGGCGTCGAGACGAATTGCGCCGCCGTACCGTCCCCGAATCGCCGCGACGATCTCGACCTGCTCGGAGAGCGTGCCGGCTCCGAGCTTGACTTTCAGAATTGGATAGTGCGCGGCCTCGTCGACCTTGCGCAGCATCATCTGCGGGTCGGCGATGCCGATCGTGAACGAAGTCAGCGGCGCGCGCGACGGATCGAGACCGAGCAGCGCGTAGAGCGGTTTGCCGAGTTCTTTGCCAATCAGATCGTGGAGCGCGAGGTCGAGCCCCGCGCGCGCCGAGGCGGGGATCTCAGCGTGCAGCAGCGATTCGAGGCGGAAGGGATCGTCGCAGGCGAGTGGATGCGCTTGGAAATACGCAATGACGCTCTCAACCGACTCCCCGTACCGTTCGATCGGCGTGGCCTCGCCGATACCCTCGAGATCGGCGGCTCGAACGCGGACGACTGCGGTGCGCGCGATTGCTTCTTCACCGCGCGCGATCTTGAAGAGGTGTACGAGCGGAAGCTCCATCGCGCAGGCCGAGATCGAGAGCGAAGACATCGGCCTCGCACTTCGTGGGCGCACCGGCTTCTACCGGCTTGGCCTTCGGAGTCCGAGCCACTTGACTCACGGTGGTACGGTAGAGGGGCTCGACTGCGCTTAGCGCGCAGCGAACGTAGGTACCGAACCGACTTATACTACCTAGGGAGCATCAGCTCCGGATACGACGGAGCGGCGGGCTCGAGATGCCTGCCCCAAACCGGCGCCCGGGCCGCACCCACCTGCGAGAATGCAGGTTCGTACCGCGTACGCAAGACGCTATTTGTGGTTGAGTCCTTTGTATTGGTCGCATAGCGCGTCGCGCCACGTCGCGATCGCGGCCGCGAGCCGGTCCGTCGTTGCCGCGCCCGAAGCTTCGTCGATGGCGACGTATCCGCGAAAATGTGTGAAAGCCTGCATCGCGGTGGCGACCGTTTGCTCTGTTTGTTTGCGCAGATCGCTCCACAATAAGACGGTGTTGGACGCGAGAGGTTGCGGGTCGCTGGCGGCGTCGAGCTCCTGCGGATCGGGTCCGTACCGCAGCCAGGCGGAGTCGGTCTCTTTGACGACACGCTTGCAATCTTGAGTCCCGGCGGCAAACGTGTTTGGGGCGTTACGTAAGGCGAGCGTGACGTTGAGGCGCTTTGCCAGCGACGTGGCGGAGGCGAGCCGCTCTAACTGTTCGCTCCAGGAGCATTCGGTCTGGAGTGCGAGCGGGGCCGCGATCAGCGGCGCGCCGAGGAAGACCGCGTCGCTAAGAACCTTCGTCGCGTGCTCCGGTTCCGAACGGAAGAAGGTCGAGTCGCTAAGCGCAGCAATCGAGAGACCCCAGTCGGTAGCCATCTTCTTGATCTGCGCGAGGTAGTCGTCGTCCTGTCGCGGAAAATGCCGCACGTCCAAGACGACGCCGTCGCAACCCAACTCGCGCGCGCACAGGTCCAAGAACTCGAGTTGCGTGAGCTCGCCGCTCTCGATCTCGCGGTGGAGGGCACCGCTCGCGCAGGCAAGCTTCATCGGCGTCGGATTTTCGACCGCTCGCGGTTGCTCACCCTCATCGCTGGATATCGGAGGTCACCGGGGCGCAAACCCCCAAAGACCTTTTGTAGTGGACATTCTAACTCCGAATCGCATCGAAGCGGGCGACCCCGAAGTCTTTGCCGCCATTGCAGGCGAGGAGCGGCGGCAAAGAGAGAACCTCGAGCTTATTGCTTCGGAGAACTATGCCAGCCGGGCGGTACGCGAAGCAAACGCCTGCGTGATGACCAATAAATACGCGGAGGGTTATCCGGGCAAGCGATACTACGGCGGTTGTCAGTGGGTCGACGTCGCCGAAACGCTCGCGCTGGAGCGGCTCAAGCAGATCTTCGGCGCAGATCATGCGAACGTCCAGCCGCACTCCGGCGCTCAGGCGAACATGGCGGTCTTCATGGCCCTCTTACAGCCCGGCGACACGGTTCTCGGAATGTCGCTCGCCCACGGCGGCCACTTGACTCATGGAACCAAGGTCAGTTTCTCCGGAAAGCTCTACAATGCGATCGCCTACGGGGTCCGGAAAGACACCGAGCTAATCGATTTCGACGAAGTTCGAGCGCTCGCTCGCGAACATAAGCCGAAACTGATCGTCGCCGGCGCGAGCGCGTATCCCCGTGTGATGGAGTACGAGCCGTTTCGCGAGATCGCGTCGGAGATCGGCGCAGCGCTCCTCGTCGATTTTGCGCACATCGCGGGACTGGTCGCGGTTGGGCTTCACCCCTCGCCGGTACCGCTGGCCGATTTCGTGTCGTCCACGACGCACAAAACGCTGCGCGGCCCGCGCGGCGGCTTCGTCCTGTGCAAGCAGAGCTGGGCGCTGCCCTTGGATAAGAGCGTCTTTCCAGGGATTCAGGGCGGCCCGCTGATGCATACGATTGCCGCAAAAGCAGTGGCGTTCGGTGAGGCGCTGCAGCCTGATTTCAAGACGTACCAAGAGCGGGTCGTGGAAAATGCTCGCGTTATGGCCGAGGAGTTTATCCGTGCCGGACTTCGTTTGGTCGGGGGAGGAACCGACACACATCTGATGCTCGTCGACGTCTCGGTCAAGGGTCTGACCGGAAAGGCGGTCGAGGCCTACCTCGACGAGATCAACGTCACGGTCAACAAGAACGCGATTCCCTTCGATACGCAGAAGCCCATGGTCGCCAGCGGCATTCGAATCGGCACGCCCGCGATCACGACGCGGGGTTTTGGCGCGCAAGATTGCCGCGAAGTGGCCCGCATCATTTGCGATGCCCTCGGCGACATCGAAGAGCGTCGCGAGGTTGCGCGGCTTGGGGGACGGGTTCGCGAGTTGACCTCGCGTTACGGCGTCCCTTAACCGGTCCTAACGACGTGCGCCCCGGCTGGGACGAGTATTTCATGCAAATCGCGCATACGGTCAGCACGCGAGCGACCTGCCCGCGAGCCTCGGTTGGTTGCGTTTTAATGCGCGCCCACCGTATCTTGACGACGGGCTACAACGGCGCGCCGCGCGGCGTCGCTCATTGCACGGAGGTCGGCTGCACGCTAATCGGCGAGCATTGCCTTCGGGCGACGCACGCCGAAGCCAACGCGGTGGTGCAGGGCGCGCTGCACGGCGTCAGCCTGCAAGATGCCACGGCCTACTGCACGCACCAGCCGTGCGTCAACTGTTCGAAGCTCCTCATCAGCGCCGGCGTGACGAGAATCGTTTACGACCAGCCGTATCCCGACGCGGTCGCGAGTCAGTTGTTGGCTGAAGCGGGAGTAGCGCTGGTCGCGTTTTCCGCGCTCGAAGGAGTCCGCGGTTGAGCCGCCACTTGCTTACCGCGGGCACGATTTATGCCACGGCCTTTGTCATCGCGGCCGTGGTCAGCTTGCTGGCGACACCGCTGGTCGTGCGGCTCGCCAACCGTCTTGGAATCGTCGACCGCGACGGCGGCGAGCGGCGAATGCACGACACGCCGAAGCCGCGCGTGGGCGGAATTGCCGTCTTCTTCGGCTTCTCGTTTGCGCTCTTCGCCGTTCTGGGCGTGTCGATGACGTCGCCGGTGCGGTTGTTGCCGGCGGCCGATCAGTTCGATGCGGTCCATCGGCTCGTGGGGCTGCTCTTTGGAAGCTTGTTGATCGTCGGCGTCGGCGTCTGGGACGACGTGATGCAGATGCGTCCTCGGAACAAGCTCGTCGCTCAGACCGTCGTGGCGTTGATCTCGATGTTGTACGGCTTCATCATTCCGGGCATCAC
The DNA here is from genome assembly GCA_963736775.1 of Vulcanimicrobiota bacterium. GTDB lineage: Bacteria > Vulcanimicrobiota > Vulcanimicrobiia > Vulcanimicrobiales > Vulcanimicrobiaceae > Cybelea. Next base: position 78,025 of record CAVTPY010000013.1, on the reverse strand, counting down.
CAATCCGTTCGACCATAATCCAGGAACCAACTGGATCGATTTTCCGTTGTGGGTGGCAGTTCCGGTTACGCTGATCTGGTACGTCGGCATGATGAACGCGATCAACTTTCTCGACGGCCTCGATGGCCTGCTTGCGGGCGTCGCCGCGATCTCGAGCATCTTTCTCTTCGTCATCGCGGTGCTGCACGCAAACCCCGTCGTCGCGCTGGTCGTGGTCGCGTTGGCCGGCGCCGCGCTCGGCTTTCTGCCGTATAACTTCAATCCCGCGCGAATCATCCTCGGCGATTCGGGGTCACTGTTCATCGGTTATGTATTCGGTACCGTTTCGATCATCGGCGCGAGCAAGACCGCGATTGCGATTAGCGTCGTGGTGCCGTTGCTCGTGTTGGCGCTGCCCGTGCTCGATACGGCGGCGGCCATCGTGCGCCGCGCCAGCAGCGGCAAACGCATCACCGAAGCGGATCGCGGCCACTTTCACCATCAGCTGATTTTCCGCTTCGGCCTCAACGTTCGCCAGGCCGTGCTCGTTCTCTATGCCGTCTGCTTGGCATTGGGCGCGGTGGCGCTCTTCTTCTCGGGCGAGTTCACGCACGTCTTTCGGCACGCAACGTAGCCGATGCCCAACCCATTACGTGTGATGAGCGTGTTCGGGACGCGCCCGGATACGATCAAGATGGCCCCCGTCGTTCGCGCTTTGCAGTCCCACCCGGATATCGTTGCGCGCGTTTGCGTTACCGCCCAGCACCGCCAAATGCTCGACGATCTCCTCGAGTTCTTCGCGATTACACCTGACTACGATCTCAACGTGATGAGCGAGGATCAAAGTCTCACGGAGATAACGACGCGCGTGCTGATCGGTATGGAACCGGTGCTGCGCGAGGCGCGTCCCGACGTCGTCTTGGTTCACGGTGATACGGCGACGAGCACGGCCGCGGCGCTCGCGGCTTTCTATCGACGGATTCCGGTGGGCCACGTCGAGGCCGGATTGCGCACGAGCAATCGCTGGCTGCCGTATCCCGAAGAGATGAATCGTCGCCTGACCGCGACGCTTGCGACCTACCATTTCGCCCCGACCCTCTTGGCTCGCGAACACCTGCTCGCAGAGAACGTCGCGCCGGCCGACGTCGTTGTGACCGGAAACACGGTCATCGACGCGTTTCTCGAGACGGCGGCACGCGACGATCTTTCCCTTCCCCCCCGCTGGTCGGAGCTCGATTCAACCGCGCCGGCGATCGTCGTGACCGCGCATCGCCGCGAGAACCACGAACATATGCGGGAGATCTGCGAAGCGCTGCGCGCGATTGCCGAGCTGCCGTCGAAGCCCCAGCTCTACTGGCCGGTGCATCCATCGCCGCGCGTCGCGCCCATCGCGCGCGAAATCCTCGGGGGGATCCCCGGAGTCGTGCTGGTCGATCCGATCGATTACGGCGAGATGGTCGCCGCCGTGAGAGGATCGGCCTTCGTTCTTACCGATTCGGGCGGCTTGCAAGAGGAAGCGCCGTGCATCGGCAAACCGGTGCTCGTGATGCGCGAGGAGACCGAACGCCCGGAGGGTCTGGCTGCGGGGACGCTAGCCCTCGTGGGTCACGACCGCGAGCGTATCGTCGGTGCGGCGCGCCTGTTGCTCGAGAACCGCAGCGCTTACGCGACGATGGCGCACGCGCGTAATCCCTATGGAGACGGCCGGGCGGCCTCGCGAATTGTGAGTTGGCTGGCGGCGCGTCTGCGAGGCGGGGAGTACCCCGAGCCCTTCGAAGCCCAAGCGACCGTCGCGCAAGGCTCGTGAGGGTCGTTCTGCCGGTGCTTTTCGCCGGTGGGAGTTTTGCCGGTGCGGCGATACTCGGGCTCCTGCTGGGAGTCGCGGCGGGTCAGCGACTGAGCGCGCCTTTGCTTGTTCCCGCCGGCTTAGCCCTTGGGTCGATCGTCGGAGGCTACGCGGCATTTAGGCTGCTGGCGAAGTCCATGGAATGATGCCGGCGACCGGCGGGAAGGATATGGCTCTTGCGGCTTACTACCGTCTCAAATGGGGCGTGGCCGCTGGATCGTTCGCGGTTGCTGCGGTCGTCGCGCTGTTGCTGGTTCCGTTCGTCTGGTTTGCCGGTCTCGCGCTCTTGATCGGAGCCACGTGCGGGATTGCCAACATGCTTGGCATAATGCGGGGGAGCGAGCGACTGGTGGAAACGCGCAGCGCCGTCTTCTTTGGGTTAAGTAGTTTACCGCGGCTGGCCGCCTTTAGTATAGTAGCCGCGGCGTTAGCGGCCCGCGGACCTTGGTGGTCGCTCGGGCCATTTCTTGCCGGTTTCTTTATCCCGCTCGCCGCGTACGCCTGGGGCGCGCTGCGAGTCTTTCGACGGAAGCCTTAACGGATCAAATATCGGTGCACGAACAGATCGGCGAACACCACCTTTGGCAGCTTCCGGTACTCGGACCGGTGCATGCCGACACCATCGTGACGACCTGGCTCGTCATGATCGTCGCTTTGCTTTTCTTCGGGTGGATCGGCGCCAGCTATCGGTCGCCCTACGTCACGAAGCGCCAAGCCGTTCTGGAAGCCGTTTTCAACTACATGGCCGACCTGGTGACGAGCGTTCTCGGAGAGGGCGGAGAGCCGTTCGTTCCGTTTTTCGTCGCGCTCTTTCTCTTCATTTTCCTGCTCAATCAGTTCGGCATCGTGCCGCTCAAGGAGTTCGGCCTGCCGTTCGGAGGCTCGCCGACCGCGGATCTCAACACCGTCGTTCCGATGGCGCTCCTCGTTTTTTGCATGATTCAAACAGCGGCGTTCCGCAAGAAGGGGTTGGGATATCTCGGTCACGTCTTCAAGCCCTTCCCCATCCTCTTCCCGATAAACGTTTTGGACGAGATACTTCGCCCGGTAACGCTAGCCGCGCGACTCTTCTTCAACATCTTCGTCGGGGAGCTGCTCTTCATCATCGTATCGTCGATCATCCTCGCGCGGATCAGCATTGGAGCCTTCAATCTCTCATTCGGCGTGGCAGTCGTGCCTTTCCTGATCCAGTTTTTCAACTTTTTCGTAGGAACGATCCAAGCTTTCGTTTTTACGCTGCTGGCAATCGTCTATCTCTCGCTGGCGCTTGCCGACGAACATTAGAAAGGAACGTCCTTGAACCCAGAAGCATTAATCGCAGCCGCGGCGCTGATCTGTTTCGGAATCATCATCTCGGGCGTGGCATTCGGGTCGGCCGTGGGTGACGGAACCGTTGCCGCAAAAGCTGTCGAAGCGATCTCTCGCCAACCGGAGGCCCGGCCGAACATCTTTTTGTTCATGTTCCTGGGCGTCGGAGTACTGGAGGCCGTGCCGTTTATCGCGATTGCCCTCTCCTTTTACATCCTGCTCGTGGTCGCGAAGGTTCCGGCAATCATTACCGCGCTGGTCAAATAGGCAGCATGTCGTTTTTGTCGATTTGGCCTCCGGGGACCATGGTCGTACAGCTGATCAACTTCGTGATCTTTTTTGCGATTTTGAATGTAGTCTTCTTACGACCGGTCTCGTCGGCTATTCGGCGGAGACGTCAGTATATCAATAGCCTAGTCTCGGATTACGACCAGCACCAAGCCGAGGCGCACAGTCTACGCGAGCAGGCCGAGGCAGTTCGGGCGTCGGCACGGCTCAAAGCGGAGCACCGCGTCGCGGCGGCGCGGGCTCAAGCGTCCAACGAGGCGGCGGAGTTGGCAACCCGCTACTCGCAACGGGTCCAAAGCGTCGTCGAGGACGCGCAGCAAACCGCGCAACGCGAGCTCGATGAGGCTCGAGCGGGCGAATCGGAGGCGGCGCGAAGAGTGGCGGCCTTTATGCTCGATCGAGTCCTCCCGGAGGGATCGGGATGAACGACGAACGGCTTTATCTCGAGATCTCCATCTGGAGTCAGGTCGTTTCGTCGATCCTCTTTATCGGCGCGCTCGTTTTTATCTGGAACAAATGGATACTGCCTGTCGTTATGGCCGCGCAGGCGCGCAGCAACGCGCAGATCGCAGAATCGGAGCGCCATCGAGATGAGGCTAAAGGTGCCCTTGGCGCTTTGCGCGAGGAGATCGACAGCGCGCGACGGGATGCCGAACTGATCGAGCAGCGAGCGGAGCTTCACGGCCAACGCGAGCGCGAGACGATCCTCAAAGATGCAACCGAAACCGGCGAACGCGCCTTGCGCGATGCCGGCGGGGAGCTAGAGCGCGCGCGCGCGGCGGCCGGCTTGCGGCTTCGCGACGAGCTCTTGGAGCACGCGCTGAAAATAGCGCGGCACGACGCCGCGCAGCGCGTCGGTCCCGCGCTCGACTCGCGCCTGGTCGAGCGTTTCGTCGGTTCGCTAGAGGAGATCGCCGGTGGTTAATCGCACGCTCGCGCGCCGCTACGCAATCGCGGCGGTCGGCGTTGCCGGGGAACGCGGCGCCGTCAAGCGCGTCGGCGCCGATTTAGCGGCGGTCGCGCAGGCCATCGGCCCGCACGGGTTGGTCCACGACTTTTTCGTCGCGCCGGTAATCGAGCGCCGCGAGAAAGAGCGCGTCCTGACGCAAGCATTTGAGGACCGAATCGACCCGGTCGCACTCCACACGCTCTTGCTGTTGGTCCGCAAGCGCCGTGAGGCTTTGCTCGGTGCGATCGTCGAGGAGTACCTTGCGTTGGAGCGAGCCGCGCGCGGCGCGGAGACGATGGGTTTAGAATCCGCGAGAGCGCTCGACGCTGCCGAATATCGGGATTTAATTGAGAGACTCGAGCGCCTCTACGGTAAAAAGTTCGAAGTCACGCAACGGGTCGACGCCGATCTCATCGGCGGCCTGCGCCTCCTGATCGGCGATCGCCGAATCGACGCGACCGTCGCCGGCCGCCTCGACGCTCTCGCCCGCCAACTCCACACAACGGCCTAGGAAAGTTAATGCCTAAGAAAGTTAATGAATGATAAACGCTGACGAAATCGCCAGTATTCTCAAAGCGCAGATCGAGCAGTTCAAGTCCGAGATTCAAGAGGACGAGGTTGGGACGGTCATCTCCGTCGGTGCGAACCTCGCTCGCGTCTACGGATTGCGCGGCGTACGATCCTCGGAGCTGGTGGAGTTTGCCAACGGGCTGCAGGGCGTCGCGCTGAACCTCGAAGAGGACAATGTCGGCGTCGTGATCATGGGCCCCGATTCCGAGATCAAAGAGGGCGACACCGTGCGGCGTACGGGCCGCATCGCCTCCGTGCCGGTCGGCGACGCGATGCTCGGCCGGATCGTCAATCCATTGGGCCAGCCCATCGACGGCAAGGGCGAGATTGCAACGACGCGTTTTCGCACGATCGAAAACGTCGCGCCCACCGTCGTGCAGCGGCAGCCCGTCAAGCAGCCGTTGCAGACCGGAATCCGCGTGATCGATGCCCTCATTCCCATTGGAAAGGGACAGCGCGAACTCATTATCGGCGATCGTTCGACCGGAAAGACCGCCATGGCCATCGATGCGATCATCAACCAGAAGGGGCGCGACGTACGCTGCGTCTACGTCGCGATTGGACAGAAGAGTTCGACGGTCGCCGCGCTCGCCCAAATTCTCGAGCAAAAGGGCGCGATGGCCTACACGACCATCGTCGCAGTCAGCCCGTCCGAAGCCGCGGCGCTTCGCTGGATGGCGCCGTTTGCCGGTTGCGCGATGGCCGAGGAGTTCATGTATGCCGGCAAAGACGTTCTGATCGTCTACGACGACCTCACCAAACACGCTCAATCGTACCGCGAGATGTCGCTGTTGCTGCGCCGGCCGCCGGGACGTGAGGCGTACCCGGGCGACGTCTTTTATTTGCATTCACGGCTGCTGGAGCGCGCCGCGAAGCTCTCCGACGAGATGGGCGGCGGCTCGATGACGGCGCTGCCGGTGATCGAGACGCAGGCCGGCGACTTTTCGGCATACATTCCAACCAACGTCATCTCCATCACCGACGGCCAAATCTACTTGACGCCGCAGCTGTTCTTCCAAGGAATCCGGCCGGCGGTCGATATCGGTCTCTCCGTCTCGCGAGTCGGCGGGGCCGCGCAGACGAAGGCGATGAAATCCGTGGCCGGCCAGCTGAAACTCGAGCTGGCGCAGTATCGCGACCTCGCCGCGTTTGCCAAGCTCTCGAGCGATCTGGACAAGGCGACGCAAAATCAGCTCGCGCGCGGCGAGAAGCTGACCGAACTGCTCAAGCAGCCGCAGTATCAGCCGCAGGCGACTGAAGAGCAGGTCGCGATCATCTATGCCGCGACCAACGGGTTCGCCGTCGACGTTCCGACCGTTCGTCTCGCCGGCTGGGCCTCGGGTCTGATCGACTTCTTGCGCGCGGACCATCCGCAGATTCTTACATCGATCGCAGAGAGCGGCGCGCTGTCGGACGACACTCGCAAGCAGCTCGACGCGGCGCTGGCAGAGTTCAACAAGAGTTTCTAGGAAATGCCGTCGGTACGAGACCTGCGCGACCGCATCCGGTCGCTCAAGAATACTCAGCAGATCACCAAAGCGATGAAGCAGGTCGCGGCGGCAAAGATCCGGCGCGCCGAAGAAGCCCGCAAACGCGCTCGCCCTTACGCAGACGCGCTTGCGGAGATGCTTGCGGACTTGATGGCGGCCGTTTCGTCCGTCGATCACCCATTCATGAAGCCGGGGAACGCGAGCGCCCCCGCCGGCATCGTTCTCATGAGCGCCGATAAGGGGCTCGCCGGCGCCTTCAACTCCAACGTCATTCACGCAGCCGAGACGTTCGCCCGCGGCCGCAGCGGAGTCCGCTATTATACCGTTGGTATCAAGGCGCGCAATGCCGTGCGCCGCATGGGCATCCCGGAGCATCCAACCTGGCCGCTCGGCGCGTCAAAGATCGCGACCGCGCGCGAGCTCGCCAATCGCGTAGCCGACGACTTCGTGCACGGCACAATCTCCGAGATCGTATTGGTCTCGCAAAAGCTCGTATCGATGATGTCGCAGCGTCCGCAAACGCGTAAGCTCGTGCCGGTGCTTGCCGAAGATCTAAAGGCTTTCGCCGGCACCGACGGCGCGGAGCAGAGTCGCGCCCCTCGCGGCGCAGTCGAGTTTTCCCCAAGCCCGGAGTTCGTGCTGTCGCGATTGCTTCCGAAGTATCTCGAGTTCACCATCTATTCCGCGATGCTCGAAACCGATGCCGCATTTTTCGCCGCACAGCTCGTCGCAATGACGAACGCTACCGACAACGCGTCGAAACTGATCGACGAGCTGACGATCGCCATGAACAACGCCCGCCAAGCCGCAATTACAAAGGAACTGCTAGAGATCGTCGGCGGCGCTGAAGCCTTGGGCGTAGAGTGAGGCGTGCGAGCCTTGGTCGAGTGCGTGATGCCGAGGAGGCTCTGCACGACGAGCGTAGCCTGGATGGCGGAGCGAGGAGGCAGGCAGCAGGAGCGCAGCCAGGATGGCGGAGCGACGAGCGGCTCCGAGGCATCATGCACTTGACCGAGGCTTGCACGCCTCGCTCCAAGCGCTCACCTTAGTTTCTAGAAAACGAACTATCTTAGCAAGGAACGTGTAACAAGAATGGCTGACACCGGAAAAATCTCGCAAGTGCTCGGTAACGTCGTCGACGTCGAGTTTACGGCGGAGACGCTGCCCAACATTCGCGACGCGCTGGTGGTCGAGGTAAAGGACGACTCGCGCAATGCGGGCAACGGAGCGGCGGCGGCGCGCGAGCTGACGCTCGAGGTGCAGGACGAGCTCGGTGACAACCAGGTGCGATGTCTGGCGCTGGGTTCGACCGACGGTCTCGTGCGGGGAGCGCCGGTGCGCAGTACGGGCGGACCGATTCTCGTCCCCGTCGGTGAAGGCACGCTCGGGCGTCTCTTCAACGTACTCGGCAAGACGATCGACAGCGACGCTCCGGTGAAAGCCGCGGCGTACTGGCCGATCCACCGGCCGGCGCCCGAGCTCAAATACCAGGAGCCGACGGCCCGCATCTTCGAGACCGGCATCAAAGTCGTGGACTTGATGGCGCCCTACACGCGCGGCGGAAAAGTCGGCCTCTTCGGCGGCGCGGGAGTCGGTAAGACGGTGCTGATTCAAGAGCTGATTCGTAATATCGCCTACGTTCACAAGGGCTTTTCGGTGTTCACCGGCGTCGGCGAGCGAACGCGCGAGGGTAACGACCTCTGGCTCGAGATGAAAGAGTCCGGAGTCCTCGAGCAAACCACGCTGGTCTTCGGACAGATGGACGAGCCGCCCGGCGTGCGCTTTCGCGTGGCGCAGACCGGCGTAACGATGGCGGAGTACTTTCGCGACGTGCTTGGGGCCGACGTGTTGCTCTTTATCGACAATATCTTTCGTTATATGCAGGCGGGCTCGGAAGTCTCCGCGCTGATGGGACGCATGCCCTCCGCGGTTGGATATCAGCCCACGCTCGGCACCGACATGGGTATACTCGAAGAGCGCATCACGTCTACGCGCAAAGGCTCGATTACATCGGTTCAGGCGGTCTACGTGCCGGCCGACGATTACACCGATCCCGCGGTCGCCACGACGTTCGCGCACCTCGATGCGACGACCGCGCTTTCGCGACCGATCTCGGAGCTGGGCATCTATCCGGCGGTGGATCCGTTGGCGTCGACGTCGCGCATCTTGGACCCGCAGATCATCGGCAACGAGCATTACGAAGTCGCTCGCGGCGTGCAGGAAGTTCTTCAGCGCTACAAAGACTTGCAGGACATCATTGCGATTCTCGGCGTCGAAGAGCTTTCGGAAGACGACAAGATCACGGTAGCGCGGGCGCGACGCATTCAGCGTTTCTTCTCGCAGCCATTTTTCGTTGCCGAGCAGTTTACCGGGCGTTCCGGGAAATACGTCAAGCTCTCTGAGACGATCGCGTCGTTCAAGGAAATCCTCGAAGGCAAGGTCGACGATCTGCCGGAGGGCGCGTTCTTCTATGCCGGCACGATTGACGAAGTCAGAGAGAACGCGGAGCGCATGTCTCGTGGCTAACGGCACCGCGTTCAAGCTGGTGACGCCGACCCGAGTCGTCTTCGACGGCGATGCGACGCTGGTTATCGCGGTGACGACCGAAGGTGAGGAAGGCATCCTTCCGAAGCACGCGCCGTTCCTCGCAGCGCTAAAGCCGGGGATATTGCGCGCAAACGTCCTTCGACAACCCTTCGACTCCGCTCAGGGTGACAAAGCTTCGGATGGCGCGACCTCGCGTCTCGAGCTCGCCACGAGCGAGGGGTTTATGCAGGCCCTGCCCGATCGCGTTACCGTACTGGTCGACGAGGCGCTGGCGTTCGACGATGTCGTCGTCGCGGAGGCGCGCGAGCGGCTGGCCGCGGCGACGGAGCGACAAAAGGGTGCCGCGGGCGGCAGCGATGCTTATGCGCGCGAGCAGGCCGCCATTGATTTCGCGAGCGCGCAACTGCGATTGACCGGTCATCGGTAGGCGAGTTAGCAGGCTACGCGAACGATAGATTCCATATGCTCGATCGCCTCGAAACGACGCTCAGAGTACGGGGCGGCGCGCGCCTGGAAGGTTCGGTTGCAACGCACGGCGCGAAGAACGCCGCGCTCCCGATTATGGCCGCGGCTCTGCTGGCGCGAGGCACCGTAACGCTCCACCGCGTACCGCACATCACCGACGTCTCGGTGATGTGGTCGTTGCTGGAAGCTTTGGGCGCCCGCATTCGCTACGAAGACAAGAACACGGTGACGATCGACGCAAGCAACGTCGCGTCCTATCGCGCGCCGTACGCCCTCGTGCGGAAGCTCGCCGCTTCGTTCGATATCGTCGGCGCGCTCCTGGGACGCTTCGGGCGAGCCGAGGTTCCGCTTCCCGGCGGTTGTGTGTTGGGTACGCGCGCGACGGACATGCACGAACAGGCCTTCGTGGCGTTGGGGTGCGACGTGCATAACGCACACGGTTATCTCATCGCCGCATCCCGCGGTACGAGGTTATCCGGGGCCGCAATCGAGTTTCGCATGCCAAGCGTAGGTGCCACCAAGAACGCAATGCTTGCCGCGGTATTGGCCGACGGAACGACGACGTTGAAAAACGTCGCGATGGAGCCCGAAGTCGTGGATCTCGCGAACTTTCTGGTCGCGATGGGAGCGCGGATTGCAGGTCAGGGAACCGACACGATCGCCATCGAGGGAGTCCGCGAGCTGCACGGCGTCGAGTACGAGATCATCGCGGACCGCGTCGTGACCGGCACGCTTTTGCTGGCCGGCTCGGTAACTCGCGGCGACGTGACGGTGACCGGCTGCCGGCCGGATCACTTGCAAGCCCTAACCGATAAGCTCGTGGAATGCGGAGTCGTCACCGTTACGGGCGACGACTGGATCAGGGTGAAGGCCGATGGCATTACCGGCGGGACGGACATTCTTACCGCTCCATATCCGGGTTTTCCGACCGATCTCCAACCGCAAATGGTCGGCTTTCTCTGTACCTGTCCGGGCACCAGCGTCGTCGAGGAGTCAATCTTCAACGCTCGCTTTTCGTACGTCAACGAGCTAGCCCGTATGGGAGCCGAGGTCAAGGTGACGATGGAAAGCAATGCTGCCGTCATCAAAGGTCCCAAGCAGCTTTCCGGGGCACCGGTGGAAGCACCGGATATTCGCGCCGGCGCGGGTCTCGTAGTCGCCGCCCTCGCAGCCGCGGGCGAAACCGAAATCATTGGGCTGGAATACATCGATCGCGGCTACGACCGTTTGGAAGAGATGCTTTCGGAGCTGGGCGGCCAGGTGCAGCGCAGCAGCGGCGTGACGCCGCTCGTCGAGCCGGCGGGATTCTTTGAAACGAGCGAATACCCGCGAGTTTCGGCGAGCTAGCGCTTTCTTAGAGTAGGAGTCAGTTTTTGGAAATCGGCATCGACCTCGGTACGGCTAACGTCTTGGTTTACGTCAAAGGAAAGGGCATCGTCTTGCGCGAGCCCTCCGTCGTCGCCAAAGACATGAACACGGGCAGGGTATTGGCCGTCGGCGAGGAGGCGCGGCAAATGCTCGGCAGAACGCCCGCGCATATCATGGCGATTCGGCCGTTGCGCGACGGCGTCATCGCAGATTTCGAAGTGACCGAAGCGATGCTTTCATACTTCATCAAGAAAGTCATGAAGGGCCGTTCGTGGTGGTCGTCGATCGCCAAACCCAAACCCCACGTGACGATCTGCGTGCCCGCAGAGATTACGAGCGTAGAGGAACGCGCGGTCAAGGATGCGGCGAAGCTGGCTGGCGCGCGCGATGTTGAGATCATCGAAGAGCCGATGGCTGCAGCGGTCGGAGCGGGTCTTCCAATCGATGGGCCTTCCGGCAGCATGGTCCTCGACATCGGCGGCGGAACGACCGACGTCGCCGTGATTTCGCTCGGCGGCATCGTCGTATCGCAGTCGCTTCGCGTGGCCGGCAATAAGATGGACGAAGGCATCGTTCGGTTTATCCGCCGCGTCTACAACCTGATGATCGGGGAGCGCACCGCCGAGGAGATCAAAATCAAGATCGGCTCCGCCTACAAGCTCGAGCAGGAACTGGCGATGGAGATTCGCGGCCGCGACCTCATCAACGGTCTGCCGAAGACCGTGAAGATCACGAGCGAAGAGGTGCGCGAGGCGCTCTCCGAGCCGATCGCCGCTATCGTCGAAGCGGTCAAATCGGTGCTGGAGAAAACGCCTCCGGAGCTTGCCTCCGACATCATCGATCGCGGCATCATCTTGACGGGGGGCGGAGCGCTCCTGCGCGGCTTAGACAAGCTGCTCTCCGACGTGACGGGAGTGCCGGCGATCGTCGCCGACGATCCGCTGTCGTGCGTCGCCATCGGTACGGGCGCGCGAGTGCGCGTTTAGGCGCCTGCGGACCCGTGGCACAGCGAAGACTCGGGTCGACGAGGAATGATGAGGGAATGGCTCTGGAATGCGTGGGGCGCGTCATCGATGCATCGGCCGCGCGAATTGAGGACGTTGCCGAAGAGGTCGCGCGCACGGTCTTCTCCGGCGGGACGGTCATTTTACCCAACGACACGAGTTATTTCATCGGCTGCGATCCCTACGATTCGGCGGCGATCGACCGGGTGTACGCGGCCAAAGGACGACCGGACAGCCGGCCGCTAACGATGCACGTCGCGTCGGCACAGGAGTTTCTCGAGTATGCATTTGAGAATCCGCTAGCGGCGACCGTCGCCAAAAGGTTGCTTCCCGGTCCCGTGATCGTTCTGATTCGCAAACCGGCCTTTGTCGGCGACGAACTGGCCGCAGGCTTGCACACGCTCGCTTTCCGGGTGCCGGACGAGCCCCTTGCGCGGGCACTGCTGGAACGTTGCGGACCGATTGCCGGAACGACCGCAGTCCGTTCGGGAGGACCCCCATATCTGGGCGATGACGATGGCTCGATGCTTCCGCCCGCGGACCTGGTCGTCGCGCACGGGCCGGTTCCCTACTCCGTCGAATCCTCCATCATCGATATTTCGGGCGCGCGTCCCCGGCTGCTGCGCGAAGGCGCCGTTTCGGAGAGTCGCCTCGCAGCGCTCCTTGGACCGATTGAGCGTCCTTTGGTAAAGGTACGTACGCAACTATTATGATTCGCCGTCTCGCGCTGCTCGTAGGCACCCTGGCGCTCGTCGCACTGGCGAAGCCTTCATCCTCACCCTCGCAGCAGCCGAGCATCTCGCCATCGCTGCAACCGAGCGTGTCAGCATCGCCGCCGCTGCGTTCCCCGAGGTCGCCGAATGCAAGCCCGTCGCCGAGTTCGGCCCCTGCAGCATTCGATCTCGGCGTTTGGACCGTGCACGCCAGCTCGCTCGACGCAAACTTCAAAACGGGCGACTTCAGCACCCCGGCCAAGGTCGTCATGACACGCGTCGGCGGCGACGTTACCGCGGATCGCGCCAACGGCAACTACAAGAAACAAGAGCTCTATCTCAACGGCCACGTGGTGATGCACGATTCGCAAGGCGGCGCCGGAAGCCTGACCGATAGTGGTGGCGGCTCCCATCCGTCGAGCCCCTCGACGCTTACGGCCGATAAAGCGCAGATCGACGGAGCGGCGAAAGTATATAGAGCCATTGGAAACGTTCATTACGTGCAAGCCGATACCAACGTTACCGCCGACAACGGCACGTTGGACGACCAAGCACATACCTTGCTTCTGCAAGGCGCCGTGCGTATTGTTTCGGGGACGCGAAAGATGAGCGCCGGCAAAGTGTTGTATAACACGCAGACCGGCGATGCTCACGCCGAAAACGACGTGACGATGCAGTTCCCCAGCCAGTTTCACCGGAAGTTGGCGACGCCGAAGCCGCTTAAGGTGCCTGCCCCACCGTAAAGGCGCGGACATGCTCTTCGATTTTCAAACAATAGTCATGCCGTTGGCCGCGCGAATGCGGCCCCGCACGCTCGACGAGTTCGTTGGACAGCGAGAGTTGCTGGGGCCCGGGCGCGCGCTGCGCGCTGCGATCGAACGCGACGCCGTACCGTCGATGATCCTTTGGGGCCCGCCGGGAAGCGGCAAGACGACGCTCGCCGAAATCATCGCCGGTCGTACCGGCGCCCACTTCGAGCGAATGTCGGCCGTAAGTGCCGGCGTCAGCGACCTGCGGCGCGTTCTCAACGACGCGCGAGCTCGGCGGCGCTCCGGAAAGCCGACGATCCTCTTTATCGATGAAATTCATCGCTTCAACAAGGCGCAACAGGACGTCGTATTGCCCTTCGTCGAGGACGGCACCGTCACGCTGATCGGCGCCACGACCGAAAACCCGTCGTTTGAGGTCAACTCGGCCTTGCTCTCACGAGCTCGGGTCTTTGTGCTCGAAGCGCTCTCCGATGAGGAGGTCGGAACGATCGTCGATGGCGCGCTGCGCGACGCGGAACGCGGCCTGGGCGCGCAGGAACTTGCGATCGATGAGGAGGCTCGCACGCTGTTGGTCGGCCTTGCGAATGGCGACGCGCGCGCGGCTCTGAGCTCGCTCGAGCTCGCCGCTGCTTCTGCGCGCGGGGAGCCGCCGCACGTCGACGTGGAGGTAGTGCGCGAAGCGATGCAGCGCCGCAATACCCGGTACGACAAGGGCGGCGAGATGCACTACGATACGATCAGCGCGCTGATCAAATCCCTTCGCGCAAGCGATGCGGACGCGTCGCTGTACTGGCTCGCGCGCCTGATCGAGGGTGGCGAGGACCCGCTTTTTATCGCGCGGAGATTGGTGATTTTGGCATCGGAAGACGTCGGGCTTGCAGATTCCACGGCGCTGCAAGTGGCCGTCGCGGCGCAGCAGGCGGTACACTTTGTCGGGATGCCCGAGGGCTTCTTTGCGCTGGCTCACGCGACGCTCTATCTTGCGACGGCCCCAAAAAGCAACAGCGTCGGCTCGAGCTACGGCGCCGCTATGGCCGACGTCTTGGAAACGCGCAACGATCCCGTGCCTCTGCACCTGCGTAACGCCCCGACCCGGCTGATGCGTCAGCTCCACTACGGCGAGGGCTACCACTACTCGCACGACGACTACGGGGTCGAGCAGCTCAACCTGCCGCCGAGTTTGGCCGATCGGAAGTATTACGTTCCGAGGAAGCAGGGGGCCGAACGGATCATCGCGGAGCGCGAGGCAGAAAAAAGAAGGCGGTCCGAGTGATACTCGAACCGCCAGTTTCCCGTTGCTACTTCTCGGAGTTGTGCGTTGGAGCTTCGCACAAGCCAATAATAGTGCGGCATACTTGGAGCATTCTGTGAATTCGAATCGAATTTCTTTGGACCACGCGGCCACGACACCGGTGCGCAACGCGGTCGCGGATGCGATGCGCGAGGCCGCCGGCCAATGCAATTTTAATCCAAGCTCCCTGCATTTCGAGGGACGCCGGGCGCGCGCGGCGCTGGACGGCGCGCGCGATTCCGTGGCCGCGGCGATCGGCGCCACCCGCGCCGAGATCCTGTTCACATCCGGTGGAACCGAAGCGAATAATCTGGCGTTGTTCGGCGCGACGCGAGGCCTCGGCCGCCCCGCGCACGTCGTGGCCTCCGCCGTCGAGCATCGCGCCGTCCTGGGGGCTCTGGACCGGTTGCGTGAAGACGGATTCGAAACGAGTTTGGTGCCGGTCGACCGCCAAGGCCGAGTCGACCCGGCCGAGTTCGAGCGATCGCTCCGCCCTCAGCACCGTCCTGGCCTCGATCATGTACGCGAACAACGAGGTGGGGACCGTACAGCCGATCGCCGGCCTTGCTGAGATCGCCCGCGGCCGAGGCGTTCTCTTCCACGCCGACGCCGTAGCGGCTCCGAGCTGGCTGCCGATCGACGTGCGAGCGCTTGGAGTCGATTTGCTCTCGATCTCCGCGCATAAGTTTTACGGCCCAAAAGGCGTCGGGCTGCTCTACGTCCGCCGTGGAGTTCCCCTTGCCCCGCTCATCGTCGGCGGAGGCCAAGAGTCGGGCCGCCGCGCCGGTACGGAGAACGTGGCGGCCATCGTGGGCATGGCCCGCGCGCTCGAACTTGCCGTCGCGCAACGCACCCAGGCGGCCGCGGATGTCGCGGCCCTGCGAGACCGCTTGGAAGCAGAGATCCGCTTGCGGGTGGCCGGCGTCACCGTCAACGGTAGTGATGCCCCGAGGCTTGCCAACTGTAGCAACCTGAGTTTTGCCGGCGTCGACCCGTCGGCGCTCATCATCGCCCTCGACCTCGCGGGAGTCTCGGCCTCGGCGGGAAGTGCCTGCATGTCGGGCACGCTCGAGCCCAGCCACGTGCTGGCGGCCATGGCCTGGGAGGGGGATGGTCCCGCCAGCGGAGTTCGCTTCTCTCTCGGCACGGCGACGACGCCGGCAGAGATCGAGCGCGTTCTCGGCATTCTCCCCGCGGTTGTCGCGGATTTAAGGGCTTTGAGCCGCCCGGTCACGACCGCGGGGGGAATGGGTAGACTCGAAACGAACCGCGCGCGGCTGGAGGCAGGAGCTTGAACGGAACGTCGTATGGTCCACTCATCCTTGACGTCCTTGCGGGCGTGGGCATTCTGCTGGTCGGCGTTGGGATTTTTGTCGCTGCGCTGGCGCTCGCTAAAACGCTGGGCCGAGTACGGACGACGCTGGACGAGGTGGACAAGCAACTCGAAAACGTCGGCACGCCCGTGAGCAACACGCTGGCCCACGTTGACGAAGTGACGAGATCTATCGAGGAAACGGTAGGTACTCTTTCGCGCACTGCCGACCTTACCAGAAGCGCCGTTACGCCTGCCATCATCAACGTCGGCGCGGCAATTGGCGGCATCAGCGCCGGTTTACGGCGCTTGGTTACGGGAAAGACTAAATAACTAGGGAGTAATTCAATTATGGGCAAAGGCAATGGCGGGGGTCGATTCTTCGCCGGTTTTCTCATCGGTGCGGTTGCTGGTGTGGCCGCGGCCACATTCTTGACGCAAGAAGAGGCGCGCGATCGCCTCGCCGGCAAGGCCCGCGAGGCGGGCAACTTTGCCATGGACGCGACCGGCGACCTTCGCGAGAAGGTCGGCGACGTTACGTCGCAATGGCAGTCGAGCGTATCGGATCTGTACGAACGGGGCCGGCAAGTCGTCGAGAGCGCCCGGTCCAATTTGGATGCCGCCGTTGCCGAGGGGCAGGCGACGGCGGAAGAGACTCGCGACGAACTCCAACGGAAGGCGGAGGGATAGCGATTTGGACATCAAGGTGAACGTGCGGGAGGCTCCCGGCGATTGTTACGTGGTCGACCTTAGCGGTGAAATCGACGTCTACACGTCACCGAAGGTGAAAGACGCAATCGGGGAGCTGATCGACCGAGGCGTCTACTTCCTCGTCATCAATCTGGAGAAAGTACGTTATATCGATTCCACGGGTCTAGGCGTCTTGATCGGTGGACTCAAACGCGTGCGCGAGCACGGCGGATCGGTCAATCTCGTTTGCACCAATCCGCAGATTAAGAAGATCTTCGACATAACGGGGTTGGTCAAGATCTTCGGTATCTTTGAAAGCGAAGATGCGGCGATGAAAGCGTTGGTATGAATCCGGCCGTCGAGCGTTCCCATAACGAGCTCGTCGAACTGCGCATTCCTTCTCGACCCGAATGGGTAGCACTAGCCCGCCTCGCGGCTGCCACCGTCGCCAATCGCCTGCGCTTCTCGATCGAAGAGATCGAGGACGTGAAGCTGGCCGTCGCGGAGGCGTGCACCGCCGTCATTCAACATGAAGGGCACGGCGAATTCATCGACGTGACCTGCGAGGCGCTCTCCGATTTGTTACGCATTCGCGTGCGCGACAGCGGGCGTCACGGCGTCGTTCGCGCGCAAACGCCGAACATGAACTTCGATGAAGCTCGCATCGCCGGGCTTGGGGTTTTCCTCATTCGGACGTTAATGGACGAAGTTAGCTACGACGTCAGTCCGTTGGGGACGGATCTGCTGATGGTCAAGAGGCTGGCCGCCGTTACGGACCACTAGGCCACTAGTGCAAGAACGGGAGCAAGCGCGACGCGACCGCGATCGGACACGCGCCCTCTTCGAGCGCTTCATCGAGCGGCGTGAGCGGCACTCACAACCAAACCAAACCACGGATTCCCAATACGAACGACTGCGCGACGAGCTCGCCGTCGTTCATCTCAATCTCGTTCGTTTTCTCGCAGTGAGGTTTGCTAATCGCGGCGAGCCGCTCGACGACTTGGTGCAAGTCGGAACCGTCGGACTGCTCAAAGCCATCGACCGTTTCGATCTCGAACGCGGCGTCGAGTTCACGACCTACGCGACCCCGACGATCGTCGGTGAGATCAAGCGATACTTTCGCGATAAGGGCTGGGCGGTGAAAGTGCCTCGCCGCCTGCAGGAGCTCAATCTCGCCGTCAACCGCGCGAGCGATAAGCTCTCGATATCCCTCGGCCGCAGCCCGACGGTAACCGAGTTGGCGGAGCACCTCCGAGCGGGCGAAGACGAGATCTTGGAGGCCCAGGAACTGGGTCAGGCTTATAACCTCCTCTCGCTCGATAGCGAAATCTCGGGCGAGACCGATAAAAAGTCGCAGACGCTCGCGGACACCGTCGGCATCGCCGACGCGGGTCTCGATCTCCTCGAAGACCGCGCAAATCTCGAACGGGCCTTTCGGGTCCTTACCGGCCGAGAGCGCGTGATCATCTACCTTCGCTTTTACGAGTCGGTCTCGCAGACGGAGATCGCCAAGCGCCTCAACGTCTCGCAGATGCACGTCTCGCGCCTGCAGGCCAAGGCGCTGGACAAGCTCCGCGCGGTTCTAGCGGAATAGGCTGGTCGTTGGTCGAGGCGTCGCTGCGTTTGACATGATGCCGCGGAGACGCTCGTCGCTCCGCCTCCGGCTCCGCTCCTGCTGCGCGGCCTCCTCGCTCCGCCATCCATGGCTGCGCTCGTCGGTCCGAGCCTCCCCGGCATCACGTCAAACGCAGCGACGCCTCGGAGGCGCTCGTCGGTCCGAGCCTCCCAGGCATCACGTCAAACGCATCGACGCCTCGACCCGCGGCGGTTTATAGTAAGGCAGAATGAAGAGCCAGGAGCTTAGGCAAGCGTGGATTGATTTCTGGGTCGGCAAGGAGCATAAGCTCCTTGCGCCGGCGAGTCTGGTTCCGCACGAAATATCGACGACGCTCTTTACGATCGCCGGGATGGAGCAGTTTGTGCCCGTCTTTCTTGGCGAGCAGCCGGCTCCGGCGCCGCGCGTCGTAACCGTTCAGCGCTGTTTGCGCGTCGCTGGCGCGAAGAGCGATATCGAAAGCGTCGGCCGGACGGGGCGTCACGGCACTTTCTTGGAGATGCTCGGCAACTTCAGCTTCGGCGACTATTACAAGCGCGAAGCGATCGTGTGGGCGTGGGAGTTCGTGACGCAGGTGCTTGGTCTAGATCCGCAGCGGCTGTACGTCACGGTGCATACCGGCGACGACGAAGCGGCGCGGATCTGGGCCGGCGACGTCGGGCTGCTGCCCGAGCGGATTACGCGGTTTGACGAAGATAACTTCTGGACGATGGGTGCGACCGGTCCGTGTGGACCGTGTACCGAGATCTTTTACGACACGGGCGCCGAGCATGCGAGCGATGCCGGCGACACGGGACCGAATCGCGGGAATCGCTACGTCGAGATCTGGAACGTCGTCTTTCAACAGTACAATCGAACGTCCGACGGCAAACTCGAAGATTTGCCGCGTAAGTCGATCGACACGGGTGCCGGTTTGGAACGTATGCTGGCGGTCTGTAACGGCTTTGCCTCGATGTATCAGACCGACCTCTTCACCGATTTAGTCGTGGCGCAGCCGGCGATAGGTCGCACGACGCTCGAGCAGCGCGAGCAACGGGCGCGCCAGAATATCATCGCGGATCATCTTCGCTCGGCGACGTTCTTGATCAATGACGGCGTCTATCCGTCGAACACGGACCGGGGGTTCGTGCTGCGTTTTTTGATTCGCCGCGCGATTCGCAATGGAAGGCTGCTCGGCTACCCCGACGGCTTTTTCTCCGAGCTCGTGCCCGCGGCGGTGAAATCGCTCGAGCCGGGCTATCCGGAGCTTCGCGAAAGCGCCGCGCGGATAACGGCGGCGCTGCGTCAAGAAGAGCAGACGTTCGACCGGACGCTGGAGCGCGGGATGACGATGCTGGAACGCGTCATCGACGAGGCGACGCAACGGCCGGGACGAGTGATCGGCGGAGAGGAAGCATTCTTGCTGCACGACACGTTCGGCTTCCCGCTCGAGCTTACGCGTGAAATCGCGGGCGAGCGCGGCGCCGTCGTCGATGCCGTCGCGTTCGACCGCCTGATGGAAGAGCAGCGCGAACGCGCGCGCCGCGACGCCGCCGCAAAGCGCGATGTGGTGGCGCTAACGGATCTGCCGGCGATCAGCAGCAGCTTCACCGGCTACGATGAGGGCCTCGAAGCCGATGGTGAGGTCGTGGCGGCGCTCAAAGAAGGGAAGTCCGTCGTTTCGTTATCGCAAGGAGACGAAGGCGTGTTGATTTTGGATCGCACGCCGTTCTATGCGGAGCGCGGTGGGCAGATCGGCGATCGCGGGCGAATCACTTCGACGGGCTCAGTGCAGGCTAATTCGACAGACTCAGTGCAGGCTACTTCGACAGGCTCGGTGTTCGAGGTGCGCGATACGCAGTACATGGGCGAAGCGATCGCGCACTACGGCAGCGTCGTCGAAGGGGAGTTCGCGGCCGGCGATCGGGTCCGCGCCGGCGTTCTTGAATCGTGGCGGCGCGAGATTCGCCGGCACCACACGTCCGCGCACCTTTTGCAGCGCGCGCTCAAAGACGTGCTCGGCGACGAGGTCAATCAAGCCGGTTCGTGGGTCGGCATCGACCGCATGCGCTTCGACTTCCGCTGGCCGAAAGGCGCGCTTACGCCCGAACAACGGCGTGCCGTCGCCCATCGCGTCAATGAGATGATCCGCGACGACGCGCATCTGGTCACGCGCGTGCTTCCGCTCGAGGAAGCAAGAAAGACCGGAGCGATTTGGATGGCCGGAGAAAAGTACGGCGACATGATTCGCGTCGTTGAGGCGGGGCCTTCCATTGAGTTCTGCGGGGGCACGCATTCGCACTCAACCGGCGAGCTGGGGCTTTTCGTGATTTTGTCGGAATCGTCGATTGGCAGCGGCATTCGCCGGATCGAGTCGTGCGTTTCGGCGGCTGCCGAGGAGTACGTCAACAAGCAGAGCGATCTCATCGGCACGCTTTCGGCCTCGATGTCGGCGTCGCCGGACGAGTTGCTCGAGCGGTTCGAGCGGATGCAGCGCGACCTCAAAGAGATGCAGACGGCGGTTGGGCAGCTGCGTGCTCGATTTGCGGCGGCCGATGCCGACGGATACGTCGCAAAG
Source organism: Vulcanimicrobiota bacterium (assembly GCA_963736775.1). Classification (GTDB taxonomy): domain Bacteria; phylum Vulcanimicrobiota; class Vulcanimicrobiia; order Vulcanimicrobiales; family Vulcanimicrobiaceae; genus Cybelea. Next base: position 57,263 of record CAVTPY010000013.1, on the reverse strand, counting down.
GCCGAACGAAAAGGGGATCGCGCCTTTGTCGGCGCGGTGCTCCACGAAGCCAACGGCGAAGCTCTTCGCCACCTCAACACGGCGATCCGAAATCGCTTCCGCAGCGGCGTCGTCGCCCTGGCCGGTATCGACAACGGCACCGTCAGCCTTTTGGTCAGCGCGAGCGAAGATCTGATCGGTGACGGCATTCACGCCGGCAAACTGGTGAAGCTGGCGGCTCCGCTGGTCGCGGGTAAAGGCGGCGGTCAGGCGGCATTGGCGCAGGGCGGCGGAAGCGATGGCGCCGGCGCCGAGGCGGCCCTCCAAGCGATTCGCGACGCCGTGCTGACGTGAGCCGGTTGCGAGCGGTCTCGATGCTTGCACTGGTGGCGTCGATTGGTGCGAGCTCAGGTCACCTCGACTCGCAATACGTTTTGCAGCGATACGCTTTGGCACTCGAAGCGGCCTCCGCCCCGAAAGTCGTCGTCTTCTCGTACACCGTCTCACAAGTCGGGCCGAGCAACATCGAGCAACACCATCGAATTTATCGCAGCGGACTCGACGTGCGGGACGATACGCTTTCGGTCGATGGAATAACGTTGCTTCGCAAAGTGGTTCGCATTTCACGGCATGTGGATCGTTATGCGATCGCCCGCTTTGCGCCGAGCGCCGAGTCGTACGAGCTGCTCTTTCTCGGAACCGTGAAAGACGGCCGGCATTTTGACTACGTCTACGAAGCGACGCCGCTAAATCGTACTTCCGCGGCTCGGATCGACCGATTGACGATCGATGGCTCGAACTTCCTTCCGCGCGCCGTCCACTTTCAGAGCGGCGGTGAGGGCGTCGAAGGCAGCGGCGAGGTCGAGTTTGGGACTTTCGGCAAGTATTGGATGCCGGTCGCCGCCGATGCCACCGCGCAGGTCGGCGGCAAACCGGCACGCGAGCGGATCACCTGGAGCGATTATCGTTTTCCGCAGAGCTTACCACCCTCGACATTCCAGCCGCCTCAACCGCTCCCGCAGGCGACGCTCCCGACCATTTGACCGCGCGAATTCGGCCGGCGTACGTTGCCGCCTTCGTCGCCTTCGTCGTGACGGCAGTCGCATCGCAGCTTCGTGCGACGCCGTATAACAACTTCGTGCTGTTGGCGCAGGCGTTGTTGGCGGGCCATGCGTGGATCGACTGGCCGGGCACCTACATCGATGCGTTGCCCTACAATGGCCACTACTTCGTGATCGAGGGGCCGCTGCCGGCGTTGCTGCTCGTGCCGCTCGTCGCGCTCTTCGGAGCGCGAGCGAACCAAACCGGCTTGGCGGTCGTGCTTGCCGCCGTCGCGATCGGCGCGGCGTGGGAGCTTGGCGAGCGCTTTGGAGTACGCCGCTCGAGCATCGCGTGGATCTGCGCGTTCCTTTTGGCGGGAACCGATCTCTTGTGGTGCGCGATGCTCGGCGACGTGTGGTTTACCGCGCACGTTTCCGCGGTCTGCTTTACCTTGCTGGCGTTGGTCGAGCTTGCCGGTAAACGGCGTGGCTGGCTCGTCGCGATCTTCGCCGCTTGCGCCTTCGAGTCACGCTTTTCGATGATTGTCGCCTTACCCGTCTACGCTTTTTTTCTGGCGACTGAGTCGTCACGCGACGTGCAAGTGCGAAGGCTCGGCTCATTCTGCGCGATGCTCGTTCCGGTCGGCATCCTCTGGGTTCTCTACAACGAGGCGCGCTGGGGAACGTTGAGCGACATCGGTTACAGCGCCTGGTACCATCTGGACCAAGTCGGAATGCCGACCGGCTCGCCTTTTCGCTTAGCGTATCTGCCGAACCAGCTCTGGTCGTTTTTCGCGCAGTTGCCGACGCTCTTGCCGAGCTTCCCGTGGCTGCGTCCGGAGTATTCGGGCGTCGCCCTAACGTGGACGTCCCCCGCGTTATTGCTCGCGTTCTGCGCTCGTTCGCCCGTTCGCTGGGTGCTCGCACTCTGGGTCGCGGCCATCTTGGTTGCGATCCCGAACTTCCTCTATTACGTAAATGGTTTCGCGCAGTTCGGGATGCGGCATGCGCTCGACTTCGAGCCATTTCTCGTCGCACTGATGATGCTTGCGGTACGCGAGCGCGTGCCCGCATGGGGGAAGGCCCTCATCGTTTATTCGATCGTCGTGGGAGTTTGGGGATGCTGGTACTGGCTACATTTTGTGCGGACGTAGGTGCATCGAGCGTGACGGCAAGCGCGTCAGGATGCGTGCACGAAACGCATCCCTCTGGACCACGTCGCTACCACGGGGATGCTTGCAATGGACGAAACATCGACCGTTGCGGGATCGGCAGCGAGCTCCACGAGATCGGCGTCCTTCCCCAGCTCGATGCTGCCGACGCGGTCTTCGAGCTGGCACGCGATCGCGCCGTTGATCGTCATGGCTCGCAGAGCTTGGTCGACGGAAACGCGCAAGTCCGGGCCCAGCGGGCTCGTCGCTCCCAGCGGCGTCCGCGTGACGGCGGTTTGAATGTAGCGTAACGGGTGGATATCGGTCGTGGCGTAGTCGGAGTTCATGCTCCAGACCAGGTTGCGACGGATCGCTTCGGGCGCGTTATCGATGCCTTCGGCGCGGGGTTCGCCGAGGATTCGTTGTGCGAATGGAAGGCCCCACTCGTAGACGTGCCCTTCGGTAAACGAGACGGCCAGGTTCATCTTTTGCAGCGCGTCCCACTGCTCGGGCCGCGTAACCGTGCAGTGCTCGATACGGTTACGAAAGCCCGGTGCGGCCGTACTGCCGTACGCGCTGGAAAGAGCGCCGAGTGCGAGATCGAGCCCAGCGTCACCGTTTGCGTGGATCGCGGCGCTCCATCCGTTCTTCTTAGCGAGAGCGACTAACTCGTTGAGCGGACCGGGCTCCCAGTTGAGCGAGCCCTTGTTATTTGGTTTGCCGAGGTACGGCTGCGTAAGTGCGCCGGTGAAACCTTGGAGCGACCCGTCGGCCCAGAATTTGACGCACGGTACGGAGAGGCGCCCGTCGGCGAGGAAGATCGGTGCGCCCGGACTGCGCGGGATCTTGGCGACGACGTCGTCGAAGGTCGCGTGCTCTTGAAAATCCGGCATCGTGCTGATGCGAACCGGATTGTTCGCGCGCGAGACGAGCGCGGTGTAGATGGCCCAGTCGTCGGGCACCTTGCCCGTTGGGCCGATCCCCGCATCGTGGACGGTGGTAACGCCGGCCTTGGCCGCCGTTTCCAACAGTCCGGCATACCATCCGGCGATCTTCTCCGGCGTCGGGGAGACGCTCGAAAGCAACTTTTCGATGAACGGCGCCATCGCCGGCGGCTCGTAAATCACGCCGTTGAGCGCACCGGCGGCATCTTTGCCGTAGCGACCGCCGCCGGGCACGTCGGGCGACTGCGCCGTGATGCCGAGGATCGTAAATGCCTTGCCGTTCGCGTAACCGATGTGTCCCGACGGATTTATGACGAAGATCGGCACGTCGGTCGAGACGGTATCGAGATCCTGCATCGTTAGCTGGCGGTACGGCGTCATCACCGAGTTGTCGAATCCGAACGCCCCGTACCAGTCTCCAGCCGGCACGCTTGCGAGCCCGCCACGGAGCGCCGCCAAGAATGCGTCGAGCGACGCGCACTGCGGATATCGCGCCACGAGCAAGTTCGCAATGACGATTTGGTAGATAAAATGCATGTGCGGCTCGACGAATCCAGGAAGAACCGTCGCGCCCCGCAGATCGACGACCTCGGTCTGCGGCCCGCGGTACGTCATCACGTGCGTCCGCGAACCGATCGCCGAGAAGCGCCCGCCGGTTATGGCGACCGCGTCCACAACCGAAGCGGCGGCCATCGTACGAAAGCGGCCGTTAATGAGAATCGCGTCGGCCGCACCGGCCGTTGCCGCCGCGGCGCGCACCGAAGACGCGGCGACCAGGCTGCCCGCCATGGCGACGAAAGCTCCCCGGTTTACGCTCGCGAGCGAACGAAGCGTTTCGAGATACGGCGGCCGGCAGCGACATTCCATTCCTAGCGTTTCTCCCCCGCGGGTACCACGACCTTATCGGCGCTGGGGAAGCGCGTCGTATGCTCCTCGAAGGCCGCTCGGATCCGCAACGGGGGCGCCGCACGTCGTTCCGGCGCAGATGTAGGCAGCGGGTTTTGCCGGCATCCCGAGTTGCGCGGCTGCACCGTCCGTGAGCGTTCGGACTGAGACGAACGGTGAGGGAAGCCGTTGCGCAACTTCGCGAAACTCGTCGGTCTCCTTCGCACCGCCGACGATGCGAACTACAACCTCGGGCGAGAGATACCGGCGGAGCGCGCGCGCATAGGATGCCGCAAACGACCCGGCGTTAGCGGCGGTAGCCGCGTAGAGCGCGAGCGTTTGCTTCACGCGATCGCGGTGCGCCGGCTGCGCGGTGAGTGCGTCCAAACGCAAGAGCGCGTCCGCGAGCAGGCCGTTCTCCACGATCGGACGGTCGGCAATTGCGAGATTGCCGAAGGATTCGCGGCCCGCGAGCCGGTCGTAGAAACCGCCGCCCGGCGCTTCGAAAGCCTCGATCGTCGTTTGCGCAAGCGCTCGCGCGCGCTCCAAGAAGCGCTCCTCTCCGCTCGCTTCGTGCGCATCGAGCAGGGCGCGAAGGTAGGCGACGTGATCGACGAGCAAACCGCGCACCTCGGGCGCGCCGCCCGGTACGAGAACGTGATAGAGCAAACCGTCCGAATCGACGAGGCGCGACGCCACGTTATCGAGCGTCGTGATGGCTTGCGCCAGCAGCGCATCGTCGTCGAGCGCTCGCGCGACGGCAAAGAATGCGCCCGCGAGCGCGCACGTCCAGTTGGTGTACGAGGTGCGGTCGACGAACGGCGCGACCAGCCGGCGGCGCTCGTCGAGCGGCAGCGCGAAGTACGCTTCGTCGGCATCTTGACTGCCGCCGAAGAACCCCGTCTGCGGATCGAGCAGAACGCTGCGCACGTAGTTTGTCGCCGATACGAGCGTCGTGTGAGAATCGTCGGTGGGAGCGAAGGTCGCGAGCGTCGCGAGAACGCGGAGCAGGCCCGCGTGCTCCTCGGCCATCTTCTCAAAATGCGGGACGCTCCAGTCGCGCGTCGTCGAGTAACGGAAGAAACCGCCCTCGACGTGATCGTACATTCCGCCCCGCGACATGCCGCCGATCGTCTTCGAAACCATCGCGTAATAGCGCTGATTAGCCGAAAGGCGCCACTCGGAGAGCAAGAACTCGAGTACCTCCGGCTGCGGAAACTTCGGCTCGTCACCGAAACCGCCGAACTCCTCGTCGAAGTTGCTTTCAAGATTTTCGAGCAGTCGCGTGATCGGTGCGTCGCTTAGGTCGCCGGATACCACGGGTTCGCGCAGCGCGTCATGCGATCGCGACATTGCGGGAAGCTCGGCGATTTCGTTCTTCTGCTCGTGGTAAAAGCGCGCGATCTCCTCGAGCGCGCGATGCATCTGCACCGGCGGCAGGTAGGTCGCGCCGGTCAGCGTTCGTCCGGCGGGCGTCAGAAATGCCGTCGTGGGCCAGCCGCCCATGTTATAGCGCGCGTTGATGTCGGGGCGCCTGTCGTTGTCGACGCGTATCGGAACGAAGCGGCGGTTGATGGTTTCGATGACGCCCGGGTCGGAGTAGGTCGTCTCGTCCATCACGTGACACCAATGGCACCAGACCGCCGAGATCGAGAGTAGGATGGGCCGGTCCTGCGAAGCCGCGCGAGCAAACGTCTGCGCGTCCCAGGGCATCCAGGCGATTTCGTGGGCTCGATTGGGTCTCGGCGAGAAACGAAAGTCACTCATCGATGTCGGACGCTCCGCGCAGGAACGAGGTTGCGTAGAACACTGCAACTAGCGCATACAGCGCCAATCCCACAATGCCTGCCGTCACGGCGTGCAGCACGAGCATCGCGGCGAAAAAGACCGCAAACGCGAGGCTGATCGAGGCGTAACGCCGGTGTGCGCGCGCGTCCAGGCCGTACACGCCGCGATCGTAGTAACCGCCGGCGCTGCGGCTGCGCCACGCCGCGACTCCCGCAACGCACGCGGAGCACGCCAAACCGATCGCGCCGTAGAGCATATGGTAAAGAGTAGCGCGCCGCCACGTCGAACGCAAAATCGCGATGCCGAAAAAAGCCCCCGGAACGCGTCCTGGGTCGCTGGAGACCTACCGAAAAAAGCGCGACTTCAAGGCGACGCCGGAGCCTAGCGGCCGCAAGGAAAAAGCCGCCGAGAAGCTGCGATTCGTCGTGCAGATGCATCGCGCCACGCGCTTGCATTACGATTTCCGCCTGGAAGCCGGAGGGGTGCTCGCTTCCTGGGCGGTGCCCAAGGGGCCGACGCTCGTTCCGCTCGACCGGCGGCTCGCCATGCACGTGGAAGACCACCCGATGGATTACCGGGATTTCGAGGGCAACATTCCGGCGAAGCAGTACGGCGCGGGCAGCGTGATCGTTTGGGATCGCGGCACCTACGCCCTCGCCGAAGGCACCGACCCGGCCGCGGAGATCGCAAACGGTAAGATCAAGTTCATCCTGCACGGCAAAAAGCTCAAAGGTGAGTTTACGCTGGTTAAGATCAAGGCGCGCGAGGACGAGCACGGCGAGCCGTGGCTCTTGCTCAAAGACCGCGACGAGTACGCCGACCCGAAATACGATCCGGCCGCTCATCCCGAATCGGTCAAAAGCGGCAAGACGCTGGCCGACGTCGCCGCCGATCCGCGGGCCAAGACGTGGCAATCCAAGCCGGCCGCGCGCTACACGGCCGCGCCGGCGCGCAAACGCATCGCCAAACGCGATCCGATTCCCCATCCCAAAACGCTGATGCTCGCGACGCTCGTCTCCGAACCATTCGACGACCCCGCGTGGCTCTTCGAGATCAAGTGGGACGGGTATCGGGCGCTCTGCACGATCGATGAGAAGGGCGAGCTCACGCTCGTGTCGCGCAACGGGATCGATATGCTGCAACGCTTTCCGTCGCTCAAGGAACTCGCGAGCGCGTTTGCCAGCGTACCGGTCGTGGTTGACGGCGAGATCGTCAGCCTCGACGCGCAAGGGCGCTCGGCCTTTCAGCGTCTGCAGGAGTCGCAGAAGAAGCCGGCCGGGTTGACCTACGCAGTGTTCGATCTGCTCTACGCCGACGGCAAGGATCTGCGCCAGACCCCGCTGGAAGAGCGTAAAGCGCTGCTGGAACGATTGATCAAAGACGACACCATCGTGCTCTATTCCAAGCACGTCATCGGCCAAGGCAAAGAGCTCTTCGAAGTCGCGCGCAAGAAGCACCTCGAAGGCATCATCGGAAAGCGCCGCGACTCGACGTATCAAGAGCGGCGCAGCCGCGACTGGGTCAAGATCAAGACGAGCTACGAGCAAGAGTTCGTCGTCGGCGGCTGGACCGAACCCAAAGGCAGCCGCAAAGGCTTCGGAGCGTTGCTGCTCGGCGTTTACGAGAAAAAAGGACTGCGTTACGTTGGCTCGGTCGGAACGGGCTTTACGGTAAAAGGGCTTTCCGAGCTTTACGCGCGGCTCCAAAAGATCGAGCGCAAGAGCTCGCCGTTCGTCAACGCAGTCTGATGCAAACGCGCCGACCCATTGGTGCAAGCCGCAGCTCGTCGCCGAGGTGCGTTTTGCCGAGTGGACGCGCGACGGTTATCTGCGCCAACCCGCGTACGTCGGCCTTCGCTTGGACAAGCGGGCCGCCGATGTCGTCGCGGAAATTCCGGTGGACGCGTGAGCTCGAAAGAACGCTCGACGATTAGCGTCGGTGCGCGATACGCTCTCGCTGTCCAATCTCGATAAGGTGCTTGTGGCCGCGCGACGGTTACGCGAAAGCCGATCTGATCGCCTATTATCCGAAGCGTCGCCCCGCACGCCGTTGCGCACTTGAAGGATCGGCCGCTCACGCTTCAACGCTATCCCAATGGCATCGACGGCGAGACGTTCTTCGAGAAGCAGATGCCGCGCGGCATGCCCGAGTGGGTCGAGCGGGTGACCGTTCCGACCCCCGGAGGATCGCGCAGTGAGTCACCTTTCCGCTCTGCAACGACGAACCGAGCCTCGTCTATTTCGCAAACCTCGCGGCGATCGTGTTGCACGTCTGGACGTCGCGCATTCCGACGCTCGACGAACCCGAGTTCGTGCTCTTCGATCTCGACCCCGGAGAGAAGTGTACGCTGCAGACGCTGGCGACCGTGACGCTGAGCATTCGCGCTCTGCTCGCCGAGATCGGATTGAAGCCGTTGGTCAAAACGACCGGCGGTTTCGGATTGCACGTCGTCGTGCCGCTCGCCGCGGGCTACTCGTACGAGACGGCCAAAGTCTTTGCCGAAATCGTTGCCCGCCACGCGGCCGCCGAGCTCGGCGACCTTGCAACGCTGCAGCGCACCATCGCCAAGCGGCCGCAAACCGCCGTCTACATCGACTACGTCCAGGTCGGTCTCGGTAAGACGATCGTCGCGCCCTACTCGGTGCGCGCCCGCGACGGCGCGCCGGTCTCGACCCCGCTGCACTGGGCCGAGGTCGAGGCCTTTGCTCGCCGGCGCTCGGGCGTAGCGCCGGCCGACGAGTTCGCCAAGCTCACGATCCGCACGCGCCTGCCCGCGTGGCGCGCGAAGGCGATCTCTGGGGGCCGAAAAGCCTGGAAGAAACAGCGGCTGGAGGGACCGAGCGCCAAGGCCAATCGGCTTTGGAGGGAACGGGGGTAGCAAACAGGCCGGCGCCCGTTGGGTAGAATAGTCGGGCTATGGCACATGCAATCTGGTCGGGAGCCATTAACTTCGGGCTCGTCACGATTCCGGTCAAGCTCTTTACGGCGGTAAAGACCGACGATCTCTCCTTCAACCTGCTGCACAAGAAGGACGAGGGGCGCATCAAGTACGAGCGCGTCTGCAGCGTTGACGGTAAACCCGTCCCCTGGGACGAGATCGTCAAGGGATACGAGTATGAAAAGGGTCAGTATGTCCTACTGACCGACGACGACTTCGCAAAGGTCAATCCCGAGGCAACGCAATCGGTAGACATCGTCGAGTTCGTCGAACTCGACAAGATCAGTCCGATGTTCTTCGACAAGCCGTACTATCTCGAGCCGACCAAACAAGGTCGCCACGCATACGCGCTGCTGCGGGAGGCGCTTGCGGAGAGCAATCGCGTCGCCATTGCGCGCGTCGTCATTCGCACCAAGGAATACATCGCCGCGGTAAAGCCGATCGATGGAGCGCTCGTGCTGGAGCTGATGCACTGGGCAAACGAGATCGTCGCCTCCGACACGCTCGAACTTGCCCGACACGGAGAAGCTGCCGGAGAAAGAGATGCAGATGGCTCGCATGCTCATCGATACGATGAGCGTGGACGAGTTCGAGCCCGAAAAGTTCACCAACAAGTATCGCGACGAGCTCTTGACGATGATCGAAGCGCGCGCGGAAGGCAAGGAGTTGCCGAAGGCCAAGAAAGCGCCGGCGCGATCGAAGGTCGTCAATCTCATGGACGTACTGGCGAAGAGTCTCGAAGAGAGCAAGAATCGCCGCACCGTGGCCTCCGCCGGAAACGGCAAGCCGGCCGAAGCCAAGCGGCGGAAGAAGACTGCAGCTTAAACTCAGGCTCTAGCGCGGGGAAGCGGAGTTCTACGCGGAGCCCAGCGCCGAGGGCCTTCCGGCGCATATCCCGCGGTTTATCCAGGGTGAGAACCAACCGCCCTAGTGGCCAGGTGACCGGGCCTGGCAGACCTAGATTTCATGCGGTCGCCTCCGTTTCTATCGCGGGCTCTTCACCGCGTGCGCTTCGCAAACCCATCACCAGCGCGAGGCCTGCGAGCGCCAGCGACTCCACGCCGGCAAAGGGCGATCCGAATCCCGACAACAGGCCGGTGGAGACCGGCGGCGCGAGAATTCCGGAGAGCGAATCGAGCGACGAGCTGGTGCCCAGCACCATCCCTTGATCGCGATCTGACGCGGCGTTGCTGATCAGTGCGGTGATACCCGTGTTCGTGAGCGCAATGCCGAACGCAAAGAGCAGCATCAATGCGGAGAGCAGCAGAATGTTGTGGACGAACGGTACGACCGCAAAACCGGCGACCAGCGATGTTAAGCCGACGTTTGACATCCAGCGATCGCCCAGGCGCGCGGAGATGCGTCCGACCATAACGACGTTCATGAAGACGTTGAAGACCGCGAAGATCGAAAAGAGATAATCGGTCTGTGCCAGCGAGAATCCGAGCTGGCGTTGCAAGTAGAGCGCAAAAACCGCGAACCATCCGTAAAGCGCCAGCGCGATCGCGAGCTTTTGCCAGAGAATGCGGCCGAGACGCGGTTTGCCGAAACTCGCCAGGAGCGTCGCGATCGCGAAGCGATTCTGATCGTGCGTTCGCGCCCGGGATTCCGGAAGCATGACGATCGTGACGATCAAGGTTAGGAACTGCAACGCGGCGGCGACGAGAAACGGGACGGCAAAACCGTACCGTGAGTAGAGAAGGCCGCCGCCCGCCGGACCGAAGACCATGCCCGCGGCGAACATCGCGCCGATCAATCCAAAGGCGCGCGACCGCTCGCGCGGCTCGATGAGGTCGGCGACGTAGGCTTGCGTGATGCTGATATTGCCGCCCGAGATCCCTTCGAGGGCGCGCGCGACGAAGACGACCGCGATCGGCGCAAGCGAAAGCGCGCCGGCAATATTCGGCGCCAGACCGAGCATCGCCCAACCGATCGTAGCGCCGATTTGACTGATGATGAGGACGCTCTTGCGGCCGATCCGGTCGGAGACGATGCCCCACAGCGGGGCCGAGACGAACTGGCAGAACGAAAAGGTCGCGACGAGTAGACCGACGACGTAGGCCGAGGCGCCGAAATGCGTCACGAAGTACGGCAGCATCGGAATCAGCATGCTGAAGCCGACGATATCGATGAACGTCACGCCAAGAATTGGCAGCAGCTTTCGAATCACGCTCTACCGCTCATTCGCCGGCTACTCGGGGGATTCTACCGGCAAAACGATGCGTGACAGGCGCTCGTTACGCCGCAACAGCTCTATCCGGTACGGGCGGGTGAGGTCGATGCTCGTGAGAACCTTATGCAGTGCGTCGACGCCGAGCAGCGGTTGGGCCTCGAACGAAAGCAGCACGTCGCCCGTCTTTAGTTGGGCGGTATCGGCGGGGCTTCCCGGCTCCACGGAGTCGATCACGATCGTCCGACGATCGGCCAATCCGAGTCGCCGTGCCAACGCCGGTGCGAGCACGATGTCTTGCGCGGCAATGCCGAGGTAACCGCGCCGCACGCGGCCGTCGCGCATCAAGAGGCCCGCGACGTGCTTGGCCGTATTGACGGCGATTGCAAAGCACAGACCTTGTCCCGGAAGCACCGCAGTGTTCACGCCGATGACATCGCCGCTCGCAGAGACTAGCGGGCCGCCGGAGTTCCCGGGATTGAGTGCCGCGTCGGTTTGAATGATGTTGTCCATGAGGCGCCCCGACTGCGAACGTAACGTGCGGCCCAGCGCGCTGACGACGCCCGCAGTCACCGTATAGGCAAGCCCATACGGATTGCCGACGGCGACGACGAGCTGACCCGGCCGCAAGAACGCCGAGTCTCCGAGTGAGGCGTGAGCGAGGTCCGGTGCATCCACGCGGAGCACCGCCAGATCCGAATGCGGGTCGTCGCCGACGAGCGTCGCCGGAAACTCGCGCCCATCGAGCAGCGCGATGGTGATGCGTTGCGCCTCGTGCACGACGTGGCTGTTCGTGAGGATGAAGCCGTCGGGCGTGAAGACGAAGCCGCTACCGTTGCCGCCGCGCCGGCCGTTTCGCACATCGATGCAGACGACCGCCGGGCTGACCCGTTCTGCCGCCGCCGTGACCGCTCGTGAGTAGGGATCGAGCGCGGACGCATCTTCGACCGCGAGAATTGGAAGAGACATACCGGTCACTCCAAACCGGCGGTCACCCCTGGGGTTTCGATGGAGCGGGGCCGCACGGCGACCGTCGCGAATCGACCTTGACCCGCGCCCAGATGGCGGAATTGGTAGACGCGCTGGTTTCAGGTATCAGTGGTGGCAACATCGTGGGGGTTCGAGTCCCTTTCTGGGCAGTTTGAAGGTTGGCGCGAAAGTTAAAGAGCCCGAAGCATACGCTTCGGGCTCTTTGCATGGGCGTTTGAAGGATCCTAATCGCCATCGTCCTTGCGAGGGGGAAGCGCCTTATATTTAGGCGAGCCCTCGAGCTGCTGGTGCAAATAATACCCGGCCGTCTCGTACGAACCGTACTGGTTTGGAAGAGATGTTGGAGACGGCTTGGCCTACTTGTTTTTTACTGCGACAACGTCGCCTATTGGGTTTTCGCAGAGGCTGGCTGCGCTACCGCGCGGCTGGCGAGTAACGCCGGTACGATGCCGAGTATCTGAAGAAGCGCCAAGCAACGCCACGCAACGTCAAAACCGTGCACTTGCGCGAGCGCTCCGAAGAGCGCCGGCGTTATAAAGGCCGCCAGCAGCGTCCACGTCAGCCCGACGCCGAGCGCGCTCCCCGAGTGCTCCTCGCCGCCGATCTCCGCAAATCCGATGACGCTCACGCCGAGCCAGCCTTCGGCTGTAAAGCCCAGGGCGGCTGCCAAGAACGCGGCCCACCACGGTGGCGTTCCCGCGGTAACCGAAGCGAATGCAAACGCGATAGCCGCAACGAGCACGCACACCGTTGCCAGAGGCAGCGCGCGGCTTCCCGCAAAGAGATGGTCGCTCAGCCATCCCCACGAGAGCCTGCCGAAGATCGCAGCCACTTGCGAGAGCGTGAAGAGTGCGAGCGCCAAGCTCAACGAGTAGCCCGCGCGATGCACGAGCGTCAGCGTAAGAAATCCAATCAGTGCGAGCTGGCCGGCGATCAAGACCATCGACGTAAGCGTGAGCAAAATGAGGCGAGATTCTCGAGCGATCTGGACCATCTCGGCCAGCATGGTACGCAGCGATACGCGTTCGCCCTCCAACTCGGAGGGCTCGCGATAGAACTGCGAAGCGATCGTGCTCGCGACGAACGTCAATATGCCGGCAGCGGCGAGCGCCTCGCGGTAGTCGGAGCGCAGCGCGATGGCGGGCAGCAGCAGCGAGCCCAAGACGCCCGCGATCGGTACCCCGCACTGCCGAATTCCCATGGCGATGCCGCGATCCGCCTTTTTGAAAAAGAAGATGATGGCGTGGCTGCCGGCCGGCGTTACGGCAGCGTAACCGATTCCATAGACGAGCAGGCAGCCCAAGAGCCACGAGAAGCTCGCGGCCAGCGAGGCTGCGACGAGCGAAAGGCTCATGAGCACGCCGCTCCAGCGCACGATCGCCTTGTCGCCGAAACGGTCGGTCAGCAGGCCCGCGACCGAAGTCATCGCAACCGAACCGATGAACTGAATGGAGAGCAGCCATCCAAGTTGGGCCTGATCGAGATGAAGTGCCGACTTGAAGAAGGGCATCAGGGCGCCCGTCGACATGATGACGAGCGACGCGCCGATCATCGCGCCGGTAAAGAGCGCGAGCACCTCGTAGCGCGACTCGGGCATCGGGTTATGCGGTCTGGGCCGGCGCTTGCGGGAAGGCATCTCGAGGAGGGGTTTCTTCGGCGCACTGCGGCGAAGCTCTGTTTTAGTGAATCGTCGGAAAGAGCTGCTCCAATATTATCTGACGATCTTCGGCCTCACGGCGCCGGGCGCCGCGATCGTGTGGTTTGTTTTTCGTAGTGTCTACGAGAGTTTGAGCATCTCCGAAAAAGCCATCGGTTATGTCGATCCGATGACCCAAATGGGAATAACGCTTGGGTACTGGGCGATGATCGGCGGCACGGTCATTCTGGCGGGTATCGCGGGCTGGTCGGCGATTGCGCTAGTCCGTCTTCTGATCGCGCTGCGCCGGTAGCGATGCGCGTTTCGCTCGTCGTCAATCCGCGCTCGCGGCGCGGGCGTCAGTTCGGCGCAGCCGTCCGCGAGCAACTCAGGCGCATGGGGATCGAGCCCGTCGCGGAGAGTGCCCCAGGGCCCCCCCTCGATGCCATCGTCGTGGCCGGGGGCGACGGCACGTTTGCACACCAGATCTCCCGCGCGATCGAGCTCGACCTACCGATCGGGATCGTGCCGCTGGGTACCTTCAACGACCTTGCGCGCACGCTGGCGATTCCGCTCGATCTCGGTGCGGCCTGTGCGTTGATCGCGTCGGGTAAGACTCGACGGATCGACGTCGCTCGCGTCAACGGTGTCTATTATGCGACTGAGGCGAGCGTCGGCGTCTCGAGCCGCATTACGAAGCAGCAGAGGTCCGCGGACAAACGGCGTTTTGGATTCGCCGCCATTGCGCTGAGCGCGCTGCGCGCGGTTCGATTCGCGCGCCCATTTCACGCCGAAGTTGCCTACGACGGCAAGCGCGCGAGCTTGAAAACGATACAGCTAACGGTAGCGAACAGCCAAAGTTTCGGCGGCTTCATCACGGTGGACGACGCAGCAATCGATGACGGCTGGCTGGACCTCTACGCCGTCGACGGCGTCGGCCTCTGGCCGGCGATCCGGGTTCTCGCCGCGATCTTCGCGCATCAGGGACGATCGGCCCATGGCGTCCGCACCTTTCGGTCAACCGCGTTTTTGGTAAGCACCCGCCGTCGGCACCGCATCACCGCCGATGGAGAGCCGGCCGGAACGACGCCGGCTCGCTTCGAAATTCTTCCCGCGGCGCTACGTGTTTTTGCTACAGAACAAAACCGGTCCGCACCGCGGGTCGAACGTACTTGAATCCATCGCTGCCGATCGCGTACAGATAGATGTTGGGAATGAGCGGATCGCCGCTGATGTTGAAGGCGAACTGGCCGATAAGGGCCGTGAACGTGCCTCCGCGCTGCAACTCGTTCAACAGCGCGGTGCGCGTCGCGGCGTACCCGCGCTGCGACGCGGAAATTATGAGCTGGGCGGCCGCGTAACCGTAAGCGGAGAAGGTCGTGATTTGCGTGACCTCGCGCTGAAAGTCGGTAACGAGCTGCATCGCGCTGGGAATGCGATCGAGGGGCGGCATCGACGAGGCGACGTACGCGCCGTCGAGCGTTTTTGCGTAGGTGGTAATCGTTTCGGTGTTATAGAATCCATCGGCCGCGCCGAAGTCGCCCGTGTACCCGGCAAGACGCATCGCTTCGGCGACCGGCCCCATCTCAGTCGTCTTTCCGGCAAGAAAGACGTATCCGGGACTGCGGTCCATCACCGTTCGCGCCGCTTGTGCGGGGTCGGTTTTGGCGATCGGAAAGAGCAGCAAGTCGGAATCGTGATGATCGCTCTTGGCCGCGGTCACGAATCCGCGCGCGACGTCGTAACCATAGTCGCCGTCGAAGGCGATGGCTATCGTCGGAACGCCTCGCTTATCCTCGAGCGCCGCACCCGCAAAGAGCCGTCCCGAGCCGCTGTCCTTGGCCGGGAGACGGTACACGTTGTGGTAACCGCGCGCGGTGACCGAATCGGCCGTAACGGTCGGCACGATAACGGCGAAACCCATGTTCGCATAGCGCGAAAGCGCCGCCAGCGTCATCGGAGCCGTGAGGTTGCCGACTATTGCGATCACCGTCGAATCGGCCGCTGCGACGTTGGCGTTGGAGGCGGCAAGGCCCGGGTCGTTGCGATCGTCGATGCCTCGGAATCCCCAGACGTTAGATATCTGCGCGTTAAAGCGATTCTGCTCGTCGACGGCGGCCTGGACGCCTTTGACGACCTCCTGGCCGTACTTTCCCAACGCGCCGGAGAGCGTGACGTTGACGGCGATCGTAAGCTGCTGCAAGAACGGTTGGTTGAGCGGGTTGAGCGGCTGGCCGGGAATGACCTGTGCCGCCGCGTGCGTTGTTCCGGCGGCGGCCGCGCCCGCGGCCGCGATGAACGCGCGGCGCTTCATCGGTAAGCTCGCAGCGTCGTCAGCAAGAAGACGACCGAAAACGTCATGTTCGAAAGAAAGACCCGTTCGTTGATGACGAAGAGATTGGCGCCGCTGCGAAAGAGATACTCTTCATACAGGATTAGAATCGCCAACGCGGCGATGCCGAGATAGTATGACGGGCCGGCCGCGTCGAGCATTCCGGCACCAGCGAGCAATGCGAGCATTCCAAGATGAAGCAGGATCGGCAAGGAGCGTCCGCTGCGCTCCCCAAAGCGAACCGGCAGCGACGCGATTCCCTGCTCGCGGTCGACGGATAGGTCCATCAGCGCATAGATGATGTCGAATCCCGCGACCCAGATCGTGACCGCCGCGAAGAGCGCGAGGGCAGGGAGCGTGATCTTTCCGGCGATTGCGACGTAGGCTCCCAACGGTGCCAAGCCATCGACCGCGCCCAGCACGAAATGGGTGAGCCACGTGAAGCGTTTGCAGAGCGGATAGATCAGCAAAAGGACGACGGCGATCGGCAAGAGCTTTAGACATAGTGGATTGAGCATCCACGCTGCCCATAAGAGAATGCTGAGCCCCGCGGCCGTAGCCCAGAGCATCGTCGAGGCAGGCAGCAAACCGCTCGCCAGCGCCCGCCGTTGCGTGCGAGGATTGCGGGCGTCGATTTCGCGATCGAGAAAGCGATTTGCCGCCATCGCCGCCGTTCGCGCGCCCAGCACGGCAAGCGTTATCCAGCCAAGTTGCGCCGGCGTTGGAATCCCGCGCGCGGCAAGAATGGCGCCGACATAGGCAAAGGGCAGTGCGAAGAGCGTGTGCTCGAGGCGAATCTCGCGCAAGAAAATGCCGACGGCTTTCATTTCATCAGCGCATTGTAGGCGCCCGGCCCCTGCCCCGACCAGTCGTTTGGTGAGAGGGCGCCCGCGATGGAATCGAGCCCGTAGTCGCGCCAACGCTCGCTCACAAGCCGGCGGGTCTGGGCGTCCATGATCATGTCGGGCGGCCACTCGCGCGTGTAACCCTCCGACGCATCCTTGCGCGTGGCGTCGATACCGATCTTCGTGCCGTACGCGATACTGTAGGAGCCATGATCGAGGTCGTCTACCGGACCCGGCATCATCACGATGTCGCGTTCCGGCGCGAGGTTGTTGAGGACATACCAGGCGACTTCCCGTGGATTCGCCACGTCGATGTCCTCATCGACGATGACGAGCGCGCGCGTAAGCATCATCATGTGACCCAGTCCCCAGAGCGCATTCATGACCTTTTTCGCGTGGCCCGGATAGGACTTGCGAATCGAGACGATCGCGAGATTGTGAAATCCGCCTTCGACCGGCAGATTCATGTCGACGACTTCCGGAAGCATCGCTTGCAGCAGCGGCAAGAAGATACGCTCCGTCGCTTTGCCAAGCCACGCATCCTCCATCGGCGGCTTGCCGACGACGGTCGCGGCATAAATTGGATTACGGCGATGCGTGATGCACGTTACGTTAAAGGTTGGATAGCGGTCCGCTAAGCTATAGACGCCGGTATGATCGCCGAACGGTCCTTCTAGCCGTAGATCCTCGTTGTCGACGTATCCCTCGAGCACGAACTCGGCGTCGGCAGGAACCATCAGGTCCACGGTTTTTGCCTGCGTCAGCTCCACCGGTTTGCCGCGCAAGAAACCAGCAAATGCGAACTCATCGAGAAGCGGCGGCAACGGCGCCGTCGCCGCGTACGTGAGCGCCGGGTCGGTACCGATCGCGACGGCGACCGGAACGGATTTACCCCAGGCGTCGGCATGCGCGCGCCCGTGTTTGTGACGTTGCCAGTGCATGCCGGTCTGCGTCGCGTTGTAGATCTGCATCCGGTACATCCCGACGTTCGTGCGTCCACTGCGCGGATCTTTGGTAATTACCAGCGGCAGCGTGATGAACGGTCCCGCATCCAGCGGCCACGTCGTTAAGACCGGCAACTTCGTCAGATCGGGCGGATCCATCACGACGTCCGCAACGCTGCCGTCGCGCACGATTTTCGGAATTGCGTTGGCCAGCGGCGCGAAGTGCAGCGCACCCGTGAGTTTTTCCAGCGCCGAGCCCGACGGCGGTTTGAAGTCGAGGAAGGCTCGAATGCGGCCCGCCACGGCATCGAGGCTTTCCGCCTCTAAAGCCATCGCCATCCGCCGATGCGTGCCGAACTGATTGGTCAGCACGGGGAACTCCGAGCCCGCGACGTCGGAAAACAACAAGGCCGGACCGCCGGCCTTGACGACGCGGTTCGTGATTTCGCTAATTTCTAGCCGTGGATCGACGCTGGCCGAAATGACGTGGAGTTCGCCGGCTTTGCGCAACGCGTCGACGAACGCGCGAAGCGATCGAAATGGCATGGCGTCGTGCTTATGCGCGCGGTGGGCGGTATCCGCCTAGAGAGGTTCCCTCTAGGACTCGCGCGCAGGAAAGGCTGCGACAAAACGTGCCCCGCCGTTGGTGGATCGGTCGATCTCGACTGCACCGCCGTGGGCGTGCGCGATCCAGCGCACGATCGCGAGGCCGAGTCCCGTGCCCTTGCCGTCGTGCGCGCGGCGATAAAAGCGTTCGAAGACCCGTTCGTGCTCGCTTTCTGGGATGCCGTCGCCATCGTCTTCGACGACGATTTCGCAGAGGCGGCCGGCTTGCCGCGAGCTGATGCGCACGGCCTGGTGGGCGTGACGAATGGCATTGTCGAGCAGGTTCACCGAGAGCTCGCGCAGACGCCGTTCGTCGCCGTCGACGATCGCGCTGCCCGGCGCGACGTCGAGCCGCACGTTGCGCGCGTCGGCAACCGGCCGCGTAACGCGAGAGGCGATGGTGACGATCGCCGCCAAGTCGACGGGCTCGCATTGCAGCGCGCGCCGTGCCGGATCGCGGGCCAACGTCAGCAAGTCGGTAACGACGTCCGACGCTTCGAGCGCGCTGCGAGCGATCGCTTCGAAGCAAGCGCGGCTCTGCTCCGTGGCGTCCGCTCGTGCCGCCTGCGCGACGGCTGCAATTGCCGTTAACGGGGAGCGCAACTCGTGCGCGGCATCGGCCGAGAAGCGGCGCTCTCGTTCGCGCGCCGCTTCGAGCGGCGCGATCGCGGCGCGGGCCAAGAAGTAGGATGCGATGGCGACGACGATCACGAGCGGCGCGTCGATTTCGGCGATCGTGAAGGCGACCCGGCGCATCGCCGTCCTCAATGCGCCGGCTCCTTCCGGCGTGCTCAGCGCCGGTGCGAGCAACGACGCGTATTCGCGGGCCACGAACTCGTACGCGCCGATACTAAGAGCGGCCAAGACGCAGACGAAAACGAAGAGGTAGAGGGCGGCGGTGCGAGCGATCAAGCTTTTATGCGGTAACCGATTCCCCATACCGTCTCGATGATTCCGCTCGCACCGAGTTTTCCCAGCTTACGCCGCAACTGGCTGACGTAGACGTCGACGATGTTGCTCGAGCCATCGAAGTCGTAATCCCAGATACGCTCGACGATGTGCGCGCGGGAGAGCGCGATGCCGGCGTTGCGCGCCAGGAACTCCAAGAGCCGAAACTCCGTCGCTCCCAACGGCACCGGCTTGCCCTCGTAGGTAACGTTGCGAGCGGCGAGATCGACGCGCAGCGCCCCGGTTTCGAGCATTCCGAGCAGCGGGCGGTCCGCGCGGCGAAGTATCGCGCCGACGCGAGCGACGAGCTCTTCTTCGACGAAAGGCTTGACCAAATAATCGTCGGCTCCGCACTCCAGGCCGGCCACGCGATCTTCCACCGCGTCGCGCGCGGTCAGCATGAGGATCGGCGTCTGAACCCCGGCGGCTCGAGCATTTCGCGCGAGCGTGAAGCCGTCGATTCCGGGGAGCCCCACGTCGACGACCGCAACGTCATAAGTGCGGCTCACCAGATGATCGAGCCCCGCTTCGCCGTCGGCGACGACGTTGGTCACATATCGTCGCGCTTCCAGCATGCGCGCGATGGAGTCGCCGACGGCAGCGTTGTCTTCAACTACAAGAACTCGCATCGTCTATTCTCTCCTAGTTTTTCAACGGTGGTGGAATCGCGATGGTAAACGCGCCGCTGAGGTACGGGTGCTGACCCGGCGACTGAACCTCTTGCATCAGGACGCGGCACGGGGCGATCTGTACGGCAGCGTAGTAGACGAAATCGCGAGTGATGTAGGGATTGGCATACGCATCGTATCGGAGGCCGAAATACGCATGAGGGATCGGATAGTATTTCAGCCGCACGTAGCCGCCCTTGGAAGACTGATTGGTTAGGAGCCCATCGGAGTCGTGGTCGTCACCGTACCACTGCTCGGCCTGAAAGTCGAGATTGTCGTACGTGGCGTGCGCGAGCAGGCCGTAGCGTTCGTAAAGGTCGGCGAAGGGCAGGCGCCCCGTCGGCAAGACGCCGAGCGTCCCGCCCATGGCAGTACCTCCGATGTCGAACTCGCCGTTGTGGCCTTGCACGAGCGTATCTCTTAGCCACGCGCTCAGT
This sequence comes from Vulcanimicrobiota bacterium, assembly GCA_963736775.1. Lineage (GTDB taxonomy): Bacteria > Vulcanimicrobiota > Vulcanimicrobiia > Vulcanimicrobiales > Vulcanimicrobiaceae > Cybelea. The sequence continues at coordinate 36,962 of CAVTPY010000013.1, read as the reverse complement.
TCCGGCGTGCGCATCCACGTCGTCTCGCCCGTCGGCACGGGTTTGCCGCCGTACGCCGCGCCCTGATAGGCCCCGACCGCTGCCACGCCGTCCACCGTCAAGTGCCCAAAGGTCCGTTCGATTTGTAAGCCCCAGCGGTTCGAGGAGAGGGGCAAGTTGTTCAGCCCCACGTGCGCGCCGTAATAGCCGTATTGTTGCAGATCGTCGAGGCGTTCACCGGGTGACTGGGCGAGTGGAAGCTCGATCAGCCCGCCGCGAACGAGGGTCTGCGTGTGCGCATCGTAGCCCGCCGCAAAGAGCAAGAATACACCGCCCGGTCCTCCGCCCGCTCCCAAGCCGTAGTGGAGATACGCGGTGATCGGTCCGACGTTGGCGCTGCCCAAGACGATGCCGCCGGGTGTGAACTCGCGTGAGCCGGCTGCCGGCTCCTTGTCGTACTCCAACTGGTAGCGCAACGCGAAAACCGTCGTGCCGTGCTCGGGCAATGGTAGCCGGTAACCATGCGAGCGAAAATAGCGCCCGAACGCGTTGAGTTCGGGTAGGACGCTGTGGCACTGGCCGCACTTCAAGTGGTAGCGCTGCGCGAAGATCGGAATCGCGAATGCCGGCGCGCACGCCAGCGCGACGAAGAGCACTGCAAGCCCTGCGGCAGCAACCTTACTGTGCAATGATCGCTCCCCGCATCGGTGCTCCGTAATGGAAGAAGCAGCCGAACAGATACGTTCCCGCCTTGTCGGCGGTAATCGTCTGCGACGACGAGCCCGGCTGCAGGGCGCCGCTCGTGAATCCGCCCGAGAGGGTGGAGCCGCTCTGGTGCGTCGCTTGTTGGCCGAGTGGGGACCCGGCGGGAAACTGCGTGAATTGGCTCCCGAGATACGAGCCCGTGTGCGCGAAGCTATCGGTGTTCGTGAAGTGGAACTGCGAGCCAACGGGCACGGTCGCGATCGCCGGCGTAAAGCCGCCGCTCAAACCGTATGGCGTTTGGACCGGTTGACTCAGCGTCAGGTTGATGTCGATCGTAACTCCGCTGGCGCCGCCCGACGAGGTCGGAATGCCCCCAGCGGTGCATGCGGCGAGCAGCATCAACGCAAGCGTCGTCCAGCTCTGTCGCGTCATGCGTGCGTCCTCCAACGTCCGATATGAAGTCCGTCCAGGATCTCGTCCTGCGTTGCGCTCGAGGCTAAGAGCGTTTGGGCGAGCTCGCCGTTGGGGCCGATCGCGTAGATGAAGGTCGTGTGATGATCGTCGGAACCGTGCTTTCCTTCAATCGAGATGACGCCGAACGCGCGCATCACGGCGTGCACCTCCGAGCGCGAACCGCCCGCTACGAGCCAATGGCGTGGATCGGCATCGAATCGTCGCGCCAGCTCGCGCATCGTTTGCGGCGAATCGTGCTCGGGATCCAGTGTAATCGTCAGCAGTCTCGCCGCAAGACGATCGTGCTGGATGCGCTGCGCGGCCGCCGCGAACTGCGCGTTGATCAAAGGACAGGCGTCCGTGCAGTGTGCTGAGACGAACGTCACGATCAACGGCTCTCCGCGAAGCGACGAGAGGGTAAAACGATGTCCGCGCTGGTCGATCAGATGCGGTTCGCTTCGCGTCTGCGCAGGCCGCGCGCCGCGGTGCTCAACCGCGTAGCCGCCGGGACCGGGCGATGCCGTCGGCCCAGGCGTCGCGCCGGCTACGACCTGGATGACGTCGCGCATGTTGAATTCGATGTAGTGGTACGCGCAGCCGAGGAGATAGATGCCCGGGTTGCTCAGCTTGACTTTGACGCTGCTGCCGGGATTGAGCGAGCCGCTCGCATAGTCCGCGCCGAGGACGCCATTTCCGCTTGCGGAGAACGAAAGACTCGGATCCGTCGGCCAGTTCGGCGGCGGGGTGGCACCTACCCCGATCACGTTGAGCGTATGCGGAGTCGTCGACGAGAGGTTTGTAATCGTCACCGTCGCGCCGGGCGGAAAGGCCATGATTTGCGACGTCTGTTCTTGCGTGTATCCGCTGACGGTTCCCCAGACCGGATCGTTTTCGACGCCGATCTTTCCAGTTGGAATGGCGACCCCGATTCCGCCCGAAGGGAGTGGTGAAGGCGTCCCGCCTCCACCACTATTGAGGCTGCCCAGTCCTCCGCCGTTCGTGCACGCCGTGGCCGCGCCGAGCGCAACGATCGCGAGAGCGATCGCGAGTTTTGGAGACTTCATCACGCGGGCGATGTCGCTTGCGGTCGCGGGGCTGCGTTCTTTTTTACGACGTCGAGAGTGTGGACGGCGGCGAGTCGTTTTGCCATGGAACCTCCAAAAGCTTGCTTTGCGGTGGCATCCTACCGTGGCCGGATGAAGAAAGTCTTAAAGCCGTCGCTCAGGAACCGGGATCGAGTCGCGCGCCGACGCAGCAATGTTTTGCAGCGCGGGGTCGCCCGCGGCGTCGACCGTTGCTCGTTGGAACTCAATTCTTGCCGCGTCGTGCTCTCCTTCCCGTAGGAGAACGACTCCGAGCGCGAATCGCGCGCGCGCGTACGCCGGCGCGAGCGAAAGCGCGGCGCGCAGCTCGCGTTCCGCCGAATCGTAACGGCCCAGGCGCTCTTCGGCCAAAGCGAGGTCGTAATGCGCGACGGCATAGGACGGATTGTTACGCAACAGTTTTCCGAAGTCTTCACGAGCGGTGACGGCATCGCCGGCTTGAAGCGCCACGATGCCGCGCGAGTATAGCGCGCGCGCCGAGTCCGGATCGATTGCTATGTAGCGATCGGCGATTTGTCGCGCTTCACCAAGATCGCCGCGAGAGAGATCGACGGAGACAAGATTTGCCATCGCTGCCAAAAAGGCGGGATCGAGGGCGATGGCGGCGCGCAGCTCGCGAGCCGCGTCGTCATATCGCGCAAGATTCGCATAGGCGATCGCAAGATCGTATCGCGCGGTCGAACCTTTTGGCTCCGGAGGGTTTAGCGCGAGGATGCGTTTGAACTCGCCAACCGCAGCTATCCAGTCGCCGCGCGATTCTGCATCGATCCCGATTCTAAACCGCTCCTCGATCTCGCGTTGCGTCGCCAAGGCGCGCAGCGCAGGCACGGAGGTCGTGCTTGGAAGCGGCCGTTGCGGCGAGTACGTCTGCGCCCCTGCTCGAGCCGCCACGAGTCCCCAGATGATGGTGACGGCCAACAGCAGACGCATCGGTCAGGGAGCAAAGGGGCCGCGAGGCAGCTCGGCTTCATGCCAGCCGGCGGAGCCCGCCGACCGCTCCGGTTTGCATTCCCAGCCGACGCGGCCGGCCGACGTAATCGGCCCCAGCAGCGAGGGGGCTGCCGAAGGCACGAGCGCTCCGGTGAGCGCATCCTCCAGTGAGGCGGCGCCGGCCACGGCGAAGCGCCCGCAAATCAAGAGAAGGGCGAGCAGCGCTGCGGCGAGGACTGGGCGGACGAGGGTTCTTGACACTTACTCTCATCATAGCCGAAAGTCTAAAGAATCTGTGAATCGCCCGCTGATGTGCGCGACGGCGCTGCTAATAACGACGCTCGTTGCGGCTCCGGCGCGTGCTCAAGCGCCGCTGGTCGTCGGCGCGGTACGCGATCAGCGCGGGGTTCCCGTGGAGGGGGCCGCAGTCGTCGGACGCCGAGGTAACCAGGCGCCGCTCCGCACCACGACGGACCGGCTAGGCACTTTTGCGCTGGCGGCCTCGGGCGTCATCTCGGTCCGAGTTACCTGTCGCTATTGTGGCCCGGCCGTCGTTTTGGTACGCGCCGGCGAGCCGGTCGTCGTGATCGTCGATCGCTATGAGGCCCTGGCCTCGGACGCGCCCTCCTCGAGCGATCTGGAGAACCTGCCGTACGCCCATGTCGAGTCGGCCTTGGCGCTGCGCCCATTTACACTGCTCGAGCAGAGTGTCGACGCGTATCCCGGTTCCCGTTTGAGCGATCGCGGGCTCGCGCCGAACGGCTCGCTGCTCATCGACGACGGGGCCCCCAACTACGATGTCGTCAGCGGGAGCTCGCCGTACGAACTCGTGCCGGCGCAGTACGAGCGAACGGCAACGCGCAGCGACGCGAGCAACGCGTATCTCTATGGCGACCAGGCCGCCGGCGGCACCGTGAATGCAAGTCCCCTCGGAAGCGATTCGAACTGGCAGGTCGCAACGTTGGGAAGCGATGCGATCGCGCGCGCGCAGATCGGCTCGGATAACCTCGGAGCCGTCCTCGGATCGTTTACCAACGATGAAGAGTCGCGTCAACGCGCCGATCTTTCGGCGAACTTCTCCCTGGGTGCAGACCAGTCGCTCGCAATTGCCGCCGGCAGCGAACAAGGGCGTACGTTTACATCGGGGACGTCGCAGTTTGCCGGCAGCTTTTCCTTCGCCGATGCGACGTATGCCGATCCGCAACTCGCGAACCTATACGTTTCGGCAGTTCTCGATCGCGGCAACTATACGCTGGGCACGGGTCAGAACACCTCGACCGCGGTCTGGTCGGACTCGGGCCTGAATATCGGCGTTCGTTCTCTCGGAGCGGTCTCGGCGTTTGCCGATCTCGGCGTTCGCGCTTCGACCGGCTTCTACGACCAACAGGCGCCGTATTACTACTATCCTCTGCCGCGCGTCGGCGCGGACCTGACGCAGACGCGCGCCGACGCGGGAGTGAATGCGAGCGGCCGCGATTACGACGTTACCGCCGGCGTCGGTGCGTTTTGGATCGATTACGCCGGCGGTACGACTGGACTTTCCCAGCCTGCGAAAACCGCACTGGCACTGCCTTCAATTCAAGCGCAGCTCTTTCCGAATCAAAGATGGACCCTCGATCTTCAGGATAGCGATTCTTTCACGCTGCCGACCTTCGTCGATCAATACGAATACTCCGGACCCGGCGTCAACGCCGTGGAGTACGATCGCAACGCGCTAGTTGCCGAAACCCTCACGTATACGGACCAAGCACGCTTGCGAGTTTCGCTCGAGCAAGCGACCCAGCATGTCGCCGGTGCAACGTCCGGCACGATAACTTCTGCAGGCTTGTCCGCTACCTGGCAGGTCGCCCCGTCGATCGCGCTGCGGGCCTGGACGATGCACGTGACCGACACGGTCCCGGCCTACGCGTTGACGACGGCGTACGATGGAAGCACGACGCCCACCGTCAACGCGTTTTGGTTAACCTACGACGCCACACCCGGCGGCCTGCGACTCGATGCGATCTACCGGCAAGACTTGCTCGACGGAGCACCCTTCTATCACCTCGACGGCGACCTCTCAGGACCCATCGCCAACCGCCTTCGATGGTACGCCGGTGTCGAAGACCGGGAGCGCCGGACGTTTCTCGACGTGGGTCTACGTTTCGGCGGTCACTAACGCCGCGCCGGAATCACGCGACGTCACTCGTCGTCTCGCCCGTGCGGACGCCGGCGGCGCCGCATCGGAGGAGCGCCCGGTGCATCGGCAGCAGCAGGCATGCCTGCAGGCGCAGCTGCCGGGGTGGGAACGTCGCGTGGCGCGCGAGGCGCGCGCGGCGTGAATTCGCCGTTGCCCGAACCGCCGCCCAGCAGCGCCTTTCGCGACAGATTGATGCGGCCTTGGCCGTCGATCTCCATGACCTTCACCATGACCTCGTCGCCGAGCTTGACGACGTCTTCGACTTTGTCGACGCGGGTCGGCGCGAGCTGGCTGATGTGAACCAGGCCTTCCTTACCCGGTAGTATCTGCACGAAGGCGCCGATCGTGATAATGCGGGTCACCTTGCCGAGGTAGGTCTCTCCAACGGTGATCTCTTTGGTGAGGTTTTCGACGATCTGTTTGGCCTTGTCGCCCGAAGCGCCGTCGAGGGACGTGATGAATACGCTGCCGTCGTCCTCGATATCGATCTTCTCGACGCCCGTGTCGGCGATGATCTTGTTGATGACCTTGCCGCCGGGGCCGATGACGTCTTTGATCTTGGCGGGATCGATCTTCATCACGATCATGCGCGGCGCATACGGCGAAAGCTCTTCGCGCGGGCCCGCGATAGTCTCGGCGAGTTTGTCGATGATAAAGTGCCGGGATTTGCGCGCTTGTTCCATCGCTTCGCGCATGATGCCGATCGTGATGCCCTGCACTTTGATATCCATTTGAATCGCGGTGATGCCCTTTTTGGTGCCCGCGACTTTAAAGTCCATCTCGCCGAGTGCGTCTTCGAGGCCTTGGATATCGGTGAGCACGGCATACTTGTCGCCCTTGAGGATCAAACCCATCGCCACGCCGGCGACGTGCTCGCGGATCGGCACGCCGGCATCCATCAGCGCGAGCGTCGAACCGCAGACAGACGCCATCGACGAGGAGCCGTTGGACTCGAGCACTTCGCTCATCAGACGCAGCGTGTACGGAAAATCTTCCTTCGCCGGAAGCACGGCTGCCAGCGCGCGTTCGGCAAGATAGCCGTGACCGATTTCGCGCCGGCCGGGGCCGCGCATCGGGCGCGTCTCGCCGACAGAATAGGGCGGAAAGTTGTAGAAGTGCATGTAGCGCTTGTTTTCCAGCGCCATGATGCCGTCGAGACGTTGCGCGTCGCTGGTCGAGCCCAGCGTCGCCGCGGTGAAGACCTGCGTTTGGCCCCGGGTGAAAATCCCCGAGCCGTGGACGCGCGGCACGTAGTGCACCTTGCACCAGATCGGACGGATCTCATCGGGCTTGCGTCCGTCGGGACGGATACGCTCGTCGACGACCATGGTACGAAGCTCTTCTTCTTCCATCGTCTTGACGATCTTCGCAAACTCTTTGCCGGTCGAAGGAAGCTCGAGCAACGCTTTGACGGCCTCGTCTTTCTTGCCGCAACGCTCCCGCGCTTCGTCAACCGAAATCGCGGCGAAGGCCGCTTCGCGTTTCTGCTTGTCGACGACGCGCATCGCGCTGGCAACGTCTTTGCCAAATGCCTTGCGAACCCACTTGTCGAGAGTCGGATCCAGCTTCGCCACGGGGTACTGGCGCTTGGCCTTTCCGGCCTTTTTCGCGAGCTGGTCGATCGCCTTGACGATCTTGCGAATCTCGGCGTGCGCGAACTCGACTGCGCCCAGGAAGTCTTCCTCGGCGATCTCCTTACCCTCGCCCTCGACCATCATGACGGCGTCGGCCGTGCCGGCGATCACGATGTCCATGCCGCCGGTTTCGTACTGCGGAAGCGTTGGATTGCAGATGTAGTTGCCGCTCTCATCGCGTCCGACGCGCACTGCGGCGACGGTCTTATCGAAGGGAATATCGCTGAGCGCCAGCGCAGCGCCCGCAGCGCACACGCCGAGCACGTCCGCATCGAGCTCGGGATCGACCGAGAGCACGGTAGCGACAATCTGGATGTCGTTTCGGAAACCATCGGGGAAGAGCGGGCGAATGGGGCGGTCGATCTGTCGCGAGCTGATCACCGCATGCTCTGAGGGACGTCCTTCGCGCTTGATATAGCCGCCGGGAATCTTTCCGGCAGCGTACATTTTCTCTTCGAAGTCGCAGGTGAGGGGGAAGAAATCGATCCCTTCGCGGGGTTTTTCGGAAGCGGTCACGGCGCAGAGCACGACATTTTGGTCACCATAACGAACCAGCGCGGAGCCGTTTGCTTGCTTCGCAAGTTCGCCGGTTTCGATAACCATCGTGCGCCCGCCGACCGTCAAAGTAACGGATTCGGGCACAGTATCTCCTAATTTTCTATCTTAATCGTTTTGTTTAACCCCGTTGCGTTCGTTTTTTGCCAAGGAACGCCCTGCCCGGCGAGGCCGCACGGGTCATAGGGTCCGGCGCGCCGCGGCTGGTATAACGGCTCCCATGCATAGCCTTACTGCCGAGAACTTGACCGAGTTGAAGCTGAAGGCCAACGACGTCCGCCAGGGCATCATTCGCTCGCTGCTGGCGGCCGGTTCGGGGCATTCGGCCGGACCGCTGGACATGTCGGACGTCTTTACGGCGCTCTACGGGCATTTGATGCGACACGACCCAGCCAATCCGGAGTGGCCCGATCGGGATCGTTTGCTCCTCTCGTGCGGACATATTGCGCCGGTCCGTTACTCGGCGATGGCCAACTTCGGGTATTTTCCGGTCGAGGAGTTACTGACGCTGCGGAAGTTCGGCTCGCGTCTTCAGGGGCACCCAGAACGCGTGTCGCTTCCCTCGGTCGAGACGACCTCCGGCCCGCTGGGTGAAGGCCTCGCGCAGGGTGTCGGAATGGCGCTTGGAGCGAAGATGGACGGCAAGGACTTTCACGTCTGGGTCGTTACGTCGGATGCGGAGCACCAGTGCGGTTTGCATTGGGAAGCGGTGCTGACCGGCGCGAAGTTCAAACTGGACAACCTCACCGCAATCGTCGATCGCAACTTCATCCAAATCGACGGCAGCACGGAGGACGTGATGCCGCTCGAGCCGTTTGCGCAAAAATACCGCGCGTTCAACTGGGAAGTCTTCGAGTGCGACGGCAACGACATTGCGGAGTTCATTGCCACGGCGGAACGCGCGCGGAGTTACAAAGGCAAGCCGCAGGTAATCATCGCCAACACGATTCCGGGCAAGGGCGTATCGTACATGGAGGGCGACTATCTTTGGCACGGCAAACCGCCCAACGCGGCGCAGGCCGACGAAGCGTTGCGCGAGCTGGCCGCGCAGCGCGAGCGGATTCTCGCTCATGAGTAGCGGAACGCCGGTCCTTGACGCCGCCGCGCAGCGCATGCATTTGGCGGACTATCGCGCCGCCGACCTCAAACTGGTTCCGACGCGCAACGGGTTCGGCGAGGGATTGATCGAGGCCGGATCGCGCAGTCGCGACGTGCTCGGCATCTGTGCCGATCTCTCCGAATCGACGCGATTTGAAGGCTTTAAGAAGGCGTATCCGGAGCAGTATATCGAGATCGGCGTCTCCGAGCAGATGCTCGTCGCGATGGCCGGCGGACTCGCGGCGGTGGGAAAGATTCCTTGGATCGCGAGTTACGCGATGTTCAATCCCGGGCGTTCGTGGGAGCAAGTGCGTACGATCATGGCGCTCAACGAAACCAACGTCAAGATCGCGGGCGCGCATGCCGGCGTCTCCGTCGGTCCCGACGGCGCGACGCATCAAGCGATCGAAGACATCGCCATCATGCGCGTCATCCCGCACATGACGGTCGTCGTCCCGTGCGATTCCGTCCAGACGAAGAAAGCGGCGATCGCGCTCTCCGAGATGTGGGGGCCGGTCTATCTGCGGTTTGGCCGCGAGAAATCGGCCGTGATCACCACCGGCGAAACGCCGTTCGAAATCGGCAAGGCGCAGATTTTAAGGGAAGGCGACGACGTAGCGATTATTGCTTGCGGCATTCTCGTCTACAATGCGCTGATTGCCGCCGATCGGCTTTCGGCGCAACACGGCATCGAATGCCGCGTCGTCAACAACCACACGGTCAAGCCGATGGACGAAGCCGCCATCGTCGACGCCGCGCGCAGCTGCGGTACGATCGTCACTGTCGAGGAGCACCAGCGACAGGCCGGCATGGGCTCGCGCGTCGCCGAGATTCTCGCGCAGCACCATCCGGTGCCGATCGAGTTCATCGGCGTCGACGATCGTTTCGGACAATCCGGCGATCCCTTCGAGCTCGTCGAGTATTACGGGATGGGCGCAGACTCGATCGTCGAAGCCGCGCGTCGCGCCCACTCCCGCAAGAAGTAGTCGCTAGCGAGGCTCGGGCACGCCGTGGGTGCGTGATGCTTCGAAGCCGCTCGTCGCTCCGCCATCCTGGCTACGCTCCTGCTGCCTGCCTCCTCGCTCCGCCATCCGGGCTCCGCTCGTCGTGCAGAGCCTTCTCAGCATCACGCACCCACAGCGTGCCCGAACCTCGCTAGCCGAAGCCGGGAACCATCGAGTTGCTAGCGGCGCAGCCCCAGATCCGCGATCAGGCTGCGATAGCGCTCGAGGTTTGTCGCGTTCAGATAGTTCAACAAACGGCGGCGTTGCCCGACCTGTAAGAGCAGGCCGCGCCGGCTGTGATGATCCTTCTTGTGAATTTTGAGGTGCTCGGTGAGCGAGTTGATCGAGGCGGTCAGGACTGCGATCTGCACCTCGGCCGATCCGGTGTCGTGGGAACCGCGGCCGTATTTGGCGGCAATCTCCGCCTTGCGTTCTTTGGTGAGCGGCACGAATGAAACTCCTTTGACAGGATAGTCTCGCTCGGGTACAGAGTGCTTACCGTCCCGGCGACCGGCTTAGGATAGCAAAGGCGCTCGCGCGGCGCAAGGTGAGGGAGGCTCGGCGCAAAAGCGCCATCTATGGATTTGAAGTTACGCGGTCGCGTGGCACTTGTATTGGGCGCCAGCTCGGGGCTCGGGGAGGCGATCGCGCTCGCGCTCGCGCGCGAAGGGGCGACGCTCGGTTTGGCCGCGCGCCGCGCGGACGAGCTTGAGGCCGTCGCGGCCAAGGCGAGAGAGCTGGGCGCTCCGGAGGCCCTGGGATTTGCGCTCGACTTGCGGGATCCGGGCTCGATCCCCGCGATGCATGCCGCTTTTCGCGAGGCTCTCGGCGAAGCCGACATCGCGATTCTCAACGGAGGCGGCCCCAAGCCGGCACGATTTACCGAGCTTGCTTTGCCGGACTGGGACGATGCCTACCGCCTGCTGCTGCGCGGGATGCTGGAGCTCCTCGGGGCAGTCGTTCCGCCGATGCGTGCCAAGGGCTGGGGCCGCATCGTCGCGTTGACGTCGACCTCGGTGAAGCAGCCGATCGATTCCCTCGCGCTTTCCAACGTCTTTCGCACCGCGCTGGTCTCCGCGTTGCGGACGCTCGCCGTCGAGGTCGCGCCCGACGGGGTAACGGTTAACGCCATCGCGACCGGACGCATCGAAACGGCGCGCCTGCGAGCGGTCTACGGCGACGACGAAGCGCAGTTACGCAAGGCGTCGAGCGAGGTGCCGATGGGGCGCATCGCCTCGCCGGCGGAGTTCGCGCCGATGGCCGTTTTCTTGTGTGGCGACCCAGCGAGCTACGTGACGGGTCAAACGATCTCCGTCGACGGCGGCCTCACTCGGGGTCTCTTCGGGTAGCGATGACCGAAGGTGGGCTCCTGGGCGGCGCGAATCACGGGGCCGATATGCAGGGAGTGGATGGAAAACGCGTTGCCGCACTGATCGGCGACGGATTTGAAGAGATCGAGTTGGCGGAACCGCGCCGGGCGCTCGAGGAAGCGGGCGCCATCGTGACGATAGTCGGCACCGACGAGCGCGCTCGCCAGCGCGTTCGCGGCAAGCGTGGACTCGACGATGGCCAGAGTCTGAAAGCTGAAGAGCTCGTCGCCGATTGTACCGCCGAAGATTTCGACGCGCTGCTGATTCCGGGAGGGACGTCACCGGACCGAATACGCACGGATCGCGAAGTGCAGCGGGTCGTGCGCGAGTTCGACACGCTCAAAAAACCGATGTTCTCGATCGGCCACGGCGCGCAGGTGCTCATTTCGGCGCAGCTGGTTCGCGGGCGGCAGGTTACCGGCGTGCACTCGATCGCCGACGATATTCGCAACGCCGGCGGGCTCTATCGCGATCAGCCGACCGTCACGGATTCGAACTGGGTCTCGACGCGCGGCGCCGAGGATCTGCCGCAGTTCAATCGTGCGATGCTGGAAAAGCTTGCCAGCGCAATTCCCGCGCAACCCGTGGTCTAAATCGGATCGAATCGCGCGAGCGTTTCGCCATACTGGCGAAGTGCCAGGAAGGCGACGATCGCGCAAAACCCTAGTTCCGCTGCGTAGTTGTGCGCGACTACTGCAAGGGCGTAGGCGCCGCCGCTGGTCGCAAATGCAAGCAGCACGTACAACGCGCGCGTCGCGCCGCGGCGAGTCGTTGCCGAAAGGGCGGTTAGCGCACAGGCAATGACCGCAGGCGGCACCACGAGAAGGATGGCCGGGGCGTCCGGGGCGCCGCGCGCGAACTGCGTGCCCGCGAAGAGCAGCGTCGCGAGCGTGGCGGCGATGCAAGGAACCAATGCCTTTGCGCGTGCGAGCTCCCGTCCAAACAGCGGCGCGCTCTGCTCGCAACGATCGAGATGCCGATGGCGTCCGGGAGTCTGATCCAATGCAATGACGATTCCCAGCAGCGAGCAGAGGAAGAGCGGCGTGGTCACTCCGGCGGGCGCCGCCAGGGCGACGAGCACCGCACAACCGCACGAGTACGCAACCAAACGGCGCGAAACATAGAGCCGCGCCTGCAACATGCCGGCAAATGCGCGCCCCGTCATGTAAAGGCCGCGGCGTTTGAAGGCTGCGCGTGCGTCGAAAGCAGCGCGCGCCCTTCGACGGCGCGCAGAATCTGGGCGGCGTAGACGGGCTGCGGCCGGTCGAGCACGATCAACTGCGGCGACGCGACCAAAGCGCCGATCAAGGGATAGGAAAACGCTTCGTGCATGCCTTCGAGACGCTCGCAGAGGAGACGCGCGTCGGCCTGCGCCGCGGTCGCGTCGATATTCCACAGCGCCGCTCGATAGGCGATGTAGCGGGGAAAGTCTCGCTCGTCGAGCTCGAGCGGTTCGTGCGGCACGAAGCCGGCGATCCGCTTGCAGTGGACTGATTGCACGCGCGGATCGTAGTCGCCGATGAGCACGCTTCCGGTCGTCGCCTTTGCGATGCCGGCGGCCATCAGTGCGACAATCGTTGCCTCTTGCGACGTTGAGAAGGTCGACGCGAGCCGGCCACCCGGCTCGAGATCGAGCGTCAGAGGCCCGGCACGCGCCGTAGCACTGGCGAAGGACGCATCCCTCATGCGCAGGAGCCGCATCGCGGCAAGAGCATTCCACGCTTTGCGCCAACTCCACTACTCCGTCGTGCTTTCCAACACTGCCGTCGCGCAAAAACTTCTCGAAATTCGCACGCTCATGGAGCTGGCGGGGGAATCTTTCTATAAGTACAGCGCCTACGAAAAGGCGGCCGCTTCGGTCGAGAACGCTCCGCCGGTCGCCGATTTGGTCGCCGCCGGCGAGCATCTGAAGCTGCCCGGAGTCGGGAAAACGATCGGCGGCGTCATCGAGCAGCTCGTCCAAACCGGAACGGCCGATCAGCTAGAGGAGCTCTTCCGTCGCTTTCCCCCAACGCTGCTCGAAGTGCTCGGCGTCAGCGGGATCGGTACGAAAACGGCCGGTATGCTCTTTTCGGAGTATCGAATCGCGTCGCTGGCCGATCTCGAGGCGGCAATCGCGGAGGGAACGTTGCTCGGGGTTCCGCGCTTGGGAAGTAAGACGATCGAGAATTGGAAACGCGGCATCCTCGCCTATCGCGGACGCCAGCGGCGCACCCCGCTCCCGCAGGCCCTCGCGATTGCGAACGTGGCCGTTGCCTATCTGCAGGAAGGGCCGCCGCTCGAACGCCTCTCCTTTGCGGGAAGCCTGCGCCGCTGCGAGGTGACCGTCGGAGATATCGACATCGTCTGCACGTCGCACCACGCCGGCGAGGTCGTCGCGCATTTCGCCCGCTGGCCGCGCGCCGAAGCGGTCCTCGCCGAGGGTCCGACCAAGGCCAGCATTTGGCTGAGCGGCGGCCTGCAAATCGATCTGCGCGTCTTGCCCGACCACCTTTACGGAAATCTCTTGCAGCATTTCACCGGCTCGCGCGAGCACAACATCAAACTGCGCGAATATGCGGTCCGCAAGAGCCTGCGGGTCAGCGAGAACGGCATCTTAAATCTCGAGACCGGCGACGTAACGGCCTGCGACGACGAGCCGTGCGTCTATGCGGCGTTGGGCATGCAGTACATTCCGCCCGAGCTGCGCAGCGGACTCGACGAGATCGACCTCGCGCTCGCCAACGCGATTCCGGTGCTGGTCGATGGCAGCGATCTGCGCGGCGACTTTCACATGCACACGACATACAGTGACGGCGACGATACGCTCGAAGCGATGATCGCGGCCGCCGCGGCACTTGGGTACCAGTATCACGCGATCAGCGATCATTCGAGCGGCCGTGGGCGGCGTTTCGGAATGGATGCCGCCGCCGTGCGCGCTCAGCGCCGCGAGATCCGCGCGTTGAGCGAGCGCTACGGAATCCAGACGCTCTGCGGCAGTGAAGTCGACATTCTGCCCGACGGCTCGCTCGACTACGATGACGCAGTGCTCGAAGAGCTCGACATCGTGATCGGTTCGGTGCATAGCGCCGTTGGCCAGAGTCGCGACGAGATGACCGCGCGCCTCATTCGCGCCTGCGAAAATCCGTATGTCAATATCATCGGACACCCGACCGGGCGGCGCTTTGAAGGTTTTCCCGGTTACGAGTTCGATTACGATGCCGTCTTCGCGGCGGCGGCGCGGACGGGCACGGCGCTGGAAATCGACGGACAGGCGGCTCGGCTCGATCTTCCGGCGGCGCTGGCACGGAAAGCCAAAACCTTCGGCGTGACCTTTTCGCTCGATAGCGACGCGCACCGTACGGGCGACCTATCGGCGACGGAGTTCGCCGTCGGGCAGGCGCGACGGGCCGGTCTGGTTGCCGCAGACGTTCTTAACGCGCGACCGTTGGAAGGCGTTCTTGCGTTCGTCGCTCGAAAACGAATGGCCGCATGATCGAGAGTCTGCACTTCACTGCGCCCGACGGCGCAAATACCGGAGCGCGTGTCGCTGCGCCGCAAGCCGCGCGCTCGACGTCGACGACGCTCGTTTTCGTGCACGGCGTCGGCTCGACCGCCGCGATCTGGGATCGGCAACTCGAAGCGTTTGGAAACGACTTCGCCTGCGTCGCGATCGAGCTTCGTGGCAACGGTGCGTGTAAACCGGACCCCGATCCGTCGCTCATTACACGCGCCGGATTTGCGCAAGACGTTACCACCGTGCTCGACGCGCTGCACGTCGAGCACTTCACGTTGGTTGGGTGCAGCCTCGGCGGGGTCGTTGCGCTCGAGCTGTATGCGCGCGCGGGGCAACGCTTCGACGCAATCGTTACGCTCGGCAGTTTTGCGCGGTATCCCGACGGCGAGCGAGTTGCCGAGGGCATTATCGCGGCAGTCCGCGACGCAGGCAGTATGCCGGCCTTCGCGCAGCGACGCGCCGCGCAACTCGGTTTGCCGCCGCAGCGCATGGACGAAACCATCGAGCAGATGGCCTGCAAATCGATACCGTCATACATTGCGTCGACGAAGGCCACGTGGACGGGAGACTACACCGGGATGCTGTCGTCGATCGTGGTCCCGGCGCTGGTCGCGTACGGCGAGCGCGACCCGGTCGTACCCCTCGCGCTCTCCGAGGAGCTGGCTGCGGGGATTCCCAGCGCGCAACTGGCGGCCGTCGAGGGCGCCGGCCACGTTGCCAACGCCGATAATCCGGCGGCGTTCGATGCGCTCTTGCTCGGCTTCTTGGAGCGATTGGGTTTCACGCGATGAGCGGGTGGCGCCATCTCTGCGCGCTCGCCCTGCTCGTGACGCTTGGGGCGCTCCCCGAACCCCAACCGGGCGGCGTAGCTTGGACCGATGCGCAGATCGCGCGCTTGCACGAAAACGTTGACGCGGCACTTGAGGCGCCGGCGTTGCGGGGTGCGTACGTCGGGCTGCTTGCAATCGACACCGTTCGCGGTACGGAGCTGTATTCACGCAGCGCCGACGATGAGTTCACGCCGGGCTCGAACTTTAAACTGCTCGTCGGTTCGGCCGCGTTGCGGTATCTCGGTCCGGGTTTTCGGTTCGCGACGACGCTCTCAAGCGACGTGCCGCGCAAAGACGGCGTCGTTTCGGGCAACCTCTATCTGCACGGAGGCGGCGACGCGCATTTGCGCGCCGCCGACCTGCGCGCGGCCGCGCTTGCCGCTTTCTGGACCGGCATCCGGCACGTGGACGGCGCGGTAATCGTGGACGCATCGCACGACGATGCCCAAGGGTTTGCACCCGGGTGGACGGTGGACGATCTGCCATACGAATATGCCGCACTCGTAAGCGCGCTCGAGCTGGAAGATGGTGTGGTGCACGTGTACGTCTCGCCCGGCGCCGTCGTGGGGGCGCCGGTGAAACTGCGCGTCGAACCCGCAAGCGGCGCTTTCACGGTCGAGAATCGCGCGGTCACCGGAGTCGCGCACTCGCAAGACTCGACCGATGTGGTGCGGCCACTCGACTCGCCGCAAAGGATCGAGATCGTCGGAAGCTATCCGGCCGGAGCGCCCGAATCGGACGATCTCGAGCCGAGCGTGCCGGATCCGGAGCTCTATGCGGGCGACGTGCTGCTGCGCGCGTTGGGCGATGCGGGAATCACCGTAGCCGGCGGAGTCCGCGACGGGGTTGCCCCGCGCAGCGCTCGCGTTTTTTGGCGACTCGAATCCGCGGCGATGCCGCAGTTGCTCTCGGAGTTTTGGCTGCCGAGCGACAATCTGATGGGCGAGCTCTTGCTCAAAGAACTCGGCGCCGCTCGCGCGGGCGAACCGGGCAGCTTCGCAAACGGTATCGCCGTCGAGAACGAGTATCTGCGCTCGATCGGCGTCGATCCGTCGACGCTATCGATCACGGACGGCTCCGGTCATTCGGCGTACGATCGCATCACGCCGCGAGATCTCGTGACGATTCTGCAGAGCGATTGGAACGGAGCGCAACGTTCGATAGTCATCGATGCGCTGCCCGAAGCCGGCATCCGCGGCACCTTGAAGGACGCCTTCCCCGGAACGTTGCTCGACGGAAAGGTTTTCGCCAAGACCGGAACTCACCGTCACGCGCGCACGCTCTCGGGGTTCCTCCAGACCGACGATCACGGCCCGGTCACGTTTTCGTTGCTGGTCAACGACTGGCTCGGGGACGATCGTCCCGGTGGCTCTGCGCAACTGCGCGAGGCGCAGGCCGCGCTCTTGTCGGCGTTCCTGCGCGGACCGCGGTAACCCGTTACCGCGCAGGCAGCGCAGTGGGAAGGGTAACCGGAGCCGTATTCGATTGAACCGCGGCCCTGTCGGCGCAGTGCGAAACGGGCACCGGGTCGGAGTTTATTTGTCCGGGGACGGCATGCAGCGTCCAGCAGCTGCCGTTCAGCGAACAGTAGCAGAGGTCGAGTGCGACGGCATGCTTGACCATCGCTCGTAACGGCACGCTGAAGGGCAATGAGATTTTCAGCAGCGTTCTCGATTCGTCCGGATGAAGCGTCGACGACGGCCCTATCGAGCTCATCGTAATCGTTGCGTGGCCGGCCGATCCGGCTTGGATGGCGGCCTGCGCGCGTAAGAAGAGTCTTCGTAACTCGGGATCGCGCGCCAGCGCTTTGATATAGTCGTTCCAGGCGCGGACCTTCCGGCCGTCGACGTAGAGTTGAGCCGACCGGACCAATGCGGGACCGACTCCGTCGTTGGAAACTTCGATCGTCTCGCCGCCCGTATCGTAGGTGGTCCCCACGCTCAGGTACGGCCAGATCGTTGCGGCGAACTCGTCCCCGATGACGTGCGTTTGATAGAACAGCGTTCCCGCGGTAATCGCGCTGATCAGCACGGCGGCTACCGCGATGAAGAAGTCCAGGCGAAAGGTTCGTTCGTTCATGAAATCCGCTCCGGTGCATTGTAGATATTAGCGCGGTTGCCGCGTAAGAATCCCACGAGCGTTACGTTGAACTCGCGCGCCAGATCGACGGCGAGACTGCTCGGCGCGGAGACTGAAGCGACGATCGGGATCCCTGCCATGATGCTTTT
This sequence comes from Vulcanimicrobiota bacterium, assembly GCA_963736775.1. Taxonomy (GTDB): domain Bacteria; phylum Vulcanimicrobiota; class Vulcanimicrobiia; order Vulcanimicrobiales; family Vulcanimicrobiaceae; genus Cybelea. Next base: position 19,398 of record CAVTPY010000013.1, on the reverse strand, counting down.
TTGCAGAACCTCGTAGCTCGCGCGGCCGCTGACGAGCAGCACGCATCGCGCGAACGGCAGCCGCCCGCCCAGGAGTCCCCAGCCGACGATCTTATCGACCGCGTTGTGGCGGCCGACATCTTCGCGGATGACGAGTGCGTCGCCATGCTCGTCGAAGAGCGCGGCCGCGTGCAGGCCGCCGGTCGAAGCGAAGACGCGTTGCGCTTGCTGCATGCGCCCAGGCAGCTCGTAGAGCAGGCTTGGCACGACACGCACCGCATCGTCCAGCGGCCTCACTCCCAAATCGCGCAGCGAGTCGAGCTGCGCGCGCCCGCAAACGCCGCAAGCGCTGCCGATCGTGAAATGGCGCTCGAAACGCGCGCGGTCCACCGCAGCTGCGCCGGCCCGGCACTCGACGGTGACGACGTTGTACTGTTGCTGCGGATTGAGGGCGGCATCGAGGCAATAGCTCATGCCGATGATGTCGTCGCGAGAGCGCACGATCGCTTCGTCATAGAGAAAGCCGGCGGCGAGCTCGAAGTCGTTGCCGGGCGTGCGCATCGTGACCGCCAGCGTGCGCGTCGCGCCGCCCTCGCTCAGCGCAAGCTCCAGCGGCTCCTCGGTCACGACCTCGTCGCGCTTGCGCGTCTGCAGCTCGCCCTCGAGTGCCACGACGTCGGCTTCGACGCTGCGCCCTGGGCGCACGTCCTTCGACAAGCTCAGGATGACAAGCCCTCGTCTTCGTCCGGCCGGTTCTGCACGTAACTGAAACCGAAGCGTCCTTTGATGCAGAGATGGCCGCTGGTGACCTCGTTCTCGATCGGCGATGTAACCTTGACGATCTCGTTCTGGGCGACGTGCAGCGTGAGCGTGCATCCCACGCCGCAGTAGGAGCAGATCGTATCGGTTTGTCTCTGCTCGGTCTCGTCCCATTCATTGCGCGCGCGCAGCTCGTATTCGGATGAGAACATCAACGCGCCCGTGGGGCAGACGCCGATGCAGTTGCCGCAGTAGACGCAAGCCGAATCGGGAAGCGGAACGTCGTATTCGGTCGAGATGTGCGCTTCGAATCCGCGGCCGGCGACGGCGATGGCAAACGTGTTCTGCGCGTCCGTGCCGCAGGCTTCGACGCACTTATAGCAGAGAATGCACTTCGCATAATCGCGAACGTAGAGGGCGTTGTCGATCTTCACCGGCTGCGCGACCGTCGCCGGCTGGGGGCCGTAGCGCTGCGGTTGGGCGCCGTACTGCGCGCAGTAGCGCTGCATCGCCGGCGCCGTCGAGATATCGACCGTCGAGGCGAGGAACTCGAGCACCATTTTTCGGCTATGGCGGACGCGCTCCGAATCGGTGCGAATCTTCATGCCGGCTTCGGCGCGCCGCGCGCAGGCCGGGACGAGCACGCGAGCGCCTTCGAGCTCGACGACGCAGACCCGGCAGGCATTGACCGGCGTCAGCGTTTGTAAAAAACAGAGCGTGGGCGTTTCGATTCCGGCTTGCGCGATCGCGTCGAGAATGCTGGCACCCACCGCCACCGTCACGGGAATGCCGTCGACCGACAGCGCGACCTCGGCGGCGGTCATGCCGGCTGCTCCGCAAAGAGTCCGAGGTTGGCCCGCGCCGACTCGACGACGCTCGAAGCGGTCTGTCCCAACCCGCAGATCGATGCATCGCGCATGACGCTGCCGATTTCGCCGAGCAGCGAAAAGTCGCGGCGCTCCAAGGCTTCCTGCTGACGAACCGTGCCTACGCGGCAGGGCACACATTGTCCGCACGACTCGTCGCGAAAGAATCGCGCGATCCGCCGCACGATCGCCTCGAGATCGACGCTCTCGTCGAAGAGCATCACGACCCCGGAGCCCAGCGTGGCGCCGGCGGCGCGCGCGTCTTCGAAAGTCAACGGTAAATCCAGCGCCTGCGGAGCGAGCAGCATTCCCGCCGCGCCGCCCAGCAGAATCGCCTGCAGACGGCGGCCTTGGGCGACGCCGCCGGCGAGTTCGATCAGCGCGCGCAGCGTCGTTCCGTGTGCGACTTCGTAGACGCCCGGTCGGGCGATTGCGCCGGAGAGCGAGAAGAGTCGCGTGCCGGTCGATTGCGCCGTTCCGACGCGAGCGTAAGCCGTTCCGCCGTCGAGCAGAATCGGCAGCAGATTGACGAGCGTCTCCACGTTGTTGATCAGCGTCGGTTTGCTAAAGAGACCGGCCTGCGCCGGAAAGGGCGGTTTATTGCGTGGTTCGCCACGCTTGCCTTCGATTGAGTTGAAAAGCGCCGTCTCTTCGCCGCAAATATAGGCGCCGGCGCCGCGACGCACCTCGATCGCGAGATTCCCGAGCAGGCCCGCCGATCGCGCCTGCGCGATCGCGCCTTCGAGGCGCCGCGCCGCCAAAGGATACTCGCCGCGCACGTATATATAGGCATGCTCGCAACCGGCCGCAAAGGCCGCAATCGTCATGGCCTCGACCAGCGCGAACGGGTCGCCTTCCATCAGCACGCGATCCTTGAACGTGCCGGGCTCCGATTCGTCCGCGTTGCAAACCAGGTAGTGCGGCCGCGCCGGCGCTGCCGCAACCGCCTGCATCTTTTGAGCCGCCGGAAACGCGGCGCCGCCGCGTCCGAGAAGTTTTGCCGCCGCGATCTCGGCAATCGTCGCTTCAGGGCCGAGCTCGAAGGCGCGCTGCAGCGCCGCGTAACCACCCTGTGCGCGGTAGTCGTCCAAACTTTCGGGATCGACGCGCCCAACGCGGCGCAGCAGCCGTTGCTCCGATCCTCCAACGTGCGTCGTAAGAGGATTGCGCTCGACGAGATCGCTGCCAACGGCATTTCGCAGCACCGTTGCATCGACCGGCGCCATCGCCGTCGCCCAGGGCGATTCACCAGCTGCAATGATCAGCGCCGCAGGCGCTCGATCGCAGAGACCGAGGCAAGGGCTGCGTTCCCACGTCACTGCACTCGAGTCGAGCTGCGCGCAGATCGCTTGCGCGCCGGCGCAGATGCACGCGATGTCGTCGCAGACGTGAACGACTGTGGGATCGCGAGGTTTCGTTGAAAAGAGATCGTAGAACGTCGCGACGCCGTAGATGTCCGCGGGTGCGACCGTAAGCCGCTCGCCGATATAGTTGACGGCGCCGGCGCTAATCCAACCGACTCGCTCCTGTACCGCGTGCAGCGCCGGCAACAGCAAGTGCCGCCGGCCACGTGCATCGGCGCCGTATTCGTCGGACGGAGCGCCCAGCAGCGCGTCGACGGCGCCGCGCTCGGCGTCGTCTGCTGCCGCAGAGTTAAAATGGAGATCCACTACTTTGTCATCCTGGTTCCACCTTGACTGCGCAGGCTTTGAACTCTGCCGTTCCCGACTTCGGATCGGTCGCATCGATTGTCAGCAAATTGGTTGCGACCTCGTCGTTGTAGTGGAACGTCGTAAAGACCAGACCCGGACGGAGTCCCCTGTCGATATGAATCGGCACGACGACCGAGCCCCGGCGCGAGCTGACCCGCGCTCGATCGCCTTCACGCAACCCGTGACTGCGAGCGTCCTGCGGCGACATGTCGAGCCGCTCTCCCTGCCGCATCGGCGAACGATAGCCGCCGCTCTGCACGCCGGTGTTGAAGGAGTCGAGGCGGCGGCCGGTCGTGAGGCGCAGCGGATACTCGTCGTCGAGCGCTTCGACGGGCGGATCGTGTTCGACGGCGGCAAACGGCGCCCGCGGGCCGACTACCGGGTTCTCCCAGAGGCGAGCATGCAGAAAGCGTTCGCCGGGGTGTTGTTCGTCGTAACAGGGCCATGGAATGCCGTCGAGCTCGTCGAGGCGCGCATAACTCATGCCGGCGTGCCAGGGCGAAAGGGAACGGCACTCGTTCCACACCTGCTCCGGCGTGTAGATAGGCCACTCATAACCGAGGCGCCGTGCCAAATCGCACATGATGACGATGTCGTCGCGCGCTTCTCCGGGCGGCTCCAACGCTTTGCGGCATCGCTGTACGCGGCGTTCGCTGCTGGTAACGGTTCCCTCCGACTCGCACCAGCCGGCCGATGCCGGGAAGACGACCTCAGCCAGCTCGCCGGTCTTCGTTAGAAAGATGTCTTGCACGATCAAGTGTTTCAATCCGCGCAGAAGTTCGTTCGCATGCTTCTGATCGGCCTCCGACTGCGCCGGGTTCTCGCCGATGACGTACAGCGTGTCGAGTTCGCTTCGCTCCATCGCGGCGAACATGTCGCTGAGATGCCAGCCCCGCTTGCGCGGAAGCGTAACGTTCCAGGCCGACTCAAACTTGGCGAGGGAGGCGGGATCTTCGGCATCCTGTCCGCCCGGAAACTTGTTGGGAATCGCTCCCATATCGCCGCCGCCTTGTACGTTGTTCTGCCCTCGCAGCGGGTTGAGGCCCGAGCCGTATCGCCCGACGTGGCCGCAGAGCAACGCCAGATTGATGAGCGCGCGGACGTTGTCGACCGCATTGTGATGCTCGGTGATCCCTAGGGTCCAACAGAGCTCGGCCTTCGGCGCGCTCGCATAGGCTACAGCGAGCTCGCGAATAAGGGATGCCGAGACGCCGGTCGTCTTTTCGGCATACTCCAGTGTGTAGGGCTCGACGGCCGCCCGGTATTCCTCAAAGCCGTCGGTTGCTCGAGTCACGAACTCGCGGTTCTCCAGTCCGGCGGCGAGGATCTCCCGGCCGACCGCGTTGGCCAGGGCTATATCGGAGCCGACGTCGATGCCGAGCCAGCCGTCGGCCCAGCGAGCGCTCGAGGTTTGACGAGGATCGACGACGTACAGCTTCGCGCCGTTGCGAACGCCGCGCAAGACGTGGTGAAAGAAGATCGGATGCGTCTCGCGCGCGTTCGACCCCCATAAGACGATCGCGTCGGTATGCTCGATCTCTTGATACGAGCTGGTACCGCCGCCTGCCCCGAAGACCGCCGTCAGACCGACGACGCTAGGGGCGTGTCAAGTTCGATTGCAGCTGTCGATGTTGTTGCTGCCGATGACGCAACGAGCGAACTTCTGCGCGATGTAGTTCATTTCGTTGGTGGCCTTCGAGCAGCTGAACATCCCGTACGTGCGGGTCGCGTCGCGATCGCGCGCGTCGCGCAACGCCGACGCGGCGCGGTCGAGCGCTTCGTCCCACGTGGCTCGCCGCAGTTCGCGGCCTTCACGTACGAGCGGATGCGTCAATCGAACGTAGTTTGTGCTCACGCCCGCTAAATTCGCGTGTCGGTGGACGAGTCCCCACCGTGACGCCGGAGCACGACCGATGGCCGAAGGAGCCGGCGGGCGCCGGGGGCAACTCCGCTGGACGAAAAGGAGCCGATTGGAATGGACTTATCTGAGGTAACGGTCTATGCGAAGGGCGGCTTCGCGCGCTACGAAGATGCCAAGGTCGGGCTGCTCACGCACGGGCTTCAATACGGCACCGGCTGCTTTGAGGGCATTCGGGGCTATTGGGTGCCCGAAGACAGCGAGCTCTTTCTGGTCCTGGTGCGCGACCATTACGAGCGGCTCGAAACGTCGGCAAAGATTCTTACGATGTCGCTTCCCAAGAGCGTCGACGAACTGGTCGAGATTACCGTCGAGCTCGTTCTGCGCAACGGCTATAAGACCGACGTTTACATTCGGCCCTTTGCCTACAAGGCGGCCGAAGACGTCGGCGTGCGGTTGCATAACGTGCCGGATGCCTTTGCAATCGTTCCGATTCCCTTCACGCACTATGTCGATCCGAACCGTGGACTCGACGTCTGCGTAAGCTCGTGGCGGCGAACTGATGACACGATGGCTCCGCCGCGCGCGAAAATAACCGGGCTCTACGTCAACTCGGCCCTGGCTAAGAGCGAGGCCGTGCAGAACGGCTTCGACGAGGCGATTCTACTGTCGCACGACGGTCACGTCTCCGAGGGTTCGGCCGAAAACATTTTTATAGTCCGTCGCGGCGTGCTCTATACGCCCGATCCGTCGCAAAACGTTCTCGAGGGTGTCACGCGCAGGGCGATCATGGCCATCGCGCACCACGAACTCGGACTAGAGGTCGTGGAGCGGGCGATCGATCGCGGCGAGCTGTACGCCGCGCAAGAAGTCTTCTTCACGGGGACGGCGGTCGGCGTCGCGTACGTGGCCTCGGTCGACCGGCGCCCCGTGGGTGACGGCGAAATGGGACCGATTACCAAGCTGCTGGGCAGCCTTTACGCGCGAATTGTAACCGGGAGAGAGCCGCGTTATCTCGAGTGGCTGACGCCGGCGTACGCGTCGGCTCGGGTTAAGGTATAGGCGCGACCGGCTCCGAGATGCCGGTCCAGTACGTCAGGTCCGGCGAGGCGCTAGGGCCGTCGTGTTTCGAACGCCAGCGCGCAAAGCGCAGTTCGTCGGAATAGGCGAGCCGCGAGATGCGATGGATGAACTGCCTTCCGAGATCCTGGGACGGCAACGCCGTCGTCATCACGGCGATTACATAGGGCGCGTCGCTTGCGTAAACGATTCCGGCGTCGTTGAGGGTGTCGAAGAACGAGCCGGTTTTGTGGGCGATCGGAATGTCCGCGGGAAGCGGTTGCGGCAGCAACGTGTTGTACCGATCGGCCTCCAAGATGGCGATCATCTCGTTTGACGACCATTGATCCACCAGCTCACCTTTGGCCATCAGCGACAGAAGATGAACGAGATCGGCCGGCGAGGTGCGCAGCGTCGCGCGAATCGACCACGCGTCCGTGCGCACGTCGCCCAATAGATGAGTTGTTGCCAAGCCGAGCCCTTCCATATCCGTATTGATTCTGCGCCGCCCCACGAGCCGGATGAGCATGTTCGTGGCGGTGTTGTCGCTCACGTCGATCATCTTATCGACGAGCTCGGAGACGGGATATGTGCTGCCGTCGCGCGCATCGCAGAGGTCTCCCGATCCGGCGTCCTTGTCTTCCGGCTCGAGCGTCACGCGCCGATTCAAATCGAAACGGCCCGTTTCAAGCTGTTCGAAGACCGCAACCATGACCGGAAGCTTGATCGTCGAAGCCGCGGGCATGCTCTTGCGGGCATTGAAACCGGCGGTGTATCCGGTATTGAGGTCTTGCACGTCGAGGGCCGTCGCCGCCGGCAGGTTACGCGCCAAACTACGAACGTCGCGATTGAGCAGGGCGAACGGTGGCGGCAGGTATGCAAGGGCCGGGGCGGCCGAGACGGCCCAGGCAAAGAGCGCGAGAACGCAAAGCATCGCTGCACGGCCTGGCATGGCGGTCGATTAGCGCGGCGTGCGACGGCATTCCTTCCGGACGCTCGCTACGGGGCTGCGTCGAGGGCACGGTGAAAGGCAACGTCGTGAGCACGATTCTTTCTCCCGTGCGCCGAGTGGATATCGTGGGGGTCCCGATGGACCTCGGCGCAAGCCGTCGCGGCGTCGACATGGGTCCTTCGGCCATACGTTATGCCAAACTCCACGAGAAGTTGAGAACGCTCGGCATTTCCGAGATCGTCGATCACGGCAATCTGCAGGTACCCATTCGAGAATCGGCCGACTCCCAAGACACCGCCGCCAAGTTCTTCGACGTCATCACCGAGGTCTGCGACAATCTCGCGGTATTGGTCAAAGGGGCGCTTGACGCGGGCGGGCTGCCGATCGTGCTGGGCGGCGATCATTCGATCGCGATGGGAACGCTCGACGGGCTGACGCGAACCTACGGCGAGCCGCCGGGGCTCGTCTGGATCGACGCGCACGCCGACATCAACAGTCCCGATAGCTCCGCGACCGGCAACGTTCACGGCATGCCGCTCTACTTCGCATTGCGTAAGGGGCTCGCGGCACCGGAACGCTCGGTGCAGATCGGCTTGCGCGACGTCGACCCCGATGAGAAGCGCCTGTTGCGCGAGTTTGGCGTCAAGGCGTTCACGATGAGCGACGTCGATAAGCTCGGCATGGTGCACGTGATGAACGAGGCGCGCAACATTGCGGGAGCGCAGCGCCGCCCGATTCACGTTTCGTTCGACATGGATGCGATCGACCCGAGCGAAGCGCCCGGCACCGGGACGCCGGTCAAAGGCGGCCTAAGCTATCGCGAAGCGCATCTGATCATGGAGATGCTCTACGATAGCGGCCAGCTTGGCTCGATCGAGATGGTGGAGATCAATCCGATCTTCGACGACCGCAATCAAACCGCGTCACTCGCGGTCGATTTGATTTGCTCGGCGTTAGGAAAATCGATTCTGTAGGTTAGCTCTATAACCTAATCGTGGCTTGTGCCTCGCAGGAGACGCCGCCGCCGCAGACGGCAGGATCCCAGCTGGCATCGGCGAGCAGCGAACGGATGCGGCTTTCGCTTTGCGGATCGAGCGGTGGTTGAAAGACCACGTTGGTCGTGTGGCCGTCGTCGCCGACCGTGACGATCAGCGTTACGTGAACGCCGAGGCCGTCGAGCTCCTTGCGAACCGCCGGATCGAGAACCGGAACGGGCTCCTCCGCGCCAAACGGAAGATACCCGCCGGCATGGTTAGTGTCGACGCTCGCAACCGCGCGAACTGCGGGCGTTGGGCTCGATACCGGCCCGGCATCACCGTTCGCGTTTGAATCGCCCGCTTCTGCCACGGCTGCCATTGCCGGAGCTGCGGGAGCATTGGTTGCGACCGGGGCCCTCGTCGCCGGCCGTCGCTGTGCGAGCTTCACGAGGACGACGCGGTGCGCGAAGTTCATCGAAGGAGAGATATTGTAATGCGGCGCTGCCGCGCGAGGACGCGGGAGTGCCGCTCGCGGCCGAACGATCTGGACGCGAAGAATGTGAGTGAAGCTCACCGTCTCTACCGGGGCCCCGGAGGCCGTCCAGGCCAAAGCCGGAATTGAGATCGCGACAAGCATATGGATTGCGAGCGAGCCGAGCGTCGCTCGCTCCATGCGTATCCGAGCGCCGATTGCCGCAGTCATTTCGTTATTATCCCTTGCCTCCAACGCCCACGGGCCCTTCTCCGTGACTTCTTGCTCTGTCGAGCTTACCTACCTCTGCGCCCCAGCTGTCCCAGCCTGCAGCGCTGGATCGCGCGAAAAGTTCGATCCGGGAGCGATCGCCGCACAGTTGCTCGATTCGGTGACGAAAAATCGCCGGCTTTTCGCTGTGCGAACCTCTTGAATGAAGAATGACCTGCGGTTGCGCGAGATCTAGGATAGGGAAAGGGCGCCCGGTCGACTTTGTCGTGGCGGCAAGCACGAGCTCAGTAGTCGGCTTTGTGAATGTTGGCGGCACACCTTGACCGGAGATTATTTCGCCCCGGCGGTTGACCTTTACCCACACGTAGGCTACGCCTCGATATGTAAGGCCCCACGCTTCGATCAACTTCAATGCGAAGTCGAGCCGCGGGCACGTCGCCCACATGAAGACGGCAGCGTTCTTATTTAAGATTCTCCGCACGTCTATCTTTGCGAGTTGATCTACCGTCATCAGCGGATAGTGTTTTCCCGCGGCGGCATCCTTGATAGGGCTGCCGTAGTAGTACCAGGGTGGATCCAAATACACGATGTCGTAGAGCGAATTTGGAAGCGGAGGAAGAACTGCGTGCGGCGTGGCGACCGACCGCCGTGCGAGGCGCCTCAGATGCTCGGCATTCTTAGCTGAAAGTTCTCGCGCGATCACGTTTCAGCAGAGCGCTTTCCTGGCGCCAAAAGGTTGCTTGACGACTGGACAAGTTTGGCATCTGCGAAGGATTATATACCATTCTTTCGGGGCAGATGCCTCGTAACGTTCTCCGATCGAAGAGTGGATCAGGCAGCTTCGCCCAAAACCGACTCGCGATCCAGCAACGCCGTCGCTCCAGGCACCGGAGGTCGTGCCGATTTCCGGGGGAGCGCCGCGAAGCAGCGTAGCGTGAAGCATTTATATCATGCTGCTTTGCGCAATGCAACAGGTTTGTTGAGCATCGCTTGATGCACTTGCGCCAGTAAGGCGTAACCGTTGAAGCGGCGCCAACGCCCCTTGCGTCGCACAAGCAAGGCCCACACGAGATAGGTTGCAGATTCCGCACTGCGCAAGCGCTTGCAGACGTTGGTCCGCGATCGCACGGGATCAAAGTTCGATTCAATAGCGTTGGTGGTGCGCAGATGCTTCCAGTGCGGCTTCGGAAAGTCGTAGTAAGCAGTGAGGCGAGCGACGTCGTCGCGCAAGCACGCCGCGGCTTTGGGATACTGCTTGGACAACTCACGTGCTAGCTTCTCGAGCAGTCGTTCGGCCTGCGGGCGGCTTTCGGCCACCATCGCCTCGGCGAGCCGAGCGTGAATCGCCTTGCGGTGCTTCTCCGGCAGCTTATCTTCGACGTTGCGCATCTTGTGAAGCCAGCAACGTTGCTCTTTAGACCGGGGAAAGACAGCTGAGAAGGCTTTCCAAATGCCCTGCGCGCCGTCGGCGACTAACAGCGCGACGTTTTTGAGTCCACGCTCGCGCAAGTTCTCGAACAGCGTCTTCCAGCTCTCGGCACTCTCACCGAACGCATCTTCAATGGCTAGCAGGTCTTTCTCGCCCTCGGTGTCGACACCGATCACCACCAGCATGACGCGTCGCTCTTGCTCGGCGCCGGCGTCGAGGTAGACGCCGTCCGCCCATAGGTACACGTACTTGTCGGCGATCGAGCGCTGCGACCAGTTGCGGTAATCATCGAGAAACTGCTTGTTGACACGCGAGATGGCCGAAGGCGACAAGGGCGTCGTCTCGCCCAGTAGCGCACGCAGCGATGGCTCGAAATCGCGCGTCGAAAGGCCCTGCAGCCACAGCTCGTGCATCGTCTTGTCGAGTTCGGGGAAGCGCCGCTTATACGGCGGCAAGATGTCCGAGGCGAATGGCGCCTCGCTCTCGCGCACCCGCGGCCGGCGGATCGTCACCGGCGTGCTGCCGTAGCTGATCGTTCGGGCTTCTTCGTAGCCGTCTCGGTAGCCGGTAGCGCTCCTAGCCGGAACGCCGGCAAGGCGGCCCAGGAACTCATCGACCTCAGCGACGAGCGCCGCTTGGATCAGTTCGGATACTTTGCGACGGCAGATCTCGTCGAGGGTGCTCATGCGGGCTGCGCGATCCGGAATAGCAGGCGTTGGAACCGCCCGGAGGCGAACCTTCCTCATAGCGTAGTCTCCTTTGAATGTGAAGAGTTTTAAGGAGCTACGCTACTTCTTTAGCCGTCACCCCCGGAGATCGGGGCGACCTCCAGGCACCGCGGAGGTCGACCTGTCGCTAGTCAAACTGCTTCGGAGCGGCCTCGCCAATGAAATTTGGATTCACCACGGGTCGTCCTACCAGGTCCGCATTCAGTGTTTGATAGATGCGACGGATTTCGGCACGGGATACTACACAAGGCCGATTCTAGTTCCGGTTCCGCCGATCTTTAGCGGCCCGGATCGGAGCGCGGAGCGAATAGTTCGCAGATTTCGGACCAGGCTGCCAAAAGTTGAAAGGTATAGCTTGGTTGGGCGTTACCGAAAGAGGCGCGATTGTCTCGCGCCTCTTTGTTGAACCGTGCAAGCATCTCTGCTGCTGCGGGTTACTTGCCTATCGCGACAAGGCTTATGGCAAGACTAAGTGGTGTCCACGAAATCGACGCACTCTCCCCTGGGACAAGCAAGAAGCTTCCAAGTTTCAAGGGAATTACCGTTCCATCAATTGTTATCGAGGATATTGTCGTCGATGCGCCGTTTGCTATGTAGCACTCAACCGGGCCCCAGTAGCCGAAAGTATACGGGTAAAAGGTACTTCCTGAAGTTATCGCCGGCGTGAACACCTTTCCCGCGTCGTTGTAACCGGCACAATTTGTGACGTGCACATTCGTCAAATCGGTACTGGCGCCGCTAATGTTTATCGCGCTCGAATAAGAAGAGTACCCTCTTGCGTTGCAGTTGGAAATAAGTACGTGATCCAAAGTGAAGGAGCCTAGCTGAGCCACAATGATACCGTTGGTGTGGTTCGCAATAACATTGCAGCCATCTATAATAACGTTGCTAACGTCGGCCACAGTGTTACTAATTGCAATGCCGTACGGTTGAGCCGGAGACCCTGGGTTATAATATTTATTGACACCTGAGCAGTCAGCGCCAGAGATTGTGACCTGCGATCCACCGGTGATAGCGATACCAGCGCTCAAATATGTATTAGGGGAATATTGTCCATTAGACGAATACTGGCCTCCGGTGATTACGATGTTCTCACCACCGTCTATCTCGATCCCAGCGCTGCCCCATCCGAAGGCCACGCAATTAGTGAAGTAGATACCGGCGACGTCGGCTCCACTTGAGTTTATAAGAACCCCGGAGGTCGGGGAGGTTGCCCCCGCGACGCAGCCAAACGTGCAGCTCGAAAAATGAACAGTGTAGACCGGCGCGCTCGAAGGCATAATTGTGACCGCATTTTGGTACGCGTCGATCTTCAAGTTGCTACAGTAAACTGCATCTACCGAGTGCGTGATCTGAATGCCAACGGCGAAAGCGTCGATGTGCGAGTCGCTGATAAAGCGCGCGCCGGTGTTTGAAGTGAGGAGGATCCCTGTGCAGTTCGTCGGCCCCCGGGGAGTGCTGTCGAGTGGTTGCTGGTGGAGCACGCAGTTCGCTACGAAGCTCTCAGCGCCACTTAAGCTGATCATCGTCTGGTTGTCAACTGCGTTGTCATCGTTGTCGCGCAAATCGTAGTTGATCCAGCAGTTAACCAAGCCGCAGAACTCGCAGTCAAGATCGGTCTGGAAAGCGGTCGGAGCAATTGCTGAAGTACACGCCTTCGCACGTAACAAAATTGCTATCCACGACATTGATCGCACACAAAGTGGACGTAACCGTCATCGACGCATACTTGAGGAACAGGTCACGAAACCGGACGCCCTGGTCAGCGTTCATGCCGGTGACGTCGAAGATGTCGTAGCCATTTAGCTGGACAAGAGTTGTTTGGCCCGAGACTCCCGCGATGATTATCCCCGCGGCGGCGCTCCCTGCAATGTTGATCCGCCCATTGACGAAATACGTGCCCGCCGGGATGGATAGGGTGCCACCGCCCGCGGCGATAAGGGCCGTGACGGCGGCATTGAGAGCAGGGGTATTGGTACCCCCGGTCATGTCGCCACTGGTTAATCCGTAATTTACAGCATAGTAAGTGACGGGCTGACCTGCTCCTTGCCACGCTGACCAATTGGGGGAGCCTGCAGGCATGTACAGATAGCCGGTAGACCCGTCGGTATTTTGAAAAAGCGCGTATGATGGCTGTCCCGTATCGATTTGTTGCCACGCCGGGGTCGGGAGCAGTTCATTGAAGAAAGCATTAGCGGCTCGGTACATTACGCCGTCAACCTCGTGATCCTCATGGTAGACGTCCGAACCCTCGGTCCCGTTGTATATGACAGCTGGGTAGTTCTTGGTAATATCTAAGTTAGTGGTAAATGACATTGCTGCGACCTTCTTTCTAACAGGCTGCGTGTAAGTTCTCCTGACATATCGAGGCCGAAAAGCAACGACGTCCTTTCTTCTTGCCGGTTTAAATCCTTAGCTTTCGGAGATTAGCGCCGACGATGGTTGACGTGCTTCGGGTAAGAGGCTAGCATCGTTTTCTTTAGATCCGCTGTGGAGAAGTAGGCTTAGATAGCGCATGGTATCTCGTCGGCTTTCGCCTGAAGTACCAAATGGTGATTCTTCTTAACGTCGAGTTCAATTGGACCTTGCGGGCGGAGCCAATCGTTAGACGGTCTAGCGGCTTCTTACCTGCTACGTTAACACGACGGAAAACCTGAAAAAGGCAGGTCCGCGTTGGGTGATGGGCGCTCTGTCTAGGCGAAGAGGGCTGGGTTTCATCAAGCCGCGCTTCGTACGGAAACAATCGCTAAGAGATACGCTTTTCTTAACTCATCAAGAAGCGAAGTTAAAGGTGACGTTGATCACCTTAGGATCACTGTAGCAACTGCAGGGCCTGAGTTGACCCTCGAGTTCACTCACTTCGGAAACCGTGCCCGACGCCGTCAATGCATACGTCTTTTGGATCAGAGACTGTCTTCGCGTACCTTCGACTCGCGTGGTAGTCCGGCGCCTGCTAAAGATGCTGCTTAAGTTGAGAAAATGGAGCGGCGAATGCTGCTAAGCTTGTGGATCGGCCCTTCCAACCCTGACCATGATGCCATGCTGCTGCGAACCAAACCGACTTTTCGCGATTTACGCTGGCTTCACGGCAGCAGCGGTGGAGCGTAGGCCGATCCCCCCGGAGTGTAAACGCCTTTGCTGATCTCCTTTGTTGACGGCGCAAGCGAACCGGGTGGAAACTCAAGAATAAGATTCCAGGCGTAGCCGCGATTACAGCTTTGATATCCGGTGTTCGTTACGTACAACCAACCATTCTTTCCGACCGTCAGGCCTGTTGGCCCGTTGATCCCATCCGTAATCTCCTGGTACGGCTGATCCTTGCCCGACAGATACTCCTCTACATTGCATTGCCCATAGTTAGCGACATAGAGTGTCCCTTTTCCGTCCACGGCAATGCCCCCGGCCGACCCGACACCGTCGGTGATCGTCCTTGATGGCGCCTTGTGCCCCGGCGCGTAAATGACAACGTTACCCTCTGAGCTGCTCAAAACGTTTGATACGTACATATTGCCGGAGTGGTCAAATGCTATGCCGTGCGGATCAGGCACGCCGTCCGTGATGGTCGTATTGGGCTTCGTCGAACCGTTCTTGTACTTAGTAACGCTGCCGTTGCCGGCGTTCGTGACCCACAGGTTACCAGCGCCGTCTATCGCACAGTACACCGGTTCATTCAAGCCCTTCGTAATTATCTTTGATAGTTTGATTTTTCCGGCCGCATACTCCGAAACGAAGCCTAGACCAGTTCCAATGTTCGTGACATAGAGGGTACCCGCGCTATCGATGCAGTCGCCAAATGGAAACTCGATTCCATCCGTGATGACCGCGATCGGGCCGGGATCTTTAGCGTTCGCGCGGTATATCTTTACGTCATTATAGTCGGGGGTAGTGTTGGTTACGTACAACAGAGGTGTGGAAACGTCGTGCGCTGGCGCGCTCGCGTGCTCCGACAGGTTCGGTGGCATAGAGCCAGGTGCGCCGATCGGCGGCTGCGATCCGCCGCAACCTGCGAGCATTGCCACTGCCACGCAGCCGCTAAGCACGTAACGACTAAAACCTGAAATCCTCATCTCTCCCGCCTCCTGGAAGCTCAACCCTCCGACGGTTAGCAACGTTCGGCACTGGCACTCGGTTCCATCGCAACAGCGACTACGCCAAGGCCAAACCCGCCCTGGGCCAGGACGCAAGCGGGTCACTCCCCGAAACGCGCGCGATGCAGCGCCGCGACCTCCCGAATCCGACCCACCGTCGCCGCCTTCGAGTTGGGACGTACCTTGATGATCTTGCGCCAACCGCGCTGGGTCAGCTTGAGATCCCACGCCGTGGCCGCTTGCGGGAACGTCGCAAGGTACTCGATATCTTCGGCGAGATTGTCGCGCTCGTACTCGATCGGCTGCTCTGGTTCGAGCGCAGCGCCCTCCTCTTCATCAAGGCGATCGACCTCTTTGCCGATCCGAGCGAGCTTCTTCGACTGCACCCGCAGCCGCCCAAGGAGCCCGACCGTCTCCGGTCCTGCGGGGTTGCCATCTCGATCGGCAGCCTTAGCCTCGGGATGCCGCTGATAATCCTCGACGTAATCCGCGAGGCGCATTACTCCGATCGTTCCCGCCATGCCTGAGCGATGCCAATCCAGTCGGATGGGATCGCCAGTGTTGAAGTCGACCCATTGCAGTTTCATCGATTTGCGAACGTCGGTTTCAAACGGCGCGATCGGCAGCACGTCTGTATTGCCCCTCTGCCGGTCCGGCGTAATCGTTTGCACGAATCCAAGCGGCTTAACCCGGAAATCGTAGGATCTCGGTTTGTTGTAAACCTCCAATCGTTTAAGAATGGCCGGTTGGCTGATTGGGAACTTCCGCCGCAAGGGCACGTCGAAATCGATCAGCGGCTTTGCCCGGTGCCGTTGCCCCGGATTCACGTTGAAATGCCGCATCAAAATCGAAAGCCAAATGCGCTGGGCGAGCTTCGGCGTCGATTCCCCGCGCGATCGCCCGATGATCGCCCCTAGAGCGCTTTCCGATGCCTTGACGATTTGGATCCGATTGCCCGGCCGCCAACGATATAGGACGTATCGTTTCGCCGATACGGCAAAGCATCGGAGATCGGGATACTCGGGATACTCGACCTTAAGCAAATGCGGTACGATATCGCGATGTATGGATTGAGGGCATCGAACTGTGCCACGATCTCCGCGATCGCGCTCTCGGGGAGAGATGGTATCCCTTCGGGGCATCGAGCGCCGCAGTTCACGGCGAGGCTATCGGTATCGCAAAAGGCATAGGTGCCCCCACGCTTCGCGACCTCGCTTTCGAGCAGCGCGAGCATTAGTCGTGCCCCGCCGGTCACTAGCGTTGCGATGATCGGATTAGCAAACGCACCGGGCCGTTCGTCGTGGACCTTGGGCGAGAGATAGGCGATATCGGAATAGACCTCGCCGGGGAGATCCGTATCGTCCTTTCCTGGCGTGACATTGACTTCCGCATGCACACCATACCCGCCAGAAGCGGAATTTTGCTTCAGGCCCATCTCCAACGCGGCGAGATCGGGATCGCCCTTTGCGCTGCGCTTGGCGATCTGGCGCTGCTCCACGATCGTCTTGAAAAATGGCTCGGTCGATCGCAGCTCCACCGCACCGCGGAAGCGCGTCGTCTTAGAATACCGGCGCCCCTTGGGAACGGCGCGGATCGCCCGCAGGATGGTGGGCGCCGGTCCGCCGAGCAGTAGTGACCCGAGCACGTCGCCCAACGGATACCAGCGGCCCTCCGGCGTGTCGATCGGCGTGACGGCGACCGTATAGGGATCTTTTTCCGCGTTGCGCATGCGGATCGGCAAAATCGCCGAACTCGGATCGACCAGCACCAGGCAGTTGAGCTTGAGCCAAACCTTCGGGTCGAACAGCGACACCGAGGGATTATCGCTTGCCATTTGCCCTACAAGGGCCCGGATCTCGCCGGTGACGGGTTGCATTCGAACCATCGGGGCGGTGAGGATCCTATCGAGGCGCTGCAGGCAGAAAATCGTGGCGTACATCGCGGTAAAATCCAGGAGCCGAATCGGCACGTCGAGCCTGCGCACCCGCACGTCCGCTCGGCCGCCGATATAGGCGGCGATAAACCAGCCCAGGTATTTGCGCTTAAAGTCCGGTTGTTTTTCCAATAAGGGGGCAATGCCGAGCAGCCGCAGGTATTGCTTGGCAATGCTGGCGCTGCTATAAAGCTGACCCATGTAGAGGCCAGTTTTCGGTTTGTGCTGTTCGTTGGCAAACGTGGCGAACGGATGGCGCTTATATTCGGCGCGCAGCGCTTTGAATAAGGCCCACGTTGCCCGCACGTCTTGGCGCCCATAGACCAGCGATTTGCGATCGACACCGCCCAGCTCGGGGGCTTGCATTTTCCGGGTATAAGCACCAACGCTTTGCCCGCGCTGCGGAGCGAATGCCGCTTGCCGGAAAAGGCGCGGGCCACCATGCTGACGTCGCAAAAACGGCCGGGAAAAATGGGCGCTCCCATTTCGTCAGCTTACGCTTTGGGACGAACCCAATGAACGCCGCCTTCCCCGACGCCGATTCGATCCGGAGATCGTGCCAGCGGATGCGCCGGGATAGGACGATCCGAAACTTGCGGCGATTTTCGCCACGGCATAAGCCCGCGTGAACCGCGATCCTCGCTAAATCAAAACTTACGTGAAACCCAACGCAGAGGGTGCCCAGGACGTAGACCTCGGGATACAAGACCTCTTCGACAAAGCGCTCGCGGCTGTAGATCGGCAACCGGCAGCGCGCCGCATATTCGGCGATGGCTTCCATGGACGGATGATCCAGCACGTCGGCGGCGATCAGTCCCTCCTCGACCAGCCGGTCGTGGTCGTAGAGCCGGAAGAAACCGAACAGGAGCCGCTGCGCCGCGTCGGTGGTGGTCTCCGTATCAAAGACCAGGACGCGCTCGCCATAACCCTGTGGGCGCCACGGGACGGCCGAGCGTTGGCGATTTCCGCGACGGTGCCGCTTGTCCGGTTCGACCCAGGCGCGAATGGCCGTTCGCATGGAGACGGCGGGCGTATCCGTGGAAACGTCGCCTTTTCGCAAAGACGTTTCGTCTTGTCCATCCGAAGACGGTTTGCACGGTTCCATACAAAAGGCGCCGTTTGACGAGGGGAATCTCAGCGGTGCGCGAGACTTCTCACGGCTACTCGGCGACGTTTGGCGGCTTTTCATCGAGACTTTGTCTCCTTTCATGGATTGGTCTCATCGCGGAGTCTCCACGGCGTAACGGCCCGCGTGGCCCGGTAATCGCCACGGTGGCGCCGCGCCGTGGACCGTGCGCGTTGCCCGGCACGCGACGGCGCGGTGCCGTACCGTCGACACCGCCGACAAGGACCGCGGTCGCCATGGCGTTTCGTGCGTGGAATCCACGGTGTCGCGGCGACGGTCCACGGTGATGCGCGGCGACGGTCCACGGTGCTGCGTGCCATGGAGACCGCAGCGTGGACGGTGGCGACCGCGCAGCGCTCCACGGCAACCGCGGTACGGATGGAAGCGGTATCCCGCGTTGGCGCGATCACCGTGGCACCGGCAGCGGCACGCCGCGGTCGTAGTCCAGACCGTACGCGTCCGCGAAGTATTCGTCCGCCGCGAGGTTCCACGACGCCCAGGCGAACAGCCCGGCGCTGGCGACACCGAAGAAGATGCACCGCGCCGTCTCCTCGTTCGCGCCTTCCCATACCGCGAACATAGCGAGGATCGCCGCGAGACCAAACTCAAAGGCCGCCTGGAGCACCAGAGCGCGCCGCTCCGGATCCGGCAACCTTTATGTGGGCAACGCAAGCTATCCTTACAGTACGGTCACGGTCTATGCCCCCGGCAGCGCCTACATTCTGCGCACGTTGACGAGCAATCTCGATGGCCCAAACACGCTACTGTTCGATAAAGAACAGAACCTCTATGTCTTGAACTGGAGTGGCCAAGACGTTGTTATCTTCGACGCCGGTAGCTCAACCGTCAAGCGGATCATCTCCCGCGGAATCAAGGGACCGACCAGGATGGCTTTTGACCGAGCGGGTAATCTCTACGTCGTGAATCAACCGGCAAACACGATCACGATTTACGGCGGTCCACGCATGGCATATCGGGGTGAGATCACAGATGGAATCAGCAACCCGTATTGGCTCACCTTTGATGCGGCGGGCACTCTCTACGTTTCTAACTATGGAAATAATACGATTACCGTTTACGCCCCCGGGTCGGGCTCGAACTCCGAAACGATAAGTGATGGGATTGAGACGCCTGCTGCAATGACCTTTAGTCGCTGAGCCTTTCCCCGCGCCCCTGCCCCTCTGCACGACGTTCGCGAAAGCGGAGCGTCGCGACAGAGGCTCCGCCCC
>CAVTPY010000012.1:0-82701 GCA_963736775.1 Vulcanimicrobiota bacterium | reverse complement strand
AGATATAGTGCCGTAGTTTGGGCCAGAGAACGTCGAGTGGTTCCGTTATCCCCGTGCAGAGCGAGATCGGGATATCTTGTTCGTATGAGATCACCCAGGGCGGGTTGAAGCGTGTGACGAGCCGGGCGGTACGAAAGAGGCCGGGGAAGTCCGTCCGTCCGCAGTCGCCGTTGACGTCGATCACCACGTTTCCGCTGTAGCCGTGCGTCCCCCAGAGCCAGTAGTTGTTGTGCCCCGAGATCGCCGGTGGCAATCCGTAACGCGCGCCGAAGAAATCGATCGCCGCCGCCTCGCCATAGTTGCTCGTGACGATGGCTGCTTGCGCGCGCTGTGCCGGCGGCAGGCCGTCATAGATCCTTGCAACCGTCGCGGCCAGTTCGGGCCAGCCGTGCATGTCCGCCCAATCTTCCGGCAACGCCGACCTCCGGAAACGTTCCGTCGCCATCGTCGACTGCCCAATGTGCAAGGCGCGCGAAACAAAGCCGGAATAGTCGAGCATCGCCGGCTCGGAAAGCACCGGCAGCGAGAATGGCAAGAAGAAGAGTCCCGCGGCGACGACCGCTGCGATCGAGAGCGGCCGCAAGACGGTCGCGCGCCGCGTCGCGCCCTCGAATGCGACGCCGCCCGCCGCCATCAAAATCGGATAGACGTCTGCGGGGTAGTAGTGCTTCGCATGCAGCGCGATCATCATCGCGATCAGCAGCACGTAGGCAAAGCCCAGAAAGCGCGCCGTTTTATTGAAGAACAGCCAGAACAACCCGACGATCCAAATCGGCGCCGCAAAGAGATTGGTCAGCAGCAGCTGTTGAAAGAGAAAGAGGGCCGGGGGTGCGACGACGTTCTTGCCGTTTTGACCGTTACGCAGCAACTCCCACATTGGAAAACCGTGCAGCGTTTGCCAGAGGAAGTTCGGGAAGGCGATGGCGATTGCCACCGCGACGCCGCAGAGAAACCATCGCGAAAACAGAACGCGCCGCTGCGGTGTCAGCAACAGACCCGCGACCAGTGCGAGCGCGAAGAAGATAACGCTGTACTTGCTCTCGAGCGCGACTCCGATGCACGCGCCCGCGCCCAGCCACCAGCGCGGATCGGCGCCCTTGACGATTCGCAACACGTAGAGTGCGGCGAGCGGCCATAGCCAGAGGCCAACCATATCGGGGCCGACCTTCGTTCCGAAACTCTCCAAGACGCCCGCTGCGAGGAACGCGAGGGTCGCAAGCACGGCTGCGAACGTGCGGCCGCCAAGCTCGGCGACCAGCCGGCACGTCACGTAGACGCCGCCCGCCGCAAAGGCTGCGGGGAGCGCGCGCAACAGCACGAGCGAATGTCCGAAGAGCTGCGAACCCGCGGCTAAGAGCGGAACGAGCGGCGGCTGGTCGACGTACCCCCACGCCGGATGAAATCCGCAGATGATAAAGTAAAGCTCGTCGCGGAAGAAACCGTAATGCGGATTGGCGGCGAGATGCAGCACGAACGTCGCTAATGCGGCGATCGTCGCCGTTCGATCGAGCCGCGCGACGTTCATTTACGGCATCATTCGGTAGAGCTCGTGATAGTCATCGAGCGTTGCATAATCGCGCGCACCGGGTAGGCCGCTCACATCGTGCGGATTGACGAGCACGAAGACGCGGTGATGCGCCGCCCAGCGCCGGTAGAGCGCGAGGCGCAACGCGTTGTCCGAAACGATGGTGAGCCCTCGAAGCGAACCGTCGACGTAGGCGCCGTAGGCGAGCGAGGTGGCGTCGAGCCACGGTGTGACGACGATGCTCGGCGCCGGCACGTTAAGACGGACGGCGTCGATCACCCAGCGCCCGCCTTCGCCCGGGGCGCGATGGAAGAAGGCCCGCTGATTCGCAAAGGCCGTACCGGCGCCGATCGCAAGAAAGAGCATCGAGCGCGATGCGTAACAGCGGCGTCGCGGAGGCTTCCGGTTCCGGCAAGACGGCGCCGAATAATGGAACCGCCAGCCACGACGCGAGGAGACGATAGCGGCCTACGTCGCTCTCGTTTGGATAGACGATGGAGAAGAGCAACGCCGCCGTGCAGGCAACGCAGAGCACAAGCGTCGTGCGCCAGTTCCGTCGCCACGCCGCCGCGACCCCGGCCAAAACCAAGAACGTCGCAAACGTGCCATACTGTGCCTGCGTACCGGTCACGAACGCCCAGAGCGCATCTCCGATGCGCAGCGGGTTGAATGCCTCGGCGAAATAACCGGGCGTGTGAAACTGGCTGCCGGTCAACTCCAATGCGAGACCGTGCAGCGTGCGCGGATCGTTGTAGTTCCAGAAGATTCCGCCGTTGACGCCTTGCAGTCCGGCCGTTGGATCCAGGCCATGCGCAACGACGTAGGCCGAGCGCAACGGCAAATATAGGTAGAGCGCCAATCCTGCCAGCATCAGCGCGACCGAAAGGGCGGCGAGCCGCAACGACGGCTTGCGTGCTGCGACCAGCGTGCCGATCACCAACCCCGGTAGCAGCCAGAGGGCGTTGGGATGCGCGGCCATCGCGAGCCCGCAGAGTGTAAAGGCGCCGGCAAACCAGCGGGCCTCTCCGGTGCGCATCCATCGCAGGAAGGCGTAGATCGCGATCGCTTCACACGCGACGGCAAGATCCTGCGCCTCCGCGCGCGCCGCGTGCGCCCAGACGTCTTGTGTGAACGCAAACCAGAGCGTGGCAAAGAGCGCGACCCATCGGCCCGCGCCGATCTCGCGCGCGACCGCGTATGCGGCCAGCGCCGTTATCGCAATTGCAATGCCGCTCATCGCATTCATGGCAAAGGCGACCGAACCGATTGCGACGACGTGCGACCAGACATATCCCACCAGCGTGTAGAGCGGAAATCCGGTGGGATGCGCGATGCCTAACATATACGGCACGCCTTGAAGCTCGGCGGTGTCCCACGAGCCCGGCTCGACCGACGCGCTGGCGATATATGCAGCTGCTGGAATTGCAAAAGCCGCGAACGGCGGCAGAACCGCCAGCCCCGCCGCGAGCCGCGGCCGGTTCACGCCAGCGTGGGAAGCGGCAGTGACGGACGCGTCGAGAGATCGGGTCGCACCTCTTGGTATCCCGCCAGAGCGCCATCCATGAGCGTGAGCGCGAGATCGAGCTGCGGATCCTTTCCGTCGCGAAAATCGTGCGGCGCGATGTCCACGTCGTAATCGGGGTCGGCTCCGCGATTTTCGACGCTCCAGCCGACGTCGACGAACCAGAAAGAAAACTCGGGCTGCGTCGTGAGCGTGCCGTCGACGAGGTGATGGTAGGGGTCGATCCCGATGACGCCGCCCCAGGTGCGTTTGCCCACCAGCGGACCGAGTTTGTAGAGCTTGAAGCAGTGGCTGAAGATGTCGCCGTCCGAGCCTGCGAACTGGTTGGTCAGCGCGACCATCGGGCCGCTCACCGATTCTGGCGGATAGGGTTGCGGCGCCCCGTACCGCGGGATATCGTAGCCCACGCGTTTGCGGGCGAGCTTCTCGAGCAGCAACGGCGAAACGTGGCCGCCGCGATTGTAGCGCACGTCCACGATCAAGCCTTTTCGATCGAACTCGCTCAAGTAGCCACGATGAAACTCGGAGAATCCCCAGGGCCCCATATCGGGAATGTGAAGGTAGCCGACGCGTTCGCCGGTTCGTTCGTGCACGAGCCGCCGGTTCTCATCCACCCACGCGCGGTAGCGTAGGGCCGCTTCGCTCGCGAGCGCCTTGACGAGCACCGTCCGCTCCTCGCCTTTGCGCGAACGCAGGGTCACGGAAGTCTCGCGACCCGATGCATTGACGAGCAACTGGCCGGGAGTAACGTCGCGTGAGAGGCGCTTTGCACCGATCGCGACGATGCAATCCCCTTCGTGAACGTCCAGACCCGGCTCGGCGAGGGGCGAATCGTGCTCGCGATTCCACGAGTCGCCGCGATAGATGCGCTCGATACAGTAGCCGCCTCGATCCTCGTCCCAGCGCAGATCCGCTCCCAAGAAACCGCGTTGATATTGTGGCGGCTCGCGATAGTCGCCGCCCCATTCGTAGGCGTGCGACGTACCGAGCTCGCCCTGCATCTCCCAGATGAGGTCGGAGAGCTCGGTGCGCGTGCGCACGCGCGGCAGCACGGCGGCATACCGATCGAAGACCCGATCCCAGTCGATGTCGCTCATGTCCTCGACCCAGAACTGTTCGGTCTGCAGCCGCCACGCTTCGCGGTACATCTGCGCCCATTCGTCGCGCGGAACGATTTCGACGTTGGCGCGATCGACGTCGATCCAGCCGCTTCTGCGCCCCGGCTCGGCCGCCGGCTTCTGCTCTTCGCCTTCTTCGGGCAAGTCGCCGAGCGCGTCGATCGCTCGCAACCGGTCGTTGGAGCGATAAATCAGCGTTCGTCCATCGGCGCCGAGCTGAATCTCGTCGCACTCGTTGGCCATCGTGGCCTGGCGCTGGTGCTCGAAGTCGTAGGCCAGAAGCGTTCCGTGGTCGTCTTTGTCCAGCTCCTCGCGCCGAGCCGGTTTAATTCCCTTGACGGGAAAAAGCGTGAAGAGCACGCGCTGCGGAGCCGCAACGATTTGTTGGTAATCCCCCTCGTCGACCGGAAAGCCGAGCACGCGTCCTTGAATCCCGTCGAAATCGATCTCGACGTCGGATGCCTTCTGCGGTTTTCCGTTCTTCGCGCGTCCGTGATCGTGATCGCGATCGTGATGAATCGGCTTTGGCTTCGGCACGAACGGCGACGGCACGTCGTTGCGCAGCGTCACGACGAACGGCCGGCTTGCCTGAGGGAAGCTCAGGTCGAACTGCAGCGCATCGTAGACCGGATTGAAATCGCGCGTCGAGATGAAATAGAGATACGAGCCGTCGGGATCCCAGACCGGCGACTGATCCGCCCGCAGCGGCGACGTAACGTCGTGGATCTTTCCAGAGCGAACTTTGACGATGCGAATGATCGACGTGCCTTGCGCCGGCGACCAAACGTAGGCCAAGTACCGGCCGTCGGGCGCGAAGGCCAGGCCTTCGATACGATGGGACGGGCAGGTATCGAGTATCCTGACCTTTCCGTCTTCGAGGTCCGCGACGCACAGCTCGTGGCGATGATTCGCAAACGCGACGAGGTCGCCGGTGGGCGAGCAGAGCATGTCGGTCACGCGGCCGATGTCTCCGCTGGTGACCAAACGCGGCTCGCGTCGAGGCATCGGCGGGGTACAGCGCGATCTGTTCGTAGCCGTTGATGTCGGTGATCGAAGCGAGCCGCTCGCCGTCGTGCAGCCACCGTGTCAGGCGACTGCGCGCTTTGCTCCCCGCGCCGTGGCGAATGACGGCCCCCTCGAAGAACGGCATCGTGAACGATTGACCGCGTGCATCGAAGGCCACTTGCGTCCCCTCGGGATTGGGCCTGAACTGCTCGAGCGATTCCGCGGCGTTCTCGAAGCGACGGGCGAGCTGGGGCGCCGTGGAATGCGTTTCGATCTCAACCCGCGAGACACCGTCGCTTTCGATATCGTACAGCTTGATATCGCCGCCGGCGGCATAGACGATGCGCCGGCCATCGGTAGCCGGAAAGCGCGCGTAGTACTCGCTCTCGTTGGTGTGACGCCGTACGCTGCTTCCGTCGAGCGCGCACGAATAGATGTTGCCGATGCCTTCGTGATCGGCCAAGAAATAGATTCGATCGCCGATCCACATCGGCCAGCAGGGATTTCCGTCGGGTAACGGCAGGCGTACGAACTGATCGGAGTCCTGCGCTTGCACCCAGATCTCGCCCGCCGTGCCGCCGCGATATCGCTTCCAGCGCGCCGGATCGGCCGCATTGCGTCCGATGGCGAGCCGTCCGTCCGGACCATATGAGACGACCCGCCCGTGCCCGAGGCCGAACTCGCGCGGGTCGCCGCCGTCGCGCGCGATTCGAAAAGGCCGAGTCTCACCTTCGTACCACGTCGTCGGGTTGCCGACGAAGAATATCTCCGTTCCATCGTCGCTCCACCCGATGGTTGAGAGCATCGTCGCGCCGAGGAAGGTCAGACGGCGAGGTTCGCCGCCCCGCGCCGGCATCACGTACAGCTCGGGATTTCCTTCGTCCGTCGAAACGAACGCAATCCACTCGCCGTCGGGCGAAATGCGAGGAAACGAACAAGTACCAAAACTCACCGTGAGCCGAACGGCGTCACCGCCTTGCGCCGAGGCGCTCCACAAGTCGTCCTCGCAGACGCAAACGATGCGGTCGCCTGCTATCGACGGATAGCGGTAGTAGCCTTGATTCATAAGGGAGAAGCTTGGCGACAGGGTATCAGGCTCCCCTTATTTTGGGGCATGCGGAATGGCGCCGCCGGTCACGTGTAAGAGCCGGCCGAGCGTTGCGTTCAGTTCGGCCGCATTTTCAATTTGCACGAGCGTGGGGACCAAGGTTGGCGTGCGCGAGCGGCGTTCGAAGGGTTCGATCGGTCCGTTCCATGCAAACTGGGTCGCCGAATCGCCCGCTAAGCTGCGAAAGAGGAGTTCGGCGCCCAGCGCGTTCGCCCAGCCGAATTCGGGGCGCGTGTAGCGCCAATAGCCGTCGGCATAAAAACTCTCGTGAATCAAGCCGTTTTCCCCGTCGGTTTCGGCCAGCGTCGTGATCGCGGCGGCCACCTCTGCCGAGGAGGTCGCGGTGAGGGCGCGACCGATTATGCCCAGCGGCCACACATATCCGTAGGGCGTGTGCGGGCTGCCGAGTCCCGCTGCGTACCGCCCCGAGAAGAAGAACGGATTGTCCTTGCTGAGCGTAAACCTTCGCGTGGCCAGATAGACGGGGTCGAATGCAGAGCACCAATCGATGTACGGCAACGTCGTGAGATTCGGAATGTTGGCGTCGTCCATGAGGTTATAGCGGCCATAGCCGTCGGTTTCATAGGCGTACATCCAATCGTGACGGCGCGTGTCAAAGTAGCGCCCGTACCGCTCGACGCCGATTTGGACGCGCGCTCCCAGCGCCCCGGCTTGATTGGCGAGAGTCGCATCGCCATAGCCGTCGAGTGCGAGTCGCACGATGTCGCGTAGCGCGACTGCGGCCATCGCGTTTTGCGGAATGTTGAAACGGTATTGCACAGGATCGTCCGACGGGCGAAAGCCGCCCCAAATCAGGCCGGTGCCGGCGCTGTACGCGTCATTGGTGTAAACGCGATAGGGATAGCGATATCGGCTGCAGGTTCGGTGCCGTTCTTCGCACCGGTAGGTGGCGACGATGGTTTGCAGCGCGCGGTGCAAGTCGGGCGTAAAAACGGTCCGATCCGCGGTCACGTGCCAGTAGATCCAAGCGAGAATCACCGGCCACGCCGGCGAGTCCACTTCCCATTTACGCTCCCAGACGTGATAGTCGGCGTCGAGCGCGTTGGCATAGGGATCGGTCAGCACGTTGCGCGCGTCACGTTCGATGACGCCCGCGAACCGGGCGCGCAGCACCGGGTAGGCGGCTTGATAGCGAATGTAGGGAATCGTCTGAGCGGACGAGTCGCGCAGCCACATCGCCGGAATGTCCCCGGTCTGCACGTACGTCGTCGCGTCGTCCTCGAGGAAGAAGTCGTGGAACAGCGTGTGAAAGAGCTGCGCGGTCTGAATGTCGCGCGCACGCCGGCCGGTCATCGGGACGACGAGCGTTTGCCCGGCGCTTCGGTCGGGGAGCAGATACGAGAAGGCGGCGATCGCGCAGAGGATTGCGAGTGACCGTGCAACGAGCGACCGCACTATGGAGATGGTGGCTTCGCGCAAGGAAGGTCCGTTCTTGCCGGGAGCCGCAAACAGGCTTCGGCGATGACGGACGACGCATTGTTGCGCGATTTCGAAATGCACAAGCCGCGCGCGCTCGCGCGGGCGATTTCGTGCGCGGAATCGGGCCGAGGCAGCGATATCGTCCGTGCGCTCTATTCGAAAACGGGCCGTGCCGTTACGATCGGACTTACCGGACCTCCGGGCGTCGGGAAATCGACGCTGGCGTCGGCGCTCGTCCGCAAAGCGCGCGGACTAGGTAAGAGCGTCGGCGTGATCTCCGTCGATCCGAGCTCGCCGTTCTCGCACGGGGCGCTGCTCGGCGATCGGATCCGTCTCGCGGAGCATTTCACCGACGAAGCGGTCTTCATCCGCTCGATGGCGAGCCGTGGTCACCTTGGCGGGCTGGCCGGCGCTACCGCCGACGCCGTCTCACTGATGGACGCCTTCGGCTTCGACGTCGTCTTGATCGAAACGGTGGGGGTCGGTCAGAGCGAAATTGCGATTGCCGAGCTCGCGCAAACGACGCTCGTCGCGTTGCAGCCCGGAAGCGGCGATTCGATCCAGGTACTCAAGGCGGGGATCATGGAGATCGCCGACGTGTTTGTCGTCAACAAAGCCGATCACCCGATGGCCGATCAGCTTCGCCGCGAGATTCGCTCGGCGATGGAGATGCTGGAGTGGAAAGGTTGGATCCCCGAGCTCGTCGCGACGCAGGCACTTTCCGGTGAGGGAATCGAGCAACTCTGGGCTGCGATCGAACGGCACATGGCCTACCTCAACGAGACGGGCGAGATCGAGGGGCGCCGGCGGGAAGCCTTCATGCACCAAGTGCGGCAATTGGCGTTGGGACGCATAGAGCGGCGTCTCGACCATCTGCTCGAAAGCGAAAGCTTGACGGGGATCGATCCGTACGAGGCGGCCGATCGCGTCATCGCTGAGCTTGGGCATCCTTCGACAGGCTCAGGATGACATTGGGATGACAGGGTCAGGATGACACACCTTAGCGCCCGCGCGAAGCGCAGTCCTGAGCCGGCTCCTGAGCTTGTCGTAGGGGCCGAGTCGAAGGGTCAGGATGACACTGGGAGTCCAAATTCCTCAACGGCTGCGCGAAGCGCAGTCCTGAGCGAGGAGCGCAGCGACGAGTCGAAGGGTTGCTTGGGGAGAATCGGGCGTTTGCGTCGAAAAGTTGGGCCGCCATGCCCTTCGACTCGCCTTCGCCAAGCTCAGGCTCACTCAGGATGACAACTTTGGATCGCCCCAGTGGGCTGGGCGCCCAGCCTACTCCGGCATTCGAGGAGCAACGACGGCGTTGGGAAGCGGCGTCGGCAAAAGGGCGGTCGCGAAAGGATCCGGGCTCGGGAGCCGTCGACCGCACGATCTCCGACGTTCCGCTGAAAGTCATCTACGCTCCGCAGGATGTCGCGGGCCTCGACCTCGCCGAAGATCTCGCGTGGCCGGGCGAGTTCCCGTACACGCGCGGCATCCATCCCAACGGCTATCGAGACCGCCTCTGGACGATGCGTCAGTTTGCCGGATTCGGTACGGCCGCCCAAACCAACGAGCGCTATCACTTTTTGCTCGAGCACGGCCAGCACGGCCTCTCGGTCGCCTTCGATATGCCGACGCTGATGGGTTACGACTCCGATGCGCCGCAAGCGCGCGGCGAGGTGGGAAAGTGCGGCGTCGCGATCGATTCGCTCGCCGATATGGAGGTGCTCTTCGACGGCATCGACATGGGCGATATCACGACCTCGATGACGATCAACGGCCCCGCCTGCATCGCATTGGCGCAATACGTCGCCGCTGCCGAGAAGAAGGGAATTCCGCGCGCGAAGCTGGGTGGAACGCTCCAAGCCGATATTCTCAAAGAGTATATCGCGCAAAAAGAGTGGATCTTTCCCCCGCGTCCGCACATGCGCATCATCGTGGACATGATCGAGTTCTGCACGCGCGAAATGCCGAAGTGGAATACGATCTCGATCTCGGGCTATCACATTCGCGAGGCGGGCTCGACCGCGGCGCAGGAGTTGGCTTTCACGCTGGCCGACGGCTTTGCGTACGTGGAAGCCTGCGTGGCCGCCGGAATGGACGTCGATTCGTTTGCGGGGCGCCTTTCGTTCTTCTTCAACTCGCATATCGATTTCTTCGAGGAGATCGCCAAGTTTCGCGCCGCGCGCCGCATTTACGCGCGCCACATGCGGGAGAAGTACGGGGCGAAGGATCCGCGATCGTGGCAACTGCGCTTTCATACGCAGACGGCCGGCTGCAGCGCCACCGCGCAGCAGCCCGAGAACAACATCGTGCGCGTCGCGTTCGAGGCGATGGCGGCCGTCCTCGGCGGCACGCAATCGCTGCACACGAACTCGATGGACGAAGTGATGGCGCTTCCGACGGAAAAGTCGGTCGAGATCGCGCTTCGTACGCAGCAAGTCTTGGCCTACGAGACCAACGTGACCAACGTCGTCGACCCGTTAGGCGGCTCGTACTACGTCGAAGCGCTGACCCAGGAGATGGAGCTCCAAGCAGAGAGTTATTTCGCACAGATCGCCGAGTACGGCGGCGTGATCGAAGCGATCGAAGCCGGATTCTTCCAGCGAGAGATCGCCGAGGCCAGCTATCGTTATCAACGCTCGATCGAGACGCGGGACCGCGTCATCGTCGGCGTCAACGCGTTCGTCAAGGAGGACGAGCCCGAAAATATCGATCTGCTCAAGATCACGGAGGAGACCGAACGCGGACAGGCCGCCTCGGTGCAGGATTTGCGCTCGAAACGCGACGGCGCCGCCGTGCAGCGCTGTCTCGAACGTCTGCGGGCCGCCTGCCGAGATCCGAAGGACAATCTGATGCCGCACTTGATCGACTGCGCCAACGCTTACGCTACCGAGGGCGAGATCGTCGAAGCGATGGCGAGCGTTTACGGGCGCTATACGGAACGAGCGGTGCTATGACGGAGGGAGAGATGCGCGATAACAATCTCGAGGTCTATCGGGTGCGACGCACCCTCGCGCAGGTGAAGCAAAAGCTCGAGGAGGCGCTCCACTTGAGCCGCCGTCAGGATGAGATGCGAGATGAACGATCGGCCGCTGCGCGTCGTCATCGCTAAAGCCGGCCTCGACGGTCACGACCGCGGAGCGAAGGTCATTGCGCGAGCATTGCGGGACGCCGGCATGGAGGTCATCTATACCGGACTCTTTCAGGCGCCCGAGCAGATCGTGCAGACGGCCGTGCAAGAGGATGCGGACGGCATCGGCCTTTCAATCCTCTCCGGCGCGCACATGACGCTCTTTCCGCTCGTCGTCGAGCAGCTGCGGGCGCAGGAAGCGGGGGACATCGTCTTTTTCGGCGGTGGAACGATCCCGCCCGAAGACGCAAGACGGCTCAAAGATCTCGGCGTTCGCGAGATCTTTACGCCCGGTGCGCCGCTGCAAACGATCGTGGACTTCGTAAGACGCGAGTGCGGTAAGCGAAGAACGCCGGAGCCGGCGGCTTAATACGTTTTGAATCTGACGCGAGTCCGCACGCGCGTCGCGCCGTCTCCGACCGGCGATCCGCACGTCGGCACGGCGTACGTCGCGCTGGTCAACTACTGCTTTGCGCGCCAGCACGGTGGCGAGTTCGTCCTGCGAATCGAGGATACCGACGCAGCGCGCAGCACGGCCGAGAGCGAACGCGTCATCCTGGCCGCGCTGCGGTGGTGCGGCCTCGCGTGGGATGAAGGCCCCGACGTCGGCGGACCCTTCGGCCCGTATCGTCAGAGCGAACGCTCGAGCATCTACGCCTCCTACGCGGAAAAGCTGCTCGCTTCGGGGGATGCCTTTAAATGCTTCTGCACGCCGGAGCGTCTGGAAGAGATGCGCGTTGCGCAACGAGCGGCCGGCAAGGCGCCGCGTTATGACGGCCGCTGCCTAACATATTCGGCGCAAGA
Source organism: Vulcanimicrobiota bacterium (assembly GCA_963736775.1). Lineage (GTDB taxonomy): Bacteria > Vulcanimicrobiota > Vulcanimicrobiia > Vulcanimicrobiales > Vulcanimicrobiaceae > Cybelea. The sequence goes on along the minus strand of CAVTPY010000012.1, from coordinate 71,058 downwards.
GATCGCGCGGCGCGAAGCGGCGGGCGAGCCGTACGTCGTGCGCTTGCGCGTTCCGGACGAAGGCGTCTGCATCGTCAACGATCTGCGGCGGGGGCCGATCGAGTTCGAGTACGCGAGCGTCGACATGCAGGTCTTGATCAAGTCCGACGGCATGCCGACCTATCATCTCGCCAACGTCGTCGACGATCATTTGATGGAGATCACGCACGTGTTTCGCGGCGAAGAATGGGTTTCCAGTGCCCCCAAGCATCTGCTGCTCTACTCATATTTCGGCTGGCAACCGCCCGAGCTGCTCCATCTGCCGCTGCTGCGCAATCCCGATAAGAGCAAGTTGAGCAAACGCAAGAATCCCACGGGAATTCTCTTCTTTCGGGCGATGGGCTATCTCCCCGAGGCGCTGGTTAACTTCTTGGCGCTGCTCGCGGACCCGGCGCGAGAAGGCGAGGACGAAATGCTGGATCTGCCGCAAATCGTCCGGCGCTTCGATCCCCAGCACGTGCCGATCGGCGGCCCCGTCTTCGACTTGGCGAAGCTCGATTGGCTCAACGGACGCTATATCCGCGAGCGCCTCGATCCCGCGAGCTTCGTGCAGCGCGTGCAGGAATGGGCCGTTTCACCGGAGCGGTTGACGCGCGTGGCGCAGCTCGCAGCGCCCCGCATCGAGCGTCTGAGCGATCTGGGGCCGCTGCTGGCCTTCCTTTTCTCCGGACGGCTAGCACTGACGGCGCAGTCGTTTGAAAGCACGAAACTCGACGCGCTTTCGATTCGTCGCGCTCTCAGCTTGAGCGTGGCCGAGTTCGATAAACTCGCGGCGTGGAACGCCGTTGAGATCGAGCGGGTGATCGGGCGTATTGCCGCTGCTCTCGACAAGAAAGCGCGCGACGTCGCGCGCCCCTTCTACGTCGCGATCACCGGCAGTCCCACCTCGATCCCGCTGTACGATTCGATGGAGTTGCTCGGACGGGATCTCGTTCGCGAACGGCTGCGCAATGCGATCGACCTTTTGGGTGCGCCCAGCAAGCGCGAGCTGCAAGAGTGGGAGACGCTCCTGCAAAGCGACGAGGTGGCAGTGTGATCCGAGCGATCGTCCTGGCCGCCGGCAAAGGCACCCGCATGAAGAGCGCGCGCTCCAAAGTACTGCACGAGATCTGCGGGCGCCCGATGCTTTGGTACGTCGTACAGGCGCTGCGGCGCGCCGGCATCGACGAGATCGTCGTCGTCATCAACCCGGAGCTGCGCGACGATATCGAACGCTTCAACGTGGAGAGCGTCGTGCAAGAAGAACAGCTCGGCACGGGTCACGCGGTTCGGGTTGCGCTCGAACACCTCGAGCCGAGATCGGGACGGCTCGTCGTCGTCTGCGGCGACATGCCGCTGGTCACCGGCGAACTGCTTGCGGGAATGGCCGGTTCGCTCGATGCCGATGGCGGCGTCGCTCCCGTGATGGCGCTGGTCACCGTCAAGATGCCGTTGCCTTCGAACTTCGGACGCATCGTGCGCAGCGGAGGGCGCGTGGAACGGATCGTCGAGGTGCGCGACGCTACGCCCGAGCAGCTCGCAATCGACGAGATGAATGCGGGCATCTATGCGTTCGAAGAAGTCGCCTTGCGCGATGCCGTAGCGCGCCTTCGCCCGGATAACGCACAAGGAGAGTATTATCTCACCGACACCGTCGCGGAGTTCGTGCGCGACGGAAGGGGCGTCCGCCCGGTGCTCGCGACCGACCACCTCCACGTGCTGGGCATCAACGATCGCGTCGAGCTCGCCCAGGCGCGCAAAGAGATGAACGCGCGCTTGTGCGCGGCGCACATGCGCGAGGGCGTTACGATCGTCGACCCCGAGACGACCTATTTGGAGCCCGAGCTGGAAATCGGCGTCGATACCGTGCTCTATCCGAATACGACGATCGCGCGTCTTTCGAGCATCGGCCGGAACTGCGTGGTCGGACCCAACAGCCGTCTCTCGAACGCGAAGCTCGGCGATCGGGTTACCGTTCGCGAGAGCGTCATCACCGACACGACGATCGGCGACGACGTTTGGATCGGGCCGTTCGCGCATCTGCGCGGGGAGACTCGGCTCGGCGATAGAGTCCACGTCGGCAACTTCGTCGAGATCAAGAAATCGAATTTGGCTCGCCGGGTCAAGGTCAGCCACCTCTCGTATCTCGGCGATGCGACGATCGGCGAAGAGACGAACGTGGGCGCCGGAACGATTACCTGCAACTTCGACGGTGAACGGAAGCATCCAACGATCGTGGGACGCAACGTTGCGATCGGTTCGAATACGTCGCTCGTTGCGCCGGTCAGCGTCGGCGACGGCGCGTTGACGGGCGCCGGCTCGGTCGTCACGAAGGACGTGCCCAGCGGCGAGCGCGTCGCGGGCAATCCGGCTCGGCCCCTTCCAAAGAAGTAGCCGTGCGCATCCTCCGCGCCGTGCTCTTTACGGCCGCGCTGCTCCTGACGTTCCCCGCCGCGCAAGCGGCGCCAATCGATCGGCCAAATGCGCTCGACCGCCGCGTGGACGCGTTCTCACAGAGCGCGCTGCTCCATCAGCCCGCGACGGTGCTCGTCGACCATGCTCGCCAAGCTGCGGCACTGCGCCGCGCTCACTTGACGCTACCTGGCTGGGTGCTGATCCAACTCTGCGAGGCGATTGCGCTCTTTTATCTGTGGAGCTCGGGGGGCGCGGCGAGGTTGCGCGATTGGCTGCACCGGCGAATCCGCTCCGATTGGATTCTGCGTTTTGCATTCGGTGCTGCGCTTGGGCTGGTCGCGCGGGTCGCATCGTTTCTTCCCGCCTTCTATCTCTATCGAGTCGACAAGACGATGCAGCTCTCCGTCGAGCTAACGCGCTGGTGGGCGCTCTCCTGGGCGTTCCATACGTTGCTCGGGATGATCGTCGCGGGACTCGTCGCCGCGATCGTTCTGGGTTGGGCGCAACGAACTCATCAATGGTACGCTTACACGATCCTCGCCATTCTCGCCGGCTGCGTCATTTGGACCTACGCGAGCCCGTACCTGACGCTTCTCGGACGGACGATCCACCCGCTTAACGGGCGCCTCGATGTGGAAATGCACGACGTCCTCGCGCGGGCGGGTTTCGGCGAGCTTCGCGTGCAGGTCGAAGGCGTGCGGAATACGCCTATCGGCGAGGCTGCGGTCATTGGAATCGGATCGTCGCGCCAGATTCTCTTAAGCGATACGCTGATCGCGGGAGACACGCCGCCCGAACTCGCGTACGACGTCGCCGTCGAGCTCGGCCACGTCGTGCACCGCGACCTGCTCTCCATCGCGTTAATCGAAGGCGGCATCGTCATTCTCTTCTCCGCGCTCGCCGTCGTGCTGGCGGATCGCATTACGTTTCGCCGTGACGACGATCCACTCTCGCGCCTTGCGATCGTTGCCGCGCTGTTGGCCGTTGTGTATATCGCGGCCGTTCCGGCTCGGAACGCGGCGCTGCGCTCTTACGATTTCTCCGCCGATCGATATGCGATAGCGCTGACCGGCGATCCGGCCGACGCGGTGCGCGCGCTCGTGCGGGACAGCGATCAGCGCATGGAAGAAGTCTGTCCCGAGCTGAGTGCGGTGCTCTTCCTTTACACGTCGCCGGGAACGGGAGCTCGCGTCGCCGCGATCAATCACGTTCCGTCGGAGTGTCCTTAGCAGCCTGGCTCGTAGGCGCCCACGTATTGACGAAGCGCATCGCCGTTTCGAGCCCCTCGTCGATCCAGAGCGTTACGCCCTCCGCGGCCGCCGAAATGATTTCCGGAAGCGCGCGGCGCTCGTCGTCGTTGAACTGACTGAGCACGTGGTCTACGCTGTCGAACTCGGGACGCCCGAGGCCAACGCGAAGGCGCGGAAACTCCTCGCCGATCGTCGCGATGACCGAGCGGAGGCCGTTGTGCCCGCCGTGACCGCCGCTCGGCCGCATTCGCAACTTTCCAAAGGGGAGATCCATATCGTCGCTTATAACGAGCACGCCGGCCGGCGGCGTTCGATACCATGCCGAAATCAAACGCACGGGTGTCCCACTGAGATTCATGAACGAGGCCGGCTTGACGAAGCCGATGCGGCGCGTGGCATCGAAGGCTTGCTGCGCGGCGTCTTTCTTCTTCCAGCTCAGGATGCCGAAACGGCGTGCCACCTCGTCGACCACCATGAAGCCCACATTGTGACGAGTCGCCGCGTATTGCGGGCCCGGATTGCCGAGCCCGACGACGAGTCTCGGGGCGCCTGACTCCGCCGGCTAGCCCGCCTCGGGCGTGGCAGGTTCGGCGCCGACGAGTTGTGGCTCGGCGGTTCCTTCGGCCGAAGCGGCCTCTTCCTCGTGCGTCCGCGGCGGTTCGATCGTCACGACGAGCGTCTCGGGCGGCGAGAGCAGCTTAAAGCCTGCCGGCAGCGCGATGTCGCCGGCGGTCACATGGTCGTGAATGCCCAGCGCCGTCACGTCGACTTCCAGATGCTCGGGAATCTGATTCGCGGGGCCCTCGACCTCGATCTCGTGAGCGACCATGTCCATCACGGCGCCCATCTCCTTGACACCCATGGCGACGCCGATCGTCACGATTCCGAGTCGGGCGCTGATCGTTTCGTCGGCGGAGATGCGCTGCAGATCGGCATGGACGATGCGTCGCGTAACCGGGTGAGTCTGCACCTCTCGGACCAAGGCCGTCTGCGGTTTCTTCCCGCCGTCGGTCAGCGTGACGACGGCGTTGCGCCCGGCGCGGTGCAGCAGCTCCTTGAAGTCGTGCGCGTTCACGGCGATATGATCGGGAACCGTCCCGTGCCCAAAGACGACCGCCGGGATCTTCCCGGCGGCGCGCAAGGCTTGAGAACCGGTGGTTCCGAGTTTGGTACGGTGTTCGATTGAGAGCTTCAACTCTTTGCTGGCCACGATATTCCTTTTCTAAATGGCGGCAACGGCTTCGGGGACCGGTGCCGGCGGCGTCAGGACGCCGTCGACGGTTTCGTCGCCTGCAAAGAGCTCCGAGACCGAACGATTGGTGACGATACGATTGATCGCGTCGGCAAAGACCTGTGCGATCGAAAGCTGTACGAACTTTGGATGGTTGTCGCGATCTTCAAACGGAATGGTGTTGGTGATCAGCACCTTTTCGATCTCCGACTGTTCGAGTACTTCGACGGCTTCGCCGGCGAAGATCCCGTGCGACGCGACGGTGTAAACTTTAGTTGCTCCCCGCGCCTTGATCGCTCCCGCTGCTTTGGCCAGCGTACCGCCGGTCGAAATCATGTCGTCTACGACGACTGCGACTTTTCCGGCAACGTCACCGACGATGTCGGTAACCTCGGAGACGTCGGGCTCCGGCCGCCGTTTAAAAACGATGGCGAGCGTACTATTGAGCCGCTTGGCGAACAGCTCGGCGCGGTGCACGCCGCCCGCATCGGGTGAGACGACGACGATTTTGTCGTCGCAAAGGCCTTCCTTCTTGAGGTAGTTACAGAGCACGGGCATCGCCATCAAGTTATCGACCGGAATGTCGAAGAAGCCTTGAATCTGTGCCGCGTGCAGATCCATCGTGACGATGCGCCGGGCCCCCGTCACCTTCAGCAAATTGGCGATCACCTTGGCCGAGATCGGCTCGCGCCCCTTGGTCTTCTTGTCTTGCTTGGCATAGCCGTAGTAGGGAATCACGGCGGTGATCCGGGCGGCCGACGCGCGCCGTAGCGCGTCGATCATCAGAAGCAGCTCCATCACCGAATCGTTGACGCCCTTGCCGTTGGGAGTCTTGCAGATGGACTGGACGACGAAGACCTCGGAGCCGCGAACGTTCTCGCCGATCTCGACCCGCGTCTCCTCATTTCTGAACTCGGAAACCAGCGCCTTACCGACATGCAGTCGCAGGCGCTTGGCGATCTCTTCGGCCAGCTGCGGATTGGAGTTTCCACAGAAGAGAAGCGGGCTTTGCACGAGGGGGGACGTTCGCTGGCTGAATCGTTCGGCCCTCGAAGGCGGTTTTAAAGAGCGTGCCTCAAGAGTTCACGCTGGTTTCGCCCTTTGCGCTGGCCGGCGATCAGCCGAAGGCGACCGAAGCCTTGGCGACGGGAGTTTTACGCGGCGACCGTACCCAGACGCTCCTCGGGGTGACCGGGAGCGGCAAGACGATGGCGATGGCGCGCACGATCGAGCTGGTCCAAAAGCCGACGCTCGTGCTCTGTCACAACAAGACGCTCGCCGCCCAGCTCTGCGCCGAGTTCCGCGAGTTTTTCCCGAAGAATGCGGTCGAATACTTCGTCTCTTACTTCGACTACTACCAGCCCGAGGCGTACGTCCCGTCGACCGACACCTATATCGAAAAGGACAGCTCGATCAACGACGAGATCGAGCGCTTGCGCCATTCGGCGACGCAATCGCTATTGACGCGCCGCGACACGCTGATCGTCGCCTCGGTTTCCTGCATCTTCGGTCTCGGCTCGCCCTCCGATTACATGGAGATGTCGGCGCGCGTTCGCGTGGGCGAGGAGTTCGACCGCGACGTTTTCCTGCGCAAGCTGGTCGACATGCAGTACCGGCGCAACGACCTCAACTTGGTGCGCGGAACCTTCCGCGTGCGGGGCGATACGCTCGAGTTCGTCGGCGTGGAGGAAGAGCTCGTCCATCGCATCAATTTTTTCGGCGACACGATCGAAGCGATCAACGTCGTCAACCTGCTCACCGGCGAATACGTCGAGAGCAAGCGCGAGGTGACGATCTTTCCCGCCAAGCACTTCATCACACCCGAGGAGAAGCTCCAGCGCGCGATCGTTTCGATCGAGGCCGAGCTGGAGGAGCGGCTCGCGTATTTCAAGGGACACGGAAAGCTGTTGGAGGCGCAGCGCTTGGAGATGCGCACGCGTTACGACCTCGACATGCTGCGCGAGGTCGGCTATTGCAACGGGATCGAGAACTACTCGCGCCATCTCACCGGCCGCGAGCCGGGCTCGACGCCGTGGTGCCTGATCGACTTTTTTCCCAAAGACTGGCTGCTCTTCGTCGACGAATCGCACGTGACGCTTCCGCAAGTGCACGGAATGTTCGCTGGCGACCGTTCGCGTAAGCAGGTCTTGGTCGAGCACGGCTTTCGTCTCCCCAGCGCGTTGGATAACCGTCCCCTGACCTACGACGAGTTCGACGATCATATCGTGCAGGCGGTCTACGTTTCGGCGACGCCGGGAACGTACGAAACGGGCCGCAGCAGCCAGGTCGTGGAGATGATCATTCGGCCGACCGGACTGGTCGATCCGGAAGTCGAGGTTCGCCCCACGCGCAATCAAGTCGACGATCTGATGGAAGAGATCCGTCAGCGCGCGGATCGAAAGGAACGCGTCCTGGTCACGACGCTCACCAAGAAGATGGCCGAAGATCTCACCGATTACCTGATCGAGAACGGTCTGCGCGTCCGCTATCTCCACAGCGAGGTCGATACGCTCGAGCGCGTTGCGATTCTGCGCGACCTGCGCGCCGGCGTCTTCGATGTGTTGGTCGGCATCAATCTCCTACGCGAGGGGCTCGACCTTCCCGAGGTCTCGCTGGTCGGCATCCTCGATGCCGACAAAGAGGGATATCTGCGAAGCGGAACCTCGCTAATTCAAACGATCGGGCGCGCCTCGCGCAACGTGGAAGGCAAGGTCATCATGTACGCCGACGTCGTGACGGAATCGATGGCGCGCGCCATCGGCGAGACGCGGCGCCGCCGCGAACGGCAGGTGCAGTACAATCTCGAACATGGCATCGAGCCGAGATCGATCCGCAAAGAAATTCACGACATCCTGAGCATGATCGGCGGCGGTGACGAGCGCGCTGCGAAGTTCAAATTCGACAAGCTTCCGCGTGACGTCGCGCTCAAGATGTCCCGCGATTTGGAACGGAAGATGCGCGAAGCGGCCGCAAGTCTGGAGTTCGAGAAGGCCGCCGCGCTGCGCGACGAGCTCATCGAGCTGCGTAACCAGATGGGCGGCAACGAAAGTGTTCTCTTTGGCGGGAGAGCGCCGAAGATTTTCGACAAGGCCTTGGCCGAGCTGGTCGGTAACTAAATTGAAGCCGTGACCGTTCTTACCCGCACGCTTCTCAACGTGCCCGAGGCGTTGGGCGAATTTGTCGTGATTCTCGCCGTCGTAGCCGGTTTCGTCGCGTTGCACGCCGTACTGCAGCGCCGGTTCAAGACCGACGTGCTGCGACGGCACAACGATGTCGCCGGGTATCTCTTTTCGGCGGTCGGCGTCCTCTACGCGGTGCTCCTAGGCTTCTCGGTGGTCGTGGTGTGGCAGAAGTACGATGCGACGGTCTCCAACGTCGAAGCCGAGGTCGATGCGGCTGCGGACCTGTATCACGTGGTCGACGGTTTTCCCACCCAGTCTCGAGATGCCATTCGGGATAAGCTTGCCGGCTACGCGAGGACCGTCATTGGCGTTGAATGGCCGGCGATGTCCGCCAACCGAGACGTACCCGATACGGGAGCAAACCTGCTCGAAGCGATCTCGTATAGCATCGATACTTTTGCGCCGGGCGATACCCGGGAAGGCAACGCGCAACAGGCGGCGCTGCGGGATCAGGAACGCCTTTTGGACGCGCGGCGCGAGCGATTGATCCATGCGGCACCGGCCGTACCGGTCGTGCTCTGGTTCGCGCTCATTGTGGGAGCGCTCTCGATGGTCGCCTTCTGCTACATCTTCGGCGTCGAGAATCGGCCGGCACAGCTGCTGATGACCGCGATTCTGGTCGGCCTGATCGCGATACTCTTCTGCGTCGTCTACGAGTTTGCCACACCGTTCTCCGGTTCGGTGACGATCTCGTCGGACGGTTGGAGCTACCTCACGCAGCGGCTTCACGAGATTCGATAACGATCCCATGAAAGGAGTTCACATGATTCGCAACGCGCTTCTGGTACTGGGACTCTACGCGGGCACGATCGCCGCGGTACCTCCCGGGGGCAGTACCACCGTGACGCAGCCGCAACAACCACCGCCGCCGCCGGCCGCGCCCCCGTTGGCTCCCATGCCGGCCGCGACGGCGACGCCGTCGCCGGATCCGGCGATGCTGGCCCGCGCCAAGGACGAGTTCGCCCAGTTGCAGAGCGGCAAGATCGATCGCACGACGCTCACGACGGAGATGAGCACTGCGCTGACCGACGATAAGCTGGCGACGCTCAAGGCCGCCATTGGAAATCTCGGCACGCCCGTATCTTTCGATCAGCAGCGCTCCGGGACGCAGGGTGACGTTCGCTATGACGTCTACCTCGTGACGTTTGCGAACGGCACGAAGCTCGACTTTCTCATCGCCGTCGATGGGCAGGGAAAGATCGCCGGTATGCGCCTCATGCCGAACCAATAGCGAGATACGCTCGTTGCGCCGCCTCGATCTCGTGCTCTTCGACCTCGACGACACGCTGCACGACGATACCTATGCCTATCAGAGCGCGGCCGAGGAGGTAGCGCGAGAGGTCGCAGCCGAGCACGGCATCGACGCGCTGGCGCTCAAGGCCGCCTACGTCGCGGAGGCGGAGGGCTTTTGGCACCGCCTTTCGGCCGACGATCTTAAGGTTAAGCTTTCGCGCATTCGTGCGAGCATGTGGCAGGCCGCCCTCGAGAGCGTTGGGGTCGGAGATCCCGAGGTGGCCGAGCGGAGCGCGGATCGTTACAACGCCTATCGCTCCAAGTACTACACGCTTTTCCCCGGGGCGCTCGATCTTTTGCGGTTGCTAAAAGAGCGCGGCATGAAGTTGGGCTTGGTGACCAACGGCCTCTCCGAAACTCACCGTGAAAAGATCGCGCTCTTGCGCATCAGTGAGTTCTTCGATGCCATTTTTCTCGCCGACGAGGTCGGCATGATCAAACCCAACCCTTTACTCTTCGCGCACGCGTGCCGGACGCTGGACGGCGCGCCGGCGCGCGCCGCGATGGTTGGGGACCGGTACGACCGCGACATCAAAGGAGCCCTCGAGGCGGGCCTCTTTACCGTCTGGCTCAACGTGCGTGCCGAGGAGCTGCCGCCCGGCTCAGCCCCTCCCGATGCAACCTGCAGCTCGATTGCCGACGTCGGCCGCATACTTCTTACGCCGATTGGTGTCTCCTAGATACCGTGTCCCTGGATTCCATCGTCATCAAGGGTGCGCGCGAGCACAATCTCAAGAACGTGGATCTCGTGCTGCCCAGAAACCGGCTGATCGTGATAACGGGCCTCTCGGGCTCGGGCAAATCCTCATTGGCCTTCGACACGATCTATGCCGAAGGGCAGCGCCGCTACGTCGAGTCGCTCTCGTCGTACGCGCGGCAGTTTCTCGGACAGATGGAGAAGCCCGATGTGGATTACATCGAGGGACTCTCTCCGGCGATCTCGATCGATCAAAAATCCACCTCGCGCAACCCGCGCTCCACCGTCGGAACGGTAACGGAGATCTACGACTACCTGCGGCTGCTCTACGCGCGCGTCGGAACGCCGCACTGTTATCAATGCGGTCGCGAGATCAGCACGCAATCCAGCGAGCAGATCGTCGATTCGATCATGGAGCTGCCGGAAGGCACGCGCATGGTGCTGCTGGCGCCGCTTGTCCGCGGTCGTAAGGGCGAGTATACCAAGCTCTTTGAGGAGGTTGCGAAAGAGGGTTTCACGCGCGTGCGCGTGGACGGCGAGACGAAGGAGCTTTCCTCGAAAATCGTGCTCGACAAAAAACGCAAGCACACGATCGAGGTGGTCGTCGACCGGCTCGTCCGCAAGCCGGACGTCCGCAAGCGGCTCGCCGACTCGGTCGAAACCACGCTCCGTCTTTCCAGCGGCATCGTCACCGTACTCATCGATCCTTCGACAGGGCCTGTCCTGAGCGAGCGAAGCGAGTCGAAGGGCTCAGGACAAGCTAAGGAGCTAACGTTTAGCGAAGCGTTCGCCTGCGTCTATTGCGGGCTCTCGTTCGAAGAGCTTGCGCCGAGGCTGTTTTCGTTTAACTCGCCTTACGGGGCGTGCCCGGCCTGCAGCGGTCTCGGTGAGAAGATCGAGATCGATCCGTGGAAAGTGATTCCCGATCGCAGCAAGTCGATTTCCCAAGGCGCGATCGTGCCTTGGAGCCGCAACATGGGCAGCGGCCGGTATCCTTCGATGAATCCGTATTACATGCAGCAGCTCGAACGCGTGCTGCGACGGTACCGCGTGAAGACATCTACACCGATCGAACAGCTCTCCGACGAAGTGCTCGACGTCATCCTCTATGGGACGGATCGCGAGCAGACTTTTGCGTACACGTCGCGCGGCGGAAAGACGTGGGAGTATCGCTCCTCGTTCGAGGGTGTCGTCAACAATCTGCAGCGGCGCTACAGCGAGACGTCGAGCGACTACGTGAAGGAAGAGATCGAGAAGTTCATGTCGGCTTCGGTCTGCCCGTCCTGCAAAGGCGCGCGGCTTAAGCCCGAAGCGTTGGCTGTAACCGTCGGCGGGCGGAATATCGACGAGCTGACGCGGATGTCCATCGAGCAGCTCGAACTTTTCTTTCGCGAGCTCTCGCTGACGCCGCGACAAGAACAGATCGCGCATCAGATCGTCAAGGAGGTCCGAGCGCGCCTCGGCTTCCTGACCAACGTGGGGTTAAACTATTTGACGCTTTCGCGCTCGGCGACGACGCTGGCCGGCGGAGAGTCGCAGCGCATTCGACTGGCGACGCAGATCGGGAGCGCGTTGGTCGGCGTGCTCTACATTTTGGACGAGCCGTCGATCGGGTTGCACCAGCGCGACAACGACCGTTTGCTGGCGACGCTCCAGACGCTTCGCGACCTCGGCAATACCTTGATCGTGATCGAGCACGACGAAGATACGATGCGGACCGCCGACGTCGTCGTGGATATCGGGCCCGGCGCGGGAGCAGAGGGCGGCGAAATCCTCACTGCAGGCACGCTCGCCGACGTGATCGCCAACCCCGCTTCAGAGACGGGCGCGTATCTTTCGGGGCGCAAGTTCATTCCGATTCCGCCCCGCCGCCGAGAGGCGCGCGGGTGGCTCGAGGTCCGCAATGCCAAGGCGAACAACCTACGCGGCATCGACGTGCGCTTTCCGATCGGCGTCTTCGCGGCCGTAACCGGCGTTAGCGGCAGCGGTAAATCCACGTTGGTCAACGAGGTGCTCGTGCGGGCGCTCAATCAGCATCTGCATCGCCAGCCGCCGGGCGGAACGTACGGTTCGGTTAAGGGAGCCGCGCAGCTCGACAAGATGGTCGTGATCGATCAGTCGCCGATCGGACGTACGCCCAGGAGCAACCCGGCGACCTACACCGGAACCTTCGACATCATCCGCGAGCTCTTCTCGCTCGTTCCCGAGGCGCGTATGCGCGGCTACACGCCGGGCCGCTTCTCGTTCAACGTCAAAGGCGGGCGCTGCGAGGCCTGCCAGGGCGACGGGATCATCAAGATCGAGATGCACTTCTTACCCGACGTCTACGTGCCGTGCGAAGTCTGCAAGGGACGCCGCTATAACGCGCAGACGCTCGAGGTAAAGTATAAAGGGAAGACGATCTCCGACGTACTGGAGATGCGCGTCGACGAAGCCAACGAGTTCTTCGCCAGCATTCCGCGCGTGCACAATAAGCTGCGAACGATCTGCGACGTCGGGCTCGGCTACATCAAGATGGGCCAACCGGCGACGACGCTCTCAGGCGGCGAGGCCCAGCGTGTCAAACTTGCCACGGAGCTTTCGCGGCGATCGACCGGCCGCACGTTCTACGTGCTCGACGAACCGACGACCGGATTGCACTTCGCCGACATTCATAAGCTCCTCGAAGTGCTCGAACGTTTGGTCAAACTGGGCAATACCGTGCTCGTGATCGAGCACAATCTCGATGTCATCAAGACCGCAGACTATCTGATCGATCTCGGCCCCGAAGGCGGCGATCGCGGGGGAACCGTCGTCGCGACCGGTACACCCGAAGAGGTCGCGCAGAACGAGCTCTCGTTTACCGGCGCCTACCTCGTTCCGGTGCTGCGCGATCAGCGAGCCGTCGGACATCATCGTCCCGACGCCGGCGAGCTCGACCGCATCGAACAAGAGAACCTGCTGGTTCTCCACGACTTGGCGGAGACCGGTCGAGTCGCCGTCGAAGCTTGATCTCAGGGAGCTGCTAGCGATCGGGTGGCCATGTCGTCGACGAGCGTTTCGCACGCACGATCACCTCGGCATGCAGGATGCCGGCGGCGTCGCGATTCCCCGTCGCGCCGAGGGGCTCGCCGACGATCAAATCAACACTGCGTTCGCGTCGAACGGCGTCCGAGTCATCGACGCGAATGAGGTGTCCGGTGCGCGCACGCAACGTAAGTTGTGAGCCGTTAATGGCGACAAGCACCCCGGTAACCTCGTGCGGAGCGCCGAGTGTGGCGCGCGGAGCCTTAATTACTGGAACCGCCGGCGTTACCGCCTTTGCGTTAGAACCGAGGAGGCCGAAGATGTCGAGCTGCTCGTAGCTCGCAACGTACACCTTGCCATTCGCTACGACCGGGACCAGATCTGCGTCTCCGCCCCCTGAATCCCAGGTGCCTGCCGTTCCTTGGTACAGCACTTGGAGCGAGTAACTGCTACTCGACGGTTCGGATTCAAACGCGAACAGGGTGATGTTTCCGGGCACGTATTCCGGTCGTGCGAGAGCCCAGATGATTGCACCCGGATGCCTTCCGTTCGATGAGACGGCCGTGAAGAAACCAGGATCTTGACCACCAGGTAAAGAGTACGACGATCCTGCCTCCGCCAACTTGACCCGGTGTGACTTTGGAACTTTCCAGACGGTGAGGTTGTTTCCGCCGCTAGCGACGATGCGCGGCACGGAATCGCTTGCAGCATCGAAGTATGATGGCCCACACCAGCATCCGCCGATGTTCACCGAGTCGACCACGTGGTTGCGGTGCCGCGAGAAGCCGCCCATGTTGTTCCGATTCATCAGAAACAGCGTGCCCTCTTTGCCCGCTGCAGCGGCGAGGGGCGGTTGCGAGCCCTTCTGCGGGAGCAGCAACATACCGCCCGACCCGAAGTCGACATCCCCCTGGTCGAGGTTCCCAACGTCGCTCGGCGTAAAGAAGCTGAGGAGTTGCGTTAGGTCTGGACTAACCTTGGCGGCGGTCTCCGAAATATTGGTGACACTGTTATACGACGTCCCTGACGGATCGGAGTTGCCCGTAACGAAGTATAGGTTGCCAGCAGAATCGGCCGCAACGCCGTAGCCCGCCATCCAAATCGACGACAGAAAGAAGTCATTCGGCGACGTCGACAGCGTATCGTTGAGCCGGTTGGCCCCGAGCGGCGTCAGCGACCCGGCCTGCCAACCGAGCAGCCAGCCACGCGACATCGATCCGGCAAAGTCGCAGAAACTGCCAAACCCGGCGTAGATATTCCCGTTCGCCTCGAGGAGCGCGGGTCGTTGCCGCTGATAGGTCGCGTTGAACGGGAAGGGGGCTCCGGTGGACAAGTCGTGCGAAGCCGAGACCAGAACGGGCGGCACCATATCCGTCAGATTGGCTAGACTGAGTTCGTGGATGTAATAGACCGGTACGTTCGTGGGCTGCATCGTGTAGGCGATGACGTACATTGCGTTGGCGTTTCGATCGATGACCGGCGTTCCGTCGATTCCAACATTCGGTCCGTTGTTGTTGCAGCCCAGAGGCGTAGGGACGGGACTACCCAGATTCTGTTGGAAGAGGACCGCGCCGGTTGACGCGTCGATCGCATAGACGGTATTGCTTTCGGTCGCGACATACACCACGTCGTGTTTCCCCGGATCGGCGCCGGTCGTCGTCGTTTCGTCCGGAACGAGGAGGGGCTGCGTGTCGACCTGGTCGTTGAGCGTCACCGTCTGCAACAGGCCGAACGATGAGCTGTTAACATTCCCATAGGTCAACAGCGACTCTTTATCGTCCCAGCCCGTTCGCATATTATCGTAATGATAGGTAGTAACCGCGATTTTGGCCTTACGCCCCGAGCTCACGACTGCGGCCTGCGGTTGGCGATCGTCTTCGACGGTTTGTCTAGGTCCATCGCCCCCTGGATAGTTGTAGAAGGTAATGGCGGCGGCACCAGCGCCGGACACGCTGGGGTTCGGCATAATGGCCTGGCCACTGTGGATCGAGAACTGCAGGGGGCTTCCGGCGCCCGCGAACGCGATATGGCCCGCCAGGGTGGCTTGGCCTCCGTTTACGCGGTATCGGGAAATCGTTATCGAACGAGAACCGCCTTCAGGTGTCTCCACCGCCAGGTACCGGCCGTCCCATTGGATCGCCCCGAGATGCGAGGGATTCATTCCGTTCCAGCCGATGTTTGCGACTCGCGAAGCGCCCTTTGGCAGCTCGATCAGGCCGGCACTGCGATCTGAACTCGCGGGAATAGCCACGGCGAAGAGATTTCCCTGATTGTCGTAAGTCAACGACCGATACGCGTCACCGTTAAGGCTCCGGTACGTTCTGGGGTTGCCCGTAGCGTTTGTGTAGACGGCAAGGCCATATGCGCGGGACGTGCCTCCCGAAACGGCAAGGTTTCCGCTCGCGGGATCGGCCGCGCAGAATTGCGCGGCTCCTCCGAGCGGATTACGCAACGTCGCGATCGGCTCCGTGCCGCCGTGCGCGTATTCCAGTATCTCGTTGCCTCGCGGAATAAAGACGTTTCCGTTTCCGTCCGAGCACAGACCACTGGCTCGTACGTCGAGGAGCGAGCCGGTTAGCTTGCCCTGCGGATAGGAATAAACAAAGACGCTGCCGTCTTTGCGATTCGACACGTAGAGAAGGGTCTGCGTTCCGATATCGGGAGCCATCCACGATGCTCCGCCGTTGCGCGGGCTGAGCGCGGCCGGCGCGGCGTTGGGCTGGGCCGGCATGACTGCCGCCTTCCCAATCGGAGAGGTTACACCGCCGCCAGCGCACGCGCTGAGCCCGAGGAGGAGTACGAAAAGGCTTAGTAGTCGAGTCGAACGCAAAATCATGTGCCCCACCGATCCGAGTACATTTTGACTACACTGTCACGTGGATTGGAGTAGCGCGGTCGAGTCTCCTTTTTGGCGTTTCACGTGTTGCGCGCACCGAAAAGTGCGAGCCCGAGGATGCCGCGGCGTCACCGGCGCAATCAGGCAGGATGACCAGTCTGGCCGCTCGAGCGGATGAACTGCGCGCGCAGATCGAAGAGGCCAACTACCGCTACTACGCGCTCGACGATCCACAGATAACCGACGCGGAGTTCGATGCGCTCCTGCGCGAGCTCGTCGAGATCGAGCGCGAGCACCCCGAGCTGCAGACGCCCGACTCGCCGACCCAGCGAGTCGGCGCGCCCGCCTTGCAACGCTTCGCGCCATACGAGCACGCGCGTCTGATGCTCAGCTTAGCCAATGCCGTTTCGGTCGACGAATTGCGGGCGTTTGACGAGCGCGCCCGTAAGCTCGCCGGTGCCGGCGTCGAGTACGTCTGCGAGCTCAAGATCGACGGTCTCGCAATCGCGCTCGATTACCGCGACGGCTCGCTGACGCGCGGGGGGACGCGCGGCGACGGACGCGTTGGCGAAGACGTAACCGCGAATCTGCGGGCGGTCAAGACGATTCCCTTGCGCCTGCGCGCTGTAGGAAGCACGCCGAAGTTCGTTGAGGCGCGGGGCGAGGTCTATCTACGCAAGAGCGATTTCGAGCGGCTCAATAGCGAGCGCGAACGCGAGGGCTTGGCGGCGTTTGCGAATCCGCGCAACGCTGCGTCGGGCGGCGTGCGCCAACTCGATCCGGCGCTCACGGCGAAGCGCCGGCTCTCGTTTTTCGCCTATCAGCTTGCGGTTGACGAGGGAGATCGAGCGGCGCCAAAAACGCAGTGGGATGCGCTGGCGCGTTTGCGAACCCTCGGATTCCCCGTCAATCCGCACGTCCATCGCGCTGCGACGCTCGATGAAGTCGTCGAGTATTGTACGAACTCCGAGAAGAAGCGCGACTCATTCGACTACGAGATCGACGGCGTGGTGATCAAGGTGAACGATTTCGCTCAGCAGGAGCGCCTGGGTGTCGTCGCGCGCGATCCGCGCTGGGCGATTGCCTTCAAATTCAAACCGCGCGAAGCACGCACCAAGCTTATCGATATCGCGATTACGGTCGGGCGTACCGGAACCCTCAACCCCAGCGCGGTCTTGAACCCCGTGCAGATCGGGGGCGTCACGGTCAAGAGCGCGACGCTGCACAACGTCGACTACATCAAGAATAACGATATCCGCATCGGCGACACGGTGCTGGTGACGCGCGCCGGCGACGTAATACCGCGCGTCGTTGGCCCGATACTCTCCGAGCGTACCGGCCGCGAGCGCAAATTTAAAATGCCGCAGCGATGCCCCGTCTGCGGCTCCGACGTCGATCGTCCCCCCGACGAAGCGATGTCGCGTTGCACCAATGCGGCCTGCCCGGCGCAAGCCTACGAGCGCCTGCGCCATTTTGCTTCGCGCGGGGCGATGGACATTGAGGGTATCGGCGACGTTATGGCGCAGCAGTTGACCGAGCTCAATCTGGTGCGTGACATCGCCGACACCTATAAGCTGAACGAATCGGCGCTTGCAGACGTTCCCCGGATGGGAAAAAAGAGCATCGAGAACCTCTTGCGCAACGTCGAGGCGTCGAAGCAGCGCGGGCCGGCACGGCTGCTCTACGGTTTAGGCATCCGTTTCGTCGGGACGCAGACCGCACAGATTTTGGTAGACGATTTCGGGACGATCGACGCGATCGCCGGTGCCGATGAGACCGAGCTGCAACGCAGCGAAGGCATCGGCCCCGAGGTGGCGCGCAGCGTCGCACTCTTCTTCAAACAGCAGCCTAACCGCGAGATGATCGAGCGCCTGCGCCAGGCCGGCGTCGTCATGAGCGCGCCCAAGCGCGTTAAAACCGGCGGAGCGTTGAGCGGCAAGACCTTCGTGTTGACGGGAACCCTCCCCAACCTCACGCGCGAGGCGGCGGCGGAGTTGATTGTGGCCGCAGGCGGCAAAGTCACCGGCTCGGTGAGCAAGAAGACCGACTATGTCGTAGCGGGCAGCGAACCCGGGAGCAAACTGACGAAGGCGGAGCAGCTCGGGATCAACATCCTCGACGAATCCGGCTTACAAGCGCTTCTAGCATGACCCATACTGCAGTCCGCGTCGTACCGGCCGACGTCTTGACGCCGATCGGTGCCTATCGCGCCTTGGCGAACCCGGAAGCTTCGTGCCTGCTGGAAAGCGTTGAGAGCGGGGGGCGCATTTCCCGCTACTCTTTCATCGGCATCGACTACCTCGCGGCGGCGGAGTTTGAAGCCAACGCCGAGCTCTATCCGCGCGTACGCGCCTTCGTTGCGGAGCATCGCATCGCGACGCCCGGCGGCGCGCTCGGCGGGGCCCTGCTCGCGTTTTCGTACGATGCCGCGCGGCCCGATGCGCGTCTGCCGGCTCGAACGTCGTCGGAACCGGCGATGCCGGCAGCCTACGTTGCGGTTCCGGCGACGTGGCTGATTTTCGATCACTTCACCGATCTGCTGACGATCTGGACGAGCGGGAACGATGCCGATGCGCTCGAGCGCCGGATCGACGGCTACGTCGAGCGGTTGCTCGCAGCAAAGCCATCGTTTCCGGAACCGTTGCGCGCGACGGGCCCCATCTCAGCGTCGCTGAACCGCGAACGCTACCTCGAACTGGTCGCGGAGGTGAAGCGGCGAATCTTCGAAGGCGATGTCTATCAGCTGCAGTTGGGAATCCGCTTCGGCGCCGCGCTCGAGGGCGAAGCCTTCGATCTCTACCGCGCGCTGCGGCGCTACAATCCCTCGCCGTATATGTTCTACGTCGACACGGAGTTCGGGCAACTGCTCGGCGCGTCGCCCGAGTTTCTCGTGCGCTTGGAAGGGCGCCGAGCGCGACTGCGCCCGCTGGCCGGCACGCGTTCGCGCGGACGCGACGACGACGACGACGCTCGCATCGCCGAGGAGTTACTTTCCAACGAAAAGGAGCTTGCCGAGCACGTGATGCTCGTGGATCTCGGACGCAACGATCTCGGTTCGGTCTGCGAGTACGGCAGCGTTCGAGTCGACGAGCTGCTGCAGATCGAGCGGTACAGCCACGTCATGCACATCGTTTCCAACGTCGTCGGTCAGCTTCGCGCCGATTGCGACGCGCTCGATCTCTTCCGCGCCGGCTTTCCCGCGGGCACGGTGACGGGGACGCCGAAGCTGCGCGCGATGCAGATCATCGACGGTCTGGAACCGGTGACGCGCGGCTTTTACTCCGGCAGCATCGGCCGCTGGTCCTTCGGTGGCGATTTCGACTCGTGCATCACGTTGCGCAGCATCCACGTGCACGAGCAGCACGCGTGGTGGCAGGCGTCGGCCGGCATCGTTGCCGACTCCGAAGCCGTCGCCGAGTACGAAGAGGTGTTGCACAAGACGCGCATCGCGCGCGCGGTGCTCGGAACGCAGCCGTGACGCGCGCGCTCCGAGTGCTCTTCGTCGATAATTTCGACAGCTTCAGCTACAACGTCGTGCATCTGCTCGCGTCGCGCGGCGGCGCACCGGACGTGCTGCTCAACGACGATCCACGGCTCGAGCCTGAAATTCTCGAGCGTTACGATGCGCTGGTCGTCGGCCCCGGGCCGGGTCGTCCCGAGCACGCGCCGCAGATGATGGCCGTGCTGCGTGCGGCAATCGAGCGAGGGGTGCCGGTCCTGGGTGTCTGTCTGGGTCTGCAGGCGATCGGGGAAGTCATGGGTGCGACCGTGACGCACGCACCGCGTCAGATGCACGGCAAGACTTCGCGCATCGAGCACGATGGCAGCGGCGTCTTTGCGGGTCTCGCGTCGCCGTTGACGGCAACGCGATACCATTCGCTCTGCTTGGAGCCGTCGACGATTCCCGAAACGCTGCGGGTCAACGCGCGCAGCGAAGATGGCGTCGTTCAAGGCGTCGCGCATCGGGAGCGCCCGGTTCACGGCGTCCAGTTTCATCCCGAGTCGGTGCTCAGCGAAAGCGGCGATCAAATCGTCGAAAACTTTTTCTCCCAGTGTCATCCTGAGCACCTCGAGTGTCATCCTGAGCCTGTCGAGTGTCATCCTGAGCCTGTCGAGTGTCATCCTGAGCCTGTCGAAGGATGACGGGGCACCCGCGTTAATGGAATTTGCACCGTTACTGCGGCGCGTGCTGGGCGGCGAAGATCTCGCCGCAGAAGAGGCGGCCGCGTTCGTCGGCGAGATCATGGACGCGAGCTTTACGCCGGTGCAGGCCGCCGCGCTGCTGACGGCGCTCGCCTTCAAAGGTGAGAGCGTGGACGAGATCGTCGGAGCCGCGCGCGCGATGCGCGAGCGCAGTTTGCACGTCGAGCACGGTTTGCCGATGGTGGTCGACGTCGTCGGCACGGGCGGCGATCATGCCAACACCATTAATATCTCGACGATGGCGGCGCTGGTCGTCGCCGCGGCAGGAGTTCCCGTCGCCAAGCACGGCAATCGCGCCGCGTCGAGCGCATGCGGCAGCGCCGACGTGCTGGAGTCGGCGGGGTTCCCGATCGAGGTTTCGCCGGAACTCGCTGCGAGGATGCTGCGCGAGTGCGGGTTCACCTTCATGTTCGCACCGTACTACCATCCGGCCATGCGCAATGCCGCAAGCATTCGCCGGGAGCTCGGCGTGCGAACGATCTTCAACCTCTTGGGCCCGCTGACCAATCCGGCGCGCGCTACGCACCAAATCGTCGGCGTCGCCCGGGAAGAACTCGTCGAACGCGTCGGTCCCGCGCTGCGCGCGCTGGGCGCGCGCCGCGGTGCGGTCGTGCACGGCTGCAGCGGGCTCGATGAAGTCGCCGGCGATGCGCCGACCCTGATCTATTCGTTCGACGAAGATGGCGCGCGGTTGTGGCGCCTCGAGCCGTCTGAGTTCGGCATCTCCGGAGACTTGCGCACGCCGGTCGGCGGCTCGGTCGGCATCTGCCGCGACGCTTTCGTTGAAATTTTGCATGGCGGACGGAGTGCGGCCGCCGACGTCGTGGCGCTCAACGCGGCCGTCGTTTTCTACGTCGTGGGCGTCGAGAGCGAGCTCCTGGCCGCATTCGAACGTGCCCGAGCGCTCCTGCGCAGCGGCGCTGCATGGCAAATCTTCGAGCGCGCGAAGAAGATCGGCTCCCATGGCTGACGCGTGGATCAAGTTTTGCGGGTGCACGTCGCTGGGCGACGTCGCGATGGCGGCCGAAGCGGGCGCCGACGCATTCGGGATGATCTTCGCACCGTCGCCGCGGCGCATTTCATTTGAGTCTGCGCAAGAGATCGCGCGCCGGGCGCCCCCCACGATTGCTCCGGTCGCGGTCTTCGTGAATCCGGCGGACTCGGATGTGGATGCCGTGCGCGAGCTCTTTCCGAGCGCGTTCCTCCAGTTCTCCGGCGACGAGACGCCGGAGTTCATCGGACGCTACGGCGACCATGCGATCAAAGCTATCCACATTGACGACCGCACGACCTTGGTCGAAGAGCGCTGCGAACGCTTTCCGGCAGCCGTCGTGCTCTTCGACGCGCGCCAAGACGGAATGGCAGGAGGTACCGGCCGTACGTTCGATTGGAATCAGATCGTCCCGATCGTCGCCAAGCGGCGCGTCGTTATTGCGGGAGGTCTAACGCCTGAAAACGTGGCTGAATGCGTGCGACGCGCGCACCCGTTCGGCGTCGACGTACGCACCGGGATCGAGAGCGGCGGCCGAAAGGACCCGGCCAAAATGCGGGAGTTCGTGCGAGCCGTACGCGGCGCGTGAGCGGACCCGACACGCGCGGCTACTTCGGCGACTTCGGCGGCCGCTACGTACCCGAAGTCTTGATCGCTGCACTCGATGAGCTAGAGCGAGCAATGACGGCAGCGTTTGCCGATCCCGATTTTTGGGCCGAGTACCATGCAGTGCTGCGCGACTTCGTCGGCCGCCCCTCGCCGATCTACCGCTGCGAGCGGTACGCCGCGGACGTTTCGTCCGTGCCGCTCGTGATGAAGCGCGAAGATACCAATCATACCGGAGCACACAAAATCAACAATACCGTCGGTCAGGCATTGCTCGCGCGGCGAATGGGCAAACGCCGGCTGCTCGCGGAAACCGGTGCGGGACAGCATGGCGTCGCAACCGCCACCGTCGGCGCGAAGCTCGGCTTGCCGGTCGACGTCTATATGGGCGCGCGCGATATCGAGCGGCAAGCGCTCAACGTTGACGTGATGCGATTGCTCGGTGCGCGAGTGCACGCGGTCACTAGCGGAACGCAGACGCTCAAAGATGCGACCAACGAAGCCTTTCGTGTCTGGGCGCAGCGCGTCGAGGATACGTTCTACGTGATCGGCAGCGTGGTCGGCGCGCACCCGTATCCGTTTATGGTGCGAGAGTTCCAAAAGGTCATCGGCATCGAGGCGAGGCGGCAAACCTTGGAGCGCTTCGGACGTTTGCCCAGCGATGTAATCGCCTGCGTCGGCGGAGGCAGCAATGCGATGGGCATCTTTTCCGGATTCGTGGACGATCGCGAAGTGAAGCTTTGGGGCGTAGAGGCGGGCGGCAAAGGTGTCGACGGCGACGAGCACGCCGCGTCGCTGCACGGCGGCAGCATCGGCGTGCTGCACGGTTCGCGTTCCTATTTGCTGCAGAGCGTGGAAGGACAAGTTCGCGAGACGCACTCCATTAGCGCCGGGCTCGATTATCCCGGCGTCGGGCCCGAGCACGCGTTCTTGAAAGACAGCGGCCGCGCCACGTACGTCGATATCACCGACACACAAGCCGTCGAAGCTTTCCACGGCTTTGCGCGCTGCGAGGGAATCCTTCCGGCGCTGGAGAGCGCGCATGCGATCGCCTTCGCGCGCAAACTCGCGGCGCAGCGCGGCGCGGACGATTTGATCTTGGTGAATCTCAGCGGCCGGGGCGACAAAGACATCGGGCGATGTTAGACGATGCCTTCGCGCGCGCACGCGCCGAGAAGCGCATGGCGTTCATACCGTACGTGATGGCGGGGGATCCCGATCTCGAAACGACCGAAGCCATTCTAGTAGCATTGAGCGACGCCGGCGCGGACATCATCGAGTTGGGAGTGCCATACAGCGATCCGCTCGCCGACGGGCCGACGATTGCCGCAGCCGGCCAGCGCGCGCTGCGGAGCGCGACGCATCTCCGTGACGTCCTTACGCTCGTAGGACGCTGCCGCGAGCGCTGCGCGCCTATCGTGGCTTTTACGTACTACAATCCGGTCTATCAGTTCGGCGTCGAGCGGTTCGCGCGCGAAGCGGCGGCAGCCGCCGTCGCCGGCGCGATCGTTCCCGATGTCGCGCTAGAGGAGAGCGCGGAGCTTCGTGCTGCGCTGCAGGCGCAGGGGTTGGCGATGCCGCTGCTCGTCGCGCCTTCCACTCCGCACCAGCGCGCGGCGCGGATCGTGGATGCGGCGACCGGCTTCGTTTACGTCGTTTCGCGGCTCGGCGTAACCGGCACCGGCTCTGCTCTGGATTTCGCCCCGCTGCGCCGTCAGCTGGCCTCGTTGCGCGAATTGACGAACAAACCGCTTGCCGTCGGCTTTGGCCTGAGCCGCCCGCAGGACGTGCGCAGCGTTCGAATGCTGGCCGATGGGGTCGTCGTTGGCAGCGCGCTGATCGATGCCTATGCGGGCACGCGCGGGGAAGAAGCGGCCACGCGAGTGCGCGAGTTCGTCGCTCCCCTCATTGCCGCTTGTTCCTTAGTGTCGCCCTGAGCCTACGGGGAGCGCTTCACCAAGCGCCTCGGCCACGTCGCTCGCGATGACGCCGACTCGGCGTTTTTCCGCGGCGCGTTGACCCGCTAAACCGTGCCAATACGCGCCGGCGCGTGCAGCGTCAACCGGTGAGAGCCCCTGTGCGAGAAGCGTGGCGATGATGCCGCTGAGCACGTCGCCGGTCCCCGCCGTCGCGAGCGCGTTCGTGCCGGTCGGATTGATGTAGACGGTCGTGCCGTCGTAGATCAGCGTATCGGAGCCCTTGAGAAGCGTCGCGATGCCCGTGCGATCGACGAACTCCCGAATTCGCTCGACGCGCGTGCCCGGCGCGATCGTTCCCCGCCCCGAGAGCCGCGCGAACTCGCCGGCGTGCGGCGTCACGACGCACCGATTTCCGCGTAGTAGATCGAGGTGCTTGCTCAAATGGAAGAGACCGCTGGCATCAACGACGACCGGTAAACGGTTGGCTTCGAGGAAAAGCCGAACGATGTCGCCGGTGCGGTCGTCGAGCCCCAACCCGGGGCCGATCGCGACGGCACCGTTGCGTTTCGAGATTTCGAGCAACTCCTGCGCGACCGCGTCGGGCTGCGCGTCGTCGGAAAGTGCGACGACGACTTGCTCCACAAGATGCGCGCGCAAAACGCCGGCGGCGGAGCTCGGCGTGGCGACGGTTACGTAACCCGCGCCGGCGCGCGCCGCGCCTCGAGCGCAAAGGACCGCTGCGCCGGGAAACTGTGCCGACCCGGCGACGATCAGGGGCGCACCGGCCGCGCGCTTGTCGGTATCGGCCGCGCGGTGCGGCAAGAGTTTCATAAACTCCGCGTTATCGAGCGTAGCGAACGTACGCGGTTGCGCGGCGAGCAGCGCCTCGTCGATTCCGATCTCCGCGCACCACAGCTCACCCACGTACTCGCGCGCGGGCTCCAGCAAGAGGCCGGGTTTCGCGGCGGCGAGCGTCATGGTAAGCGTCGCGCGCACGGCGTCGTCGCTCACCGCGCCGGTCAGCGCATCGGTGCCGCTCGGGATATCGATCGCCAGCACCGCGCGTTCTCGCGCGTCGAGCGCGCGTGCGAGATGCCGATATTCCTCCGGAAGCGGTAGCCGCGCCCCCGTTCCGAACATTCCGTCCACGCCGATCGCGTTCTCGAGCAGCGCGCGCGCTTCGCGTTCGTCCGCAGGGAGTGCGATGATTGACGCCCCCGCCTTTTTCGCACGAGTGCGCGCCGCATCGCGTGCCTGCGATCCCTGCGCCGCCGGATCGGCGGCCACGATACAGTCGTACTCTCGCGCGAGTTCCGAAAGCGCGGCGAATGCGTCGCCGCCGTTATTGCCCGGGCCCGCGAAGGCGACGATTTTCGACCCGGGTTTCGCCATCGTTCTTAAGCGCTTCGCAATCCTGCGCCCGGCATTGCGCATCAGCTTGTTCGCTCCAACGTGCTCGACGGCTGCGGCGTCGACGGCGCGCATCTGCTCGGGCGTTAGTACGTAGATCATGATTCTAGAATCACGACGGCCGCGGCGACCTCGGCGCTATGCGTGATCGTGAGATGGATCGTGCGCACGCCGCGGTGGTGCGTCAGGCGTTCGGCCCAACCGAGCAGTTCGATGACGGGTTTGCCGCTGCGCTCGTGCCCGACGCCGACGCTCCGCCAGGGAATCGCGTGCCCGAAGGCTTTGCGCGTCGCCTCCTTGGCGGCGAAGAACCCCGCGAGGCGCTCCGGCCAGTTGCGCTTGCGCATGGCGTACGCCATTTCGGTCTCGGTATAGACCTTGCGCGCGAACCACGCGAGCTCGCGCTCGTCGAAGCGATAGCGCATCACGTTGGCCACGTCGAGGCCGATTCCGACGATCACCGCGACGACTTCGACGGCAGCGGCGCAGGTCACCTAGATTTTTGTCGAGAATCCTAGCCACCCGAGATGGATTGCGATATCCGAATCGTGCCGATCAACACCGTCGACCACGTGTTCTTGGATCGTCTCGCCCCCTGCCTCGAGGAACGCTTCATCGCCGGCGCTCGCGTCGAACGATCGCTGGTCGTTCCGCGCAGCACGCTCAATGCGACGCGCGGTCAGCTTTTCGTATCCACGCTGATTGCGAAGGTGCAGCGGGCGCATCCGAAACCTGGAGCCGCCGTGCTGGCCATCACCGATTTCGACCTGTACAAGACCTCGCACCGATTCGTCTTCGGCGATGCCGATGAGGCGCAGTCCGTCGCGGTCGTCTCCGTCCACCGGCTTCGCTCGGACTTTTACGGAGAACCAAGCGATTTCAACATGCTTTTCCAGCGGACGCTCAAAGAGTGCGTTCACGAGCTCGGCCACACCTTCGGGCTCAAGCACTGCTATAACGCCCGTTGCGCGATGTACTACTCCAACTCGATCTTCGAAACGGATAATAAGATGCCGCACTTCTGCGAGATTTGCGATCACCGTCTCGCTCGCGCGCGCAGCTCTTAACGCAAAACTCGCGCGTCCGCCATCTCAACACTTTCGCTGATCCCATCGTCGCGGACGACGCGTAAGGCGCCGCCCTCGTCGAGCGACTGCGCGATTGCCTCGAAGGGCTCTCGTGCGTCGTCCTTCGCGATTCGGTAGCGCCGTCCCGGAATCTCGCGCAGCCGCCTCCCAGTCGCGCATGACGCTGCCGGCATCGTCGAGCGCCGCGAGCATTGCGTCGTACGTGCGAAGGATCGCGACCAGGAGCGCGGCGCGATCGACCGGCCCGACCTCGTCGCAGAATGCAGGAGCCGGCTCGATGACGGTTCCGGCGCCGGCTAAGCGGTGCACGTTGATGCCCACACCGCAGGCGACGCGTGCCGTTGCTGCCGCCACTCGAGATTGGCAGAGAATGCCGCCCAGCTTGCGATCGCCCAGCAGCAGATCGTTCGGCCACTGCAGCGTCGTCACGACCCCGCAGTTGCGAAGCCCTGCTCGTACCGCGAGCGCGACCCAAAACGGCACGAGCCAGAGCCGGTCGACGTCGATGCTTCGCGGCAGGATCGTGCTAAAGAGCAGCGCCGTCCCCGGCATTGCGTGCCACGATCGCCCCTTGCGCCCGGCTCCACGGCGCTGGAACTCGGCGACGATCGTGTGGCCGCCGAACCGCTCGTCGCCGAGCAGCTCCACCGCATCCGCATTCGTGCTTCCGGTCTCTTCGCGATACTCGATCGACGCAAACGGACCGTCCGCCAGCTGCGCAGCCACGTTCCGATACGGCATTTATAGGAGATTGGGCGCTTGCGGTCGTTATCCGCTGCGGAAAGCATGAGCGAGCCACCTACGCGCCGTATCGCGCTTCTATGGCTATCGAACGTACGCTCATCCTCTGCAAACCCGACGCGGTCTCGCGGGGCCTCGTCGGCGAAATCGCGGCGCGCATCGAGCGGCGCGGCTATGTGATTACCGCAATGAAGCTCATGCAGCTCGACGGCGATCGCGCTCGCGAGCATTACACCGAACACCGCAGCAAGCCGTTCTTCAACGACTTGGTCGATTTCATCACGAACGGCCCGCTCGTCGCGATCGCGGTATCGGGCGAGCGCGCAATCGACGGTTGCCGTCAAATGATCGGCGCGACCGATCCACTGGCTGCCGCGCCCGGCTCGATTCGAGGCGATCTCGCGCAGACGATTGGCCGCAATCTCGTTCACGGCAGCGACAGCGCCGCGAGCGCGGATCGCGAGTTGGCGATTTTCTTCGAAGACAAGGATTTCGTTTCGCGGCGTCACGACCTCGAACGCTGGATTACGGAATAAGCGTGACGCTCGAGTCGCTGCGCGGCGGCGGTAATCCGTCGATCGAGGGGGTCCACGCGCGTGAAGTGCTCGATTCGCGCGGCAATCCAACGGTCGCCGTGGCGGTCGCCACGAACTTCGGCGTGGTCGAGGAGGCGATGGTGCCGTCGGGCGCATCGACCGGAAGCAACGAGGCCGTCGAGCTGCGCGACGGTGACGCGCAACGGTATAACGGCAAAGGCGTACGCAATGCGGTGACGGCGGTGAACGATCTGATCGGTCCCGCCATCGAAGGTCTGGATGCCACCGCGCAGCGCGAGATCGATCAGAAGCTGATCGAGCTCGACGGTTCGCCGAACAAATCGCAGCTAGGCGCCAACGCGCTGCTCGGGGTTTCGCTCGCGGTCGCGCGCGCCGCATCGGCCAGTCTATCGATGCCGCTCTTCCGGTATCTCGGCGGACCCGCCGCCGCAACGCTTCCGGTCCCGATGATGAACGTGATCAACGGCGGCAAGCACGCGGAGGGTGCGCTGGAGTTTCAGGAGTGCATGATCGTTCCGCTCGGAGCGGAGAGCGAAGCCGAAGCCGTGCGCTATGGTTCGGAAGTCTTTCACGCGATCGGCCGAATTTTGCACGAACGCGGTCTGTCGACGCTCGTGGGTGACGAAG
Organism: Vulcanimicrobiota bacterium; assembly: GCA_963736775.1. Taxonomy (GTDB): domain Bacteria; phylum Vulcanimicrobiota; class Vulcanimicrobiia; order Vulcanimicrobiales; family Vulcanimicrobiaceae; genus Cybelea. The sequence goes on along the minus strand of CAVTPY010000012.1, from coordinate 42,988 downwards.
GCGGCTACGCGCCCCCGCTCGAGACGCCGCAGCAGGCACTCGATCTGATCGTCGCCGCGATCGAGCGCGCCGGATACAAGCCCGGCAGCGACGTCGCAATTGCGCTCGATCCTGCCTCGAGCGAGTTTTTCGAGAACGGCAAATACTATCCGCTCACGCGCGACCGCGCGGCGAGCGTAGACGACATGATCGCGCTCTACACCGAACTCTGCGACCGCTACCCTATCGTCGCGATCGAAGACGGCCTTGCGGAAAGCGACTGGGCGGGTTGGCAAAAGCTCACGTCTGCGCTCGGCGACCGCGTCCAGCTCATCGGCGACGATCTCTTCGTAACGAACGTGCGCTTTCTCGAGCGCGGGATCAGCGAAGGTGTCGCCAACGCGATTCTGATCAAGCTGAACCAAATCGGAACCCTCACCGAAACCTTGGATTGCATCGCGACGGCCCAGCGCGCCGGCTATGGCGTCGTCATCTCGCATCGTTCAGGTGAAACGGAAGACACCACGATCGCGGACCTCGCCGTTGCCACGGAGGCCGGTCAAATCAAAACCGGCTCGCTTTCGCGCAGCGATCGCACCGCAAAATACAATCGCCTGATGGCGATTGAGGAACAACTCGGCTCGGCCGCGCGCTACGCCGGTGCCAAGGTTTTTCTACGCTAGCGCGACCTCGGGCGTCGGCGAGCCATCCCACACAAAGCGATAGGTGAGTTGCTTCCTCACGTTCATGACGAGCGCCGGACGAAAACAGGAAATGCACGTGCCGCCGGAATGACGCACGCTCGGATAGACGATTCCGAGCGACCCGATCGCTAAGAGCTCCTCTGCCAGCTTTTGCGACGCCACGTAGCTTTCGGGATTCAAATATCGGGCAAAGCGCTTGACATCTCGCGCATCGTGGAACTCCGCGCTGAAGTCGGCGGTGTAGTCGTCGTAGGTGACGTCGTCTTCGAACACGCCGATCTCGGCAAGATCGACGCTCTTGTGATAGGCGACCTCCGCCTGCGACGTTTCGATTTCGAAGCCGCAGTACCACGCTCCGCGGTCCGGCCCGTTGAAGCGGCTGCCTAATGGGTGGGCATGCGTAAAGCTCGCGTTGACGATGCGGTAATACGGGATGCCGAAGACGAGCTCGTGACTGTCGATGCCGGTCGGAATTCCGCCTTCGACGAGAAGACGATCGTTCGTCGCGTTGTCGAGCGTGAAGAGATCGACCAGATGCCGGTTCGAATCGGCGATACGTCCCAGAACGCTCTCACCACGCTTCGATGCAATGAACCGATGGGTGTCGTTCCGGCGAACGAGCGAGGTTTTCGGAAACGGTTTAGATGCCGCCACGACGCGCGTCGAGCAGCCGGCGAACGGCCGCAAACGCCGGAATGCCGCCGCGAATCATGTATTCCAGCGGCGCGATGCCGCGAAAGATAGGACTCGTATTTGGAAGACCGATCCACCGGTCGGCGAGCGCCTTGCCATGGAGAATGTTGAGCGCCTTGAAGATGCCGATCAAATAGGAAATCCGCAGCATCGTGTCGGGATCGAGCGTGCGCCGCGGCGATTTTTTAATCGCGTAATAGGTGCTGCTCGCCATGCTGCCTAGGAGCCGCATCGCGTCCTCGTCGCGGATATGCCAGCACTCCATGATGTTGAAGAAGGCTTTCAAGGCTGACGGGCCGAGCCGCTTGCGTTCCTCTGCGGACGTGATGTCCACAAGGGGCGAGGGAGCGTAGCGGGTGGCGGGGTAGGCGAGAGCGGTCATCGGGTGGTATCCTCTTTTGGAGATTATACACTACGAATCCGGAGTCGACAAGCCTCTAAGGGCTCTCGAGCATCCTCGCGAATACCAAAACCCCACGCGGGCCTGTAGCTCAGCGGTAGAGCGGCCGGCTCATAACTGGTTGCGCGTAGGTTCGAATCCTACCAGGCCCACCACGAACCGATGGTTGCGCAGCGCGGAGGTGGCGCATTGCGGCTGCGGCATTGGGAGTCCCTGCGCGCCGAGGAGTAAGCGCTCGGCCCGCTGGGATAGCCCGGAACGTGGCGAAGCACCAAGTACGGTCTCTTCGAACCTCAGGGGAGCAACAGATGAAGACGATAACTGCGAGTCGCTATGTCCTTAGCATTGGCGTCGCTGCCGCATTGCTCGCTGGCTGCGGTGTCCTTCGACAGGCTCAGGATGACATGCAGCTGCCGATCACCGGCCCGGGCGCGATGCCGCAAGCCTCGGCGCTCGCCGCACGCTCCAATAGCTCGGACTACAATGTCCTGTATAGCTTTGCCGGCACCCTCGATGGGAACTACCCTTCGGGGACACTCATCGACGTGGGTGGCAAGCTTTACGGCACAACGGAATATGGCGGTGGCTGCAATTATAGCCCCAGTTGCGGGACCGTTTACAGCCTAAGCCTGAATGGCCACGAGAAGGTGCCGTACCGCTTCGCCAGGCCGCCCGATGGAATTTATCCGCTCGCCGGGTTGATCGACGTGGGCGGCACACTCTACGGCACGACGGACGGCGGCGGCTCGAATAGCTGCGGCGGCTACCCTTACTATTACAGCTGCGGGGCGGTCTTTAGCGTCACGTCGAGCGGCACGGAGAAAGTGCTGCATAGCTTCAGCAACCCGCCCGATGGGGCATTGCCCGCGGCGCCGCCTAATCGACGTAAACGGCACGCTCTACGGTACGACGCAATATGGCGGCGTACATAAGAATACATGCAGCGGCAACTGCGGGACGGTCTTTAGCATCACGCCGAGCGGTACGGAGAAAGTGCTGTACAGTTTCGGCGCAGGAAGCGATGGCAATGTTCCCGCCGCTTCGCTTATCGAGGTAAAACGCAAACTCTACGGCACAACGAGCGGGGGAAGGCGCGTCACGGGTGGGGCACGGTTTTCGGCGTCACGCTGAACGGCAGGGAGATAAGTCCTGCATTCCTTCGGGGGTGGAACCGATGGCGGTAATTTCCGAAGCAGGGTTGATCGATGTAAGAGGCACGTTCTATGGCACGACAGAAGTTGGCGGCGCGCGCACCAGTGGCAAGTCTTGTAATGTCGTGAACAAGTGCGGGACGGTCTTTAGCATCACGCCGCCCGGCACGGAAAAAGTGCTCCACCGCTTCGTCGGTAACAAAGTCGATGGCGCCGGCCCCGTCGCATCTCTGATCGATGTAAAGGGCACGCTCTACGGCACGACGGAATATGGCGGCGCCTATGGCGATGGCACGGTCTTTAGCATCAGCACGTCCGGCTCGGAGCACTTGCTGCACAGCTTTGGAAGCGGAACCGACGGCAAGCTCCCCGCCACCGCCCTGATCGAGATGGATGGCACGCTTTACGGAACGACAACTGGTGGCGGCACGTACCAGCACGGAACGGTCTTCGCGTTGACTCCTTAGCGCCGCGACGAACCTTCACCGAAGTGGGACGACAACGAGATGGGGCCACTGACCTAAGGGTCCACGCACGAATCGCAACCAGCGGGAGCGGTTAACGACGAGCGAGGGCGAACGGCAGAAACTTCTAATCCTACTAGGCCACTGTAAAATGGTTCGCGATCTGGAACAACTCGGAACAGCCGGTTGATCTGCTCGCCACGGAGGTCGCCAGCCAGGCTTCCCGGAGAGTCCGATCGCCTCATACGTACTTTCATGAAAGAATGGAGCAGACTTCCATAATGCGGATCTCTAATTTGGCCGAGTACGCCGCCGGCGTAAGCGTGGCCGCCGCTCTGCTCGCAGGTTGCAGCAGCGGCGGTACCTCGGCGCTGCGCCCCTTGACGGGAACGCAGAACGCCGTTCGTTCTGGTCACCTGCAACCGCTCAAAGTTGGCGGCCTGCTCGTCGCATCGGCAATGCTTCCTGCGGTGAAGCCCATCCAAGTCCCGATCGTGCCGGACAACAGGAAGAAGAACCCCAAAGAGTACATCTCGAACTTCTATAGTGGCGTTGTTCTGCAGTTCGACTTTCCGAAGGGTGACGTATCGACCGCAACGATTCCCGGCGTGTCGGGTTCTCAAGGCGAATGCGCCCAGAATCGCAAGAAGGCTTTCTGGGTAGTCGCTTCAGCAGCGGATGAGATCGAAGAGTTCGCTTATCGCGGCAGCAGCCCGATCGTGACCCTCAGCGAATCGACGGGCGAGCCGGCCAGCTGCACTATCGATGCGAAAACTGACGACATGGCCGTGACAATCCTGGGCGCCGGCGACGTCGTGATCTTCACGGACACCAAGGGCACCGGCACGACCGTAGCCGATGGCCTCAGCTCCTCGTACTTCCCCACCTACGACAATAAAGGCGACCTCTTCGTCGATGGTGTCACCGAGAGCGACACCTATGGCGTTGTTGAAATGGCCTCAGGTAAGTCGAGCTTCAAGGCAGTCACGCTGCCCAACACGATCTCGTTTCCGGGCGGCATGCAGTGGGACGGCAATTACGTCACGCTGAACGACCAGGAAGCTCACGCGATCTATCAGTACACCATCTCGAACGACTCCGCGAAGCTCGAGGGCACCGTTGCGCTCAACGGAACGTCCGACTGCGTGCAGACGTGGATCGCCAAGAAACTCGTGTACTGCCCGGATGCCGGAGCCGAGAATGCCACGGTGTTCGCGTACCCGGCTGGCGGTTCGCCCATCGCGACCCTCTCGGGAAGCTTTGACCTGCCGATCGGCGCCGTCTCAATCACGAATGTCTTGCGCTAATGAAAGACCCGCTGATCTAGCATTCGTCGTTCCCTACGCTGCGACAGGCGATCGACCCGGTAGCCTCGGCGAGCCGCCGGGCTGACGCCAGCGTCTCGTCGAGCATGTTGCGTTGGAATGTAATCATGTCGGGCACGTGCGGGAACCGCGGATCGCTTCGGTGTGTGGTGAGGAAGTAGCGTTCGCCCTCGGTAGTCAGGGTGCCGCGCTTTTGCAGCGCCGCAAATGCATTCACGACCGCAGCGTCCGGAGCACGACGCAGCTCGGGATCGACGAATACGTTACCTGGCAGTGAGTCGAGGCGCTCGCGCACCGCACGCACCGCGTCCGCGACCGCGAACGTTTCCGGGGCATCGAGCAAAAACGCCGCCAAGAGCGCCGAGGTCGTGATCGGCCGCGCCGCAGCTAGCGACGTTCCGATATCGGCGACGCCGGCGTATGGAACGACGCGATAGAGCATCGAGAGCCGTCGGCCTCGGAAAGGATCGTAGGCGACCGCGCAGAGCCAGAGGTCGGCAAAAGGCGAGAGGGCGTCGATGATTCCGCTACGCATCGGATGCATGCGGCCATCGCGACTGAAGTCGCCTTCCGGCGTGATGTAGAAGGTCGCGCCGGCCCGCACCCGTTCCACGATGGCCGCGATATCGCGTTTCGTCACCCTGCGGAGGTTTTCGAGCACTTCGCGCCGGTAAGGCTGCTTCAGTTGCGCCACTTTGACCCAAGCATGGGCGGGCGTGAAGTTGGCGAGTTTCCAGAGGTCGCTCAGTACGCAGCCGTCCAATTCTAATGGAGCGAGCGTTTCGGCCGGCAAGATCGCATCGAGCGCCAAATCGCCGTGTGCGGCGCGTAGCTCCTCTGCTAGGCTGATGAGCGGCCGTGAGAAGAGGTGGTTCTCAATCGGCAGAATGCTGAGGCAGTCCCAAAGCCAGCTCAGATTCAGGCCGCGCGTGAGCCGCACGCTCCGGGGCCACACCGTCGCGATGAATCCCGTTTCGTACGTGCGGCGGGAGTTGCACATGGTCAGCGGCTTCCACGGGTGCAGAAGGAACGTGCGCGCAGTAATCATTTCCCCTTCGTCGATGTGCTGATGATTGGTAATCAGCACCGCCGCCCCGCGCTTCGCCGGCAAATGGCCCCACTGCCGAACGCGGATCGCGAACTTAAGGTACGCCTGGCGCGTGACGTAGGTCGTGGCGATCATCAGCCAGTTAGGCTTCATCGGGGCACCCGGCGCCGGCGAACTGCCGGCGATAGCCTTCGCTCATTCCGTGCTTTCCTTGTATACAAAAGCAAGGCAGCCTCCTAAGGTTAGCGAACAGCGCCAAGTGACTTTCGTACGTCTCCTCGCGGCGACGCTTGACGTCGCCACGATCGCGGCGATCGGTTATGCGACCGTCGCAATCGTATGTGTTGCGCGCTTCGGAAGCGAACCCGAGCCCCGTAACGCCGACGACATGCCACCGGTCAGTTTGCTCGTGCCGCTGCATGGCCTGGAACGCGACCTCGAGCAGAACTTGCGTGCGTTTGCCTTGCAGGACTACCCCGTTTATCAGGTGGTTCTCGGCGTCGCCCGTGCCGACGATCTTGCGCTAGCCGTTGCGCAGCGTGTGGTGGCGGCGCTCCCCGATCGGAACATTGAGATCGACGTCGGTGAAGTAGCCGGGGCACGTAACCCCAAGATCGCAAACGTGCTCTCGATGATGCGGCTCGTGCGCCACAAGCTTTTGATCCTAGCCGACAGCGACACACGGGTCACACCCACGTACATCCGCGCGGTCACCGCACCATTGCATGAACCGGGCGTCGGCGTCGTAACCTGTCCTTTTGCCGGCGTTCCGGATGGCACGCCTTCGTCGGAACTCGGTGCGATGTTTATGAACGAGCAGTTTATCCCGTCGGTGCTCGTCAATCGACTCTTCGGAGCGACGCGACACTGCCTCGGCCCTACGAATGCGATACGCGCTGAGGTCCTCGCCGCCGTCGGCGGCTTCGAGGCGCTCGCGCCCCATCTTGCCGACGACTTCATGCTCGGAAATTTCGTTGCGGCCCAAGGTTTGCGAGTCGTGATCTCGCGTTACGTCGTGCGAACAATCGTGTCGGACTCGAGCCTCGCGGCGCTCTGGAACCACGAGTTGCGCTGGCATCGGACGATTCGGGGAGTGCAACCACTCGGTTACGCCGGTATGTTCCTCACGTATCCGGTGCCGCTTGCACTGCTCGCGTTCCTACTCGCGCCGCAGCTGGAAAGCGCAGTGGCGCTTTTCGTTGCGGCAATCGCGCGCGTCGCCTTGCACCACGTGTCTGGGCGCGCGCTTCGCGTCGCACCCGCTCCTGCGTGGCTCATCTTGCCATGTGATCTCTTCGGGATTGCCGTATGGGCTTGGGGGCTCACCGGACGGGCGGTCCGCTGGCGCGATGCGGTTTTGCATATGGAGTCGGGCGACTTGCTCGCGGAACGCCACTGAAGGCCGTCTGAGTCATGCCGGCAATCTCGCGTAACCGCTTTATCTCGTCGACGATCGGGGCGATGGCTGTGCTGCCGCTGCGGGCCTACGCGCAGGTTCGTCCGGCCCCGCCACTCGCTCGCGTTAACGTAAACGCCGCGCGTGTCATCCGTACGGTCGTCGGGCTCCGGCCCTTTCGCCGCCACGGATTCGTGCTGCGCGCGGAGGCCTTTGGCAGTAAGAGCATCGTTCACAACTACGGGCATGGCGGCGGCGGATTTAGCCTGTCGTGGGGTTGCGCGACGCTCGCCGCCGATTTGCTGGCTGCGCGCTCCCCCGGCCGCGCCGCCGTAATTGGCTGCGGCGTGATCGGACTTTCCACCGCTCGCGTTCTTCAGGACCGCGGATGGGAGGTGACGATCTATGCGTCGAGCGTCCCGCCGAACACGACGTCCAACATCGCGGGCGCTCAGTGGACGCCCACCGTCGTCTTTGCATCCCAAGACGCTACCAGCGAGTTTCTCGAAACCTTTCGGCGTGCAGCCCGGATCGCCAACCGCGCTTTTCAGTTAATGGCGGGCCCCACTTACGGCGTACTCTGGATCGACAACTACGCCCTCAAGCATGCGGCCACGGAACGCGACGAACTCGACTACGCCGTTTCGGCCGGCATCGAGGATCTCTACGAAGACATCGAAACGATCGACCCCGCCACCACGCCGTTCGCCGTCCCGCTAGTCCGGCGGTTCACGACGATGCTCATCGAGCCAAATACGTACCTCCCGGCCGTCATGCGCGATTTTCTCCTGCGCGGCGGCAAGATCGAAGTGCGAACGTTCGCGACGCTACGTCAGATGCACGACCTGGAGGAGCAGGTCGTTTTCAACTGCACGGGCCTCGGCGCGCGCGTCCTCTGCAACGACGACGAGCTCGTTCCGGTGCGCGGGCAGCTCACGGTACTCGAACCGCAGGCCGACGTAGATTACATCTATCTGGCCAATGGGCTGTACATGTTTCCGCGTAACGACGGCATCGTGCTTGGCGGTACGTTTGACCGCGGCGACTGGTCACTGGAAGTCGATCCCGCGCAGCAAGCGCGCATTCTCGCCGGGCACGCTACGATCTATCGCTCCTCATAGGACATCGCTAATCGCCCCAAGGAAGAGCACCGCGCCGCTCCGATCGTCCCGAATGATGCAGAAGAACGGATGATCTACGTTTACGACGATGGGAGTGCCGCCGAATTGTACGCTCATCGGCATCACGACTGCCGTCGCGGCAGTGGCGGTCGTTCCCGCTTCGTCAACGTCAAGCGTGGTCTTGTGAATGACGCTGCTGATTCGCAGCGGTCGATCGCTGATTCCGCCAAAATCGGCACGATCCGAAAATGCAATCCCCAACCCGGCATCCCGTAGTGGCGAAATGAGGTCGGCTTCATACGAAAGATGCAGCTTCGGAAGGCGCAGGTTCACGCGCCGCTGCGTCGCGTTCGCGCGTGCCGTTGCAAAGGCGCGTGGAAGTGCGCTCTCCATTGCTAAACCGGTGCCCTGCTTCGGAAGCACGACGTACATTGCGAAGCGACCTCCGCGATAGCCGAGCCGCACGAGCTGAAATTCTGGACCCGCATAGTACGAGAGCGTCGTGGTTTGACTCATGAAGGGGACGCTCGTCGTACCGGCCGTGCCCAAGAAGCGGCCGGTGTGCGTTTGGGAAGCCAAAAACGCCTGTTCCCACAGGGCTTTAAAGTAGACCGCATTGGTAATGAGCGCTTCGGCACCGGCTACGCTGTTGACGATCGTGGGAATGTGGCCGTGCGTCCGCCGGCTCACCCATGCGTTGATCGTGCGGGCCGCGTCGGGGCTGTTGAAGTCTAGCGGCGTGACGTCGGCGCCAAACGCCGCCTGCGCCTGGTCGACGAACGATTGCTTGAGCGAGACGCCTTGGCGAACCCAAAAGGCGTTTGCAAACTCGAGCGCGGCGCCGGCGTCCGCCTGGGGCAGGCCGGTTCGCAAGTCTTGCGACGCGCAAGCAAAGTCCGACGGATCGCCCGCCGGGACGACGGAACTCTCGATGAACGCCTTAGCCGTCGCGCCACGCGCGCCCAGATAGGCGACGCCGAGCGCTTGCGCGATGCTAAGAGGTGAGATGAAAACGTTCTTTCCGGTCGAGGCATGCAGGAGCGTGAAGCCGAGATCGTTCTCTGCCGTGACGAGTCGCGTCTGCATAAGGGGCGACACCTCCGAGCTGCATTTTGCCGAACTGCCCGCACTCTCGGCCGCGCAACCGTAGGCGAGAAATGCCAGGACGAGCGCGAAACCCGCCGCGACGTTACTCCAACGCATAGCTTCTGAGTTCGATTTTGTTGTGGTCCGGATCCGAGATGTAGATCGACCTCCCGTTTCCACGCGCTCCGAAGACTTCGATTGGGCCTTCGTCGACCGTCGCGTTCATCGCGCGCGCGCGTGCGAGGATCTCGTCAATGCCGCCTTCGACGACCAGACAAAAATGATTGAGGTTCGAGGCGTTCGGTGGTGCGGTGCCGGATCGCATCTCCGGCGAAAAGAGGTCGATGAGCGTGCCCGCGTCGACGCGTACGGACGGGAACTTCACGTCGCCGCGACGATATTCACCGAGTCGAACCGGCTCGAGCCCCAGGCCGTCCACGTAAAAGGCGAGCGACCGGTCGACGTCGGACACGTTGAGAACGATGTGATCGAGGGAAATAACCTTAAACGTCAAGCACCGGAGAGTTCATGTGCCGTAACATCAAGACCTTGTACAACTTCGCGCCGCCGGCAACGGATGAAGAGATCGGCGCTTCGGCGCTGCAGTTTGTTCGAAAGCTGAGCGGGTTGCACCACCCGTCGAAGGCAAATGAGGCGGCCTTCGAGCGCGCGGTCGATCGGGTAACCGGCGTGGCGCGCGAGCTGCTCGACTCGCTGGTCACGCAGGCGCCGCCGCGCGACCGCGAGGTGGAGGCCGCGAAGGCGCGCGAACGCCGCCAACGCCATTACGTCCCCTCGTCGGCGCCTTCGTGAAGAACGAACTTGACGATTAAACGGTTGAGCGTTGCGCCCGAGGCCGGGCTTCCGAAGTTTACGTAGAGCTCGTCGCCTTCGGGAAATCGCTGGTGGTACGCCACCGCGAGGTTGTTGCCGATTTGGTAGGAGGTTGCAAAACCGCCTAGGCCGTTGATATCGCGCAGTTCCAAGCTAAAACTGCTCTCGTTGCTGATGTTGTAACCCAGCGAAATGCGCCGCAACCACTGTGAATCGAGCACGCCGTCGGTGAATGCGCGCTCGTAGGTTCCGTCATACTCCAAGCCGAGGCTGAAGCGCTTCCCGACCGGGCGGCTCGTGACGAGCGTAAACAGATGCACGTAGTCGTCGCCGAACGGTCCCCACTGATAGCTGGCATCGAAGGGCGATGGCGTCCCGTCGCGATAGCCGACGGGAACCTGGTAGAGATTGAACGGCTGCGTCACGCCGTCGAGGTAGCACGGATAGCCGGTGAAGCTCGACTGATACTGGACTGGTCCGCTGCAGCCGGGGCCCGCGGGAATGTTGTAAGAGCGAAGTTGCCCGACCTCCTCGCCTACACCGTCGAGTGAGAAGAGATTCTTGAAGGTGGCGTTAAGAAAGAATTGAGTGTCGGCCTGATGCACTGCCCCTGAGTCGTCGAGAAAGCGATCCGTGGCAAAAAAGATCGTGTAGTTTTTGATGCCCGGGGCCGTTCCGGTATAGTTCGTGTAGAATTGCGGCCCGCGAATGTCGGAGTTCGGGGTGTAGCCGTCGATGGGGTTGTAGTTGGGCGAGACGTCGAGGTAGCCGACGTTTGCCTCGAAAGGCCCTTTGTGACGGTCCACAAAGAGCTCGGTAAAGTCGGCGTTGCCCTGAGGTACCCACGTGCCGTCTTCGAACGAATGGTCGAAGTAGTAGATCATCCCGTTTGAATAATCGCGCGCTTCGGCGCCGGCCTCGATCGTGTCGTCGGTGCCGGCGATGCTGTGGTTAGCAAAGACGCCGTCGCTCCAGTAGATGAACGAGCCGTTCGGCAGCGCATGCTCGTAACCGTACGCCTGATCGCTAAACGTGTTGCTCGTCGTTTCGTCGAATCCGTGGAAGGTCAGAACGCCGAAGCTTTGGTCGCCGAACGTTCCCTCGACCTTGCCGCCGCTATCGAACGGCCCGACCGACGGCGAGTAGAACACGAGATCGGGGGCGTTCACGTTCGTGCCGCTGGGCGAGCGCGGTCCGGAGTTGGCATTGATGAAAGCCGCGCCCTGTGCGAAGAACGGCCGATACTCGAGAAGCTGCCGCTCGAACTCTTGCGGCGCGATCGTCTGCTGATCGATCTCGACATTGGAAAAGTCCGGATTGAGCGTTCCAACGAAACGGACCGTTGGCGTGATCGGGTAGCTGACGTCACCGCCGAACGAGCGCACGTTCTCCGGTAAAAACTCGCCGTTGGCTTGCTGAAAGAGGTTGCGATCCTCGCCAATGCTGGCAAGGCCATAGATATCGGCACGCGGCTTCGGCCGAGCCGCGGCCGATGCCGCGATGTCGAAGTCCCCGCCGGCCCAAAAGCGCGTATCGTTTTGGAAGGTCGGCCAGGTTCCGCTCCCAGCATCCCCCATGATCGGGTTCCAGACCCACGAAAGGTGCTCGCCCGGTGCCGCGATCTGGCGAACGAACTGCAGCCGCCACGTTTGCTTGCCGCCGCGCGGCACGCGCAAGACGTCGAGCGGAATAATCATAATGGCGCTCCACGCTCCGTCGGAGACTTTTCCGGCGGCGCTCCAGCGCGGGCGAAAGCGCACGTTTTCATTGGCCTGCTCGTAGCGCGTGCCGCGAGGCGTCGCTTCAAAATAATAGGCTTGGCTTCCACCGCCCCCGTTGAGTAGCCCGATGCCGACGAAATCGTCCGTACCGAAGCCCACGTCGTTCGTCGTCTGCGTCGCGACGATCGGAACTCCGGCTTGCTCGCTTTTGAATCCGACGTAGAGATTCTTGTCGTCGTACAAGAGATAGGCCGTCGTCGCAAACTTGGCGGGCGCGCGAGTCGTCACGTTCTCCCACGGCCCGTCCCCGTTGGGCACCTTGCCCGCCGCCCACGCGGGATCGGCCAGGGCCGCGTCGAGAGCCAAGGGGTGAGGCGCGCGTGCCACGGTGAACGAGAAGCTTCCCGTCACGGCAGCCCGCACCGGCACGCAGGTCAGCACGAACGCAAATGCGATACCAAGGCCAAAGCGAATTAGATAGTGCAATTCCTGGCGCCTTAGAAGGTTGCTACAGGGCAAATGCGCCGATAGTTTCATGGCGTCGGTGGGATCCGCCGGTGCTAGGTCTTTATTGCTTTAAGCGAAGTTGCAGCGTGGTCTGAGTGCTTCGCGAGCTCGCCGGGTCGGTCACCGTTACTCGTACGCTGACTGCCTGTTGACCCGGCATCGTGCTCAAGTTCACGCTGATCCTGAAGTTGCCGCGCGGGCCGGCATCGGTGTCGCCGTTGAACTGGCCGGTGAATGATGGCGTCGCACCGGCCGTCACCTTGACGTGCCCGTTCGCGATAGTGGTGCCCTGTATCGCGAAGTTACGCCCGACGGGAGCATTTGGCGCCGGTTGGTTTATCGTGACGCTCAGCGGCGCCTCGGCCGTGCGCTTCACCGAGAACGACCACGAGCGGTCAAATGGCGAACCCCCGGCCGGACCGCGTCCGGTGACGCGCACGATGTGCGAGCCGAAGTCGAGCGGTGCGGGCGGCTTATACGAAAAGCCCGTCGCCGACACGCCGCTGCGCGACGTGATGTTGTTGCCGTCGAGCAGAACTCGCACGCTGCCAGAGTCGACCTCGCGCGTGAACTCCGCCGCGATGACGATGAAGCGATCGTTCACGCTCGCGCCCGGTGCAGGCTGTTTTGCACGTAGATCGATGGGAGTTGCCGGCGGCGGGGCCGCCCCGGCCACCGAGAACGACCACGAGCGATCGAACTGCGCCCCGTCCGAGCCGCGGCCTGCGACACGGACTCTGTGGGAGCCGAAGTCGAGCGGTGCCGGAGGTTTATACGAAAAGCCGTTCGGAGATACCGCGCTGCGCGACGTTATGTTGTTGTCGTCGAGCCAAACGCGGACGCTGCCCGGCTCGACTCGGCGTGTGAACTGCGCCGAGATCGTGACGAACCGGTTCGCAACGCGTTCGCCGGGCGCAGGCTGATGCGCGTACAAATTAATGGCTTGCATCGGCGGCGGGTTGGGCGGGCGCGGAGGCCGCGGCGGGTGGACGGGCCCGATCGGCACGACCTGCCCCGATATTGTGATCGCGACGACGCGCGTGGACGCATCGTAGCCGACGTTTGCACCGAGCGACTGCGCGATGAAGCGAAGCGGAACGTACGTCGTCGCACCGACGATGAACGGCGCGACGTCGAGCGTCGTGGGCTCGCCGCTGACCTGCGCCTGCGTCGAGCCGATCTGCAGTGAGACCGTCGTGCCGCCCTTCGTGGCGTTAATCGTGCCCGCAGAGTAGACGACCGACGCGCCCAGGCGCTCAAAAATTCCCCGCAGTGGGACGAGAACGCGCCCGGCGCGTTCGATGGGCCCGGGATTGAGATACAACTGCTGACCGTTGACGGTTACCGTTTGCGCCGGCGCGGCGGCCGGAAAGCTCGCGATTGCAAGTCCGGCAATCAAACATACTATACGCTTCATTGTTTGCAGTATTTCTGAGCTCGCGCGGAAAAGCCGCTTTGCATGATTAACGTCGACGAGCTCGCCCATCTTCCGCTCTTCGAATCGGCGCGCGACGAGGCGCTCGCTACGATCGTCTCGCGCAGCGCAGATCTGCACGTGAACGCGGGTGATTGGATCGTGCTCGAAGGCGAAGCCGCGGCCTTTTACGTCTTTCTCGAGGGCCGGGGTGAGATCGTCAAGACGCTCGCTGGGGCCGAGCAGGTCGTGGACGTCGTTGAACCAGGCGGCTTCTTCGGCGAGGTGCCGCTCCTGCTCGGATCGGGTTTCCTCGCCGGAGTACGCGCGACCGAACCGTCACGCCTGATGCGGCTCGAAGCGATCGACTTTCACGAGCTCGTCGCACGCTGTCCGATCGCAAACCGTCAGATCCTCGCCTCGATGGCGCGGCGCGTTACCGGCTTACAGAACGCGTCGATCGCAACGCCGCTCGTCAGCGTTACGGTGCTCGGCCATCGCGACGATTTGGCGGGTTATAAGCTGCGAGACTTTCTCGCGCGCAATAAGATTGGCTTTCGCTGGCTGGAACCCGACGAGACCGGCGCAATCCAAGGCGTGGGCGTGCCGCCCGAGCTGCTGCGCGATGACAAGTATCCGGCGGTAGTCTTTGCGGACCGCTCGTATCTGATCAAGCCCGCGTACCCGGAACTCGCGCAACGCCTGGGGCTACAGACGGCGCCGCGCGAAACGACGTACGACGTCGCGATCGTCGGCGCGGGGCCGGCGGGCTTGGCCGCGGCCGTCTACGGCGCTTCCGAGGGCTTGCAGACGGTACTCATCGAGTGCCGCGCGCCCGGCGGCCAGGCCGGTTCGTCGTCGCGAATCGAAAACTATCTCGGCTTTCCCGCGGGCATCTCGGGCGACGATCTTGCCTCGCGAGCCTTCCACCAGGCGAAGCGATTCGGCGCGGAGATCATCGTTGCGCGACAAGCGACCAGCATCGAGCCGCGCGATAGACCGGGCACAACGCACGCGATCGTCCTCGATTGCGGCAGCCGTGTGCAAACCAAAGCGATCGTTCTGGCGAACGGGGTGGAGTGGCGGCAGCTTTCGCTTCCCGGCTCCGATGCGTTGCTCGGGCGCGGCGTCTACTACGGCGCGTCGCGCACCGAGGCGCTGAACGCGCGTGACAAAGACGTCGTTCTCATCGGCGGCGGCAACTCGGCAGGACAGGCGGCGATGCTCTTCTCCGGCTACGCGCAGAAAGTGACCATCATGGTACGCGGGGAGAAGCTTGCGGCAAGCATGTCGCAATATCTGATCGACGAACTGGAGAAGAAAGAGAACGTCTTCATCGAGTACACCTGCGAATGCGTCAGCGTTAGCGGCACCGGCCACCTCGAGTCCATTGAGGTTCACCAAAGCGGCGAGCAGAAGAGGTTTCCCGCCGACATGCTCTTCATCTTCATCGGCTCCGAGCCCGACACGAAGTGGCTCCCGAGCGCAGTGATTCGCGACGCGCAGGGGTTCATTTGCACGGGGCGCGACGTCCTCGACCTCCGGCCCGCCGGTGCCACGTGGGCGCGTGATCCCTATCTGCTGGAAACCGGCATTCCCGGAATCTTTGCGGCTGGCGACGTTCGGCATGGCTCGATGAAACGCGTCGCCTCGAGCGTCGGCGAGGGCAGCATGGCGATCGCGCTCGTCCATCAGTATATCGGTGAAACTGCGTCAGCCTAGGGTGGCTACGACTCGTCGATGCCGTTGAGCTCGGCAAGCATATCGTCGGGGAGCTCGATCTTCGCAGCCGCGAGATTTTCGTGCAGATGAGCGAGAGACGACGTGCCCGGGATCAGCAGTATGTTGCGCGCGCGCTGCAGCAGCCACGCCAGGGCTACCTGCATTGGAGTGGCGCCGAGGCGCGCCGCCACGTCGGACAGCGTTGACGATTGCAGCGGCGTGAAACCACCGAGCGGAAAGAACGGCACGTAGGCAACGCCGTCGTCCGCCAGCGCATCGATGACCGCGTCGTCGTCGCGGTGGGCGAGATTGTAGTGGTTCTGCACGCAGACGATTTCGGCGATGGCACGCCCCTGCTCGACCTGCGCGGAAGTGACGTTACTCAAACCCAGGTGTCGGATCAGGCCCTGCTGCTGCAACTCGGCCAGCGCCGTCAATGGCTCCTCGATCGAGCCTTCGCTCGGGCCAAGACCCTGTCCCATGATTCGTAGATTGACGACTTCCAGCGACTCGAGCCCAAGATTGCGCAAGTTGTCGTGAACCGCGCTCGTAAGTTGCGCGGGCGTCATCGCCGGATGCCACGACGCATCCTCACCCCGCACGGCGCCGACCTTGGTCACGATCACCAAATCGTCCGGGTAGGGATGCAGCGCTTCGCGGATTAGCACGTTGGTGACGTGCGGGCCGTAGTAGTCGCTGGTGTCGATGTGGTTAACGCCGCTCGCAATCGCGTCGCGCAGCACGGCCAGCGCCGTTTCGCGATCTTTCGGCGGTCCGAACACGCCCGGGCCGGCCAGCTGCATCGCACCAAAGCCCAGTCGTTTCACCGAACGATCGCCAAGCGGAAACGAACCGGTGGTGTTGAGATTGTTCATCCATGCAACAACCCAAAGCGTCCAGCGAACGATTCGGACGCGTCTTAAATGAGATGGCGCTCGCTTGGTCGAAAACAAAAGCATGAAGCGCTATGTAACGATCCTTACGCTGGCGACGATTTCGCTATTTGTTTGGCAGTCCGCGCGCGCGTGCACCGGAATTCGATTGACCGCCAAAGACGGCGCCGTCGTCGTGGCACGTACGCTCGAGTTCGGCGCGGATCTACAATCGAAGGTGCTGGTCTATCCCGCCGGAACGCTGGTCACGGGCTCGTTGCCGAATGGCGGGTCGGGAATTTCGTTTACGACGAAGTACGGCATCGTCGGCGCCAATGCATTTGGTTTACCGATGGTCGTAGATGGGCTCAACGACCAAGGATTGTACGTCGGCGAGTTCTTCTTCCCGGGTTCTGCCGGATACACCGACGTAACGCCGGAGAATGCATCGCGCGCGATGGCCGGCTATCAGTACTCAATGTGGATTCTGGGGAACTTTGCCAGCGTCGCCGAGGTCAAAGCCGCCTACGAAAAAGTGGTGCTCGCGCCGACCGTCGTGCCACAGCTCGGGATGGCGCCGCCGGTGCACTTTCGCATCACCGATAAGACCGGGGCCACCGTGGTGGTCGAGCCTATCGGCGGGAAGCTCGTGATCTACGACGACTCGCTCGGCGTGATCACGAACTCGCCGGCGTTCGATTGGCACATGACCAATTTGAGCAACTACGTCGGCCTCTCGCCGAACAACCGCGAGTCGATGACGATACAGGGCGTAACGCTGAACAGTTTCGGTCAGGGATCGGGCTTCTACGGGATTCCCGGCGATTTCACGCCGCCGTCGCGCTTCGTGCGCGCCGTCGCCTATGAAGCGGCAGCCGTGCAGCCGGCAACCGCGGGCGATGCGGTGCAGCAGGTCTTCCACATCCTTAACAACTTCGACATCCCCGTCGGCGCCGTTCGCGACGAAGTCCAAGGAAAGACGATCGATGAGTGGACGCTCTGGACCACAGCCGAGGACCTGACGAACCTTCAGTTCTACTTCCGAACTTTCAACGATCAATCGCTGCGCAGCGTCGACGTTCGCAAAGCCTTGGCAAGCGCCGGCTCAACCGTCAAGTATCTACCGATGGAAACCGATCAGCCTACGCCGATCACCAGCGTCTCGCTCTAGTACTCGTCGTGGCGGCGGAACCAAGGGTCGTCGTCGAAGTTCTCGTTGCGCCCGCGTGGGGCGCGGTCGAGCCACTGATACATACCCCAGAGCCCGTCGACGCCGCGCGCGTAGGCCGAGTACGTATGGTACACGACGCCGTCCTCGAGCACGAACGCGCTCACGCCCGGCAACTCTTGGAAGTACGTCGGCACGTCCGTGCCGGTGCTCGAGGCGAACTGGTCGGGCCACGGATGCTCGTCGCTATTCTCTAGCATCGGCCGCACGTCGCTCGGAGCGAAGTTGTATTCGCCGGTGCCGGACTGCTGCTGCTCTTTCGTTTGTGACGTCTGGAAGTCGAAGTTGAAGTCGGTGTCGGACGACGACGCCCAGGGAAAGCTCCAGCCCATCCGTTTCTTGTACGCTTGCAGCTTGGCGATCGGAGCGCGCGAGACCGCGCAGAGCGTGACGTCGTGATTCGCGAGGTGGGCGACGAAACCGTTGAAGCCGTCTGCGATCGACGAACACGACGGGCAGCCGGCCGTGTAATCGGGCCCGAACATGAAATGGTAGACGAGGAGCTGCGAGCGTCCTTTGAAAAGATCGGCGAGCGACACGTTACCCTCGTCGGTCTCGAAGCGGTAATTCTTGTCGATTCGAACCCATGGCAGCTCTTGCCGCCGCCGCGCTAACTCGTCGCCGTGCCGGGTCAGCTCTTTCTCAGCCTTGAGAAGTTCCAGCCGGGCTGCAAGCCACTCTTCGCGACTTGCAGTTTTATGAGCGATCGTCATTATTGCTCTTTCTCCAAGTAAGGGAGAATCGCGAGCCGTTCCATGATGGCCGTCCAGCCTTTTTGGTGCCCGTCGCGAGAATCTTCGCTCGCAAACTGTTCGTGCGTGAGTACGAGCTCCGTCCCGCCGTCAAGATCGTTGAACTCGACTGTCAGCAGCGTATCGTGCTCGTCTTCCGGCTTGTCTTCTTCCCAGCGCCAGGTCATGACGAGCCGCTCGGGCTGGCGAACTTCTCGGTACGTGCCGCCCACGTTCCAGCGTTCGCCGTCGGGCATGAGCATCGTGATCGTGTACGAGCCGCCGGTCCGCACGTCCATCCGAACGTCGGTCACGGTGACGTCGTCGGGGCCGAGAAACTTCATCGCGAGCTCGGGTTTGGTCCAGGCGTCGAAGATGCGTTGCCGCGGAGACGCGTACGTGCGGCGCAGTACGAGTGCCGGCGCGACCGGCGTGTGTGTGTTACTCATCGTCACTTCTTTCGTTTGTGAGACTTTGCGAGGAGATCGTCGAGGCGATCGAGGGCGGCGGTCCAGAAGCTGCGCTGCTTGTCGAGCCAGCCCGAGGCCGCCTTCATGACGGTTGGCGAGAGCGTGCAGCGGTGCACGCGGCCCGAGACGTGCCGTTCGAGCAAGCCCGACTCTTCGAGCACGCGAAGGTGCCTCGAGATCGCGGGCTGGGATATGGGAAAACCCGATGCGATCTCGCCGGCCGACAGCGGCCCTCGAGCCAGGCGCTCGACGATCTGCCTTCGGGTCGGATCTCCCAGAGCTGAGAATACCGCATCGAGATTTCCAGAACTATTAACCATAATGTTATATAACAATACCGTTAAGCGTCCGGATTGTCAAGCCCCGTACCACCCCACGTTGAGAGATTGAAACCGGGCGGCCGCTATCTCATTTACGGGGTTTCTAGCATTAGAGACTAAACGGAGCGCTAGCGTGTTGCCAGGCTATCTCGGTGCGTTGACCATCGTACTCCTGATGTCCATCGTGATCGTGCGCGTGTGGATGTTAAAGCAACGTGGTATCGTCGCGATGAAATTCGGCACGATCGACAAGACCGACTTCTTGATCCCGCCGTTTGCGTTCTCGTACTTCTATCTCATATTCGCCGGCACGTTTAGCTGGCCGACCTTCGCGGGTGAGCAGCTCTTTCGAGCCGCGTCGTTGCAGTGGATCGGCGTCCTGCTCTGCGCATCAGGGCTATGCTTGATGGTCGCCAGCCTCGCGTCGTTTGGGTCGAGTTTCCGCGTCGGAATCGATACCGAACACCCAAACGCGCTCATTACGTCGGGCATCTTCGCATTTACCCGCAATCCTATCTATGTGGCCTTCGGCTCCGTCTTGCTCGGCGAGTTCTTGATACAGCCACGCTGGCTTCTGTTGCTATACTTTGCCGCTGGTATAGCATTATTGCATCGCCAAGTTTTGCGTGAGGAGGCGTACCTTCAAGAACGCTACGGCGCAGAGTTCGCGGCGTATCGGGCACGCGTGCGACGGTATTTGTAGCCGTTCATAGAGTCGCGCTACTGGAAGAGTTTCGCGGCGTTGTCGATCGTGACGGCGATGCCCCACGCCAGCGGTACTCCGACCCAGAGCCATGCTAGGACGAGCATCGTCGTGTTGCTGTCTTCGGGGCGCATGCGTTCTTCGAGCTGATCCATCGTAGAAACCTCAGGTTACGGTTTGCGCTTCGAGATAGTGCCGGTCGTCGACCGGGCGAACCGCGAGATCGCACAGGAGCCCGACGACTAAGAGCGTGGCCATGACGTACATGGTAACGGAGTATGCATCGGCCTTGGCGACGCCGTGATTGATCTCGTACTCGCGGATGTAGTTGATAAGGACCGGCCCCGCGATTCCGGCAACCGACCATGCCGTCAGCAGCGCTCCATGGATCGCGCCGACGTTAACGGTTCCGTAGAGATCGCGCAGGTAGGCCGGAATCGTCGCGAAGCCGCCGCCGTACATGCTGATGATCAACAGAAACGACAGGACGAAGAGCGCGACGGCGTGCAGATGTCCCCAGGTTGGAACGAAGGCATACAGTAGCGCGCCCGCGACGAAGAAGATGGCGTAGGTTCGCTTTCGTCCGACGAAGTCCGAGAGCGACGCCCAAAAGATTCGGCCGCCCATGTTGAAGAGGCTGATGAGGCCGACGAAGCCCGCGGCGGCCACGGCAGTCACACCGAAAATGTCCTGGATCATGAGCGACGCTTGGCCGATCACCCCGATTCCCGCGGTTACGTTCAAGCAGAGCACGAGCCAGAGGAGATAGAACTGCGGCGTGCGCAGGGCTCGTTCCAGCACGACGTTTTTGCTCGTAATCATTGCCTGCGAAGCGACCGGCGCGATGTAGCCGGCAGGCTTCCAGCCTTCTTGCGGGATTCGCACGATCAGCGAACCGACGACCATCCAGATGAAATAGAGAACGCCCAGCACGAACATCGTTTGCGCGACGCCGGTGCCTGACGCGTTGGCGAAGTGTTTCATGAGCAGTACGGAGAGGGGAGCGCCGATCATTGCGCCACCGCCAAAGCCCATGATGGCGGTGCCGGTCGCTAAGCCCGGCCGGTCGGGAAACCATTTGATCAACGTTGAGACCGGTGAGATGTAGCCGATGCCGAGCCCGCATCCTCCGACCACCCCGTAACCGAGATAGACCAGCCACAGCAGATGCGCGTTGACGCCGATACCCGCAAGGATCAGGCCGCTGCTAAAGAAGAGCGCCGCGACGAACATCGCCTTGCGCGGGCCCGCGCGTTCCACCCACTTGCCGCCAAATGCCGCGGAGAGGCCGAGGATCAAGATGGCGAGACTGAAGATCCAGCCGAGTTCGGGAACCGTCCAATCTGCGCCGGGCTTTGGAGCGGTGATGCCGATTGCTTGCGCCATCGGCTTGGTAAAGACGCTAAAGGCGTACGCTTCGCCGATACAGAGATGAATGCAAAGCGCCGCGGGCGGGACCAGCCACCGATTGAAGCCAGGCTTCGCCACCGCGTTCGATCGATCGAAGAAGGCCATAGATTCAATTGCTACGCGCCGTCGCAGGCCCCTCTCGCGTAGCGGAAGGAAGGCAGTCGCCCGAAGATGGTAACACACTCTTACCTATGGTAAGAAAAGCCGTTTGGGCGTTGGCATTCGCGCTCGTTCCTAGCCCGGCGCCGGCATCCCCGCCGGCCCTGACGCCTTCGCAGATCCTCGCGCTCGTGAAGGCGACGCCGCAGCTCAAGATCGATCGGAGCGTGCCACCGTCATCGGCATTCGATTCGAAGTCTCACCCGTACGTCGACCTGCTGGGCGCGCCCGAAGGACAAGCCATCGGCGGATACGTCACATCTGAGCTCGCGCACCAGGGAACGCTTACAAGCGGCTACGAGGTGGTCGCCGTTCCGCTCGATAGCGGCGGAAGCGGCGGCGTCTTTACCCAGATCGTCTTTGCCCGCCGTGGCCACGTGCCGTTCGTTTACGCGGGGCACATCGATTCCGCCGGCCACCTCGGCGTGCAGGTCGAACGCGGAAAACTCGTCGCGACCTTGCCCTACTACGCCGCCAAGGATCCTAATTGTTGCCCCTCAAAATTCATCGTCGCGACCTACACGATCCGCGACGGCAAACTGCGCCGGACCACGCAGCGAATGATTCCTACGCCAAAGCCGTCGCCCTAACAGCCGCTGCGGGCTACCGCGATTCACTAACGATGCGGGCAGTCTTGATGTAATCCAATCGCGGAAACTCTTTCTTAAGATAGGCGTTGCCTTGCGACGCGATCTTATCTTGATCGGGCTGTTCCCCGTAGCCGGAGTAGATGTGGTCGACGTTCTGCATTCCGCTCGTGACTCGGCCGATCGGAGCAAATCCCATTCCGTCGAGCCGCGCGTTGTCGCCGAGGTTGATGAAGAGATGCGTCGAGCGGCTGTTCGGCTCTGAGGTGGCCGCAAACGATACCATCCCACGCGTATTCGACGCCTTGGGCGGATCGTCGGGAATATTGGTATCCCACTTCTTGGTAACCGCGGGATTGGCCGCCGCGCCCCACTGCACCACGAACCCCGGTACGACGCGGTAAAAGCGAGCGCCGTCGAAGTATTTCGCCTTAACCAGCTGGTAAAAGCGTTGGGCGCCGTGGGGCGCGAGACGACGGTCAACGTCGATGACGACGGGTCCTTTAGTGGTGTCGAGCAATACGCGATAGCTACCGGAGGCCAATGGCTGCGGGGCCGGCGCCTGGGTGGCACCGATACAACAGGCAAGGGCCAGCACCAAGGCGGCGACGGCTGAAAATCTGTTCATTACCATTCCATCTTCGGCACCTTCCCACCGTCATCCTGACGAGGCAGCAGATCGCAAAACCAAAACCCTTTGGCCGTGCGGGTGCTGGACGGCGGGAAGGCCCCCGATGGGGTCGCGCCATCGTCCTGATTCGTCTGCTCGACGCGGCGGTAGATTTTCTCCCCCACCGTCACGTCAATACGATCGTTGAAGATCGGGCCGGCGTACGCGAACGAATGGAATTCGCCGTTCTCGCCACAGGGGTCGACGTCGGACGGAAGGGTGTTGATAAAGTCCCAGTCGACGATCCGGCCGAGGGCGCTCTCACCCAGATAGGCATCGCTGACGCAACATACGATCGATCGAAAGCCTACGTCGATAAACTCACCAATAACCCTACGAGTGTCGAGCTTCCAAAGTGGAAAGAGGCCGCCCATCCCGATAGCTGCGAGTTTCTCCTCGCGCCAGCGCCGGAGATCCTCGAGAAAAATGTCGCCAAACGCAACGCTCGACACGCCTCGTTCCTTGTGCGCGAGTAGATGGGCGGACATGTTGCGCTCGTACTCGTCATTCGAACTGCCGTCGACAGACACTATATCCAGCGGCAGGCCTACGGCGTGCGCCTGCGCCTGCGCTAGCTCGAGTCGAACTCCATGCATCGACACCCTCGCGAATCGTTGGTTCACGGTGGTAAGAAGGGAGACGATCGTATATCGATCGTCTTGCAGCAGCCGGTGCAGGGCAAGCGCAGAGTCTTTCCCGCCGCTCCAGCAAAATACGATCCGTTCACTCACGGCTGGCCGCTCGCGCTCGGCCACAGGCAGGCGGCCCCGTGCGGCCTGATAAAAAGCTGCAGCACCAGTGACGTTACCGACGACCGCTCGACCAGCGCCGGCCTCGGCACCCGAGGCCGGCGACGACGCGCAAACGATTCACCGCCTCGAAGCGTTTTCCGACATCGTCATCGGCTTTTGTCTCGCCGAAATCGGCTTGGGTCTGTCGATTCCAAACACGGGGGCGACCCTCGCGTCCTTGAGCGGCAACGTCTTCGTTTTCGCCGCGTCGTTTTCTCTGGTCGTGATGCTGTGGTGGAACCATCACCGGCTCTTCAAGACCTATCTGGTCCTTACTCGCGCGGCGCTCGTCATGAACTTCGCGTTGTTGGGCGCGCTGGTGCTCATGCTCTACTTTATGCAGATCGGGGCGCGAGATATCACGGTGCAGGGTGGCGGGCCACATTTCTTTTTCCGCCTCACGTTGCTGAGCTTTGCGGCCGTATACGCGCTGCTGGCCGGGATGTTCGCGATCGGCGTGCGCGCCCGATGGTCGGCGCTATCGCCAGGCGATCTTGCCTGGGGCATAGAGCGAACGGCGCACATGTTCTCAGTAGCGGCGGCATTCGCCATCGTAGCCGCTGCCTTGGGCGTGACACAGGGGAGCTTCGACGTCGGCGGCTTGCACGTGACCTCGCTCGAAATCGTCCTTCTCGGGATGGCCCTATGGCTGCTCGTATTTCGCCGAGTCATCCTCCCGCATTTCCTACGTCGCCTTTAATCCCTTGCTGGTGGAAGTCCGGCGAGGGAGCGACCTGACGGCGACCGCGGGGGTTTCAAAATCGGCGAATTGGGGAGAATTCGACGAACCGTTAGGAACACGATTAGAAATCCTGCGCCCGCATCGGTCCGCGGCGCATTATTTCTAAGCTTTGAAAGGTCAATAATATGTTCATTCTTATTTGGCTCGTTGTCGGATTGATCGCGGGCTTTCTGGCAAAATACGTCGTGCCCGGAGAGGGGCCCGGGGGCGTGCTCGGAGATCTCGTCGTCGGGGTCGTCGGCGCGCTTCTCGGTGGTTGGATCTTCGGCTTGTTCGGCCATTCCGGCGTAACCGGGATCAACATCTACAGCATCGTGGTCGCATTAGTCGGCGCCGTGGTCCTTCTGTTCATCGCGCGGATGGTGAGCGGCCGCCGATCGGGCGCTTAACCCAAAGAAGAAGGAAAAGAATTATTAATGGAGCCCTTTGAAACAGCCGGCAGCTCCTCGAGTACTAAGGCCTGATGAGACTAGCGCGCTTACTCCTGGCCGCGAAAACGGCGATCTTTCGAACCGTGCCGCTCGTGCGTGACGCCCGGGTTCCCACGTCGCTCAAGCTGATCGCGGCGGCGATCGCGTTGCTGGTGATCTCACCGATCGACGTGTTTAGCGACATCCCCGTGTTGGGCGCACTCGACGACGCAGCGCTGCTGACCCTACTGTGCATGTGGTTCGTCGGTCAGGCATCGAAGCACGTGGAGCCGGTTCCGGTTCGCCGCCGTTCCGGCAGCGCGCTCGCAACGAGGTAACGCCTCCTACACTCGCGACCTAATCGTCAACGTTGGTTCCCGGGCGGATTTGCGTCTGGGCGGCTAAAGTCGAGCTTCGCGGTGAGCCGGGCGTTGTACGCGGCTTTAAGGTTTCGGTTGTAGAGACTGACTCTCGGCGCAATGGCGGTGTACGGCGCCAGCCGCGCGACCGGCGAGAAGGCGGCGCGCAGCGAAACCGCCATACCGTCGTAGGTCGAGAGCGGCGGCAGCCCGAGCATCAGCTCCGTCGTGCTCAGCACGCTCACCGTCGAGTAGTGCGCGTGCTGCAGCCCGCCGCGCGCGTACGGCGAGACGAGGAAGAAGATCGTGCGCTGGGCGCTAACGTGGTCGGGGCCGTCTTGGGCGTCGTCTTCGATCACGAAGATCGCCGAGGATCTCCACACCGGCGAATGCGAAATCGTGTCGACGATCTCACCCAGCGCGTAATCGTTCTGCGCCACCATCGACGCCGGCGTCAGCTTACCGGGGCGCCGCCCGTAGGTGTGGTCGTTGGGCAGCCAGATGTACTCCAAGCGCGGCATGTTGCCATTGTGGATGAAATCGGCGAACTCGCGGCGCCATTCCTTGACGCGATTGAGGTCGCTGTAGTCCAGGTTCCAACCGACGTAACGCGGGTCGTAGCGTCCAGCCAAACTCGGCACGGGCGGGTCGACCATCTCGCCGTAATCGCGAAACGAGACGCGCGCGCTTTGGGCGTCCTGCCAAATGTAACCGTTGAAGGGAACCATTGCCGGCGAGAGTGAGTCGTCGCCGCGGCGGCCCGCGTAGGTAGCCGGCCACATGCGTTCGACGAAGTCGGTATCGAAGGCCGCGTCGGCCCAGTTGTGTCCGGGTTCGCTAACCTCGCCGCTCGTGTAGGTGTTGTCGAAGAGACCGAAGCGCGTTGCCAGCGCGTGCTCGTTGGGCGTCACGCGCGCGCCGAACGATGTTAGCTTCGGGTCGCCGTTCCCCTGGGGCATGTCGCCGAGCACCTGATCGTACGACCGATTTTCTTTGAGAATGAAGAAGACGTGCGCAATGGGGCCGCCGGTGCGAACGACCGCGCTCCTCTGCGCATCGGTCCAGCCCGCGGCGCCTTGTGGATTGCCCGAGTCCGCAACGTGCGATAGGTCGTACGCGCGAATCGAGCCGTACTGGATCGCTGCGACGTAGTCGACGTCGCTGTGGGAGCCGCTGGCGTAGCGCGGATTCGGCCGCGTGCGCTCGCCCTTGCCGTCGATGATGTAGAGGCGCTGCCCGAGCACTGCGACGTCGGTCGGATACCAGCCGGCGGGGATGCGCGCGACGACGCTCCGATCGCGGATGACGGCGATGTCGTTCGCGGCGCCGAGCGAAACGTAGATCGCATCGCGCTCGCGTACGAGTGCGTTCGGCGAGACGCCGACGATCGCCGACCCGCGCGCCGCCCGGTCGCCCACGAAGATGCTCGCAATGCGCGTTCCTTTCGATGCGTCGTACACGCCGACGGTATCGTTGTCGGTCTCGGCGACGTAAATCGTGTCGTCGACCGGAAGAATCGCCGTCGGATGCAGTCCCGTTTCGATCCGGCGCTCTTCTAACGTCTGCGTATCGATCGCCTCGACGTAGCGCGCGGCGCAGTTCGAAGCGAAGAGCGCTTTGCCGTCGGCAGAAAATGCCAACCCCCCGATAAACCCGCCGACGCCGATCGCCTTTGCGCTCGACAATCCGTCCAAGGTTCCGATACGAACCGACGAATCGCCATCGGTTGCGGCGGCGAACGTTTCGCCCGATCTCGCGACGGCCACCGGGTACGAGCCTTTGCCCAACGCAATCGCGCGGGGGCTCTTGGCGACTACGTCGACATCGAAAAGCGCGTCGGCATTCGCACCGGCAACCAGCACGTGGCTGCCGTCGATCCACAGCGGACGGCCATAGGCGCCTTTGAGGGGAATCTCTGCGATTCGGGCGAGATCTTGCGTGCGATACAGGCCCAACGCCGGCGAATTGTAGCCCGACTCCACGATGGCCAGCATCGCACCGTCGGGCGAAACGGCGGCGCCTTGCGGCAACGTACCGGTTTGGATCACGAGCCCTTGCGGCCGCTCGATGATCCAACCGTTGGGGAGCACCGAGTCGTATAATCTCTCCGCGGCGGTCGCAGCAGCCGCGCAAACGGCAGCGCAGAAGATTATCAGGAGGGTCTTTGCGGGCTTGCGCACTACGACTGCCAGCCGCCGCCTAGCGCGAGATAGAGCTGTACCAGCGCAAGCCTTTCATTGAGTCGCGCCTGCGCAAAGTCCGTTTGTGCCTGATACGACCGCGTCAGCGCGTTGAGCACCTCCAAGTAGGAAGTATATCCGGCCTCGTAGCGCTCCTTCGCGAGGCGCACCGAATCGAGTGAGGCGGCAAGATAGAGGCCCAGCTGCACGGTCCGAGCCCGCGACTGATTATACGAAACGATATCGTTAGAGACTTCCTCGAAAGCGTCGTCCACAGTTTGCAGGTAGGAGATCACCGCCTGCTGTTGATCGGCTTGGGCGAGATGTATTTGCGAGCGAATCTCTCCTCCATTGAAGATCGGCTGCAGCAGCTGCGGAAGAACTTCGAATACTCCGAGCGGGCCGAAAAAGACGCCGTTGAGCTTGGTGAAAGCCGCCAGCACCGGCGGCAGGTTCGGATACAGGCCGCTGCTCTGTTGCCCGGCCACGGCGGCCGATGCACCCAGCGTGATCTGGGGGTAGAGCAGTTTTCGCGCGACGTCGACGTTGCCGGCAGCGGTCGCGATCGTGTACTCGGCTTGGCGAATATCGGGACGGCGCTCGAGCAGCTCGCCGGAAACGCCCGCGGGTGGAATCAACGGCATGGCGACTTGTGCATTCAGTGGAAGTCCGCGCGCGATCGGGTGGGGATAGTCGCCGATCAAAACCGAGAGGGCGTTCTCCGTCTGCGCGAGGTCTTGTCGCAGTGTTGGAACGTTTTGCGTCACCTCGAGAAGCGCTTGCTGTGCCTGCCGTAGGTCTTGCATCGAGGAGACGCCGCCCTCCACGCGCAGTCGCATGAGTCGCACGCCCTCTGCGCGCGAGGCGACGGCATCCTTCGTGAAGGCCATCACCTCGTCGAGCTCGAGCAACTGAAAATACGCGGTCGCCACCTGCGAGACGACCGTGGCGAGTACCGTATCCTTGGCCGCGTCCGTCGCGAGCAGCTGATCGCGCGCCGCGCCCGTTGCCGAGGCCAACTTACCGAAGAGGTCGACCTGGTAGCTGGCCTCGATGCCGGCCTCCGGCGAGAACTGCGTCTTCGGTATCGAGCCCGGCTTGTTTCCCCCGGTGATAACCTCGTACGGCGCGGATATCGCGCCGTTGACAAAGACCGATTGATTCGCGGCGGTAATGCCGAGGTTCGCGGCGGCTTCGAGGATGGACGCATATGCCAGCTCGATGTTAAAGTTCCGGCGCAGCGCGCGCACGATGAGATCTTGCAGCACGGGGTCGTCGTAGAGTTTGCGCCACTGAACGCTGCCCAGCGACGTCCCGGTGGCGGCGAGGCCGCGATAGTTTGGCGGCATCTGCGCGTTTGGCGGACCCGAAGGCGTCGGTGGAACGCACGACGCCAGCAATTGCACGATGACCGCGAGCAGGGCGCCAAGTTTCACGCCGGGCCTCGATCCGCGCGGGGCGCTGCGCTCTTACGCGCGCGCTCCTCCCGCCGCTGCAAGACTTCGTAGAGCGTGGGGATGAAGAAGATGCCCAGGCACGTCGCAGCGAGCATTCCGGCGAAGACCGTCGAACCCAGTGAATGCCGCGACGCGGCGCCGGCGCCGCGCGCTAGCATCAGCGGAGTAACGCCGATGATGAAGGCAAACGACGTCATCAAGATCGGCCGGAAGCGCAATCGCGCTGCCGCGAGTGCCGCTTGTTCGATCGAGTCGCCGGCGGCGCGCCGCTCGCGCGCGAACTCCACGATCAGCACCGCATTCTTTGCCGCCAGCCCAATGAGCATGATCAGGCCGATCTGCACGTAGATGTTGTTGTCGAGCCGCCAAAGAGCGACGGAGGTGAACGCGCCGAAGACGCCGATCGGCACGCTCAAGATCACCGCCGCCGGCATTCGCCAGCTTTCGTACAGCGCGGCGAGCGCGAGAAAGACGAGCAGCACCGAAAGCGCAAAGACGATCGTCTGCGTGTTGCCGACGGCGGACTCTTGATAGGCGACACCCGACCAGCCGTATCCGTAACCCTTCGGCAGCGTCTTCTGCGCTACGTCCTGCATCGCCGCCAGGGCCTGACCGCTGCTATACCCTGAAGCGTTGGAGCCGACGATTTCGACTTCGCGGTTCGTATTAAAGCGCTGGATGAAATCCGTTCCAACGCTGCGCCGCACCGTCGTCAGCGCGCTCAGGGGCACCATCTGC
The DNA here is from genome assembly GCA_963736775.1 of Vulcanimicrobiota bacterium. Taxonomy (GTDB): domain Bacteria; phylum Vulcanimicrobiota; class Vulcanimicrobiia; order Vulcanimicrobiales; family Vulcanimicrobiaceae; genus Cybelea. Next base: position 13,596 of record CAVTPY010000012.1, on the reverse strand, counting down.
CCAGTGCTGTTGCGGACGAACATCGACCCAATGTTGGCGGCAGTCGCCCGGAACTGCGGTTCGGCCTGGATCATGACGTTCCACGTGCGGTTGAAGAGCGTGAAATTGTTCACGACAAGCCCGCCCAGCATCGCCTGCAACTCACGTAGGACGGTGCTCACGTCGACGCCGAGCCCTTCGGTCTTGTCGCGATCCACGTCGAGCTGCAACTGCGGCACGGACGTGCGCATCGTATTGTTGAGTGCGGTAATCTCCGGACGCCGGCGTGCCGCCGCGACGACCTTCTCGGCCGTTGCCGCGAGGTCGGCGAGCGAGTGGCCCGACTGATCCTGCAGCTCGAATGTGAAGCCCGAGGTGTTGCCAAGGCCCGGTACCGTTGGCGGTACGAACGGGAATGAGGCCGCCTCCGGATACGCGTTCATCTTCTTATATATCTCGGTCGCGATGCCGCGCAGCGAGAGATGCTCGTGGATTCGCTGGTCCCAGGGTTGCAGTGTGATCACGAAGCTCGACAGGTCGGAGGATTGCAGCGACGAGAGCAGACTAAAACCGATCAGCGAGATGACGTTTTGTACGCCGGGAACCGAGCTGATGTCCCTCTGCATTCGGTCCATCAGGTTGGAGTTACGTTGCAGCCCCGACGAGTAGGGAAGCTGAACCTGCGCGAAGACGACGCCTTGGTCCTCGGTGGGAACGAAACCGCTGGGCAAACGCATGCCGATCGTTACGTCCGCAATGTAAAACAGTGCCAGCACGCCGATGACGAGAGCCGAGCGGCGTAAGAGCCACTGAAGTGCGTTGCCGTACGCCGATGATACGCGTCCAAAGGCACCGTTGAACCGGTCGACGACCCACCCCAACGGGCCGCGCATCGGCCGCCGCTCGCGAAGGATGAGCCCGCATAGCGCCGGCGTGAGCGATAAGGCCACGATCGCCGAGAGGTTGACTGCAACGGTGATCGTGAGGGCGAACTGCCGGTAGAGCTGTCCGGTAATGCCGCTAATGAATGCCGACGGCAAGAACACCGACGTCAAGACCAGCGATATCGCGATGATCGGGCCGCTCAGTTCCTTCATCGCGCGTTCGCAGGCGGCCACCGGCGTGAGGCCTTGCTCGATGTAGTGTTCCACCGCTTCCACCACGACGATAGCGTCGTCGACGACCAGTCCGATGGCGAGAACCAATCCAAAGAGCGTCAGCGTGTTGATGCTAAACGAGAACGGAATGAAGAAGATGAACGTTCCGACCAGCGATACCGGGACCGCGAGCATAGGAATCGCCGACGAGCGAAAACTTCCCAGGAAGAGAAAGACGACGACGATCACCAGCCCGATCGCCTCAAAAAGAGTCTTGAGCACGTCTCGGATCGATGTCGTTACGAAGAGCGTGCTATCGTAGGCGATCGAGTATTGAAGGCTCGGCGGGAAGGATTTCGCGAGCGCGGCCATCGTCGTGCGAACGCCGGCCGCGGTCTGCAGCGCGTTGGCTTCCGGCGTCTGATAGAGGATGATGAGGGTTGCCGGCCGGCCGTTGTACGATCCGAGCGTCAGATAGAGCTGCGCGCCGAGCTCTACCCGGGAGACGTCGCTCAAGCGTACGATCGACCCATCGGGATTCGTTCGCACGATGATATTGCCGAACTCTTTGGGATCCGTCAGTTGTCCTTGCGCGTTGACCGAGAGCTGGTTGGGTGTATTTGGCGGCGCCGGCATCGCGCCGACGGCCCCGGTCGGAATCAGAACGTTTTGCGAGTCGATCGCCTTCTCGAGATCACCCGTCGTCAGGCCGAGCCTCGCCAACCGGTCCGGCCGGACCCACGCGCGCATGGCGTAGTTCTGCTGGCCGATCGTGCCCTGGGCGCCGATGCCGGGTACCGAGAGCAAGGGATTGATCAGATTGAGCGTTGCGTAGTTGCTCAAGTAGAGCCGGTCGTAAGAGTTGGTCGGCGAGTACAGCGCCACGAGCATCAGGATCTGCGGTGACTTCTTTTGGACGGTGATCCCGAACTTGTTCACGGAATCGGGCAGTTTCCCGGTGGCCTGCTGCACGCGGTTCTGCACGTCGATGAGCGCCTGCCGGATGTCCGAACCCACCCGAAACGTGCAGTTGAGGGTGTACTGACCGCTCGACGAGCTCGTCGACTGCATGTAGATGAGGTTGTCGACGCCGACGACCGAGTTTTCGATCTGCGAGGCAACCGATTGTTCGACGACCGTCGCGCTCGCTCCGACGTACGTCGTCTGCACTTGAATCACCGGCGGAGAGATCGGCGGGAACTGCGCGACGGGAAGCGTGATAATTGCGATTGCACCGAGCAAGACGACGACGATCGAGAGAACGATTGCAAAGATCGGGCGGGTAATAAAGAAATGCGCCACGGTCTAGTTCGTCTTGATCGTCACTTTGGCGCCCGGAACCACTTTTTGCGTGCCCTGTACGACGACGCGGTCGCCGGCCTGCAGTCCGGAGTCGACGACGAAGCCGGACCCGTACTGCGGACCGAGCGAAATCGTTCGAAGCGACGCTGTGCCGTTCGAATTCACAACGTACACTGCGTCGAGGCCCTGCGATTTGACGATTGCGGTCTCGGGAACTACGAGCGCGTCGGGGCGCCGCTCGATCATCAAGCGCACCCGTGCGAATCCCCCGGGCCGCAGCAAGCCATCAGGGTTAGGGAATCGCGACTCGACCGTGAGCGTTCCGGTGCGCGAGTCGACCGTCGAGTTGATCGTGTAGAGGCGCCCGGTATACTGGTACGTCGCGTCGTTGGCGAGGATCAGCTGCAAAGGCTGGTAGCGCAGGGAACTTACGTTTGGGTTTTTCCGCTGACCAAAAAGGTCCAGATACGCCGGTTCGTCCAGTGCAAACGTGATCTTTATCGGGTCGATCGCGTCGATCGTATCGAGAACCTGCGTGCTCGGTCCCCCGACGACGTTGCCGACGTCGTAATTGAGGAAGCCGATCAATCCGGTGACGGGCGCGTAGATCGTCGTATAGCTGAGGTTGAGTTTCGCGTTCGTTACCCCAGCCTGCGCGTTCAAGACGCCGGCGCGCGCCTCTCCGACTTGCGCGCGTGCGACGACCACGTCGCCCTTCGCCATCTCCGCCGTTGCGACGGCGTTGTCGAGATCTTTCTGCGGAATCGCTTTGTCGGCAGCGAGGGGGCGATCCCGGGCGACGGTGATTTCGTCGCGAGCGAGCGACGCGACCTTGGCAAAGAGGTTGCCGTAGGCTTGGACGACCTGCGCTCGCGCGGTGTCGAGCTGGGCTTGCGCCGATTGAAGCGCCGCGGCGTAGGCATCGTGCTGAAGCTCGAAGATGAGGTCGCCCTTGTGCACGAGGCGCCCCTCTTTAAAAAGTACCCGGTCCAGCGTGCCCTCTACACGAGCTCGTATCTGCACGCTCTCGATCGATCCGAGCGTCCCCTGATAATCCGCGGTGATCGGGACCGTCGCGCGGCGAAGCGTCGTAACTCGCACGACCGCGGGTGGAGCCGCGACGTTGGCCGCGTTCCCGTTTTCCGAGTGCCCGCACCCGATTGGCAGCGCGCACACGGCACAGAGGAGTGCGGCGCGCCTATAACGATCCATCAAGCAAAGCGTCTATTCTCAGCCACGCAAGAAATCCTAGCCTCGGCCGGCCGGCTGCCTAACCAAGTACGGCCCCACGCCGCTCAGATGCACGAAGCCGGTCCGCTTCACGTCCCGGCTAGAGGTGGGATTGCGTCGGCTACCCGAATCGGTGGAAGCAGAGCCACTTGAGGCGCCATCGTCTATCGGTTAGGACATCGCCCTTTCAAGGCGGAAAGACGGGTTCGATTCCCGTTGGCGCTAAGAACAAAATCGCATATCTCACGAGGGAATCCGGCGCTTTTACCGGTCTAGAAAAGCCGACTTGTCACGGAATTGTCACGTCGGCTTTTCGTTTTTGTCACGCGACTAATCGCGCGAACGCTGCGGCGGCCGCCGCATCACGCTCCCGATAGACGGTCACGTAACGATCGACGGTGACGCCGATGCAGCTATGACCGAGTCGCTGACTGACCACCTCGATCGGCACGCCAGCTTTTGCCAAGAGCGAGGCGTGGGTGTCTCGCAGGTCGTGTAACCGAATCCGCGCGACCTTTGCCCGCTCGACGAGCCGCTTGAATGCCGCCCCGAAGGCCTCGGGGGAAACCGGCATGCCGTTGGGCATCGCGAAGACCAGGTCGTGCCGGTGGTACCTTTCGCCCAGGTACACCTGCTCTGCCGCCTGCCTCGCTTTGTGCGAGCGCAGGACGGCAACGAGCTCCGAAGTGATCGTAACCGTGCGGACCTGCCCGTTCTTCGGCCGCTTGAACGCGAGCCCCGAGCGCGGCTGGGCGAGCGATTCACGGATCGTAACCGTGCCGCCGTCCAAGTCGAGATCGGGCCAACGCGTAGCCAAGACTTCGCCGCGCCGGGCCCCGGTGTAGGCCGCAAAGACCAACGCCGGATAGAACCAGGGATGCGACGAGACGGTGCCGCGCTTTTTTGCCAGGAAGGTGGGCGATTGCGCCTCTGCCAGCAAGTGGCGTAGCTCGTTCTCGTTGAGCACCGTGCTCTCGGGTTTGAAGGCCTTGGGAAGGTCGTCGGACGTGATCTTGCCGGCAACGTTGGTTTGGACGTAGTCAAGACTAACGGCCCAGTTGAGCGTCGCCCGCAGCAGATCATGCACGTGCCGAATCGTCCGACCCGAACGCCTCGTCTGCTTCTCGCTTGCCACTTCTCGTACGCTTCGATGAGATGCGCCTTGCGCAGTGCGGTCAAACGCATCTTTCCAAACGTCGGGCGAAGATAGGTGGCGATGATGCCCTTGTATCGATCGAGCGTCGTCGCTTCGAGGCGCTTTGCCTTGTGCGTCATGAACTTCTCGAAGAGGTCGGACATGGTCATGTCCGCGTCTGCGGTGTACTCGCCCCGCGCGACGCTTTCGATGCGTTTGGCAAGAAATGACTCCGCTTCGTGTTTGGTCACGCCGCGGAGGATCTCTCGCTTTTGTTGACGCGCCTTTCCGTTTTGCGGGGGCACGTCATAGACGATCATGTACTTCTTGACCCCAAGGTGTTTTGGTTTTGCCATGGATTCTTTCCGCGGTCCAGGCGAGGATATTATTCGACGTTTCCGCCGAGAAACTCTCGCAGGGCGGCCTTCGTGATGAGGATTTTCTGGCCCACACGGATGCTCTTGAGCGCTTGCCGCTTGATCGCATCGTAGACCGCGTTCCGCCCAATCGGGAGAAACGCGATGACGTCGTGTGGGGTTAGGATGTCCGGCAGGTCCGCAAAGCGTGCGCTCTGCGCGCCGGGCGGCATCGACCTGATCGATTGTGTGGTCATGTCTGGTCACCCACCCCTTGGGTTGCTGCCGAGAACGGAACGGCGCGATGGTCGGGCCAATGTTATCGGTCTATCGTCATGGAGTCGCGTGCGCGCTGTTCTTTGCGAATGCTGTACTCAACGTCTTGCCGAATCTCGTGTCGGCAGAGCTCGATACTGCTGCTCGATCGCCGCAGCAAGGCCGTCGAGCCGTGCGCCGCCCATCGCGGCGTCGCAATCGATGCGCGCGACGCCGGCACCGCCTTCGTAATCACGAGCTCACCTCCGCAAAAGAAAAAGTCCCGCGCGAACTGCTGACGCTACGGGACTCATAGTTTCACCTGCATTATAATGCGGGCGAAAGTCTGCTACACTCTGTCACCAAAATTGTACCACACATGCAAGCCTATCGCTACCAATCGCAGTGCTTTTCCGAGACGACCTCGCGCTTCGAGCCCCCTGCCGGCGCTGCACGAAGTCGGATCGATCGCATGATAGCAGCCGCGTCCAGGGCGAGCTGCGCTCGGCCTTATGGCATACCCTGGACCCGGCTGCTCCGAGTACTTGCGACCGCGACTCCGTGCACCGCCTGCCGACTCTTTGCCGAAGCACACTCTGCGCGCGACGATGAAGATCCCGCTCCTCCGTCCCCGCCTACATCAAACTCGACGCGCAACGTCAGCAGTGCCGCGTGAAAGCATGAGGCGCTCACGGGAGGTTCTATCCCGTTCGAAGCAGTAATCGCGCGCAACACGATCCCAGCATCGAGGTGGTCTGCGATCGCCCATTTTTCAATACGGCAGCCAGGGGCGGCGGCGTTACGCGGACTCCGGTCGCGCTCAGCCAGCCCGGTAAGACTCGCCAAATATGAGTTGCAATGCTGCTCGACAACGGTAACGTCCACTGTATCGTGGCGCACTTCGCGCGCTAGCTCCGTTAGTATGTCGTGCCAGGAAGATGGAAAGGCGAACGAAAACGCTAGCAACGCATTAGTCGCTCGTTCCGCAGATACTCGTTCGCACGTAACCCGCACGGCTACCTGGTCTACTGCCGACACGCTACAAGGAGCAGCACGTCGGGCACATCGCTGGCACAGATGATTGGATCGGCAACGGAGTTCGGGTTCGGTGAATACACGGATCGAGCTGAGCGCTGCTAACGGTCCATCGAAATCGATTCGCGCGAGCGATTGAGGGCGCGCTGTTCTCGGCGGATCGCGAACTCGACATCCCGCCGAAGCTCCTGCGGCAACGCCTGGCATGCGCGATCGACGGCCGCTGCGAGCTTGTCGAGCCCTGCGCGCCACACCACACCCTCGCATTCGAGCTGCGTAACGCCGGTGCGTTCCAATACCGTCAGCTGTTTTTCGATCTTCGGTAGGTCTTCACGCAGCGCAACCCGTGCTTTGCGCATCTGGTCTTCGAGACCGAGCGACGCGCGGACGTAGTCGCGGTAGGTGCGTTCATCGCTGCGAATGCGTTCTTGAACTCGCTGGGCGTCGCCACTTTCAAAGTCGCGCGTGGCTTTGGTGAGCTCCGCTTCAGAGCGAGCCTGTTGCGCGGTATGCAGTTTCAGGGCTGCCTTCTTGGCCGCGTTGCGCACAAACGGGTTCCAGGTCTGCTGCTCCTTCGCCAGCCGCGCAAGCTGTGCGCGTTCGGCCGGCGTGAACTGCGTTGCCTCACTGGCGCGCGCCTGGATCTCTTTTCGCGCCGACGCGAGCGCCTGCTCGATCGTGGGCGGCCGCTCGAGGCGGGTCAAGCCCCGCCGCTCGATGCGAGCGTGCTCGTAGCGGTCCTCTACTTCTGCGCGAATGAAGTGCAAACGCTCGCGCATCTGGTCGACAGTTATGTGCGGCCATGGCGCTTCTGCGGCCCGCTCGTGCCGATTATGCGCTGGAGCCTCGAGTTGGCCCAAAACCCGCTGCGCCGCCAGATCCCCGACGCGAGCCCGCTGCGCCACGAACGAACGATAGTCCATCGGCTTCTCCTCGCGCACCAGCTTGCGTTCTGACGCCAGCACGATCTTTGCCGCCTCCCAGCGCACGCGCCCGGCGTCGTGCTCGTGCGCGCGCCGGCGATTGATGACGGCATCGATCGACCAGTGCGCGAGTTGCCGGGCGACCGCGCCGCGCGCGGCCAGCCGCGCCACTGCGCGCAAGAGCAGGCGCGCTTCGCGGCGGCGCTTGGCCTCGCAGTGGCGCTGTACTCGCTCGCGCTCCCATGCTGCTGCTCTGCGGTCGGCTGTCGCTCGATGATGGTCGGCAAAGAAACGGTCGCGATACTGCGCGTACTCCGATCGAATCCGGGCGTGGTCGACGATGCGTTGCGCGTCACGCAGTGCCCAGCGCGGATCCGTGTTCGCCTCGCGCTCGGCCCGATCGCGAACGCTGCTGCGGCTGCGCTTTGGCGGTTGCTTCCGCGGAAACGGGCACGCCCCGAAGCGTTGCTCGAGTGCTGCTTTCTTGCAGCGCGGATGGATCCGCGACGCACCGCAGCCCGGTGCGCCCGGATCGCGCCCCTGTGCAAATGCGAGTCCTTGCACGCGCGTCCCCCGCGCGATCAACTTGACGACGATCCCGTCGCGGTCGAGCTGCTGCGTTAGATCTTCCCACGAGCGCGCGCTGTCGACTGCGCCGAGAATCGTTGCTCGCGCGTTTTGCACCCATTGCGCCCCATCGCTCGTGTCCTTCGTCAGCTCGCGCGACGGCGTGAACGGCCCAAAGCGCCGCTCAAGCGCCGGCAATGCGCAGCGCGTATCGATGCGTGACGCCGCGCAACCCGGCGCGCCGCGCTCGAACCCTTCGGCGAATGCCAGCCCCCGTATCCGCTCGCAGCGCTTAACCAGCTTCGCGACGACACCGTGCGCGACCAGCCGTTCATGCAGCTCGCTCCAGCTCTTCGCGCGATCGATGGCGTCGAGCACATACGGGCGCGCGCTCTCCTGCCACGGGAGCTCACCGCGCTCGATGAGCTGCCGATACACACCATCGCTCAGGCGTCGCTCCGGGTCCGGCGGCGGCGCATACAGGTGACGCACACGTTGGACGATGTCGCGGTTGTGCCGGCCGACGACGATCTCCCACCCGCGCTCGGCCGCAATCTCCGCGCAGGTGCGCTCGCGTTTGATCCGCTCCTGCCACAGGTCGTTCGCCTTGCCGTTCGGCCCGATGCGATTGGCGATGATGTGGGCGTGGTGTTGTCGGTATCCTGATGGGCCGCTAACACGTACTGGTTGCGCTCCATGCCGATCGCCTTCAGCAACCGCTCCGCGTCGCTCACGACTTGCTCGCGCGTCGGATGCTCGCCCTGGGCATAGGCGACGATGAGGTGGTAGACAGGATCTTTGCAGCGTCGTGAGAGTGCTGCGACGGCCTCCATTTCGAGTGCAGCCATCTCCACCGAAGTGACGCCGCGTAGCTGCACCCAGGCTGCCTTTTTCGGTGCGCTCGCGTATCCGATGCCATCTCCGAAGGAACGTCCAGCCTGTGCACAAGCGCGCTCGTGGGCGTGCTCCGTGATGTAGTCGATGCCGGTCGCGAAGCGCCGGGTATGGCTGCGCGCCGCCACCGACTTGGAGATCATGACGTCACCTCGCAAAAAGAAAAAAGCCCCGCGCGAACGATCCGCATCGGGACTTGTGATTACACCCGCATTATTATGCGGGCGTAATTCTGTACGTTGTCTTAGGCCAAGTATATCACGAAGGCGAGCTTAACGCTATCCTTTTTCATGCGCGATTCGATGCGATGCGTTACTCTCGATCGACCCATTTTCAAAACGCAAGCCGGTGGTTCCGGACAACGCCTGCGGCGCCGTCCGCCCAGCCGGAAGCGGCACGGTCGCGGGCCCTTCGGTCCCGCTCAGCATGCGTATGGGTGGCTCGCTACGCCTTCATCGTCACGGACTTTCACCTTGTACTCCTTGCCGGTCTTCCCGGCACTCACTGAGCGAAGGGACCCCGGTCCGGCCCCGTAATCGAGCCCGAGCCGTGCGTCGGCATCCGTGAGGGTGACCGGCGAAGCGTCGGTAGGGAAACGTACAGGCTTAGTATTGAACTGCGAAAAATAGCAAGTCCGGAGCGCCGACGGTATGCTGAGGACCGGAAGGCAACACGTTCACTCGCGTCATCGCAAGCGGGTGAACGGCTCTGCGCGGCCGCTGACCTTTGCATGTATGGAAACGCCTTGCGCGGGAACCGGGAGGTCTTCGGGTCGGCCGTCACAACGGTGGCGGTTCGCATCGGGGAGGCGACGAGCTGTAGCCGATGATCCACGAACCGAAGAAATCAGACTTTCCCATAGTAGCTACGAAGCCGGCGAACAAGACCGTGCAAACGGTGGCGGAGTCGATGGAGCCAAGGGGACAGGCCAAGAGGAAAACGGGCCAGCAAAACGCGCGCCGGACTCAGAGCCGGGGAAGCGTGTCTAGTGCGCTGCAGCGTGTACGTCAAGCGGCACAGGCGAATCGAAAGTGTCGCTTCAATGCGTTGCTACACCACGTCAACACCGATCTACTAAGGGGCGCCTATCACGCGCTCAAGCGTCATGCGGCACCCGGGTGGTCGGATGACGTGGGATGCGTATCGGGAAAACCTGGACGAACGACTCGTCGATCTCTGCGCTCGGGTGCACCGTGGTGCATACCGGGCACAGCCGTCGCGCCGGCGGAACATTCCGAAGGCGGACGGCCGGCTACGCCCTTTGGGCATTGCAGCGCACGACATGGACCCGAATGATGGAGCAGCAGTGGCCCTCCCGTTCGCATTCTCTATCCATGGCCTGAGCAACGCTTTGGGGTCAAATACTCAAGGCAACAGCCGAGTGCGGGAAAACTGCACGCTCGGATCTGCGCGGGGGGCGCGCAGTAATGCGCGTCCCTACCGCGATCGCGTGACTCGCAACCGTGCCCTCGAATGGAAGCACGCGCGCGCGGAGCCGCGCCGAGACCGAAGGCCCTGAAACCTGGCCGCATACGGAGATGCCACCGACGACAAGGAAGTCAGTGGCTGTTCCGGCGATCGACGCGCTTTCGCCGCTGGCGCCCACGTGTATCCACCACCGGTCAGGTTCGTATCGAAGCCGTCGATTCGTTACGTCCACCGCGTTCCTTGACATAAAACACGACGTGCCCGAACCAGCCCTGAGGAACGTTTGGACCAAGGGCTCTGGGTTCGTGATCGGGTTGGCCAATGGAGGGATGGTGCTCTGCAAAACGGTTGCCTGATCATTGTAGCCCGGACACTCGGTGGCTTCGAGATTCGTGACTGGAGTCATCGCCCTCAGCGAATTGGATACTCCCGTGAAGTCGCACTGCTTAACGAACACGTCGAACGGAGCTGAGGACTGCCAGTTACGAGCACGCCGTTCCGAGCCGGTAAGGTCATAGGCTAGGATGGCTACCTCTGACGCCGAATAGATCGGGTAAGCCGCCGTGCGGATCTTCGCCACGTAACACGTAATACGAACAGCTATTGAAGAGGGGGAGCTCCTAATGGACGTACTGTCTTTGTGGCGGTCACCGCTGGACCAAGTGGCCCTTTCGGAAGCTCACCGACTAAGCGCTCGGCAGCCTCTCTGCACGAGCGTTCCCTTCAACCAAGCCTTCAATCTTATGACGATCTACAATTACGGATCGTACGTCGGCTCGCCGGGCGGAACAGCAACCCACAACAGCACCGAGTTGGGCAACATGTTTTCAGATATGGCTACCGCTTCGCCGATCGGGGGGACCGCTTTTATTCCGCAGGACGGATTCCAGGTAAACGCAGTTGGGTCGGGCTTTGCGGTTCCCGACCAGTGTAACATCATTGGGTCGGGGGGCGGTGGTAAAAGCACCGGTGGTACCGATTTTTACCATTTCGTGATCAATATGAGCGGCGGTGCAACCTTTCTAAACTGTTCGTTGACCTCTACAGGGCACACTCCGGGCGGCAAGTATCTTCGCGGCCTTGCTTTTCAATGGGTTGGGTCGACGAGCAGCTCAGATACCTGCATCCCCGCGACATCCTCTTGGAATGTGCGCGCAATCGACTGTACCTTTACCGACTGTCCGATCGTCTTCAGCGGCGGAGCAGAGACGTGTACGTTGGAGCAATGTACCATTCAATATACGCAGGGGCCGAACTCGACGACCGCCGTAATATTGGCAGCCGCGCATGTGGTGTCATTGGACCCAGCGTGTTTTCTCAAACGTCGCCTGCCAGCAGTGGGCCGAGCGGATGCGTCTGCATATCGGTTCAGGGCCCTGCGGAACACACGGTAATCGCAAACACACAAATCTATGAGTGGAACTGTGGGTATTTATTTTTCGCAGAAGGCTGGGCTGCTTACGCACAAATAACGATTTGCGAAATAGAGTGTTTTCAAAATGCTCTAAACCTATCTTTGCCCCCGGCTGCCGTTGGGAGCGGTACCCACACCGCAGGAATCAAGGTGATCGGTTGCGTCCTCACTAAAGCCGCCGATTCTACCGACGGACATCCCATCGTAAACATCGACGCTCATCTTAGCTACGGGAACACCAACGACCAGCTCAACGATATTACACTTTTGGACTGCACCGTTTACAATATGGGCCGCAGCGCGGTTTCCGGACAGCACGGCCTTGCGATCGCAAGCGGCTCAAACATCAAGGTCATCGGAGGCACGTATTCTAACAACGGTTTGGGCGGTGCGGGCATCGCGATCACTGGAGCATGCAACGATGTCCAAATCATTGGCGTGAACTTACAGCCAAGCTATCCCGGATCTCCAAACGTTAACAGCCAAACGTATGCATTGCTCATCAGTGGAAGCCCTACCGGGTCGGTTCTGGTTTCAAACTGCGACATGACGGGCTATAGTAATCCGGTCCACGTAACCGGAACGCCCGCAGAACTGATCATTACGAATTGCTCAAATTACAATGATCAGAACACGCCTCTAAATGGAAGCGCGGCGCCGCTGTCATCCATTAACGCCGCGACCTGTTCAACACCATATTTTGGCCCGTCGATTATTACTTGGAATCACAACCTGCCGGTGACCGTGCACGTCTTCGGGACAACGTACACGGCTAACTCTGGCATTATATTCCTTCCAAGCCCGTACGATCTTTTTACCTCAGCTTATCGCCCCTGATATTTTCTTGGATCGGCAAGTGAAGCAAACCGATGGAGTCGACCAGGCAATGAAAAATTTCAACAAATACGGGACCTTCGTTCTTCCTAGCGTGCTTGCGGTGTTCGCCTTACAGGCTGCGGCGAGCACGGAAACAGTTTCATCCAACAGTTTTCACCGGCCGCCCAACAGCCGATCAACGCTTCCGCGCATGGCGCAAAGTCCTGGATGGTTCGCACTGCATCGAGCCAGAACTTACTGTATGTTTCCAGTCCTCATTTAGGCAATGTTTACGTTTATAACTACTCCAAGGGGAAGCTCGTCGGCACCCTCACCGGATTATTTGAACCGCTCGGCGAATGCGTCGATAAATCGGGAAATGTCTTCGTGGTGACCCAGGTATCGACTCCGTCTTCGGGGAGCAATGTTTACGAATATGCTCACGGTGGTTCCTCACCGATCACAGTCCTCTCGGAGCCTGGGTACGCCGAAGGATGCGCGATCGACCCTAAGACCGGCAATCTCGCGGTCGCAAATATCGATGATGCTAACAATCCATACTACAACGCTGGCGATGTCGCGATTTACACTTCCGCTCAAGGTGATCCCACGATGTATTATACATCGCAATTTTCGGGTTTGTCTCGTGCGGTTATGACGACAGCAGTAACCTGTATCTCGGAGCGTTGCCTTTCAGTTCCGGTCGACGCACTATCCTTGCTCGGCTGTCCAACGGTAGCAAATCGATCAGCACAGTCAGCCTCGACAAGAACGTTTATAGCGGATATCTCTTTGTGCCTTCGGTTCAGTGGGATGGCGGCCAGATGACAATCTCGACGGTCCCACAGGTCGAAGGACGTAAAGGAAGCGGCCTCTTATCGATCTATCAATTGCGGGTCACTGGCAGTACTGCTACCGTGGTCGGCACGACTAACCTAAAATACAAAAAAAACAGACATCGCGGGCAAACTTGGATCGTCGGTGATGGTGTCATCGGGATAGATGACTACAAGGCCGGCAAGATCTCCACGTGGTCGTATCCGGCGGGCGGCAACCCGCAAACTACGATAACCTCACGACAAATCGACTTGTGGGGCGTCGCTATGTCGCCGTCTCAAACCCATTAGGATTCAAAAATGCCAGATTCAGCCGAACGGCGGGCTCG
>CAVTPY010000011.1:0-351771 GCA_963736775.1 Vulcanimicrobiota bacterium | reverse complement strand
GCCAGGACAACCACGAAACGTTCCGCATCTCTAGGATATCTTTCGCTCCAGACTCCTTCGGCGCCCTCGGTGAGGGTTTCGCGCGCATTTTCTAGGCAGGCCATGAAGGATCGCGATCACGCGAGCTTTCCCTTTTTCGCGACCGGAGCTCGTAGTGTGGTACGCTTGTCCGAAATGGAGCCGGCGCGTGGATTATTTCATGATGGGATGTTTAATCTCTGGCACGAAGCCGCGATCGCCATGTCGAACGAGCTGCGGATGCCGTTGGAACGCCTGTGTGCGGATCACGCGATGCTGCGGTGCGCTCTCGGCTCGTCATGGGTAGAGCGGGAAGCGCGTGAGGCCGCCAAGCCGCAAGTCCGCTTCAGCGATGTCCATCCGCTGTATCGTAATCTTGGGTCCGCCACGACCGGCGACGTGGTAGTCGTGGCGGAGCTGGCGATGTATCTCAGAGCCTTCAAGGACGACCCACGAATAGCTTCAGTCCTCGCGAATCTGCGGAGCGGCGCGAAATACCGCCCTACATTGTTCGAGTTAGCAATGGCGTATCGCTGGCAACGCGCCGGCGCGCGCGTCACGCTCGAACCTGAAATCCCGCACGGTTTGGCGGATTTCGCGGCGGAGATCGATGGGATTACGTTTATCGTAGAGTGCGCCGCCAGCTTCCCGACCGACGTTTTCGACACTGACCCCAGCGTGCTGGGCCAGTTTCTGTCTCCGTTTGGAAGCAAAAACTTTGATTTCCCGTTTTCGGTCACGCTCGAGTTGCGAGTGGCCGAGCAGACTACGGGAGACTTCTTCGGCGACGTGCTCCGAGCGTGCAAGGACGCGATGCAGCGATTCCGCCAAGAGCTACAAGAGCTAGGTGAGGTTTCGGTCCGAGCCGCCTTCGGTACAGTAACCATGCGTCGCACGTCCATCCGGAGTGGAGAATTCCGGCGAATGGGACCCGGCGATGCGGCTGGTATCGCACGAGCCAAACGAGAGCGCGTCCTTGTTCCGCGCGCACGAGAACCGCGAAGTACGCGAAAAAGGATGGATTTGTGTGTCGATGCCGTCTCGGAGGGGCGACGGTTACGAGAAGGCTCGAGAAAAGTTCCTGGAGGAATATCGTCAACTTCGCAACGTCTCCGCCCCGCGGGTGATCCTGCTCGACATCACGGGTTTGACTATGTGCTGCGCGCCGACATGGGAAGGATTAACAATGGTCTCGGTCAGGACTTGTTGCAGCGCCCCAAGGCGTCAGCCTTATGGCTGACGACGCGTGGCATCACAAACGACGCGCGATTCCAATACCGAGCGTTTGTTATGGATAACCCTAACGCGACTACTCCCGTTCCGGCAGCGTTCACCAATAGAGTGGCCGAGATGGAATACCGGCTGGACTACCTGACTGAAACCGAAAGAGCCGTATCCTGATGAGCAGTGGCCGCTCGGTCCGATGAAAGCATTTGTCGCGTGGCCTGTTCCGCGGCGAGCCCTCCCGCGTTCCGCAAACGTCGTGCAGCACGCGAGTCGGCGATTCGCCGAAGCGCCGGGATCGAGTGCGCGGATTTAGTGAACCGTGTCGGGGCTGATCGACATCTGGGACGTCAAAACGTTTGACGTAGAACTGGTAGCCGAGTTGCAAGCCAATGCAGAACTTATCGGCAAATATCGCGCGATTGACCGAGAGATAGCGCTGGAACGCCAAGCGGGCAGCATTGTGGCGCTCCTTCGGAGCAATCCACACGCGAGCGACTATTTTGAGTTCGAGGAAAATCTCGAAAAGAGAATGAGAGCTCGCAGCATCCGTGCTTGGCACTATACGCGGTTAACTGATCCTGAAGTCGATTCGATGCGGACGAGCGGTATATACCTTTCTACTTTCGCAACAATCCGACAGCGGCTCGATGCGCAACTCGCCGCCGGGCGAATCTCGGAGGAGGAGAGCCGAGAACTGTTTTCGGCGAGTCCGTTTCATGCCGCCGAGCAGTTCGAGGGCCGCTCCAACAGATTTTGGTTGACTGCCCATCCCATAGAGCCTAGTGACGGCGATGTAAGTTTACTTCTTCGCAACTGGGGCGGAGAAGCCATATATTTTTGGCTCGAAGACCATTGCTTTAGCCTGAAACAGATCGTCGCCAACCTTGGGACGGCCGCGCGTCCTCGAGGTTCGGGTGCGGCTCGATGCCATTAGTCAATCTTTTAGTGCAACTCAGCGCGTAGTGGCGACGTTTGCGCGAAGCCTGGAATGCATAGGTCGTTTTGAAGGACTTGATCTCTCTGTTATCCGGCCCCTTGGACCTAAGCTGATCTCGGTGATACACACGGAGGGCGAGACGCCCTTCGACGGGATGGGAAGGGAATATCCTAGCAACGTTTCAGCCTTGTCGCGCGACGGGTGATACGTGATGAATATCTGCTCATAATGGGCATATCCGCCCGTTGTGCTCACGAGCTGTGGGGGACAGACAGCTTCACCACCGACAGAACTCGTTGTGAATCCATCGCCAGCGATTCCTCTCAGTTAGCGGCCCAGAGCGCCGTGACCCTCCGTATCGGAGCGATTCGCGCCCCGCGGACGAGAAACCGTAGGGAGTGGCTAGGACGCTCCAACCGCAGGGAAACAAAGGGGGCTCTTGGCCTCTCGGCTCGAAAAATCATGAACCGGGGGCTGGCTGGGCGCGTAAGACGCTCGGCTGGCAGTTCCCTGGTGGCTTTGAGGTTTAGGTGAGCGATGACCACCGCTGATGAGGATAATGTTGTCCGCGATCGCGTTTCGCGGCTCTTTCAGTACGTTCGCGCGATCAACCAACTTCGCAATCCGATTCAGCGTCACATCCGCGAGCTCGATTGGACGCTTCGCTTGGTGATCTCCCGACGCATCCCTGTATCACCTGAGGGCTCCGCGCCCCCACCGACACCAGGCGCGGCTGCCGACGATCCGCCGGCCTCCGACGCGCTGCTTCGCGTGGAGCGTCCGACCCTAAAGCCCATCCCGCCTCCGCCCAGAGAAATCTCAGATTGGGTCGAAGACGGCTGGCAAACATTTGCGCAACCCGCGCAGAGCCGTTCATCTCGTCGTGTAGACGGGCCGGACGGGCCCACGATTCAAGCCTTCGAGGACGATCCGACGCGCGTACGTATCTTCGACGAGTGGAGGGAATCGCGCCGGCTTTTCATCGAAGCCGAACAGCCCGCCGTCGATGCGTTTGCCGTCTTTGAGCGATCTATCGGCTACGCGGCATCCTCGAACGCGATGCAGAACGATTCGAGATTGTTCTGGGTGACGGCGTGCTGTGTTGGAAGGTCCCCGGGGGGGAGCATCCGTTTCCCGGTTGTTTTGCAGCGTCTTGAGTTGGAATTTGATCCGACGGTTCCGGCGTTCACTCTGAACGACGCGGAATCGTCAACCGAATTCAACTCAGCACTCCTTCGCTCCATCGATTCTGTCGATGGGGCGATCGTCGGCGCGATTACTTCCGAACTTGCCGAAGGGCAGTATCATCCCTTGATGGCAGAGCGTTCACGGCATTTCTCAAGAGTCTTCCCCCGCGACTCGCAGCCAATGGCCGGTTTGAGGATGCCCTGCTCACGGGCGAACCTGCCGATCCGATCATGTATCGCGCACCGATCGTATTCTTGCGAAAACGACGTTTGGATTTGTCACGGCCCTCGAGAGCATCATCCTCGATCTTCAGCAAGACGGGAGATCGCGCAGAGCCTGCAAACATTGCTGGTTTCGGCAGCCTCGCACCGCTCGATGAGCCCGCAGACGAGGCGACTTCCGGCCTACAGAGCTATGAAGCGCCTGAAGACGTGCTTTTTACGTTGGAAGCCAACGAAGAACAGTTCCGTATTGCTCAGACGCTGGCCCGGCACAAATGTGTCCTTGTCCAGGGCCCCCCGGGTACCGGCAAAACCCATACGATTGCAAATATCACCGGGCATCTTCTCGCACAGGGAAAAAGTATTCTCGTTACGAGCAGTACGACCAAAGCGCTACGCGTGCTTCGCGAAAAAGTCGTCGCCGAGCTCCAACCGCTTTGTGTCAGCGTGCTGGAAAGCGACGCACGTAGCAACGACCAACTAAAAGCTCGGTCGACGCTATCGTTGAACGCCTTGGCAGGTCGGACGAGACAAGCCTTGCAACTGCGGCTCAGTTTTACCAGCAGGAACGCATGGATGCGGTCGCCGAGTTGCGCGCTTCGCTTCGGCAGCTCCTCAACGCTCGGCATCTTGATAGCCAGCCGGTCCTTATTGCTGGTGACTCTTACGCGCCAATCAAAGCTGCGAAGATCGTCGCGGAAGGTCAGGCGATCGACGCATGGATACCTGGACAGGTCATACCCGGGGTCGCGTTGAGTCTCACGAACGAAGAAATACGAGCCCTTTATAGGACGAATGTGACGGTTCCTCGTGCGGTCGAAAAAGAGTTTGCGCTCGCTTACCCGATCCAGCGCTGATCCCGAGTCCGCAAACTTTCGCCCAACTCGTCGACGACGATGACGTCGCTTGCTGCGCAGGACCTATCACTCAAGGAGTACTGGACGGACGCCGTTGGAGAGATATCTGCGATTGAAAATCTCATCGCGACATTACCGCCTGTTGGCGACGTGGCAGACGCCGATGATTGGCTCTACGATGTGGGCACTGACGGCTTCCGTGGCAGAGGGCATGGCAACGCATGGGCCTCGCTCTTGCCGAAGTTGAGGGGCTGGAGGCACTTGCCGAAACCTCTCGCGAAGTGCTTCTGCGAATCGGGCCAAGCTTGGCGCCCGATATCGAGCTAGACGAGCAGCACCGACTCTTAGAAGAGATCATCGCGCACCTTGATTCGGGCGGCAATCTCGGATGGCACACGATGTTACTGCAGGGCAGGTGGAAAGCAATCACGTTGAAGACCGCAGTCAATGGTCGGCCGCCCAAAGAACTTGAAGAATACCGCGCTCTCCACTCGCTTACATCGCTCGAGCTTGCCCGTCGCGCGCTTCGAGCTCGTTGGGATCGGCAAGTGGTTTCGATCGGCGGTCCCGCGCTGCCGGCGTCCCAACCAGAGGATTCGGCCGGGTCGCTCGCGCGAGCGATGCGCTCGGCCTTGCAATGGTATCGCGAAGTATTTCTTCCGCATATACGATGATTTGGTGCGCGCCGGATTTCTTTGGGCTGAAGTTCTTCGCTCGATCCCGACCGGGGTGGATTCCCGCACCGAGTTCAAGGCCATGTTCGCGCCTACCTCACCATTGTGCCTCCCGCGCTGAGACTCGCCGCGTCGCGCTGACCTTACGCTTTTGTGAATTGCGGTTTGCTAAGATTGACGCCGATCTCCAGCAATACACCGGTGAGTTTACGGAACGTCTGCGAATCTTTAGCGCGCGTTCCGCGGCCGACTATAAGGCTGCCTTTACCGCCTTGGTTCGCATCCGGGACCTCACGACGGAGCTGGAGACGCGCCGGACGCTGCTCTCCAAGCTAGCACCGTTGCCCCAGCCTGGGCCGAGGCGATCTCGCTGCGCCTGGATCCTCATGACGTAGCACTCCGCCGGGTGACGTGGCTTCTGCCTGGCGATGGGTCCAGCTCGCGCAGCAGCTCGACGAACGCGAGAAGGCGTCGCTCGAAGAGCTCGAGGGCGAGTTTGAGGCACGCGTTCAGGACTTACGGGAGGCGACGGCGGCACTCGTTGACGCAAAAGCGTGGCTGGCACAACGTCAGCGAACCGCCCTTGCGCAGCAACAAGCGCTCATCGGATGGTTGCAAGCCGTCAAAAAGATCGGCAAAGGGCTCGGTAAGCGCGTGCCCGTCTTACGCAAGGTCGCGAGGGAGGCGATGGACCAGGCTAAATCGGCCGTTCCCGTATGGATTATGCCGCTTATTCGTGTCGCAGAGAACTATGATCCGCGAACCACTAAGTTTGACGTTGTCATCATCGACGAGGCCAGCCAGAGCGACGTGACGGGACTTATTGCTTTATACTACGGGCGCCAGGTCGTGGTTGTCGGCGACGACGAGCAGGTCAGCCCGGAAGCTGTCGGTCAACGCGTCGAGGAAATCCAGCACCTTATCGATGAGTTTCTCTACAGCATCCCCAATGCGCAACTCCTTGACGGTCGCGCCTCGATCTATGACCTAGCTAAGATGTCCTTTGGCGGAGCCATTTCGCTTCGCGAACATTTTCGCTGCGTACCCGACATTATCTCCTTTAGTAATCATCTCAGCTATGACGATAAGATGGTTCCGTTGCGAGAGGCTTCTCAAAGCGCCCTGCTACCCCATGTAGTCGCCCATCGGGTGACAGGGACTTCGGACGAAAAGATCAACGACGAAGAAGCGTTTGAAATCGTTTCGTTGATTAAGTCGTGCTTGGAACAAGCAGAGTACAAGTCGAAAACATTCGGTGTCATCTCGCTTGTCGGCGAGGATCAGGCGCGAATGATCGAGACCCTGCTTCGCCAAAATCTTGAGCCCGCTGATCTCGAAGGGCGACGCTTGTTATGTGGAACTCCGCTCAGTTCCAAGGCGACGAGCGTGACGTGATTTTTCTTTCAATGGTTGATTCCCCTCGTGGCATCCTCTTTCGATGCGCGATCAACCAATCTTCCAGAAGCGCTTCAATGTTGCCGCAAGTCGCGCGCGCGATCAATGTGGCTTGTGTACTCACTCGATCCCACGACTGATCTGAAGCCTCGCGATCTTCGAAGGCGGCTGATCGAGCATGTCGTTGACCCCCACGCGCTGGCGACGAAGATCCAGGCCGAAACGAAGAAAGCCGACTCCGACTTCGAGCGCGACATTCTCATCGGCTGATTACCGCCGGCTATAAAGCGACCTCGCAATATCGAGTCGGAGCTTATCGCATCGACATCATGGTTGAAGGCGACGGTGCCGATCGCTTGGCCGTGGAATGCGACGGCGAGCAGTTTCATACGATGCTTGAGCTCGAGAAGGACCTTGCGCGTCAAACCCTTTTGCAGCGTGTTGGTCTAACTTTCCATCGTATTCGGGGCGGGAAGTACTTTCGAAACCCTGATCTCGAGTTTCAGCGTCTGGTTGATCATCTGATAGCCATGGGAATCGAACCGGCCGGGGAACAGTCGTCCCAACAACCTGACGAAACAGACGCTATTAAACGGCGCGTGGTAGCCCGCGCTAGGGAAATCCGGGAAGAACTCTCCAGCACGCGAGATTTTGATTATTATCGACGACAGAGACGAGCGGGCACGATTGTCTCATCTCTGGGTTCGTCCATTATGCAGGACGACTTTGTTTCGCATTCGGCCCAAACAAAATCGCAAGCTGAGCCCGAGAGGCGTGAGGCGATCGCGGAAAGCGCTGCGCCACTCCTAATCCGACCAAAACCTCCACCGTTACAATACCGCCTCGTCCCTTTGACGAGCCGCAGGCACTATCGGGAAGTCAGGTCGCATTCGACATTTCTGTTCAGTCTCCGACCGTCTGATAGATCGGCTGCGTCAATATGGATTCTTACTCACCTCAGTCGTCGACAAACGAACGGAGAAAAATGGATCCTTATGGGTCGTCGGCGACGCGTCCCATCGTCCATTCTTCGAGGAACTGAGGCGCGAGGGAATACGATTCGACTACGCTGAACACGGCGGCCGTTCAACTCACCACGAGCCGGCGTGGTACCCGCGGCACATTAGCTAAGGCCGAGAGTTCAACACCGAGAGCACGAACGACGCGGACCGAACAACGTACCTAAATAGAAGAGATGCCGCGACAAGCCCATCCGGGTGCCTCCATAGACTCCTTCATCGCAAGAGCAGTGGAAGTCAGGCTTACGGTACCTCCGGCGTTGATAGAGGTCGCCAATATTTTGGTTGATGGTTGGAGGTCCGGCGAAATCAGCGATACGCTTTATTCTGACCGTCTTTTAGATTCGGCTGGAAAAGAAGTATCGCGAAACGTTTGCGGTTGCAGTTGCCGCGGTTCTGTCAAATCGCCACGCTTCGATCGAAACTGTAACGGCTGATGGAGAGGGCCGCGAGAGACCTGATCTCTTGGTACGGATCGCTGAGCGGGAAATCGGGGTAGAGCATACGCGGTTTAGCCGAATGCTCAATGGCGCGGCACAGTGATCGAGCTAGAGCGAAGGCTCAATGAGGCTCGCGCGATCGAGGAGAACTTCGACCGCGCGGCTTGATAGTCAGGTTTGAGATTAGGGCGAGCGCATTGGCTTCAACGCCGCTGACGCGGGGCGAGATTGAACAGCTGTTCCAAGAGCTGCTAAGGTTCTTCGAGAACAGGGATTTTGAACTGCTACCTTGGCAACGCATCTTTGCGAGGTTTTTCGCGGTGACACCATTGCAGGTGGGCTCGGAGTCGCAGTTCGACTCACGATGGTACCGCTGGCTACGGCGTCGAAGTGCGCCTTGACTCCACCGACGGTGACAGGCTAGACATGGCGGCTAAGATCACTAGTGCAATCGCCTCCGAAAGCTGCAGATGCGTCTGCCTACGGTTCCCGGGGCCCCTTGGCTCGTCGTCGAAGTCACTGAGCAGACGGGGGCGTTTCGCGAGTCTATGGACGGCGTTGGGGTCAGGCGGATCTTAGGTTCGGGCGCTTTGAACTCATACTTATACACGATGGGCGCGTCGTGGTGGAGATCGCGCGACCTTAATCCGGTCCGCGGACCAGCTAACGTTTGGCTATCATCCGAGCGGGGGTCTCATTTCTTGCTCAAGGAAGTCCCGCAGGTCTTTAGGTGCTGAACCTTGCCTGCAAAGCCGAGAAGGAGTGTAAACTTATGCGCTTAGTCCTGGCCACTCCGTGCCCCCACTGTAGCCGTGCGGTTCCGCCAATCAGATCGCTTGCGTTGCTAGAGTATCGAGACGAGGCGTGGTACGAAGTAACCTGCTCGAATGGCCATGAGTTTAGAACGATCCTACAGGAACAGAAGCATGAGATTCTTTTTGAGATCGGAGCGCACGCAATCCTTGACGGATATTATCGTGAAGCGGTTTCGTCATTTACGTCGAGCATGGAACGGTTTCACGAGTTTGCGATCCGCTGCGTTTTAGTGAAGCTAGGGGCTGCTGAGGATGAGGTGGACACAGCGTGGAGGCAAGTGTCTAATCAGACCGAGCGCCAACTCGGGGCTTTCGTCTTCTCGTGGCTGAGCAACTTTCACGAAACGCCTGGCCTACTGTCAGCAGAGGAAGCGGGTTTCAGAAATGCGGTCGTTCACGAAGGCAAGATTCCAACTTTCGACGAGGCGCTATGGTTCGGAAACCGGGTCTTTGACGTGTTGAGGCCACAGATACGTGCGTTGCAGTGGCAAGGTTCCGACGCTGTGGGCAAGGTGATTCACCGGCGTATGCGCGAGGCAATGAAGGAAATGGGTAATGACAAGGCCATAAGTAGCATGGGCGGGGGGCTCATAATGAGCGTGTCATCGGTAACGTCCGATAGCGAAAATAAGCCCCTCGAAGCATATCTGAAGCAGCTAGAACGTTACCGCGCCTTTATTGACCGAACAAGAGGATCGCTTGCAGATGAAAAAGGATAGGACGACAGCAGAACTTCAGACACGTAGTGTACGGATGCTGCGATGAGCGAGCAAGAGCGCCCAAGCGATGCGACGGGCGTAGATTTCAAAAAATACGCCGAGTGGCATTCGCGCAACTGCCGTTGCTCAGACGAGCAGCACAGCGGCGAGACAAACACGGGCGACTCCGCGAACCTCTCTGACGCACCCGACGACGCGGGCGCGGCTTCAAGTTAGGGACTTACTCCAGAGCGGCTTCGATCACTGAACGCGACCGCTCTACGTTACGTCGAGCTTCTTCCAGCCGGGCTGCGGTCTCAACGGCCGCCCGAGTGCCGGCTGGCTTACTCCAGCAGCTTTGATCAAGGCTCTCGCGCGCACGCGCACGCCCGCGGCCTGTGCGGATTTGTCCGGGTTTTGCGGCGAACGCCAGCTTCCGCTCGAACAGACGCAAACGCGAGTTCCACTCCGGTCATGGATTCAACGCCACTGGCTTGGAGTCTTCAGGAACGAAGAGCGCCTCAGAGAGTGCCCGGAGCGTTCCGTCCATCTTGAGCGGCGCGTCGAGTCCTTCGATCTTGTCGATGCGCTCCTGAGCCTTGGTCGCATCCATGAGGTAGTGCTCCTGAATGCGTACCTGGCCTTCGTAGTCTGTCGCTTCGGAGATGGTTTCGAGCGTGTGGCGAATCGTGTCGTGCATCCGCAGTGCCCTACGTTTGATGCCCTGATAGAAGCCGATGGCTTCCGTCTTGCGAGCCTCACGGTCGGCGTTGATGTCGTCCGCGCGCTTCGTGCGCTCGGCGCGAATGTAGAGTGAAACCGTCTCTTTGTTGATCTGAAGTTGCGCGGCGATCTGTCGCACTGAAAACCCGTCGCAGTGCATATACCAGGAACGCTCGCGGAGCTCGCTCTGCCTGTAAGTTGGGTGGCGCTGCTCTCTTTGAGTCCGGCTTTGTACGGGTTTTGCCAACATCCGCTCATCGTGGTTGAGCGGCTCGGCTTGCGGCATGGTTGAGGCTACGGAAGTAAGATCGGGCTTGGAAAATCGTTGAGGCTCGTTTTTCATGGTGTGTCTCTCCCTCCCCCTGTGTTTACAATGGTCGGTTCGTGGTTAGTTACCGTACCGCGTGGACGACACCCTAAGTGACCGGATTCCGTCACCCGTGGTGCGACGCGGCCAAGAGCGTGAGGGGTGATGCTTTCCGTCACCCGTGACGCAATGGGTGGTGCAGCGTGACGGGTGATGCTTTCCATCATCCGTGGTGCAACGCGCCGCAGCGCATAAGGGGTGACGCTTTCCGGCACCTCCCTCGTTAGCCGGTAGAGGTTTGAGTCGCGCATACGCTGAGTCCACGTCAGAACTCCGCACGCTTTCAGCTTACTAAGGGCTACCATTACCCGTCGCGGTGTGACGCGACAATGGAAGGCGATTGTCTCGATGGCAGGCCAGGCTTCCCCGGTATCCGCGTCGGCATAACACGCAATAATGCCGTAGACGCGACACGCGAGTTCGCCAGCACCCCCAAGCCGCATGAAGACCCACGCCGGAATCCTCGCCCATGCTGTGCGTTCCCAAGTATCACGGCTGTTTGCGCGTTCGGCTGGGTCGCGTGGCATGTAATACGGGCCGCCCTTCGCGATCGCTTTCGCGACCGTGAGTTCCCCGTAGGTCTGCTCGCCGTGTTTCTCGTCCCACTTTGCGCGCATCAGGCCCGAGCGCCGGAAGAGTCGGTCCATTTGTTGGGCGTTGCCGTGCGTGTAAAAGCGGAGTTTGCCGCAAAGCGCAAGATCGGCTTCACTTGGCGAGGGATAAGCTGAGTGATTGCCCTCGAACAGGCGACGCCACTTTGGCCCGTCCTTCGCGGCGAGCATGACCTGAAGGCGCCAGTCGTCGTCGAGGGCGTGCCCGGCGTCATTCGGCTCGTTGCCGAGCCGCGGCTCTTGGGAAAACCACTTGCCGATGAAGGCGTCGAGTGCTGCCTGCGCCTGGGGCCCTTCGCGAACCTCCAATGCAGTACCGACGCGATCGCCTGTAACCGTAAAGTAACGGGCCGACCCATTGCGCCCGTCGTACAGCTCGCGCCCCGGAACGCCATCTTGCTTGCGGACGTTTTTAGGCTCGGCAATCCTGCCGCGGATAAGCACATGCAAGCCACGCCCACTTGGACTGCGTTCGCAGTACGTGCCGAGCAGCGTGAGAGCATCGCTTGCTATTTCGTGGAGCCTGCCGTCCGCGTCGATGCAATGGTCAAGATCTATTCCGACCACACCAGCACCGAGAACGAATCCGACACCGCGACCTTCTCCAGAAGCGACGCGAGCGACGGCGTCGTCCAATGAGAGCCACGCTTCAGCATCGTCTACCCTTTGCGCGGGCCTCTTAGTCGTTTTACCGTTTCGCGTTTCGTCGCGCCACGTTACCCAGCGACGTAAAGCCCGTAGGTCGGAGGGAACGGCTTCGAGAGGTGCAAGGGACGAATCAGCGACCAGCGAAGTCTCTGGTTCGGTACCGCGCCTCGTATCGTTCGCCCGATGCGAGGCGTTTTTCATGCGACGCGGCCATGCTTGCCGTCGTCCTTGGCGACAAGGTTGGCGTCGATGAATCGGTCGATTGCATCCGCCGGGATTAGGCGACGGCGCCCGATGCGGACGTAGCCTAGCTTTCCGCTCGACAGGAGAGCGAAGATCGTGTTACGACTGACACCGAGCGCCTTGGACGATGCGACGATTGAATATAGCCGTGATGGCGCCGTGTGATCGTTTGGCATTTCAGGAAATGACCTCCATTAAATGTTCGCGTACCCGACAGAGGCGGACGCTCTTGGCGCCCTGTGGTACGCTAGTGTTGATATGAGTAAGAGTACGGCAACGATTCGAGTTGTGGAGGCGGGTACGGGTGGTGTTTTTTCGACCGCTGCTACCCCCCAGCCGATTCGCGACGAGACTTTAGCAGCGACGAAGGCAGCGGTCTCGAAAGTTCGGAAGAGGCTTGGCGCTTACGGTAGCTACGGGAAGATCGATGCCGCGGCATACCGCCCGAAGGGATGGGCTAAGGAGCAACTCAGGAAGAACGCTCAGCGATGGAGTTTTAGTGTTGCCGTGCCGATTCTTAACGCTCTCCACGACTGCGAAATAAGCCGTACCAAAGCCGTTCCACCGAAGACAGAAGATGAGCGATTCGAGCACCAAGCGTGGCTTCGCACCATAGATAATGCCCTCGCTGCCCTCTTTGTCGAGCAAACGCCCGTGTCGAAGCGCGGCGCCCACGACAAATGGACGGTCCGCGGCGTCGCCATGTACTACGACGCGGAAGCTGCACCTTATATCGCCGAAACGTTCGCTCGCATCATAGACAACCTGAACCTCCTAAGCGGACCGCGAGAAACGCGAATGGAGACGGCATCGAAGGCCCTCGCTGCTTTCCTATCAGACGAACGCACGACGATAGACTCGCGAGGCGTTAGCCGCCCGTTTAGAGATGCGTGTGAATCTGCGTTTTGGGGAACCCGCGGGCGGTTCGACCCCGTAAGCAGCGCGCAGATCGAGGACGCGATACGTAGCCGGTTCCAGCAAAGCGATAAAAATGGCAAAGGGTAGGCCGAAGGCACAGCGTCGCGGTCGCGGCGAGAATGCGGTGTATCAGCGCAAGGATGGCTTTTGGGTTGCATCCGCATCGCTCGGCACCGACGCCGATGGCAAACGCATTCGTCGCGACTTTTACGCTCGCACGAAACGCGAGGCGCTCGCAAAGATGGCCGACGAGACGGCTCGTGCCGGTGGGCGCATTACGCCAGCGCCGAAGGCCGGAACGGTGGGCGAATGGTTCGAGACGTGGCTCGGCGAGGTTAAAGCATCAAAGCAGCCGACAACCGCCGCGACCTACAAAGCGATATGGGAGAAGCACGGGAACCCGCTGATCGGTAAACGGAAGCTCTCGCGCTTCGGTGCTGCCGATGTTGCATGGCTCTATTCGCGGCTTGCAGAGCGAGAAGTTGGAGGCGCAGCGATTGCGAAGCTGCATGTGATCTTGCACCGGGGTTTTGAGGTTGCGCGTCAACGTCGTGCGTTCATAGGAGAGAATCCGGTCGGCTTGGTGGATCCGCCTCGTCATACCGCCAAGAAGCGTCAGGCGCTTACCGTTGCCCAGGTACAGAAGCTCCTGAAAGCGGCGCGAGGCGATCGCTTTGAGGCGGTAATCGTCTTGGCGGTGGCGCTGGGTTTGCGGCGCGGCGAGATACTTGCGTTGAGATGGAGCGACGTGGACTTCAAGGAGAGGAACATACAGATTCGGCGAACGCTTCAAGAGGTCAGCGGCCGTTTCACGCTCTCGGAAGGTAAGACGACGACGGCAAGGCGCAAGCTTACTCTTGGCCAGCTTGCTCTCGATGCGCTGCGCCAACGTAAAGCAGACGCCGAGCTAGAGGGCCACAAGTCGCCCTACGTGTTCACAACCTATGAGGGAACCTTCGTCGGCGCTTCCACATTGCGGCAGCGATACTTCAAGCCACTGCTGGAGACAGCCAAGCTTCCCGACATCCCGTTTCATGGGTTGCGCCATACCTTCGCAACGACGATGCTGGGCCAAGGAGTTGCCGTTAAGATCGCAGCCGAGGCCCTCGGTCATGCGAACCCGGCAATCACCGCTCGGCTGTACCAGCACGTCACCGGGGACCTTCAGGGCATTGCGATCGCGGCCGTCGATAAAGTCCTCAGCCGAGGCGCGGGGCGATCTTCGCCGAGGTGAAGGTTTGCGGGATAGGCTGTGGTTTGGGCTGTGGTAGTGGCGCGGTGGGCCAGCACCCCGAGCGGGGCACTGTAAGAAACACCTAGTTTTATTGGGGTTTTATGGTGGGCGGTATAAGGATTGAACTTATGACCTCTTCCGTGTCAAGGAAGCGCTCTCCCACTGAGCTAACCGCCCCAACGCCGCTATAGCGTTCGCACTGCCTGCTTCGCATCCGAAGGTTTCGTCCCTTCCGCACGCTGCTTCGAATCGAAGTGTTGGTTTGACAGAGCGTCGTAGAGCGTGGTAAGGTTTCGCGTATTACTCGCACGCCATAAAGGGGGCCCGATGATTAATAACCGTCAGCTTTCCTCGACCACGCCGGACGCCGGCGTAGGGTCGCTGTGCGTTGGACCTTCGGAGAACAGACTGACTTAGCACGTCGTCGGTCACTTAAAATCTTCGAAGGCCTCCGCAGCGACCGGAGGCCTTTTCAATTCAGTCTTTTTGCACAATTACTTCAAATTACGAGGCGAATCATGGACCTTTGGATTCTCAGGGAAATCCGGATCCGCCGTGACGACGCCCTCGAAAACGCCCGTTGCCGCCGGCTTTCGCGCCTGGCTGCAAGTGGACGAAGTACGAGGGTTCGCATCCGCATCGCCGACGGAGCGCAGGCGATGAGCGATGTGCTGGCCGCGATCGCGCGCGGCTTGAGAAACGGCGAAACCGTTTAACACTCAAGGGAGATCAGCGCCGTCAAGACGCGTGTCGGCGCCCTCCCACTCTTGCGTAAAGCGCGCGTGGGTCGTCGCCGCTGCGGAGTTCTGTCCGCCTGCCGCGAGCGCCAACGCTAAGCCGTAGAGCGCGCGTGGATCGTTCGGATAGAGCGTGAGCGTCTGCGTGAAGGCTGCGACGGCTTGCGGACTTGCGCCGCGGCGCAGTTCGACGAATCCGAGCACTTCGTCCGCGGGCAAGAGCGGGATCAGTTCACCGCTAAAATCGGCGTTCTGATCGGCGGCAGCTTGCGTAATCCAGCGCTGCACGTCCACGGGTCTTCCGTCCGCTTCCGCGACACGCGCCAGGAAGAGTTGCGAAAGGTATCCGTGCGCCGGCGGTTCTTCGGCTAAGCGCGCTGCGATCGCGCGGGCTTCATTCGTGTGCCCGAGATGCAACGCTGCAATCCCTCGCACGGCCGGATTGCCAAACGCGGAATCGGGCGCCGCGTAAGCCTCGGAGTAGCGCCCGAAGCGAAGCGCCGTAAGGGCATCGAAGCTCGTGTCGTAGGCGCTATCCATACGCGTGGACCAAAGCTGCGCCGTCGCGTAGTTTCCCAGCATCATCGCGGCGGAGTACCCGACGGCAACGTCGTGTTTCAAATAGCGACGCACGTGTTCTGCGTCGTTAGTTGTGCCTTCGAGTTGCAGGAGAAGTGCGTAGGCACGTTCGCTCGAGGCGAGTGCGGCGGGGTAATTGCCGGTTTCGATCCAGTAGTGCGCGGGCATGTGCGCGAGATGTTCCGCCTGCGCGGGGAATGCGGCGGCATCCAGGCGCCGGGCGCATGGCAACGCCGGGCTGCGATCCGGCGCCAGATCGTAGAGGTGAACGCACAAATGGTTGGCCATCACGTTCGACGGATCGTCGCGCAGCACGGCTGCATCGAGCTCCAGCGCCCTGCGTGATTCGTCGCTGGCGAGGCGGTCGCTCTGCCAAGAGAGTCCGCCATGTTCCAGCAGCGCCTCGGCGGCCAAGAGCTGCGCGTTCTCGTCGTGCGAGGATTCGGCAAACGCCGTCATCGCATCCCGGTAGGCGGCGTCGTCGGCATTCCAATCCGCGAAGCTGCCGGCGTAGCGCCTCGCCATGATTGCGACAAAGGTTCGTTCTCGCTCGGATGCGGCGCCCGAAAGTGGCACGGCATGTCGGATGGCGCGCTGCGCGAGCCTCGAAATGCGCAGCCGTCATCGGCGTGTTGAGGTCGGGCCCCTCGGCTAGGGCGATTCCCCAGAAGGCCGTTGCTAGGCCAGGATCGCGCGACGCCGCCTCGTCGAACGACCGCCCGGCCCCGTCGCCATTGTATGCATAGTAAAGGAAGAGGCCACGATCGATTGCGGCCTGTGCTTGCGGATCGTTGGTCGATACCGGAAAGTGAACCGAGGTGGCCGCCGCTAACACGGCAGCGATAACGATCGCGGGCAGGGTCACGTCACGTCTTTCTCCAAAGAGCCGTGACCGGCACGGGCGCGTAGCTCAGTGGGAGAGCATCCGCTTCACACGCGGGGGGTCGTTGGTTCAATCCCAACCGTGCCCACCATCTCCGGAGTTGGCGTTCGCGTCTTGGCGCTGTAGCTCAGTTGGTTAGAGCGTCGCCCTGTCACGGCGAAGGTCGTGGGTTCGAGCCCCATCAGCGTCGCCAGCGTCACGAGCGCATCGCGGTTCACGAATGAAATCGAAGAACATGCGATGCGCTCGAAAATCGGTGCGCCCTCGCAAATCGGTGCGCCAAGGTAGCTCAGTCGGTAGAGCACGCGCCTGAAAAGTGCGGTGTCGCGCGTTCGATTCGCGCCCTTGGCACCATGACCACGAGAGGTCCGCGCAAGTCGGGCCTCTCGTCTTTTCTGACCTAGCGCAGCGTTCGCTCGAAAAAGTCCACCGTACGGCGCCAGGCCGTTTCCGCGTGCTCGCGATGATAATGTCCGAGGCCTCCCTTGCCGGGTTCGCCCGCATTGTAAAAGCCGTGCTTAGCGTCGTAGCGATAAAACTCGTAGGCGACGTTGCGGGCTTCGAGCTTCTTTTCGATGGCTTCCACGCCGCCGATCGTGAAGTGACCGTCGTCTAGCGCCCAGTGCCCTTGAATCGGGACGGTGATGCTTCCCGGGTCGCCGGCTTCGGGCGGCGGATAGCCGTACCAGGTGCTCACGGCATCGAACTCGCTTCCGTGCATCACGCTGAGCATCGCCAGCGCTCCTCCCATGCAGAATCCCATGACGCCCACGCGTTGGGTCCCCTGTTCGCGCAGAAAGAGCGCGGCGCCGGCCGCGTCTTGCGTGGATGCGTCGTTAAAGTCGAGCCCTTGCATTAGATGAGTTGCTTCGTCGGGGGTTGCGGCATGACGGCCGCGATAGAGATCCGGCACGACGACGTTGAAGCCGTGCGATGCCAGGCGATCGGCCGTAGCTTTGATACGCTCGTCGAGCCCCCACCACTCTTCAAATAGGACGACGCCCGGCGATTCGCGCGGGTTTGACGCCGGCACAAAGTATCCCGGCGCAGTCTTTCCGTCGGGGCGGGCGAACTCGATCATCGAGCCCGTCAATGCTGCTCCACCGCGGTGATCTCTTCGGCATCCTGACGATCGAGATTCGCCACCCGCTCGTTGAGCAGCCACTCGTTGGCTCTGCGTATGTCCTGCGGGGCTACGCGATCGTGGAGCCAGGCACGGAGCTCGTCGTCGGTCGGATAACGGACCAAAGCGTCTTCGAACTCCTTGCGAGTAACCTTCCATCGCTCCATGACGCCTTGGTCCATCGGGCATGGATAAATGTAGTCGTAAATCGTTCCGGCGAGGTAGGCGCGGCCTTTATCGGAGACGCGCAGCAGCCAGAGTGCATCGCCGCTCGGCTCGCGGCCGCGGCGCGGAAAAGTCTTTCCGTCGCGAAAATCAGTAGGCATGCGCCTTATAATGCTTGCGGGAAACGGCGGGTTGCGCATGAGAGCCGAGCGAACGGTGCGTACTCATGCGAGAGCGAAAGCCGGAGGTGCAGTCGGAGCCGCGATGGCACGCCTCTCTGGCCGTCCTAGGAGTGGTGGCGCTCTATATCACGCTTCCTCCACGCTTGGTGTTCGGCCCGGTCTGGGTGGCGCCTTTGTTAGTCTTGCTGGTACTGGTACCGCTCTCGATCCTCGCGCCTCGCCGGCACAGCGACACTCGCCGCATGCGTTTCGCGAGCATCCTGCTGATCGGCATCGTGACTTTCTTCAATCTCGCCTCGGTACTGCTGTTGGTTGCGTCGCTCTTTCACCCGGAGAAGGGACCACCGCACACGGCTGGGTTGCTGTTACGCAACGGCCTGCAGATCTGGCTCACCAACATTCTCGTCTTCGGGCTCTGGTACTGGGAGCTCGATGGGGACGGCCCCGATATGCGCGCGCAGGTCGGCGCAGCGACGGACGTTGCGAACGCCGACTTTCTCTTTCCGCAAATGCAGATGGCCATTACGGGCAAGGCGACGCCGCCTTGCATCGATCAACACTGGAAACCGCAGTTCTACGATTATCTCTACCTCTCGTTCACCGATTCGACGGCTTTTAGCCCGGCCGACGTCATGCCGTTGAGCCGCTGGGCCAAAGCTCTGATGACGGTGGAGGCGCTGATCTCGCTGATTACCATCGCGATCGTGCTGGCGCGCTCGATCAGCGTCATCTCGTAGGCTATCCGGTCCGGGCCGTAGGACGCAGTGAGAGGATGCTCGAAGCGGAAGGCTCGCCTGGCGCGCGGGTATGATGTAATGGCAGCCTGCGACCTTCCCAAGGTTGATGCGTGGGTTCGATTCCCACTACCCGCTCCATCACACCTCGAGGCGACGTAGCCAAGTGGTAAGGCAGGGCTCTGCAAAAGCCCCATTCGGCAGTTCGAATCTGCCCGTCGCCTTTAGCGATTTCAAGTGAAGCGGATCGCGGTCGTGGGGGCCGGCGCGATCGGCGGATTCCTCGCCGCCGCGCTTGCCAGGGCTGGCAATCCGGTGGCAATCGTGGCGCGCGGCGAGCATGCCGCGGCAATTCGCCGCGACGGTTTGAGCGTCGAGAGCGACCTGGGAACCTTCTCCGTGCCGGTGACGGTCAGCGACGACCTGCGAACGCTCGGCGCCTTCGATTTTCTCTTGCTTGCGTTTAAGGCGCATCAATGGCCCTCGCTGCTGGAGCAGCTCGCGCCGTTTGCGGGCACCGATATGTCCATGGTAACGATGCAGAACGGCGTGCCGTTCTGGTACGTGCGCGAGCCTCCGCTGCGCAGCGTCGATCCCAGGGGAACGATCGGGGACCTTTTCCCGGACACGCAGGTTATCGGGTCGGTCGTGCACGTCTCGGGCGAGATTGTCGCGCCGGGCCGCGTTCGGCAGAGCGGCGGATTACGTTACGTGCTCGGCGACCCCGGCGGTGGTTGCGGCGATCGTACCGCCGAACTCGTAAAGCTCTTCAAGTGCGCGGGGCTTGCCGCCGAGGCCGATCCGGAGATCCGCCAAACGGTCTGGCTGAAACTCGTGAACAACGTCGGGCTT
The DNA here is from genome assembly GCA_963736775.1 of Vulcanimicrobiota bacterium. GTDB lineage: Bacteria > Vulcanimicrobiota > Vulcanimicrobiia > Vulcanimicrobiales > Vulcanimicrobiaceae > Cybelea. Next base: position 332,283 of record CAVTPY010000011.1, on the reverse strand, counting down.
AATGCGGTCAGCGTCTTGCGCAACATGACGATCAAGCCGATGCTGGAAGACGCGCGGGCGCGCGAGGAGGTTCGCCGCCTCATGGCGGAGGCGCTGCGCGTAGGACAGGCGATGGGCGTCGTTGGTGAAGTGGACGTCGAGGCGCGAATCGCGTACGCGGCCCGGCTCGATAACGTCAAGACTTCCATGCTGCAAGACTTCGAGCGTCGCCGGCCGCTCGAAATCGATCCGATCTTGGGAGCGGTTTGCGAGTTGGGCGAGCGTTACGGCGTCGCAACGCCCGAAGTTCAAAAAGCATACGCTGCGTTGCAACGGCTGAATGCGACGCAGACATGATGGTACAAGAATCGCCACGCGTCGATATTGCCGAACTGCGCGGCGTCGGTCCGAAGAGCGCCGCGCTCTTCCGGGAACTGGGCGTCGAGACGGCACAGGCGCTGCTGGATTACCTGCCGTTCCGTTACGACGACCTGCGCTTCCCCACGCCCGCCTTGCGATTAGGCGAGACCGGAGGCGAAGAAAACGCGGTCGGGCTCGTCGTCGCCGTGAAGGAACGCCGAGTACGCGGTCTGGAGATCGTCGAACTGCAGCTCCACGACGACGCCGGCGCTCTGTTTACCGCGAAATGGATCGGACGCAACCGTTACGTCGTCGGGCGCTTTCGTGAAGGAATGCGCCTCATGGTACGCGGCCGCGTCGAGCGAATCTTCTCGGGACCGGTCGTTAACGTCGTGCACTACGAAGCGCTCGGCGAAAACGAACCCTATCGGGGTGAGCTCGTGCCGGTCTATCGCGCGAGCAAGGAGCTCGCCACCCGTAAGATCGCGATGGTCGTGAAGAAGAACCTCTCCGATCTGCTCGCGCTCGCTCCACCGGATCCGTTGCCGCCGGCGCTTGCAGCCCAACGGGGATATGGCTCGATCCAGGAAGCCTATCGCTCCATGCATGCACCGCAGACGCCCCAAGAATCCGAACGCGCACGCGAGCGCTTCGTCTTTGCGGAGTTTCTCGCATTGGCGACGGGCGCACAACTGCGGCGCGCCGAGCGCGAGAGCGATCACGATGCGCCGGCGTTCGAGGTTCCGGCGAATCTATTGGAACGAATCGAAGCTTCGCTGCCTTTTTCATTGACCGGGGCGCAGCGCCGGGCGATCGAGGAGATTTGGAACGATTTGCGGCGCGACGTTCCAATGAATCGGCTCTTGCAAGGCGACGTCGGCAGTGGAAAGACGCTGGTTGCGGCGGCCGCCGTTCTGGCCGCGGCCGCAAATGGTTTGCAATCGGCCTTGATGGCCCCAACCGAACTGCTGGCGTGGCAGCACGCAAGTAAGCTCGCGCCGCTGCTGCAGCCGTTCGCTCTGGGCGTGGAAGCCGTCTTCGGCAGCCAAGGCGCGCGGTCGCGCCGGGCGGCGCTCGAAAAGCTCGCCAGCGGCGAGGCGTCGTTAGCCGTCGGCACGCATGCGCTGCTCACCGAAGGCGTCGACTTCGAACGGCTCGGGCTCGTGATTATTGACGAACAGCATCGCTTCGGTGTAGAACAACGTGCGCGTTTGCGCGGCAAAGGTTCGTCACCGCACACGCTGCACATGACGGCGACGCCGATTCCCCGAACGCTCGCACAGTCGGTCTACGCGGACCTCGACGTCTCGATAATCGACGAGTTGCCACCGGGCCGAACCCCGGTCCTAACGTATGCTCTTCGAACGAGCCGGTTGGGCCTGGTCTACGATTTGGTGCGAAAGAACGTCGGGGAGGGGCGCCAGGCGTATATCGTGGCGCCGGCGATCGAGGAAGGGGAGACCGCGCTGACGAGCGCGATCGCGGAAGCCGAGCGCCTGCGCCGCGACGTGTTCGCGGATCTGCAGCTGGGATTACTGCACGGGCGTTTGGCGTCGCGCGAGAAGGAGGAGATCATGTCGACTTTTGTTCGCGGCGAACTCGACGTGCTGGTCTCGACGACGGTGATCGAAGTCGGTGTCGACGTCGCCAACGCAACCGTGATGGTGGTTCTCGACGCGCATCGCTACGGGCTGGCGCAGCTCCATCAGCTGCGCGGGCGAGTCGGTCGAGGTGCCGCGAGCTCTTTTTGCATCTTCGTCTACCCCGACGATACCGACAGCGAGCGGCTCGAGGTCCTGTTGCGCTCCACCGACGGCTTCGAGATCGCCGATGAGGATCTGCGGCTTCGCGGGCCCGGGCAGCTTTCGGGAACGATCCAGTCGGGAGCCGCCGACCTCCGCCTGGGCGATTTGGTGCGCGATATCGACGTATACCGTGCGGCGAAAGCGGCAGCCGAGCTGATCGTCGCAGGCGATCCGGCGCTGGGGCGCCCGGAACACGCCGGGCTTCGCGACGTGCTGACGGCCCAGCCCAGTACGCGAGCGCTGCTGCTTTCATCGTGAGGGTTCGCGAGCCGCGGCGCGAATAGCGCCGCCAATGTATAAGCGGTGCATCTTCATGGCGGCCGTCACGGCCGTACTGTTTACAGTGCTTGGAACCGGGGCCCGCGCTGCCTCACCCGACGTGGCGCGCACGACGCTGTCCAATGGCTTGCGCGTGATCGTCGTACGCAATACTCTAGCGCCGGTCGTTACGACGGTTCTCAACTACGAGGCCGGCTCCGACGAGCAGTGGATTCCCGGCCTCGCTCACGCGACGGAACACATGATGTTTCGCGGAAGCGCGACGCTTTCGTCCTCTCAACTCATGGAAGCTGTCGGAATCACGGGCGGCGACTTCGATGCCGATACGACGCCCACGGTCACGAAGTATTACTTTACCGTGCCGTCGGCCTATCTCGACATTGCCTTACGGGCCGAACGGTCGCGCGCGACCGGCCTGCTGATGTCGCAGAAGTTGTGGGGCCAAGAGCGTGGTGCGATCACGCAAGAGGTGCAGCAGGATCAAAGCAACGCCTTCTATCGTCTCTTCGTAAAGATGCAAGATCGCCTGATCGGCGGTACGCCGTACGCGAAGAACACGCTGGGAACCGTCGCCGATTTTGCCAACAACGTCAACAGCACACAGTTGCTTCGCTTCTATCATACCTGGTATCACCCAAACAACGCCGTTTATATCATTGCCGGGGACGTCGATCCCGCGCAGACCATCGCCCAGGTGCGCCGGCTCTTTGGCGACATACCCTCGGCCAAACTTCCCGCGCGCGAGCCGGTGCATCTGCGGCCGCTAAAGGCGGCGCTTTTTCAGGAGAAGTCGGATCAGGCGTTTACACTGGTCGCCTTGGGCTATCGCTTCCCCGGTTACGACAGTCCCGACTATGCGACGGGTCAGATCTTGGGCGACGTGCTCTCGAGCGCGCGCAGCAATTTGGGAGGTATGGGTTATACGGGCCAAGCCTTGGGAGCCGCCTTTGAGGCGGAACCCTTTCCCAAGCTAGGTCTTGGAATTGCGTTTGCCGCCGTTCCGGTGAGCGTACCCCCCGCGACCGTGGAGCGCGAGCTGCGCGGTATCATCGACGGCTACAAGAAAACCGGAATCCCGGCGGAGCTCGTCGGGGCTGCCAAACTCCGCGAGATTTCGCAGCTCGAGTTCAACGCGAACTCGATCGAAGGCTTGGCTCTGGAGTGGAGTCAAGCCGTCGCCGTGCAAGGCCTCACGTCCCCCGACGATATGGTCGCGCAGTATCAGCGAGTCAGCGTCGCCGACGTCGACCGAGTGTTGCGAAGCTACCTCGACAACCGGCGGGTCGTGGTGGCCTATGCCGTACCGCAAAACGCCGGAGTCGCGAAGCCGAGCGGACAGATGGCCAAAGAGAACAACGAAATCCCTCCGACCTCGCACGAGCCGCTGCCGAGCTGGGCGCAGCACATTCTCGATAACCTGGCTGTGCCGCAGCAGACGATTTCGCCAACCGATATGACCTTGGCCAACGGCATTCGCCTGATCGTGCAGCCCGAAAGCATTTCGCATACGGTCGTGGTCGCGGGCAGGATTCAAAACAACGAAGACATCCAAGTGCCGCCGGGACAGGAAGGCGTTGCCGACGTAACCGGCGGCCTTCTCCCTTTCGGAACGACGACGTATGACCGGATCGCATTCCAAACCGAGCTCGACAAAATCGCCGCGTCAACCGAGGCCGGCACCGATTTCGGGCTCGACGTCCTGTCGTCGCAGTTCGACCGCGGAATGCAGTTGCTCGCCGACGAGGAGCTCCATCCCGCTTTCCGGCCTGCGGATTTCTCCGTCGTGCAACAACAGACCGCGGGCGAGCTTGCCGGGGATATGACCACCCCGCAACACCTGGCGGAGGTCGCCTTAAACAAAGCGCTCTACCCGCCGGGCGACCCCGAGCAGCGCTTTGCCACGCCCAAGAGCGTCGGCGCGCTGACGCTTGCCGACGTGAAGAGCTGGTTCGCAACGGCCTATCGTCCCGACCTCACGACCATCGTCGTGATCGGCGATACGACGCCGGAGGCGGCGAAGGCGACCGTTGAAAAGTACTTCGGAGCATGGCAAGCGACGGGGCCGAAGCCGAACGTCGAGTTGCCACCCGTCCCGCAAAACGTGGCAAGCCAAGTCGACGTTCCGGCGACCGGGCGCGTGCAGTCTTCCGTGCGCTTGATGGAAACGCTCGCTCTGGTCCGCAACGATCCCGCGTGGCCACTGCTCCAACTCGCCAACAGCGTTCTAACCGGCGGATTCTACTCGTCGTTGCTCTTCCACGATCTGCGTGAAGTGCACGGTTACGCGTACTCGATCCAGAGCCGGTTCGCCGCGGACAAGACGCGAGCAACGTTTTCCTTGGAATATGGTTGCGACCCGCAGAACATCGTGCCGGCCGAGACGCAAATCACGGCCGTCTTGTCTAAGCTGCAACGTGAGTCGATCGAACCCGATCGGCTCCTGCGCGCCAAGGCCTTGCTGATGGGCGATGTTCCGATCCGCGAAGCGAGCTACGACGGCGTAACCGGACAGCTGCTGAACTATGCGTCGCTCGATCTTCCGCTCGACCAGAACCTCATCGACGCGCGCGCAGAGCTCGATGCGACGCAGGAGAGCGTTCGGGCGGCCTTGGCCAAATACGTTCGGCCGCAGGACTTCGTGCGTGTCGTAACCGGCCCGGGGCCGCGCTAGTGGCCGTTACCGGTCACTAGCGTCATGGATGCAGATCCGCGGGATCGGCTTCGATCTCGATCACACGCTTGCAATCGATAACCATCTCGAGCGAGTCGTGTTTCTGCGCCTACTCAAGAGCGTGTCGTCGCGAGGGGGCCGGGTCGAGGGTAGCCTTTCCGACCAAATCGCTGACGTCGATCGTTTATTGCAGCGTCAGCGAAGCGGCGAGTTTACGATCGATGAAGCGGTTCGTCTCTTCGCGGCCGAGCGCGGTTTGGCCAACGGCGATTGGTTCGTCGAGTCGTTCCGGGAGATGGCCGTGGGGAGCGTTGAGGATTTCCTGGTATCGCTCCCCGGAGTCGATCAGACAATGGAAGAGTTGCAAAAGCGCGGAATCCTCGTAGCCGTGTTAACCAACGGTTGGAACCCCCTGCAGAAGCGCAAAGCCGAGCAGGCCGGCTTCCGCGGGCCGGTCCTCGTAAGCAGCGAGATCGGCGAGCGAAAGCCTTCGGTGGGCGCCTTCGAGCGGCTCTTGCACGTCCTGGGCACGGAGCCGCGATACACCTGCTACGTCGGAGATGACCCGCACGACGACATCGCCGGGGCGCAGGATGCCGGCCTGCAAACGGTTTGGATCGACTGGGAAGGCCGGGAGTACCCCGGCAACGTGCAGCCGCCTACTCATACGATTCACGCGTTTCCAGAGCTGTTGGAGTTCGTGCCGCAATGCGTACGCGCGTCATGATCGTCCGCGGATTTCTCGCCTGCGTTGCGTGTCTCGTCATTTGCACGGCGGTAACACCGCCGACCGCCCTTCCCCTGAGCCTGTCGAAGGGTCAGGATGACAACTACCAAACGAAGCTCGTCGATCTCGAGCGTAGCTATACGATGTGGTCCTTTGCAGAGAATCCATCGTCCGCGACCGACGCGGGGATTCACAAATACGACTCGCGCCTCGCGGATTATTCGCCGGCAACGCAGGCTGCGGAGATGGCGCGGCTGCGGCGCTACCGCAACGAACTGGCGGCCCTCGAGCCTCCGCCGGACGCGACCGCGCACGAGCGAGTCGACTATTTGCTGATACGCGCAAATCTCGAGGGCGACTGGTGGGGGCGAACCGTTTTGCGAGGGCTGCAACGCAATCCGAGCTTGTATGAAGGCGAGTGCAGCAACGGGATCTTCTCGATCGCCAAACGGAAGTATGCCACCGACGAAGTTCGCGTCCGCGCCGCAATCGCGCGGCTGCGCGAGTGTCCCCGCGTGCTCGATCAAGGGCGAGCGAATCTCACGCAGCCTGTTCGCGAGTTCGCGCAGATTGCCTCGGAAGACATTCGCGACGGCGACTCGCTTTACACGACAACGCTCGACGAGATTGCGCAGGATACATCGCCTGCCACACGCAGCGATCTCGCTGCGGCACAAGGAGTCGCGCTAAAGGCCCTGCATGCCTATCGGAGCTGGCTCGACACACACATGAACGGCTTTGCCGCGGGCGGCTTCGCCGTCGGCCGCAAGCAGTACGATTGGTATCTCCGGCGAGTGCTGCTTCTGCCGTTTGACTCCGCACAGGTTGCCGAAATCGGCCGATTGGAGCTGGCGAGAGATCGGGCTTTAGAAACGTGGGAGGCCAGCCGCGACGCGTATGGGCCCCCGGCCTCGCCGCCGCCCGCATTTGCTTCGAAGGAGGCCTTCTTAGCGTACTACGAACGGAGCCTCCAGCAACTGATCTCGTTCATCAACTCCCACGAGATCGTGGACATCCCGCCGTATATCGGCCCGTTCCACATCGTCGAGGTGCCGAAGGCCCTGGCGGCGACGTATCCGGGCGGATTCATGAACCCGCCGCAGATGTTTTCCAGCGATTCGCAGGGCTTCTATTTCGTGCCGGATTTTAGTTCGGCCAATCAAAGCTTCTTCGTCGCACAAGCGCGCCAGTCGGTCCTACCGCTGCTCGGCCACGAGGGAATCCCGGGTCACTTCATGCAGTTCACCTACGCGTATCATAATCCGGACTTCGTGCGCCACGTGCAAGGCGACGGTGTCTTCGCCGAAGGCTGGGCCTTTTATGGTGAAGAGATGCTGATGCGCGAAGGCTTGTACGAAGACGATCCGGGCGCTCGCAAACAGGTGATTCACTTGATGCGCCACCGCGCCACTCGAATCGGTGTCGACGTCGGTTTGGCTACCGGCGCGATGACGCTGCCGCAAGCGATTGCGTACTTTGAGAAGAACGCCGGCATCGATGAGGAAACGGCGCGCGGCGAGGCAACCCGCTTCGCGATGGGGCCGGGACAAGCCATCGATTATCTCGTCGGCAAGACGCAGATCGAAATCCTGCTGGGACTCGTACGCGACCGCGAGGACGCGGGATTTTCCTTGAGGCATTTCCACGACCAACTGCTTTCGTACGGCACGGTTCCGTATTCGACGATCCGCTACGAGTGGCTCGGCGACGATTCCTGGCTTCGGTCGTCGCTGCAGCCGCTGGCGCCGCAGGAGTTCTAAGAAAACGTGCCGCGGATCACCGGTGGATCGCTCGGAAGTCGAAAGCTTCGCTCGCCGAAGGGCACGCAAGTGCGACCGACGCCGGGACGCGTCAAGGAATCGCTCTTTTCGATCTTGATGAATCGTCTCGACGGCGCCGCGGTCTTAGATCTTTTCGCCGGCACCGGTGCGATCGGTTTTGAAGCCGCGTCACGCGGCGCCGCCCGCGTCGTCGCGGTGGAAGGCCAGCGTGACGTCGCCAACGCGATTGAAGAGGCGGTCAAGCAACTCGGTATTGGGGATGTGGTGACGGTGTTTCCGGCACCGGCCGAAAGGGCGCTCTACCGGCTCGAAGGGCCGTTCGACATCGTGTATCTCGACCCGCCGTACGCCGACCCGGTGCCGCTGCAACTTTTCCGTCTGCTGCAGGAACGGAAATTGCTCGCTCCCGAGGCGATTGTCGTTTACGAACACGCCGCCAAGCGAATCTTGCCGCAGATACCCGGGTATCGCTCGGTGCGCGAAGAAGTCTACGGCGATGTCGGGCTCGCTTTTCTGACGCCGGAATCTTGACGAACGGCAAACTCGAGCGCGTGACGCGCGCCGTCTACCCGGGATCGTTCGATCCACCTACGAACGGCCATTTGGACGTGATCGAGCGCGCCGCCGGCTGTTTCGGCGAACTCATCGTGGCCATCGTCGTCAACCCGCAGAAACGGACTCCGATGTTCTCGTTGCAGGAACGCGAAGATATGCTCAAGGCCAGCGTGAAGTCTATTGGCGGCGTGCGCGTCGAGCATTTTCGCGGCCTTCTTGCGGACTACGTGAAGGCCGCCGAAGCGGACGTTATCGTAAAGGGTCTTCGCGTTGTTTCCGACTTCGAAAGTGAGATGTCGGCCGCGATGATGAACCGGTCGCTTTCGGACGTCGATACGCTCTTTCTGATGGCGGATCAGAAGTATTCTTTCGTGAGCTCCAGCCTCGTCAAGGAAGTCTTCTTTCTCGGCGGCGACGTCGCCGCACTGGTCCCCGAACCCGTTCTTCGCGTGATGGCGGAGAAACGCAACAACTTGCAACGGAGGTAGCAATGTCGGTTTATCGCGTGCTGGACAAACTTGAGGCCTACGTTCACGAAGGAACGTGGTTGCCGGCGGGTTACCGCATCCTGTCGGAGGAGCGGTTGATCGAACTTCTCGAGAAAATTAGGGCGTCGTTGCCGGAAGAAGTCGGACGCGCCAAGGTGATCGCCAAAGATCACGACCGCATGATGCGAGCCGCGCAAGAGAAAGCGCAGGCAATCGTCGACGAGGCCGCCAGCAAGCACGAAGAGTTGGTCGAAGATAGCGAGATCGTGAGGCGTGCCCGTACCACTGCCGACGTGGTGCTCCGCGAGGCCGAGGAAAAAGCGCGCAAGGTTCGCGACGGCGCCGATCGGTATGCAAACGACGTGCTGGCCGAGATGGAAGGCCGTCTGTTCGGTGCGCTCGGCGCCGTCCGCAAGGGCCGGCAAGTGCTCGACGGCCAGCGTCAAAGCGCGGAGCGCCCGCTCGAGGAAGCCGCTGCCAAGAGCAAGCGTGCGGCCTTCGACTTACAAACCGCCGCCGAAGAGACGGCTGCCCTGGAATCAGTCTAAGCGGCCTCCGGTTTGGGAATAAGCGTGAGCATGAAACAACTTGTAACCATGCTCGCGCTCGCCGGAATGCTAGGCGCGCCGGCCCTGAGCGCTCAACTCGGCGGTATCTCCGGCACGGTAGTCGATGCGAAGACCGGCCAGCCGATGGCGCGCGCGACGCTCTACTACTACCGAAGCCCGTATCTCGAGAACGGACCGAACCATATCGCGACGCTCCAGACGAACGGCCGCGGCTTCTTCAGCGACGTTACGCTCGACCCGGGACGGTACATCGTCATGGCGAGATTCCCCGGTAAGGTCGAAGGCTGCGCCGTCGACGACGTGATGGGCGGCGAAGTTACCCACATGCGCATCGAGATCGGTCACGACGCGATCATGTGCACGGGACCGCGCGTCCACTCGGCGCTCGTCGATCCGAACGCGACGGCGGACGTCTACCGAATCTAGACCGGTGGCGCGGCGACGTTGGCGGCAAACGCCTCCAGCTGCGCCCGGTCGATGGCGCGCACGCGCCCGCGGTCGAGTTCGAGGGCGCCAGCGTTCTTGAGCCGAAGCAGCGCGCGCGCCGCCATGTCGCGTACCGTGCCGGCGGCGGCGGCGATCTGCGCTTGCGAGAGGTTCTCGACTCCCGGTAGGCCGGGCGCCATGTCGACGGATGCGCGCGCGTATCCGAGCAAGAACTTGGCGACGCGTTGCAGTACGTGGGCGAAGGCCAGGTCGGCAATCGTGTCGATCGAGCGACGGCGAGCCTGCGACGACGCAATCAGAAAGCCAAGCGCGAGTTCCGCGTCGCTGCGGGCGGCATGAATGATCGCTTCGCTGGGAAGCGTCACGATCGTCGCGTCCGTCAAAGCTTCGGCACGCGTCGTCGCGCCGCCGCCGTCAAACGTTCCGCTCTCGTTGAGCGTGTCGTGCGTCAAGCGTTCGCCGATCGTGTGCGTCTTGCCGTCGGGCGAGAGTAACGTGTAGATCGCCTTGCCGGTCTTAACGATCCCGAGATACGGCCAGACTTCACCTTCGTCGAAAATGGTCTCACCGGCTTTGTAGGTGCGCTCGCTCATCTGAGCGGCAAGCTCCTTGGTGGTGCTCGCCTTGGCGGAGGTGAACGCCGAGACGTAGGTCAGGAAGGCCTCGCCGTCGGCGTTCTCGTCGATTCGTTCGAGCCGGACGGTCCACCGGTTGGCGCCGAGGTTTCTCGCGTCCCAGGAAAAGCGTCCGGGACGGAGCTGCGCCATCTCGTTGCGAAGTGCGCGCGGGCTGGTCTCTTCGGTAATCTCCAACGCGCTTCCAATCGGAAGCTTGTCGAAGGTTTCGAGTATTAGCGCCGTCCTGGTCGCAGGAACGAGCGATCGGGCGTCGAGCGTGATCGCGGCGGGTCGGTTCATTGGCATACGTCGCCGGTCTTAGGGACGGTCCGCGACGGAGCCTGCCGGGACGCGCGCAACCGTTGCGGAATAGTGGCGGTCGTTATGATCGATTCTATGCAGGACAGCGACGTCGTCATTCTCGCCGGGGCCCGTACCCCATTCGGTAATCTCGGCGGGGAACTTGCGAGCCTTACGGCCACCGACCTTGCCGTCGCGGCGGCGGAAGAGGCGATTGGGCGCAGCGGCGTCCGCAAGGAACAGATCGACGAAGTGGTTTTCGGGAACGTCATTCAGAGCAGCGCCGATGCGATCTATCTCGCGCGGCACGTTGGACTGCGGACGGGGCTCCCGGTCGGCGTGCCCGCGCTCACGGTCAATCGGCTGTGCGGTTCGGGGTTGCAGGCGATTCTCTCAGCGGCGCAGTCTCTCTCTCTCGGCAGCGCGAGTTACGCATTGGCGGGCGGAACGGAAAATATGAGTCAAGCGCCCCACGTAGTACGCGGCGCTCGCCAAGGTTTTCGTCTTGGTCAGAACGTTGCATTTGAAGACTCGCTGTGGACGGCGCTCATCGATTCGTACGGTAATACGCCGATGGCAATCACGGCTGAGAACCTTGCCAAGAAGTATGGCGTGTCGCGCGCGGAATGCGATGAGTTTGCGCTCGCGAGCCAGGAACGCGCTCTGGCTGCACAGAGCAGCGGTTACTTCGCGCAGGAGATCGTGGGGGTCGACGTTCCCGGGCCGAAAGGCTCGACCGTACGCGTTGAAAAAGACGAAGGTCCGCGCCCCGGATTAACGATGGAGAAACTCGGCAAACTGCCGGCACGCTTCGTTAAAGACGGAGTTGTGACGCCCGGAAATGCGAGCGGCATCACCGATGGCGCGGCGGCAGTGGTCCTCACGACCGTAAAGCGCGCGCGCGAAGACGGTCTGCAATGGATGGGGCGTCTGGTCTCCGCGAGCGTCGTCGGCGTCGACCCCTCGATCATGGGCATCGGTCCGGCTTTTGCGATTCCGAAGGCGCTCGCGCGCGGCGGCGTCGGCGCGGACGATCTTGCCGTCGTGGAGATCAACGAGGCCTTTGCGCCGCAAGTCATCGCATGTCTGCGCGAGATGGGTGCTTCGACGGGCTCAGCACAGGCTAAGACATTGAATCCGAACGGCGGGGCGATTGCGCTCGGCCATCCGCTGGGCGCGTCGGGTGCGCGGCTCGCGATCACGGCGCTTCACGAGCTGCGCCGGCGCGGCGGCGGCTACGCCATCGCGTCGGCATGCATCGGAGGCGGCCAAGGAATCGCAGCTCTTTTCCGCTCGGAGTAGCACCTCGACGCGCAAGCTGTTTACCGCGGGGCGATTGTGGGACGTTCTCGCGGCGCTCGTAATCGGTTTTGCACTCTGGAAGATCTTCGTCGCGCCGCGCTCGTTTGAGGCCGCCGGCACGCATCCCGCGCCCGCGGCGATGTATCGGCGCTTGGACGGCGACGCCTTCCGCATTGCCGACGAGCGCGGCCGCGTGCTCTTTCTCGACTTTTACGCGAGCTGGTGCGAGCCGTGCAAGCTGGAGCTGCCGCTGGTGGAGGCGTGGTCGCGAGCCCATCCCGAGGCGGCCGTCGTGCCGGTCGACGTTGGCGAAGAGCGATCGATAGCAGCTGCTTTTGCGCGGCGATACCGCCTACAAAACGTCGCGCTCGACCCAAGCGACAGCGCGCGGCCGCTCTTTGCCGTAGCAGGGCTTCCGACGATCGTCGTAATCGACCGCAACGGTTTCATTCGGGCAAAATGGGAAGGTCTCAACCCAGCCATCGCACTAGCAATGAGCAACGCCGTGTCTTCGTTTGAGCGTTAGCGGCCCTTCCAGGCGGGCTTGCGCTTTTCCAAGAACGCGCGCGTACCTTCTTTGATGTCCTCGGTATCGACGAGCGTGCCGAACTCGAGTGCTTCCAGCTCCAGCGCATCGTCGATCGAAAGATGTGCGCCGTTGTTGATGACCCGCTTGCAGGCCGCAATGGCTAAGGGGGCTTTGGATGCGACGAGCGTCGCGATTCGTTTCGCCTCGTTCATCAGCTCGCCGGCGGGGACAACACGAGTCACCAGGCCGATGCGCAACGCTTCGGACGCATCGATGATTTCGCCCGTCAAACACAGATGCATCGCCACACCTTTGCCGGCCAGCCGCGTCAAACGTTGCGAACCGCCGTAACCCGGTATCAATCCGAGGTTGACCTCCGGCTGCCCGAACTTCGCGTTCTCGCTCGCGACGCGTATGTCGCCGGCCATGGCAAGCTCGCAGCCGCCGCCGAGCGCGAATCCATTGATCGCCATCACGACCGGTTTCCCGAGACGCTCGATCTGACGCGTGATGGCCTGGCCTCTGCGGGCCTTCTCGGCCCCCGAGCCGGCCGAGGCCAGTGCGTTGAGCTCGGAGATGTCCGCGCCCGCGGCGAAGGCCTTCTCTCCAGCGCCGGTAATGACGACGACGCGGACCTTGTCGTCGCGCTCCATGTCGCGCAAGGCCGTCGAGAGCTCGTCCAAGAGCCGTGTGCGCAACGCATTGAGAACGCTTGGACGGTTAAGCGTAATGAAGCCAAGCGGCTCTTCGACCGCGACTAGGATGTCTTCAAATGGCATGTTTAACCTTATGATTTGATAAAGGACGCAGGTTCCTTCGTTGGATTGCGCGGAAGTGCCCCCTGCAAAACTAGCGGTCTATTTTCTTGGGAGGTGAGGGTGCCAGTGCGCACAGCGTATCATGAGGCATTAGAAGGAACCAGGCTCGACGTCGTTCGTCTTGGCGCGTTGGTGAGCGATGCGATTCGCGTCGCGGTGGACGCGCTCGACCATCGCGATGCCGCGTCGGGGGCGCGTGTCGTCGCGGGAGACGACGCCATTGACGATCTTCGGCGGCGCATCGAGGCGCATTGCATCGAGCTTATTTGGAGGCAGCAGCCCGTCGCGGGGGAGCTGCGCGAGATCGCCGCGATGCTGGAGATCGCGACCGACCTCGAGCGCGTCGGCGATTATGCCGTCGACATTTCGAAGAACGCCATCAAGCTCTCGGATCAGCCGATGCGACCCCAAAAGGTCGAAATCGATCGCATCGCAAGCGTCGCGCACGGGTTGCTGCTCGACGCCATGCGCGCCTACACCGAGCGAGATCCCAACCTCGCAAGCACGGTGATCGACCGAGACGACGAGGTGGATAAGCTCTACAAGCGCAGCATCAAACTGCTGCAATCGGAGATGCGCGCCGATCCGGAGATCGTACGTCCCGGAACGCGCTATCTCTTCGTCCTCGCTTCGCTCGAGCGCGTAGGCGACCGTGCCGGCAACATCGCGTGGCATACGAAGGACATGATCGGCGCGGAGTGAGCACGCCGCTTCCTCGCAGCGAGTTTGGAGTCACGCAGCAGTACGTCTATTTGAATCACGCCGCCGCCGGAGTGCTGCCTGCCTCCACGGTAGCGGCGATCGAGCAGTTCGTTCGCGCGCACGCCGCCGGCGGCGTTCTGGGAACCTTTCCGTACGATCTCCAGATGACGGAGTATCGAGCGAGGATCGGCGGCTTCATCGGAGCCGAGCGGCTCGGAAATCGCGACGCTCCTCAATACCGGCGCCGGCGCGAATACCGTCGCGCTCGGAATCGACTGGAAGCCTGCGGACGAAGTAGTGCTCTGCGACAACGAGTTTCCCGCCAACGTGATTCCGTGGCTTGGATTGCGCAGCCGTGGAGTCGACGTGAGACTGATCCCCACGAGAGAAGAACGGTTGACGCCCGAGCGTTTGAGACGGGAGCTCTCGCCGCGAACGCGCGTGGTCGCCGTGTCGTGGGTTTCGTACGCCGACGGCTACCGTCACGACTTAGCGGGTTTGGCGGCGGCGGCGCACGAGGCGGGCGCGCTGCTCTGCGTGGATGCCATGCAAGGGCTGGGCGTTTTTCCGCTCGACGTGCGGGCCCTCGGTGTCGATGCTTTGTACGCGGGCGGGGCAAAGTGGATGCTCGGTTTGCACGGAGCCGCATTTCTGTACGTGACTCGCAGCCTTGCCGACCGCTTGGAAGTTGCGATGCCTGGTTGGCGGTCGCTCGCCGACATGTGGGACTTTCACAACTACGAGCAGCCTTTCTCGCCGGACGTTCTCCGCTTCGAAAGTGGGACTCCCAACCTGCTGGGTACGCTCTCGCTCGTTTGCGCGATCGACCTCTTCGAACGAAGTGGACCGCAGGCCGTTGCGGATCACGTTCTAGCCTTGACCGACCGGCTTTGTGAAGGACTTACCGCTCTGGACGCAGAGTTCTCCACGCTGCGTGGACGAAGTTGCTCTTCAGGAATCGTTACCTTCAGTATCCCTGGCCTCGACAGCATTGCGCTCGGACGAGCGCTGGAAAGCCAGGGCATCGTGACGACCTATCGAGCGGGCGGCATCCGGGTGTCGCCGCATGGCTATAATACGGCCGAAGAAATTGACGTCATGGTAAACGCGGTCGCGCGTCAAGCCCGCGCGAAGGTCCCGGTCTAAACGTTGATACCGGCATTCGTGCTCGCCGTGGTTGCGGCGACCGCTCCGTTTCCGGCATCCGGTGCGTACAATTATACTGCTTCGATGAGCGGACAACCGATTGGGCAGTGGAACGTGACCGTCAAGCGGAACGATTCCGCGACCGAGATCGACGAGAACTCGTGGGCGTCAGTCATGGGGATGATGCTTTCCGCGAAGGCAACGCTCGCGCTTGGCTCGGATCTCTCGCCGGCGAGCTATACGGGCAACTATCTCGCGGGCGGTCAGAACGTCGGCGTAACCGTTGCGCTCACTGCAGCCTCCGCGACGATTACCGGCACGCAGAGCAACGCTGCCCGCACGGTAGCGCTCGGGACGGGTACGCATCATTTCGTGGTGATCGAACCCGGGTTGCTCGCGGGTCTCTTCGCGCTGCCCGCGCAACTTGCAGCGTGGAATGAGTCGACGGTGACGTGGCTTTCGCCCGTTACGGGCGCAGCGCAACCGCTGATGAAAGACCCGGCAGCGCCGTCCGCGCGGCCGGCCGCCGTCCCCGCGCAAGACGTCGAGCTTTCATTGACGGGTCAGATTCCGGTCACGATGTGGTACGACGCCGTCACCTTCGTACCGGATCGCATCGAGGTTCCGTCGCAGCACACGATCCTTACCCGCCTGCGCTAGGTACCATCGCCATCCGTCAGCCCTCCGATTGTCATCCTGACTTTAGCCCTCGCCTTGTCATCCTGAGCTTGTCGCTTGTCATCCTGAGCTTGTCGCTTGTCATCCTGAGCCTGTCGAATGATGACCTGAGCTTATCGCATGACATGAATATGTGGAAGGATGACCTGAGGAACCGCAAGACAAGAATTCGACAGGCTCAGGATGACAATGGACTCGGACGACACAATCTAGTCAACGACTCGAAACTGCGCCGGCTCCAGGCCTTTCACCGCTTGGGACTCGAGCGGCAGATCGCGTAGGAGCCGTTCGAGCACACCCAGCGTCCCGCGATGTGCGACGACGAGCCAATGCAGTGGACGACGCAGCGTTTCGACGACGGGTCGCAGCCGCCGCGCGACGTCCGCGAAGCTCTCGCCCTGCGGCGGGCGAAAATGCACCGGATCGCGCCGCCGCTGTGCGAGCCCGGAGGGATCGGTGATCTGCAGCCGCTCCAGCGTCTCGCCCTCCCAGGTGCCGAAATCGATTTCACGCAGCGCGGCGTCAACTTCGAACGGAGTTTGCGGCGCGACGATCTCGCGCGTCTCCAAACAGCGCCGCATCGGACTGACCAAGCAACGCTCAAAGTCAAAGGCTTCCAACTCGATTTGAAGTTGCCGGCATTGCGCGACGCCGAGCGGGCTCAACGGCACGTCGGTTCGGGAGAGAAAGTGTCCGGCGAGGTTGCTTTCCGTGACGCCGTGCCGGCAAAGGACGATTGCGCGCAAGCGCGTTTTATGAAACGGTGCGTTCGCGCAAAATCGAGGAAGTCATGACGGCGTCGGTCATGCCGTGGATGAGCTTCTTGTCGGCCGGTGCTATCGTCGCCAAAATTCCTCCGAGTACGACGCTCTCTTCGCCCGTTACGAAGTAGTACGGGCAAAGACGAACGCGGCCGTCGTACTCGCGTATCTCGTCGCGGTCCCGGTCGAAGTAGCTCTGTCGAATCAACTTGCCTTTGTGAAACCGCTGAAGCACGTAGGGCGTCCGGTCGAACGACGTCAACGCTACCTCGATGGCGGAGGCCCACTCCTCCCGCGTAAGATCGTCCCCGATCTTGACGCCGCGCGAGCCCCACGCGAGCTGCGAGAAGCCCGAGGGTTTAATCACATACGCGCGCTCGCTTTTTGGAAGGGACGTTAGCTGACGAAAATCCGAGACCGGAGCACCGCCGGCCTCCAAGCGTGCGATCACCCCTTCCGGCGGCATCGGGCGCGGATCCATCACCCAAGTTTGGGGAAAGATTCGGAGCAGCCGTTCGAAGACGTCGGCACCCAGCTCGCTGCGCCACGCCGTCGAGAGTGCGTGGTGGTGCAATAGCGCGAACGCCAGCTTTTCTTCGAGCGACGCTTTGGGCGCGGGCACGATTCGCACACGATTGTGACGAGCGGCATAGAGCATCAGCTCTTGCTTGGGCACATTGAACAAATCGAAGAGCTCGAAGTTGCGATAGAGCGCGTCGAGCCGCGCCTCGCGGCCATCATCGTGGCGAATGAAGAGGCCCTCTTCGCTAAACGTGACCTCTTGCGGAGAGCGCACCCACGCGTCGGCAAAACCCAACCGGCGCAGCGCGTCGGCCAGCCACGACATCTCGTTGCGGTAATCCGCGGATTCCTCGGATACCACGATTGCGACGGTCGGATGCTCGACGCCGGTTACGTGGCGCAACATCGCGGCAAAGCCGGCCGGAATACCGTGATCGCCGCCGGCACTCTCCAGGCCAAGTTGGCAGTACGCTTCCGTCATCGCGCCAAGAAAGCCCATTCCGCCGGGGATGCTGTCGAGTTCGGTCGCGGTAAAACCGTCTGCGGTGATGATGAGGTCGGGGCGGATGACGCCCGGAACGTCTTGTTTGAAACGGTTCTGGCGTCCTAGCTTGACAATTTGCTCGGGCTTTCCCTGATCGAGATACTCGGCGATGAAGCTTGGGGACGTTCCGCGGACGCTGCGATTGTAGAGATTGTTGAGCGCCCGATAGAAGCGAAGAAGATCGGTGCCCAGGCCTTCGATCGCGTCGAGCTGTTCCTTGGACAATGCGAACGGCTCGGGGCTGACGCGCCATGCGATACGATCGGCTTCGTCTTGAACTCGGAAGAGACCGGGCGGTATCGTCTCGTAAAGGTGGTGCGCTTGCTCGCGAGCCGTGAGGTTGGGAATGGTTGCCGTACAAGGCATAGGAAAACGAACTCTCCTCTAGCGACAGCCGTCGGGGATCTTGGACCTATTGTAGGCGATGTAGCGGCGGCGCATACTTTGCTCTAGAGCGGCCGGAGCGTCCCCGCGGTTGCAGTTGAGAGCACGAGGAGCCCGTCGAGCCTCACTTAATCGTGATCGCTCCCGGTGTGAGCAGTGCCCCTTCCACGTGCACCAGACCCTGGATGTAGGCCAGCGTGAGGTGCAGCGTGCCGCTGAGGCCGAGCTTTGAAAGGTCCAGGCTCTCCAACACGCGAGAGACGCCTTCCCCGGCGAGAAAGTGCAGTTCGTTCGTGAAACGTAGCGAGCGGCCCGGCGCCGAATAGGTGGCGACCACGGGGACGATGATCTCTTGCGTGCCGGTGGAGCGCGGCGCCGCCGTAATGCAGTAGGACACCGTCAAAGGCGTCCCTTCCACCGTGAGCACCTCGACCGTGCACTGGGCAGCAGTAGCCCAGCCGGCGCTCGGAGCCGCCAGGGCGATCCAGAGCGCCAACGCTCCGGTGAACGTAGAGGTTCTCATCATTCTAAATTCCGGTACGGGTCGAACGTACTCCCGTCGAAGAGATAGCCTATGCGAATTCGGTTGCTCGCCTTCGCGAGCCTGCGCGAAATCCTTCAGGCGTCCGAACGGAGCCTCAATCTTCCCGAGGGCGCCCGCGTCAGTGACGCCCAAAGACTCCTGGAACGGCAATTCCCTGCGCTTGCGCCGCATCGTTCCTCTATGCGAATCGCCCGTAACGGCCGGCTCGTCGATTCCGATGGCCCGCTGACCGACGGCGACGAGATCGCCCTGTTTCCACCGGTGGGCGGTGGATAGCGAGCGTTTTAGCATCGTGCGGGGACCGATCGATCCGCGCCGCTTCGCAAACGTCGCGAGGGCGAATGAGGGCGCGCTGGTGACGTTCTTAGGCATCGTCCGCGGCGACGCGCACGACGGTCGCGCGGTCGTCGGCCTCTCGTACGAAGCCTACGAGTCGATGGCGTGCAACGAGTTTGAGGCGATTGACGCACAAGCGCGCGAGCGCTTCGGCGACGTGCGGCTTTGGATCGCTCATGCGGTTGGCGATCTCGCCGTCGGAGAAGTCGCGGTGGCGGTCGCAGCTGCAGCCCAACACCGCGCCGCGGCGTTCGAGGCGTGCCGCTTTGCGATCGATCAGCTAAAAGCCCGCGCGCCGATTTGGAAAAAGGAACGGTATGCCGACGGCGAGGCGCAATGGCGAGCGAACGAAACGCGTGGCTAAGGTCGAGCTCTTACGCATTGAGGCACAACGCAATCCCCTTGCGGTCCTAGCGTACGAACCCCGCCGCCCGCGCCGCGTCTGCGTGGTCGCCGGTCATGGATACTCTTCGAGCAAACAGAATCTCGATTTTCTCTGTTCGTTTCTCGCAAGCCACGGTTTGGCCGTCTACAGCCTCGATTTTCCAGGACATAAACTCGGGGCGAGCGGCGGCGAGCTGCGCGGCATCGACGATTGCATCGAAGCGATGTTCCGCGTCGTCGCGTTTGTGCGCGAACGCTCCGACGACGTAATCTACACGCTGGGGCATAGCATGGGAGGAATGACGGCGATCTTCACCGCGGCGCTCGATTCGAACATCCGGGGCACGGTCGCCATCGCTACCGGCTACGGCCGCCCCACATCGTTGGAGGCGTTGCGTAAGGTGGGCGTCACGGACTTTCGCTCGTCATACGTGGTCGGGGTTACGTTGCCGGAGCTGGTGGCCGGTGTCGAAGCTCGCTACGACGAGCTGTTACCGCGCCTTGCCGGCAGGCCGGCGCTCTATATCGCGGCGAGTCGCGATGCGATGGTGAGCCCGCGAAGCGTGCGCGAGCTCTATGGCCGCGCTCCGGAGCCGAAGACGCTGGCAACGATCGAGAGCGATCATACCTACGCGGCGGAGCACGCGCGCGCGACGGTTTTGGAATGGTTCGACGAGCGGCACCCCGCACTCGGGCGCTCGGAGGAGCGGTCGGAGTGAACGGCGAGCAGCGGCGACGCTACAGCCGGCATTTGCTGATCCCCGAAGTAGGACTACGCGGTCAAGAACGGCTCACCGGGGCGCGGGTGCTCGTTGTGGGCGCCGGAGGGCTTGGTTCACCGGCGTTGCAGTATTTGGCCGCCGCCGGCGTTGGATGCATCGGCGTGGTCGACGACGACGCCGTTGACGAGACGAACCTGCAACGGCAGACGATTTTTACCACTGCCGACGTCGGTTGCAACAAGGCCGTCGCGGCGGCGGCGCGGTTGCACGCGCTCAATCCCTACGTTGGCGTCGACGCGCTCCCGTTTCGTCTCGACGAGCAGAACGCTCGCGAGCTCGTGCGCGCGTATGACGTGGCGCTCGATTGCACGGATCGCTTCCCAACGCGCTATTTGATCAACGACGCGTGTTACTTGGAGAAGAAGATCGACGTCTACGCCTCGATCTTTCGCTTCGATGGCCAACTCAGCGTACTCTGCGCGCCCGGCGGTCCGTGCTACCGCTGCCTCTATCCTCAAGCGCCGCCGGCTGAGCTGACGCCGACTTGTACCGACGGCGGCGTCCTCGGTGCACTCGCCGGGCTCATCGGGGCGTGGCAAGCCGCGGAGGCGCTCAAAGTCGTTCTTGGAATCGGAGAGCCGCTGGTCGGGCGGCTGCTGCTCGTCGACAGCCTGCAAGCGCGCGTTCGCGAGCTGCGCTTCGATCGCGATGAGGACTGCGAGCTGTGCGGCACGGTCCCGGCGATTACCGGCATCGCGAAGCACGCCTACGAACCGGTTGAAGTCGAAAGCGATGTCGCGGAGATCGACGCCGATCGGCTCGACGAAGCCCTGCGCGACGCGACGCTGCTCGACGTTCGCGAACCGCACGAAGCGGTGCTCGGCTCGATAGCGGGCGCTCTGCGAATTCCCGCATCCCAGCTCGACGAGCGGATGTTCGAACTCGATAGTGCCGTGCGGTACATCGTGGCCTGCCGAGTCGGCGTAAAGTCGCTCTGGGCGGTCCGGCGCTTACGGGAAGCGGGATTCGAGCGTGTGCTGCATTTGCGCGGAGGCTTGCTGGCGTACGCGGCGCGCCAAGAAGACTTCGAGTTTTTTTAGGCGAGATTCCTTAAGATTTTGATGAAACATAAACCTTTTGGAACGACCGGTGTGGACCTTCCGGTGATCGGTCAGGGCACGTGGAACATGCCGGGGAGCGGCTCTGCGCGCAGAGAAGCGCAACGCGCGATCGAACGTGGGATCGAGTTGGGAATGACCCACCTCGATACGGCGGAGATGTATGGTACCGGCGCCGTTGAGGAGTTTCTCGGAGAAGCTATCCGAGGCATTCCGCGCGAGAGGCTCTTTATCGCCACGAAGGTCCTGCCCGGCAATGCGAGTTACCAGGGAACGTTGGCTGCGGCCCAGCGCAGTCTGGAGCGTCTTCGCTGCGAGTACTTGGATCTTTACTTGCTCCACTGGCCCGGTTCGCATCCGCTCGAAGAGACGATGCAAGCTCTTGAAGCCTTAGTGCAACGGGGAACGACACGCTTCGTGGGCGTCAGCAACTTCGAGACCGATTCGATGCTCGAGGCCTCATCGTACCTGCGCGCCGTTCCCCTCGCCTGCAATCAGGTGCTCTATCATCTGGGCGAACGGGGCATCGAACACGAGCTGATTCCGGCTGCGTATCGGCGCGGAATCGCGATCGTGGCATACACCCCCTTTGGCCGCGGAGGCTTCTTGCGTACCGCGAAGGGGCGCGGCGTGCTCGAGAGCGTCGCGCGCAAGCACGGCGCGACGCCTCGGCAGGCCGCCCTCGCATTTCTCACCCGGGAGCAGAACGTGTTTGCGATCCCAAAAGCCGCGCAGGTGGCTCACGTCGAAGAGAACGCTGCAGCGGGATCGCTGACACTCGACGCCGGCGACATCGCTGCGATCGACGAAGCATTCCCGCGAGGAAGAGCGGGGCCACTGGCGACGCTGTGAGCGAAGCGATAAAGCAGCTGGCGGTCCGCACGGCGCTCGCACTGGGCGCCGGCGCGGTTCGCGTTACGAGTGCGCGCGCGGATGAAGAATCGCGGCGCCGAATGCAAGCGGCCTTCGCGCGCAGAGACTTTCTTTGTTGGAGCTACGATGACGAGTACGCCCGGCGCGCGACCGATCCCGGCGAGCTGTGCGCGGGCGCGCGCAGCGTTCTCTGCATCGCGCTTCCCTATGCCACTGCGGCCCCACGTGCCGGACCACTGCGTGGCCGCGTCTCGAACTACGCCTGGTCGGCAGATTACCATCGGCGATTGCGCGCGCTCCTCGATGCGGTCGCACAGACGATCGACGAGGCGGTTGGTGAGCGGGTAACGACGGTTGCATGCGACACACGACCGTTGGCGGAACGGGCGCTGGCGGCACGCGCCGGCCTGGGATGGATCGGCAAGCACACGAACCTGATTTCACCCGGACTGGGTTCGTTCGTCTTTCTCGGCGAAGTCGTCACGACGCTGGAGCTGCCGCCCGACGAATCCATTTCCAAGACTTGCGGCAGTTGCGCGCGCTGCGTTGAGGCCTGCCCGACGCAGGCGTTGCGCGGCGATTACACGATCGACGCAAACCGGTGCATCTCGGATCTAACCCAGCGGACCGACACGATTCCGGCGGCGATGCGGCCGCTGATCGGCGACTGGGTCTGGGGCTGCGACATCTGCCAGCTCGTCTGCCCCCCGACGCGCGACGCCGGCCCCCGCGGCGGTGCCCGGTGGACGCCGGCCAATCCCGAAGCCGGCCGCCCGGGGCTGGTCGATTTGCTGCGGTTGCGCAGTGGCGCCTTCGAGAAGCGCTTCCGGCTCACGGCAATGGGCTGGCGGGGCGCCGCAGTGCTGCGGCGCAACGCCGCAGTCGCCCTCGGGAACGCCCTCGACCGGTCGACGGTCGGGCCCTTGGCCGAGAGCTTGTGCGGCGACCCGCACCCGATGGTGCGCGGGCATGCGGCCTGGGCGCTGGGTCGAATCGGCTCGCCCGCGGCGGTGGCGGCATTGCGCCGGCACTCGAACGTGGAACCAAGCGAGGAGGTCCGCGCCGAGATTTCAATGGCGCTTCAACCCTTTGAACCCTCGCCCTCGGGTATGCTCGACTAGATGAACCGTTTCACCACTCCAGTCTCGTGCCTCTTGGCCGCCCTCTTGTGCGCCGCGGCGCCCGCTCCGGCCGCCTCCCCCGGCGGTTTGCTCGACCGGATGGCCTCGCTCAACCCAAACCTTCACGCGTTCATGGCGACGCTGCACGCTCACGTGGCCATGAAGTCGTTTCCGTTTCTGTCGGCGGATCTGGCCGGGACGTATTACTACAAGCAGCCGGATAAGTACAAGGTCATGTTCACGAGCGGCGTTCCCGTGGTCGCACAGCAGTTCGACAAGCTCTACGCTCACATCGAGCCTCCGTCGAGATGGCGCGATCTCTATACGGTTACAGTTGCCTCCGACGACGGTACGACGACGAGATTCCGGCTCGTGCCGCGCAAGCGCGGCAACGTCGAACATATCGACGCGACGGCGGACGATCGGACGGCAACGGTTACGACGCTTCGTTGGAACTACTACAACGGCGGTTACGCGGAGATGACCAATCACTACGGCCAACAGGGCGGCAACGTCGTGGTGGCATCGCAAACCGGGCACGTCACCGAGCCGGGCTACGTCGCCGACATCAGCTCGACGATCGACGATTATAAGCTCAATCCGGCCCTATCGGACGATATCTTTGCAGGCGACTAAGATCTCGCTGGTTGACGGATTCAGCCGGCCGATCACGTATTTGCGAATATCCGTCACGGATAAATGCAACCTGCGCTGCGTGTATTGCATGCCGGAGTCGGGTCTGCCGTGGCTTCGCCGCGACGAGATTCTGAGCTACGAGGAGATCGTCGAGATCGTGCGCGCTGCGGCGACCGTCGGCGTGCGAAGCCTTCGTCTGACCGGCGGCGAGCCGCTGCTCCGGCGGGAGTTGAGCCGGCTGGTTGCCGCGCTGGCGGAGATCCCCGGCATCGAAGACATCGCGCTCTCTACCAACGGACTGCTCTTGAAGGAGCAGATTGGCGAGCTGGCGGCGGCGGGGTTGCGCCGCATCAATCTTTCCCTCGATACGCTGCGCGCCGATCGCTTCGAAAGCATCGCGCGCCGGCCGGGCTTGGATCTCGTGCTGCGCGGACTCGACGCGGCGATCGATGCCGGGCTGGCGCCGATTAAATTGAACTGCGTGATCATGCGCGGGCAGAACGACGACGAGCTGATCGAGTTCGCGATGCTAACGAAGAATCGGCCGATTTACGTGCGCTTCATCGAAGTGATGCCGGTGCGCGAGAATGTGGAGCTGCAGCGCGATGCCTACGTTTCGTCCGAGGAGATCTTGGCGCGTATCTCGGTCGACGGCGAGCTGCAAGCGGTGCCGGGCCCCCAAGGCAACGGTCCCGCGCGATATTTTGCCTTTCCCGGCGCCATGGGTGCGGTCGGCGTGATCAGTCCACTCTCCCACGACTATTGCGATCGCTGCAACCGCGTGCGCCTGACGGCCGACGGCCGCCTACGACTCTGCCTTTTCGGCGACCACGCGCTCGATCTGCGAACCCCTTTGCGGGCCGGTGCGAGCACCGAAGAGCTTGCCGGTCTTTTGCGCTCCTCTATGCTGATTAAGCCCGCGCGCCATCACCTTCGCCTTGGCGAGACCGCCTCGCGCATGCGGGCTTTCTCCGAAATCGGAGGCTGAGGTTCCAAATCCAGTCACAGGCGGCGTGCTCCCGCCGTTGTTCAGGGTACAGGAGGTCTCGCGAGCTCCGGAATGACAAGCGGTTTAGAAACGTGTGTTGCGATGGATCGTACTGCGATCGCGCAAAGGCGAACGGAAGAGTTAGTGATCGAGCACCAAACGAAGCTCGCGCGCTATCTCCGCCGTATGGTTGGCGACGCCGAGGTCGCGCTCGATCTGACGCAAGACGTCTTTCTTTCCGCATACCGCACGTTAGCGGCGGATCCGGTGCGAGAGCTGCGGGCGGGTTGGCTCTATCGCGCCGCAACGAACGCCGCAATCTCGTTCATGCGCCGCCGAAAGATCCTGCACGTGCTGCCGCTCGATCGCGATCTGGATCGCAGCGCCTGGCGCGTCGACGAGCACGGGGCGCAGTCCGTCGATCTGCAGGCGGCGCTCGCGCGCTTGCCGGTGGAACAGACGGCGGCCCTGCTCATGACGAGCTATGCCGGATACTCCTCGTCGGAGGCCGCGCAGATTCTTGGTACTACCGCCGATGCCGTTCGGCAGCGAGTCTGCCGCGCGATGAAAACGTTACGACACGTGATGAATGAGGATTCGCTCTCGTGAAAGCTGCTTCGAACTGCACCACGGCCGAGATACTAGCCGGCGCCATCGCTCTCGGAGAGGCCGGCGACGAACAACGCCATGCCTATCGAGAACACCTTTCCACGTGCCGGCCCTGCCTCGCAACGATCGGCGGCGAACGCGAGATCGAGCGAGTCATCAACGTTGTCGCGCAGGCTCGCGATCAAGAGCAATGGCAGCCCGACGTGCGAAGGGCTTTGGCACGCGTCCCGGCTCGGCGCTACGGCTGGAAATGGGGCGCGGGCCTGGCAGCCGCCGGAGCGCTCACCATCGCGATCCTCGCGACGCAGCGGCACGCTCCCGTCGTCGTACGCAGCGTGGCAATGCCGGACTCGGCAGCCGTCGCGGCCCTCGGCACCCAGACGATGCCGCAGCGCGAGCATCGTGCGGAATCGCTGGCGTTCACCAGCGCGCAAGCCGCTCGCGCAACGATAACATTCGAGGTGAGGCTGGACGAACGGGGCAAACCGACGCAATGCACGATCGTCAAGCACTCCGGGCGGGCATCGCTCGATGCGGCCCTCTGCGATGCGGTGATGCGAGCGCGCTAAGGAGCTCGGGGCACCGTCCCGGGGGAAGCGTACGGCGCGACCGAACTCGGCCTTATGGCGGAAAGGCCGTTCATCTATCGTTTTTCAACCGACCTGCGTCTCGACGATCACGCCGGCTTAGCCGCGGCGGCTTCGCGCGGCCGGATTCTTCCAACGATCGTGATTGACGACGCGCTCGCGCTACGTTTGAAAGCCTCACCGCGCCGAGCCGCGTTCTTTTGCTCCGCGGTTGCGGCGCTGGACGCGGAGCTGCGAGAGATGGGAAGCCGGCTCGTGGTCCGCCGCGGAGCGCCGGGAAAGATCATCGCCGAGATCGCTCGCGCAACCCGCGCGGGCGGGGCAGCGTGGAGCGCGTCATATCACGCGCAAGGGATGGATGACGATCGACGCTTGCAATCCGAGCTGGAAGAGGCCGGCCTCGCCGCGCTGGTCGTGCACGACGCTCCGGCGATTCCGCCCGAGGAGAGCGCCGCGGCACGCGGTGCGGACGGCGCCGGCTATCGCGCATTCGCGCCGTACTTCGAGCGTTGGTGGAAGCTCGCAGTCGCCTCGTATGAGAACCCACTCTTGCTACGGTTTACCGCAAGCGAAGCCGGCGGAGAAGCGTTGCCGCAAGCTCGGGAGTTTGGGTCGCACGAAGACGGCATCGGGGCCAGTTCCGCAGGGGCTCGAGTGCTGTTGGAGCGTTTCCTGGCGGATCGCGCCGCCCGGTACGGCGCAGAAGCCGCGATTCCGTCCGAGAACGGAACGTCGCAACTCTCTGCGCATATATCGTTCGGAACGATTTCGGCGCGAACGATCGCGCGGAGAGCGCGCGAGCGGCTCGGCGATCCGTTCGCGCTGGGCGAGGAGCGCGCTTCGCTGAGGCTGTTTTTGCGCGCGCTCGCGCGCCGCGATTTCTTTTTGCAGCTCTCGTGGTTCTTCCACGACGCGACCGAGCAGCCGCTGCAAGAGAAGATGCAGGGATTTGCGCTGGCGCAGGATCATCCGGGGCTCGAGGCCTGGCGCGCCGGTAAGACCGGGTACCCGCTCGTAGATGCGGGAATCCGTCAGCTGCATCAAACGGGATGGATGCACCCGCACGTTAGAGCGGTGGCGGCTTCGCTCCTCTGCTTCGACTTATCGGTTGACTGGCGCGTGGGGCGGGACGAATGGAATCGTTGGCTCGTCGAGGACGATCCGGCGGTCGCGGCGGGCAACTGGCAGTGGATCGCGGGCGTCGGCGCCGACATGGCGCAGTTTCCAAGAATTTATAATCCGCAGCGGCAACGGCGCCGATACGATCCCGACGGTACGTATGCGCGACGCTGGATCCCCGAGCTGCGACATATCCCACGAGAGGCGTGGCACGGGCGCGCCGACGATTCACCGCAACTTTCGCTGGCGCTCTTCGAGCGAGATGCTTACCCGCAGCCGGTCGTCGATCATGCCGTCGCCGCGCGGGCTTTTCTAGCGCGCTATCGCGCGTTCGTATCGCCGTGAGGCATGCGCTCGTCCAGCCAGCTCGTAACGACCGGGATGCGAACCTCGTCGCCGTTCCACGTCTTGATGCCGTAGTAGACGCTGGCGACTAAGAAAAGTGGGGCGAGCAGGGGCACGAGCACCATTGCGGAGATGCCGAGAAACGGCAGTTGCGCGACGAGCGAGAGGAGCGCCCAAAAACCAAAGAAGCCGACGTTGAATCCAAGTGCCTGAAAAGCTTGGCGCCGCAAGCTTCGAGACTGCTTGCGATCCAGGAGCGACACGAGTGCCAGCGGCCAGAGCGGGTAACCGAGCGCGACCAAGGCGCGCGACTCTGCGGGATCCGAGGGTGCGACGATCGTCGCCGTACCGCGTACGCTCGCGGGTGCCGGGCGCGGCGGAACCTGGCCGTGAATTTGTTGGCGAGTTGCCGTAGCCGCCTCGACTTTCGCGGCGAGACGACAACTGGGGCAGGCGCCGCGTTCGTCGCGGCAGGTCGCGCAGATCGACTTCCCGCACTCGGTGCACGGCGCAATCGACGGGACGTTGGAGTGGAAATAACAATCCATGTAAGTCGTGCGTTCCTCCTGGGTCATGCATCCACACGTACCATAGCGCGCGGCGGGAGGTTTCACTCCACAGCGGCGGCAAGCCCCTTCGGCGGATGAACCGCCGCTCGATCCTCTACCGTCTGGCTCGCGAGGCCCGCCCGTACTACGCACGCCTTGGCGTCGCGATGGCTCTGGGAGTCTTTGCCGGCGTTCTCTCGATCGTCCCCCCGCTCTCGTTTAAGATCATCATCAACGACGTTCTCATTCCGCGACCCGGCCACGCTCCCGACTTGCGGGCGCTCTACCTGGCCTTGGGCCTGACGTCGCTTGCGCTCGTGTTGGGGAACGCCGCCATTTACGGCCAGACGTATATGACGGCGTGGAGCGGCCAGAATCTGGTGGCGCGCCTGCGCGTCCGGCTCTTCGATCGATTGCTGAACTTACCGCTCGGCGAGTTCGCGAAATGGCGTCCGGGAGAACTCATCGCGCGATTCTCCACCGATCTACAGATGATGATCGACGCCGTGAGCGTCTCCGTACCGCAACTCGTCGTCGCGCTGGCGACCTTTATCTCGTCGTTCGTGACGATGATCTATCTCGATTGGCTCTTGACCCTCTCGCTCGTCATCGTCGCGCCGATCGTCTCCTTCGCCGTCTCCAACTTTCAGCGGCTAATCTCGGCGAGCACCCACTTGGCGCAACGGCGGATCGCCGATCTCACCTCAAACCTTTCCGAAATTCTGCAAGGGCAGCGAGTCGTCAAATCGTTCGGGAGAGAGGAGTTCGAAGTCGCTCGTTTTCGCACGCGGAATGACGATTTTTTCGGCGCGTACATGAAGCTGACGCAGTTCATTCAAACTCAGCCCTTGGTCGTTTCGACCATTATGGTGGCGGCCGTCGTCGCAATCATGTGGCTCTCCGTTCGCGAGGTCTTGGTCGGACGGCTCGATACCGGCCGCGTCTTCATGTATTGGGGACTGCTCGTCAACTTGATGAATCCCATGAATCGCGTCGCGGCATTCTTCGGGGACATCAGCAAGGCAATGGTGGGCGCCGGGCGCGTGTTCGAACTGCTGGACCTTCCCGTCGAGGTACGCGATCCTCCAAATGCGATCGCAATGCCCAACGTGCGTGGGCAACTCGATTACGTCGACGTGACGTTCCGCTACGGAGCTGGCGAACCGCCCGCGCTCAACCATATTAATGCTTCGATCGCGGCGGGTGAAATCGTCGCGCTGGTTGGCCCATCCGGCGCCGGTAAGACCACGATCGTAAACTTGGTTCCGCGCTTTTATCAGCCGCAAGAGGGAAGCGTTCGGCTCGACGGTATCGACATTGCAGACGTACGCTTATCCGACTTGCGCCGTGCCATTGCGATCGTGCCCCAAGACGTCCAGCTCTTCCGCGGCTCGATTCTCGAAAACATTCGGTACGGGCGCCTCGAGGCAAGCGACGAAGAGGTCCGCGCCGCGGCACGCGACGCGAACGTCGAAGAGTACGTGCGCGGTTTTCCCGACGGTTACGCCACGGAGGTCGGCGAACGGGGCACGCGTCTGTCGGGAGGCGAACGCCAGCGAATCGCGATTGCGCGCGCGGTCTTGCGAAATCCACGGATTCTGATCCTCGACGAGGCAACCAGCTCGCTCGACAGTCACTCCGAGGCCCTGATCGAGGAGGCTCTCGACCGGTTGCTGCCCGGGCGCACGACGTTGATGATTGCCCACCGTCTCTCAACGGTCCGGCGGGCGAACAAAGTACTCTACATCGAAGCGGGTCGCGTGATCGAGGTCGGGACGCACGACGAATTGCTCGCTAAGGGTGGCGCCTACGCGCGTCTGCACGCCGCGCAGTTTTCGCCTGGCGCGCTCTGACGGAGGTCCCGAGGGCGGGGACCCAAAACTATGGATGCGAAAAAAGCAACCGGGGTTAACATAGTTAACCTCCCAGAAAGGAACTCCAGTTGAACCAGGGATTCACCGTGTGGCTCACCGGTCTTTCCGGTGCCGGCAAGAGCACTATTGCCGAACGGCTTGGACCAGAGCTGATCGCTCGCGGCCGCAACGTCGAAGTGCTCGACGGCGACGAGGTCCGCACCCATCTCTCTAAAGGGCTCGGATTTAGCCGAGAAGACCGCGATATCAATATCGGGCGAATCTCGTTCGTGGCCTCGCTGCTCGTGAAGCACGGCGCCGCCGTAATCACCGCGGCCATTTCCCCGTATGCGCTGGCAAGGGCCGAGGCGCGTCAGCGCATCGGTAGCGAACAGTTCGTTGAAGTCTACGTGCGCTGTTCCTTGAACGAGCTCACTCGCCGCGACGTCAAAGGGCTTTATGCCAAGGCAATCGCCGGCGAACTGCAGCACTTCACCGGCGTCTCCGATCCCTACGAAGCCCCGGAGAATCCCGACGTGGTGGTCGACAGCGAACTCGAAGCGGTCGAAGAGAGCGTGTCGAAAATCCTCGCAGAACTCGAGCGACGCGGGTACGTCGAGGCCGGCGCAAAGGTGGCGTCATGATCGCCCCCCATGGCGGCACGCTGGTCAATCGGACCGTCGATTCCGCGGAGTCCGAGCGCGCGTTGCGCGAGGAAAGCAAAGGGCTGCGCGGCCTCACCCTCTCGGGTCGCGACCTCAACGATCTTGCCTTGATCGCCAATGGCGCGCTGAGTCCGCTGGAAGGCTTCATGTCGCGCAAGGATTACGAGAGCGTCGTCGAGCGGATGCGACTGGCGAACGGATTACCGTGGAGCATCCCCGTCGTTTTAGGAGTCACTCGCGAAGAGGCGCCCACCCCCGGCACGCGGGCGGCACTCTATGACGGCGAAGGCGTCTTGCGCGGCGTCATCGACGTCGAAGAGGTCTACGACTACGACAAAGCGCGCGAAGCGCGCAACGTGTACTTAACCGAAGACGAGAAGCACCCAGGCGTAGCCGCGCTCTACGAGCGCAAAGAGGTGCTCGTCGCCGGGCCCGTCACGGTGTTGGCTCGCGAGCACGATCCCGAGAATCTCTCTCCCAGCGAATGCCGAGCCGAGTTTGAGCGTCGCGGATGGAAGACGATCGTCGGCTTCCAGACGCGCAATCCGGTGCACCGCGCTCACGAGTACATTCAAAAATGCGCGATGGAGATCGTCGACGGACTGCTGCTCCACCCGCTCGTCGGCGAGACCAAGAGCGACGATATTCCCGCAGAGGTCCGGATGCGGTGCTATCGCGCGCTGCTCGAGAACTACTATCCCTCCAACCGCGTGTTGCTGAGCACGCTGCAGGCAGCGATGCGCTATGCCGGGCCGCGCGAGGCGATCTTCCACGCGATCATGCGCAAGAACCATGGCTGTACTCACTTCATCGTAGGCCGCGATCACGCCGGCGTCGGAAGCTACTACGGAACGTACGACGCGCAGAAGATGTTCGACAACTTCACCTCGGAAGAGTTAGGCATCATCCCGCTCAAGTTCGAAAACAGCTTCTACTGCCTGCGCTGTGAAGGAATGGGCTCGCAGAAGACTTGCAGCCACGATCCGACGCATCACGTGGCACTCAGCGGCACGCAAGTGCGCGAGATGCTCCGCGCCGGGCAGCTTCCTCCGCAGGAGTTCTCGCGGCCGGAGGTTGCGCAGATCCTAATCGAAGCGTCGCGCGAAACTGCTAAGGCGTAGGGTTAAGCGGCATTCTCGGGCGCGGGTGCGCGGCGCTGGTGAAGCGCAAAACGGTTACCTTCGGGATCGCTCGCAAAGCACGTCACGCATGCGGGAAACTCGTGCACTTCGCCGACCTCGACGCCGCTGGCTTTGAGGCGTTCGCGCATCTCGCCCATGTCGTCGACTTCGAATGCCGCGCCGGTCGAAGCGCCGGGTTCAAATCCGAGACCTTCGCCGTTGCCGATTCCGAAGGTCGTGCTTCCGACGTTGAACTCGATCCAATGGTCGCCAAAGGAGTCGCCGGCTTGCAGACCGAGGACGTCGCGATAAAAGTCGCGCGCCCGCGGCACGTCCCGAACGGAATAGGCGAAGAACGCCATATCTTTGATCATGTACGATCCTCCAAAAGCGCTGTCGAATTTCGTGCCGACTCTACGGCTACCTTTTGGCGCAGGCGCGGGAATCGGGCCGCGCGAAGCACGCCGCCAAGCCAAGGAGGGCGTCAATGCTGGTGCTAAGCCGCAAAACCAATCAATCGATAATGATCGGCGATGCGATTCGCGTAATCGTCGTTGGATTCGACGGCGATCAAGTGAAGCTCGGCATCGAGGCTCCGCGCGACGTGCCGGTGCACCGCTTCGAGATTTTTGCGGAGATTCACCAAGGCCGTTCTTCGGGCGCCCCTGCGAGTGGCTCGGGAGACGGGGACACGCTCCGGAACCCGTAGAATGTTGACTCAGGTCTGTGGAATAGCGTTACTTACGGGAGCTTTGTCGTGATCTGTGCTCTGTTTTGCCTCGCGGAGTTGAGCCCTTGAACCTTAGCTACGTCATCGTTGGGTTCGTCGTCGGCGCTTGCACGGCATACAGCGGCGTCGGCGCGGGCGCCATCACGACGCCACTACTGATCTTTCTCGGAGTAACGACCTCGAAGGCGATCGGTTCCGACCTGCTCTTTGCGCTGGGCACGAGGCTCGTTGCGATGATCGCGCACGTTCAGAAGCGGACCGTGCAGGTCTCGGTGCTCTGGCGCCTTTCCCTTGGCGGGTTCCCCGCGGCGATCATCGGCGTGATCCTCAGCGCGCAGTTGCACAAGATGCTCGACATCCGTCAGTTGGAAAGCATCCTGCGGTTGGCGGTCGCGGCTGCCTTGTTGGTCTCCGCCGCGGGAATCATCTTTAATCGGCGGCTTGCGCGCGATCAGTCCGAACCAACGGCCACCGAGCTTCCAACCTTGCGCCTTGCCGCCATTGGGTTTTTCGTGGGACTCACCGTGAGCATTACGTCGATCGGCGCGGGTTCGCTGACGCTCCCGCTTCTGCTAATGGCCGCGCCCATCGTGGCGTTGCGGCGTTTGGTGGGGACCGACCTCGCCTTTGCCGTCGTGGTGCTCGTGCCTTCGCTCGTAGGCCACTGGCAGCTCGGCGACGTCAATCCTTCAATAGCCGGGTCGCTCTTGCTCGGATCGATTCCGGGTGTCTTCGTCGGATCGCATTTCGTCACGCGGCTGCCGGAGCGGTGGTTTCGCAGCGCCCTAGCGGGCCTGCTCGTCGTCGTGGCGTTGGCTCTATCTATTCCGGTTCATCACGCCTGACGCGTTCGCGCGCGACGAGGTCGTTTGCGCGGAACAGGCTTTCGAAGGTGCCGGCGTCGCTCCACCAGCCTTTCATTACGTCGTAGCGGAGCTCACCGTCTGCCAGATAGCGATTGTTGACGTCGGTGATTTCGAGTTCGCCGCGCGCCGACGGCGCTAGCGTGCGAATATAGTCGAAGACGCGAGAGTCGTACATATAGACGCCCGTAACCGCATAGGAACTCTTCGGATGCTCCGGTTTTTCTTCGATTGCGACGATGCGGTCGCCGTCGAAGGCCGGTACGCCGAAGCGTCGCGCGTCGGCGACCTCTTTGAGGAGAATACGCGCGCCGGTGCCCTGCTCCCGAAACTTTGCGACGTAGGGGGCGATGTTTTCTTGGACGATATTGTCGCCGAGCACGACCACGATCGAACCACCCTCGGCAAAATGCTCGCAGAGGCGCAGCGCATCGGCGATTCCGCCCTCGCCTTCTTGATACGTATAGTAAATATCGCGCAGTCCAAACTCCGCGCCGTTGCCGAGGAGACGAAGGAACTCACCGGCGGAGTTTCCACCGGTCACGATCATGATCTCCACGATGCCGGCCGAGCAGAGCGTCTCCAGCGGATAGTAGATCATCGGTTTGTCGTAAACCGGGAGCAAATGTTTGTTGGTAACCTTCGTCAGCGGGCGCAACCGCGTGCCGAGCCCGCCCGCCAAGATAACCCCCTTGAGAGCCCTCGCACCGTCAGGCCGGTGCATGCTCGCCTTTCAACGGGCGCCACCAGGCTTCGTTGGCGCGGTACCACGCGACGGTACCGGCAATGCCTTCGTCAAAGCGCATCTGCGGTCTCCAGCCGAGGGCATACAGTCGCGAGCTATCGAGCGCGTACCGGCGGTCGTGCCCGAGCCGGTCGGCGACGTGTTGGACGTGACGCTCGATCGAACGCCCGCACGCGCCGATCAGCACCCGCGTAAGCTCGAGGTTGGTTAGCGAGGATCCGCCGCCGGCGTTGTAGATACCGCCGGGCGTTCCATGCTCGAGGACGTGCAGAACCGCGCGCGCGTGGTCGTCGACGTAGAGCCAATTACGAATCTGGAGACCGTCACCGTAGAGCGGCACGCGCCGATCGTCGAGCAAATTCGTAATGAAGAGCGGAACGATCTTTTCGGGATATTGATTCGGGCCGTAGGTATTGCTTCCGCGAGTGATGACGACGGGTACACCATAGGTTGCGTGGTAGGCGAGCGCCAGCAAGTCGGCTGCAGCCTTACTGGCGGCGTACGGGCTGCGCGGCCGCAGCGGATCGCTCTCCACGGACTCACCCTCGGCGACCTCGCCATAGACCTCGTCGGTCGAGACTTGCACCAGTCGCGAGATTCGGCCCCCGCGAAGCGCTTCCAGGAGGACCTGCGTTCCCAAGGTGTCGGTTCGCAGAAAGGCCTCGGGATTGTCGATCGACCGGTCGACGTGGGTCTCGGCTGCGAAGTTTACAAGGGCATCGGCTCTGGTGCCGATCGCCTCGCGGACGGCCGCCGAGTCGCAGATATCGCCTCGCAGGAAGCGGTAACGAGGCGTCTCCTCGAGATCGGCGAGGTTCGCCGGGTTTCCGGCGTAGGTCATGGCGTCGAGGTTGACGACCTCCAGGTCGGGGCGCTCTTGCAGCGCGAGTCGAATGAAGTGCGAGCCGATAAAGCCCAAACCTCCGGTAACCACCCAGCGCATGCCGCGCGGCTTTCGGTTCGCCGTCCGAGCGTGCCTTGGAGTCGAAGGGCGGCCGTGCTATAATCGCGCGGCTGTGTCTTACTTCACCCTGCAGGGAGGCGGGGTGTTTATGACTCCCAACGAGGTCCGCCAGCGCAGGATGGGCGGCGGCCGGGAGCCAGAAAGGTTAACCTATGACCGTCGTCACCATGCGCGAGCTCTTGGAGGCGGGCGTCCACTTCGGGCACCAAACCCGCCGCTGGAACCCAAAGATGAAACCCTTCATCTTTCAAGAGCGAAACGGCATCTACATCATCGACCTCGCGCTCACCGTACAGAAGCTTCGAGAGACCTACGAAGCCGTCAGGCAAATGGCTCGGGCGGGGCGCGTGATCCTGTTCGTGGGAACGAAGAAGCAGGCCGCCGACGTCGTGCGCGAAGAGGCCGAGCGTGCCGGCACGTTCTTCGTCAACCAGCGCTGGCTGGGCGGCACCCTCACGAACTTTGCAACGATCCAAAAACGAATCGCGCGGCTGCGCGAGCTCGAGAACATGAAGCTTCAGGGCGACTTCGAACGGCTGCCGAAAAAAGAAGTCGCCAACCTGCAAGATGAGATGAACCGGCTGGAGCGCTTTCTCGGCGGCATCAAGGATATGCACCGGCTTCCCGACGCGCTCTTCATCGTCGATCCCAAGAAGGAACGGATCGCCGTTTTGGAAGCGCGCAAACTGAAGATTCCGATTATTGCGGTGATCGATACCAACTGCGATCCGGACGAGATCGACTATCCGATCCCCGGGAACGACGATGCCATTCGGGCCGTGAAGCTGATGGTCGGCAAGATCGCCGATGCGATCATCGAGGGGAAGACCGAGAGCGAGAGCGCGTACGATCACGTTGAATACGAAGCGTCGCCCGAGGCGTACGAAGACGAGGCTCCCGTAACGATGGCGGAGGCGGGGCTTTGATTTCCTATCAACCCAAGGCTGAAGAGATCAAAGCGCTACGGGAGGCCACCAGCGCGCCGATGATGGACTGCCGCAAGGCGCTACTCGATGCCGGCGGCGATCCCGATCGTGCCAAAGCGCTGCTGCTGGAGCGCGGTGCCGCACAGGCCGCAAAAAAAGCCGAACGCGTGGCGGACGAAGGGCTCGTCACGAGCTACGTGCATTCCGGCGGGAAGATCGGGGTCTTGGTCGAGGTAAACAGCGAGACCGATTTCGTGGCCCGCAACCCGCGGTTTGCGGAACTTTCTCGCGACATCGCGATGCACATCGCGGCAATGTCGCCGCGGTATCTCGATCGCGAGAGCGTGCCGAGCGAGGTCGTAGATCGTCTGCGCGAGGAGTTTGCGGCTGGCGTACCGTCAGGAAAGTCCGCCGAGGTCGGCGAGAAGATCGTTGCCGGAAGGCTGAACAAATGGTTCGAGGAGCACTGCCTGCTCGACCAAACCTTCGTAAAAGACGATAGCGTGACCGTCGGGGATCTGCTCCATCGTGCGATCGGAGCGCTCGGCGAGCGCATTCGGGTCCGGCGCTTCGCAAGATACGCCCTCGGTGAGTGAACGCGACCGGCCGCGATTCTCTCGCGTGCTGTTGAAGATCTCAGGTGAAGCCTTCGCCGGCGGCTCGAACAGCGTCGACGTCAACACGACGCATGCAATGGCCGCTCAGATCGCGGACGTAAGCCGCGACGGCGTCTCCGTGGCGATCGTCGTCGGCGGCGGAAACATTTGGCGTGGAAAAGTGCACGAAGAGGCGGGCATGGATCGCGCGACCGCCGACTACATGGGAATGCTGGCGACGGTGATCAACGCGCTGGCATTGCAGGATGCGCTCGAGCGCATGGGAGTGGCTTCGCGCGTCCAAACCGCCATTGCGATGCATCAGATCGCCGAGCCGTATATTCGACGGCGTGCCATCCGCCATTTGGAGAAGGGACGAATCGTCATTTTTGCCGCCGGGACGGGTAACCCGTATTTCACGACCGACACGACCGCCGCGCTGCGAGCGGTGGAAGTCGAGGCCGAGGCTATCTTAAAGGCGACGAAAGTGGACGGCATCTACTCGGCCGATCCGAAAAAAGATCCGCTCGCGACGCGCTTCGACCGCCTCGACTACATGGACGTGCTTCAACTCGGACTGGAAGTGATGGATTCGACGTCCATGGCCCTCTGCATGGACAACTCGCTTCCGGTCATCGTGTTCGACATGGCGGTTCCGGGCAACATTCGACGCGTCATCTGGGGCGACGCGATCGGAACGTACGTCGGACGGCAGACGGCGCCGGTAGGCGCGAGGAGCGTGTAAGCAATGGCGGGCGCCGATTTTAAAGAAATCGAATCGAAGATGCACAAATGCGTGGACGCGGCTCGCGGCGATTTCGCGTCTATTCGCACCGGGCGCGCGTCCCCGGCGCTGCTCGACCGTCTCGTCGTCGAGGCCTACGGTCAGCCGGCGCCGCTGAAACAGGTCGCCGGGGTATCGGTCCCGGATTCGCGCACGCTGCTAATCACGGCATGGGACAAAGGCGTCGTTTCAGAGATTCGAAAGGCAATTGAGAAGAGCGATCTGGGCCTGACGCCCAACGTCGACGGCACCGCCATCCGGCTCGTCATACCTCCGCTGAACGAAGAGCGTCGTCGCGACCTCGCGAAGCTGGTTAAGAAGAAGGGCGAGGACGGCCGAATCGCCGTTCGCAACGTGCGGCATCATGCCCACGACGAGCTAAAGAGCGAGCTGAAGTCGCATGCGATCACTGAAGACGAGAACAAGCGGATGCAAGATACCCTTCAGAAGCTTACGGACAAGTACGTCAAAGAGATCGACGGACTCGTTGCGGCCAAAGAAAAAGAGATCATGGAAGTGTGAACGAGGAGCTGATACTCCTTCCGGAGGTGCAAGCGCGGCGCGCGCTGCGCGGTCACGCTCTACGCCTGCACGTGCTCGCTCCTCACGGCTCGTGGCTCGGTTGCGGCGCTTTGCGCGTCCTTCGATTGAAAATAAACGAGGACCGCTCGGCGGACGTTGTGGCCGGCTACGAATCGTATCGGCCGGCATGACGATGTCGTTGGCCGAGGGCCGCGCGGTAGCGCTGGGTTCGGGTTCCGCACCGCGCCACGTGGCCATCATTATGGACGGCAATCGCCGCTGGGCCAAAGAGCGCGGGCTGCCCGCGATCGAAGGGCATCGTCGCGGCATGGTCGCCCTGCGTCACGTAACGCGCGCCGCCAGCGACTTCGGCATTGGGGTGCTGACGGTTTACGGCTTCTCGACGGAAAACTGGAACCGCTCCGCCGGCGAAATTTCGCTTCTCTTCGAGCTTTGCGTTGCCTTCGCGCGCAACGAGTTGATCGAGCTGCGGCGCAACAACGTTCGGGTGCGCGTCATCGGCGAGTGGGAGTCGCTTCCCCAAGCCCCGCGCGCTGCGTTGGCAGATCTGCAAGCGCAAACCGCCGGTAACACGGGGCTGCTGCTCAATCTTGCCGTGAACTATAGCTCGCACGCCGAACTACAACGGGCCGTCCGGGCCATCGCACAAGACGCTGCCTGCGGAAACCTCGCGCCCGATGCGATCGACGAGAGCGTCATACGGCGTTACCTTTATACGGCCGACCTGCCCGAACTCGACTTGTTGATCCGGGCCGGGGGCGAGCGACGGCTTTCGAACTTTCTTCTGTACCAGGCGGCATACGCCGAGCTCGTCATGTGCGACGTGTTCTGGCCGGAGTTCTCAAAGGACGATCTCGCGCGAGCGCTTGTCGAGTTTACGCAGCGGGAACGGCGTTTCGGCGGGACTTGAGCCGGCGACGGGTTATGGTTGGCCTGATCGTCGCGGCGATCGGGCTGTTCTGCGTACTCTTCCCGTGGGCGTTTTACGGCCTCTTGCTCGTGATTGGACTTGCGAGCATCTACGAGTTCAACTACCTCTGCGCGATCAAAGGGCAACCGCTGGAGTATCCGGTCGCGGTGCTCGGCGTCGTCGCGTACATCGCGATGGCCGTCTTCGGGGTGCTTCACAATTGGGAGGGCGTGCTGCTCGCGGGGATCGTCATCGCGGCCTTCTCACTCGGAATGTACGGCGAGGAGAAGGGCTATTTCGCGCGCACCGCTTACACGCTGCTCGCCGTTCTTTACATCGGCAAGCTGCTGACCTATTTCGTCTTCATTCGTCAGATCGCCGGCAACGGCATGTGGCTAACGCTGTACGTCATCGTCATCATCGTGATGACGGATACCTTCGGAATGCTGGTGGGCTCGACGCTGGGCCGTCATCCGCTCACGCGAATTTCGCCGAACAAAACCGTCGAAGGGTCCGTTGGGTCGCTGGTCATCACCACCGCGTTTGCGATCGGCGCGACGTGGTTTGCGCCGCTGCACCTGCAATGGTGGCAAGGCGGCGTGCTCGCGGTTGTGACCGGCGTCGCGGCCCAGATCGGGGATCTGGTGGAATCGGCCTTTAAACGCGACGCGGGCGTAAAAGACGCTGGTGCCATGATCGTGGGTCACGGCGGCGTCTTGGACCGGTTCGACTCCTATCTTCTGGGCGGCGTAGCGTTCTTTGCGACGCTGCATCTCTTGGGTATCTTGAGTCTTCCATGACCGTGCCCTTCGACTTCGCCGCTACGCGGCTTCGCTCAGGATAAACTAGGGAGTAGCGAATGCGTAAGCGAGTAGCAATTCTCGGATCGACGGGTTCGATCGGCACGCAAGCACTCGACGTGATTGCCGCGCATCCCGAAAGATTCGAGGTCGTCGGTTTGGCCGCGGGGCGGAGGGAAGATCTGCTTCGCGAGCAAGCGCGGCGGTTCGGCGCGCGCGTAGCGACGACGATCGCCGACGGCCCGGAGGGGCTTCTGCGAGTCGCCGTGTCGAGCGAACCCGACATCCTTCTTGCGGCGACGGATGGCTCCGTCGCGTTCGAGGCCGTCTTCGCAGCCGTGGAGC
Organism: Vulcanimicrobiota bacterium; assembly: GCA_963736775.1. Lineage (GTDB taxonomy): Bacteria > Vulcanimicrobiota > Vulcanimicrobiia > Vulcanimicrobiales > Vulcanimicrobiaceae > Cybelea. The sequence goes on along the minus strand of CAVTPY010000011.1, from coordinate 292,544 downwards.
GAGGCACCGACGTCGCCGTTGCAAACAAAGAACTCATCGTTGCGGCGGGGGCGCTGCTCGTCGAGTCGGCGCAACGCAGCGGCGCGAAGCTGCTACCGGTCGACAGCGAACACAGCGCGATCTTCCAATGCTTGATCGGCGAAGAACGCGAGAGCATTGCCGCCATCGTGCTGACGGCTTCGGGTGGGCCGTTTTGGCGCACGTCTCGCGAAGCGATGGAACATGCGGACATCGAGGCCGCACTCGCGCATCCAACGTGGCGGATGGGAACGAAAAACACGATCGATTCGGCCACGATGATGAACAAGGGTCTGGAGGTCATCGAGGCAAGCCGGCTCTTCGGCTTCCCGGGCGAGCAAATACGCATCGTCGTGCATCCCCAATCGATCGCGCATGGCTTTGTTCTCTTTACCGACGGAAGCGTAAAGTCGCAGCTGGCCGCTCCCGATATGCGGCTGCCGATTGGCTACGCCCTCGCTTTTCCCAACCGACTACCGTCGGTTGGGGACCCTGTCCTTTTAACAGGCGCTCCGCCACATCTGGCTGCGCGCCCCCCACAGGCCAAGCCTGTGGGGTCCCCCGTTTTTGACGTGTTGCAAATTTTGGGAGCAAAGCAAGGGGAGGTCGCCTTGCGATACGATTTCGAGGCGCCCGATCCGCTTCGATTCCCCTGCGTCGCCTTAGCATACGAAGCGCTGGCTGCGGGCGGGACGGTGCCCGCCGTGCTCTCGGCCGCAAACGAAGTCGCTGTGGACGCGTTTGTCGAAGGTAGGATTGCTTTCGGGAAAATCTCAGAGGTTATCGAACGAACCATGGAGCGAACTCGCCAGGCCGAGGCTAGTCTTGATGGGGTACGGTCGGCCGACCGAGAGGCCCGAATAAACGCGCAGGCAATCGTGGAAGGAACGCAAAGGTCGTCGATCCATTGAATCTTCTCGCCGTCGTCACCCTGATCGGATTCGAAAAGGTCGCCACATTTTTGGTGATGCTTTCGGTGTTGATCGTCCTGCACGAGCTCGGTCACTTCATCTTGGCGCGCCGAAACGGCGTGCGAGTGAACGAGTTTGCCGTCGGGTTCGGTCCGCGGTTGCTGGCTTGGAAGAGCCCGCGCAGCGGAACGCAGTATTCGTTGCGCGCCTTTCCGGTCGGTGGTTTCTGTGCGATGGAAGGCGAAGACGGCAAGGGCTCTGAGGCAGAGCAGCAACGAAGTTTTCGCGCGCAGCCGCACGACGCACAGAGCAACTTTCAAGCGAAGTCGCCATGGCGTCGCCTTGCGATCATCCTGGCCGGACCCGCCGCGAACTTCCTGCTCTGCTACGCGATCTTGCTAATCGGGGCCTTAGCGTTCGGCGTAGCGAGCGATAAAACGAGCCAGCCGGTAGTCCGGGAAGTGATCCCAGGATCCCCCGCGCAGATTGGCGGCCTTCGTCCGGGCGATCGCATCGTTGCCATCGACGGCGTACCGATGACGACCGGAAAGAAGTTGGTCGACACGATTCACGGCGCGCTGCGCAAGAGGCTCGATCTGATCTATCAACGCAATGGCATTCAGACCAAGATCTACGTGTCGCCGCACGCCTGTCCAGCGCTGGTCGGGCGGAACCTCGGCTGCATCGGATTCTCCCCCGTTCCGGCCTTCGAACGCGTTGGATTCGTTGCCGCGGTACGCCAAAGCGGCGAGCAGTTCGTCGTAATCGCCGACGAAACCGTCGAAGGGATCGTGCTCCTCGTGACGCAGTTTTCAAAGTATTCGCCGCAAGTCTCCGGCCCGATCGGCATGGGCCAGGCGGCGGCGACGGTGCAGGACTGGGGCTGGGGACCGTATTTAACGTTCGCTGCCACGATCTCGTTTGCGCTTGGACTCTTTAATTTACTCCCGATTCCCGCGCTCGACGGCGGACGCGCGGCGTTCATTATCGCGGAGCTGATTCGCGGGCGCCCCGTGGATCCGGAGAAAGAGGCGATGGTCCACCTGGCAGGCTTCGCGGCGCTGATTGCCCTGGTAATGCTCGTCGCGTTCCACGACATCACGCGGATCGTCAAGGGCCAGGGAGTGCTGTAATGCTTCGCATCCGTCGCAAGAGCAACCCAATCTTTCTCCAGAATAAGACGGGTAAGGCCGACGCAAAGAGCGTCTGGATCGGCGGCGACCATCCCGTCGTCGTGCAATCGATGACGACGACCGACACGGCCGACGCCGACAAGACGCTCGAACAGGTTTACGGCCTGGCGATGGAAGGCTGCGAGGTCGTGCGCGTCACGGTCAAGGATCCGCCCGATGCCGCCGGTCTGCCGGCGATCGTTTACCGCTCGCCCGTCCCGATCGTGGCGGACATTCACTTCGACCACAAGATGGCGCTGGCGGCAATCGAAGCCGGCGTTGCGAAACTGCGATTGAACCCCGGGAATATTCGCGACCCTAAGAAGGTCGCGGAGGTGGTCACTGCGGCGAAAGCGCGGGGCATCCCGATCCGCGTCGGCGTCAATATGGGTTCGCTCGCGCCCGACTTGGAGAAATCGCTCGGCCATACCGCCGAAGCGATGGTGCTCTCGGCCTTGCGTCACGTCGAGATGCTCGAAGAGCACGGCCATACCGATATTGCGATTTCGCTCAAAGCCCACGACGTGGCCACGACCGTCGAGGCCTATCGCTTGATGGATGGCCGTTTGCGCGAGCGCGCGACGCCCTATGCGTTGCACCTCGGCATCACCGAAGCGGGACTGCTGCGCGACGGCACGATCAAGTCGTCGATTGGGCTGGGGATTCTGCTTTGGGAAGGGATTGGAGACACGATTCGAGTCTCGCTGGCGGACGATCCGATCGAAGAGGTTCCCGTCTGCTGGGGAATTCTGAAATCGCTCGGTCTGCGAGAGAAAGGCTTTGAAATTACCGCCTGTCCCTCGTGCGGGCGTGCCGAAATATCGGTGCTCGAGCTGGGTCGAGCCGTCGAAGCGATCGCGAAGTCGTATAGTGCGCCGGTGAAGGTGGCCGTGATGGGCTGCGTCGTCAACGGGCCGGGTGAATCGAAGATGGCCGACGTCGGCGTCGCCGGCGGCAAGGGTAAGGGCGCGATTTATCGCGCCGGCGAGCTGGTCGGGACCTATCCGGAGAGCGAGCTGCTCGGAATGCTGCGACTGGAAATCGAGAAGGTCATCGCCGAGAAGTATCCCGCGTACATCGACGAAATCGGACGGCCTCCGGCGGCCGTGCCGTCCGTCATCTGATGCGCCGGATTGCCGAAGCTTACGTTGGCCTGCGCTGGCAAGTTCTCGCGCTGGTCGCGGTCTGCGCGCTGCTGACCTCGTCGCTGCTCGTATTTTCCCGACCGATCGTCATGCTGGTCGACGGCGAGCGCGTCGATACGGACGTGCCGCCCGTAACGACGGCGAATGCAAAGGCATTCGTCCCGCTGCGCTCGATCGCCGACGCACTCGGCGCCGAGACCGAGGTCGACGCCAAGACCGGCGCGATCAGTGTAATTCTGGGTGGTCAGACGCTTACGCTGCGTGTCGGCGACCCGCACGCCACGGTGAACGGCATGCCGCTTACGCTCAAGCACGCGCCGTTTCGCGTGCGCGGCCGCGTGCTGATTTCCCTGGACGCCGTGGCGCGCGCGCTCAACGTGCGTGCGAAGTACAACGCTCGTGAAGCTCGCATCGAAGTAGTAACGCCGGGCGTCGGCCAGGCGCCCAATCCCGGCAACACCGAACCGCACTGACCTACCTTCCGCGGGGTTAGACGAACTCGCTGAGGCCCTCGGGCTCTTCGACCGGGACGACCGCATCGGGGTTCGACTTGCGGAAGCCATAGGCGAAGAAGAAGACCAACCCGCAGACGAGGGCGATGACGAACCACGTCCAGGTCGCGCGCGAAAGGCCGAAGATCGCTAAGAAGAGCGAACAGACGATCCCCAAGATTGGAAAGAGCGGCACGAACGGCACTCGGAAGCTGCGCGGCAGATCCGGTTTGCGGTGGCGCAGATAGAGCACGCCCGCGCAAACGACGGTGAATGCCATCAGGGTGCCGATGTTGACTAAGTTAAGCAGGTTGTTGAGCGGCACGATCAGGGCGAGAATCGCGACGGCAACCCCGGTGATCATCGTCGTGACCAGCGGCGTCTTGAAGCGCGGGTTGACCGCTGCTACGATCGGCGGCAGCATGCCGTCGCGCGCCATCACGTAGAAGATGCGCGATTGACCGAGCAGTGACGCAAGCGCGACGCTCGTCGTGCCCGCCAGAACCCCGATGGTGATCACCCAGGTAAGTGCGGGCATGTGCAGCGGAGCGAGCGCATAGACGAGCGGATTCTTGATCGGAACATCTTTCCACGGAACGACGCCCACGAGGACGATCGCCGTCGCGCAGTAGATGAGCGTGCCGATCGCAAGCGCACCGATCACGCCCACGGGAACGTCGAACTGCGGATTCTTGCACTCTTCGGCCGTCGTCGTCGCGGTGTCGAAACCGATGTAGCTGAAGAAGACGAAAGCGCCGACGGCGATGATTCCATAAGGCTGAGCGGACGACGAGTAATCGGCCATCCCCCCGAAGGGCCGCAGCGCGCCCCAGCCGACGGGGTTGAAGTTGTGGAGGTTCGCACCGTGAAAGAGAAAGAGCCCGGCGACGATGAAAACGATGAGTGCGGAGATCTTCAACACGACAAAGGTATTGTTCACCATGGCCGTCTCGCGAATGCCGACGGAGAGTAGAACGCTCAGTCCGATAACGAAGAAGGCGGCGACGAAGTCGTATTGAGAGTGCAGGATGTCCCAGCTCGACGGCAGCCACCACGCGCCGTGAACGATCAGGTTCGACTCTTGCGCCCAGGCGGGCAACGCGAAGCCGATGCTCTTGAAAACGTCTTGGATCGCCGCGGAAAACTGCTGGGCGACCGGGGCGGCACTGATTCCGTACTCGAAGATCAACGCGAAACCGATGATCCAGGCAAAGAGTTTGCCCATCGTCGCGTAGGCGTACGTGTAGGCGCTGCCGGCGACCGGAACCATTGCGCCGAGCTCCGCATAGCAGAGCGCCGCAAAGAACGAGGTCAGGCCGGCGAGCAGATACGAGATAATAACGGCTGGGCCGGCGCCTTTAACCCCGGTCCCGATCGTCGTGAAGATACCGCCGCCGATCATCGTTCCCAGGCCGATCGCGACGAGATCCTTGGCGCTCAAGGCGCGCCGGAGAATCCTGCGCTTCCCAAGCTCGCGCAGCTTTTCGACGTTGGTCGTTGCAAAAAGCGCAGAGAAGAACGACATTCCGCGCTCGGTTCGCACTAGGAACCGATCACACCTAGTGGCCTATTACAGGCCGCTAGTCCGGAGGGCGGCTCACTGGATTCCAGAGATGCTCGGGGTCGCGCAGCTCGTCGTTGATCCAACGAGCCCAGACGAAAAGCGCGTCGGAGAGTCTATTCAGGTAGCGCAGTGCCTCGGGCGAGACGTCGTTATCTTCGTCGAGCAAGGCCACCACGAGACGTTCCGCGCGCCGGCAAATCGTGCGCGCGAGGTGAAGGTAAGCGCCGGGGAGCGAGCCGCCCGGATGAATGAAGTTTGCCAGCGGTGGAAGATCGCACTGTGCCTGGTCGATCGCGCGTTCGAGTGCGTTCGCGTCGGACGCTTCGACGCGCGGCAGACCCTCCCGGCGGTCCGGCGCCAACGTCGCCAAATCGGTCCCGAGATTGAAGAGCACGTCCTGCGTCCACGCAAGCCAACCGTCGAGGTGGGCCGCGCGCGTGTGGCTTTGGAGAACCGGCCGCAGCGCCGCGCGAGCAACCCCGATTGCGCTGGAAAGCTCGTCGAGGGTGCCGTACGTCGCGATGCGCGGCGCGCTTTTCTTCACGCGCCGGCCCCCGACAAGACCCGTCATCCCTCCATCGCCGGCGCGGGTATAGATTCGGGTAAGTTTCGGCATTGTTTTGCTATTGCGAGTTCCGCGTCCGATATCCCCGGCGCGAAGGCCGTTCGAGCGCCACAGCGAAACGGGGCCGGTCATGTCGGAAGCGCTCGCCGCAGGCGCCGTCAAGGAGATTCCTCCAAAATCGGCCGACCTTTCGGCTTGGTATACTGCGGTGTGTCTGCGGGCCCAGCTCGTTTCGTATTCACCCGTTCGCGGCTGCGTCGTTCTTCGTCCGTACGGGTTCGGGCTCTGGGAGAACCTGCAGCGAGAGCTCGACGCGCGATTCAAGGCCACGGGCCACGAGAATGCGTACTTTCCACTACTCATTCCCGAAAGTCTGTTGATACGGGAGGCCGAGCACGTCGAGGGATTTGCGCCGGAGGTCGCCTGGGTGACGCAAGGCGGCAGCGAAGAGTTGACGGAGCGTCTGGCGATTCGGCCGACCTCGGAGGCGATGGTCGGAACGATGTACGCGCAATGGATCGAATCCTATCGGGACCTGCCGATTTTGATCAACCAATGGGCGAACGTCGTGCGCTGGGAGAAGGCCACGCGGCCGTTCCTGCGCACCATGGAGTTTCTCTGGCAGGAGGGTCACACCGCTCATGCCAGCGCACAAGAAGCGCGAGAGGAAACGTTACGCATTCTCGACCTCTATCGGGACTTCGCGGAAAACGTCGCGGCGCTGCCGGTCTATTCGGGGCGAAAGAGCGCCAGCGAACGCTTTCCCGGCGCGGTTGAAACCTTTTCGATCGAAGCGTTGATGCCCGATGGCAAGGCTCTCCAATCGGGGACGTCGCATGACTTAGGCCAGAACTTCGCTCGGGCCTACGATATCAAGTTCACCGATGCGGATCAGGCGGTCAAATACGTGCACACGACCTCGTGGGGAATCTCGTGGCGAATGCTCGGGGCGATCATTATGGCGCACGGCGACGACCGAGGTCTTCGCATTCCACCAAAGCTCGCGCCTACCCAAGCCGTTTTCGTGCCGATCGTGCGTTCCGGCGACGAGCGGGCGGTCGAAGTCTGTAACCAGCTCGCGCGTAGATTGGCCGACGCGGGCCTGCGGGTACGGGTCGACGCTCGCGACGAGAAGCCCGGATGGAAGTACAGCGAGTGGGATATGCGAGGCGTCCCGGTCCGGATCGAGATCGGCCCGCGCGACGTGGACGCAGGAACCGCGGTGCTCGCTCGCAGAGATCGGAATAGAGACGAGAGCGGGCAGCGTCAGAGCGTCGCGGTTACCGAGATCGAACCGGCGTTGCGGCGGCTGCTCGACGAGATTCAAGCTTCACTCTACGCGCAGGCGAGGTCGTTTCTGCAAAGTCACACGATCGCCGTGGCCGACCGCAACGAGTTTTTGGACCTCTGCAGCACGCGGGCCGGGATGATCGACATCGCGTGGTGCGAGCGCGCCGAGTGCGAGGCGGACGTCAAGAGCCAGACTATGGCGACGACGCGCGTCCTGCGAGAACTCCAAGCGGGCGACGTTCGCTGCACGGCCTGCGGGGAACCGGCAAAGGCTCGGGCCTATTTTGCGCAATCGTACTAAGGGCGCCCTCTTGGCGGCGCTCGCATTGACGTCGACAGGTTCCGTCGCATTCGCGTACGCGCCGAGCGTCGCGGATCTTGACGCTGCAGCGCGCGCCGTCGGCAACCGTCGCGATATCGCGCAGAGCATCGGCCAGGCAATCTTTCGGACGCAATGGCCTGCGGAAGTCAATCAAGTGTCGGCCAACGAGATGGACGGACATTTGATCGTGGGAATTCGCATTTGGGGCGTGAAGTTTCACCACCCAATGACCCGTGCGGGCTTCGTCGACGAAGTGGTCTCGCTGGCGGGGGATATCTTCTCGGTCGCGCCGCGCGCCGAGGAAATAGATTTTTGGGCCGCGGTTCCGATCGACGTGCGCAAAGACGAGGTCGTGAGCGGCGATCTGGCGAGGCCGACCTCGCGGACGGTCTTCAGTGTGACCGTCCTGCGCAGCGAAAGCGCGCAGGCACTGCACGGGCGCGCCATGGAAGAGAGTGACGGTGTCTTCTGGGACGCGCTGTGGGCACGCGACGCATTCAGGTCGGTAACCTGAGCATCGCAAATGTATAAGAAGACAACCCTCTCCAGTGGCCTGCGCGTCCTCACCGAAGCGATGCCCGGGGTGCGGTCGGCGACCGTGGGGATCTGGGCGGACGTGGGCTCGGCGGTAGAGCCTCACGAGCGGCGTGGAATCTCTCACTTGGTGGAACACATGCTCTTTAAGGGCACGCCGCGACGTAGCGCTCGAGAGATCGCCGAAACGATGGATGGAGTCGGCGGCAACATGAACGCCTTTACCGATAAAGAGACGACCTGCTACTACGCGAAGGTAATCGACCGTCACGTTCCGCTGGCTCTCGACGTGCTGTCCGATATGTTTCTTCACCCGCTATTCGATCCGCAGGAGTTCGCCAAAGAACAGCAGGTCATACTGGAAGAGATCAAGATGTACGAAGACTCGCCGGACGACTTGATCCACGATCTCTTCTTGCAGACGATGTGGAGCGGTTCGAGTTTGGGCGAGCCGACGATTGGATTCGAGGAGACCGTCCTCGCCGTGAACCCGCAGGACTTACGTTCGCATATGCGCGCGCACTACGCGCCGAACTCCGTGGTCGTGGCGGCGGCGGGCAACGTCGAGCACGATCGGTTCGTCGAGCTGGTCGGCGAACGCTTTGCCGAGTTCGCAGGGTCCTGCATCTTGCCCGTACCGGATTCTCCGCCAACGACGCCGGGGCGGCACGTACGCTTCAAAGATAGCGAACAGGCCCACGTCGTAATCGGTAGCCGCGGTCTGGACGTCGCGGACGAACGCAGATACGCGCTCTCCGTCCTGGACACGGTCGTAGGCGGAGGCATGTCGAGCCGCCTTTTCCAAGAGATTCGCGAGAAGCGAGGGTTGGTCTACACCGTCTACTCGTTCCAAGCGGCGTATCGCCGGGCCGGCCTTTTTGGGGTCTATGCCGGCACGTCTCCAAAAAACGTCCAATCATGCATCGATCTGATTGTCGAGCAGCTCGCCGCGGCGCGGTCGATGCCGATCGGCAACGACGAGTTTCGGCTCGCCCAAGAACATATCAAAGGCAACCTCACGTTGTCGCTGGAGTCCACCTCGAGCCGAATGATTCGCCTGGGCCGCAACGAGTTTGCTCTCGGGCGCCACGTCGATTCAGAGGAAGTCGAACGGCGCATCGATGCGGTCACGCCCGATGAAGTACAGGAACTCGCCCGCGAGCTGCTGATCGACGAGAACCTTGGGCTGACCATTATCGGACCGGTAGACGAATCCGCCATTGACTGGAGCCGTACCGCGGCATAATGCTGGCCTCGGCGGCGCCGCACCTGTGGTCGGGGAAGCTCATTGGGGCGATGGCGATCACGTTCATCGTGCAAGGCGTTACGATTGCGGCATACGCCGCTCGTCTCGCGGGCGTTCAGACCAAACGGATTGCAACGTCGATTTCGCTCTTCAATCTCTTCGTCACGACGGGGCGCCTGGCCAATCTCTTCATGTTGCTCTTCGTCGGCCCGCTCTCCGATCAAGCCGGCAACGCCGTCGTCGACGTCGCCGCCTGGCACCACGTGTTCGAGCTTCAGCTGCGTCTGATCGTCCTCGCCGGGACGTGCGGCATGATCGTCTTTGCACTCTTCCTGCCGATGTTCACCTATCTCTTTCGTCGCGGCGTGCAGTCCTTCGAAGCCAGAGGGTCGGTGCCGCATTCGCTCCTGCGGCTCGCGTCGCCGAGGGTCATCGCGGACGTGCTCCGCTCGGAGCGATTGCCGAAGCTCGCTACGCTGCGCTCCTTCACATGGCGGCATGTGCCCAAGCGGTTGCTGATTTTCAATACGGTCGTCATGTGCGTCTACGCAATCGGCGTGCAGGCTTCGTATCTTGCGTCGGTCTTAGATCCGCTCGTCGTGCGAACGGCGGTCGGTCTTTCGGGGATCATCAACGGAGTCGGAACCATTGCCTTCACGCTCTTCGTCGATCCGACGTCATCGATGATTACGGACCAGGCAATCCACGGCAAGCGCAGCATCCAGGAGGTTCGCTCCATGGTGTTCTATCTTTCGTTGACGGCCATCATTGGGTCGCTGCTCTCGCAAGCGATCCTCTATCCGGCCGCAGTCGTCATCGAGGTGGTTGCGCGATTTGCGGGTCAGATTCATTTTTAGAGCGGTAGCCGCGCTCTGCGGGGCCTTGGTGCTGGGCGGTTGCGCCGGTTCGATCGAACGCTGGATCGTCAACACGCGAGTGCACCAGGGCGACGCCGCGTTGCAGCAGGGAAGCGTCCGCGATGCGGCGCTCTCCTATCGCTTGGCGCTGCGCGTCAACCCGAACGATGCGCGCGCGCGCGCCGGGTTCGTCGAAGCGGCTGCGGAACTGGCGCGGCTCGAATTGAGCAAGGGCGACTTCGACGATGCGCTGGCCACCGTCGACGGCGGGCTCGCGGTGGATCCGCAGAGCGCCCCGCTCGCGGCAGCCAAGGCGACGATCGACCAGGCGAAGCTCAAGCGTGAAATCGTGGTGTCGAACTATCCCACGTATCGGGCCACGGGTCTCGAGATCACGCGTGCGTATCAACAACTCGACGCGACCAACGCGCTGCTGCGGCGCGATCTGCGGCGATTCGCCTACACGTTTGACACCGACGACCTCACTTCGGCCATCAAACGAAGTTACGAACTCGAGTTGGAGGTGGCGAAGGACACAAACCGGTTGATCGTCTACCGTCAGCTCGTGTCGTCGGGCGTGCCGGAGGTGCCGTCGCAGTCCACCACGTTCGGCGCCGCGTCGCTGCTCCCGTTGCCGTAGGAGGGGAATCGGTGATTGCTTGGCTCGAGTCGCTGCCGACACTAGCCGCGGGCTTGCTGATCGTCGGCGGCTTCGTCGTTTCGACCCTCGTGGCGGGTTATCTCGTCGCCAGGTTCACGCCGCGCGAGATCCGCTTGGAACACAACGATCGCGCCGGCTTCATCCTGGCCGTTATCGGCGTCGTCTACGCCGTCTTGCTGGCATTTGTGGCAATCGGCACCTGGGAGCGCTTCAATCAAGCCGAGGCTCGAAGCTACGAAGAATCGGAAGCGCTCGCGACGGTCTACCGCGACGCCGAATCGTTTCCGGATGCAGCACCGTTGCGGACGATGCTTCGAGCCTACGTTCGCTCCGTGATCGATGATGAATGGCCGCGAATGCGCCGTGGCCAACGCGGGACGGCTTCAAATGCCTTACTGGAGGCCGCCGACCGGTACGTCCGTCACTTACCGGTAGGTTCGGTTGCGGCCCAGGACGTTCACGCGCAGATGCTTTCGGCGATGGACACGGCACTCGCAGATCGGGAGACCCGCCTGACGATCGACTTCATCGGTATTAACAGCATCATGTGGGTCGTGCTGGTCGCCGGTGCGTATATTACCGTGGCCTTCACCTATCTCTTCGGCTTCGAACGCGCCGTGATGCAGCAGCTGATGATCGGAGGGTTGAGCTTAACGATCGGGCTCGTACTATTTCTTGTCGTCGGGCTCGATTATCCGTTCCGGGGCAGCATCGCCGTCGGGCCGGATGCATTTCGCGATTTGCTCGATTACTGGAATGTTGGGAGCCTATAGGGCTCGTAGCCCTTCGTAAACTTGCAAGCGCCTCGCGAATCGAGAAAGGCTCTACCTAAGCCGGCGCGCTCGGCCGTGCGGAAAGCGCGCCAGAACTGCATCGCGCTCGCCGACGGGTTGCCCGGCGCCGTCTCGTAGACCGGCCATTCGCCGTCAGCGTATGTAACGGGGAAGCGTTGCAGCCACGCGCATAGCTCGAGGTTGTGCCGCAACCGATGATCCTCGACTGCGACGAAGTAGCGTGCGCCTTTGCCAATCGCGCTCTCTTCGTCGAAGGGAGTCCAGAGCAGCGGGTCTTCTTCCCAGCCGAAGCGATCGATATAGTACTGCACGTCGGCGCCGTAGTGCGCGATCACCACGAGCGCGTCGGGCGGCAGCGTCCGATCGAGCTCGAGTGCGTTGCGGTAGGCCTCCCGGTTGTACTCATAGTACGCCGCAACTGGAGCGCGGCTGGTTAGGAACGCGGCGAGGGCTGCCAGCGGAACGAGCGCGACGAGCGCGTAGCGCGCCGTCGGCGCCGCGTCGACGCCGCGCACCAGTGCCACAAAGTGCGCGAGCAGGCCGCCGATGACCAAGGCGCAGAGCGGCAAGAGTGGATAGAGATAATAGTCCACGCGCTCGACGGTTACGACGACAAAGACGTAGGCGAGACCACCTGCGAGCCACCCCCAGAGAAGCGACTTGCTGCGAGCGGTCATCCAGGGCAGCGCAACGAAGGCCGCGATGGCGAGCAGAAACGAAATTCGGCCGAGCATCGTCTCGCGCAGCATCCCCAGCGCGAGACGGAACTGCGCGAACTTGGCGGCGAACGCCGCTACGCTGGTAATCGCGCTTTCCAACGACGGAAGAACGTGGAGCCGAGTGATGCCGCTGGCCCAGTGCCACTCGGCGTAGGAGGCGACGCGCCGGTCGTAGAGCCATACGACGAGAATTGGAAAGAGAACGAGAGTCAAGACACCTGCCGGCGACATCGCTTTGCGCTCGCGAAAGCGGTCCCAGAGGAGACCCAAGAGCGGAGCCAGTCCCAAGAGTGCGACGGGCTTCGCGAGGTACGCGAGCGCGAGGAGCGCGGTCGTCCAAGCGAGGCCGCGCGTCGCGAGCCGCTCTCGGTCCAGAAGCAAGCGCGCAGCCGCGTAGAGAGCGGCCGTCAGGAAAAAAACCATCGCGCAATCGGGCATGAACGTTCGCCCGTAATAAACGCTCCCGGGAAAGATTGCGTAGAAGAAGCCTGCGATAAGGCCGGCCAGGCTGCTGCCAAAAAGCCAACGTGCAAAAACGGCAACCACGGCAACCGTGCCGAGACTGAACGCCAGCGCAATTAGGCGTCCGAAGACCTCGTGAACGCCGAAGACCTTGTAGAGCGACGCGGCAAGGAAGGGCACGATTTGCAACTCGAGCTCGACGTAGTTGGGTGGCGGCCCGTTGTACGTGGTCTGTGGATACATGATATCGAACTTCCGCAGCGCGAAGTTCCGAGCGATTGCGGCGGTATCGCCTTGGCGCCAACCCGGGTGATCCATGATCGGGTTGCCAATGCCGTAGAGTCGCAGCGCCAGCGCGATCGTTAGAACTGCAAGCAGGCCGCCGATCCAAACCCTATTCAATTGAGATGCCGAAACGTCCAATACTTGTTCAGGAAGAAATTCACAAACATGCCCGAGAGGGTCGCAACGAACCACGTTGCCGTGAACTGATGAATATCGAGACGCTGGGCGATTGCGAAGATCGCGCCGCCGGCGACCAGCGCGACCGCGGAAACGGTGAGAAACTGCAAGCCCTCGACGAACGGGTTGCGGCGGGAGCCGAAGGTCCAAATTCGATTAAAGATATAGTTCGAGACGCCGCCGACCATGAACCCGATCGCGAAGTCGGCGAACCAGGAGAGCGCGGTCGTTTTTTCGAGCGCGTGCGCGACGAGGAAGTTTACGAGCGTGCCGGAGGCTCCGACGATTCCGAACTTTATAAATTGGCGTACCCCGCGCCTACGCAACCCAGTACCAATCGGCGAAGAGCACGGTAAAGAGGCCCAGTAACGGCAATGAAAAGGCGAGGATCACGTTGTTGACCCACGGGCGCTCGCCCCAGCGTGCCAGAATGGCGAACATCGGAAAGAGCACGAGCGCGAAGCGGGGCATCGACATGAGGTTTGACGTCGACATCGGGACGAGGATGGAGAGCGCCATATATGCGATGTAGGACGGGCGCAGGCTATGCCACCCGGCGAGCAAAACCGCGATCATCAGGAACGTGAAGGCGACCTCGAGCGACTCGTGGGCTACCTGCACGCCGCTGCCGTGCGCGAGTTTATCGAAGGCATTGATCAGGCTGACCCAGGGCGGCGCTAGGTGCCGATTCCAATGGATCTGCACGTGCGAAAAGTAGAGCGGATCGGCGCGGAGGATCCAGAGGTAAGCCATGTAGATGGCCAACCCCAGCGGAATGAGCGCGCCGGCGCAAAGGCCGAAGCGATCGGACGCTTTGGAGGATCGCCGCACGGCCGACCACTCCATGAGGAATGGAACGAGCAGTAAGACTCCCTCGACCCGGGTGAGCGCGGCGAAAAAACCGACCACTCCGGCGATCCACCACTTGTGCTCGCGCATGTAGTAAAACGACGCAACCGTCAGGGTGAAGAAGAGCGACTCCGTGTAGACGGCGGTAAAATAGACTGAGGTCGGAAAGATCGAGACGTAAAAGATCGCCCGGCGCGCGACCGCGCGATCGTATTCATGCTCGAGCAGCTTGTAGAGATAGAGCAGTCCGAGAAAAAAGGATGCGTTGGAGATGAGCAGCCCGGCGATGAGGTGGTTTCCGGCCAGCGCTCCCACGAGGCGGATCAGGAGTGGGTAGAACGGGAAAAAGGCCATGTCGGTGCCTTGGTAGCCCTTCGTCGCGATGTCCAGGTAGTGCACGGCGTCCCAGCGTCCCCAGACTGCGAGCAACACGTGCGAGGATTCCTGAACGTGCGTGCCGGCGCGCTGTCCGATGATTACCGCCGCCAGCTCGGCAATGACGATGATCGCGATCCGGGTGGCAGCGAAATCGATCAAGACCTCCCGAACGGTTTGGTTGAAACGCGCGGCGATCAGCACCTTGCCGATGCAGAACAGCGCGACCGCGAAGAGAAAGAGCCGCGCGCCATGCGTTAGCGGCGATGACGAAACGAACGTGAGCCAAAGCAACAGAAATGGAGGCCAGGTCAGCGCATCGTATCGGAGAGAACGCGCCGGCGTTATCGCCGCGCGCGCAGAGAAATAGCGCGAATAGCCAAGCCACGCGGCGATTGCAAACGCCGTGCCGCCGAACATGCTCCCAATCAGGCCGGCTTCGCTTGCAGCGCCCTGCAGGCCGGGAACGAGAAACGCATACCACCCGAAAAAGCCCAGCGTCAACCCGGCAAGCGTAACGGCGACCGGCGCCGGCCAGCCCGCAATCAAGAGATCGCCAAGCCGTAAAGGGCGCGGATTCACCGAAGCAGAGAGATTCGTTCCCGCCGACACGCCCAAACGTGTTTAACAGGAAATGAGCCGCTTCCCTTTGTAGGCCACTAACCATGGCTCGTATGACGGGACGGATTAATCGTCACGATCTGATCGTGGTTGGGGCCGGCTCCGGCGGTTATGCCGCAGCCCGAACGGCGCGGGATGTCGGCTGCGACGTCGCGCTGGTCGACCGCGGACCGCTCGGCGGTCTTTGCATTTTGCGCGGCTGCATGCCAAGCAAGGCCCTTCTGGCCTCGAGCGACGCTCTCGCCGACGCCCGCGATGCAGACGCGCTCGGCATCGAGGCCGGCATTATCAAGATCGATATGCCGTTCATCGCGGCGCGCAAGCGCGTTCTCGTCAAAGAGTTCGCCGATTATCGCATCGAGGGAATAAACTCATTCCCGATCCATCTCGGTACGGCGCGATTTCTCTCCCCGACACAGCTTCTCGTCGGCGAGAGTACGGTGCTCGAAGCCGATCGGTTCGTCATCGCGACCGGCAGCAGCGTCAGCGAGAACGCCCTGCAGGGTTTAAGCAAGGTGGGATACGTCGATAGCGATGCGGTGCTCGATTTCGAGCGGATTCCAAGATCCGTCGTCGTGCTGGGCGGCGGGTATACCGCCTGCGAGCTTGGGCAGTTTCTCGCGCGAATGGGGGCGCGCACGACGATCTTGATTCGCAGCGACCACCTGCTGACCTCGAGCGACGACGACGTTGGGAACGCACTGACGCGGTATTTCGTCGAGGAGGGAATCGAGGTTGTCGTGCGCGCGACGCTGGTCGAAGCGCTTGCGCGCGGGGAGGAGAAGGTCGTGCGCTATAATCGCGACGGCCGGGAAGCGCAGGCCGTGGGCGAGGAAATCTTTTACGCGCTTGGCAGAATACCCAACGTCACCGGCTTGGGCTTGGATCAGGCCGGAATCGAGCATGATTCGCTTCGTGGAATCGCGGTCGATGGCACGATGCGTACGAGCAACCCCAAAGTGTACGCGGTTGGCGACGTTACCGGTGAGTATATGCTCGTTCACGTTGCAATTTACCAAGGCGAGGTCGCGGCCCGCAATGCCTGTTTGAATACCGAGGAGGTTACCGATTACCGGCTCGTCGGCGCCCACACGGTCTTCACCGATCCTCAGATCGCCAAAGTCGGAATGAGCGAGAAGGAGTTGCAACGCAAAGGGATCGCTTACGTCAGCGGACGGTACGATTTCGCCGAACACGGCAAAGCGCAATGCCTCGCTAAGACGAAAGGATTCGTAAAGATGATGGCCGACCGCGAGAGCGGCAGAATCCTGGGCGCCGCGATCGTCGGGGCGCAGGCATCCGAGTTGATTCATGAGGTGATCGTGGCGATGAGGTTCGATGCGACGGTCGACCAGTTCATGCGCATTCCACACCTTCACCCGACGCTGGCGGAGATCTGGACCTATCCGGCTGAGATCTGCGCGGCCCAACTCGGCATGAAGATTCCAGGCGACGAACAGGTCGAACTGGCGACGAGCGTCTCCGGTGGCTGAAGCCGTTGCGCTGCGCGCCGCGATCGTGCAGATGAAACCCGAGAAAGGAGAGTACTCGTCGAATCTCCGCTCCGCAGGCGAAGCGTTCGCCCAGCTCGCGGCAGACCCGCCGAACTTGGTCGTTCTGCCGGAGGCGGCGATGACCGGATACTTTCTGGAAGGCGCCGTATACGAGCTGGCCGTCACGGCCGAACGTTTCGCGCACGACCTCGCGGCGACGTGGCGAGAGGCGAGCGGCGGCCAAACGGCCGACCTCGCCGCGGGCTTTTTTGAGAACGATGCCGGGACCTATTACAACAGCGCCGTTTACGTGCACGTCGGGTCACGTGACGAAAGAATCGTTCACGTTCACCGTAAGATGTTTTTGCCGACCTACGGCGTCTTCGACGAAGAGCGCTTTCTGTCGCGCGGGCTCCACCTCGGCGTTTTCGAAACCGATTTCGGAAGAATGGCGCTCCTCCTCTGCGAGGATGCCTGCCATGCGATCACCGCGACGTTGGCGGCGGTCAAGGGAGCGCGAGTGCTCATCGTGCCGAGCGCTTCACCCGGACGCGGAATCGAAGCGGTGGGCGAACTCGCCAGTATCACGCAATGGCGCGACACGCTGCGATTGGCTGCAATGGAGCACGGCATCTACGTCATCTACGCCGGCCTTACCGGGTTCGAAGGCGGTAAGGGAATGACGGGCTCATCTTTTATCGTCGATCCGCGGGGGAGCGTCCTCGTACGAGCGCCGGCAACGGATGCTTGCATTATCCGAGCGGACCTCGATTTACGCGAGATCGACCGCGCGCGAGCGACGCTGCCGCTTCTGGGCGACCTTGCCGCCGTTTTGCCGGATCTCTTGCTCGACCCCGAGCTTCCTTTGCCGCGAGGCGGACGTGACGCTGCCGATCGTTGAGCCGAGCGCCACGCTCCTCGAACCGCCGGGCCTCGATCCGCAGGTCGCGGCGAATTGGCTCGTTGCCTTCTTGCGCGACGAACTGATCCTTCGCAGAAAACTTCGGCGGGCCGTGATCGGGCTTTCGGGCGGCGTCGATTCCGCCGTCACGGCCTTTCTTTGTGCCCGCGCGCTCGGGGCCCGAAAACGTTTTCGCAATCCGCATGCCGTACCGAGCCTCAAGTCCGTCGAGCTTAACGGATGCGGCGTTGGTCGTGAATGCGACGGGGATCCATTGCGTGACGATCGATATCAGCGCGGCCGTCGACGGTTATTTGCAGTGCGAGCCGGAGGCGGACGCACGCCGTCGTGGCAACGTTATGGCGCGCACGCGAATGCTCGTACTTTTCGATCAATCCGCGAAGTTCGACGGCTTGCCGATCGGTACGGGGAACAAGACGGAGCGCCTGTTAGGCTATTTCACCTGGCATGCAGACGACGCGCCACCCCTCAATCCAATCGGCGATCTCTTCAAGAGTCAGGTCTGGACGTTGGCGCGCTTTCTGGGCGTGCCGGAACCGTTGATCGATAAAGCCCCAAGCGCCGATCTCGAGGCCGGCCAGACGGACGAAGCCGACCTCGGAATAAGCTACGCCCGTGCAGACGCGATTCTCGCGTGTCTCCTGCAGGGCTATTCCGACGTTGCCATGATCGACCGTGGCTTTAGCAGAGAAGAAGTCGAACTCGTCCGGCGTCGCGTCGAGTCCACGCATTGGAAGCGCCATCTTCCGACGACCGCCATGCTGAGCAACACGGCGATCAATGAGTTTTACCTTCGACCGGTCGACTACTAATGTGTCAACCTGACCCTTCCCTTCGACTGCGCTCAGGGCAGGCTGGCTCAGGGGAAGGACGCCGCGCATTCTATCCCGTCAGCCTGAACGTGCAAGGCCGCGCATGCGTCGTAATCGGCGGGGCGGACGATCGGGAGGCGATTGAGAAAGCGGCCGCGCTGGAGGAGGCGGGCGCGCGGGTGCGCCGGATTGTCGACGTTGCGAGCCTGCGCGACGAGGACGTCAGCGAGGCGTTCTTTGTAATTTCGACTCCGCAAGACGAAGCGCTCTCGGCTCGTTTGCGGGCGCTCGCCGACCGCCACCGCTTTCTGTTGTGTTGCATCGATCAGCCGCGCTATGGGTTCGTTGCGATGGCAGCGATTGCAAAAGCGGGTCCGGTGCGAGTAGCGATCTCGACTGCGGGACTCGCCCCGCGCGTCGGCAAGGTGCTCAAGAACGCGTTGCAAGCAGCGATGGACTCACGGTTCGCTGCTTTCATCGAACATTTAGCCCAGCAGCGGGAGCGCGTTCGCGCCGAGCATCCTGGCCCGGAAAGCTCGCAACTCCGCCGCACGGCAATGATCGAAGCGGCCAGCGGTTTTCGCGCCAAGGTACGCTTCGAATATCCGCCGTGGTTCGAACGGGACGATGCCGAGCGTTGAGATCGTTGCCGTGGGCACGGAGTTGCTGCTCGGCCAACTCGTGGATACGAACACGCCCTTTATCGCAAGCGAGCTCGCGCGCGCGGGGATCGACGTTCGCGCGACGCAAAGCGTTGGCGATAACCGCGAACGAATCGCCGCGACGGTTCGAACGTCGCTCGCTCGCTCGCAAGGCGTCGTGATGACGGGCGGCCTCGGGCCGACGGTCGACGATCTCACACGAGAGGCGGTTTGCGACGCGCTCGACCTCGGAACGGAGCTGTACGAGCCCGCGCTGCGCCAGATGGAGGCGGTCTTCGCGAGGTTCGGACGGCCGATGCGCCCGAACAATCGGAAACAGGCGGAGCTGCCTGCGGGTAGCCGGCCGCTCGACAATCCCCGTGGCACGGCACCCGGCTTCATTGCGTTCGCGAGCGATGAGAAGTTCGTCGCCTGCATGCCAGGCGTGCCCCGGGAGATGAAGCCGATGCTTCGAGAGCAGGTCGTGCCGTTTCTGCGCGAGCGGTTCGGGGCGCACGAAACGATCGTTACCCGCATTATCCATACGATCGGTCTGGGCGAATCCGAGATCGATCACCGCATCGCAGATCTCTTCGCTTCGTGCGAAAACCCGAAGATCGCGGTATTGGCGCACGACTTCCGCGCGGACGTGAAAATCATGGCGAAGGCGGCGACCGCCGCTGAGGCCGATGCAATGATCGCTCCGCTCCAAACCGAGATCGTGCGCCGGCTCGAAGACGGCGTCTTCGGCTACGACGCCGATACCCCAGCGAGCGCGATCTTGATGCTGATGCGTTCGCAGCGGCGGCGTCTGGCGATTGCGGAATCCTGCACGGGAGGACGGATTGCGGCCGCGCTGACGAGCGTCCCGGGTTCGTCGCAAAGCTTCGTCGGCGCGGTCGTCGCGTACGATAATGCGGTGAAGATTTCGCAGCTCGGCGTGGACGCGAATACGCTCGAGCGCAACGGCGCGGTAAGCGAAGAGGTCGCGCGGGAAATGGCGCGCGGCGCGCGCGCGCGCTTAGGCGCGGACGTCGCGCTGGCGACGACCGGCGTTGCCGGACCCGACGGAGGCACGGCCGAAAAACCCGTCGGCCTGGTGCTGTTTGCGTTGGATGACGGTACGGAAAACTCGCGCGTCTGGAACTTCAGGCTCGAGGGCGACCGGGAGGCCATCACGCAGCGAGCGACGGTGATTGCGCTGAACTTACTGTGGCGCTATGGAATGGGTCAGGAGCCGTAGCCGATTGCCGCTAAAGCCTTCTGCGTTATCAGCGCGTCCTCGAAAGAAGGTAGCACGTTAGGTTTACCTTCGATCTTTTTGACCAGCTCATCGTAGAGCTCCATCAGAAGCGGAACGTTGGGACCGAGGCTCCCGTACTCGCCGTACGGTGACTGCTTGCACGTCAACTCGTCGGTTTCGTCGGAATCGACCGTGTAGAGCGCCAGCTCGGTCATCCCCGGTCCGCTGGCAACGGCCGTGCGCGTCTCGCCGTGCAAGGCACACGTGTAACTCTCGACGGCCGTCGTGCCGTCGGCGGTGAGACGAGCGACGAAACCGTTACCGTAGTCCAGGAGAGCAAAGGCCCCGTCGTCGACCGTCGATTCAAAGCGGCCCCGGTCGTCCTCGCGCTGCGCGTTGGCGGTCCGACGAAGCCCAACTGTCGCTGCGGGCGCGTAATCGGTTAACCAGTTTGCCTGGTCGATCATGTGGGAAAGCACGGCGCCGGCCAACCCCCCGCCCCGTTGGGCGTCGAACCACCAACTGCGCGGGCGACGCTCGTTGCGACGCAGGGTCGAGCGCAGCAGGGTAATCTCGAGATTACGAAGTTCGCCAAGGTGTCCGTGTGCCGCTAGTTCTTTGAGTGCTTGCATTTGAGGAAGGAAGCGAAACTCGTGCGCCACGCCGCACGCCGTGCCGGCCGATTTTGCGGCTTCGAGCATAGCTTGCGCGTCGGCCGTGCCGAGCGCGAACGGCTTCTCGCAGAGCACGTGTTTGCCGGCCGCTAGCGCAGCGAGAACGTTGCCGGCGTGCGCGAATGGAGGTGAGGCAATCGTCACGGCGTCCACCGGGCAACCGGCGAGCATCTCCTCACACGAGGTAAACGCGTACGGGAGATCGGCTTCACGCGCGATTGCGGCGGCACTCGAAGGCGAAGCGATTGCGACGACCTCGAACCGAGGATGATTCCGGAGAGCCGGCAGATGGCCGACGGCGCCGAATCCCGCGCCGACGATTCCGATGCGTAAACGTTTCACGATTGCGTGTTATGCCGTTTCTTCGATGGCTACCTTGAGGATCTCGAGTGCCCGCGAGAGCTGCTCCTCGCCTATGACGAGCGGCGGCGAAATTGCAACGACGTCGCCTGCGATGCCGGATTGCAGGAAGATCGCTCCCGCACGGAGCGCTCGTTTGACGACGGCCGACGCGAATGCTGCATCCGTAAGCGCAACGCCCCACAGGAGTCCGCGGCCTCGGACTTCGACGACTCCCTCGAGCGAGCTAAGCGCGTTCAGATGGTCGCCGAGCTCGTCGCCGAGCCGGCGTGCGCGTTGCGCAAGCTGCAAGCGCTCGATCTCATCGATCGTCGCGACCGCCGCGGCGCAGCCAAGCGGATGCCCGAGGTACGTCGAGGTGTGAAGCGCCTCGCCGCCCGAGATCGGCCAGGCGTCCATGACCTGCGAAGTTCCGGCCGCGGCGCTGATTGGAAAACCCGAACCCATGGCCTTACCGATACAGAGAATGTCCGGAACGACACCTTCGCGTTCGACGGCAAACCACGTCCCCGTGCGCCCGAAGCCCGTGTAAATTTCATCGACGATCATTACGATCTGCCGTTCGTCGCAGACGGCCCGCAACTCGCGAAGGTATCCATGAGGAGGCAGAATAACGCCGGCGCGCCCCTGGATTGGCTCCACGACGAGCGCCGCGATATCGTTGCGCTCGGAGAGCCTCCGATTCGTCTCCAAAGCAGCGTCCCGGGCGTTGAGGTCACCGCCCGCTTTAGGGAAATCGAGCAAAAGCGGCTCGGCGCCGATGGTCGCCGCAAACGGCGCGCGGAAACGCTCGATTCCACCGACGGCGAGCGCGCCGAAAGAGAGTCCGTGATAGCCGCCTCGAAAGGCTGCAAAGCGCGCCTTGCCGGTATAAAGCACCGCGGTCTTCAGTGCGGCTTCGATTGCCTCGGAGCCCGTGGTCGCTAAGAAGATTCTATCGAGACCCGCCGGCAAGACTTGCGAGAGGCGCTCCAAGAGCCGCACGCGGATCGACGACGGGTGCACGTCGCCCATGCCGTGTACGAGGCGCTCGACTTGCTCCAGAACTGCTGCGGTGACTTGCGGATTGCAATGTCCGGCATTCGCGACGCCGAACGCCGCCGTGCAATCGATATAGCGGTTGCCGTCAACGTCGGTCACCGTCGCGCCGTTCGCCGCCTCCCAGAACACGGGAAAGTCGTCGCTAAGATAGGTGACGTTACGTGACTCGTGCGCGCGAAGCTGTGAAGCGAGGCGCTTGCTGCGCGGGCCGGGGACGCCCTCGACGAGCCGTTCCAAGTCGCGCAAGCTCACGTTTCGTCCGAAATCCAGCGAACGAATTCGGCAATGCGGGGCCGGCCCCCGTGAAACTCGCCCAAGGGCGGCTCCTGAAGCGAGCCCAAAAGCGTCATTCGGGACGCACCCAAGCTGGCCGCAACGTTACGCAGATTGGCGTTGGATTCCGCGACGGCAAGCGCTTCGAGCGGGATGCCGTGCCGTTCGATGTAGGCAACGGCTTCTCGAGGATCGGCGACGGAGTAGACGCTCAACGCGCGCGGAAGTAAGAGCGGTGGTTGGTCGAGCGGCGGATCCAAAACCACCAAGTAGCTCGAACGCGCATCGGTAAAGATCCGCTGGTCGCGATCGCTCCGCAAACTCGCCATATCGCGCGCTGTTGCACGCCGAGCCGACGACTCTGCCGATGCGACTGCAGGAAACTCCCGCGCGGCGTCTTCGATCGCGTCGCTCAGAGTCTCGCAGAAACGAGTGGGCGAAACCTCCGCGCCGCGTTCGACGAACAGCACGCGCAGCGAGAGACAGCCCTCTCCATCATAGAGCAGCATGTCGCGGGCGGCCCCGCACGCGGCCGCATCGGCGTCACGTTGCCTCGCGAGTGATGACCGCGTAAGATATCCGGCGCTGATCTTCGACGGATAGGCGATCAAGCGCGTTGGAAACTGCAATGACGCGGAGATCGCTGCCAGCGTTCGATCGTTGCCGAATGAAACGATCGAATCGAAGGCATCGAGGTTTACCGCGTCGCTCTCGCCGCGCCACGGTCGGGCCGCAACGGCGTCGCCTAACTCCGCATGCATCTTCGTTAGGGTCGCGAAGAAAGCGGAGACGAGATGATCTTCGCGGTCTTTGACGAGGACCGCGCATTTGGCGCAGAGAGCGAAAATCGCCGGAACGATTGCAACGCCGATCGTCGTGCGGCTCGAGATGACGCAGACTCGGCCGATCGGCAGGGCGCGCGTCGCCCAGCGAGTGCCTCGGTGCACGAAAGCGTCCAGGACGTCCAAGGAACCTAACTCGCCGGCGATAACCGCAGCGATAGCGTCGCCGGTCAGCGGACGAAAAAGCCGATCGAACGCAAACTCGACGACCGGCTGCGAGTAGCCGGTACGGGCGCCGACAGCATCGAGAGCACGCCGCCGCGGCTCGAAGCGAGCATCGCTCCAAGCGGCCGCAGCGCCGGCGACGGCGTCGATGATGGAACGAACTGGTAATGTCTTAACCATCATCTCATCTCTTCATGGGGGCGGGAGGAGACTCCCCGAGGTCCCGGCGCGCGCTGCGGCAAAGGGGTATTAGAATGTCTCGCGCCTGGGCTTCGCGCTTCTTTTTCTCAGTCGTCGCCGTCATGGCCCTGGCGGCCGTCATCAGTGGTACCGCCTGCACGCGCTGGGGTCAACCCGGCGCCATTCCTCCGTCGATCACGCCGATCTCCTCGATCTTCGTCAATCCGGTTACCGGCAGCGATAGCAGCGGCAACGGAACTCAGACGAAGCCATACAAGACGTTGACGAAGGCCGTCGACGTGCTGGGCACGTCGAAGTCGCTTGCGCCTAACGGAGTAACGATCAATCTGTCCAACGGCGACTACACCGCGGCCAACGGTGAAAAGTTCCCCATCGTAATTCCTACGGCTGTGAGCATTACGGGAATGAACTTCGGTCACGGGCGCTCGGAACGGTACGTTCATCGACGGTTCTGGGCAGGACACGATCTTCGAACAGTTGGTACACGCTCCGGCGCGAAGCGCATATACAACCCTTGACATTGCGCCCGACGTCATCGTTTCGATGAGCGAAGTCTACCTCGGTGCTTCGAAGCTAAAGCTGCCCGGTTCGCGTGCGGCGTATTGGTCGCTTGACGTCCTCGGCAGCTTGAGCGCCAATCTGTCCAACTTTGGCTCTGGTACCGTTTCGAAAGCCCCCAGCGTGAGCGGTGTTCTGGTAGCGGGCGGCACTTTGAGCTGTACTTCCTGTGAGATCCAGGGCAATGATTTCGGCATCGGCGCGTTCTCGGTGACGGTGCCCGTTTCGACTGCGTACCCGTCGGCAACACCCTCTACGTATCCCTCTTCAACGCCCACGGGCGAACCGGCATTACCGTCGGTGACGTTGACTCATTCGGGCGGCGACAGCACGATCGCGGCGAAAACCGTGGACCTGCTCACCGATGCGAGCGTGGACGTTTCGGTCTCCGGCGAAGTATTCGAGCGCGCCAAGTATGCGTTTGCAGATTCCTTCCCGCCGATCGTCAATATACCGTTTTACGGGACGGTCGACTTTGGCGGCGGGATTTCAGGCTCAGCGGGCGGCAACAACTTCATCGGCGCGCGCGTCTCCGAGATTTCGGTCGTTCGCCGCAACGAAACGATTAGCGCGCTGGACGATACGTGGAATCCGTCGCAGCAAGGCGCAAACCCCAGCGGAAGATATAAGAAAATGGTTGTCTTCGGAGCGGGCGCCTCCGGAAAGAACGTCACAATTCGCGGCAATGCCCGCGGATCGACGGTTACCGTCGGACCCGCAGTCGTGCCGACGCCAACGCCGTCCGTTGGCCCCTCGATCTCGCCAACTCCATAATCGCTAAAGTCCCAAAGAACCAACGGTTCGATGCTCGACATGCTTCAAAAAATCTACAACGCGAAGGCCGCGTTGCTCGAGCTCGAGCAGGTACGCGAACCCTACGACGCCCTGCGCGCTCGCGCGTCGGCTCGGATCGGCGAGCGGCGAGACTTCTTGGCAGCGCTGCAGCGCGCACAAGGCGGTGCGATCATCGCCGAGATCAAGCGCGCATCGCCCTCGGCCGGATTGATCGCGCGCAGCTTCGACCCCGTGGCCATCGCGCGCGCCTATGACGATGCCGGCAGCGATGCGATCAGCGTTCTGACCGAGCGCGATCATTTTCTCGGCGAGCTCTCTTACCTCGACGACGTCCGCGCGGCGACGTCGCGCCCGCTTCTGCGCAAGGATTTCATTTGGACGCGTTATCACGTCGCACAGTCCGCCGCTTACGGTGCCGACTGCGTCCTCTTGATCGTCGCCGGCATGGATGATGCCGCGCTACGCGAGTGCATCGGCGAGGCTGCCGAATATGCGCTGGGCGTTCTGGTGGAGGTGCACGATTCCGGGGACCTGCAGCGCGCGCTGAAGGCGGACGCGCAGCTGCTCGGCATAAACAACCGGAACCTGCGGACGCTCGAAACCGACCTCGCCGTCAGCGAGCACCTTCTCCCAAAGGTCCCGCCGGCAGTGTTTGCTATCAGCGAGAGCGGGATGCGCGACGCTTCCGACGTTGCGCGCCTGCGCGCCGCCGGCGCTCGCGGATTCCTGATCGGTGAAGCGCTCATGCATTCGAAGAATCCAAGGGCGCTGATCGGCACGCTGCGTGCCGGCACCCAGGCAAGGCCTCATGTCGCCGGCCTGGTAGGATAGCTGGTAATATAGAAGGATGACGACAGCAGAAAAGCCGCGCACCGAGGTCTCCGCCTTCAAGAACGAGGTCGTCAAGGATTTCAAGGACCCCGCCGATGCTGCGGCAATGGAGGCGGCGCTCGCCAGACTTGCGCAGCGCCTTGGGACGGAGTACCCGCTAGTCATCGGCGGTCGCCGAATCGAGACGAGCAAGCGCATCCGCTCGCTCAATCCCGCCAACCCAGAAGAGGTTGTCGGCAGCGTCAGCTCCGCATCGAAAGCCGAGGCGACGCAAGCCATCGAGGCGGCCGCAAAAGCCTTCGAATCCTGGAAGCATTTAACGCTACCGCAGCGCGCCGAGTACCTCTTTCGCGCCGCAGAACTCTTGCGCCAGCGGCGATTCGATTACGACGCGCTCTTGGTCTACGAAGTCGGCAAGAGCTGGGTCGAGGCCGACGGTGATATCGCCGAGTCGATCGACTTTCTGGAGTTCTATGCTCGCGAGGCGCTTCGGTACGGACAGGAGCAGCCCGTCGTTCCCATGGCCGGCGAGCGCAACGAGCTGATCTACATTCCGCTCGGTGTCGGCGCCGTGATCCCGCCCTGGAACTTCGCCGGCGCGATCATGATGGGCATGACGGCGGCCGCGATCGTCAGCGGCAACACGGTGGTGCTGAAGCCGTCGAGCGACTCGGCCATTATCGCGGCCTGGTTCGTCGATCTCCTGGAGGAAGTCGGCGTGCCCCCAGGCGTCGTCAACTTCATTCCGGGTTCGGGAAGCGAGATCGGCGATCTCGTCGTGATGCATCCGCAGATCCGCTTCATCTCCTTTACCGGATCGAAGGAGGTCGGGCTGCGCATCAACGAGCTCGCCGCCAAACCGCAGGCTGGGCAGAAGTGGATCAAACGGGTCGTTGCGGAGATGGGCGGCAAGGATTCGATTATCGTCGCCGCCGACGCCGACCTTGACGCTGCAGTTGAAGGCGTCGCGGTCTCTGCATTTGGATTCCAGGGCCAGAAGTGTTCGGCATGTTCGCGTGCCATCGTCGAGGAGTCCATTTACGACGAGTTTTTGGAGCGGCTGAAGCAGCGAGTAGGTAGGATCGCCGTCGGCGATCCGCGGGATCGCGCGAACTTTATGGGCCCCGTCGTCAACGAGGGGGCGTTGCGGTCGATCATGAGTTACATCGAGAAGGGCCAAAGCGAGGGCCGGCTGATCGCCGGCGGAAGGCGCGTCGACGCCGGCGGCTACTACGTTGAGCCGACGGTAATTGCCGACGTCGCGCCCAACGCGACGATCGCTCAGGAAGAGATCTTCGGGCCAGTCTTAGCGGTGATCAAAGCCAAAGACTTCGACGACGCCATGGCGATTGCCAACAATACGGAGTTCGGTCTGACCGGTTCCCTTTACACGACCGACGAAGCGAAGATCAGGCGTGCGCGCGAAGACTTCTTCGTCGGCAACCTGTACTTCAACCGAAAGAGCACCGGCGCATACGTGGGCGCGCATCCCTTCGGCGGCTTCAATATGTCGGGCACCGATAGCAAGGCGGGAGGCCGAGACTACTTGCTGCTCTTCATGCAAGCCAAAACGATCTCGAGAAAGCTCTAGATTTCAGCGCTTCTCGGTCTTGGGGTTTTGGCGGTAGCAGATTTCTAGCTTGTTGCCGTCGCTATCTTCGAAAAACGTCGCGTAGTAGAAGGGCGTGTACTCGTCGCAGACGTGTGGGGCCTCGAAGGCCGCGGCTCCCGCCGAGCGAGCAATTTCTGCCAGACGGTCGACTTCGAGCCGATCTGAGGCCCGCAGTGCGACGCGCGTTCCGTTAGGGCGATGGAGCGGGTCGAGCACGAGGCCGAGGAAGGGCTTCGAACGGTCGCCCCCCGGGCGGTAGTAGCAGACGGAATCCGGATCGGCGACGATGTGGGAGAAGCCCATGGCAGGCAGAAGGGCATCGTAGAGAAGGCGGATTTCGCCCAGATTGGAGACGCGGAGGTCGATGTGGTCGTAGAGCACGAGCACTTTTCGGGTTCGCCTCTCGTTTAATCGAAGTCTTCCTTGACACGCCACTAGGGCGGCGATATGATAGCCGTCGTGCCCCGACTGACGTGAGTCGTTTGGGGAACCCCGTAGCGTTCTCAGGCGGTCGGCGCCCAGCGCGGTCGGTCGATCCGCTTCTGGGTCGCTTTGGGGTTTACGTTCGTTCCTTGAAAACTGAACAGTGCAGCAAGCGTGTAAGTCTGTGGGTCTCCGACCTCGCAAGACGGCGCCTTTATCGGCAATGTCTTCGAGTCGCGAGATTTCGTACAATTACAAGAGATTAGAGCCTGTATCGAAGGCTCCATAGATTTTTATGGAGAGTTTGATCCTGGCTCAGGACTAACGCTGGCGGCGTGCCTAACACATGCAAGTCGAACGGGGGTAGCAATACCCCAGTGGCAGACGGGTGAGTAACACGTGGTCAACCTACCTCTGTGTGGGGGATAACTAGCCGAAAGGTTAGCTAATACCGCATACGATCGTTTTGAGGCATCTCGAGACGATGAAAGGAGCAATCCGCACGGAGAGGGGACTGCGTCCCATTAGTTAGTTGGTGGGGTAACGGCCTACCAAGACTCCGATGGGTAGCTGGCTTGAGAGAGCGACCAGCCACACTGGAACTGAGACACGGTCCAGACTCCTACGGGAGGCAGCAGTGAGGAATTTTCCGCAATGGGCGAAAGCCTGACGGAGCGACGCCGCGTGTGGGATGAAGGCCTTCGGGTCGTAAACCACTGTCGAAGGGGACGATATTGACGGTACCCTTGGAGGAAGCCCCGGCTAACTACGTGCCAGCAGCCGCGGTAAGACGTAGGGGGCAAGCGTTGTCCGGAATTATTGGGCGTAAAGCGCTCGTAGGTGGATCGGCAAGTCCGCAAGCAAATCCCCGAGCTCAACTCGGGAATCCGTGTGGAAACTGCCGACCTTGAGGTAATCAGAGGATGATGGAATTCCCGGTGTAGCGGTGAAATGCGTAGATATCGGGAGGAACACCAGTGGCGAAGGCGATCATCTGGGGTTAACCTGACACTGAGGAGCGAAAGCTAGGGGAGCAAACGGGATTAGATACCCCGGTAGTCCTAGCCGTAAACGATGGACACTAGGTGTAGGTGGTATCGACTCCATCTGTGCCGCAGTTAACACAATAAGTGTCCCGCCTGGGGAGTACGGCCGCAAGGTTAAAACTCAAAGGAATTGACGGGGGCCCGCACAAGCGGTGGAGCATGTGGTTTAATTCGACGCAACGCGAAGAACCTTACCGGGGCTTGACATCCTGCGCTATCCTAGGAGACTAGGTTTCCGGGCAACCGGACGCAGAGACAGGTGCTGCATGGCTGTCGTCAGCTCGTGCCGTGAGGTGTTGGGTTAAGTCCCGCAACGAGCGCAACCCTTGCCGTGTGTTGGTCGCAAGATCTCTCACGCGGGACCGCCGGTGACAAGCCGGAGGAAGGTGGGGATGACGTCAAGTCAGCATGGCCCTTACGTCCCGGGCTACACACGTGCTACAATGGGAGGGACAACGAGTCGCGAACCCGCGAGGGCAAGCTAATCTCACAAACCCTCTCTCAGTTCGGATTGAAGGCTGCAACTCGCCTTCATGAAGTCGGAATCGCTAGTAACCGTAGATCAGCTACGCTGCGGTGAATACGTTCCCGGGCCTTGTACACACCGCCCGTCACGTCACCTGAGTTTAGTGTACCCGAAGCCGCCCGTGCAACCGCAAGGAGCAAGGCGTCTAAGGTATGCTAGGTAAGGGGGACGAAGTCGTAACAAGGTAGCCGTATCGGAAGGTGCGGCTGGATCACCTCCTTTCTAAGGAGTACATGTCATCGGATCGTGCTTGCACGATGGCGATGACGTACATTCTAAGTCGACCACAGACCCCTTCGACTCCGCTCAGGATGACAAGGGGAGTCTATTGCCAAGGAGTCTATCGGTCATCTCGACCGTAGGGCCGGCGGCAATGACGTCACGCACTACTGCACTGTTCAGCTTTGAGGGAACGAACCTCGCTTTAGTTCGACGCTTCGGCGTTCGACTACCGGCGAGCTCGTTTTCGAAAGGCCATCACCCGTTTGTTCTCGTTCGGCGTTTTCAAGGAAATCGCCATCGAGCGCAGCGGCCGGCGAGGAACGAGCGGACGAAGTTTACTACGGTAAATGAGTCCGCGAGTGACGAAGTCGGCGATGGCGAGTTCCTTGAAAACTGTATAGAGAAGAACTTTCATGTGTCACAAAACGCACATGAGAGCGGCCATCAAACTTTCCGTGTTTGATGGTGCAATTTTGCGTTAATTAAAACTAATAAGGGCATGCAGGTGGATACCTTGGTTCCACAGGCGATGAAGGACGTGCAAAGCTGCGAAAAGCGTCGGGGAGCTGCTAAGAAGCGATGATCCGGCGATATCCGAATGGGGCAACCCCCATGCCGTCATGGGCATGGACACCACGATGAATTCAATAGTCGTGAGTGAGCACACCCGGTGAACTGAAACATCTAAGTAGCCGGAGGAAAAGACATCAAACGAGATTCCCCTAGTAGTGGCGAGCGAACAGGGAAGAGCCTAAACCGTTCATGTGCAAGCGTTCGGGCGTTGCATGAGCGGGGTTGTACGACAGCCGTCTCGGAGCCGAATCTCCGAGCGCGAGTCAAAAAATCGATCGTTAGTAGAAGCCGGCTGGAAAGCCGCACCATAGAGGGTGAAAGTCCCGTAGACAAAAGCGACCGATCTCGCGGAGCTGTTCGTGAGTAGGGCGGGGCACGGGAAACCCCGTTTGAAACCGGGAGGACCATCTTCCAAGGCTAAATATTCTGTGGAAACCGATAGCGTACCAGTACCGTGAGGGAAAGGTGAAAAGAACCCCTGAAGGGGAGTGAAATAGAACATGAAACCGCGTGCCTACAAACCGTGAAAGGCCCATGCGCAAGCAAGGCTGATCGCGTGCCTATTGAAGAATGAACCTGCGAGTTACTTGTAACGGGCTTGGTTAAGGTGTTGAGCCGGAGCCGTAGCGAAAGCGAGTCTGAATAGGGCGTTCGTCCGTTGCAGTAGACCCGAAACCGAGTGATCTATCCATGGCCAGGGTGAAGCGTGATTAACCTCACGTGGAGGCCCGAACCTGTTGTTGTTGAAAAAACATTGGATGAGTTGTGGATAGGGGTGAAAAGCCAATCGAACTCGGAGATAGCTGGTTCTCCCCGAAATAGTTTTAGGACTAGCGTTGTGCGTTAACCCGCGGGGGTAGAGCACTGACAGGGCTAGGGGTCTTACCGGATTACCGAACCCAATCAAACTCCGAATACCGCGGCGAACTGCACAGCAGTCAGACTGTGGGGGATAAGCTCCATGGTCAAAAGGGAAACAGCCCAGATCAACAGCTAAGGTCCCTAATCGATGCTCAGTGGTAAAGGAGGTCTCGTCGCTCAGACAACTAGGAGGTTGGCTTAGAAGCAGCCACCCTTGAAAGAGTGCGTAATAGCTCACTAGTCGAGTGATGGGGCGCCGAAAATCCAACGGGGCTCAAGCATCGAACCGAAGCTTTGGGATTACTAAAATAATCGGTAGGGGAGCGTTGTGGCGTAGGCCGAAGCACGACCGTAAGGACGTGTGGACGAACCACAAGTGCGAATGCAGGTATAAGTAGCGATAAATGCGGGTGGGAACCCCGCACGCCGGAAGTCTAAGGTTTCCTGAGCAACGTCAATCGTCTCAGGGTGAGTCGGGAGCTAAGCCGAGGCTGAGAAGCGTAGGCGATGCACAAGCAGTTCATATTCTGCTACCACCGACGACCGTTTAGACCCGTGTGAACAATGTCGGCTTCGTTTTAGTGCGAAGCCGCGAAGGATTTTCGAGCGAGCGTTAGGAGCGCCGAGGGAGCGGTCTATGGACCGTGACCGAAGCGCGACAACACGATCGCCGAAAAGACTCGTGGGGCCGGCATCGTCCACATAGGTCTATGAGCCAAGGGGGTGACGCAGGAGGATAGATCAGCGCGCCGATGGATGTGCGCGTCCAAGCTAGTAGGCGGTGTTGTAGGAAAATCCGCAACACGTAACGCCGAGAAGCGAATGCGAGGCTCTTCGGAGCCGAAGTGATCGACTCCACGCTGCCAAGAAAAGCCCCTAGGTAGATCGTAGGTGCCCGTACCGTACACCGACACAGGTAGACTGGCAGAGCATGCTAAGGCGACGAGAGAATCCCTGTTAAGGAACTCGGCAAATTGACCCCGTAACTTAGGGAGAAGGGGTGCCTCCTTTGGTCTAGTGTTTACCACGAAAGCTGAGGGAGGCGGCACAAAATAGGTCCAAGCGACTGTTTAACAAAAACACAGGTCTCTGCGAATGCGAAAGCAGACGTATAGGGGCTGACTCCTGCCCGGTGCTGGAAGGTTAAAGGGAGTCGTCAGCGCAAGCGAAGCGGCGAACTGAAGCCCCAGTAAACGGCGGCGGTAACTATAACCGTCCTAAGGTGACATATCGTTGCCTCATCGCACGGAGACGTGCGAACGACAACCTGGCTATATGCGGGAACATCCTGAGAGCTCAACCTACTCGGTGCCACATCGGCGCCAGTAACAATGGTTGAGATTGGACAATCCGCAGGAAACCTCGAGTCTGTTGATTCGGGGGATCCTCAGAGACTATACGCCAGGCTCCAAGTATGAGTTGAACCGCGCGCGGTTCTCTCGATGGATGAAGATAGAGTCCAGTCCGGCGTGAAAGCGTCGGAAGAAACTGAGCGAAATTCCTTGTCGGGTAAGTTCCGACCTGCACGAATGGAGTAACGACTTGGACACTGTCTCAATGGGGAACTCGGCGAAATTGCAGTACCAGTGAAGATGCTGGTTACCCGCAGCAGGACGGAAAGACCCCGTGAAGCTTTACTGTATCCTGATCTTGGGTTTTGAGATTGTCTGTACAGGATAGGTGGGAGCCGATGATCCGGCGGCGCTAGTCGTCGGGGAGGCAACGTTGGGATACCACCCTGATGATCTTGGGATTCTAACTAGCCGCCATAATCTGGTGGTAGGACATGGTCAGGTGGGCAGTTTGACTGGGGCGGTCGCCTCCTAAAGAGTAACGGAGGCGCCCAAAGGTTCCCTCAGGACGGTCAGAAACCGTTCGTACAGAGTGCATAGGCATAAGGGAGCTTAACTGCGAGACGGACAGGTCGAGCAGATGCGAAAGCAGGGCTAAGTGATCCGGCGGTTCCGAATGGAAGGGCCGTCGCTTATCGGATAAAAGCTACTCCGGGGATAACAGGCTTATCTCCCCCAAGAGTCAAGTAGGGCTCCTCGCTCGAGCGATCGAGCGATGAACAGTGGCTCATATCGGTGAAACCCTTTACAAAGGGCAATACCGAGGGAAGAGAGTTTGCCGCACGTATAGTGCGAGCTAATCTTGACATCGTTTCGACGATGCCGAGCATGCTATGCAAGCTCTCCCTGTAACGACTTCTCGTCAGCGAACGAGAGATGGACGTGCTGCGCGCAACGGCGCAAATCTATCGCGTTCATAACACGCCACCATCTCGAAAGAGATGAAGGTATAGTCTGCGCTGCAAGTGATTGCAGAACGCCACATCGACGGGGAGGTTTGGCACCTCGATGTCGGATCGTCGCATCCTGGGGCTGTAGTTGGTCCCAAGGGTTGGGCTGTTCGCCCATTAAAGCGGTACGCGATCTGGGTTCAGAACGTCGTGAGACAGTTCGGTCCCTATCCGCTGTGGGCGTAGGAGATTTGAGGAGATTGGACCCTAGTACGAGAGGACCGGGTCGAACGAACCTCTGGTGAACCGGTTGTTCCGCCAGGAGCATAGCCGGGTAGCTATGTTCGGATCAGATAAACGCTGAAAGCATATAAGCGTGAAACTGACTCCAAGATGAGATCTCAATCCCGAAAGGGTGAAGAGTCGTGGTAGACTACCACGTTGATAGGCCGGAGGTGGAAGCGCTGCAAGGCGTGGAGCTGACCGGTACTAATAGCTCGGAAGTTTTAATTAACTACGCAACGCTCTCGTGACACCTGGAAGTTCTTCTCTGTACAGCTTTGCAAGTTTGGCTCCCAAAACGGCTTCGCCGTTTCGGGTTCCCAACAGTTTCCCGGCGCGATCGGCTCGAGCTCCGGCTCGCCATCGCGGCGGGATCCAAGGTTTCTGGCGCCCATGGCGGCGGGGTCCCACCCGTTCCCATCCCGAACACGGCAGTTAAGCCCGCCAGCGCCGATGATAGTCGGGCCGCAGGGCCCCTCGAAAGTAGGACGGTGCCAGATTTTTTCCAACGATCGAGGCGCGTCGCTCAGCGACGGGCCTCTTTCTTTGTAGGGGGCGATGTTGAGACGTATTCGAATTCGGCGCGAAAACTCGCCGGGTGCGAGATTCGTCTGCGCGGCAAGCTGGGCTACGCGCGCCGGATCGCTGAAATCCGACGGCTCGAGTCGCACCATGTAAGCTCCCGCGACGCGATAGGCTTCCGACGTAAGGTCGACTTGCCGCGTCCGGATTCGTCCCGTCGAAGGATCCAGCAGATCTTCTAATTTCATCGGCTTCACGCGGCCGTCCGCCAAGGCGATCAGCGCTCCGCTGCCGCCGCCCACCAGATAACGAACGGCGCCGAAGCCAAGCGTGCGGGTGTAGTCGACGTCGAAGGGAACCGGTTTCGCGCACCGCAGTTCGTAGCCGATATCCTTCGTATGAATCGTCGATTTGACGCCGATCTCGTCGAGACGCTTGCGCACCGCATCGCGCAGAATGGTTCCAAGCGGAATATCGGCCAACGGAACGTGCCCGAAGGAATCCCGCCCGAGATTCTCCGCCGAGCTAACGATGTCGTCCGCAATGCGCTCCGCGATCCCTTCGGCGACGACGGCGACGCCGTACTCGCGGCCCAGCGAGCGTTGCTTCACGATCGAGCCGACGATCGTGTCGACAACCGAAGCGAGCGTCGTTTTCTCCGCGAACTCCTCGGGCAAAACGGCTATCGTGGAACCCGAGGCGCTACACATACCCAACGAAAGCGACCCGGACTTGCGTCCCATGCAGATGACGATGTACCAGCGCGTCGTCGTGCGCGCATCCTCGATGATGGTTTCCAAGATGCCGGCACCGACCGAGCGTGCGGTCTCGAAGCCGAACGTCGGCGCGTCATCGGGGAGCGGCAGATCGTTGTCGATCGTCTTGGGAACCGTTGCAACGCCGATGCGGCCTCTCGTGCGTTCGGCGATCTTGGCCGCGCCGTACGTCGTGTCGTCGCCGCCGATGCAGACCAGGTAGCGAATCCCGAGCGTATCGAGTACGGCGACGCAGCGCTCGAGCGTGGCGTCGTCCTTAGCGGGGTTGGTGCGCGACGTCCGCAGGATCGAACCGCCGGTCGTGTGGATGCGCGAAACGTGATCGAAAGTAAGCTCGACGGTCTTGGGCTTGCCGCCCGCTGCGAGGTCGCGATAACCATCGTAAATGCCGATCGCACGCAAGTCGCAATTCAGGGCTTCGATTGCCGCAGCCGCGATGACGCCGTTGATTCCGGGTGCGGGGCCGCCGCCGACCAAGATCGCCAGTGCCTCACGCGCCATTTAGTTGTGCTCCGAGGGGAGTGGCCGAATGCGATAAATCTTGCCCGCCGCGTCGTCCGCGACGAAAAGACTGCCCTCGGTTCCAACCGCTATGCCGGTCGGGCGGCCGGCTCTGGTTTGGCAGCCGGTTTGAAAGCCCGAAACGAAATCCGTCCATTGCGCATTCGGATTCTGCCAATTCACGGGCTTTACCGGTAAATCGCCGTCCATCGGCACGAAAACTACGCGAGGCGGGGCCGCGAAACAGCCGTCGGCTGTCCTGTGCCACGAGCCGTGTACGGCGGCGAAGAGCCCACCGCGATATCGCGACGGGAAAGCGTAAGCACCGCGCTCGAGCTTCGGATAGAACGTCGCACCGATGATTGTGGAGTATGCGGGAAGCTCGACGAGCGGCTCGACCGTCGCGGAGCAGTCGTAGCCGGGCCAGTAGGCGTGGTGATTCTCCTCACATTCGGGCCAGCCGTAGTCGGCATCTCCGGGATGGGCCGAAAGATCGTCGAGAAACTCGTAGGGGTGGCCGAACGGAAGATCGTCTTGCCCGGCGTCCCCGACCCACAGCGAACCGGTCTCGGGATTAACGGCGAGTGCGATCGCGTTACGAATGCGCTTGGCGCGTTGCCTGAAACCGGAACCATCGGGATTCATAACCGAAACCGCGGCTCGCGTCGGGTCCACTTCCGTGCAAGGGCTTTTCCCACCGTCGACGGTTGCGTTGCACGAAGAGCCGACGGAAGCGTAAAGGTGACCGCCGGCTGTACGCTATGGACGTCGTCGTATGAACGTCGCCGTCCGTCTCCGGTGCGATCGCGCCAGCGCGGACGTCCGCGATGCGGCGGACGGTTTGGTGCGTTCGCTTTGCCGGGGTACGCGAGAACCCAAATGTGATTCGTTGTGGCGACGTAGATTTCGGAGCGAGAAGTTGAAAAGGCAATGCCGGCGGCCCGATCGTCGTCGAGCGTGGCGAAAACTCGCGGGCTAACGGCGAGTCCTTCAGCATCGGGAACGACGTACACGTCGTGCCGTAGTGTCCCGACGATCAGGTTACCGTCGGGAAGAGCGACGAGCTCTCGCGCGGAGGGGATGCTCGCGATCGTTTCGATGAGGAATCCGTTCGGAACGTGAAGGCCCGTGGAGTCAACCGGCTGCGTTGCAGCGGCGCGAGCGTGCGCACTGCAGCCATCTGCCGCGATAACGAGAGCGAACAGAACAAAATAAAAGACTCCCGAGCGCATTGCGATTCCTTTCACGGGAGTCTTACCCTAACTTCGAAATGGCGCCGGCGCGCGGATCGGGCTAGCCCGGAGGCTGGCCTTGATCCTGGAGGCGGTCCCTGACCCTGCGGTCCCTGATCCGGAGGCGGCCCCTGACCCTGCGGTCCCTGATCCGGAGGCGGTCCTTGACCCTGCGGTCCCTGATCCGGAGGCGGCCCTTGGCCCTGCGGTCCCTGATCCGGCGGCGGTCCCTGGCCCTGTCTGGCGGCGGTCCCTGATCCTGCGGGCCTTGATCCTGCGGTTGTCCGGACGGGCCCTGCTGCTGGCCGTGCTGGTGTTGCATTTGCTCGTGGCGTGCGCGCATCTCTGCGTGATATTGACTCTGTTGGTCGCTGCTGAGCACGCTCATGATCTGGCGTCGCAAGTCGCGGCTTGCATCGCGATCGCGCGGACTTCCTTGCGGATGAGCCTGCGAATACTGATTGATCATCGACTGTATGCGCTGTTGCTGATCCCCGGACAGGTTGAGATTTCCGAGCCGTTTCATCCAACGTTGCGTAAGGCTCGCCGGACTTTTAGTCGTGCGTTGCTGGGCATTAACGCCCTGTGGCTGAGTTTGCTGGGCGTAGGCGCCGAGCGATGGCACTGCGAGTGCGACCACGAACGCGCCCGCTGCCAAAAAGGTGGTCTTCATAGGCACGATCTTACGCTCTGCGGTTTCAATGCGCCTGAAGGCCCGATTAGGACCGGGCAAGCGGCTCGATCGCGACCGCCGCAACGGCATCGGAGACGTGGGATTTGAAGCGCTTGAAGTTGTCGTAGAAGAGCTGCGCAAGCTTGCGTGCTTGCTCGTCATAGGCTGCCTTGTCCGCCCAGGCGTTGCGTGGATTGAGGACTTCGGTTGGCACGTCGGGCACGCTTTTGGGAATTCTCAAGCCGAAGAAGCGCTCGGTTTCGTACTCGTCGAGTATTCGGCCTTCGATTGCGGCATTGACCATCGCGCGCGTGTGCGCGATCGCCATGCGATGCCCCACGCCGTAGGGGCCTCCCGACCAGCCCGTATTTACCAGCCAGCAATCGACGTCGTGCTCGTCGATCTTTCGTCCGAGAAGCCGCGCGTAGGTCGTCGGATGATGCACCATAAACGGCGCGCCGAAGCACGTGGAAAACGTCGCTTGCGGTTCGCTAACGCCTCGTTCGGTGCCGGCGACTTTCGCGGTATAACCGGAGAGAAAATGGTACATCGCCTGCTCGCGCGAGAGCCGCGAAATCGGAGGCAACACGCCGAACGCGTCGGCGGTCAGCATCACGATCGTCTTGGGGTGTCCGGCCTTGCTGCCGGGCACGACGTTGGGAATAAACTCTAGAGGATAGGCGGAGCGAGTATTTTCGGTCTTTGCGTCGGAATCCACGTCGAGTTGCCGCGTGCGTTCGTCGTAAACGACGTTCTCGATCACGGTCGAAAAGTGGTTGGTCGCGGCCCAAATCTCGGGTTCCGCGGTGGGTGAAAGGCGAATGACTTTCGCATAGCATCCGCCTTCGAAGTTGAAAACGCCGTCCGCCGACCAGCCGTGTTCGTCGTCACCGATCAGCGGTCGCTTTGAATCCGACGACAACGTCGTCTTACCCGTTCCCGAGAGTCCAAAGAGCACCGCGACGTCCCCTCTTTGGCCTTCGTTGGCCGAGCAGTGCATCGGCAGCGTCTCGCGCAGCGGCAAGAGATAGTTCATGACGGTAAAGACGGATTTCTTGATCTCGCCTGCATAACGCGTTCCGCCGATTAGAATCATTCGCCGCCCGAAGTTTACCAAGATAAACGTGCCGGATCGCGTTCCGTCGCGTTGTGGGTCGGCTTGGAAAAGGGCCGCGTCGACAACGGTAAACTCGGGAACGAAATCGGGCTCCGGGCGCTCCGCCGTAATGAAGAGATGCCGAGCGAAGAGGTTGTGCCAGGCCAGTTCGGTATAGACGCGCAGCGGTACGCGATAGCGCTCGTCGGCACCGGCGTAGCAATCGAGAGAATACGCTTCCCGCTCCGAGAGATAGGCCGCCACTCGCTCGAAAAGCGCGTCGAAGCGATCGGCGTCAATCGCTTGGTTCGTTTCGCTCCAATCGATGTGCGCTTCGCTGGAGGGCTCTCGAACGAAGTACTTATCCTTCGGCGAGCGGCCGGTATGCGGACGCGTGTCCACGATGAGCTGTCCGCAGGGGCCGAGCACGCCTTCGCCTCGAGCGATCGCGTGTTCGATCAGCGCGGGAGCCGATAGGTTCTCCCACAGCTTGACGACCTTGAGCTTTTCCGGAAGCGAAAGAATGACGATCCCTCCTCTTTACCTGCCAGTGCCAGGCTTCCCATATTGCTTTCCCACGCCGCGCAGGCGAGCCTGCAGGCCGCCGTTCGACGGAGTCCAATGCAGGCAGCATGCGGTGGATGCTATTGGTCCCGGCCCTTGCTGTTTTACCCTTTCATTTCGGATTCTTCGCGTCCGGCCCGCTGGACGCCATCACCGACGTCGGCGGCGTACGGGTTGCGCATCTGACAAAAATCGCAGGTGACGATATACGCACCGGCGCGACCGCCGTGCTACCCAATCCCGACCCCTGGGATAGCAAAGTTTCTGCCGCGTTCTTTGCGTTCAACGGAAACGGCGAAATGACGGGGACGCACTGGATCGACGAATCTGGTTACCTCGAAGAGCCGGTCGTGTTGACGGATACGCTCGACGTCGGCCGCGCGGTTGACGGCGTCGTCAGTTGGGTCATCGAGCATCATCCTGCCGTCGGAAGGGGCGATGACGTTCCACTCCCCGTCGTGGCCGAGTGCGACGATGGCTTCCTTAACGATATCCAGGCTCGAGCGGTCAGCGCCGCCGACGTCGTACGGCTTCTCGATTCCGCAACGCCCGGAGAGTTCGCTCGCGGAAGCGTTGGCGCGGGCACGGGAATGAATGCATTTGGTTTTCGCGGCGGTATCGGTTCGGCGTCGCGGGTACTACCTGCAGAGCTCGGAGGATATCGCGTCGGCGTACTGGTCAACGACAATACCGGGAGCAGTCGAAGGCAACTTCGCATTTTGGGCGTTCCCGTGGGAGAGCGTCTCCTCCACGAGGATAGGCCCGTCGTTCCGAAAAAGACCGCGCTGCGCGGGCGTCTCGCCGATGGCAGCATCGTGATCGTCATTGCTACGGACGCACCGCTGGATGGCCGTCAGCTGCGCGCCCTTGCGTTGCGCGCCGCGATGGGAATGGCCCGCACCGGGCTCACGTCGTCGGTCGGCAGCGGCGATCTCATCCTCGCATTTTCGACGACGCACGTCTTTCCACGGATTGCCGACTTCACCGTTGCGCCCCCGAAGCAGCCGATTCTCGAAGATGACGACGCGTTGGATGCACTCTATACCGCGACTGCCGAAGCAACGGAAGCGTCGATTTACGACGCGCTCTTCGAAGCGACGACCATGACGGGGCGCAACGGTGCGACCGTCTACGCACTGCCCGTGCCTACCGTCCTGGAGATGCTCCGAGCGACGCACGCCATTCCCTAGAAGAGCCGCCGGCGTATTTTAGTCAGGCATGAACGCTGACCATCCACTGTACGCCGAACCGGTCGGTAAGCGATCCAAACTTGCCGCCCCAGAAGGCTTCCTCCAAAGGCATGCTGACCTTGCCGCCCTCGGCCAACGCCGCAAAGACGCGTTCGCCTTCCCCGGCATCGTTCGTCGCGAGGGAGAGCGCGATATCGTCCTCGCCGTCCGCTTCCGGCCCGGGTTGTCCGTCCGATGCCATAAACTTCACGTCGCCCGCAACGAAGCTAGCGTGCATCACCTTATCCTTAAAGCTCGGATCCACTTGGGATTCCATCGGCGACCCCGCGAAGCGATTGATGCCGACAATTTCGCCGCGCAGACAATCCTTATAAAAGTTCAGCGCTTCTTCACAGCGTCCGTGAAAGAAAAGATATGGTTCCAGTTGCATTCGTTCTCCGCTCCTTTCGGTCGCGCAGCTTCGCCGCAGCAACGTGGAGCTCCGTCACGCGCCGCGCGGTTTCGCAGGTTCGTTCGTGCCGCTTACGGTAAACGTTAGGGTGCCTTCTTCGGGGACGTGCGCGTGAGCCGGTTCGTCCATTTACACGTCCACTCCGAGTACTCGCTCCTGGACGGGGCCTGCCGGATCGATCGCCTTTGCCGTCGTGCCGCCGAGGAAGGGGCAACGGCGGTCGCCCTGACCGACCACGGCGTGATGTACGGGGCGATGGAGTTCTACTACGCTGCGCGAGAGTTCGGGCTGACCCCCATTCTCGGCTGTGAGGCCTATTTGGCGCCGCGCGGCCGTCTGGATCGCAGCGCCAGGGAAGAGGCTCACGTAACCCTGCTGGCTGCCGATCTTATCGGCTACCGGAATCTCGTCGCGTTGGTATCCAAAGGCTTCCTGGAAGGCTATTATTACAAGCCGCGCATCGATCTCGAGCTTCTCGAAAAGCATAACGACGGTCTGATCGTGCTCTCCGGGTGCATGTCCGGACTGGTCGCCGCACCGCTGTTGCGTGGAGATGAAGCGGCCGCGCTTCAGAACGCCAAGACCTATCGCGAGATCGTCGGCGACCGTTTTTACATCGAAGTGATGCGGCACGGCATGCCGGAGCAGGATACGATCAACGGCGGTCTCGTTCGAATTGCGCGCGAGTTGGGCGTGCCGCTCGTCGCGACCAACGATTCGCATTACCTCGAGCAAAAGGACGCCGCGGCGCACGACGTGTTGCTTTGCATCGGAACTGGAAAGACGGTCTCCGATACGAACCGAATGAAGTTCTACTCCGATCAGTTCTATTTGAAGTCGCCCGACGAGATGCGCGAGCTCTGGAGCGATCTTCCGGAGGCCTGTGAGAACACGGTCGAGATCGCGAAACGAGTGGATATCCGCATCCCCGAAAAGATCTTCCATTTGCCGCAGTTTCCCGTTTCGCAGGCTTCCGGCCAGCCCGAGAAGAGCGATGCGGATTACTTGCGCGAGCTCTGCGAAGAAGGTTTGCTTCAACGCTACGGTGACGAGCGCGTAGCGGCCGACCCGTCGCTGCGCGAACGCCTGGAGTACGAGCTCGGCGTCATCACCAAAATGGGATTCTCGTCGTATTTCTTGATCGTGTGGGACTTTATCAAGTACGCGCGAGATCGGGGCATTCCCGTGG
This sequence comes from Vulcanimicrobiota bacterium, assembly GCA_963736775.1. GTDB lineage: Bacteria > Vulcanimicrobiota > Vulcanimicrobiia > Vulcanimicrobiales > Vulcanimicrobiaceae > Cybelea. The sequence continues at coordinate 250,654 of CAVTPY010000011.1, read as the reverse complement.
GGCCCGGCCGCGGGTCGGCGGTAGGCTCGCTGGTCGCGTACTGCTTGAAGATCACCGATCTGGATCCCCTCCGCTTCAACCTCCTCTTCGAACGCTTTTTGAATCCCGAGCGCATCTCGATGCCGGACATCGATACGGATTTCTGCGTCGAGCGGCGGGATGAAGTGATCGCGTACGTGACGGAAAAGTACGGCAAAGATCGCGTCGCCCAGATCGTGACGTTCGGAACGATGGCGGCTCGCGCCGCGATCCGGGATACGGGCCGGGCGCTGGGGGTGCCGCTGCCCGACGTCGACCGGATCGCGAAGCTCGTCCCTTCTGGTCCCGGCGGTTTGAGCATCTCGCGCGCGATCGAGCAGATTCCCGAACTCAACTCGATTTATGCCACCCGCCCGGAGATCCGCAAGCTGTTGGATACGGCAAGAGAGATCGAGGGATTGGCACGCAATGCGGGGACGCACGCGGCGGGGGTCGTCATTTCGGCGGGACCGTTGATTGAATACACGCCGCTGGTACGCTTTGGAGACGGAGGCATCAATACTCAGTACGACATGGATTGGATCGAGCGGATCGGGCTGCTCAAGATGGATTTTCTCGGCCTTCGAAATCTGACGGTGATGGAAAATGCCGTGCGGGAAATCCGGCGCACGGTCGACGAGGGCTTCGATCTCTCCGAGATTCCGATCGACGACCATAAGACGTTCGAGATGCTGAGTCGTGGTGAGACGATGGGCGTCTTTCAGCTCGAGTCGGAGGGGATGAAGCGGGTCTGCGCGGAGTTGCAGCCGTCGCGCTTCGAGGATATCATTGCGCTCGTCGCGCTCTATCGTCCCGGTCCGATGGACTGGATTCCACAATACATCGCCAACAAGCACGGTCGTTCGAAGCCGCAATACCTGCATCCGAAGCTCGAACCGATCTTGGCGGAAACGTATGGGACCGCCGTGTACCAAGAGCAAGTAATGCAGATGGCGCGAGAGATCGCGGGCTTTACGCTGAGCGAAGTCGACGAGCTGCGCAAGGTGATCGGAAAGAAACAGAAGGAGAAGATCCCGGTCTATCAGGAGAAGTTTGTCTCCGGAGCGATCGCGACGTCGGGGATCGATCGAGCGCTGGCCGAGCGGATATTCCATTTCGTCGAGCCGTTTGCCGGCTACGCGTTCAACAAGGCGCACTCGGCAGCGTATGGTTGGATCGCCTTTCAGACCGCATTCTTGAAGGCCAACCATCCGCTTCAGTATTTGGCGGCCTTGATGACGTCGGTAAAAGACAAAACCGACAAGCTGGTCGAGTATATCGACGAAGCCAAGAAGATGCGGATCGACGTACTGCCTCCGGACGTCAACGAATCGCTCGTCGACTTCGCGGTGGTCGGGGACGCGATTCGATTCGGCTTGGCGGCGATCAAGGGCGTCGGCGAGGCCGCCGTTCGAGCGATCATCCAGGCTCGGGATACCGGCGGCCGTTTCAGCGATATCTTCGACCTGGCGTCGCGCGTCGATGCCAGACACGTCAACCGGAGGGTACTCGAGGCGCTGATCAAGTGCGGAGCGCTCGACGGCCTGACCGGAAACCGTTCGCAAAAGCTTGCCGCCTTGGATACGGCGCTCGAGCTCGCGGCCCGAACGACACGCGACGCCGAGTTGGGCCAGGTTTCGCTCTTCGGGGGCGACGACACCGCATCGCCGACGCTTGTGCCGAAGCTTCCTAATGTAGCGGCGCCGACGACGCGCGAGATGTTGGCGTGGGAGCGTGAGACGCTCGGTATCTTCGTTTCGGGTCATCCGCTGGCCGAGCACGAACCGGCGCTGCGGCGGACCGGAGCGCTGCCGCTCAAAGATTTGGCGAAACTGCAGGAGGATGCCGCGGTCACGATTGCCGGTTCGGTAACGGCGGTGCGACGCAGCGTCACGAAATCGAATCAGCAAATCTTGATCGCGCAGCTGGCGGATACGACGGGCTTCTCGGACGTCGTGCTGTTTTCGAAGGCATACGCCCAGTTCGCGAACCTCTTTGAACCCGACGCAATACTGATTGTCAAAGGGCGTCTACGGCTGCGCGAACGTCCGGGCGCGGCTCCCGGTGACGAACCCAACGTGGAGCTTTCGGTTGCCGCGAACGAGGTTGCAAACTTCGTGCCGCCACCGGCTCTCGCGGTCGTCGCCGGCGCGAGCGGCTGGCACGTGGACGTCACGCATCGCGATCAGATCGATCGGCTTGCCCGTTTGATTGACGAATGGCCGGGTGAGGTGCCCGTGGTCATGCACGTGCAAGGACGTTCTCAACGGGTCGCACGAGCCATCGCCGGCGACGCGCGGGTTCGAGGCGAGCTCGAGCGGATCTTCGCTCCCAACGGCGTGCGCGAAGGCAGCTTGGACGCCTACGGATGAAGGTCATTCCGGCTTGCGACCAAGCCGCGCTGGCGGGCGTTCTCGATGTCGGATGGAGCATGCCTTCGGCGCTAGTCGATGAGGTCGCCGCCATCATCGGCGACATCGACGCGCGCGGCGACGATGCGCTGCTCGAGCATGTACGCCGGTTCGACGGCGACGCTTTCGAGCTATCCGACCTGCGCGTGCCGATTCCAATGCTCGAAAGCGCCCGTTTGCCGGTCCCTCCCGAAATCGCCGTCGCGCTAGAGCTGGAAAAGGAACGCTTGTCGCGTTTTCATCGGCGCCAGCGGCAACCCGATATCGAGTACGTGGAAGAGGACGGTACGCGTTACGCTCTCGTACGGAGACCCTTGCGTTCGGTCGCGGTGTACGCGTCGCGCTCGGGAGCGCCAACCTCGATTTTGATGGGCGCGGTACCCGCGAAGGTTGCTGGAGTATCGCGAATAGTGGTCCTCTCGCCGCCCGGCCCGACCGGATTCTCGGCTGCGGTGCTCTTCGCGTGCGCGCTTTGCGGCGTCGACGAGCTGTACGCCATCGGCGGCGCGACGGCGGTTGCCGCCGCGGCTCTGGGAACGCGCTCGCTTCCGTCGGTTGATAAGATCGTAGGGCGTGGCGGGATGTGGACCACCGAAGCAAAACGGCAAGTCTTCGGGCGATGCGGAGTGGACGCTCTAGCCGGACCTCCGGAGGTCCTGGTGGTGGCCGACGAGGGCGCCAACAGTGAGTACGTCGTCGGCGAGCTTCTCTCCGCGGCCGAGCGTCCTGACGTTACCCGTTTGGCCGTGCTCTCCGAATCGCGGCCGCTGCTCGACGCGGTCGCGCAGCTCATCGATACGCTCGACCTGCAAACGTTGGAGCGCAGCGAGTTCGTCAGCAAGGCGATCTTGCAGGACTGCCGTCTCATCGCGGCTTCATCGCGCGACGAGCTTATCGATGTTCTCAACCGCTTTGCGCCGGCATACCTGTGTCTGCAGGTGCGCGATGCTTGGAGGTACCTCGAGCGGATCTTCACGGCCGGCACCGTCTTCATCGGCGACGCTACGCCGTTGGTTAGCGGCGAACATCTGGCGGGAACGAACCGGGTCGCGCCGACATCGGGTACGGCGCGGTTTTCGTCGAGCCTCTGCCTGGCCGACTTCACCCGTACGCTCAGCGTGGTCGAAAACAGCGCCGATCGGATGACGACCGATGCGCGAGCATTAGCGGCGCTGGCCGATGGTGACGGGCTTCCCAACCACGCGCAGGCGGCTCGAATGCGCTACGGCAGTTGATTCGTCTCGTAGCCTTCGATGTCGACGGAACGCTGGTCGGCCGCGACCTGTCAATCGCGAGGGCGGTCCGCGAGTCGATCGAGCGCATGATGCGGGCCGGAGTTGCGGGCTGCCTCGTGACGGGGCGCATGTACCGTGCCACGCTCCCTTTCGCGCGCGAGCTTGGTTTCGACGCGCCCTTGATCTGCTACCAGGGCGCGGCGATCGTCGATCCTGCCTCCGACGAAGTGCTGCAGCATTCCGCGCTTAACAACGAGATCGTGCAAGAGCTCGCCGTGATGGCGCAGGCGGACGGCATGCACCTGCAGCTCTATCGCAACGACGAGTACTACTGCGAGGCGCGCAACCGTTTCTCCGACCTGTACGCATCGCTGGCGATGAGCGAGCCGGTCATCGTGCCCTCGTTGCGCGAAGCGTTTGCTTATAGCCCTGCCACGAAAGGCGTGGTCGTTGCCGATGCGCCCGTTGCCTCGGCATACGCGCAAAAACTGCACGGCGCGTTGGGGCGCGCGCTTATGTGACGCGCAGCTTACCTGAGTTCGTCGAAGTCCTCGATCCAGGCGTGGATAAGGGGGCCGCGCTCCGCTTCGTTGCGGCGCGTCTCGGCGTGCCGATCGAGCAAACGGCGGCCATTGGCGATTCCTGGAACGACGCTCCGCTACTAGCGGCTGCAGGTTTTGGTATCGCGATGGGTTCGGCGCCGAGCGAGCTTCGAGCGGTTGCCGATGCCGTCGTTTCGGATCTGGAACACGACGGTGTAGCCGAAGCGATCGAACGCTACGTGATGCCTTGAGCGGCCGCCACTCTAAATCGAAAAGGGTCAAGCGTTCCGCGGCCGCGCGCATCCGGCCATTTTGGATAATCTTTGCGTTGGCGGGCGTACTGTCGGTGATGACCGGCGCTTTTTTTACGATGTGGTCGGGCTTCGATCCGAGCCACGTCGCGGTTACCGGCAACCGGCACGTGCAGAGCGGCGAGATTCTGCGCGTTGCCGATATCCCGGCGAACCGAAGCATTTGGCTGGACAACACCAAGGCGATCGCTGCGCGCGTTCGCACGATTCCATACATCGGAAAAGCCTCGATTCACCGGCTTCCGCCGGCATCGTTGACGATTGCGGTCAGCGAGCGGGTGCCCTTCGCAGTTTTGAGGGCCGACGGGCAGAGCGCCGTCGTCGATCGCGAGTTGCGGGTCCTTTCGCCGGCCGAGGGCGACGAACTATTGCCGGCGTTCGTCCTGACGTTGGATGGCAGTTTGGCGCCGGGCACGTTCGTGACTGCTCGCGGTGCCTCCATCTTGCGCGACGTCTACACGACGATGACTTCGGGTGGCCTGACGCCCGCAACGCTCGCCTTCGATCGCTACGGTGACATCATCGCCGACATCTCCGGTGGCCCACGTTTGCTTCTGGGTCAACCGGATGACGTCGGACGAAAAGTGCGCTTGATAAACGCCATTCTCGCACAGGTCGTGCACCGTCAACAAAGCGTTTCCGCCATCGACGTGCGTGCACCGGCGACACCGGTCGTCGTTTATCGTTAGAGGGTCGCGGTACTAGTGGCTCGTGAGATCGAGGTAGACCATTACCGTTCCCTGGATGAGCGAAATCTTGATCTGATCGCTCGGTTGTATCTTTGAAAAGTCGACCGTCGACCGTCCCGCAGTCAACGTCGCCTCCGAGCCGTTATCCATCACCACTTGGATGTGCTTGGAATCAACGATCTTCTCTACTTTTACGGTGTAGGTGCCGTCGGGAATTGCCGTTGGGTTAACGGTCGCTGCGCGAACGCACATCGGACCGAGCAACCCAAGCGTGACGACGACTAAAGAAAGCGTGCGTTTCAAAAGCGAACTCCCAAAAATAAGTAGTGCGATTAAGAAAGGATAATACCCGAAGTTAAGCCCCGGTTCTAGGGGGTGGCGCGGTTTCGAATGTTTTGTGCACAGGCTCTCCACATCTTTGCTTGGTTTGTCCTCAAGGAGAAGACGCCGGGTCCGCAAAGGCTTGGCAATCCGCCCTTCGCCTGCTATCCATAGTAGGAGTCGGGCGTCTAAACCACAATATATCGTGGCCAACCGGGATTTCTAGGATAGGTGACGCAGCGCATGAAGCACGAGACCCTTTGCGGGCTCGACATCGGGACGACCAAGACGTGCATGGTCGTCGCGACGAATGGCCCCAATGGTCTCGAGATCGTCGGCTTTGGCGAGGCTCCGACCCTGGGGATGCGCAAGGGCGTCGTCGTCGACCTCGACGAGACGATCAAGTCCATCGAAGCGGCGACGGAACGGGCCGAGCGAATGGCCGGGATCCACTTCAGCGAGGCCGTCGTCGGCATTACGGGCGACCATATCCGAAGCACGAATAATCGCGCGGTCGTTGCCGTCTCGGGCGAAGATCGGGAAGTTACGCAGGGGGACGTGCGGCGGGTCATCGACGCCAGTAAGATCATCAATCTGCCTAGCGACCGGCAGATCATCCACGCCCTCCCGCGCTACTTTACCGTTGACGGCCAAGAGGGCGTCAGCGATCCGGTGGGCATGTCCGGCGGCCGCCTGGAAGTCGACACGCACATCGTGACGGGCAGCACGAGCTTCATCACCAACGTCCTCAAGTGCGTCGAGCGTGCGGGTTTGGAGACGCAAGGCGTCGTCTTTGAGCCGCTCGCGAGCTCCGCCGCGACCCTGCTCCCGGAAGAGAAGCAGGTCGGCGTCGTGCTTCTGGATATCGGCGGCGGCACGACGGACATCGCCGTCTACTCGCTAGGCAGTGCAATCTACACGGCCACGATACCGGTGGGCGGCAACGTGCTCACGAGCGATATCTCGCTAGGGTTGAAGACGACGCTCGCGGAGGCCGAGGACGTCAAGAAGCGTTTGGGCGCGGGGGAGAACGGAGCCGTCTTCGCGGTTCGTACGCTGGACGGCCGTGCAACGCGCGAGCATGCCACCGCCGACCTCCGGCAGATCGTCGTGCCGCGCGTCATGGAGACGCTACGAATGGCACGGCAAAAAATCGTTGAAAACGTGCCGCGCGATTTGGTTCTCGGCGAAGTCGTGCTTACAGGCGGCGGCGCGCTCTTACCCGGTATCGAGCCGCTCGCCGAAGAAGTCTTTAATTTGCCGGTTCGCATCGGGACGGCAAATACGATCGGCGGTTTGACGGACGCCATGACGTCGCCTCAATACGCAACGGCAATAGGACTCGTCGTCTTTGGCACTAATGGAGCGGGTGACGATGCATCGCACGTGAGACGCCGCAGCGGAGCCTTTCCTCGAATTCAACGATGGTTGTCGGATCTATGGACTTAAACTTCTTTTCGACGGAGGAACCCAAAGAAATGGCTGACGTACGACGTTCTATCTCGGAGCCGACGCACGCGGCAACGATCAAAGTGATCGGCATTGGCGGCGGTGGTTGTAATGCCGTCAATCGCATGCTGACCGCCGGCTTGGCCGGCGTAGACTTCTTTGCGGTTAACTCCGACGTGCAGGCGCTGCGCGGCGCTTTGACCGAAAATCGCGTTCATATCGGAGGCGGGCAAACGCGCGGCTTGGGGGCTGGAGCGAACCCGTCGCTCGGACGCGAAGCAGCCGAAGCGTCCCGAGAAGATCTTTCCCTGATCCTGGAGGGCGCCGACTTAGTCTTTTTGACCGCAGGCATGGGCGGAGGCACGGGGACCGGCGCCTCGCCCGTTATTGCGGAACTCGCGCGGGAGTCGGGTGCGCTGACGATTGCAGTGGTTACAAAGCCGTTTGCCTTTGAGGGCAGAAAACGCATGCAGGCCGCCGAGAACGGCATCGCCGAGCTCGAGAGCAAGGTCGACACGCTGATCACGATCCCCAACGAGCGCATCCTGCAAGTCATCGAGAAGAAGACGCCGCTCAATGAGGCATTCTCGTACGCCGACGACATTTTGCGTCAGGGAATTGCGGGCATCACCGATTTGATCACGCAGCCGGGGCTGATCAACTTGGATTTCGCCGACGTCAAGACGATTATGACGGACGCCGGCTCGGCGATGATGGGCATCGGCGAGGGCAGCGGCGAGCATCGTGCCGCCGATGCCGCGCAAAAGGCGATCGCTTCGCCGTTGCTCGAAACGACCGTCGAAGGGGCACATGGAGTCATCTTCAATATCACCGGCGGCCCCGACATGGCCATGTACGAAGTCAACGAGGCGGCGGAAATGATCAGCCGTGCGGTCGACTCCGACGCGCAAATCATCTTCGGCGCCTCCGTCGATCCGACGATGACCGGAAAAGTTCGCGTGACCGTCCTCGCCGCCGGCTTTGGGCCGCGGCGCGGCAATCGCGCACAGAGTTTCGCGTTCGAAACGAGTAAGCTGGACACCGTCGCCCCCGTCAGCATGGACGATATCGACGTTCCTGCCTTTCTGCGGTATCGCGGCTAAGAGCTAAGAGTAGCCGGGCGGCTCTCGGCGATGGCCTATAACGCGCGCGTGTTGCTGGACTCGACGAGTCCGGCCGGAATACGTTTGACCACGCTGGAGGTCACGTTTCCGCGCTTCGTGTTGGCGGAGTTTAACACGCACCGCCAGTTCTGCCTCGATGGAGACACGGAACTTTACTTCGACCTTCCCTCAAGGCAAAAGGCGAGCACGAGGCGCTTCTCGATGACGATCCGCGAGTTTTTCGAGAAGTGGCATCGTGGCGCTGCACCGCGAGTCCGGCTGGCAGCAATGGAGTTGCGTTCGTGTAACGAGGATACCGGAGAAATCGACCATACGCGCGTCCGCGACGTTACGCATTCTGGTCAAAAACCCGTGTTTCGCGTCACCCTAACGAACGGACAACAGATTCTGTCCTCGAAAGATCACCGCTTCTTGACCAAGGATGGCTGGCAGAGGCTTGAGGAGGCCGTTGGCCTCTCGCTAAGTCCAGGAAACTTCGCCACGTGCAGCCGGAGTGCAGAGCTCGCGGTCAACGGAATCACAGTCTATAGCGATCCGCTCATAAAGCGTGCCGGCGTCACGGTCATGGTGCGCCATTTCGTTGCTGTCAGGTCGATCGATTACGTGGGTATGCGGGAGACCTACGATATCGAAGTGGAGGGCCCGTACCATAATTTCGTGGCCAACGGCTTCATCGTTCACAACTCCAGAAACAGCGCGAGTTCTCGCGCAATCCCGACGTCGAAGCTGATCGAGCGGGTTCTCAGAGATCCTGCGGTTCCGTTGGAGTGGGGAAAGAACAAAGCCGGAATGTCGGCCAGCGACGTTTTGCCCGGCGATCTCGCGCAAGAGGCACAGCGCATCTGGCTGAGCGCGCGAGATGCCGCCGTGACCAACGCACAACGCTTATTGGACCTCGACGTGCATAAACAGGAGCTCAACCGGCTGTTGGAGCCGTTCCTGTGGCACACCGTCATCGTGAGCGCGACCGAATGGGAGAACTTTTTCGAGCTGCGCTGCGCACCTAATGCGCAGCCGGAGATCCGGGCGGCAGCGCTGCTGATGCTCGAGGCCATGAACGGCAGCCTTCCGCAAACGCTCGAGTACGGGGAGTGGCACACGCCGCTCTTGCAGCCCGACGAGAGCGTGCTGGACCTGGAGACTCGACGGCGCGTCTCGGCCGCCCGTTGCGCGCGCGTCTCATATCTTACGCACAAAGGCGTGCGCGAGATCGAACGAGACCTCGAGCTGTACGATCGCCTGCGCGCCGATCGTCACTTGAGTCCGTTCGAGCACGTGGCGACGCCCGCGCCGGACGGTGCGTTTCAGGCGAACTTTCGCGGTTGGCTTCAGATGCGCCGAGAGATCGAAGCGGCAATCGCTAACGAAGCCAGCAGCGCTCCCCACGTGGGGAGCTTGATCGCAAACCATAAGGGGTCGTGAGTGCTGCGCATCGCGGTGTAATCTCGCCACTCCAGCGATACGAGCTGGCTTGCGGCATAGACGGCCGGCATTGCCGATGGCGCCGGCAGTCTGGGTGGTGCCAATTCGAAACAATAGATGGCGGCCGCGATCGCGCCGAGCGTAATGAGGCTCGACCGCAGCTCCAGGCGCAGGTGCGCGAGGATCGTCGCAACCACCAGCAGGCTCGCGAGAAAGAGTTGCTTCGCTCCCCACACTGCAATCCACGGAACGGATAGGACGCAGAGGGCGACGGTCGCAATCGCGCGTTGCCTTCCCGCCGTCCCCCACGCCAAGAGCGTCGCGGCGGGGATGGCAAAACAGAGCTCCTCCTGATGGAGAAACGTCCCGCCGATCACACAGCAGAGCGCGGGAAGGAAAACGATCAACGCGCGGTGCCGCAACTGCCCGCTCGCTCGCGGCGCAATAATCAGCGCGGCTGCCAAAAGAAGAACGTATGAAAAAATCCCGGCGACTCGGGCGAGGGCCGGCGATATCCCGAGCGTGGCCAACGCAGACGTAAGGCTATATTGAAACGGAAACAGCATTTCCGAGCGCGAGTGCGCCGGCAGTACCTCGATAAGGTACTCGAGGAAGCCTTTCGGGCCGGCGATGACGCAGCCGAGGGCGAGCAAACCCACAAGCGCGGCGGTAAGACTCCAGCGGGCGCGCGGTGCGAAAAGAAACGTCGCCACAACGACGGGAAGCCCGACGATCGGTTCGATGAGCGTAAGCGCCGCAAGGACGCCGGCAAGCCGCTCGCGGCCGCGCTCGAGCGCCAGCCCGCAGAGGACCAGAGCGAGCAACGCAAATGGCACGATCTGAGCGGTGTTGAGCTCGACATAGCCAGTCGAAAGGGCGAAAACGGCAACCGAAAGCGCGAGCGGAACGCCGATCGCGGCCAAGGCGATCGCAGATAACGCTACCGCTAGAACGATCGCCGTCGCGTCGATCGCGCGCGCGAGGGAAAAGTTCGCGCCGGCAAGCGCCATAAACGGAACGAAGTCGTACGGCGGTTGCGGCGCCGGGACGGCGACGGCCGGATTGGCGGCAAAGAGCTTGCCGCGGAAGCTTTGGCCCTTGTTGAACTGGTGCTCGCAGGCGTGCAACGGTTCGTAGGTATATGGGCTTGTGCCGCGATCGAACGCCAACCCGGCGCAGTAGAAGTCTGCAAACTCGTCCATCGTCCGCCACGGCAGTGCTGCGCCGAGGCGGCTGAAATCGCGCACCGCGGCGATTCCGAGTGCGAGCAACAGCAGCGCGACGATGACGCGGCGACGCGGAGGCGGGATCACGTGGGCGGCTTCGCGGTTGGCCGCCCAAGGGCGCGGAACCCGGCAACGAGCAAGCCGCACAAGGCCGCCCACGTCGGGATCTTGATCGCAAGCCATGGCACCGGGGCGGTGCGCAAGCCGAGGACGTACGCGCGCCAGGCCTGCTGCGCAAGATCGCCCGGACGCGCCGGCGTCATCACGGTGATCGCTGAAAACGGCGCAGGAGGCCGAAGTTCGAAGCAATAGATCGCCGCCGCAATAACGGTAAAGGCTCCGATGGAGAGTGCGGGCGTAAGTCCTTGGCGAAAAAGAATCGCCGCAACGACGAAGAGGCTCGAGAGAAAAAGCTTCTTGGTGATCCATACGTCGATCCACGGAACGGCAAGCAGGCAGAGCGCGAGCGTTGCAATCGTTCGCGACGCCGCGCGAGAGTAGGTCGCCAGCACCAACGCTGCGGGCACTGCAATCGCAAGATCGACCATGTGGACGTACGCTCCGCCGATGACGGCGCAAGCCGCGGGCAGATAGGCCACGAGCTCGCGCCGCTGCAGCGTGTTTGCAAGCTTCGATCCGAGCCAGATCCCGGCCGCGAGCAATGCCGCATACGAGACTTGCCCGGCGGCTAGCGCTGCGGCTTGAGGCAGACCGGCGACGACCAAGAGATAGGTGAGGCTGTACTGATACGGATATCCAGCCTCGGCCGCGCCTTGCGCCGGCAGCACGCGCGCGACGTATTCGACCGCACCGGCCGGACCCACGATAAGCACGCCCGCGAGCGCCATGAGAACGCCGAGAACGAGTAGGGCTACGCGGCTTCGCGGAACCAGCAGCACCACCGAGATGCAAACGGGAAGGCCCAAATGCGGCTCGATCATCGTTAAGGCCGCGAGCACACCGGCAACTGCATCGCGCCGTTGCGCGAGTGCAACGCCGCAAAAGACCAGGGCGACCAGTGCAAAGGGAACGATCTGGCCGGCATCGAGCAGAAGGTAGCCCGCCGGGAGCACCAAGGCCAGGGCGGCGACGTCGAGCGGGATGCCGATCAGAGCCAAGCCGCCGATCGCGGCGAGGACCGCGACCGCTATGGCGATCGCGTCGATCGTCCGCGCCGCGGGGAAGCCCATCCTCGCAGCGAGCTCAAATGGCGGCAGGTCGTACGGGGGAATCGGGGCAGGAACCACTCGGTTGGGATCTAGGCGATAGGCTTCGCTGCCATTGACGCGGTGTTCGCAACGACGAAGGGGCTCGTAGCGGTATGGATCGGCGTGCTGGTCGACGGCCTCGCCTGCGCAGTAAAAATCCTGGAAGTCGTAGAGGCGGTGCCAAGGGCTCGCGTCGCCCAGCCGGCCCAGATCGCGCAGCGCCGCGATTCCAAGCAAACCGAATGCAAAGATCAGAACGATCTTTCGCGCCGTCATTCTGGCGGCCGCTTCGACGCGCGACGCCGCGTTTACTCGCAACGAGCGTCCAGGTAGTGCCCAGATTGCCGGAGGCTAGGACATGTCCGCGCATCGTGTTCGCAACGTATTGCGCTTTGCGCAAAGCTGGTATATAACCGTTCACATCGGTAATCGCATTCCTCCGATTGCCGATCGGTCTCTTCCAAACGAAGCTGAGGTTGGGTGTGGCTCTTCGCTTTCGTACAACGCCTTTTGGGCGGATCGTTCCTATTGCGCGCGTTTGTTCGCCCTCGTCGCCGACGCCGCAAACCCTCGTCGATCGTGAAGGAACGGTCGTCGCATATTGGTACCTCTGCCAGCGAGCGGCGCGACGCTTCATGCGCCGGGGACTCGATCGGGCCGACCTCGAGCAAGTTGCGGCGATCGGGTTGATCAAGGCGATCGATCGCTATGACTGCGCGCAGACCGCGCCGTTTGAGGCCTATGCTTGGCTTCTCGTCGTAGGCGAGCTCATGCATTACGTTCGCGACACCGAGCGGTTCTTGCGAGCACCTCGCGCAGTTCGCGAACTGGAACGGCGATGGGCGGCCGCGGAACGCGAGCTTTGGCCGTTGCTCGGTCGCGAACCGAAGGAAAGTGATGTCGTACGGGTCTTGAACGCGACGCCGGCCGAGGTGCGCGAAATACGCTCGTATCGAGCGACGCATCATATGATCTCTTTCGAAGTCCTGGGAAACTCCGAGCAGCGAACGCCGCCGTGCGGGATCGACGACGTGTTGGATCGTTTGACGGTCGAGCGCATCCTGGCCGCGCTCTCACCCTTGGAGCGCCAGATCGTGCGATCGATCCATCTCGACGGCGTGACGGTCGTGGACCTGGCGCGTCGGCTCGGCTACTCACGTCGACACGTCACGCGGTTACATCGCGCGGCCATCGACCGCTTGAAAAGCTCGTGCTGCGGCTAGCGCCCGCCGAAGTGAAGTAGCGGCCACCGCCTTCGCCGAAGGCAGGCTGCCTGATGTTTGCGTACCTGACGGCGGGCGAATCCCACGGTCCGGCGCTCGTGGGGATTCTCGACGGAATTCCCGCGCATTTGCGCCTCGACGTCGCGGCGATCGACGAAACGCTCGCGCGACGGCAGGGCGGGTACGGCCGCAGCGCGCGAATGAAGATCGAACGAGATCAGGTCGAGTTTCTGGCCGGCGTTCGCGGTAGCGAGACGCTCGGATCGCCAATTGCCGTTGTGGTTCGCAACCGGGACTATCTGACGCCAAAGGTCCGCGCGTTGATGGATCCGCTGCTGGGTGGCGGCGATCCACTGACGAATCCGCGGCCGGGCCACGCGGACTACGCCGGCGCCTTGAAATACCGCCAGCGCGACTTGCGAAACGTCCTCGAGCGCGCGAGCGCGAGGGAGACCGCGATGCGAGTTTGCCTAGGAGCGATCTGCGCGCAGTTGCTGGGCGCTCTCGGAATCGTGACGCGCAGCTGCGTCGTTCGCATCGGCGGTGTCGAAGCCCCCGAAATCGACGACTGGAGTCAGTCTGAGGTAGAGAAAAGCGACGTTCGCTGCCCCGACCAGGATGCGGAGCTGCGAATGATCGAAGCGATCGACGAAGCCAAACGCGCGGGCGATACGCTCGGAGGTCAGTTTCTCGTTCGCATCGACGGCATGCCGGTCGGCGTGGGCAGCAATCGGCAACCGGCTCAAAGGCTCGACGGCATCCTTGCGGGTGCGCTGATGGGCATGCAGACGGTGCGAGCCGTGGAGATCGGTCTCGGCGCCGACGTTGCCGCGATCCCAGGCTCGCGGGCTCACGACGCGTTCGGACTCGACGGCGGCAGCGTCGTGCGTCGCACGAATAGAGCGGGCGGCATCGAGGGCGGGATGAGCAACGGCGAACCGATCGTCGTGCGGGTTTCCGTAAAGCCAATTCCAACCCTGATGAAAGCGCTTCCATCGGTCAACCTGCACGAGAAAACCGACGCGCCCGCGACGATCGTGCGCAGTGATGTCTGCGTCGTGCCGGCGGCCGCAATCGTCGCCGAGGCGATGGTCCGGCTCGCGCTGATGGGACCCGTCCTTGAGAAATACGGCGGGGATTCGGTCGAAGAGACTCTCGATAATCTCGCGCGGAGCACCCAAGCTGCAGCGGACCTTTTTGCCCGAAATCTCGGCACGCACGTGCAGTGAAGCGCCACCTGGCGCTCGTTGGATTCATGGGGACGGGGAAATCTACGATCGGTCGTAAGCTCGCACGCGAGCTCGGCTGCGCGTTCTTCGACACCGACAATCTCATCGCTCGTGCCCATGGAGCGATCGCAGAGATTTTTGCCAACGAGGGCGAAGCCGCATTCCGCCGATACGAGCGAGAGACGATCGAGCACGTGTTGCGAACCTGTGAGGCGGGCGTTCTGGCGTTGGGCGGTGGGGCACTGACGGTCGCCGAAAACCGAGCGTCCCTGAAGCAGCGCGCTCATCGCGTCTTTCTGCGGTCCTCTCCCGAGCAGATTCTTCGACGCGTGCGGCGAAGCCGCGTGCACCGTCCGCTCCTGGGCAACCGTCCGACCCTCGCGAAAATTCAGAAACTCTATGACGAACGCTTGGCGCACTACGCTGACGCAGATCACGTCGTTGAAGCGGAGCGATTGAGCGATCGGGCAGTACTCGACGACATTTTGCAGTGGCTACGCGAAAAGAACATCGCATTCTAGAGCGCAACGACGATCTCGGCTATCCGATATTCGTCGCGCAAAATGCACGAGACGAGCTGCTGGCATTCCTTCGAACGAGCGGTCTGCCCAGCGCGATCTTGTGCGACGCCAACCGGCACGTTCGCGCCATAGCGGATGGAATTGCCCGAGCGACCGGCGGCATTCCGGTCTTGCAGTTTGCGCTCGGGGAGTCGCGCAAGCGCCTATCGACCGTCGAGGGCGTACTCGATGCAATGGCGGCTGCGGGTGTGGAGCGCGGCGCCCTAGTGCTGGGCGTCGGCGGAGGCGTTGCGAGCGACCTTTTCGGTTTTGCGTGCGCGATCTACATGCGCGGCATCCGTTACGCGCACGTCGCGACTTCGCTCGTCGCAATGGTGGATGCCGCCATCGGCGGTAAGACCGGAGTCGACTTACGTAAAGGCAAGAACCTCGCGGGCAGCTTTCGCGATCCCATCGCCGTTTTTTGCAGTACGGATACGCTGGAGACGCTTTCAGCCGCCGCCCTGCGGGAGGGCCTCGCCGAGATCGTCAAAGCCGCAATCATCGAGGGGGGCGACCTTTTCGATCTCTTGGAGGAGCTCGCGCCCCATCCCGTTCGCCGATGGCCATGGCTCGAGTTGATTCCCGCGGCGATTAAGGTCAAGACCATGGCCGTCGCCGACGACCGGCTCGAAACGGGAGCGCGCGCGACGTTGAATCTCGGGCACACGTTTGCCCATGCGATCGAGCGCGCGTCGAACTATTCGGTGGCGCACGGAAAGGCCGTCGCGCTGGGCCTGAGGGCCGCAGGGCTCCTGGCACTGCGAACCGATCGCTTCAGCCGCGACGAGCATCTCCGCGTGCTGACGTTACTGGCTCTCGTTGGGCTGCCGATGCAGACGTCGCTCGCGCCGAACGCGATTTTGGCGGCGATGCGCAGCGATAAGAAGAAGCGCGGAGGGCGCTTGCATTTCGTTGTGCCTCGAGCGATCGGCGACGTCGAGTATGGCGTCGAATGCGCGGACCGCACGGTGCGGGCCGTGCTCGAACGGATGCAACAGCCGCCTGAGAACTTCCGTGCGCGCCGTTGATGCGCTACCGGCCATTCGCTCGTCCCGATTCGATCTGCCGCTAACCTACGACGCGGGCAGCTTGGAGCTAGCCGTGGGGGACGTCGTGCGCATTCCGCTGGGCGGCCGCGACGTTCTGGGCTTCATCATTTCGCCGGTGCGCGAGGCCGATGACTCGCCGGCCGCGCTCAAAGCCGTGCGCGAGCGCCTGGCAGTGCCGCGAGCTTTCGACGAGACGGGCCTGCATCTCGCGCGTTTCATAGCCGAGCAGTATCTTTGCACGTTGGGTGAAGCACTTGGAGCCGTCGTGCTCGGCGGGGCCATTCCGCGCATGCGCGACTCGCTCGTTCGCAGCGAGGTCGAGGCGACTCCCGCGCGATATCCGTCCGTTCCCCAAAAATTGCTCAATTTAATTTGGGAAGAGTTCAACGAAAGTTTTCCGCTCGAATACCTGCTGCGTCATCCCGAAGCCCGCCGCGCTGCCGACCGAACGGCCCTGCTCGCGCACGTGAGAACTCTCGTGCGTGCCGGCAGTCTGCGCCGCGTTCGACAGGTCGTGGAACCGCGCACCAGCGAGCGCCGTAGGCGAGCACTCGAGCCGGCAGAGGGCTACGTGGAAGGGAAAAAGGCTCAGGCACTGGCTGCCTTTGTCAAAAGCCGTCCCGGCGTCGGACGCGCCGAAGCGCTCCTGGCCGGATTTAGCAACGGCGTGATCGCCAGGGCCGTCAAGGCGGGCGCGGTGCGCGAGGTCACGCTCCGAGCCGATCAAACGCGCATTGCCAGCCAGCCGCCCGAGCCCGTGCTGCTCCCGACCTCCGAACAGAGCGTCGCGCTGCAATTCATCGAGGAGGCACTGAGGCGTCGTCGCTTCGAGACGGCGCTGCTTTATGGCGTTACGGGAAGCGGTAAGACCTACGTGTACGTCGAGGCCATTGCCCGCGTGCTGCGCGATGGTGGGCGCGCGATCGTTTTGGTTCCCGAAATATCGCTCACCCCACAAACCGCGGCACGCTTCGAAGCCGCCTTCGGCGAGCGCGTGGCGGTGCTGCATTCGGGACTCTCCGAGCGGGAACGGTTCGATGCCTGGGTCGCTTGCGCGCGCGGCGACGTGGACGTAGTGGTCGGGGCGCGCAGCGCGGTCTTCGCGCCGCTGCAAGACGTGCGTTTGATCGTCGTCGATGAATCGCACGATCCTTCATACAAGCAGGAAGTCGTACCTCGCTACCACGCGGTGGCCGTTGCGTCGGCGAGAATGCGCCTCGAAGGCGGAATGCTGTTGCTTGGAAGCGCCACGCCTTCGCTCGAAAGCTACGCGGCCGCCAAACAAGGGCGCATCGCACTGCTGGAGTTGCGCAAGCGCGCCGGCGCGCAGCCTATGCCCGTCGTTGCCCTCGTTGACTTGCGAGCGGAGTTTGAAAGCGGCAATCGCACGATCTTTAGCGGTGCGCTCGTGCAGGCGTTGGGCGAGCGGTTGGCGCGCGACGAGAAGAGCATTCTCTTCGTCAATCGCCGCGGCAGCGCGGGATCGCTAATCTGCCGTACCTGCGGAACGTCTCCACAGTGTCGCCGTTGCAGCATAGCGCTCTCCGTGCACCGCGCGGAAGGGCTCCTACGCTGCCACTATTGCGATTTTCAAACGCCGATCGTGACGGAGTGCCCGACGTGCGGCTCCAAGAGCGTCGCGGCGCTCGGCATCGGTACGCAGCGTGTGGCAGATGAGGTCGCGCGCCTGTTCCCTCAAGCTCGAGTCTTGCGAATGGACTCGGATACGACCACGCGGGTCGGCGATCATGCGCGGATCCTGTCGGCCTTCGAAATCGCCGGCGACGTATTGGTCGGCACCCAGATGGTTGCGAAGGGCCTCGATTATCCGACCGTAACGCTGGCCGCCGTCGTCGCAGCCGATCTTGGTTTGAATCTTCCGGATTTCCGCGCCGCCGAGCGCAGCTTTGCATTGATCGCGCAAGTGTGCGGCCGCAGCGGGCGCGGCCGCCGCGGAGAGGCGATCGTTCAAACGTACTCTCCGCAGCATCCGGCGATTGCGTTCGCGGCACAACACGATTACGACGGATTCGCCGCGCTCGAGCTGCGGGAACGTGCCGAGCTGAACTTTCCGCCGGGCCGCCGGCTCGTCTACATCGGCGTCATCGGACGCGATCAAGCGCGCGTAATTAGCGCCGCCGCGCGCTACGCGGAGATGCTTCGGGAAAGCGGTCTCGCCGAAGTGCTCGGCCCGGCTCCATATCCGATCGCGCGAGTGAACGATGAATGGCGCTACCGAATAGCGTTGAAGACCGCGACGCCTAAACCGTTGAGAGCGTTTATTCGGGAGCGAGTTCTCTCCGCCGCTCGCGGCGACGCTAAGACTCGGCTCGCCATCAACGTAGACCCGTAACGGAATCGGCCCCAGCGCGTGCGCATGATGACATAGCACCCTGGACGACGCACTACTCTTAATCGCGATGCTCGTCGCAGCCTTAAGCCCCCTCGTAGATGAGACTTCAGGCCCACAGGGGTGCCCAAAGACCGCCATTGGCGCTATTCGAGTCGATAAGGACGGCTTTACCGTTGGTGGCGACAACCTCAAGGACGACGCCCATAACGGTGTCCTCACGGTCTGGTTTTCGCTCGAACATTCTCCGGGGCAGGCCGTCGTCGTCCTTGACCTCAAGACCATGGACGCGCACGCAACCAGAGGCTCAGTACGGATATACCGTGGTGTGTTCTGCGCCTTCCCCGGCCGCTAAGGTAAATGCGCAGATGACGGCTTGACCGTCAATGCTATTCTGAGGCCTTATGAGCTTCGACGAATACGTTCAACGGGGCAGTGCTGCCGACAACTTCCCTACGGCGAGGCGGAGATAGTGCACTGCCGGTTTTGCTCGAGGCCGCTGCTGCTGCGATGTGGCGACGAGCCGGATTGCGGCAGTCACCTGAGCTGACGGCCAGAAATGGCTCTTTATTTCTTTGCTTTGCTGGACTTCTTCGCGGACTTGGCCGGCGCGATGGTGGCACGCTTCATCGCTTTGGCCAAGCGCGATTTCTTGCGCGCTGCCTTATTCGGATGAATGATCCCTTTGCCGGCCGCCTTGTCGTAGGCGCTTTCGGCCAAGAGCGCCGCGGCGTTCTCGGTCGAGTCGACGGCTCGTTTAAAGAGTGTCTTGAGACGATTCTTTGCGCTCTTATTGCGCGTCTCGCGTTTTTCCGATTGTTGCGCCCATTTTTCGGCGGCCTTGATATTCGGCAAGAAGACTCCTCGTATAAGCGGCGGTGGAACGGCGTGTATCATAGCAGGGTCGCGCGACGGGTGTCCAGCGAAGCGAGCAGGATTCGACAATAACTCTCGTAGCGGCTTTGGGCGATCCGGCCGGTTGCGGCCGCCTCCTTGATGGCGCAGTCGGGCTCCTGGAGATGGGTGCAATCCGTGAAGCGGCAGGCCGCTACGAGCGGTCGCATCTCCCTGAAGCTATGGGCCAGCAGCCCCGGATCGACTCGACCCAGGCCAAACTCGTTGATGCCCGGACTATCGATCAAGAAGCCATTTGGGGTTCGATAAAGCCGCGCCGCGGTCGTGGTCTGCCGGCCGAGCCCGTGCCGGGAGACCTCACCGACGACCGTGTCGCCGCCAAGCGCCCGAAAGATCGTGCTCTTGCCGACGCCCGAATTCCCCACGAGCAGTGCGCGCCGGTCGCGTAAAATATTTCGAAGAGGATCGATCTCGCCGCTTTTGGGGTTGATCGAAATGCTTGGATACTCGAGACCCGCATAGAGTTCAGTCAGATCGCGCGACAGCGCCGGCTCGGCAAGGTCCGGCTTGGTAAAGACGACGGCGGCCTCAATCTCTTCCAGCTCGGCGAATGCGAGAAGCTGGTCGAGCGTCGGCAGCCGGGGAGCCGGATTGGCGAGCGCGGTTACTGCAACCAGCAAATCAACGTTGGCGGCAATGGTCTTCGCACGCCCGCTCGAGCTGCGACGCTCGAGCGTGCCGATGCGCGGCTCGATGCGTTCGACAAGCGCTTGTCCATCCTCCAGAATCCTCACGTGCACGACGTCACCCGGAACCGGCATGGAGCGTCGTCCCGTCATGCGTCGCAGTTGCGCGATTCGCGGCAGCGTTTCGCCGTCGATCGATATCCATGCGGAGTTCTTTCCGGTGGAGACGACGAACGCTCGATGTGACGTGATCTACCTTACCATCAGCATTGCGGGGAATCCGGACGATTCACGACGAGATGAAGTCGAAGGGATCGCGCGAGCCCGAAATGGCCGAGCGATGTGGCGCTTCAATCCGTCCGTGGGGCGTTCGTATGCCCTGCTCGAGTTGCCAGATGGCGCCGACCTTCCCGAACTTTCAATCGCGCCGACGGAAGTCGCATACGAAACGGCAGTCATTGCCTGGGCAGTTTTCCCTACGGTCCCCGAAGCCTTGCCGAGCCTTTACGCCGCACTGGGCGGCCCGGGGCGCCCGGTGGGTGTACTCGCTTGCCGGCCGTGCCCACAAGGAGCGATCATCGAATGGGACCCGGAGTCCGGTGGTATTAAGATCATCATGAGACTGGTCGATGTCGAGCTCCGCCGCTTTTGCAGCGGAAGGCGGGCCCAGCTGCTGTCGCCCTTGACCCCGAGGCTGTCGGCCAAGATTGCGGCTTCCGGTATGAGCGCGCCGGAAATCGCCGTGGATCGCATTTTAGAACTGCTGATCGATGCTTAGCACTATATCGCAGTACGTTACCATCTCTGACGTCGTGGACGTCATCGCCACGAGCATCCTGATCTACTACGTGCTTTTGCTCATTCGCGGCACTCGAGCAGTGCAAATACTCATCGGAATCTTGGTGCTGGTGGGATTACTCGGCATCGCAACGCTCTTTCATCTCAATCTGCTCGGGACGATCTTGCGCCTTCTCGTGGTCGGCGTGCTCGTCGCGATCCCGATCGTTTTCCAGCCGGAACTTCGGCGCGCATTGGAACAGATCGGGCGGGGAGGGCTCTTTCGAATGACGAGCGACGAAAGGGAACCGTGGCCGGGCCGTCCCGAAGACCGAACCATCGTCGCACTCGCGCGAGCCGCGTTCTTTCTGAGCGAGAATCGGCGCGGTGCTCTGGTCGTGATCGAGCAGCAGAGCGGGCTTAGAGAGATTTGCGAAACCGGCACGTTCTTGCACGCAGAGATTTCCGAAGAGTTGCTGCTGACGATTTTCACCCCGGCCTCTCCGCTGCACGACGGCGCCGCGATCGTGCACGAAGGTCGCCTTGAAGCGGCTGGGTGCCTGCTCCCGCTGGCCGACCGCACGCTGACCGGCGTGCGTTTGGGAACGCGGCATCGAGCAGCACTGGGTTTGAGCGAACAGACCGATGCCGTGGTACTGGTCGTTTCGGAGGAGAGCGCAAATATACGCATCGCGCGCGCCGGAAAACTCTCCCGGCCAGTCGACGACGAGCAACGTCTGATCAAGATGCTTCTCGCGGTGACGCGGCCGCCTCGCCACGAACGGCGCCGGCCAAACGATTTGATCGCGCACCTTCGGGCACGGCTGCGAGCGCCGCGCGAACGCTCCAAACCGCGCGTTTCTTGGACCGATCTCTTGCCCTGATGGACGTACTTCGAAGGAACTTCGGGCTCAAGCTGTTGGCCGTCGGACTCGCGATCGTGGGTTGGGCCTATTTTCGCTTCGCAACCAACCCGTTTCTCGCGAGCGGCCCGGTGGATCAACAGCTATCCGTCCCGATCGTTTCCGCAAACCTGCCGACGGGCTACGTCGCCCATTTTACCGACCGCGAGGCCGTGGTCACCGTGGCGACCAAACGCGGAGAGTCCGGCATCAAGCCGGACGAGATCAAGGCGGTCCTGGACCTCTCGAACAAAGGTGAGGGAATCTATAACGTACCGGTGCAGCTGGTGGCGCCAGAAGTTGCCGTGCAAAGCCTTAGTCCGGCCTCCGTCACCCTGACGATCGAACGCCTCGAGGAGCACGCATTTCCGATCGTCGTGCACTACGTGGGCTCTCCGTCTCGCGGCGTCGTCGTGAACGCCGTGCGGGTTCGTCCGAGCGTCGCGACGGTGCGCGCGGCAACCTCGGCCCAAATCTCCGGCGTTCACGTCGACGTTGAGTTGCCCGGCGAGCCAGAGACGATCGACGAGATGGCGAGGCCGATCGCCGTCGACGCTTCAGGGGGCGAAATTGCGGGCGCTTTGGTTTCGCCCAACCTGGTGCGCGTCCAGTTGCGCTTCGTAACCGCCGCCGCAAAGTGAGTCCTCTCTTTGGGACCGACGGCGTTCGCGGGGTGGCGAACAGCGAACTGACGCCCGAGCTGGCATTCCGGATCGGGCGCGCGGCGGCGACGGTACTGCATGGGGGCGGGGATAGGGAACGCCCCATCATCGTCGGACGGGATACTCGAGTGTCGGGCAGCATGCTGGAAGCTGCTATCGTGGCGGGCGTTACGTCGGTTGGCAGCGACGCGCTATTGATCGGCGTCGTACCGACGCCCGCGGTGGCATGCGTCACGCGTTGCACCGGAGCGGCGGCAGGCGTCGTAATCAGCGCATCGCACAATCCCGTCGCCGATAACGGCATCAAGTTTTTCGCAAGCGACGGCTTCAAACTGTCGGCCGACGTCGAGCGGAAAATCGAGGCCGCGATGGACTCGCCGGACCTTCCGCGGCCAGTGGGAACCGCAGTGGGCGTTGCTCGGCCGGCGCAAAATCTGGCACGCCACTATTACCACGAGCTCCGCGCCGGGGAGCCGGACCTGCGCGGGCTGACGGTTATCGTCGATGCCGGCTTTGGCGCGGCCTACGCAATCGCTCCCTACGTGCTGCGCAAACTTGGCGCTCACGTCGTCGAGCTCAACTGCGAAAATGACGGATCTCGAATAAACGTCCGGTGCGGTGCGACGGACCTGCAGCAACTGCAAGCCGCGGTGCGCAGCAGCAACTCGAGCGGGAACGGGCGCGCTGTGGGCGTCGCTTTCGACGGCGATGCGGATCGTGCGCTCTTCGTTGACGAGACGGGGAAGATCGCCAGCGGCGACCACGTACTGTTCGCGATCGGGTGCGCGATGCACGCGCGCCACGAGTTGGCGCGCGACACGATCGTCGCGACGGTCATGAGCAACATCGGCTTCGAACGCGCGCTGCGCAACCACGGCATCGCCCTGATCCGAACCGCCGTCGGCGACCGCTTCGTGCTCGAACGCATGCGGGAGGACGGATATACGCTAGGCGGCGAGCAATCGGGGCATCTTATCGATTTTCGCTACAACACGACCGGCGATGGTGCAAGAACTGCCGTTACGCTGTTGGGCATCCTCGCGACCACGCAGACCCTATTAAGCGAACTCGTCGCGGAGGTTCAGGTTGCGCCTCAGGTCCTCGTAAACGTTCGCAGCAACGGCGACGGCGTCTTAGCATCGCAACCGGTCAGAGATGCAATCGCGGCGGCCGAGGCGGATCTCGGGACATCGGGGCGGCTGCTGATTCGGGCGTCCGGAACCGAACCGCTCATTCGAGTGATGGCGGAGGGCGAGGACCGAGCGCTGATCGAGCACGTCGCCGCCCGGGTTGCTTCGCGAATCGAGCAGGAGATTTCGCGGCGAGCCTCGCCGTAAAAAAACCGAGAATCCGGAAAGGGACAGGTCCGGGGAGGGCGCGGCAGCACAACGCCGAAGCGCCCCGCATCGAGGGTTTCCCGACAGAGTAAAAGTGTCGTCGAAGCTCTCATGCCTAAAAAGGTCACTGAGTCGGGACGAGTGTCCCGAGCGGGGGATATCCCGGTAGGGGTGAATGGGCCGGTCGGCCCTAGGGCGATTCTTCTTTCCCGTCCGAACCCGTCAACTAACCCCGCAAGTGTCGTGGAAGAGGAGCGATTTCTTGCGTCACGTGTTAGCCATTGGGGCCTTTGCCCTAGTAGTTTCGGGCTTGAGTTCTGTCGCCCAAGCCGATACCGTAACGTCCAGCGTCCAGTATACCGGAGTCTCCAGCTCGATCCACACGCAAGCCGTCAGTCCAGACGTTGCGGAGTGGACCTCGAGTTTGATCATGGCCACGCCGACCCGCCACCGCGGCGGCATCGGGCGCTTCGCGGGTGGCATTCTTGCCAGAACCTCCCGGATGGCGCGGGCCCTCACCAGCAGTGCGCTGCGCTTCTTGGGGGTCCCCTACGTATTCGGGGGCACCAGTACCGCCGGATTCGATTGCTCGGGTTTCGTCCAGCACGTCTTCGCGCTGCTGGGCATCGGCTTGCCCAGGACGGCCGACGCACAGTATGACGCCGGCAAGCCCGCCGTGGGCGGTCCCCATCCCGGAGACTTGGTCTTCTTCGATACGTATGGCGGCGTCTCGCACGTCGGCATCTATCTCGGCAAGGGCAAGTTCGTCCACGCGAGCTCCAGCCACGGGGTGATGGTGAGTCAGCTTTCGGACTCGTACTGGGCAGCCCGCTACGTGGGAGCCAAACGGCTGATCGCCAGCCGCTAACGAGTCGACCGTTCTTCGCCGTCGAGAGGGGCCTGGTCGCGAAGGCGATAATCGGGCTTGCCGTTTGCCGTGCCATCTGCGAAGCTAAGTCGCGATGGGGTGTAGCCAAGCGGTAAGGCAGCGGACTTTGACTCCGCCATGCGTTGGTTCGAATCCAGCCACCCCAGCTTTGCTCGCGGAGTTAAAGGCCGCTGTAAAAAATCGCCATTGGAAATGCCACGCAGATAGCCGCCCGCCTGCACGTCCAATGTGCAGCGTTTTCGACCGCTGGTGAGAGGTTTAGGTGATGACCGGTCGCGTCTACTCAGGGCTCTTGGCCCTTACTGTCTTAATGGCCGGGTGCGGAGGTAACCCGCCCGTTCCCGCCACGTATATCGGTATATCGCCGCGCGGCATCAGCACGGCAAAGGCCGGGCCCCCACGCTGCGAAGGCCAAGTTATCACTCACGGCCACGCCGAAGTAACAGAACGCATTCCAAGGAAAGGCGCAACGCTGTGTGTGCCGTCGTTTAGCGGCTTCGGCGGCCTTCTGGGGTTTCCAGGCGTTCGTCCCGCGCCGCAACCCGTTAAGCTCATTGTCACCGTGCCGAAGAAAACTTTGCACCCGATATTCAACCTGGAATGGTTACCGGCCGAACAGTTCACATTTGGAAAGGCTGCGCCGCCGGGCGGGATAAGCGGATCGACAATGACCCCAGGGAAGACGTACACGGGTTACGCAGTGATTTACTTTAAGGGAAGCCACAAAGAAGTCGCGCCTTGCTATTCCGTTGCCAGTCGTGGCAAGTATGGCGGCGTGTTCAACGGCCTTGGTACGCTCATGGAAAAACAGGGTGGCTCCTTCCTCTCTTGGGACCTTATGATATTTGATGGCAAAGACACTAGCCACAAATGTTAGACTTCACGGATTGGCTGGTCCTGAAGTTCGACGAGTCCGGGGCGCACTTCACCGCGCTACGGCGTGACAGGAGTGCCAAGAGGAAGACCGCCTGTTAGGAAACAAGCTGCCCCAAATCAAGCCTATAGCTGAAGGTGTCGTGATCCCAGCCAGGCCTGTCGTAGACGTCTGATGGCACACGCGCTGCACATTACCAACGGCGACGGAGCGCTCCACCTTCTGGGTAAAGCCGGTATCTTGGGGACGCGTCTTGCATGGCGGGACGCACTCAACGACGGCCCCGTGCCGTTCGGCTTTTCACTCGAGAAAACGAGCGAGACGCGCGCGCACTATCTTGCTTCGCGCGGCTACGGCAGTCCGATCAAACTGATTCACGACTTCGAGCGGCGCGACGCGCAGCTTCGGCGCGCGGCGGAGTTTGAGGAGGTCGTGCTCTGGTTCGAGCATGACCTTTACGATCAGTTACAATTACTGCAGGTGCTAACCTCGGTGGAGGAATTGAATCTGGAGCCGGGGCGCGTGGCAACCATTCAGAGCGACGAATATCTGGCGAGCATGACAGTGGACGAGATCCTCCCGCTGTTTCCAAAACGGCGGTCGGCTACGGCGGCGATTTTTAAATCCGCGCGGCGCAACTGGGAACGCTTCACGTCCCCGTCGCCCAATGAGCTATATGCCGCGGCCGGAGAAGATGCCATCGGTTTACCGTTCTTGCGCGCCGCAATGCAGCGCTTGTGCGAGGAATACCCATCGACGCGCGATGGCCTTTCGCGCTCGCAGCGACAGGCGCTCTTGGCGGTCGCCCAGGGTGCGGCGCGCGAGGACGAACTCTTCACGCGCACCCAAGCGCGGGAAGAAGCCTCCTTTTTGGGCAGCCGCGCGTTCGGCGTTATGCTGGACGAGTTACGCGCGAACGAGGGCGCGCTCATTGAAGGCGAGGAGGACGGTTTGCTTTTGACGGCCCTCGGTCGCCGGGTTTTGGCCGGCGACGCAGATTGGCTCGACGAGCACCGTATCGATCGCTGGATCGGCGGGGTCCACCTTATGCCGGAGAACCTCACTCGATGGGACGAAGACGCCACGCGCTTTGTATCAATTGGCTCCTGAATATCGTTTCGGCGATGCAAGGCCAAGGTTATTCGGGGCGCGAAAGGCGCCCGCGAAGATGTCGCATGATGAGTTGAGCATCGACCTCAAGACCGAAGACGGCGGAGAGACGCTGGTTGTTCGTCTGCGCGGAAGTCTCGATCTCGCAACGGCGCCCGCCGTTCGGGCCGCACTGACGGACGCAACCGAGCGCGGCAGCCACAATATGATCGTGGATTTGACGCACCTCGAGTTTCTCGACTCGACGGGCTTGGGCGTGCTGATCGGCGCGCATCGCCGGACGACGGAACGCGACAAAACCCTGCGCCTAATCGTCAGCGACGGGCCGATCTTGCGCCTGCTGAACATCACGGGCCTGATTGTCGTGTTCTCGGTTTATCGCTCGATGGAAGACGCCCGCCGCGATAGCGGTCGCCTTACCGCCGCACTGTAGGCTTTACGGAGGCTCTGATTCAGTCCAGATCTAGGAGACGAGGGGCGAAGTCTACTTCGGTAATCGAGCCCCGAGGCGACAACGAGCTAGGCTGAATCAGAGCCTCCGTACGCCTCGTCGAGCAGTTCGACGAGATGTTTGACCGTCGCCCGGTAGCCGGCGTCCCGCAAACCTGCAGTCACCTGGATCGCACAGCCCGGGTTCGCCGTGACCACAATCGTCGCTCCGGTACGCGCGATCGCCGCCACCTTGCGCCGCTGTAGGCGCCCCGCCATTTCCGGCTCGGTTAGATTGTAGATCCCGGCGCTTCCGCAGCAGACGGCACTCTCGTCCATTTCGACAAATCGCAGTCCGGAGATCAGTGCCAGCAGCCGGCGAGGAGCGGCCGAGATGCGCTGCGCGTGCACGAGATGGCACGGCTCCTGATACGTAACCGTGGCGTCGATCGCGTGCGGCGCCGGTCGGAGGTCCATTGCGTCGAGAACCTCGCTGATGTCCCGCACCCGCTTCGAGAATTCGCGAGCCCGCAGCGCCCACCGTTGGTCTCCGGCGAGCAGTTCGCCATAGTGTTTGAGCGCGCTGCCGCAGCCGGCGGCATTAACCACGTAGACATCGGCTCCGCTTTGCTCGAACGCGGCGATGTTCCGCTGCGCGAGCTCGCGCGCGAAATCCGGATCGCCGGCGTGCGTGGCGATTGCTCCGCAACAACCTTGTCCCGCCGGCACGATCGTGGAGAGCCCGACTCGCCGCAGCATTCGTACCGTCGCTTCGTGAACGCTGCCGAAGGCTACCGGCATGATGCAACCGGCGTGCAGGAACGCGACGCCCTTCGCGTGAGCCACTTCGAATCGCTGACCGCGCGCCGCAAAGAACGAAGACTGGATCCTGGGCGCGAGCTTTGCGGCTTCGCCGAGCCCGACGGCTTGCGCCAGCGAAGTTAAGCGCGTCTGCTGCGCGAAGCGAAGAATGCGCGCCGCCGCGCGCATGAGACGCAGATTGCGGAAGAGCGAACGCAAGAGAAAGGCGCGCGCGAAGCGGCGGGTTGCCGGTTCTTCCGGTTCCGTTTGCCGGATCTGGGCGCGGGCAGTCTCGACGAGCTCTCCGTAGCGGACGCCGGACGGACAGACCGCCTCGCACGCGCGGCAATCCAAGCACTGGGACATCTGCTCGAGAAATCCAGGGCTTCGGAGGTCGAGGCGCGACTGCGCGACGTCTTTGATGAGACTAATCCGGCCGCGTGGACCGGAGGTTTCTGTCATAGTTTCGAGATAGGTCGGACAGGACGGCAGGCAGAGACCGCAGCGAATGCAGGCGTTATAGATGGATGCGTCTTGCTCGATCATCGACACGTAGTGGCTTGCCCTGCAGGAAGCGAGCTTTCCCGCCGGGATCGCCGAGTAAATCACTGGAGGTAGCGTGAAAAAACGGATCAAAGTGGCGATGACCGGTGCGGCCGGACAGATCGGCTATGCGCTGCTCTTTCGCGTTTCGTCGGGACAGATGTTCGGCCCCGAGACGGAGCTCGAGCTGCAGCTGCTTGAGCTGGAACAGGCGCTCGGAACGCTGGGCGGGATTGTCATGGAGCTCGAGGACTGTGCGTTTCCGCTGCTCAAGAGCGTGCGCTACGGCTCCGACGTCAATGCGGCGATGAACGAGGTCGACTGGGCGCTGCTGGTGGGCGCTATTCCGCGCAAAGCCGATATGCAGCGTTCCGATCTCCTCCGCGTCAACGGCAAGATTTTCACCGAGCAAGGGCGCGCCATCAACGACCACGCGTCGCCGGACGTGCGAGTTTTCGTGGTCGGCAACCCGGCCAACACAAACTGTCTGATCGCAATGAACAATGCGCCGAGGATCTCCCCCGACAATTTCTTTGCCATGACCTCCCTCGACGAGCTTCGTGCGCGAGCGCAGTTGGCGCGCAAGGCCGGCGTCGACACCACGCAGATCGCTCGGATGGTCGTCTGGGGCAACCACTCGGCGACACAGTTCCCCGACTTTGCTCACGCAACGATTGCCGGGAAGAACGCCGCCGAGGGACTCGAGCGGGAGTGGCTCGAGGGCGACTTTATAACGACCGTACAGAATCGCGGGACCGAGGTAATCAAAGCCCGGGGTGCCTCGTCGGCCGCCTCCGCGGCTAACGCCGCCATCACCGGCGTTTACAACCTGACCCACGACACACCGCCCGGCGAGCAGTATTCGGTCGGACGCTACTCTCATGGGGAATACGGCGTCGATCGGGGGTTGATCTTCTCGTTCCCTTCGCGCACTGAAAACGGTGTCTCGCGCATCGTTGAAAACGTTTCGCACGACGAGTTCGGCAAGCGCAAGCTTCAGGAAACGCTCGAGGAACTTCGCAAGGAACGCGACGCCGTCAGGGAGCTTGGACTTATTCCAGCCTAGCGGCTAACGGACTCGCGTGCCTTGCGAACGAAGTACGGCTCATGAGCGGTTCTCCGGCGAACCAACCCGACCTCGACCTCATTCACGTGAACGTTGCTTCGCCCGCGGGCGCCTACACGGTCGGCAGCATCTCGTTTTTTCGCTATATCCTGCGCCTGGGAGAGTTGGGACTGCCCCTTACGCTAGCGGATCAAGAGGCGGTCGACGTGCTCTCGGCGATTCCGCATGCGCTGGGACCGGAAGAAGAGGTCGCCTTTGTCTCGGGGCGCGGCTGGCGCGTCGTTCCGGCTCAGGGCGAGATGGATTGGCCCGTACTGGAAGCGACGCCCGAGCGGCTCCATAGCGCTTTCGAAAGAGCCCGAAGTCTGCTCTGGACCCATGCCGCCCGCTTCCAAGTGAGCGCTGGTGAAATCGCCTCTATCGAGGAGGAACTCGACGCGGTGTACGGGGTTTTGATGCGCGCGCAAGCCGCGGGTGTCGCCGTCAACGTATCCTATGTAGCCTAGGGCTTCTCGTCGCATGAGCGTTCTCTGCGATTTTCCCCTGGTTGGCGCTGGGGGCGAGCCCATCTCATTCAGCCGTACGATCCACTCCCATGGCTGTGCGCGCTTGCCGCCGGCGGCTGTGGAGCTATCACCGCTTCGCTATCTGCGCCGTTTTCGCATCGGGAATCGCGTTGTGAAGCTTGCGTTCGAAGAACGCGACGGCAGGCTAATCGTGCGGTCGGCATCGCGGCTCGCGCGCAGCGACGCGGAGCGCGCACGAACACTCGTCGCAAGGATGTTTCGCTTTCACGACGATCTCACGCCCTTCTACGCAAAGATCGCCGGCGATAAAATCCTCGGATGGGCGAGCGCCGGCGCCGGACGCATTCTTGCCAGCCCCACCGTATTCGAAGACGTCATCAAGACGATCTGCACGACAAACTGCGCGTGGTCTGCGACGATCCGCATGACGACTGCGCTCGTAGAGCTTGGCGGCGGCGCTTTCCCCGAACCGGCGCTGCTGGCTCGAACCCCCGAATCGTGGTATCGAGAGGTCGCGCGCATGGGCTATCGCGGGCCGTACGTGCGGAGCATTGCAAACGACGTCGTTAGCGGAAAGCTCGACCTCGAATCGCTGACGGACCCCGCGCACCGCTCCGACCAGGAGGCAGAGGATATGCTTCTCGCGCTGCCGGGTATCGGGCCGTACGGCGCGGCGCACGTCATGCAGTTGCTCGGGCGCCATCGCCTGCTCGTCCTCGACTCCTGGACGCGCCCAACGTATCTCCGCCTCACCGGAAAGAAGCGGGCTGCCGATTCGACCATCCGGCGGGCCTTCGCACGTTACGGTGAGTATGCAGGCCTCGCGTTCTGGCTTTTCCTCACGAGGGACTGGGTCGAAGAACGATAGAGCGGCACGTGGTCGCGCTATGCTTTGAAAGCAAAGTAGACTGCGCCAACGATGAGGCCGTAGCTCACGAGATAGTTCCATTTCGGGACTTGACCGAAGACGAGAAGTGCGAAGATCGTAAAAACCACGAGCGTAATTACTTCTTGCAATATCTTCAACTGCGTGAGACTGAGCGTCGTGTACCCGACTCGATTTGCCGGAACCTGAAAGCAGTATTCGAAGAACGCGATTCCCCAGCTTGCGAGGATTGCAACGAACAACGGGCTCTTGGTATGTTTTAGGTGGCCGTACCACGCGATCGTCATGAAGACGTTCGAGCAAATCAGCAGCAGGACGGTAATGGCGACGGGAAAGCGCGACATGAGTTGACCCATAGGCTCCCGTATTTCCCCCAAAGCACCGGTTGTATCCAAGCAAGCAAAAGAAGAAGAAGAACGCCTAGCGATCGGGCATGCGATCGCGCGGGTGCGCTTCGTCGTAGGCGCGGCGTTTGTGCCCCATTGCGAGCTGCAAGTAGATGCCCGTCGTCGCTAGGCTTTCGTGGCCGAGCAGCTCGCGAACCGTTTCCAGGTCGACGCCGTTCTCGACGAGATGGGTGGCGAAGGAATGGCGCAGCGTGTGCGGGCTGGCATGTTTTTGAATGCCGCTGACCCGATAAATGTTGGTGAAAATTCGCCAGACGTGCTGCGGTGTAAGCGCCTTCCCGCCTCGACCCAAAAAAAGCGCCGGATCGGAGCTGCGAGGCCGGACCCGCAGATAGGCCTCGATCGCCTCGGCAGCGGTGTGGTTGATCAGCACCGTTCGTTCTTTGTTCCCCTTGCCGGTGACGCGAATCGTCCGTTCGGCGAGGTCGACGTTGGCGAGGCGCGCGCCGGCGAGCTCGGCGCGCCGCATGCCGCTGGCATAAAAGAGCTCCAGAATCGCCGCATCCCTCAATCGTGCGACGCCCGTCCGCCCGGCAAGCGAGGTCCGCAAGAGCCGCATGACCTCGTCGACTTTCAGCGGCGCCGGCCTGCGCTTGGCCACCGAGGGCCCCGGAATCGCGGCCGCCGGATCGTCGGGCAGTTCCCCGGTAATCTTCAAAAAGCGGTAGAGCGCCTTGATCGAGGATAGTTTGCGACAGACGGTCCGGCTATCGTACTTCCGGGCATCGAACATGTGGGCGATGTAGCGCCGAACGTGCGTCGACTTTACGGCGCGCAGCGACGCATCGGGGAACTCCTCGGGCCGTTCCTCGTGACCCCGCCGCACGAACGCCGCGAACTCCTTGAGATCCCCCTCGTAGGCTGCGACCGTCAAAGGGCTGCGTTTACGCTCGGTCAGCAGGTAGGCCGCCAGGTCTCGAACGCAACCTTCTGCATCTGAATGCGACATAATAAATCTTTTATCGCATTCGAGCGGACGAAAGTCAAGGGCCCAGGCAAGAGCGGCTCGTCCCTGGCCGGGGCGCAACTGATGCCTGGCCCTTTAGATCTCGCTTACCACGCAATCACGACTTGACCGTTTCCGGGCGGCGCTGCACCCCGCTGGTCCTTTACATGCGTGGCACTGGGTTCGGCATACGAAGATCCGCCGCCACCGCCGCCGCCGCCACCGATTCCGCTCGTGCTCCAGGAGCCGGCGCCGCCGCCACCGCCGCCATAGTATCCGCCACCGCCACCCCCGCCGCCGCCGCCACTATAGCCGTTCCTCGCGTAGCTGCCGCCCTCGCCGCCAACCGCTAATGCCCCGCGATAGCCATGCGCGCCCCGCTGGAAGTAACTGCAGCCGCGCTGTCCACCGCGGCCGCCTTTGCCGCCGACATCGTGCCGGCCGCCTTTGCCACCGAATCCGGCCGGCGAGCACTTGTACTCAGTCCCGCCATTGCCGCCAACTCTGCCGCCGCCGGCGCCGCCTGCTCCGGCGCCGTAGAAGCCTGTTGTTTGACCGCCGCCTCCGCCGCCGCCGGACACGAGCACGCGGTCCGCTAGCGTATCGCCGCCCTGACGCACGTCTGACGCACCGCCGCCGCCCGTTCCGTTGGCGCCGCCGCTGATGCCGCCGCCGCCATTTCCACCACCGTTGAATCCTCCGGTGCCGCCCGGCGAACAGTTTGGACCGGCTCCGATTCCTTCTCCGCCGACGTAAACTGACAACGTCTCGCCGGATATGACGGGTATCGTGGCTTTTATCACACCACCGTTACCGCCCGTGTAGTAGCAATAGCTGCTGCCGCCACTTGGGCCGCTGGCGCCAATTGCGACAACCGTCAGTTGCGTCACGCCGCGCGGAACCTTGAAAGTTTGCTCCGCGCCGGTATAGTTGAAGGTCTTCGTTCCGTGCGCAGCGCGCTGTGGTATCGTTGCCGGCGCGCCGATAGGCGACGACCCGACGCCGCACCCTGTTTGCAGTGCGGCGAAAACGCAGCTGCCGATCGCGGAGCGCCCAAACCCCAAGCTCTTCATCAACTGGGGCAGGTGACGATCCAGGCAGTTAGCTCGAGCTTCTTGAGAATCGGGGTCAGCTTGTAGTTCGCATCGCTCGGGCAGACCTTGTTCAGGAAACGGGTGCGAGTCATTTGGTTCGTGTACTCGATGTCAACGACGAGACGGTTTTTATTCGTGTACGCGGTGAGCTGTTTGCACCAGCCCTGCACGAAGCACTGCTCGTCGACGCCAAAGTCGAAGTAGTTCACCAAATCCTTGATTTGGTTGTTGTCGTTCTTCTGATCGACGGTCAGTCCCAGATCGTGCGCCTCGGTCGCTACCCATTTGTTGTAGGTTAGCTGCTCCGCTGCGGTCAGGGGAAAGCCCGTCTTACTCTGGTATCCGGCGATATTGTCGGGATCGACGCCGTCGAAGCCCTTCTTCTTGCAGAGTTGGTAACGCGCGGTCATGATCGGCTCCAGGATCGCAGTTTGCCGAATGTCGAGCCAGCGTTCTCCGGCCCAGTGCCCGTCCTTGTTTCCGATCACGCTCTTGGGAAACTTGCCGGCATCCGGGCGCCACTTCTCCCACGTACCGACGGAGATATAGCAGACGGCCTTGCGCCCCATGTTGTGGAGTTCGCGGACGACCGAGGCCTTCGTATCGAACATATCGAGATCGTAGATCGCGGCGTCGACGCTCAGATCGAGCTTCCCGTCGTACTGGATTTGAATGCTCTCGCCGGCGGTTGGAATCCAACGCGACGAGGTTAGCGGCACACTGCCGGCGACCGACGGCACGCCCGGCGCGACCGAGGCGGACCCGCCGCAGCCGGCGAGGACGAGCGACAACGCGGCGATGCAATACGTGAGGCGTATCATTTGTGGCCAGTATACCACCGCCGGCGCATCGAAAGAGCCCTCAACGTGCGTCGGCGGCTGCTTCTCCTTCTTCTCATCGGCCTTGGACTGGGCGCGTGCAACGGCACGACCCCCTACGTGACGACCGTCGGCGTTCTCAAAGCCGGAACGACGCTCACGGTACGGGTCGGCGACGCGCCGTTCAATGCGTTCGCGCCCGAAGTTTCGCAACACCGCGATCTCTTTACCGTGGCGGCGACTGCGCTTCCAAAGGCGGCCGTTCCGCCCCCGCCACTGCTCCGCGCGGCGGGCGGCGGCCTCGTGGTAACGGCTCCCAACCCGCTGGCGGCGCTGCTGGTTCGTGTCCCCAGCGGCGTGAACTTGGTCGTCGAATCACGGCGTGGTGACGTGAACGTTACGGATATTACCGGTAACGTGCGCATCGTTGCGCAAAACGGTAACGTCATGTTGCTGTTGCCGGGTTATGCGCAAGCGGCGGTGGGCCGGGGAAACCTCACCGTCACGATGGGGGCCGGCGATTGGCCCGGTACGCTGCATTTCTCAACGCAGCACGGCGACGTGCAGTTGCGGGTTCGCACGAACGTTGGATTCACCGTTCACTTGCATACCGATGATGGCGCGCTCTTTACCGA
Source organism: Vulcanimicrobiota bacterium (assembly GCA_963736775.1). GTDB lineage: Bacteria > Vulcanimicrobiota > Vulcanimicrobiia > Vulcanimicrobiales > Vulcanimicrobiaceae > Cybelea. Next base: position 216,040 of record CAVTPY010000011.1, on the reverse strand, counting down.
TTTTGGGCTGCGGGGCGTCTCGAACGGCCGCTCCGAGACCATTGACGGCATCGTTAATGGCGGAGGCGCGCACCGGATTGACGTCGAGGCCGCGTCGGGCGGAATCCAGCTTTTACGGTTGCAGCCGCAACCGTGAGCGCGCCAGCAGTGCTTCTCGCGCTTTGACCAGGCGGACCATGGCGTCGTTGTACGGAGTGGGCATCGCCGTCCGGCGCCCGAATGCCACGACGGCGCCGTTGATGTGATCGATCTCGCTGGGATGACCCGATTCGAGATCGTAGGCCATCGAGCTCTTCGAATCCGCTCCCAGCGCCACGACCTCGGTGACGTACTGCCACGGATTGACGAACGGCAGATTGATCTTTAGCGCCGCGGCGACGCTCGCCGTCTCCTCGGCAAGCGCTTCGGCGAGACGCGCGGCATTCGGGTCGTTGGGAATATCGCCGGCGTCACAATCGAGTAGCGCCGATAGCGCGTTGATCGACGCGTTGACGACGAGCTTTCCCCAGAGGTGCGGGCGAATGTCGTAGACGACGGCCGCACGCAGACCGCTTCCGGCAAGAAGCTCGGTAACGGTGCGCGCGATGGTGGACGAGGCGGTCGTCGATCCGATGATCGTATTGCCCGCTTGAGAACTGCGTACGTGCCCGGGCTCGATCGTCTGTGAAGACTCCGTCGTGATGCCCAAGATCACGGGAACCGCACCCCCCAAGGCCGTCTTGATCGCATCTTCGTTGCCGACGCCGTTCTGAAGCGAGATCACCGGCGCCGTGGGATCGAGTTCGCCGGCGAAGGCGCGCAGCGCCCGCAGCGTGTCGACCGCCTTGACGAAGAGAAAGAGCATGTGCGAGCCGTACAAATCGCGGGGTCGCTCCGCGATCGCTACGAAACGCGCGGGCTCGTCGTTGACTCTAAGACCGTCGCGCTCGACCGCTCGAACGACTTCTGCGTTGTCGTCGAGGATCGTCACGCTGCAACGGGCGGCGAGATGGAACCCGAACAGGGTGCCCATCGCGCCCGCGCCGATGATGCCGACATTCATTAGAACTGATACTGCAGCCCGAAGGTGTTCCGGCGAGACGCATGCGTGATGTCTCGTTGCCCGAAGAAAAGCTGCGCGCCCGGAGCGATCTTGAAGTTTCCGTACACGTCGATCATGGGATACGTAAGATCGTAGATTCGTGTCTCAAGGCCGAAGCCGTGCATCGGCTGGTACTGCCCGAGCAGGCCCATTTGCGAATAGAGAACGCCTCCGGCGACGTGAAAGTCGCCCCTATTTGCCTCGAGCAGCGCGTTCCACGTCGTATTGTTCCCGATCGCATTGGCGCCCACGACGACGCTCGTGCTGCCGTGCGGCAGCACCACCAGATTGAGGTCTCCCAGCGGACCTTGGCTGCTCGTCAGCACGGGATTCAATCCGGGGTTGTGCTGCGGCGAGAGTCCGCTAAGTCGCACTTGAATGGCAATGAGATTGCTGGCCAGCTTGTTGAGCTGACCTTGCAGATGCGCGCGCGCCGCGGGCGAAATCCCGGTGCCTTGGGTCGTAGCGCCGGTCGGCAGAACGTCCGGATAAGGCGAGACGCTGGGCAGGACGGCCGGCGCCGGCGTCGCCCCAGCGTCGACGCCAGAGACGCTGCTCGTGCCTCCAAGCTGACCCAGGAGCGAGTTGGCCCTCTGCATGACCGCATCGAGATTGGCGACCGTATTGCGGACCTGCGCTTGAGTTTGTGGATTACCCGTCACCGTGCGCAGGTCTTTGGTAAGTGCGGCGATCGTTGCCGTCGTTTCCGCAATGCTCTGCGTGGTCGCAAGGATATTTGCTTTGAGGCGAGGATCGGTCGCGAGATTCTCGAGCGCCGCCATCGAGTGGTTGAGCGAGACGGCCGTTGACGAAAACTGGTCGAGTAGGAATCCGACCTTCTTAGAATCCGTTGTAGCGGCGCTATTGAGAGTGGCCGAAAGCTGCTCCACGTTGGTGCTGGCGGTAATGAGACTGCTCTGCAAGTTTGCACCGAAGGCCAGCAGCTCGCTCGAAAGCTGCCGCATCGAGCTCTTCGTCGTGATCGTCAGCTCGTTCGCGTTGTCGAGTGTCGATTGAAGCGTGTCCAGCAGTCGCGGCGTGCGCTTCTCCAGCAGCGCCATCAGCGAGTCGAGGCGCCTGATCTCTCCCTGCCCTTCCTGCAGCAGATCGCCGATGCTGGCGGCATTCGCGCCGCGTGGCTGCTCGTCGACGGGCAGGACTTCGCGCGGGAGTAGCGCGATCGGCGGTTTCTGCCTCGGCGGCACGATCACCACGGCGGGCGAGCCGGTCAATGGAGCTTGGATAAGGAAGCGCGAGGCGACCGGTATGTTGATGTCGTGGTTCACTGCCAAGATGACTTCGACCGTGTTGTCCGGCAAGAGCTGCACCGACTCGACTGCGCCCGCGTCGACGCCGCTAAAGTAGACTTGCGCCCCGGGCATCAAGCCGGACGCGGACTCAAAGCGAACTCCCACGCGATATCCCGTATGCCGAGTGCCGAAATCGGTCACCAGATAAAAGATTCCGAAGAGCAGGAGCAGCGCGACAATCGTGAACGCACCGACCTGGGCCTGCTTCGTCATACTTCTCCTTCTTTAGTCTCGCGGCGCAAAGAGCCTAGGGAGCCCTACAGGCTTCCTCGTCCTAGATTTGAATCGGCCCCGCCTCGGAGCCTTGGAGGAACTGCTGAACGATCGGGTTGGGGGAGTTGCGGATACGATCCGCGGTGTCGTAGGCGATGATCGCTCCCTCGAAGAGCATGGCGATGTAATCCGCCATCGTAAAGATCGAAGGCAGGTCGTGTGAGATCACGACCGCCGTTCCCTTGAGCTTCGAGCGCAGTTTCAGAATCGTCTCGGTGATAAGCTTGCTGACGATGGGATCGAGGCCGGTCGTCGGCTCGTCGTAAAGGACGAGCGCCGGGCGCGTAACGATGGCTCGCGCGAACCCCGCGCGTTTGAGCATGCCACCCGAAAGCTCCCCCGGCAGATCGTCATACGCATGGGCGAGTCCGACGCTATCGAGCGCGTCGAAGACCGTCTGCCGAATCTCCGCGCGCGAGAGTTTCGTGTGCTCGCGCAACGGCAGCGCCACGTTATCGCCCACGCTGAGGCTGTCGAGCAGCGCGGCGAACTGAAACGATAGGCCGATTTTTTGCCGCATGACGTTGACCTTCTCTTCGGACAGGTGGCACAGGTCGCTGCCAAGCACGTAGATGTGGCCTTCGCTGGGAAGCAGCAGACCGTCGAGGAGCCGCAGGATCGTCGACTTGCCGGCTCCCGAGAGCCCGATGACGCAGGTGATGGCACCCTCGACCACATCGAGGCTGCAGTTCTTCAGTACGATACGGTCGCCGAACGCCAGCGTCACACCGTCGACTCGCGCGATCAGACTGCGGCCGTTTGAGTTCATCGGCCGCCGAAGAGCAGCAACGAGAGCACGAAGTTCGAGATGAATATCAAAATGATCGCCAGCACGACGGAGAACGTCGTGGACTGCCCGACTCCCGCGGCGCCTCCGCGGGTGGAGAGGCCTTGGTACGCGCCGACCATCGCGATGATCGTCGCAAAAACGAAGGTCTTGAGCAAGCCTTTGATCACGTCGCTAAAATCGATCGCCTGACGGACGGACCGGATGAACTCGTGGTATGGGATGTGCGCGTACTCGCGAGCGATCCACATGCCGCCGAGAATTGAGACCACGTCGGCGAAGATCGTGAGTAACGGCAGCATCAAGAGCAACGCCAGCAGGCGCGGCACGACCAGGAAGCGTGCTGGTTCCACACCCATCGAGCGCAATGCTTCAACCTGTTCGGTGACGACCATCGAGCCGATTTCGGCAGCGATCGCCGCGCCCACGCGCCCAGCGACGACGACGGCCGTAAGCATCGGCCCGAGCTCGCGCACGGCGCCGTACGCCACGGCTCCTCCTACGAAACTGGAGAAACCGTAGGCCACCGCCTGTTGCGCCGCCTCGAGCGAAATGACCATGCCGGTGAAGAGCGACGTCAACAGGACGATGACCAGCGACTGCACCCCGAGCAAAACGCATTGCGACAGCGTCTCCGTTAGGCGTACGCGAAGGCGCACCAAAAAGCCGAGCGACTCCGCAGTGAGCAGCGTCACGCCGCCGGCATATTCGAAGAAGTCGTTCGTAACGCGCCCGACCCGAGTGAGAATTCTCACGGAGAATCCTCCGCGCCCGCTAGCGCGTTCAACACGGCCCGCGTCCCTTCGATGCGCTTGACGGCGACGCCGCGTTCGGCGGTGAGATTGAAAGCGACCTGATTGGTATGCTCGAGGCGGCGATCCACGTCGCGCAGATGTGCGCGTGCTTCCCGATCGAAGCTCTCAAAGTAGCGGCGTACGGCGCTGCGATAGGCGTGCTGTGCGCCGGCGTCGACCTCGTCCCTTTCGAGAGCCTTCTCGATCGAGCGCTGCGCGCGGTTCATCGCGCCGTCGGTGATATGGAACGCTGCGACGCGCGCCACCAGATCCCGCAGCCCGGGATCAGCCGGCATGAACGGGCGAGGGGCCTAGCGCGGCGCGCTGTACTTCAAAGAGCCGGCGAATTCCGTCCTCGGCGAGCGCCAGCAGAGCCTCGAGTTCGCGCCGGTCGAAGGGCGCCGCTTCGGCCGTGCCCTGCAGCTCGACGAAACGTCCCGCGTCGGTCATAAAGACATTCATATCCACCAACGCCGCACTATCCTCGTCGTACGCGAGATCGAGGAGCGTACGGCCGCCCACGATCCCCACGCTGGTGGCCGCCACCATTGCTTGCAAGGGCCAGCGCGCACGCACGGCCGGATCGAAGCGCGTGCGCAACGCCAGCTCGAGCGCGACGAACGCTCCGGTGACGGCTGCGGTCCGCGTGCCGCCGTCGGCTTGAATCACGTCGCAATCCAGCCAGATCGTCCGCTCGCCGAGCTTCGCGGTGTCGGTCACCGCACGCAGCGCCCGCCCAATAATGCGCTGTATTTCGTGCGTACGGCCACCCAGCCGTCCCTTGGAAACTTCGCGTTGCGTACGTTCTTGCGTCGCCCGCGGCAGCATGGCGTATTCGGCGGTCACCCAGCCGAGGCCGCGCCCTTTCATCCAGATTGGAACCCGATCTTCAACCGAGGCCGCACAGAGGACGCGAGTGTTCCCCACGCTAATCAGCGCGCTGCCTTCGGCGTACTTGAGGAAGCCGGGTTCGATCGAGACCGGCCGCAGCTCGTCGGGCCTTCGTCCATCGGAGCGGGCCATCACTCGACCGTGACGGTCTTGGCCAGGTTGCGCGGCTGATCGACGTCTTTGCCTTCGATATCGGCGATGTGATAGGCCAAAAGCTGTAGTGGAATGACGTTAACGATCGGCGAGAGGAGCTCGTGGACCCGCGGAACCCAAAAGACGTGATCGGCGACGCTCTTCGCCTCCTCGTCGCCGATGTTTGCTACGACGATCACGGGCGCTTCGCGCGCCTTCGATTCCATAAGATTCGAAAGCATCTTCTCTCGAACGCGATCCTCCGTCATGATACCGACGACCGGAACGCTCGGATCGAGTAATGCGATCGGGCCGTGTTTCATCTCGCCGGCCGGATAGCCCTCAGCGTGGATATACGAAATCTCCTTCAGTTTGAGGGCACCTTCCAGCGCGGTCGGAAAGTTGACGTAGCGGCCGATGAAGAGCACGCTCTGCGATTTGCGCAACTCGCGAGCCACGCGACGAATCTCGTCCGAGGTGTTCAGAACGACGTCGACGGCTGCCGGAAGAAGTTTCGTGCCGTCGGCGATCGCGCGTAGGCTTACCTCACCAGTAGTCCCGCGCAAACGCGCGAGATAGAGCGCGAAGAGCGTCAACGCAACCACTTGGGAGACGTAGGTTTTGGTTGCGGCCACGCCGATTTCGGGTCCGCCGCGCGTATAGAGCATGCCGTCCGCGAGCCGAGTCAAATGCGATCCGAGCACGTTGCAAATACCCAAGACGCCGCAGCCCGATTGCTTTGCGAGCCGCACGGCCTCGACGGTGTCGGCGGTCTCGCCCGACTGCGACATCGCAATCACCAGGGTCGTGGGATCGATAACCGGGTCGCCGTAGCGAAACTCGCTCGCCAGCTCCATTTCCACGGGCAGATGCACGAGCGAACGCAGCAGATACATGCCGACCAGTCCCGCGTGAAAAGCGGTACCGCAGCCGGTAATGGCGATCTTGCTGAGCCCTTGGAGCCGCTCGGGGGTGATCGCGCCGAGCTCGGTACCGAGATGCACGTCGCCGGAATCGTCGATGCGCCCACTCAACGTCTCTTTGATGACCTGCGGCTGCTCGAAGATCTCTTTGAGCATGAAATGTTTGAAACCGGTCTTCTCGGCCGAACCTGCGTCCCAAGTAACCGCGATGGGCTCGCGTTCGATGTGCGAGCCGGCATAGTCGGTCAAACGAAATCCATCTCGCCCCACGACCGCGATCTCGCCCTCCTGCAGAATAACCTCGCGGCGCGTGTACGGCAGAATCGCCGGCGTGTCGGAGGCGACGTACATCTCGCCTTCGCCGATGCCGATCACCAGCGGGCTCGCGCCGTTGCGCGCAAAGACCAGATGCTCCGGATCGTCGCTGGAGATCACGCCGAGGGCGTAGGCTCCGCGGACCTCGCGCAGCGTGCGCCGCACGGCCTCTTCCAGATTTCCGTCGTAGTGGAGTTCGATGAGGTGCGCCAGTACCTCGGTGTCGGTCTGGCTCCTGAAGACGTGGCCGAGCTCGCCGAGGCGCGCGCGAAGCGACGCGTAGTTTTCGATGATGCCGTTGTGGACGACGGCGATTCTCTCCGTGCAGTCCAGGTGTGGGTGGGCGTTGGCATCCGAAGGGGGGCCGTGCGTCGCCCAGCGAGTGTGCCCGATGCCGACGGCGCCGGAGAGCGCCTCACCGTTGTTCAGGCGCTCGGCGAGGCGCGAAAGCTTTCCCTCGGCCTTGGTACCCGCCAGCCTGCCCGACGCGTCGATGACCGCGATGCCGGCGCTATCGTAGCCGCGATACTCGAGACGCCGCAGCGCATCGAGGATGATGGGAACGCTGTCGCGCTGGCCGATATACCCGACGATCCCGCACATGTCGAACTACTTGATGCCCTCGCGGGTGCGGCGGTACTCGATCTTTCCCTCGGCGATTTCGTCGAGCGCGATCGAAACGGGTTTGTTCGGGTTGATGGTTTCGCGGTCGACGAGAGGCTCGCTCGCGAAGTATTCGCGACGATCCGTCGCCGGCAGCTGCTGGACCCGAATCCAGTTGTTTAATTGCCGAGCGCGCTTCGTGACGATATTGACGAGACTAAACTTCGAATCTGCGTGCTCTAAGAGAGCGTCGAGATCTCCGAATACGGACTTGGTCATGATTCCTTTCGTTACGATGACTCGACGCGCCGGATCGAGTCGTCGGGGTAGCGGTGAATGCGAAAGCGCTCCGCCTGCAAGATTGCGTCAAGATCGCGGACCGCCTGTTCCGGGCAATCCTGCTCGTTGACGACGATGTAATCGAACTGGCGGATGAACTTCATCTCGCGAGTCGCAATTTCGAGCCGCCGGGCGATCTCCTCGTTCGTCTCGGTTCGGCGTGCGAGCAGCCGCTCGCGGAGATTCGAGAAACGGTCCGGAACGACGAAGATCAGCACCGCATCCGGAAACGCCGCCCGAATGGCCAGCGCGCCGTTGACTTCGGGCTTCATGATGACGTCGTAGCCCTCGGTCAGACTCCGCTCGATGTAATCGCGCGGAGTCCCATAAAGGTTGCCATTGTACTCGCGCGACTCCAAAAGATTCCCGCCCTCGCGCAGCCGGTCGAACTCCTGGCGCGAAACGAAGAAATAGTGCTCCCCGGGCTGCTCCTCCGGCCGAGGCTCGCGCGTCGTCGCCGAAACCGAGTATCGCAAGCTCGCCCGGCGCCCTCGCAGCGCCGCGACGAGCGTGTCCTTGCCGGCCCCGGACGGCCCCGAGACCACAAACAGAAGGCCCGGCCCCGTCATCAACGCTGGACCCCTTCACGCCAGCCGAGCCCTTGACCTCGAATTTGCTTAGCAGAGCACGTTTTGCATTGCGACTTGGACGTTGGGATCGGGCCGCGCGGCCGCCGGGAGAGCGTAGACGGTTCGCACGGCCAGAGCGTCGCGCACGGCGAACCCTTCCCGCAATGTCTCACCCCCAGGTAACGCGACCGTCGCGACTCCAGCCGCACCCGGACAAGGCGCAAAGGGCTCGCTGCTGCGCAGCTTGGCACCCCGGTTATGGAGCAGCACGTCGATCGCGACCGCCGATGCCAGGTCTTGCAGCGTCCCCGAGAAGCGCTTTTGACTGTATGAGTACTCTTGGCGAGCGCCCCCTCGTCCTTGCGACCACGCAGCGTTCGATCCCGGAATCGCCAGCCAGCCCTTGGGCGCGGGCGAGGCACCGCCGCAGGCCGTCAGGACGAGTGCGATGAGAGCGATTCTCGCGTTCACGCTGGGGAACGTTTGATGCATACCGATTGGGTCCTTATCGCGCGTCTGGCGCGCGAGCTCGAGGAGCGGCTGCGCGGCCGGCGAGTCGAAGACGCCGGCCTGCTGCCCGACGGGCGAGCGGCCCTGATTCTTCGTCGCGGCAGCGAGCGCTGCGTCTTGGCGATCGATCTCTTCTCTTCGCCCCCCCTCGTAACGCTCGAAGATGGAGAGCTAGGGATCCTCGAAGAGCCGGGGTTCGCCCGAGCGCTCGCGCGTTCGTTGAAAGGAATGACGCTCACGGGTGTTGCGTCGCGGCGTTCCGATCGGCTTCTGCGCTTCCGGTTTTCGGCGCGCTCGCGTTTTGGAGTCGGCGAAGAGCTCGAACTTTATGTGGAGCTCGTTCCGCGTTTCGGAAATATCGTCTTAGTCAAGGGCGAGAGCGTCGTTGCCGCTCGCAAGGAGTTTTCGCCGGCGGAGAATCCGCGCCGTCCGATTGCGCCGGGTTTGCCGTACGCCTTGCCGCCGCTGCCCGCGCAGCCGCGTACGATCGAGGCGCTCCCCGGAAGGCTCCGTGCTCGAACTCTTTGCCGGCGCGCGGGCCGAACAGACGCGCCACGCGGAGAAGGCGCGCGACCTTCGACGACGCGATGCGTTATTACGCCGCTTGAGCGATCGCGAGCGCAAGCTGCGCGACGAGCTGCAAGGGCTTTCCAGTAAGCGCGGCGCAGCGCAACGGCGCGAGGATCTTCGCGCGCAAGGGGAGAGTATTTTCGCAACGCTTTACACGCTCGCCGATGACGAGCGCGAAGCCGCGAAAGAACGCGCCGCGTCGCTCTTTGCCGAATACAAGAAACTCGGGAGCAGCCTCCCGCATATCGCCGATCGCGAACGTACCGTCCTTGGCGCACTGCAGATTGTCGACACCCTGCGCTGGGAAGCGCAACGAGCCGGCAGCGAAGATATCGAGGACGTCGAAACGGCGGTCGACGAGCTGCAACGCCGGCGCACCGCGACTCGTCCGGCGGCGCGTAAGCGAAAACGGCGTTTGCTCGAGCTGCGTACGACTCGCGGATCGCGCATCGTTATCGGGCGGTCGCCGGTGGAGAATGCGGAGCTGACGTTTCACGTCGCGCGGCCCGACGATTTATGGTTTCACGCGCAGGGGGTTCCGGGCGCGCACGTAATTCTGTCGCGCGACGATCGCGGGCGAGTTCCCGACGAAGACTTGCAGGCCGCGGCATCGCTCGCCGCCTTTTATTCGAAGGCGCAGGCCGCCGCGTCGGCCGCCGTTGACTATACGCTGCGCAAGCACGTACGTAAGCAGCGTGCGGCTCCGCCCGGGCTCGTCTGGTACACTCACGCAAAGACCATCGTTACGGAACCGCAGTCCGTTGACTCCCTCACTCTCGGCTAGAAGGACACGGCCGCACGACGCGCAACCTGGGCTCCATCGCACCACGAATCCGAGGAGGGTACGTTGAAAAATCCATTGGACTCGCTCTGGGGCACCATCATCAGCGGTTTCGTCTTGACCGCGATTCTCTGGGCAATCGCTAGAGCGATCGTTTCTCACGCAATTGGAGCCGGCGCATGAGTAGCTCGAACGATTGGATATTTCGCTGGATTCACATCATGGCCGGTATTATGTGGATCGGCCTGCTCTATTTCTTCAACTTCGTCAACGCCGCGGCGGTAAAAGAAGCGACTGCGGCCGGCGAAGCTGGCCCGATCACCAAATACATTATGCCGCGAGCGCTTCTCTACTTCCGCTGGGGAGCCGTCGTCACGTGGATCTTCGGCGCCGCGTTGCTGGCGAACTTTCCCGGGCCGGCCGGCATGAACGGGTTCGTGGCGGCGTTCACCTTCCAGGGTGTGATGGCTCCAATCGGATTTGGAGCGTGGCTCGGAACGATCATGCTGCTCAACGTGTGGGGCGTGATCTGGCCAAATCAAAAGAAGCTCTTGGGTATTGTTGCGGCCACCGATGAGGAAAAGGCCAAAGCCCGACGCCTCGCGTTCCTCGCTTCGCGCGCAAACACGATGCTTTCGATTCCGATGCTCTTCTTTATGGCAACTGGCCCGTCGTCGATGTCGCAAGGCATCTACCACTAGCCGGAGGAATGCCCACCGCTCGCTGCTCGTGCGGAAGCGTAGAAATCGAAGCTTCCGGTGCTCCCATTACGAGTGTCGTCTGCTATTGTGACACTTGCCAGAAAGGCTCCCGCGAGATCGAGGCCTTGAGTAAGGCGGTTCAATTTTAGGTCCAGACGGCGGAACCGCCTATATTCTCTATCGTAGGGATCGCATAAAATACTCGAAGGGTGCCGAGCTTCTAAAAGGCTATAAGGTCGAGGAGAAATCGACTACGAGTCGAGTCGTCGCTACCTGCTGCAATTCGGCCATGGTAATGCGATTCGATGATGCAAAGCACTGGGTACCCGTGTATCGAGCGCGATTTCAGGGCGACATACCTCCCTTGCGATGGCGTATTTGTACGAAATTCAGGCCCGCGAATGCCGTGATCCCGACGGATATTCCAAGTTCCGCGATGTACCCCGCCGGATTTGTGTGGAAGCTCCTGGCCTCAAGACTTTCAATGCTGTTTAGCAGGACTTCCATACGAACATGATCTTGCCGATGTGTGCGCTTGCTTCGAGTCGAGCGTGCGCGTCGGCAACCCGTTCGAAGGGATAGACCGAGTCGATCACCGGAACGATGCGATCGCGTTTGGGCAGCAGCGGCCAGATGCGCTCCTCCAACTCGCGCGCGATCGCGGCCTTCTCTTCTGAGGTGCGAGGACGCAAGCTCGATGCGAAGATCGCCGCCCGCCGCGCAAAGAGCCGGCCGAAATCGAGTTCGATGCGCCGGCCGCGCGGCATCGCCACGCACGTAACCCTGCCGTCCAATGCCAGGCACTCCAGATCGCGAGCGATGTAATCGCCGCCAACGATGTCGAGCACGACGTTGACTCCGCGGCCCATCGTCAGGCGCTCGATTTCCGCGACGAAATCACTGGTGCGATAGTTGATCGCGGCTACGGCCCCTAACCGCTCGCACGCCTCGCATTTCTCAGCGCTGCCGGCGGTCGCAAAGGCCCTCGCGCCCAGCGCCGTCGCGAACATGATCGCGGTCGTACCGATCCCGCTAGCACCGCCGTGCACCAAAACCGATTCGCCGTTCCGCAACCTCGCGCGCGTGAAGAGATTGTCGTACACGGTGAACGCGTTCTCGGGAAGCGACGCGGCCTCGATCGTGCTCCACCCCTCCGGCACCGGAAGCACCTGGCCTTGCGGCACGGCGACAAACTGCGCGTAGCCGCCGCCGTTGGTCAGCGCACAGACGCGGTCGCCGGGTCGCCAGCGCGTGACTCGCTCGCCACTTGCCGCAATCGTTCCCGCAACTTCGAGCCCGAGGATCGGTGACGCGCCGGGCGGCGGCGGATAGCTTCCTTGCCGCTGCATCACGTCGGCGTGCGTAACGCCGGCCGCTTCGACTGCAATCAGCACATCGTCGGGGCCTGGCTGTGGCGCCGGCATCTGCGCAATCTTTAATACCTCCGGCCCGCCGGGAGCATCGAAGGTAACGAATCCCATCATTTTCACGAGCGGCCTCTCTGGCGTGCTACTTGACATGCCGGTATGTTAGGAACATGGCATCCCCGAACGAGTAGAATCGGTATCCGCGCGCGATCGCTTCGCGATAGGCCTCGAGGACGCGCTCGCGGCCGGCAAACGCGCTCACCAGTGCGAGCAGCGTCGAGCGCGGAAGGTGGAAGTTCGTAACCATCGCCTCAACGATCTGGAAGCGAAACCCCGGACGAATAAAGATGTCCGTCATGTATTCGCCGGCTTTAATGCAACCATGATGCTGGAAGTTGCCCTCGAGCGCGCGGACGACCGTCGTTCCTACGGCAACGATCCGGCGCCCACGGTTGCGAGCCCCTTCGATGGCGTCGGCTGCACTTGCATCGATTTCGTAGGCTTCGGCGTGCATGACGTGTTCGTCGAGCCGCTCCGCGGTTACCGGCCGAAACGTGCCAAGCCCCACGTCGAGCGTGAGACGCACGATCTCGATCCCGGCGGCCTCGATCTCGCCCAGCAGTTCGGGGGTAAAGTGCAGCGACGCCGTCGGCGCGGCAACGCTGCCGGGAACGCGCGCAAAGACCGTCTGGTATCGTTGCGCAGTGGCGGCCGTCTCATTGCGAATATAGGGCGGCAGCGGCATCTTGCCGGCGCGCTCGAGAAAGACTTCCAACGACGCCGGCGAGCGAGAGCGCGACCTCGCGCATGCCGTCGGGCAGCACCTTCGTTACCGTCGCTTCCCCGAACTCACCGAACCTGACGCGATCCCCTTCGCGCAGGCGGCGCGCGGGGCGCGCCAACGCGAGCCAGGTCGACGCTTGGCTATCGTAGCGCTGGGAGCGGGCGGGATGCAGCAGGAGCAGTTCGACACTCGCACTCCCACGCGTACGCTCCCCAAAGAGGCGCGCGGGTATTACGCGAGTTTCGTTGACGACCAGCACGTCATCGTTGCGAAGAAGCCCCGGGAGATCGCGAAAAAGAAGATGGCGCGTGCCGCTCTCATCGAGCACAAACAGCCGGCTTTCGTCGCGCCGGGGTGCCGGCTGCTGTGCGATCAGCTCCTTGGGCAGCTCGTAATCGTACGCCGCTGCGTACCGCTCATCGCTCGAGATCTTCGACGACCGTCCCTGGGAAATAGTAGGCTAAGATCGCCGGTGCGCCGGCTCCGGCGAGCGCCATGCCATGCGCACCCCATTGACAGAGGCCGACGCCGTGGCCCAATCCGCCGCCGTCGATCGTCATCGCGGTTCCATCCTGCGAGCGTTGCATTCCCATGATGAGCAAGCTTCGCAGCGTGCGCACGCCGATCGTGCGGCGGAACGCCCCGCCTTGCACGACGGTGCTGCCCGCGCTGGTCAGCAGTTCGAACGCGCGAGCGCGCCCGCTCGGGTCGCGCGTGGTGATCCGGAAATCGTCGAGCACGCCCAAGCCGGCCAACGGTGCGGCAAACGATTGCGCGAGCTGGTCGAGCGTAAGGGAGGTGCTCCAGCGAAAGTAGGGAGAGTCGCCGCACGACGTGCAGACGACGCCTGCGAGATACGGAATCGGGAGACTGCCCCAGGCATCCGAGGACGCCTCGGTGTGTCCGCCACAGCACGACGAGTACGCAATCTGCGCAAATGCCGCGTTATACCGAAGCACTCGTCCCGCCGTAGCGCTCACCGCCGCGGTCGCGTTCGGCGACTCGCCCTCGATGCCGCGATAAACCTGGTCCAACTCCGACGGCACGAGATCGTAGGCACGGCGTGGATCGCTGCGCTGCAAGACGTAGGTGCGCGCGCAGATCGACTGACTCTCGAGCGCCCCCGGCGGCCAGTGCGGCGACATCTCCGCGGGAACGACGCTGCAGACGTACGCCTCGAGATCGACGAGATTTACGATCCGGCCGTCGTCCAGCCGCGTGAAGCTTCCGCGGTAGAAGCGCCCTTGGAATTCAAACGTCCCATTGCCGGCCGTCGACGCGTCGCCGGGTCCGAGCAGCACGCGCAGCGCGGGCCGGCTCGAGCTCGTGGCGGGATCCGCATCGCTTTGTGCGAGCGCTCGTCGCGCCGGCAGCAACGGCACGGCGGCGATCATCAGAAAGGCGCTGCGCCGCACGAGTTAGAGGAGGCGCTCTTGTGCCAGCGGAGCGCCGGCCAGGCCGAGGTGATGGTACGCCTGCGCCGTCGCGCGTCGCCCGCTTGCCGTTCGCGTGATGAACCCAGCCTTGAGCAGATACGGCTCGACGACGTCCTCGAGCGTTTCCGCGTCCTCCGTGAGTGAGGCGGCGATCGCGGCAATGCCGGCGGGCCCGCCGCGGTACTGCTTCACGAGCGTTTGCAGAAACGCGCGATCGAGCCGATCCAGACCCACTTCGTCGACGCCCTCGCGGCTCAACGCGTCGTCGGCAACTTCTGCCGTGATGCGGCCATTTGCGCGCACCTCGGCAAAGTCGCGGACGCGTCGCAACAAGCGGTTCGCGACCCGCGGGGTTCCGCGGCTGCGAGCCGCAATCATTGTGGTCGCGTCGTCGTCGATCGGCACGCCCAAGACGCCGGCGGAACGCACGATGATGCGCTCGAGCTCCGCGTCGGCATAGTAATCGAGATGGTGCACGATGCCGAAGCGTTCGCGCAATGGCGCGGTCAGCATGCCCGCGCGCGTCGTCGCCCCGACGAGTGTGAAACGCTTGAGCGGAAGCTTCAACGTCTTGGCATACGCGCCTCGATCGACGATGAAGTCGATCTGAAAATCCTCCATCGCAGGATAGAGAAACTCTTCGACGACGCGCCCCAAACGATGCACTTCATCGACAAAGAAAACGTCGCCGTGCTCGAGCGAGGTCAGGATGCCGACGAGGTCCTTTGGTTTGTCGAGGGTCGGGCCGCTGGTTGGCCGAAAGTTCGCGCCGAGTTCGCGAGCGATCAGTCCGGCCAGCGTCGTCTTGCCCAGGCCGGGCGGCCCGTAAAACAGCACGTGTTCGAGCGGTTCGTCGCGCCGCCTTGCGGCGTCGATCGCGATGCGCAGATTTTCGACGACGCGTTCTTGCCCGACGTACTCTTCGAAGGAGCGCGGCCGCAGGCTCGCACCAAATACTTCGTCTTCCAGCGTGTCCGTTGGATCGACCACCCGATCGAGCGTCGGTTCCGGCGAGACGTCTGCGGGGCCCAGCAGACGTTTGCGCGCCTTCGGTTCGGTCATGGCGGGTGTTTCGCCGACTTGGAGCGGTATATCTCCGCCAAGAGCTGCTCCGCTTGATCGAGCTGCGGCTCGCGTTCGAGCGTCTGGCGGATCATCGCTTCGCCCTCGCTGCGCTTGTAGCCGAGTTGAATCAGTACGGCAAGCGCTTCATCCGCGAAGTCGGGAATGGAGGCTGCTGCCGGGAGCGGGGCATCTTGAATGAGCAAGAACTTCGCGACCTTCCCTTGCAGCTTTGCGACGATATCGCGCGCCTTTTGCTGTCCGATACCGGGAAGTTTTTTCAGCAGGTCGTGGTCGCCCCGATCGATCGCCGCGGCGATCGTCGACATCGGCAACGAAAATGCCCGCGCGGCCGAGCGCGGCCCGATCGACGCGACGGTCAGCAAGGCTTCAAAAAACTGGCGTTCGATGGCATTGGTGAATCCGTAATACGTGAACCGGCCGCTCTTGCCGTCGAGATTAACGACGGCGTAAACTTCGAGAATCACGACGCTGCCCGGCTTGGTCGGAACCTTTTCGGCAATGCAAGGCGGCAGCACGATCTCGTATCCCAGTCCCCCTGCTTCGACGATCGCTGCGTCGCCGCTGCGCTCGATCAGCGCGCCCGAGATTCTAGCGAACACGAGCGGGCTCGACGCGACTCTCGATTACGTTCAGGAACGCGAGCGCCAGGGCCAGAGCGTCGGAGACATCGTGGGGCTTAGGCGCGTGCCGCAGACGAAGCAAACGCGTTACCATCGCATTGATCTGCTCTTTTCGGGCGCTTCCCGAACCCACGAGCGCACGCTTCACTCGCGCATGCCCGAGCGTGTGCACGGTCACGCCCGCTTGCGCGCCGGCCAAACAGAGCACCCCTCGCGCGTGCCCCATCAAGAGCGCGGCACGCGGATTCCTGTAGCTGCTGTAGAGTTCTTCGATCACGATGGAGGCCGGCTCGACCTGCGAAATAACCTCTGTGATTCCGGCGTGGAGCTCGTTTAAACGCTCCTCGAGCGTCCCGCAGACGCTCGGCATGACGACCCCAGCCTCGATAAGGTGGACCGTGCCGTTTCGCCGCTCGATCGCGCCGTAGCCGGTGACGCGCAAAGCCGGGTCGATGCCGAGGATTCGCAACGAGCTACTTGGCATGTGTGCCTATAGCGGCGGCGTTCCATTGAGGGTGACGCTGACCGACGAGCCGGGTGCCAGCGTCGTCCCGGCCGGCGGATCGGTTCCTACGACCTTGCCGTCCGCGCCGGCAGTCGTCGTATACTCCCATTTCGCAATGGAGTAGCCGTCTTCCGACAGCGTCTTGATCGCTTCGCTCTTGAGCATTCCATCGGTGTCGGGCACTTGTCCCGGTACCGAGAGGGTGATCGTTACGGTGGTTCCTTGCGGACTCTGACCGGGCGGCGGATCTTGGGCAACGATCTTCCCGTTGTACGTGTTCTGCGCGACGTAGCGGACGCTGTACTGAAAACCGGCCGCGATGAGCGCTTGGAGTGCGGCATTGTATTCCAGGCCGGCCACGCTAGGAAGGCTCACCAACGGTCCGGTGCCTGCCGGCGGTGCGGTGCTGACCAGCGCGCCGCTATTGACGACGACGTGAACGGTCGCATTTCGATCGAGCTTCGTGCCCGCCGCGATACTTTGCGACGCAATGGTATCCGGCGGCATTCCCGGCACGCTCTGCGTCGTGTCCAAAGTTACGCCGAGTTCGCTCGCTCTTGACTGCGCGCTTTCGACCTTCATTCCGACGAAGTTGGGAACGATGACCGGTGCCGGACCATCCGAAACGACCAACGTGATGCGGCTGCCTTCGGGAACCTTCGCTCCCGGCTTCGGCGCCTGATCGATCACGTTGTCCTTGACCGTGTTGTCGAAGCGGCGCACGAGGGTCACCGCAAAGCCGTCCTGCTGCAGAGTCCTCGCAGCATCGTTCGCGCTATAACCGCGCACGTCGTCGAGCCCCAACAACGGCTTTCCGTTGCTGATGACCAGCTCTACGACTTGGTTCTTCTCGACCTTCGTTTCCGCCGGCGGCGATTGACGGATCACGTGATCGGGCGGAACCGTCTCGCTTGCGCTCTTGGTGAAGCGCGTTCGCAGACCCGCATTAACGACGGCCTGTTGCGCGGCCGCTTGCGTCATGCCCGTATAATCTTCGACGACGACGCCCGTTCCGAGCGACGGTAGTGGCCGCGCGAATAGGAAGTACCCGAGTCCCGTCGCGCCGATCAACGCCAGCACCAGCGCGGCGGCAACCCACGCCCTTCGAGCCGAACGCGGCGGTTCTTCTAGCGTTTCGGAAAGGTACGGCCGATCGGGCATCGGCGAACGTCGCGGCGGCAGCGGGCCGCGCCCAGTCGACGTATGGCCCGGCGCATCGTCGGCGATGCGATACCCCGCGATGCTGGGGCGCTCGCGAGCTTCGCGCAGCGCGGTGGCGAGCTCGCTTGCCGATTGGAAGCGCCGCTGCGGGTTCTTCTGAAGCAAACGATTGACGATGGCGGCCAACGCCGGGCTGATACCACTCGAGCGAACGTCAATTACCGGGACCGGATCGCCGATGTGTTTGAGCGCGACGGTTACCGCCGACTCTCCCGTATACGGCAGCTTGCCGGTCAGCATTTGATAGAGCACGATGCCCAAGCTGTACAAGTCGGAGGTCTCGTGAAGCTCGTGTTCCTGCGCCTGTTCGGGCGAGATGTAGTAGACGCTGCCCATCACGAGTCCGGGTTTGGTGAGGGCCATCGTTTGTTGAGATACCGCGCGCGCGATTCCGAAATCGGAAAGCTTTACGACGTCGTCTTTGGTCACGAGGATGTTGGCGGGCTTGATGTCGCGATGGAGAATGCCTTGCCGGTGCGCGTAGGCCAGACCGCTGGCGATCTGCGCCGCATAATCGATCGCCACGGGTTCGGGAATGCATCCGTCCGCGGCAATGATCTCGGCCAGCGACGGGCCGTCGACCAGTTCCATGACGATGAAGTAGGTCTCGCCCTCGTGACCGACATCGAAGGTATTGACGATGTTGGGATGTGAAAGTTTCGCCGCCGACTCCGCTTCTTGATAGAAGCGGCGAACGAACTCGGCATCGGCCGCATACTGCTCGCGAAGGACCTTTACGGCAACGCGCCGGCGCAGCAGAATATCCGTGCCGCAGTAGACGATCGCCATGCCGCCTTCGCCGAGCTTTCGGTCGAGACGGTAGCGGTTATTGAATATCCGCTCCTCGATCAATTCCCCGTGTTCTCCAGCGCCGTCTTAAGCACGTCACGCGCGATCGGTGCAGCATAGGTCGCACCGTACCCGACATTCTCGACGACGATCGCTACGGCGACCCGTGGATGGAGCGCGGGAGCGAAGCACACGAACCATGCGTGCGATAGGCCCAGCGGATTGGTGGCCGTCCCGGTCTTTCCCGCAACGATCACGTGCGGCAGTTGGGCCGGCGTGCCGGTTCCACGCTGGACCACCGCGATCATCATGTTCGTCACCTTCGCGGCCGTATCGCTCGATACCGGGTTTGTGAGGGTCGCGGTAGCGGAGACGCTGGCGGGGATGCCGTCGCGCACAACTTGTCGGACGACGTACGGGCGCGGCTCCTCCCCCGCATTCGCAATCGTCGCGCCGATCAACGCCATCTGCAGCGGCGACACCAGCAGGGCGCCCTGGCCGAAACCCATTTGCGCCAGCTCACCGGGGACGATCTCGGCCTTCGGGGGTACTCGAGCCGGCTCGGCCGGTAGTTGAAAATCCAGCGGAGTTCCGATGCCCCAGCGGTCGAGGTAGGCATAGAATGTGTCGACGCCCATTTTGAGCGCGATCTGCGCGAAGTCTACGTTGCTCGAGAGGGCGAATGCCGTCGTCAGGCCGGCGTATCCCGTCGCCTCGCTCTCGTTGTCGTGCAGCGTAAAATCACCGATCTGCAGATATCCGGGATCCTCGAAATGCGAATCCATCGTGACCGTGCCGCTGTCGAGTGCCGCCGATGCGGTGAAGATCTTAAACGTAGAGCCTGGCGGATAGAGACCGTCGAGCGCGCGATCGAGCAACGGTGCCCGCGCGTCATCGCGCAGTGTTGGAAACTCCGCGTCGAGGTCGTTCGGGTCGTAGCTCGGCACGCTTGCGATCGCGAGGACGGCTCCTGTCTGCGGGTCGAGGACGACACCCGCGGCCCGGCTGTAGCGCGATAACCCTAAGTAGAGTTCCTCTTGGATCGCCGGAACGATCGTCGTGACGATGTCCGCGCCTGCAGCAACGTCGCTAGAGCCGCGAAGAGCGCCTGCGATTTGTTCGAGTTGCGCGATTGGATCGCCACTGGCGTCCGGAGGCGTCAGCGCGCGGTCGAATGCCGCTTCGATTCCGCTCGTGCCGTAGCGTTGCGAAACGTAGCCGACCAGTGCAGCAGTCTGCGCGCCCAAGGGATACTCACGCTTTCCGCCTTGAGTCTGCGCGAGAACCGTCCCATCGCTCGCGACGATGCGCCCTCGGTTCGCGTCGAGTAGGGCATGACGCGGATTGCTCGGACGCTGCGCGATTGCAGAGGCGATGACCAACTGCACGTAAGCCTGGCGAATCGCCAGAATGAGGAAAAGAATAACGAAGAACGTCGCCAGCTGGCGAATCCCGCGGTTGGTCATATTTCGCGGAGCAGGGAGAAGCCCAACTCGGTTTTGACGGCCATGTACGTTCGGGAGCTTTCGCCCGCGATCGTCGCGTTGACGATTGACAGCGCGTGGCTCTGCGCAACGTCGCCGATCGCCAGCACTTCTTGCGAGCCGAGCTCTTCGAGCAGCGGGGCCGCGACGTACGCGCACGACGGCACGCTCTCGAAATGACGTTCCTCGTAAAGACCTTCGTGCCACGGCCCCCGTTTGCCGAAGACTTGCGCGTGGTAATCCCAAGCGCAAAGCTGGCGATCCTTCCAGACGAACTCGTCGCGTACACACAACGAACGGCACACCGCGCACGCAACGAGATCGCCGTGTGGACGCGCGAGCCCCTCGACGACTTCCTCCGGAAGATCTTCGATGTTGAGCACGGCGCGCTGGTCGAGGACCTCGGGAAAGGAAGTCTCCCAGCCAATTCGGGTGAGCATTTCGATATCGCGTAACGAGCCGACGAAAGCGTGGTCGTCCTCGGCCGGAAACGTGCGATCGATCCATTCGGGGATACCGTCGGCCGGAATACCGACATCCTGACGCCCGTCGCCGACGCAAACGCCGCGCGGCGTCCATGCCACCGGAATGAGGCGTGCCGTAACGATACCGCCCGCCTTGCCGGATTCGGTCGCGGCGGAAAGCTGCTCGCGCCGGCTAGCGTGTTAGCGTTGCCACCGAGGATAAAGACGCGCGATTCCGATACTCTTGCAGGCTGCGCGGCGGCCCCGCCTTGCTTGCGAGCGCCTCCGCCAGCGCCCGCGCGGTATCTAAACTCGTCAAACACGCAATGCTCGCTTCGACCGCAGCGCGGCGAATCTTGTAAGCGTCGGATATTTCTCTCGGTCCTATCGCGTCGTTGATAACCAAGTCGACTGCGCGCGAACCGATGAGATCGAGTACGTGCGGCGACCCGTCTGCAATCTTGTTGATCCGCTCGCTGGCGATGCCGGCGGCCTCCAAGAGCAGGTGCGTGCCGGGCGTCGCCACCAGCGTATGCCCCAGCGAGAAATACCTGCGAAGCACCGCAACGGATTCTTCCTTGCTTTCGTCGGCGATCGAAGCCAGGATGCGCGCACCGGTACCCGGCAACCGAATGCCGGCCGCCAGAAAACCCTTCCGCAGCGCTCCACCAAAGGAATCGTCAATTCCCAGCACCTCGCCGGTCGACTTCATCTCGGGGCCCAAGATGGTCTCGACCCCGCGCATTTTTGAAAACGAAAAGACCGGCACCTTTACTACGACGTACGGAACGTGAGGAACGAGGCCGACGCCGTACTCCATATCGCGCAGCCGCTCGCCGAGCGCGACGCGGGTCGCGGCGGCGACGAGATTGATGCCGGTGGCCTTTTGGATGATCGGAACGGTACGGCTCGCGCGGGGGTTGGCTTCGATGATATAGAGCTTCTCGTCGTGCAGCACGAACTGGATATTGATCAGGCCTCGAATGCCGAGCTCTCGCGCGATCGCGTGCGTAATGCCGGCGATGCGCTCTTCCATTTCGGGTCCGATGATTTGCACGGGGTAGACGCTGATCGAGTCGCCGGAGTGAACGCCGGCGCGCTCGATGTGCTCGAAGATGCCTGGAATCAGCACGTCCTCGCCATCGAAAACGGCATCGACCTCGAGCTCGAGCCCGCGCAGATACCGGTCGACCAGCAGCGGTGCTTCCGGAAGTATCGGCGGCGCGGATTCCGCGTATGCGGCGAGCTGCGCCTCGTTATAAACGATCTCCATCGCGCGGCCACCCAAGACGAACGAGGGACGAACGAGTACGGGAAAACCCAGCTCGCGAGCGATCGCTCTGGCTTCACGGAAACTTCGCGCGGCCTTTCCTTGCGGTCGCGCGACGCCCAAGCGCGAGAGCGCGGCATCGAACTGCTCGCGATTCTCGGCCATATCGAGGGATCTTCGATCGCTCCCCAGGATTTGCACGCCCCGCCGGCTTAGCTCGCCCGCAAGATTGATTGCGGTCTGTCCGCCGAAGGCGAGCATGACCCCGCTCGCGTTCGTCGCACGATATGCGGCCTCGACTTCATCCGCGCCCGGCGGCTCGAAGATCAGCGTGTCGGATATGTCAAAATCCGTCGACACGGTCTCCGGGTTGTTGTTAACGACGACCGGCGATCGGCCCGCAGCTTTGAGGGCCCAGGCCGCATGCACGCAACTGTAATCGAACTCGATGCCCTGACCGATGCGAATGGGGCCGCTTCCCACCACGACGACGGCCTGCGCGGGAGTCGGGCGGATCTCGTCTTGCTCGCCCCGCGAGAGATAGTAGTAGGGCGATTTAGCGGGAAACTCCGCCGCCGCCGTATCGACCATTCGAAAGGCCACCGCGCCGTTGCGGCGTTCGCCGCGCCGCTCGACTCCGACGAGTTCCGCGAGTTCGTAGAGCCAGAAGCGGTCGATGGCCGAAAGCTCGTGGATTCGCTCGATCGTTGGGACCGGATCGTTACCGCCGCGGCGCAGCAGCTCGCTGACGGCGAAAAGGCGCTCGTGCGTCGGTCGAGCGACGATCGCCTCGAGCTCGCCGTCACTCCACTCGGTCAGCGGCCCCGTCAAGGTTTCGCGACCGAGATCGAGACCGCGCACCGCTTTGAGCAAGGCTGCCTGGAAGGTTCGGCCGATTCCCATCGCTTCGCCGGTCGACTTCATCTGCGTGCCGATTGTCTTGTCGGCGAATGGAAACTTGTCGAAGGGCCAGCGCGGAATCTTTACGACGACGTAATCGAGCGCCGGTTCGTACGCGGCCTTCGTAACGCCGGTGACCGGGTTCTCGATCTCGTCGAGCCGCTGTCCCAACGCAATGCGCGTCGAGATCTTCGCGATCGGATAGCCCGTCGCTTTGGACGCCAGCGCGGAGCTGCGTGAGACCCGCGGGTTCACTTCGATGATCGCGTACTGGCTGCTGTACGGATCGAGTGCGAACTGGATGTTGCAGCCACCTTGTACGCCGAGCGCTCGGATCACGTTGATACTCGCGCTGCGCAACATTTGATATTCGAGATCGGAGAGCGTTTGCGACGGCGCGACGACGATCGAGTCGCCCGTGTGAACGCCTACCGGATCGAAGTTCTCCATGTTGCAGACGACGATGCAGTTATCGCTGCCGTCACGCAAGACTTCGTATTCGATCTCTTTCCATCCGAGTAACGACGTCTCGAGAAGGACCTGATGGATGAGGCTCGCGTTCAGTCCCGCATCGAGCATCGCGCGCAGCTCCGTGTCGTTCGAAACGATGCCGCCGCCCGTGCCGGCCAGCGTGTAGGCGGGGCGCACGACGAGCGGATATCCCGTCGTTTGCGCAAACGCGACGCCTTGCTCGATATCGGTGACGATCGCGCTCTCCGCGACGGGTTCGCCGATCTCTTGCATCTTGAGCTTAAAGCGCTCCCGGTCCTCGGCGAGACGAATCGTTTCGATCGGCGTACCGAGCAGCTCGACGTCGTAGCGCGCAAGAACGCCCGCCTCATCGAGCTCGACGGCGAGATTGAGGCCTGTCTGCCCGCCAAGAGTGGGAAGCAACGCATCGGGGCGCTCGCGCGCGATGATCTCTTCGATCGATTGCGCCGTAAGCGGCTCCAGATAGACCGCGTCGGCAATCTCGGGATCCGTCATGATCGTCGCGGGATTCGAGTTGACGAGGACGACGCGATGGCCTTCCTCACGCAGCGCGCGACACGCCTGAACGCCTGCATAATCGAACTCGGCAGCCTGGCCGATGACGATCGGCCCCGACCCGATGACCATGACATTCCGGCGCGACATGCTCGGGCCGTTGTTTTATCGGAGCGGCCTGTCAGTCCCTCTAGAAGGACGTTAGGGCTGAAGTCGCGTCATCTCCCAGTCGTTTCCGCTGCGTTTGTATTCGATGCGCTCGTGCATGCGGTTCGGTCGCCCTTGCCAGAACTCAAAATATGACGGCACGAGCAGATAGCCGCCCCAGGAGTGCGGTCGGGGAACGGCTTCACCCTCGAAACGTTGCTCGAAGTGCGCGAAGCGTTCTTCAAGCACGGCCTGAGACTCGATCGGCGCGCTCTGTTCGGAGGCCCACGCCGCCAACTGATGTCCGCGCGGCCGCGCATCGAAATACTCGTCGGACTCGCTCTCCGAAAGCATCGAGACGGCACCCTCGATGCGGACTTCGCGCTCGAGCCACGGCCAATAGAGCAACGCGGCGGCGAAAGGATTCTCGGCAAGTTCGCGGCCCTTGCGACTCTCGTACGACGTAAAGAAGCGCAAGCCGCGGCTGTCGAGGCCGCGCAACAACACCATGCGTGCGGAGGGACGGTCGTTCGCGCCGGCGGTCGCCAAGCACATCGCGATCGCCTCGATACGGTTTGCACCGCCCGCCCGTTCGATCCACTCCGTCAGCCGTACGATCGGATCGTCGCTCATGGGTACCGCCCCAACCCCAGACCGGCCAGAAACGCGAACGCCATTCCCAAGGCTCCCGCGACTGCGAACTGCAGTGAAGCGTCGATGGCCTTGCGTTGCAGCGACGTCGTTCGGCCGAGAGTCGAGAGCGCGTCGCGCAACTCGGTCGCATTCTCGACGCGCGCGTAGGCGCCGCCGCTCGCCTGCGCGTAACCGCGCAACGCGTCCTCGTCGATCGTAGCCTCTTCGTTTGTTCCTGGAATCAGGCCGCCGTTCTGGGTGCCGATGCCGACGGTGTAAACCGGGATGTGCTGGGCACCCACCCGTTGCGCGACTTCCATCGGATCGCTCCCGCTATTGTTGACGCCGTCCGTAATGAGAACGATGGCGCGATGGCCGCTGCGAGGCAGCATTCGTGCGGCAAGCGCAAGTGCATCGCCGATTGCAGTGGCGCCGTTTGGCGCGGGAATTTCATCGAGCCCGGAGAGAACGGCTTGATGATCGGCGCTCAACGGCACGACGACTCCCGCCGAACCGGCGAACGAAATGATTCCGATCCTCGTACCCGACGGGCTCTCGGCAATAAAGGCCCGCGCCGCGGCTTTTGAGGCCTCGGCACGCGTCGGAAAGACGTCGGTCGCGGCCATGGATCCGGACGTGTCGATGCAGATGAAAACGCTGCCGTCGTGCGCCGGAAGCATCAGCTGGAGGTGCGGACCTCCCACGCCGAGGACGAGCGCGGCGAAGGCAACGATCCAAAGCATCTGCAACGCACGGGGGATCCACGTTCGCGGCTTCGCCGCGTCGGTGAAGAACGCGATGTTTGAATAGGCCAGGTCTTGCGTCGTGGCGCGCCGCTGTAGCAACCCATAAAGAGCCGCAAAAACGATGAGGGCGACGACCCCGAGCCCGAGACGCAACGGATGGTCGATCGTCACGATCGCAATCCAAACGCCGCCGCCAACGATGCGCCGCCCTCTTCTTCTCGCAGGATGCCGGTCCGCCAATTCGCCGCTTCGAAACGCCGTAACAGCGAAGCTTCTCGTGCGCGAACGGCCGCATGATACGCCGCCCGCTCCCGCGCCCCGATGTAACCTCGCGCCGCTCCGCCTTCCGCGCCGCGCACACGGACGATACCCGCCAGAGGAAGCTGCTCGTACCACGGGTCGCGCGCGATCAAAGCGGTGCAGTCGAATCGGGCGCCGAGCCCGGCCAGCTCGCGATCCAAGGCTGCATCGAGATCGTACCAATCCGAGATTGCCAGGAGCGCCGTACCTCGCGGCAGCGCGGCGTAGGCCGTGCGCATCGTGCGCGTCAAATCGAATTCGGCGGCATCATCGCGCAACGCGACCGCACGACGCGACCCTCGCTGCAGCGCGGCCGGCGTAATGGAGCCGCCGGCAACTCGAATGCAGCGATCCTCCGAGGTCGCGGCAGCGAACCACTCGGCCAGCGCTTCGCGTGCCGCCGTCAGCAGCGGCCGCTTTCGG
Source organism: Vulcanimicrobiota bacterium (assembly GCA_963736775.1). Lineage (GTDB taxonomy): Bacteria > Vulcanimicrobiota > Vulcanimicrobiia > Vulcanimicrobiales > Vulcanimicrobiaceae > Cybelea. The sequence continues at coordinate 190,299 of CAVTPY010000011.1, read as the reverse complement.
CCGACTTGCATCGACGGCGAGGCGTCGAGGATCGCTGCCAACGTCAGGGTCACATCTTCGAGCACGACGCGCGTTTGAAGCTCGCCCGAGCGGGCGGTCGAGGCCCAATCGATCCGGCGCACGTCGTCGCCGGGAACGTACCCGCGCAGCTCGACGAACTCGTAACCGTCGCCGCGAAAGATCGTCGGCGATCCGGCCCCGAAATGCCGCGGCCGGCGCCGCGCTCGCAGCAGCGCGTCGCGAATCGTTATCACGGCGCAGGAATCGCGGCGATCATCGCGTCGATGACGACGTCGGCGCTCACGTCTTCCGTCGCGAGCCGGTAGTTGAATCCGATGCGGTGGCGCAACGCCGGTGCGGCGACCGCCCGCACGTCATCCGGCAGGGCAAAATCCCGCCCGTCCAAGAGCGCGCGGCCGCGCGCCAAGAAGGCCAGCGCGAGGGTCGCACGAGGGCTCGCACCGTAGTCGATCAGTTCCGCTGCCTTCAGGTAAGCGCCTCCGGCGGATTTCACCGCGACGCTCTGCGCGGCTCGAGTGATCGCGACCAGGTCCACGATATATCGCTTGAGCTTTTCGTCCACGTGCACGGCATGCGCCGCGGCGCGCCAGGCGCGAACGTCGTCGAGCGTCGCTACGCAGCGGACCGGCTGGGTATCGGCCATCGCAAAACGGTCGAGAATCTGCAACTCTTCTTCACGCGTCGGATAGCCGACGTTGATCTTCATTAGGAAGCGATCCATCTGTGCGATCGGCAACGCGTAGGTGCCCTCGGAGTCGAGCGGATTCATCGTCGCCATGACCACGAACGGATCCGGAAGCGCGTGCGATTCCGGCCCGATCGTTACTTGGCGCTCCTGCATCGCTTCGAGCAATGCAGACTGCACTTTCGCGGGGGCACGATTGATCTCGTCGGCGAGCACGACGTTGGCAAAAATCGGACCGAGCACCGTGGCAAAGCTGCTCTCGCGTTGATCGAAAATACGCGTTCCCACGATGTCGCTCGGCAAGAGATCCGGCGTAAACTGAATTCGCTTGAAATCGCCTTCCAGCGCGGCGGCCAGCGAGCGGCAAGCGAGCGTTTTTGCCAAACCGGGCGGCCCCTCGAGCAGCACGTGCCCGTTGGAGAGCAACGCCAGCAGCAGCGCTTCGAGCACGCCCTCTTGACCAACGATGGTCTTCGCGAGCGCCGCGCGCAGGTCGCCGGGTTGCCGCTCGACCCTCACGTCAGCGACTCCGCATAGCGTTCGAGCGCGGCAACGGCGTCGTCAACGGCGCCGGCCAGATCTTCATCGTAGGTGAACGCGCTGCGTTCGAGCGCGACGAGCAAGTCGCGTAACGGACCTTCTCCGCACCCCGGCCGGCGCAGCACATCGGCCAAAGTTTCGCCTTCGGGCGCACCGATAATGCGCCACACCGCGGCGCGAACGCGAACCGCGGCCGATCTGGTACGCTCGGCGCGAAGCACCAGGAGTGCATCTTCTATTTGATTCCGGCGCCGCTCGGCTTCGCTTGGAACCCGCTGGTACGATGCGGGCTCTGCCACCGGTGCGGGAAGCGGCGCGACGGGCGCGCGGCGGCGGAGCAGGAATATCGTAAGAAGCGCGGCTCCCACCAACAGCGCGAGCCAAAGCAGCGCCGCAAAGATCCTGGCGATATGAACGAGCAGCCCGGCGGCTACACCGGAGGCAATGCGCGTCGCCGACGAGCGGACCGAGAGCGGCAGGTCGTTCGTAAACCACTGCTTCGGCCGGCCGTCCCGCGCGTCAATCGCTTGAAGTGTTGCGGGCGCAATCGTGAAGCGCCCGGCGGCATGGACGACGACGGTGACGACCTCCCGGTATTGCGTTCCCCGAGGGTCGGTGACCGTCTGCCGTTCGTCGCCGAGCAGTTCGAGCTGTGCGAGCATCGGAAGCTGAAGGTTGTTGATCGCGCTGACGCGTTCGCGAACGTGCAGCGTGACCACCACATGAAAGGGTTGGTCGACTTGCGGCTCCATCGTGTCCGCCGTCAGCACGAAGGCCTGGACGGTTAAGCGCTGCAGCGTCTGCCCCTGCCCGGCTCCCGCGGAGGCGAGGCATGCGACGGCGGTGAGGATTAGCGGCGCGGTAAGTTTTCGAGCCATTGCGCGAAGAGATGACGTGCGTCGAAGGGTCCGGGAGAGGCCTCGGGATGGAACTGGACGGCCTCAATGGGCAACGTGCGGTGCGCGAAGCCCTCGTTCGTGCCGTCGTTGAGATTCGTCATCGTTGCCTCGAGTTCGTCCGGCAGCGAGCGCGCGTCCACCGCATAGCCATGATTGTGCGCGGTTACGATCACGGTGCCGGCACGGAGCTGCATCACCGGTTGATTCCCTCCACGGTGCCCATAAGGCAATTTATAGGTCCGGGCGCCGCACGCGATGGCGAGGAGCTGGTGGCCGAGGCAAACGCCGAAGAGCGGTTTACGTCCGACCAGACGGCGCAGCACTTCGATCGTCTCCACCAAATCCGCCGGATCGCCGGGCCCGGGTGAGATCACGACGGCATCGGGATCGCGGGCCAACACTTCTTCGGCGGTTACGTCGTAGGGAACGACCGTAATGTGCGCGCCGAGGGCTTGCAGTTGCTGCAGAATAGCGCGTTTGACGCCGCAGTCGATGAGCACGATCCGAATGCCCTTTTCCGCTCCCTCCGAGAAGACTTCTCGCGTCGCCACACTTGGGACGAGCGACTTCGTGTTCGCGCTCCGGACGAACTCGGTGAGCTTGCGCTCCGCGTCGTCGAGCGCAGCTTCGCCGGCGGCAAGCGCGGCCCAAATGGTTCCGTGTTCGCGCAGTGCAATTGTAATTGCGCGGGTATCCGCACCGATCAACGCCGGCACGCCGTACTCATCGAGCCACGACGGAAGGCTTTGCTTTGAGAGATAGTGCGACGGATGGTACGCGATCTGCTTGATCACCGTTCCCGCGGCACACGGCCGCCGAAACTGCGCGGCGCTGCCGGAAATCCCGTAGTTTCCGATCATCGGGTAAGTGAACGTCAGAATTTGCCCGGCGTACGAAGGGTCGGTCAAGGCTTCTTCGTAGCCGGTCATACCGGTATAAAAAACTGCTTCCCCGAGCGCAATGCCCTCCACGCCGAGTGCGCGACCGTCAAAGCGGCTGCCGTCGGCAAGGAACAACGCTGCCGGAGTCTGCGAAGCCATCACCCGTTTAGTTCCGGCACGCAATAGCGCAGGTTTCCGCCGACGATGGTCGCGAGCACTTTGCGGGGCAGACGGCGTCCCGTAAACGGCGTCGACTTCCCTTTCGACGCAAACCTTGATGGATCGACGACCCATGGGCGTTGCGCGAAAATCGTCACGTCGCCCGGTGCTCCGGGGCGCAGCGTTCCGCCGTCGATGCCGAGAATTCGCGCGGGGTTCGTCGATAGCAGCTCCACGAAGCGCATCATCGGTAAATCCGGCAGCGCGGCGGCGTAGGCGCCGACGGCGATCTCCAATCCGGTGAACCCCGGAGCGGGGTCGGCGGGATCCGTTTTCTCCGCTTCGGTATGCGGCGCGTGATCGCTCGCCAGCGCATCGATGGTTCCATCACGCACGGCTTGGCGCAGCGCCGCTACGTCGGCCTGCGCCCGCAACGGCGGGTTAACGCGCGCGGCGGGACCAATCTCGCGAGCATCGGCGGCCGTAAAAGTGAGATGGTGAGGCGTCGCCTCGCACGTAACGAGCGTGCCGCCCGCGCGCGCTACTCGTACCAGCTCCAACGCATCGCGCGTCGAGAGGTGCGCGAGGTGCCAACGCTTGCCGCTCTCTGCCGCTATCAGGAGATCGCGGGCGACGATTCGATCCTCGGGTTCGCAGTGGGAGATAAAAACGCCGGCAACGTCAGATGCGCGCAGTGCGGCCGCGCGTAGAACGCCGGCGTCCGCGACGGTATCGCCGTCGTCCGAAAAGCCCACGGCGCCGGCCTCCGCCAACGCTGCAAAGTCGCAGGGCTCGCGCCCTTCGCGACCAACCGTGATCGCGCCGATTGGGTAGACGCGGCAGCGCCCGAAACCTTTCACGCTCTGCGCCAGCCAGTGCAGCGTCGCTTGGGTGTCGAGCGGCGGATTCGTGTTCGGCATGCAGGCGACGCTGCTGAACCCTCCACGCACCGCAGCCTCGGTTCCGGTAGCGATCGTCTCCTTCTCTGGAAAGCCAGGTTCGCGCAAGTGAACGTGCATGTCGACGAAGCCAGGCGCGACCACCGCGCCGGCGACGTCCAGCACGGTTTCGCCTTCACCGGGTTCGAGGTGCTCGCCGATCTCCGCGACGATTCCGTTGTGGATTCGCACGTCGCGAACGGCATCCAGCGACATGACGGGATCGACGACTCTGCCGCCCGCGATGAGGAGCGCCGTCATTGAAAACCTTACAGGCTTCTCGCGTTAACGAGCAGATCCAGGACCGCCATCCGGACCGCCACGCCGTGGTGCACTTGACGCGCGTAGCGCCAGCCCGCGAAATCCAGCACGGAATCGTCGAGCTCCATTCCACGATTGTACGGACCGGGGTGCATGACGATCGCCTCTTTACGCAATAAGCCGAGCCTGCGGCGATCGAGCCGATAGCCGGCGACATACTCTTCATCGGAGATCGGCATCGCAACGAAACGCTCCCGTTGAATGCGCAGCAAAATGACCGCGTCGACGTTGGGCAGGACCCCGTCGAAATCACGCTCGACGCGAATGCCCTCGCCCGCATAGGTACTCGGTAGGAAACCTTCGGGCCCGACCAGCACGACCGTCGTTCCCAGTCGCGAAAGCCCGCGGATTGCGGAGTGCGCGACGCGGCTGTGAAGAACGTCGCCGACAATCGCAATCGCTCGCCCTTTGAGATCGCCAAACTCTTCGATGAGCGTGTAGATGTCGAGCAGCGCTTGCGTCGGGTGCGCGTGCGTGCCGTCGCCCGCGTTGATCACGTGACCGTCAAATCCTAAGGCGAGGCGCTGCGGAAAGCCCGCCTCCGGGTGGCGCACGACTAAGACCGAGACCCCCATCGCGCCGAGCGTAATCGCGGTGTCTCCCAGCGTTTCGCCCTTGCTCGTGAGGCTCAGGCCGCGCGGTACGAGATTGACGACGTCGGCCCCCAATCTCAATTCGGCCATATTGAAGGATGTGAACGTGCGCGTGCTCTCTTCAAAGAACATGTTGACGCACGTCTTGCCGGCCAGCCGTCGCCCCGGCGCCGTTTGTTCGAACGCCGCCGTCTGCTCGAAGACTTGGGCGATCTCTTCAGCCGTCAGATCGTCCAGATCGATCAGGCTACGGCGGATCCGCATCGGCGTGTCCTAATATCGTCACTTCGTCGGAAGCGCTGACTTCGGGCGAGAGTGCGACCTTCACTCGTTGACTCGGTGAGGTCGGCGTAAAGCGGCCAACGTAATCCGGCTGAATCGGGAGTTCCCGCAATCCGCGATCCACTAGAACGCACAGCCGAATCGCCGCCGGGCGCCCGAGATCGGTCACGGCATCTAGTGCCGAACGGATCGTTCGGCCGGTGTACAGCACGTCGTCGACGACGATGACGACCCGGCCCGAGACGTCGACGGGAATCTGCGAATCCGGCAGCTCGTGCGTTACGCGATCGTCGCGGTAGAGATTGATGTTCAGGAAGCCGAGCGCAGGCCTGGACCCACTGATGCGCTCGATCTCCGCCGCGAGCCGCACGGCCAGCGCCTCCCCGCCTCGCCGTACGCCCAACACGACCAGCCCCTCTTGAGCCTGGTTCGGTTCGACGATTTCGTGGGCGAGCCGCGCGACGATCCTTGCGATCTCATCGCTGCGTGCCAAAACGCGGCGCGCTGCCGTCGCCGTCATGCCGGTTCCTTCAACGCGCGTAGTGCCGCTTCGACTCGCGCCAACTCGCTTCGATAGGTTTCCAGCTTTTCGCGCTCCTTGGCGACGATCTCCGGAGCCGCCCTCGAGACGAAGGATTCATTGCCCAACTTCTTCTCGCCCCGGTCGATTTCCGAGAGCAAATGCCGTACCTCCTTAGTATACCGTTCTTCCAGCACGCCGTGCGGCGCTCGCACGGTTACGGCGCCCAGGGCCTCGTCCAACTTCTCGCTTGTCGCAGCCGATCGCTCGATCGTGGCCGCGCAGAAGAGGGCGAGGAGCTGCGCCATTTCCTCAGGCACGTTCGCCGGAACCTCGAGCGTCACTCGCTCTTTCGGAGCCAGCCCCAGCTCCGCCCGCAGATTGCGCACTCGTTCGACCGCGCGTTTGAGAGTTTCAAAGCCCCGCGCCTCGCTTTCGAAGGCCGGAATTTCGAGCGGGTCGGGCCAAGTCGCGGTTACTATCGTCGGTCCGTCGTGCGGCAGAGCGAGCCAAATCTCTTCGCTGATAAATGGCGCGACGGGATGCAGCAGCCTCATTGCGTTATTCCAAACGAAGGAGAGCACGGCTGCCCGGCTCGAGTGATTGCCTGGCGCCTTTGTCGCCTCGACGTACCAATCGCAAATTTCGTACCAGAGAAAGCGCCAGATGCACTCGGCCGCGCCCCCGAAATCGTACGCGTCGAGCAGCTCGCCCATTCGCACGACGGTCTCACGGAGCCGCGTGAGGACCCACCGGTCGGCCGGCGTCAATGCGCTTCGGCGCCGGCAGGGTCATTGCCGAGGGCAAACCTTCGGGCAGCGCAAGCATGTACCGCGTTGCATTCCAAATCTTGTTGTTGAAGTTGCGTGCCTCTTCGCAACGCGACTCTTGATAGCGAACCTCCTGGCTCTCGAGACGCATCTGCCGAAGGATCGAGAGCCGAAATGCGTCCGCGCCATACTTCTCCGCTAGCTCCATCGGATCGATGGTGTTGCCGAGCGACTTCGACATCTTGCGCCCGGCGGCATCGAAGACCAACGGCGTGATGACGACGTCGGGGAATGGAACGCGGCCCATGAAGTGCAGCCCCAGCATCACCATCCGCGCCACCCAAAGAAAGAGGATCTCTCCGCCGGTAATCATCGTTTGCGACGGGTACCAGCAGCGCAGCTCCTCCGTTTCTCCCGGGCCAGCCCAAAATAGAGAATGGCCAAATCCCGCTGGAAAACCACGTGTCGAGCGTGTCGGGATCGCGTGTGATCTCGCTCGTGCCGTACGTGGCGCGCGCGAGTTCCAGGGCCTCGTCTTCGCTCTCGGCGACCACTTCTCGGCCGTCGGGCGTGTACCAAACCGGCAGCCGATGCCCCCACCAAATCTGGCGCGAGACGTTCCAATCGCGGATGTTTTCCAACCATCGCTCGTAGGTGCGACCGTGGCGCTCCGGCACGAACCGAAGCCGCCCGTCCCGATAGGCGCCCAGCGCCGGCTTTGCCAGCGGCGCCATCTTCACGAACCATTGCAGTGAGAGTAATGGCTCCGTGACATCGCCGCTGCGATCGCTGGTCGCGACGGAATGCCGATGCGGTTGCGCCTCGAGAAGCACGCCGCACCGCTCCAAGTCGGCGACGATTCGTTCGCGCGCTTCGAACCGATCGAGGCCTGCATACGGGCCGACGTTGACGTCGGTGCCGGCGATCCGCGCGTCGAGCCCGATAACCGACGGCATTTCGAGGGCGTGCCGTACGCCGATCTCGTAATCTGCTTGGTCGTGCGCGGGCGTTACCTTGACGGCTCCGGTTCCGAACTCCATGTCGACGGCTTCGTCGGCGACGATCGGTATCGCGCGCTCGAAGAGCGGCGGCAACCACACGCTTCGCCCAACGATGTTCGAGTAACGGGGATCCTGCGGGTGAACCGCAATTGCGACGTCTCCCAGCATCGTCTCCGGTCTCGTCGTCGCGATCTCGATGCCGTCGCTGCGGTCCTCTTTTGAAAATGGATAGCGGATGCGCCAAAGCGTGCCGTCGCGCTCCACGTACTCGAGTTCGGCATCCGAAACGGTCGTTTGCGCGGTGGGATCCCAGTTGACGAGACGCGTTCCGCGATAGATCAGGCCCTCGCGATAGAGCTGGACGAAGACGCGGCGGACCGCCGCGGAGAGCCCCTCGTCCATCGTGAAGCGCGAGCGTTCCCAATCGGGTCCGAACCCCAGACGGCGAAACTGCGCGTCGATCTGACCACCGTAGGTGCGCGACCACTCCCATGCATGCGCAACGAAGCCTTCGCGCCCGAGATCTTCGCGCCGCAAGCCTTTCTGCGCCAACTGTTTGACCAGAACGGCCTCGGTAGCAATCGCCGCATGATCGACGCCGGGCAGCCAATCCGCATTGTTGCCCAGCATTCGATGGTAGCGCGTAAGCACGTCCATCGGCGTAAAGGTCGAACCGTGCCCCAAGTGAGCGCGCCCGGTGACGTTGGGCGGTGGCATGCAAATGATGAACGGCGGTCGCGCCGGATCGGGCTCTTCGTGAAAGTAGCCGTTACGCTCCCAATGCTCGTACAGACGCGGCTCGACCGTCTGCGGATCGTAATGCTTTGGGAGTTCCATCGGAGCCCCTGCGTTCCGCGCGACGGGCAACGCCGCCTTTCAGAATTTCTGCCGCGGGGATTAGGGTCTTGGTGGACGAGGATTAGGGGTCAGATTTGCCCCAGGGCGCGGAGCGGCAGGTCGAAGTTTACAATCGCTTGTTGCAGTTAGCCCCGACAAAGGCTGAGCCGCTTGTCATCCTGAGCGCAGTCGAAGGATGGCCCCTAAGCCGGCATGTCTTTCTTTTGTTCGTGGTAAATCAGCGTCGGCGCTTCCTTCTTCTCGATTACGTCTTTGTTGACGACGCACTTCTTGACGCCTTGAAGCGAAGGGAGATCGTACATAACTTCGAGCATCGTCTCTTCGAGAATCGAACGCAAGCCGCGAGCGCCGGTCTTACGGCTCTGAGCTTTGTGCGCGATCGCTACCAGCGCTTCTTTGGTGAACTGGAGATCGACGCCGTCCATGCCGAGGATCTTTTGGAACTGACGAACGAGCGCGTTGCGCGGCTCGGTGAGAATCCGGCGCAGAGCCAGTTCGTCGAGCGCGTCGAGCGTCACGACGATCGGCAGGCGACCGATGAACTCCGGAATCAATCCGAACCGCAGTAAATCCTCCGGCATCAGCTGCTGGAAGAGCTTGCCGATATGCAGGTCGCGCTTGCCTTCCGGGTTCGCGCGAAATCCCATGTTGTTGGCGGCGACGCGCGCTTCGATGATACGCTCGAGCCCGTCAAAGGCTCCGCCGCAAATGAACAGCACGTTGGTCGTGTCGATTTGGATGAACTCTTGGTGGGGATGCTTGCGTCCGCCCTGCGGCGGCACGTTGGCCGTCGTACCTTCCAGTATCTTGAGCAGCGCCTGTTGCACGCCCTCGCCGGAAACGTCGCGCGTGATCGAAGGGTTCTCGCTCTTGCGCGCGATCTTGTCGATCTCGTCGATGTAGACGATGCCCTTCTCCGCGCGCTTCACATCGTAGTCGGCGGCTTGGATCAGCTTGAGCAAAATGTTTTCGACGTCTTCGCCGACGTAGCCGGCCTCGGTCAGCGACGTGGCGTCTGCCATCGCTAAGGGAACGTCCAGAATCTTGGCGAGCGTCTGAGCTAAATACGTTTTGCCCGACCCCGTCGGACCAACCAGCAAGATGTTCGATTTCTGCAGCTCGACGTCGTCGGCGCTCGCGCCGGCGTTGACGCGCTTGTAATGATTGTAAACGGCGACCGCTAGAGATTTCTTTGCGCGTTCCTGCCCGATCACATATTGATTGAGGATGTGGTTGATCTCTTTAGGCTTCGGGATGTTGCGAAGCTTGAGATTGTCATCGACGTTCTTGTAGAGCTCCTCTTCGATGATCTCGTTGCACAGCTCGATGCATTCGTCGCAAATATAAACGCCCGGCCCTGCAATGAGTTTGCGGACCTGCTCCTGCGATTTGCCGCAGAAGCTGCACTTGAGCTGACCCTTATCGTCTCCGAATCGGAACATTGCTCGCCCGGGACTCCTCCACTCCTGTTATGCCGGCACCGGTAGGCTCGTATGGCTTGAGATGATCTGGTCGATTATACCGTAATCCTTGGCCTCTTGTGCAGTCATATAATAATCTCGTTCGATGTCCTTGAGAACCTGTTCGATCGGCTTTTTGGCAGTTTCCTCATAAATTCGCGCCACGGTCGTGCGGGTCGCGATGAGGTCGCGGGCGGCGATTTCGACGTCCGTGGCCTGGCCGCCGATCTGCGAGACCCAGGGCTGATGGATGACGATCTTCGAGTTCGGGAGCGCGTAGCGCTTGCCTGGGGCGCCCCCCGTTAACAAAATCGACCCCATCGACGCGGCGAATCCCATGCAGATCGTCGCCACGTCGGGCCTGATAAAGCGCATCGCATCGTACACGGCCAGGCCGGCAGTGACGCTGCCGCCCGGGCTGTTCAAATACATGTCGATATCTTTATCCGGGTCTTCCTTCTCCAAAAAGAGGAGTTGTGCGATCACGAGGCTTGCAAGGTGATCGTCGATCGGGCCGCCCACGAAGACGATGCGATCCTTGAGCAGCCTCGAATAGATGTCGTACGCTCGTTCGCCGCGCGCCGTTTGCTCGACGACCATCGGCACCAAATGTCCCATATGCTGCCTTAACTACGACGCCGAGTCTGAAGTTTCTTCGTTGGGCACGACCTCGGCGTTGTCAATTAGCAGTTCGAGCGTCTTATTCCGCACGATGCCGTCCATGAGGGAGAGCAGATTGTTACCCAACGCCTTGCGTATTCGGGCGGGGGGCTGACCGTAACGGCGTGAGAGTACCTCCAGTTCCGCGGCGATATCGGCTGGAGTCGCCGTGATGTTTTCCGCCCTGGCAATCCGCTCGATCAGCAGGGTCGTCTTCACGCGTGACTCCGCCCCGCCGCGATAGCTCTCGCGCAGTTCCGCTTCGGTCTTTTCGATTCGTTTCAAGTACTCGTCGAAGCCGGGTCCGCTCCCAGTCGCCGCGGCCGCTGCGTCCTCCATCAAATGGTCGAGCTCGGCCTCCACCATCGATGGCGGCAAGGCAAAATCGTGTTCCGCCACAAGTCGCTCGAGGATTGAACTACCAATTATACGGCGCGCGCGGCCCGTCGCGACGGCGGTGAGCCGCCGGCGTAAATCCGTCCTCAGCTCGTCGAGGGTCTGATTCGTCGAGACGGCTTTAGCGAGTTCGTCGTCAAGCGGCGGCAGCTCAAACTCCTTGAGATCGTGCAGCTTCACCGCAAAGACCGCGTCTTTTCCAGCCACGGCCGGCGACGGGTAGTCGTCGGGAAAACGCAGCTCCACGTTCTTGCTCTCGCCTGCAGTCATACCGACGATTCCACCGACAAATCCGGGAACGAACCGGCCCTCCGAAAGTTCGATCGTCTCCCCGGCGGCTTGCCCGCCTTCAAACGGGACTCCGTCGATCGTGCCCTCGTAGTCCAGCGACGCCACGTCGCCGAGCTGCGCCGGGCGCGAGACGGGAACCAGCGTGGCCCGTTCCTTTGCCAGGGCCTCGAGGCTCCGCTCGACGTCGCCGTCGGTTACCTCGACCGGCGAACCCGTCACCCTGACGCCCTTGTAGGGACGGAGCTCGATGGACGGGCGGACCTCAACCGTCGCCTTCATGCGCGTGGGGCGGCCGTCGCTTTCCTCCAGCACCTCAAGCGTAGGCCGGTCAACCGGGTCGAGATCGTGCTCCCGAACCGCCTTGGCGTACACCTCGGGCAGGACGTCCTCGACGGCTTGAGTCGTGACGGCCTCGCTACCGTAGGCCTGCTCGAAAATTTTCCGCGGTACCTTGCCCATACGAAAGCCAGGCAGCCGAACGTTCTTCACCAGCTTTCGAAAGGCACGCTCCTCGGCCGCGGCAAGCTCCGGGCCGGTGATCGAAAATTCGAGCGCCACTTGGGTGGGGGCGAGCCGAGTTAAGGTCGAGTTGGTCATAAATAAAGAAATTAGCGGAAGACGAGATTCGAACTCGCGACCCTCGCCTTGGCAAGGCGATGCTCTACCACTGAGCTACTTCCGCATGCCACGTAGGTGCCCGGGGCCCGCCAGTCTGGGCAAGCAGAGACTCGAACTCTGACGGGTCGCCCCACTGGATTCTAAGTCCAGCGCGTCTGCCAGTTCCGCCACTTGCCCGGCGACTCCGATAGATAGAACGCGCCGAGTGCTTTTCCTTCTGGTTGCGTCAAGGGCAGCCGCATACTCGTCTCGACGAAAATCGCCCGCTGCTGGATTCGCTCGAAGCGCGCGACGCTGTGGAGTTCGTGGCGAGTTAAAGCGACGAGAGTAATCATAGTGCTGAAGGCTGCTCTCAGATTGATCTGTTAGCGTGCGACCTATGACGCGCGAGAATCTCGAAGCTTCTATCCGAGCGATCAAACGTTGGGCCCAGGAAGAAATCGATCGACTCGTCTACGCCGGCACCCGGCCGGTCTCAATCTGCTCCACCGTCGAAGCGGCCTCGCGCGAGGCCGCGATCGCGCACGCCAATACGATCGTTCACGCCGCGGAGATCGCCGAGATCGAGGCTGTCTCGAATTACGTGAGCGAATGCTTAAACGCCGACCTCCATCATGAAGAGCGACCCGCGCTACCGTCGTCGGTGCACGGACGCACACTCGAGCGCTTCATGGCCCTCCGATGACGCGATGCGCGTATGCGTCCACGAGAAAGGCCCGGCGCCAACCATCCCGCGGGTTTAGGTCAGCCTCCGGGCCTTTTCGGTATAGTCAGCCGGGTTTCGCGAACGAGCCGTTTTGTTTACCCCATATCCTCGTTCAAGTCGCCCAGCGGACTCCCCGTAGACGGAACGTTGTTCCGCCTTCAGAAGTTCACGCGCTCGTAAGGTCCGATCGCATTGGCGGGAACGGTCAGGTCCCGTCGAACGTCCCCAGCCTGGAGGGGAAGACCATGAAGGCTTCACGCTCACGCGTCAGCGCATTGATCGCGCTGGGAATCCTCGCCGGCTGCGGCATCCTTCCTCTGAGCTCGTCGAAGAGTCAGGATGAGACGGCGCCAAACGGAATGCAAGGCTCCGTGCGGCCCGCCGCCGTGCGCCCGATGCCACAAGGTACGTCGATTCCGATGCATCGCAGGGGGCCAAAGCGATCGGGTTGGCTTTCGCCGGCAGCGAAAGTTCCGGGCCAGCGGCTCCTCTACGTGTCACAAGAATATGATAACAACGTGGTTATCTATGCGGAGAAAGGCAGTCGCAACTCTCCCATTGGCATGATTACTGCGGGCGTCAACGAGCCGTGGGGTTTGTACGTTGACAATCACGGTACGCTTTACGTTGCCAACCAGGGCTACTACTACTACTCGAGCGGCGGCACAGTTACCGCTTATCCGGCAGGCTCCACGTCGCCCTCGCTCACGTTTTCGCAGGATCTTTCTCGACCGCTCTATGCAATCGTCGACAGCAACGGCGACGTCTTCGTGAGTAACGCCGGGGGATATTACTACACCACATCCGGGGCAAGTTACGCGCAGGGTGGAACGGTCGTCGAATATCGGTCGGGAAGCACCAGCCCGTATCAGGTGCTTCAGACCCCGGGGATCGAGGCCGATGGCATGGATTTCGACCGGCAGGGCAATCTGTATGTCGCCTACCGCACCAGCGACGGTACGGGCAGCATCGAGGAATTCGTGCCCGGTTCCACACAGGGCAAAATTCTCGGAATGGTGCTCAACCAACCACAGGGTGTCCTCGTCGACAATACGGGCAACATTGTCGTCGTTGAGACCGGCGACACCGACCGCATCGATGTCTTTCCGCCGGGTCAACAGACGCCCTCAGTTGAGGTGCCGATTCGCAACACCCCGAACCAACTGGCGATCAGGCAAACTGAGCCCAGGCTCTTCATCGCGGCGGAAGGAGGCACCGTCTATGGAGTTAGGTACCCCTTCCTCCGCACGCATCCACGCACGTACGTCAAAGAAAAACTCAATACTGTGATTCAGGGCGTTGCGCTGAGCAACGAGCTCGACTTTTGAAGGCGCGGCGTCGACAAGAAATAGGGATTATTTCTCAGCTGCCGTCACGCCGAGCGGCACATCGAAAGCGCCCGTCAACGTTGCGATCGGCGAACCGCCGGCCGGGTACTTGAAAACCTCGCCGTCACCGTTACCCGCGTCGCCGCAATACAGCAGGCCCTTAACGATCCACGTCTGCGCGCAGTCACTGGCCCCGGTGAAGTGTATGGTGTTCTTCAACGTCGCCGTCGTTCCACTAACCGTGTACTGATACGTGTCACTCGTGTCCTGATCGAACACGGTGAGGTACGTGCCGTCCCACTGCACGGAGCCAGGGAACCCGACCGTGTTGCTCGTTGTGATCGTTTCAAATTTGGTGCTGCCCTTCGAAAGCTCGACGAGCCCAAAGCTGTTGATAAAGCCGTCGGCGAAGAGATTGCCCTGGTTGTCGTAGCCATCGAAGAACTCTTCTTCCAAGGGCGTGGTGTAAGCGGTGCCCGAGCCGCTCGCGTTCTTGAAGATGACGACGTCGCCGCCCATTGCACTCGCCGTCCCGTCATAGATTCCAACTGCAAGATCACCGTTAGCATCCATGGCGCAGCTGGTTGGAAAAGAGCCGGGGATAGATAACGTCTTGATCGGCGTCTTGGGGACCTTGTACTCCGTGATCTGGTCAGGGCCCCCGATGTTCCAGAAGATCTTCTTCCCATAGCCGTAGGAGACGTTCGTGCACCCTTGGCCACCGTCGCCAGCGATCATACCGATCTCCTTAGTGCTCTTCGGATAGTCGAAAATGCTGGCGTAGCTTTCGTAATCGTTGAAGACATATTCAAAGGTCTTCGACTTCGCATGCCGGTCTGGAACAAGGGTGGCGTAGGTGGGCAGCGGGCTTAGGCGCGCTGCTGTTACCGGCCTCCCGTTCACGAACAGCGTCCTACCTATGTAGGTCGCATTGAGCGTAGCGGCTGATGGCGCGACCGTCATGTCATCCTGAGCTTGTCGAAGGGCGCCACAAGCTGATAATATCGCGAGTGCAAATAGCGCACCGGCATATTTCACGAAACCAGTCGTATTCATTACGTCGCTCCTTTACGAGTAGACACGAATCGCAGGTTATTTCTCGACGTTCGGGATGCGACCGCCGTTCCATCGTGAGCTCTCGGGGGATCCCTCAGAAGCCTAAAGTGCGGCGCCCATGAAACAAAGCGCGGCCCCGTGTCTCCGTATGTCACGGAGTTGCGAAATTCTTTTTATTGCCGGCTGAAGACGACTAGGCCGTTATCGATCGACTTTTTCCACCCTTGCCACATGTGCACGTGCCTGGCGCTCGAGCTGTTGGCACCGGAGCCGCTACCGCCGCCACCACCATAGAATCCGCCGCCACCACCGCCGCCAGCGCCACCGTATTGCCCGCCTGACCTGTCTCCGCCGTTGGCGCCGCCTCCGCCGGCGCCCAGCACCGGCGGTACGTTTACGTACGTCGGACCTGCGATGATAGTCTTAGAATGCCGCCTGTAAGCGCCGACTGCCCGCTACCATCGATGAGCGCTCTCGGCTCGTCTTTGGAAAGCGCCAAACGCTGTGCGTAGGCAGTACGTGGCGGTACAGAATGGAGCGGGCCTGGAAAGTGCGAAACCCCCGAAAAGTTTTTGTTTCCAGGGGTTTCGAGCTTTACACCGCGAGGGACTTGAACCCCCAACCAAGTGATTAAGAGTCACCTGCTCTACCAATTGAGCTAGCGGTGCATCCGCCCAATTCTTCGGGAAAGAAAAACGTGCGCCCTCCGGGGATCGAACCCGGGACCAACGGATTAAAAGTCCGGTGCTCTACCAGCTGAGCTAAAGGCGCCCGCGAGAATTTGGGGTGACTGACGAGAATCGAACTCGCGACCTTCGGATCCACAGACCGACGCTCTAACCAACTGAGCTACAGTCACCACAGAGAGATACT
Source organism: Vulcanimicrobiota bacterium (assembly GCA_963736775.1). Classification (GTDB taxonomy): domain Bacteria; phylum Vulcanimicrobiota; class Vulcanimicrobiia; order Vulcanimicrobiales; family Vulcanimicrobiaceae; genus Cybelea. The sequence continues at coordinate 174,443 of CAVTPY010000011.1, read as the reverse complement.
TCTTTCCCTTCGGCTACCGAGCATTCACGCGCCCGCGCCGCAAACCATCCTGCGCCCGGAGGGACTCGAACCCCCATCTTCGAGTTTAGAAGACTCGTGCCTTATCCTGTTAGACTACGGGCGCAAGTGGATGGTCGGGGCGACAGGACTTGAACCTGCGATTCCTCTCGCTCCCAAAGCGAGCGCTCTACCAAGCTGAGCTACGCCCCGACGCCTGCGGCCATCGAAGGGCCTCGACCGTTCTCCGGCGATGGCAGTTCGCGCAGCGGACCTCACACTTCGCGATTTCTCGAACTATCCTCTGCCACGCCATGCCAACCCTGACCAAAGTGCTGACGTCTGATTCTTTAATCCCCCTCACGTGGTCGAACTCAAGGACACGCACGTCGGATTCACCGCAATCGACGCAATGATGAGAGGAGAGGTACTCCGTAACTCCGCGCCGATTTCGAGCGCGGTAGCGCGCCGTATTTATCATGCGCCGTTGATTATGCAGCGCCTTGTTTCGGCGATAATGAGCCTTACTATATTCATTCTGACATGCTCGGCAGCGGCAAGCTAGACCGTCGCGGTGTTTGGCAAACCCTTCGAACGGAAGCAACTGATGACAAACCCCACATTCCTTCACGCTGAAGATCGTAGCGCGCGAGAGTGCCAGCAGTATTGCACTCGGTGAATTCCTTCTTTAACGTATGCTAAAACAGCAACGCATGATAGCCGACGTACGTTGAGAGATCGCCTTGAAATGCGTCTCCCGCCAGCAAAGAAACCGCTTCGATCCGCAAGCCGGCGCGTAACGCCGCGCGGGCGATTCGCAGATTCGAACCAGGCACCAATGCCGAACACCAAGACGCCCCGTATGTCCGCGTGAGCGAGAGCAGCGCGTAGGCGAAGATCTGCACGAGATAGGCTTGCGACGCGGAGGCTAACGGCCCGATGCGGCCGTCGGGCCAGACGTAGGCGTAGGCAACGAACTCGCCGCGCAGGAAGAACGCGTGGCCCGTTGCGCTGCCGGCGAAACGCTCGTGATCCGAGTCGCGCGTCGTACCGCGCGTCTGGGCGTCGAGGCCGCGCAACCCGAATCCATGCGAAACCGAGTCGATCGCGTCCACCTCAAACCGATAGTCGCCGGCGGCCATCTTCGCGAGCTCCTCTTCCCGCGGAATCGCCCCGGCAAGCTGCACGATCGGCTCGCGCAGCATCATGCGTTGCCGCAAGGCCAGCGCCAGGCTCCCGGCATCGCTCGGATCGACCGTCATCGCGCGCGCACGATCTCCGGCGTCGAGAAAAGCGGCGGCCAAAAGTCCGCCGCCGACGCCGGTACCGCGATACGAAGGCTCAACGAAGAGATCGCCCACGTATCGCTCGGCCTCGGAGTCGTGCGCAACCGCGATTCCCACACCCTCGCCGGCGTCGCGCGCGATCCAAACCGTCCCGCGTTCCGCAGCGGCTAATGCAATCCGGAGCGCTGTGTCGTCGGAGTTTCGGCGGCGGTGGATCGATCGGACTTCCTCGGCAGCCCCGAGTCCGATCGCAAGATCAGACACGGCCGCGCAACGCCGCGAGCAGTGCGTCGGCGGCGCGCCGCCGATGGCTGACGGCGTTCTTCTCCTTCTCGCTCAGCGAGGCAAAGCTGCGGCCGGATGGCGGATAGAAGAACAATGGGTCGTAACCAAAACCGCCCGTACCGCTCTCGACCTCTAACAGGTAGCCGTTCACGTGACCGGTCACGGCGACGGGCTCCCGGCCAGGTTCGATCAAGGCCAGTGCGCAGACAAAGCGCGCCGATCGGCGGTAGGGCGGCACGCCGCGCAACTCCTCGAGCAATGCGGCGCGGCGCTCCGCCCATCCGATATCCGCTCCACCATAGCGCGCCGAATAGACCCCGGGCCTTCCCTCGAGCGCATCGACTTCCAGCCCGCTATCGTCGGCGAGTACGATGCCTTCAATGCCACGCTTCTCCAGGGTCGCGGCGAGCGCTTGCGCCTTGAGGAGCGCATTGCCGGCGTACGTATCGGCGTCCTCGACGACGGCGGTGTATTTCCGTGGCTTCGCGAGCGTAAGCGGACTCCCCGAGAAAATCGCTCGCAGTTCGCGAAGCTTTCCCGCATTCTGCGTAGCGACGAACGTTTTCACGAGCCTAGCCGCAAGACGGCCATGAACGCCTCTTGTGGAAGCTCGACCTTGCCGACGCGCTTCATCCGCTCTTTGCCGACCTTTTGTTTCTCCAGAAGCTTACGCTTACGTGTGATGTCGCCGCCGTAGCACTTCGATAGGACGTTCTTGCGCATCGCGGTAACGGTTTCGCGCGCGACGATCTTTCCGGAGATCGCCGCCTGGATCGGCACCTCGAACATTTGACGAGGAATAAGCTCCTTGAGTTTCTCGGCCATCGCTCGTCCGCGCATCACGGCCTTGTCGCGCGCGACGATGAACGAGAGCGCATCCACCACTTCGCCGTTGAGGAAGATTTCGAGCTTCGCGAGGTCCCCTTCCCGATAGCCGATCACCTCGTAATCGAGCGACGCGTACCCCTTCGTCCTCGATTTGAGCGCGTCGAAAAAATCGACGATCACTTCGATTAACGGCATCTCGTACGTCATAATCACCCGCCCGTCGTGCAGGTACTCCATATTATCGAGGGTCCCGCGCCGGCCTTGCGTGATCTCCATGATCGCGCCGACGTACTCCGGCGGCGAGATGATCGTCGCTTTGACGTACGGTTCCTCGATCGAACTAATCGCGGTGGGAGGCGGAAGCTTCGAGGGATTGTCGACCATCAGCGTGCTGCCGTCGCTGCGCACCACGCGGAAAAGGACGGAGGGAGCCGTCGCAATCAGGTCGAGGCCGTAGCCGCGTTCGAGGCGCTCCTGGACGATCTCCATGTGCAGCAGCCCTAAGAATCCGCAGCGAAAGCCGAAGCCCAGCGCCGCCGAACTTTCGGCCTCGTAAAGGAGTGCGGCATCGTTGAGCTTGAGCTTTTCGAGCGCATCGCGAAGCAGGTCGTACTGTCCCTCGTTCGGATAGAGGCCGCAGTAAACCATCGGCACCGCTTTGCGATAGCCGGCCAACGCGATGTGTGCCGGGTCGCTCGCCGACGTAATCGTATCGCCGACGTCGATCTCTCCCAGCGACTTGATGTTCCCGATGACGTAGCCCACGCTTCCGATATCGAGTGATTCCACGGGGCGCATCTGCGGCGCGAAGACCCCGACCTCGGTGCATTCATAGATGCGTTGATGCGCCATCGACATGAAACGAGTGCCGGCGCGGAGCGTCCCGTCGACTACCCGCACGTAGCTGACCACCCCGCGATAGGGATCGAACTGCGCGTTGAAGACCAGCGCGCGCAAGCGATCGTGATGGCCTTTCGGCGGTGGAATTCGATGGACGATCGCTTCGAGGATCTCCTCGATGCCGACGCCGTTCTTGGCGCTGGCGAGGATGCATTCGCTGCGTTCCATCACCAGCAGCTCTTCGACCTCGCCCATCACGCGCTCGGGATCGGCAGCGGGCAGATCGATCTTGTTGATCACCGGAATGATCGTGAGATCGTGTTCGAGCGCGAGGTGATAGTTTGCCAGCGTCTGCGCCTCGATGCCTTGGGCGGCATCGATGATCAGCACGGCCCCTTCGCAGGCCGCTAGAGATCGCGAGACTTCATACGAAAAATCGACATGTCCCGGCGTGTCGATCAGATTGAGCTGGTACTGCTCCCCATTGAGCGCTCGATAGTTGAGCGTAACCGGATGCATGCGAATTGTAATGCCGCGCTCGCGCTCGAGGTCCATCGCGTCGAGCGCCTGCTCTTCGAGGTCTCGCGTCGCGACCGTGCTCGTGATTTCGAGTAACCGGTCGGAAAGCGTCGTCTTGCCATGATCGATATGCGCGATGATGCAAAAGTTGCGAACGTTGCTCGCGACGTCGATTCGATGTGGGCGATCGGTTTTGAGAGCCAAGCTGTAAGGGTTAGAAGACCGGAATGCAGCTATTGAAGGCGAGGTGACCGAGCTCCGGTCGAACCAGAAGCTGCAAAGCAAAGAATAAGATCAGAAACGCGAGATCGAGCCCTCCGAGCGGCGGAATAACCCGGCGTATCGGAATCAGCACCGGCTCGATGATCGACGCCAAATAATAAACCCAACGTCCCCGGCGCAGATCGGGAAACCACGAGACGATCGCGTACACGAAGAGGAGCATCGTGTAGATGTTGACGATCCAAAGCGCCGCTTGAGCTAAATCGCAAACGAGCAGATTCACGTACCGCCCGTTCTACGAAGCCTGCGAGCGAGCCCGCTCGATGGCTTCCAGCTCCTCCGGCGACGCCTGGACCGTCGGCTTGAAAGCCGCGACCGGTTTGCCGAAGGTGCGCGTGCCGTCGCGCGAATAGATGCTCGTCACAACCACGCCATCGCCCTGGCGATTGAGTAGCGCCAGAGCATAGGAGAGGCCCGCCTCGCTATCCGTAAAGGCATCGTATCGCACGAAGCCGCAGCGCGACACGTCGGTCGCGGCGAGCGCCTCGAGCCTGCCGATTCTTGCGCCGTCGCTTTCCAGGGCTGTACGCAGCGATGCATCGCTGCTCTCGAGCGCGGCGAGCCGGCCGGCTGCCCCGCCGGCGCCTCCGGCAATCAGATCGTCATGAGTTTCGAGCAGCGCGGCGGTGCGCGCAAGCGTCGGGCGAACGACGGCGACGTGATAGATCGCCAGCGCCACGAGTGCGCCGGCGAGGGCCGCTACAGCCGGATAGATAGGTTGAAACTCTTGCATAAGGTTGAGAAGACCACGACGAGAGTCAGGTGGATCACGGCACCCGTAATGGATCGCTTACCGTTGCTACCTTCCGGTTCTGGCGGGGTTCACGAGGTTACGCCGCGTGAAGCCCAACTCCCATCATGGCCACGCAATGATAGCATACGCCCGCGCGAGCGCGAGGAAGCGGCCTTGCCGTCGCCAACGATGGCTGCATGACCCCGACGTCGATCGCGGCAGCTATCACCTTAGTAGCATCTACGGCGTGGCTGCACGTTGGAAGCAGCGATATCATCGCCGGCCACGCCATCCCCAAGGTCTTCATGGCACGGCAGTGCGGCGGGCAAAACCGCTCGCCCTCGCTTGCCTGGAGTGGGGCTCCCCACGGCACCGCCTCGTTCGCCATCGTGATGCACGACGCCGACGCTCCGATTCCGGGTGGCTTCTACCATTGGGTCCTCTATAATCTGCCCAGCCGGACGGACCGGCTCGCCCCGGACGTCAAGGTTGCCCCCGGCCAACTCGGCGAGACCTCGGCGGCCCGCACGGAGTATCATGGCCCGTGTCCGCCTCCCGGCCCCGCCCACCACTACACGATAACGGTGTATGCGTTGGACGTTTCGCATGTTTCGGCCGCAACGCCGCTCACGGGCTCAGAACTCGAGCGCAGCATCGACGGCCACGTGCTCGCTCGAGGAGTTCTCGAAGCTACCGCGGCAACCAACCCCTGACTCTAACGAAGCCGGACCGTATCCCGAAGACGTCGAAGGCTTAGTGCTAATGGACGAAGTTATCATCAAAGTCCGCGAGAGCGGTCCCTATCTCATCCGTGGAAAAGTCACGCTTACCGACGTCGACGGAAATCCTTACACCGTGGAGGGCGCAAATGTCGCGCTCTGTCGCTGCGGCGGCTCGCAAAACAAGCCGTTCTGCGACGGAACGCACCGCGAGAACGGATTCGCGGCAACCGAACGTGCGGCGGTGGTAGAGCAGAGCGTTCCCTAGTGCCGTCCTATCTGCGAGAAGGGCGCGTGCCCCATAAGCGCCACATTCAGTTTCGACGACCCGACGGCGGCCTTTACGCCGAGGAGCTCTTCTCAACCAAGGGTTTCGAAAGCGTTTACTCGCTGATCTATCATCTCCGGCCCCCGACCGCGACGCTGGACGTTCGAACCTGGGAGCGCGCACCGGTCCGCTTTTCCCCCAACGAGCCGCTGCGCAATCGTCACTTCAAAACGCCGCAGGTCGCGCGCGACGGCGAAGACGCCATCGAATCGCGCACGCCGCTGCTTGGCAACGACGACGTGGTCATTTCGATCGCGAACGCGCAGCGCCCGATGGAGTACTTTTACCGGAACACCGGAGGCGACGAGCTGCTCTTCATTCACTCCGGGGCGGGCGTCATCGAAAGCCAGTTCGGCGAGCTCGCATATCGCGCGCACGATTACCTCGTCATTCCGACCGGAACGACCTATCGGGTCGTGCCGGCGTCGCCGACGCGCATGCTGGTCCACGAGATGACCGGAACGATCACGCTGCCGCGCAAGTATCGCAACGAGTTCGGACAGCTCGAAGAGCACGCGCCGTACTACGAGCGAGACTTTCGAGCGCCAATGCTCAAGCCGCCCGTGGAGGCTCAAGGCGAATACGAGGTTCGGGTCACCAGCGGCGGACGCCATGCAATCTACGTCGTGCAAAATCATCCGTGCGACGTCGTCGGCTGGGACGGCTACTGCTATCCCTACGCGTTCAACCTGGAAGAGTTCGCACCAATTACCGGAAAGCTACACCAACCGCCGCCCGCGCATGCGACTTTCGAAGCGCCCGGAGCAGCGTTCTGCGCCTTCGTGCCGCGCATGTTCGATTATCACCCGCTGGCGATCCCCGTTCCGTACAACCACTCGAGCGTCGACTGTGACGAAGTGCTCTATTACGTGAGTGGAAACTTCATGAGCCGGCGCGGCGTCGAAGAGGGCTCGATCACGCTTCACTCGTCGGGCGCGCCGCATGGGCCGCAGCCCGGCGCCGTGGAGTCGAGCCTCGGCAAGACGTCAACCGATGAGATCGCGGTTATGGTCGACACGTTTAAGCCGCTGCTCCTCGCCGAGGCTGCCGTTGCGTGCGAGGACCCGAGCTACTTCCGCTCCTGGGTCGAAGCTCCGAGCACCGTCTAAGCCGGTTCGATGCGGCCGCGCGCCGCGCCGAATCCAATCCGGCGCGCTCCGGGCCGCTCGCACCATCCGCGCAGCGTGACTTCGTCACCGTCCTCTAAAAAGCGGCGGTTCTCACCGTCGGAGAGTGCGATCGGACGCTCTCCGTTCCAGGTTAGCTCGATCAAACTTCCCTGACTTCCCGGTTCGGAACCGCTGATGGTCCCCGATGCGAAGAGATCGCCCGGTCGCGCGACGGCGCCGTTGGCCGTCGCATGCGCGAGTTGTTGCGCGACGTTCCAGTACATGCCGGCGAAGGTCGTCTGCGAGATCGTTTGCGCGACGATCCCTCGCTCTTCCATCTGCTGCGTTTGAAGATCTACGGCGAGGGAAATCGCATACGCCCAGCGTTCGTCAACGCGCAAGTACGAGAGCGGCTGCGGCTCCTGGACCGGACCTTGTACGCGAAACGGCTCGAGCGCGTCGAGCGTCACGATCCACGGCGAGATCGTCGTCGCAAACGATTTCCCCAAGAATGGTCCGAGCGGTTGGTACTCCCACGCTTGAATATCGCGCGCGCTCCAGTCGTTCACCAAGACCAGTCCGAAGATATGCTCGGCCGCGTCGCGCACGGCAATCGGGCTCCCGAGCTGATTTCCTGGACCCTCGACAAAGCCGACTTCGAGCTCGATGTCCAGACGACGGCTCGGTCCAAACTCCGGCGCCGCATCGCTCGGTGTTTTTCGCTGTCCGCACGGGCGGCGAATCGGGGTCCCGTCAATGAGCACGGTACTCGAGCGCCCGTGATATCCGACCGGAAGCCATCGCCAGTTCGGCAGCAGCGGCTCGGCATCGGGCCGGAAGAGCCGTCCCAAGTTCGTCGCGTGCTCGATCGAAGAGTAAAAGTCGACGTAATCGCCGATCTCCATCGGCAGGCGCATCTCGACCTCATCTTGCCGGCAGAGGAAACGCGCGACGTTGGCCTCGCGTAAACGAGCGTCGCCGCCAATGCGCAGAAGCGCCGATAGCCGTTTGCGCAGCGCTCTCCAGGTGCCGGTTCCGGCGGCGAGCAGTGGATTGAGCACCGGCGCCTGCAGCAGTTCCCGCTCGCCCGCGTCGTCTAAGAATCCCGCCTCCGCCGTCTCGAAAAGATCGAGGATCTGCTCGCCGATCGCGACGCCGATGCGTACGTGTCCATCACGCACGAAGACGCCAAACGGCAAGTTTTGGATCGGAAAGTCGCTGCGAGCCGAGACGGAAACCCACGACTCGAGATGCGGGTCGATCGTATCTCCCGGCACGATCATGGCGTCGCGAAAACTCCAAGCGCTTCCAAGTCGTCGACCGGCTCAGAAAAGCTGCAACTGCCGTAGGCGACAAACGCGGTGCGCCGGCTCGATTCCAACTCCCCAAGCTCGATGCGCTCATCCCTCCAGCAAAGCGCCGCATCTTCGAAATGAAATGCGGCGGGATCATCTTCTGCGACGATCCGTTGCAGCGTCGGACGATCGCTGCGTGGCGCCAGGGCAGCCGCGGCCAAAATATTTAAGAAGCCGTGCATCGTGAAACCGCTGGAAACATCGACGTGACGTACCGGATGATGCAGCCCCGCGGTCGCTTTGAACGGCACGCGCGATGCAGCGGCGGCAACGAGAAACTCCACGACTTCATCGACGCTGGGAAAGGCCTCCGGCGTCAGTCCGCCGCAGCGCAACTTTGCACCGCAACCGGCGTGCATGGCGGCGCGCATCGCGCGCTCGACGACGGCCTTCCACGGCCCTCGGCGCGCGAACTCGACGTAGACCGGGAGATCGGATACGCTCGCGCTCTCGAGGAGGCCCCGCAGACCTCGCAGCGGCTCCTCCGGCGCGCGATCCTCGGTGAAGGCCGCCGGCAAAGGTACCTCGATTGCTTCGATCTCGACGCCTTTCCCTCGCAGCGCTGCCATCGAATCGATCCGCGGTTTAACGGAATCGAGCCACTCTGGCGAATCTGAGCCGCCGTCCAGGATGACGGAAAACGGACCGTCGCCGGCCGCCTGCGAGGATGCCAAGGCCGTCGCCGGGATGATGAAGCGTCCGAGCATCCACGCGTGCGGGCCGCACCGCGCTTCGTGGTATTGCGCGGTTGCCTGCGCGAGCGGGAGCTGCGCGGGTGGGAAGAGGCCGGCGTAATCGACCAATCTCGAGAAAGCACTTTGCACCGATGGGCGCAGCGCGGCCGACGTCTCCATGCCGCCGCTTTCGACAGGGCACCCGGCGAAGCTTCGCCAAGTCCGCTCGCATGAGCACAGCGACCGAGGCGCGCAGCAACCCGCTCGCGCAAATCGACTGGGACTACGTCGAGTTCTACGTCGGCAACGCCAAACAAGCGGCCCATTATTACATGTCCGCTTTCGGATTCGATCAAGTCGCCTATGCGGGCCCCGAAACCGGCGTGCGAGATCGCGTCAGCTACCTCTTGGCGCAGAATAAACTGCGCTTCGTGCTTACCGCTAGTTTGGTTCCCGACGATGACGTCGCGCGCCACGTGGCCTTGCATGGCGACGGCGTCAAGGACATCGCGATTCTCGTCGAGGACGCGCACGCAGCCTTCGAGATGGCCGTGCGCGGCGGCGCTCGGGTCCTGCAGCGGCCGACCGCCTTCGAAGATAACAGCGGGCGGCTCATACGGGCGACGATCGCGACGTATGGCGATACCGTCCACTCGTTCATCCAGCGCGACGGCTATGCGGGCATTTTCGCGCCCGGCTTTGTCGAAGCGCGCAAGAGTATCCCGACCGCGAAGAAGCCGGGCCTCTCGTTCATCGATCATTGTGTCGGCAACGTCGGTTGGGGCGAGATGGACGTCTGGGGCGATTTCTACGGTCGGGTCTTCGGCTTCTCGCAGCTCGTCTCGTTCGACGATAAGGACATCTCGACCGAATACACGGCACTTCGCTCGAAGGTGATGACGGATCCACGCAACCTGGTGAAGTTTCCGATCAACGAGCCCGCGCAGGGCAAGAAAAAATCGCAAATCGAGGAGTACCTGGATTTCTACCGCGGCGCCGGCGTTCAGCACATGGCCATTCGGACGGACGACATCGCCGCTACCGTCCGGGCGCTGAAGCATAACGGCGTGGAGTTTCTCGATACGCCCGACTCGTACTACGACATGCTCGAAGAACGCATCGGAAAGATCGACGAGGCGATGGAGACCTTACGAGAACTGCGCATCCTCGTCGACCGCGACGACATGGGCTACATGCTGCAGATCTTCACCAAGCCGCTCCAGGACCGGCCGACGCTCTTTTTCGAGATCATTCAGCGCAAGGGTAGCTTATCGTTTGGGAAAGGCAACTTCAAGGCGCTCTTCGTCTCGATCGAGCGCGAACAAGAGAAGCGCGGAACGTTGTGATAACCAGCACCGCGCTCGACCGGTCAAAACTGCTCGACTGGTACCGCAGAAATCGAAAGCGTTCGACCGCGCTCTTCGCGCTGGTCAACGACGAAGCGTTCTACGATCGCCCGATTCCCCTGCGCCACCCGTTCGCTTTTTACGAAGGGCATATTCCGGCGTTTAGTTATCTGACGCTCAACGAGCGGGGCCTGCAGGAGGAGCCGCTCGATCCCGTTCTCGAGCACCTCTTCGAGCGGGGGATCGACCCAGCGACGGTCGACGAAGCGCGCCGTCACGAACGTACCGATTGGCCCCACCGGCGCGCCGTCGCGGCTTTTGCCGCCGCGTGCGACGAACAGGTTCTGCGCGCCCTTGCGTTTAGCTCGATCGAAGACGCTACGGTTCCGCGGCTGGTGCGAGCGCAGTCGGCCTATACGATCCTCGAACACGAGGCCATGCACGACGAAACGCTCCTGTACATCGTTCATCAGCTCGATGCGAGCCGTAAGGGATTCGTCGCGCAGGACCACCACGACCACGCACTGCCGCCCAGCCATCCACGCAGCGTGGAACGCGGCGTCGCAACGCTGGGCGCACAACCCGGCGAAATTGCCTTCGGCTGGGATAACGAGTTCGGACGCGAGGAGGTCGAGGTTCCCGCCTTCGAGATCGCGACGTATCCCGTCACCAACGCCGACTGGCTGCGGTTCGTCGCCGACGGTGGGGCGGTACCGCACTTCTGGAGGGAGCGCGACGGCGCGTGGCATCTCCGGCTGCAGTTCGAGGAGATTGCATTGCCGCAATCCTGGCCGGTCTACGTCACGCACCGGCAGGCCGACGCGTACGCGCGCTGGGCCGGCTCGAGATTGCCGACCGAGGCCGAGTACCACCGCGCGGCTTTCGGGACGCCGCAGGGCAACGAACGCCCCTTCCCCTGGGGATCCGAGCCGCCGGCGCCGCAGCATGGGAACTTCGATTTTCAACGCTTCGATCCGGAGCCGGTCGACGCGCACCCCGCCGGCGTCAGCGGCTGGGGCGTTGCCGACTTGATCGGCAACGGTTGGGAGTGGACCTCGACGCCTTTTGCGCCGTTCCCCGGCTTCGAGCCAATGGCATCGTATCCGCAGTACTCGGCCGACTTCTTCGACGGCAAACACTACGTGATGAAGGGAGCCAGTCCGGTGACGACGCGCGAGCTGATTCGCCGGTCGCTGCGAAACTGGTTCTTCGACGATTATCCGTACATGTACGCAAAGTTCCGCTGCGTGTCAGTTTGAAGACGCCCATAACCGTTGCGTACGGCGACGGTATCGGGCCCGAAATCATGACGGCGACGCTGCGCATCCTCGATGCGGCAGGGGCGCAGCTCGAGCTCGAGCGCATCGAGATCGGCGAGACGGTTTACAAGAAAGGCTTGAGCAACGGCATCGAACCCGCTTCCTGGGAATCGCTGCGCCGCACGAAAGTATTCCTCAAGGCACCGATCACGACGCCGCAAGGCGGAGGCTTCAAGAGCCTTAACGTCACCGTTCGTAAGACGCTCGCGATGTACGCCAACGTTCGGCCGTGCGCATCGCTCTATCCGTACGTCGCGACCAAGCATCCCCGCATGGACATCGTCATCGTCCGCGAGAACGAGGAAGATGTCTACGGCGGCATCGAGCACCGTCAGACCAACCAGGTCGCGCAGTGTCTCAAGCTCATCTCCCGCCCCGGGAGCGAGCGGATCGTCCGATATGCGTTCGAGTACGCCCGCGTTAATAAGCGCAAGAAAGTCACGTGCTTCACCAAGGACAACATCATGAAGTTCACGGACGGCTTGTTCCATCGGACGTTTAACGAGATCGCGCCCGAGTATCCCGAGATCGAACACGAGCACTGGATCGTCGACATCGGGGCGGCCAAGATGGCCGACACGCCCGAGGCGTTCGACGTCCTCGTTATGCCGAATCTCTACGGCGACGTTCTCTCCGACGTCGCCGCTCAAATCACCGGTTCCGTCGGGCTCGCCGGTTCGGCGAACATCGGCGATCACTGTTCGATGTTCGAAGCGATCCACGGCTCGGCACCACGTCGCGCCGGCCAGAACCTCGCTAATCCATCGGGCCTCCTGCACGGCGCCATCCTGATGCTCGTTCACATCGGACAGTCCGACATCGCGGAGCGCGTGCACAACGCGTGGTTGGCAACGATTGAAGACGGAGTGCACACGTACGACATCTATAAGGAAGGCACGTCGAGCGAGAAAGTTGGTACGAGTGAGTTCGCCGACGCGGTGATCGCGCGCTTGGGCAAAAAGCCCAGCCACCTGAAGCCCGTCGAATATGCGAAGGGCGCGCACATGGATCTCGCAATCCGGCCCGCGGGCGCCGCGGCATCGAAGGTGCGCGCCGGGGTCGACCTCTTCATCGACCGGCCGGACGGCAATCCCGACGTCATTGCCTCGGCGATGCAGCAGTTCGGCGTCGAGGGCGCGCGCCTGACGACGATCAGCAATCGCGGCACGAAGGTTTGGCCCAACGGCAATCCCGACACCTATTGGAGCGATCATTGGTCCTGCCGATTTGAATCCGACGGCATGCCTTTTACCGCCGAACACGTCGTTGCGTTGCTCGATGCGGCAAACCGCGCCGGCTTCGACGTCATCAAGACCGAGGGGCTCTACACCTTCGACGGCGAGCGCGGCTACTCGCTCGCCCAGGGAGAGTAGCGCACCTGGTTCGTCTGCTTGCAAATAATGCAGGCAGTGCCTACAATAGATGCATGCAATACACGATCCGCGGAGTCCCCTCGGCGCTAGATAGCGCGCTCCGAAAGCGGGCACACCGGGCAGGTACGAGCCTGAACGAGGCGGTCTTGGAGACCCTCGCGGACGGTCTCGGACTCACTGCTCAAGCCAAGAAGCGGCGCGATCTCAGCGACCTCATTGGCACCTGGAAGCCCGATCGGGCGCTCGAGGAAGCGATCGCCGACCAAGATCGCATTGATCCCGAGCTTTGGCGATGAGGATCGCTCTCGACACGAACCGCTATGGAGATCTCTTCGTAGGTCTTGCTCAAACTGTCGAACTCATCGAGCATGCCGAGACCGTATTCGTGCCTTTCGTGGTCCTGGCGGAGCTGCGCGCCGGCTTTGCTTTTGGTCGCCGTCAAGCCGAAAACGAGCGCGTCCTGCGGCATTTTCTCTCGCGCGACGGTATTGCCACGCTCTTCGCCGACGACCAAACGACGCAGCAATACGCAACGATCTACCGGCAACTGCGCAAACAAGGGACGCCGATCCCGACCAACGATATGTGGTTGGCCGCGCTCGCGCTCCAGCACGATCTGGCCTTGCACGATCGGGACAAGCATTTCGACCATTTGCCCCAGCTCGTCAGAGTCTAAGTCTCAGTAATTGAGAATCGTCAGCCTGCTGCCGAGCGCGACGGAGATTCTCTTTGGAATCGGCGCGGGCGAAGAAGTCGTCGGCGTTACGCACGAATGCGATTATCCGCCCGAAGCGCTCGGACTGCCGACACTGACGTCGGCTTCGACGCCCGGCGGCACGACGTCCGCGGAAATCGACCGTCACGTCCGCGCAGCGGTTCACGCCGGATCCAGCCTCTATCATCTCGACAGCGCGCTGCTCGCCCGACTCGAGCCCGACCTCATCGTTACGCAGGAGCTTTGCGCGGTCTGCGCGGTTTCGTACGAGATCGTCGACTCCGCTGCAAAACTCCTGAACTCTTGTCATCCTGAGCGCAGTAATGTCATGCTGAGCGCAGTCGAAGCACGAAGCGCGCGCATTATTTCGCTCGAACCGGTTTCACTACAAGACGTCTTTGCGAACATTGCGACGCTCGGCGAGATCACGGATCACGCAAAAGGCGCTCGCACCCTGCTCGCCAAGCTCGAGTCGCGCGTTGCAGCGCTCCGCGTCAGGACCGCTGCCAGAGCGAAGAGGCCGCGAACGCTCGTTCTCGAGTGGACCGATCCTCCGATGAGCGCGGGCCACTGGATTCCCGAACTCGTCGAGTTGGCCGGGGGCGTCCCCGTTCTAGCCAACCCCGGTGCGAACTCGCAACGGCTGGAGTGGGCCGCGATCGCGCAATCCGGCCCCGAGGCAATCATCGTCGCACCGTGCGGTTTCGATCTTCCCAAAACGCACCACGCCATCGCCGAGCTCGGCGCGGTCGCGACTTGGCGGTCGCTTGCGGCGCAGCGTGCTGGTCGAGTCCTGGCCCTTGACGGAAACGCCTACCTGAGCCGGCCTGGGCCGCGTTTGGTCGATGCGGCCGAGATCGTCGAGCAATGGTATACTGACGGCGCGGAGTACGCTGGGTGACCGCGCTTTCATCGACGAGAGTCGGTCGAGGGTGAGGAAAGTCCGGGCTTCATAGGGCAGGGTGCAGGATAACGTCCTGTCGGGGCAACTCGAAGGAAAGTGCCACAGAAACATACCGCGTGGACTCCGCTGGAGTCCCCGCAAGGGTGAAATCGTGAGGTAAGAGCTCACGGGGTCGCGCGGTGACGCGCACTCGGGCAAACCCCACCTGAAGCAAGATCGCTCGATTTTAGGGACGGCCCGTCCGAACGAGCCACATCGCATCGAGGCGCTCGGTAACGCGCGCCCCAGAGAGATGGTCATCGCCCATTCGTGGGAACAGAATCCGGCTTACAGGCGTGCTCCGCCCTTCGACGGCCTCAGGACGGCTCGAAACCGGTGGGGCGCCTAGCGCGTCTTAGCGAATAAGAGAAAGCAGATAATGAACCAACAGCAGCACTTCACTCCCGAAATGACCGTTGACGAAGCGTTCAAGCTCCATGCCGGTGCGCGGCGCGTTTTTGCGCGCTTCCACTTAGGCGGTTGCTCGAACTGCGCGATCAGCGAATCGCACACGATCGGAGCGATCAGCGACGATTATGGGATCCCGTTGCCGATGCTCCTCGAGAACCTCAATGCGCTCTTCGACCAGCGTACGCTTTCGGTCGGCGACCGCGTGCGCATCCCCGACGAAGTCCGCTCGAAGATTCCGCAACTCGCCGACGTCGTCGAGATCGGAGAGATCACCGGTGCCGAAGGCGGTGCCTATACGGCCGACTTCGGCGACGTGCGTCTCCAAGGGCTAGCCGAGGATTTTATCCCCGTCCCCGCTGAAGTCGCAGCTAGCTAGAAAAGCCCAGATTTAGCTCAGTTCTAGGAGGCGAGGGGTGACGTTTGCTATGGCAATCGAACCCCGAGCCGACAACGAAATGAGCTAAATCTGGGCTTTTCTACAGCGGCTGGCGGGTAGTGAAGCCTTCGTCCATCCCGTGCCAGTAGCCAACCTCCTCCTCGCCTAGCTTCCAACAAAGATAGACCGGCTCGTCACCTCGCATCGAAGGGAAATCGATCAGGCCAAGGTCGATGTCTTTGACGACGCAGCCATACGCTTCAACCCGATATATTAAGCGTCCGATCTCTTGTTTGAGCTCGGCGAAGCGCGGCTCGGGCAGAGCGGAGCGCATGCCGGCCAGGCGGGGGCGGCTCGCCGGCTTGGCGTGGTGAAGTGCTGGATCGGATTCGAGCAGCTTGATCGCAAGCTCTCTGCGCTTTGTCAGCAGCTCTTCAATCAGCGGCTCCAGCTTACAAATGAGGGCGTTGGCGCGCTCGGGCGAAAAGAGCTTCATATGGGTTCCCTGCGCATCGTCTTCGTCACGGGGCTCTCCGGTGCCGGCCTGAGCCAGTCAATAAAATCGTTTGAGGATTTGGGCTTTTACTGTATCGAGCACCTTCCTCCCGCCGTTCTCGAAAGCGCCGTTGCCGCGCTCGAGCAGTCCGGGGTGACGGACGTCGCGATAGCCCTCGACGTTCGCGCCGACGCGCGACTCGGTGACGCTCGAAGCGCAATCGATCGCATCAGAGGCAGGCATTTGGTACAGGTGCTCTTCCTCGACGCTGCCGACGAGCTGCTCGTTCGCCGATTCAGTCAGACGCGCCGGCGCCATCCCTTTGCGCAGACGGGCTCCGTCCGAGAAGCCATCGACGCCGACCGCCGACTCCTGGCCCCGTTGCGTGAGCTCGCCGACGTCGTCATCGACACGACGAACCTGACGCACGGTACACTAAAAGAGCGAATCGCCGCGGCCTTCGTTACGGATCGCCCGATGCGCCTCGCCGTTACGTTCGTCGCGTTTGGCTTCAAGTTCGGGTTACCGACCGATCTCGATCTCCTCTTTGACGTGCGCTTCTTGCGCAACCCGAACTATGTTGAGTCGCTCACCGATAAGTCCGGTGACGATGAAGCAGTTGCAGCCTTCATCGAGGAGGACGACTCTCTCGCTCCATTTCTTGCCAAGGTTACCGATCTGATCGATTTTCTGCTGCCGTGTTATCTTGCCGAAGGCAAGTCGCAGCTCACGATTGGAGTGGGGTGCACCGGCGGTCGCCACCGCTCGGTCTATGTCGCCGGACGGCTCGCGCAACGTTTCGCCGCCGATCGCCGGATCGATGTCGCACTCGAGGCTCGCGATCTCGTGCGGGCAGCCTAGTGCGGCAGCGTTTCGTTCGTTCGTTTCAGTGGCTGTTGCCCGGCGTTGGCGTCAAGCGGTGGATTCTGCTCGCGGTTTTCGGCATCGTCTTGCTGCTCGACGGCATCACGCGCTGGTTCATTGCGGAGGGCAGCGGGATCCACGTCAACGAGACTCTCGACAGTATCGTCGTCGATTATTTCTCACCGGCCTATCTCACCGGAGTTCTGGGTACCGCCGGCATTATATTCCTCGGCATCGGCGTCTTCATGTGGATGCGCACGGTCGCTCGAATCGCCGGCAGCCGGCAGCCCAAAGGATTTCGCGACGCGTTGGCGGGCAGGCGGCTTCAGCAAGGCTACAAAATCGTGGCAATCGGCGGCGGCACGGGGCTTTCGACGTTGCTGCGCGGCCTCAAACGGCGCTCGAGCAATCTCACCGCCATCGTGGCGGTAAGCGACGATGGCGGCTCGTCGGGGCGCCTTCAAAAAGAACTCGGCGTGCTGCCGCCAGGCGACGTTCGCAACTGCCTCGTCGCGCTCGCCGACGATGAGGCAATGGTCACCGACCTTTTCCGCTACCGATTCACCGAAGGTGAAGGGCTGAGCGGACATTCGTTCGGGAATCTTTTCTTAGCCGCAATGAGCGGCATTACCGGAAACTTCGATCGTGCCATCAAGGAATCGAGCCGAGTGCTTAACGTCGTCGGGCGCGTTTTACCGGTGACGTTAGGCGTCGTGCGGCTCTGTGCCGAGCTCGACGACGGCACGATTCTGGAGGGCGAATCGAACATCTCGCTCGCGAAGCGGCCGATCAAGCGCGTCTTCTTCGATCCCCCGGCCGCGGCGCCGCTGGAGGAAGTGATCTCCGCGATTCGCGATGCCGACGCTATCGTGCTGGGGCCTGGCTCGCTCTTTACTTCGGTCGCCCCGAACTTCTTGGTGAGCCGCATCGCGCGGGAAGTCGCCGACGCGTCGGCAGTAAAGATTTACGTTTGCAACGTCATGACCCAGCCCGGCGAGACCGATGGAATGACCGCGGCCGATCACCTCGAGGCGTTGATTGCCAACGCCGGCGAACGCGTCTGCGACTATGTGATCGTGAACGACGAACCGCCGTCGCGCTTGTTGTCGGCATACGCGCAAGAGGGTCAAGTGCCTGTGGAACCCGATACGGAGCGCATTTCCGCGATGGGATTCCATCCCGTCACGGCAGCGGTAATCGGCGAGACGGAGACGGTTCGCCACGACCCCGATCGCCTCGCTACCGTCGTCTTAGGCATCATCGATCGCACGGTTGCCGACCGGGCAACGCTGGTAAAACCCGCGAGCGCGTATCGGCGCTCGACGGCGATCAGCTCAAATTAGGAAGTTAATGCGGCGGTGGAGAGGGTTGCGTACTCAGCGTCAAGTTTAGCGTGAACGGTTTGCCCGGTTCGATGGTCGTGCTCGACGACAGCGCCTGATAGCCCGTGGCCTCCACCGCGTAGTCGGCGATGCCGCTGGGTACTTTGTCGATCGAGAAGCGGCCCGTTGCGTCGCTGGTTGCCGTCAAGACCGTATCGACCGTAACTACTGCGCCGCGGATCGGTACGTTCGTGGCCGAATCGACGACCGTTCCCGACAGGCTCGCAAAACCGGCCGGCGGCGGCAACTCATCGGTGTTGCATGCCGACGCTCCCAATAGCAGCAATGCCATTCCAATGAAGAGCCTGCCTCCGAGTGAATTCATAGGTGAAGGTGTTCGCCGCGCTGAAGGCGGCGCTCCTATGGCAAGCACCGCGCCATCCCCCCCAGCGTCGAAACTCGCATATTGCCAAACGGCGTTAGACGCCATTGGCCACACGCCGCTGGTACGACTAAACAAAGTGGTCGACGGCGCGGCGTGCCTGGTGCTGGGCAAGGTCGAGTACGTTAATCCCGGCGGCAGCGTCAAGGACCGGCCCGCGGTCGCGATGCTGGACGCCGCAGAGCGCCAGGGTCTGCTCAAGCCAGGCGGCACGATCGTCGAGCCGACGAGCGGGAACACCGGTACCGGCTTGGCAATGGCCGCCGCAATTCGCGGCTATCGCTGCATTTTAGTGATGCCCGACAAAATGTCGAGAGAAAAGATCGACCTTCTACGCGCCTACGGCGCGGACGTCGTGATCACCCCGACCAACGTTCCTCCCGATTCACCGGAGTCGTATTACGGCGTCGCCAACCGCCTTGCATCGGAGATACCCGGCGCATTTCAACCGAATCAATTTCACAATCATTTCAATCCGGAAGCGCACTACCATTCGACCGGTCCCGAGATTTGGGAGCAGACGGGTGGGACGATCACGCATTTCGTCGCAGGCATCGGAACCGGGGGAACGATCTCGGGTACGGCTCGGTTTTTGAAGGAAAAGAATCCGGCGATCCACGTCGTCGGCGCGGATCCCGAAGGATCGATCTACTCCGGAGACATTCCCCGCTCGTACGCCGTCGAAGGCATCGGCATGAGCTACTTGCCCGAAACGGTGGACTTACGGGTGATCGACGAGATGGTGCGCGTCTCAGATCGCGATTCATTTTTAATGGCGCGCCGGATCGCACGCGAGGAAGGCCTACTCGTCGGCGGTTCTTCGGGAACCGCGGGTGTCGCGGCGGTGCGGCTTGCAAAGACGCTCGGGCCCGACGCGATCGTCGTCGTCATCTTGCCCGACTCCGGCCGCGGTTACATGTCGAAGATTTTTAACGACGACTGGATGATCGCCAACGGCTTTCTGGCCGATGCAAAGCGGCGCGCCACGGTCGGAAACGTTCTGCGAAGCAAGACGCCGCTGCCGCCGCTGCTCACCGTGCAGCAAGACGACACCGTGAAGACCGCGCTCGACCTGCTGCGCCAGTACGAGATCTCGCAGCTTCCCGTGATGCAGGGGCGGGAACAGGTTGGAAGCGTCAACGACGTCGGCGTTATGCGCAGCGTCTTCGATCATGCGGACATTCTCCATCAACCGGTCAGCGAGGTGATGGGCCGGCCCTTTCCGGCACTCGAGCAGTCCGAGGAGATCGAGCTTGCGTACAAACTCCTAACGCTGGCCAATCCGGCCATCGTCGTAACGGACGACGGAGAGCCGATCGGCGTGCTGACGCGCCAAGACATCATCAGTTTCCTCTCCACCAGCTCCGACGTCGTGCGCCCTTCGACAGGATGACAGCGGAGTAGTGAAGTTCGCAACTAAAGCGATTCACGTCGGACAAGAGGCCGATCCGGCCACCGGCGCGACGATCGTTCCGATCTATCAGACCTCCACGTTTACGCAGGCGAAAGTCGGGGAGCACAAGGGCTTCGATTATAGCCGCACCGTGAACCCAACCCGCGTGGCCCTGGAGCGTCAGTTGGCTTCGCTCGAGGGAGCGCGCTTTGCCAGCGCCTTTTCCAGCGGCATGGCGGCAACGTCGGCGGTGATCAATCTGCTCTCGGCCGGGGATCACGTCGTTGTGGGCGACGATCTTTACGGCGGCACATACCGCCTCTTCGAGCGCATCTTCACGCGTTACGGCCTCACGTTCACCTACGTCGATATGCGCGATCTCGCAGCCGTCGCCGCGGCCGTGCGTCCGAATACCCGGCTCTTCTGGGTTGAAACCCCCAGCAACCCGCTGCTGAACATCGTCGATATCGCGGCAGTGGCATCGCTACGCCGTCCCGATCAGATCGTCGCCGTCGACAATACGTTCGCGACGCCATATTTTCAGCAGCCCCTCGCATTGGGAGCACAGATCGCCGTCCATTCTACCACCAAGTATATCGGCGGCCATAGCGACGTCGTGGGCGGCGTGGCGATCACGGACGACGTCGAGCTATACGATCGGATCAAGTTCGCGCAGAACGCGGCCGGCGGGGTTCCCGGGCCGCACGATGCCTGGCTGACGATGCGCGGTGCGAAGACCCTCGCCGTGCGCATGCGCGAGCATGCGCGCAACGCCCAAATGGTTGCCGAGTTCCTCGAGTCGCGGGACGACGTTGCGCGCGTGTACTATCCGGGCCTTCCGTCGCATCCGCAGCACGACCTCGCACGCCGGCAGATGAGCGGCTTTGGCGGGATGCTTTCCTTCATCTTGGAGGGTTCGGTCGAGCGCGCACTCGATTTCGCGAGCCGGCTTACTTATTTCAGCCTTGCCGAGAGCCTCGGCGGCGTCGAATCGCTTATTTCCCATCCGGCGCGGATGACGCACGGGTCGATTCCGAAGGAAGAACGCGAACGCCGGGGGATCACCGACGCGCTCTTGCGGCTCTCGGTCGGAATCGAAGATGTGGAGGATCTAATCGGCGATCTTCGCGCAACGCTCGACGCTACGGCTGATAGAGCGGATACCGAACGGCCGTTACTTGCTTGAGCACGCTGCGCGCCTCTTCGTCGTTCCCGTCACCCATGCGCGTCGTCTCGGCGAGCACGATTCCGCGCTGACCGTCCGCCCAAACGATGGCGTACTCTTTCTTCGCGTCGAAGCCGCTGCCATAGGCGACCTCGACGAAGGTCGCCGGCATGCCGTTGAGCAGCGTCATCGGCGTCTTATTGCGAATGAGGGTCCCCTCTTGCGCGCCGTGCGTCTGGCTTTCAAACTGCCCCTCCCACTCGTTGGGTGCGGCGGTATAGGCCTCCATCGAAAGCGTAATGGTCCGCGCATCCTCTTTGCCGGGATTGAGAACCCATAGGGCAACCGGCTGCAAGTCCTCGCTGAGTTGCGCCAGCGGAATCTCCTGGCGATTCACCAGAACGGCACCGGCCGGCGCCGTGAAGTCCATCCCCGGATCGCTATAGCTATGCGGGTCTGGACTGGGCGTCGGAGGCGGCGGAACCTGCGCGAAGACGCGCGTGAAGCTCGCCGCAGTCAGCAGTAGAACGAAGAAAAGTCCGAATCGTTTCATTCCTGATCCAAAACGGCGGCAAGCGCCGGAAGCGAAGTTTCGTATCGGTAACCGGTGTTGCGGTGATCGTCGTCAAATTCCTCGTGGCGCACCGCGAGCCCCAGCCCACGAATGCGCTCGGTAACGACGCGCGCACCGATATCCAGATTATATTCGTCGCGCCGGCCGCAGTCGAGATAGCGAAGGCGCAATCGTGCCAAGGCGTCGCGACCATGGATGACGCGCTCCGCCGGATCGAAAGCAAGCCAGCGTGAGAAAACGTCTTCCCGCAGCTCACCGGTGCTCCGGTCGAACGGCAACTCGAGGTCGTAGGCCGTGGCGCTGCGCGGCGAGTAGGCGGATGCGTAGGCCAGCATCTCCATCGTCGTATAATCGGCAGGGCGGCGCTTGGGCTTGCGTTCGAATGCATCGACGTAGGCGCCGATGTCGAAATCGTGCGCTTCGAGAATACGCTGCACGGTTGCGAATGCGGGAATGTGAGCGTAACGAAAATACGAGTCGCCGCTGTGTGAGGCGAACGCGCCGAAGACGCCGGGATGCTCGAGCACGAGGTGCATCGCTCCGAACCCGCCCGAGGACTTGCCCAAGACTGCCCGTCCGCCCTCGAATGCGATCGTCCGATAGTTGCGGTCGACGTGGCCGACGACGTCGCGCACGGTGTAGGTCGCATACGCGCCGTTGTGGATCGAGTCGACGTACTGCGAACCTCCCAAGCGCGTAAATCCATCAACGAGAACGAGGACGACCGGCGGCATGCGTTTCGATGCGATCAGCCGGTCCGCCCATTGAACGACGTTGGTCTCCCACGGCCGCGACGACACCATTGCGGCGACGTCGCCGGTATAGCCGTGCAGCACGTATAACGCCGCATACCGGTGCGAACCCGCAGGATCGTATCCCGGCGGCAGATAGACGGCCACCGGCCGCGTTGACGGATCGCCGAGTGGGTTTCCTGCGAGCGCCTCGCTTTCTACGAAATCGACCTTCAGCGTTCCGTCCAACCGTAATAAGCGCGAAAGCGCAGAAGCGTCCTGCATCCGACTCTCTTTTCGTCGCACCAAGAGGCCGCGCCTCGCACCGCGAACCCCACCCGCCGTATGAAGCGCGCGATCGACCTGCGGGGTGCCGTTTCGATCAACGTTATAACGATGATCGGCATCGGTCCGCTCGTGACGATTCCGCTCGTCATCGCCGCGCTCGGCGGTCCGCTCGCGCTTGTTGGCTGGATCGCCGGCGCTATCGTGGCGCTCTGCGACGGCATGGTGTGGGCGGAGCTTTCGTCGCAGTTTCCCGGATCCGGCGGAACCTACGTATACCTCCGCAACATCTTCGGCGCGCAAAGACTGGGAAGGGCGCTCGCCTTCCTTTTCAACTGGCAGTTCCTCTTGTATGCGCCGTGCCTTTTGGCCACCGGATATATCGGCTTCGCGAACTACGCTGCCTATCTATATCCGCCGCTTGCAAACGGCGCCGCCCACGGACTCGCCGCCGTCGCCATCGGCTGCGTTACGATCGTGCTGCTCTACCGGCGCACGTCTCAAGTCTCGGCTTTGAGCGCATTGCTTGCGGTAGCAGCGATCGCGACCGTCGCGTTGGTTGCCGTCGCGGGACTCTCACACGCCGACTTTACGCGGGCGTTTCACTTGAGCCAGCCCATCCGATTTGGCGGCGGCCTCCTCGCCGGGTTTGCGACGGCCCTCTACATCACACTCTATGACTACGTGGGTTATGCCGACGTGGCGCTGCTCGGCGACGAAGTCATCCGGCCGCGGCGCACAATTCCGCTTTCCATTCTGCTCTCGGTGTTGGTCGTCGCGATCCTCTACGTGCTCCTGCAAATCGGCGTGCTCGGCGCCGTGCCTTGGCAGTCGCTGCTCGATTCACACGGTCAACCGACGACCGAGGCTCAATATGTCGGTGCGCTCGTCGTCGAGCATACGTGGGGCCGCGTCGCCGCCGTCGCGGTCACCATGCTCGTCCTGGTGACCGCGTTTGCATCGCTCTACGGAAATTTACTCGGATTCTCGCGCATCTCGTTTGCCGCAGCGCGCGACGGCGCGTTCCTACCGGCTTTTGCCAAGCTTCACCCACGAAAGGAGATTCCTCACGTCGCGCTTTTGGCCGTTGGCATGCTATCGCTGGTCGCAAGCTTGTTCACGCTCGATCAGGTGATCGCGTTCCTGACCGCCGGAATCGTACTGATTCAGGGCGTCGCGCAGGTCTTTGCGCTCGCGCTGCTGCGAATGCGCAAGATCCGGGCGCCGTTTCGAATGCCGCTCTACCCGGTCCCCGCGTTCGTAGCGCTCGCCGGATGGTTGCTGGCATTTGCCTACACGGGCACCGCCGCGATTGCACTGGGCCTGGGCTGGCTTGCCGTCGGAGCGGTCGTTTTTCTTATCGCCGCGCACAAGGAACGCTGGTGGCCTTTTCTTGCGTTGCTTTTTATATCGCTGCTTCTTCCACCGGCGGCCCTCGCCGCTTCCGAGCCGACCTGGTCGACCTGGAGTGCCTCACGCGTGTCCGCGGAACGCGGCTATCCGGTCTTCAGCGTCGATGGGCGGCCGTTTTTCGTTTACGGCGCGGCCTTCTTTTACGAGCGCATCCCGCGCGAGCGTTGGCGTGCGACGCTCGCCGCCTACAAGAACCTTGGTATCAACACGATCGACCTCTACCTCATCTGGAACTGGCATGCTTCGACAAGTTCAGCACAGGCTGCGACGAATTACGACTTCACCGGTGCCACGGATCCTCGCCGAGATCTTTTGGGCTTGCTGAAGCTGACGCACGAGCTCGGCTTCAAACTGATTTTACGGCCGGGACCCGTGATTCGCAACGAATGGCGAAACGGAGGATATCCGGCATGGCTGCTGCAGCGTCCGCAGTATAACATGCCGCTGCACGACGTCCTTGAGGGACGCTATCCAGCGACGGCGACGCTCCAAAATGCGCACGCCGATTCCGCCGCGGCGGAATGGCTCGCCAACGCGCAGCATTTGGGCTCCGCCGGCCAATGGCTAACCGACGTATTGCGCAGCGTCGAGCCCTACTCGCACGACGTCATCGCGATCGCGCTGGACGACGATCAGGGCGCCTATCTCGATAACGACACGTGGCCTGCGCCACACTGGCATGCATACGTCGATTGGCTACGCCGCACGGTGTCGTCGGTCGTTGGTCCGCGCGTACCGCTCTTCATCAACACCTACGAGATGAAGGTTCCGAGCGCCTCACCCGCATGGGCCTGGGGCAACTGGTATCAAGGCAACTCGTATCGCATCGGGGCGCACGACCTCGCGGATCTCGATTTTGCGACGGGTTTGCTGCAGACGCAGCCCCATTTTCCGGTGATGCAGTCCGAGTTTCAAGCCGGATGGCTGCAGGGCGCCGATGAGGCCGCGCCGCGACCGAGCGATTCCTCGAACACGGCCCTCGCGCTTGCCGAGCTCCTGCGCGACGGGGCGCACGGATTCGTCAACTTTCCGGCGCAGGATACAATCTATCCGCACGGCTGGGAGGCGCCATGGGCGAACTGGTCTTACGCGTGGGATGCGGCGCTCACCGTCGACCTTCGCGCGTCGCCGCGCTACGCGCCAACACGCATCTTCGGCGATCTCATTGCGCGCTACGGAACCGCGCTCGCGAGAACTCACGTTGCGGCGGATGCGTCGATTATCTGGCCGCCAAGCCTCTTCGCGCCGGGCAGTCTGAGCGCCGCCGATTTTAGCGCCCTTGCGGGCGCCACAATCGCCATGCAACGCGCGTGTAACGCTCGCGGGTTGTCGTGCACGCTCGTCGATCTTATGGCTGATGGGGATCGCGCCTTACGCTCACAGCCGCTTCTCCTTCCGCTGCTTCCGACAGACCCGCTCATGCATCGCATGCAACCTGCGGCCGTCGCGCGCCTAGCCGCGTTGCACCGATCGGGCCGGCTAGCCTTCGATGCGTCGTCAGTACCGGTTTCCGCGCCTTTTAGGAAGCCTTCCGATGTAACGCTGCTACTGGCCAACGACTCCTCGTACGGTTTTATCGTCGCGATCAATCCGAGCGGCGCGGTGCGCCGTATCGGCGCGATGCGCGTTCATCTAGCGAATCGCACCGCTGTGGTAGCCGGTTTCGACCTCCGGGCCCGCGGTGTGCGAGTGATTCCTCTCGGCATTTCGGGGGCGACTCCCGCAGGGGAGCCCATACCGCGATTGGGAAGTCCACCGCCGTTTCGAGATCCCGACGGCACGACGCTCGCGAACGGACGCCTACGCGTTGTTTTTGCTCCCTTTGCCGGCGCCAGAGTTGCCGAGCTTAGCGACGGACAGACAAATTCGGCGACGAGCATCGGCCTCTTGAGAGATGCGACCGACCCCGAGCCGCCGGCGTCGTCGCGCGACTATATTGCGGCATATACGCATCCCTTCGCGGCGGGTACGTTTAACCGTCCTTACAGTTGTATCAGAAACGACGTGCTGACGACCGTACGCATCACGTGTTCGTATGACGCGCCCGACCTACCGGATGGCGGCGCGCTCTTCACGCGCGCGCTGACGCTGGGAGGCGGTGACGACGAGCTGATCGTGGCTGAGGAGTTTACGCCGCACGTTGCGCGCTCCACCGCGCGCCTCGAGAGTATCTCCGGTTTCGCCTTTGTTTCCGGCGACGCGGTTCTCAAGGCATCCGACGAAGATGCGCTGGGAATACTCCATGGACAGCAACTAACGACGCTGCGCTGGCGACGCGGAGACGTGGCGCGGCTGGACCTGCGGACAACGCGCGGTGCGGAGCTCGTAACGTTGATCTTCGCGCGGCGATCGGTCGAGATGCGCCTTGGGGTTCGGCCGGTTCAAAGTGCCGCCGAGGCTCAGAGGCTGCTCGACGCGAATCAGCGGTAGCTTCCGGGGAAGTGGCGGAATGGCAGACGCAGCCGCCTCAAAAGCGGCCGAGGCAACTCATGTGGGTTCGACTCCCACTTTCCCCACCAGGTTTGAGCGTAAAAACGCTGGAAAGCGCTCCCACTGTACACAGACTGTACACGGACTGTTCCGAGCCTGGGGCGGGACAGTCACCTTCATCTTGTACAATCGCGGCCCGAGAGACATCAAATAGGAAGAA
The DNA here is from genome assembly GCA_963736775.1 of Vulcanimicrobiota bacterium. GTDB lineage: Bacteria > Vulcanimicrobiota > Vulcanimicrobiia > Vulcanimicrobiales > Vulcanimicrobiaceae > Cybelea. The sequence continues at coordinate 147,670 of CAVTPY010000011.1, read as the reverse complement.
GATCATGACAAACGAGTCAGCGCCCCAAAATAGTAACGGCACGACCTCGGTGGACCGCACCGTGCTTCCCATCCCACCGCCTCAGTATCCGCCGATCACCGAGCTAGACGCACACAACGCGAAAGCGCCGCCGCGATTCGATGTGAAGGCACCGAAGGGTGCGCCCAACGTCGTGGTCATCTTACTCGACAACATGGGCTTTGGCGACATATCGACGTTCGGAGGGCCGATCCAGATGCCGACGCTGGACCGTTTGGCCAAGACCGGGCTGCGCTACAACAATCTCAAAGTTCCTCCTTTATGTTCGCCCAGCCGCGTAGCGCTGCTTACCGGGCGCAATAGCCATAGCGCAAACTTTGGCGTGATTTCGGAGATTTCCACCGGCTTCCCAGGGTATACCGCGGTGCGCCCCAGCAGCGTCACGAATCTGCCCGAGATTTTGCGGCTCAACGGATACAGCACCGCCATGTTCGGCAAGTGTCACGAGTTGCCACCGTGGGAAGGCAGCGATGTCGGACCCTTCGACCGCTGGCCGGTGCATAGCGGGTTTGAGCGGTTCTACGGCTTCATGTCCGGCGAGGCCGACCTTTTTCATCCGGTCATGTATGACAACCTGACCAGGGTGGATATGAACCCCGATGCCGATTATTACGCGAGTACCGACATCACCGACAAGGCCATCCTCTGGCTGCGTTCGCAGCGTTCGCTGGCTCCCGACAAGCCATTCTTCGTCTACTACTCGGCTATCGGTACGCACGGTCCATTCCACGTGCCCGAGACGTGGCGCGACCGCTACAAGGGCAAGTTCGATCAGGGCTGGGACCAAGTACGTAAGGAAACATTGGCCAGGCAGATCGAGCTAGGCGTCGTGCCGCCGGGCACCGACCTCGCGCCCAAGCCGCCGGGAATCCAGGAATGGGACGACTTGACGGTCGACGAGAAGAAGGTCTTTGCGCGGTATATGGAGATCTATGCCGCTTTTGCCGAGGTGACCGACTACGAAATCGGGCGGTTTCTCGATGAGATCGAGAACCTCGGCGAAATGGACAACACGCTGATCTTCTACATCACAGGCGACAACGGCTCGGTTTTCCAAGGCGGCCTCAACGGCGCCTTCAATGAGTTGTCTGTGTTCAACGGGCTGCCCGAGCCCCTAGACGTTGCGCTGCAGAACTTCGACGAGATCGGCGGCCCCAAATCCCATCCTTTGTACAACAATGGCTGGGCTTTCGCTGGCGCAACACCCTTTGGCTGGGGCCACCAGGTGGCTTCCTACGGCGGCGTGTGCCAGTCCATGGTACTGCACTGGCCGAAGGGCATTGCGGAGGGAGGCGGCCTTCGTACTCAGTGGATGCACATGATCGATATTGCCCCGACGGTATTGGAGGCAGCTGGTGTGCCCGAACCCGCGGTCGTTTCTGGCGTCCAGCAAAAACCGCTCGAAGGCGTGAGTGTGCTAGACACCCTGAATAACCCCGATGCGAAATCGCGTCACACCTTGCAATACTTCGAGATGGCAGGCAACCGGGGCATCTATCAGGACGGCTGGTTCGCCACCACAGTACACCGCCCGCCGTGGGAACCCAAACCGCGAGCTACGTTTGAGAACGACAAATGGGAGCTTTACAACGTCGAGGAAGATTTTAGTTGCGCTCACGACCTCGCCGCGAAGTATCCCGACAAGCTTGAAAAGCTCAAGGGAGTCTTCCTGGAAGAGGCCGTCAAGTACCACGTGCTTCCGCTTGACGACCGGGCTTGGGAGCGCTTCAACGCCGCTCTTGCGGGCCGTCCGGATTTGATGGCAGGTCGCGAAGAGATCACGGTCTATGAGGGCATGAAAGGTATTCCCGAAAACGCGTTCATCAACGTCAAGAATCGCTCTTTCGTAGTTAATGCTGACATTGAGGTTCCGCGGGCAGGCGCCGAGGGTGTGGTCATCGCCCAAGGCGGAGAAATGGGCGGCTGGAGCCTGTACGTCAAGGACGGCGCACCCCGATTTGCCTGGAACTATCTCGGTCGCGAGACGTACAAGATCGTTGCCCCCGCTCGTTTACCCGCAGGGCGGGTGGCACTTCGCTTCGAGTTCGCTTACGATGGCGCTTTGGGTGCGGGCGGTAACGGCGTAATCTTCGTCAACGATAGAGAGGTCGCCGCGGGACGGGTAGAGCACACACAGCCGTTCGCGTTTGGTGCAGAAACAACGGACGTGGGTGAGAACCTCTATACCTGTGTCAGCGACGATTACAAAGCGGGCGATAACAGGTTCACCGGCAAGATTCACAAGGTGACCGTCGCAGTCGGGAAGTCCAACCTCAGCGAGGATGCGCAGAGCGCTCTCGCAGAGTTACGTATGCAGAAAGCGCTGTTCGTGTAGTCTCGTCGTTGTGAAGGAGAGAATGGGTACCAACATTCATTCTCTTTTCAAAACCGGATTGCACTTTGAGTAGCGTCCGTGCCATCCACTCATTACGATGCTATCGGCGCCTTCTGCATCGCCGTCGTGATCGCGCTGTCGAGCTTGCCCGCGGCTTCGCTCATCAACCTGTCGGTGGCCATTGCATAGGTGCGCAGCGTCGTCGCAATATCGGCGTGGGCGCAACCCCAGCTAGTCCCCGGGACATTAAGCGTGGCGCATGGCGTCGTTGCTCCGTGCGAGAACTCGTCAACGCCCTGGTCGACGGTGAGGAAAACGTTTCCCGCGCTATCGGAACAAGCATCGGCGGCGCCATAGTCAATCGTCCCGACCAGCTTACCCTGCGGGTACGTTAAGACATATGACTTCCCGGCAGCCGCCACATAGATGAGGTCGCCCCTACTTGTTCGGGACCTCATCCACGACTTGTCGCGCTCGGGGTGCGCTGCGATCGCGGACGTTTGCGGCATTGCGCCCGGCGCACGGATCGGCGGCTGCGATCCGCCGGCCGCGAGCAGTGCCGCAGCGACGCACCTGCTGAACGCATAACGGCTGAAGCACAACTTATTCATTACCACCTCAACACGACGAGCCCGTCGCCGTTCGCTCTCGCCCAATTGCGCCACATGTGCACGTCCGTCGCGGTCGGCTCGACATAGCCCGAGCCGCCACCGCCCGCACCGCCGTTTCCTAAAGGGCCTGAGCCGCCGCCACCACCGCCACCGTAATACCCGCCGCCGCCACCGCTGCCGCTTTCAGACACGTAGCGAGTTGAGTGACCTTCCCCGCCGTTACCGCCCACTCCCAATGCTCCCGAGCTGCCTGCGCCGGCTTTTTTAGAACCACTAGCGCCACCGGCTCCGCCTTTGTTTTGCGTTCCTCCCTGACCGGGGCTGCCAATACCACCAGAGAAGGCGCCGCCGTGCCCATTGCCGCCTTTCTTGCCGCCGCCGCCGCCGCCATCGGTGCCGCCTCCCCCGAGAGCCGGACCGACACCGCCGCCTCCGCCCGCCACCAGAATGCGGTCCGATAGATCGTCGCCATCTCGCACGTCCGTTGCTCCGCCCCCGCGATTTGCGCCATCTCCGCCACCGTTAAACCCGCGGCTCGGATATGATCCGCTGCCGCCGACGAAGATGCGCAATGCCTGACCCGGTTTAACGGGGATAGTGGCTTTTACACGGCCGCCATGCCCAGGAATGCCGATGTAGCCCTTCTGGCGTCCCGCGCCGGCGGCTCCCAAGGCATCGACCTCTATTGACGTCACGCCGGCGGGCACTTTGAACGACTGCTCAGCGCCTGTGTATTCGAACGTCTTGTCATGCGCAGCCGTGCTATTGATCGCATAGTTCTGCGCCACAGCGCCCGGCGCTCCGATCGGCAGCTGCGATCCGCCGCACCCCGCGAGGAACGCAACGACCACGAAGCTCATTAGTGCGTAACAACAGAGGCGCGGGGGTTCGGGAAAAAGAGTCATCGGCTCGGCGCTACACTGAGCGTCACGTCGTATATTTCTGGATCCTTCCCTTGTACTATCCCGTAGAGCTTGACCTTGCGGAAAAACAATTATCCCACTTAGGTCTTTGGGACCAAACGCACTGCTCATAGCCAGGTCCCCCGTGGTCGGATCTACAGAACATCCTCGCAGGTAGGTGTACCCTGACGGCCCGTTCAGCGTGGCTATTGGCGTCGTACCGCCGTGGGCGTATTCCAGTACTGTGACACCTTGAGGGGCGAAAACATTTCCGGTGTTCGGATCAGAACAAACGCCACCATCTTAAGAGATGCCCGAAATCGTTGCGACCACTTTCCATTGGGGATAGGATACTACGACGATGGTCTCGGGAGTTGCGATGTAGAGCAGGTCGCCGTAGGAGCCGGACGCCCGCCGCGCACGGTCAGCCTGCGCCGCGACCCCCAATGTCCCTACCGTTCCCTGCGATCCGCCGCATCCTGCCAGCATTGCCACAGCCATGCAGCTGCATAGCATAACACGGCTGAAATCCAAGCACTTCATCTCGTTGCTCCTCGCTCCATTATCATGGAGAACCTCGTAGCCTAGTCTTTGGTGATTGCCATTCCCGCGACAACAGGGCCGTATGTACTTTTCTTGGGGTCCTCGCTCATGAGCGTTATGATTGCGGGTTCCTTGCCACCTGTAAACTTCCAAGTCTCGGTCGCATAGTCGTTGTTTTGTACGTTGTTGCCTCCCGAAATATTCCAAGTGAACGTTGTAAACTGATGGTCTATTTCGACCTTCATCGTCTTGACGGTTGGGGGACCACCGCCGTTGCCGGAAAACGTGAAGGAGAGCGTATACAATGCTCCCTTATGCGTTTGGAATGCACTGGTTTTGATGCCACCGACTTTGTAGTAGCCATCGAGATCGACACTGCAAAGGTTGTCCAGCCCCTCTCCGCCCCAGCCCAAACTGCCATTAAAGTCGATGTTGCCTTTGCTGACTTCCCAGTCCGGCGCGAATACGTAACCTTTCTTGTAGGTAGGGCCCTTTTGTTCCGGGTCGATCGCTTGGGAGAAATCGCCGTCGGGTAAAATACCTGTGCCTTCCGGCAACGCTGGACAGTCTTCGGAACCGGAAGTCGTCCGCACATGGCTCATCGCCACGCTCTGCGGCATCGCGCCCGCAACGCCAATCGCAGGCTGCGATCCGCCGCAGCCTGCGAGCATTGCCGCGGCCAGGCTGACACAAAGCGGGCTGCGGCTAAAGCGTAGGTTGTTCACTGCCAACTAAAGACGACGACGCCGTCGCCGATCGCATCCTTCCATCCTTGCCAACCGTGGAACTTAACCGCCTTGCGTGCGCCCCCTTCATCGGTCGTGCCGTATAGCGTGCTCTTGATGTAGACGAGGTCCGCATCCGGTGATGTGCCGTCCCCCGAGCCGCCGAAGCTATGAAGCACGGGTTTCATAGCCGGACCGCGTGGTTGCGTAGACCGTTCCCAAGTCATGTGCGCCCCCGACAGAGGTCGTGCCGTAGAGCGTGCCGTCGGCGTCGATGAGGCCCGCCTCCGGTAATGTGCCGTCTCCCGAGGAGCCGCCTTTGAAGCTGTAGAGCACGGTTTCGGTGCCGGACGGCGTGATCTCGAAGACGGTTCCGCCTTCGGTCGCGCCCCCAAAATAGGTCGTGCCGTAGAGCGTGCCCTTGACGTTAAGGAGGCCCGCAAAAGGAAATTCGCCGTCCCCCGAACCGCCTTCGAAACTGTAGAGCACGCTGTACGCGGGCCGCACGTGCGTCCGCTCCGCCGTAACTCCGCCAGGCGATGGGTTCAGCCGCCCGCCGCTCCCCCCGCCGCAGGCTGCGAGCAAAGCCGCGGCCACGCAGACTGCGCAGTGTGTAGCGATAGTAACTAAAATCCTCACTCGTTTTTACTCCGTAATCCGAGAGCTTCTCGGGCGTTTGGGATGCTTCGGCCCTCACCGCTCAGCCGCCTCGGCACTAAAAGCAGCAGCTTCGGAAACGATTGCCCGAAACGCAACTCGTCGAAGTAAAGAGGAATGCTGTACGGTACGACCGACGGCGGCGGGGCGAACAATGACGGGACCATCTTTCAAATCTCACCGTGATACCCTGGAATTGAGTGATGGGTCGCGAGTAACGTTTAGTTTCCAAAAATGTTCGACTCGAGGAATCGTGCTGACGCTTGCGCGTGTGAATCGTAGTTCACTCTATAATGACTTTAGTTGCTTTCTCTGCGCCACTCCCTTTTGAAGGGCGGACCGCGGTCGCTCGCTCTTGCAGGCGATGAAAGATGCACTTCGAAGCACGCTTCGTCACTACTGCGTTAGGAGCGAGGTTTAGGATGCCAACTTTCAACAATCGCGTGCTTATGCTGACCGCGGGAGCACTGCTTGCAACTTCGGCGTGTGGAGGGAACGCCACAGTTCCATCCGGAGTAGTCGCCGCCCCCGGCGCAAGTTCCATTGTTCCAAACGACACGACCCCGATTCTGAAAAAGCTTACGAAGGACGTCGAAATCGGCTCGACGGTCGATCCGAAAAATGGCGACATGGGCCCGCGCGCTATCTCGCTGGTCTCAGGCGAACTTCGGGCTCAAGAAAGGGCAGCTGCTCGTTTGCAACTTCGACGACTCCGCGGGCACGGCCGGGAACGGAACGACGATCGAAGTACTCGATCCAGCCCCGAGCTCCAAGCCGGTAACCTTTGCGCAAAGCACCAAGATACAGGGTTGCGACGGCGATGCGATCACTGCGGGAAATGACGTCTACGGCGCAGGGTCGGTCAGCGGTCTGCTTTCGGAGTTCACTCAAGCCGGCAAACTCAAGAAGAGTTACGGTTCTCCCATCCAGGTTCCGTTCGCCGACGCCGATGCATACTGCGGCGAGTCGTACGCGCCTGAGGACCTCTACGTGGGGGATTCCAAGACCGGCGCGATTATTAAGTTGGCGTTCCCCGTTAGTAGCTCCGGCCACCCGCAGGTGATCCAAGTGATGAGCGGCTTCGGAGTCAATAAGGGCTCCGGTTGGAGCGTCTTAGGTCCATCCGGCATGCAATACGATAGCACAAAACACGGTGCTCGTTGCAACGACGCCCTTTATATCGTGGACGGGGTCGATAACACGGTCATCGCCGTTTCGAACGCCAGCAACCTACTCGAGAAGAACGAGATCGTCGTGCAGCCCGGCGGAAAGACGTTCAAATGCGCTTCACGCAAAAAGGACGTGCGCGACGCTCGTCTATAGTGGCTCGCCGCTCAATGCGCCCGTAGCTTCTGCTCTTCTACCGAACGGAAACCTCATCGTTGCGAATACCCAAGGTGGAAACAAGTTCGTGGAGCTGACGCCGGCGGGGAAGGTACTCGACACCAAGACCATCGATAAAAGCAAGGTCGCTCACATCTTCGGACTCCTTGCGATCGGCACGAGCGATAGCAATACGGCGCTGTTCTACACCGATACCAAAACGAACACGCTGCAAGAACTCGAGCAATAGAGAACGTCACCACTGCGTTAGGAGTGAGGTTTAGGATGCCGACTTTCAACAATCGCGTGCTTATGCTGACCGCGGGAGCACTTCTTGCAACTTCGGCGTGCGGAGGGAACACCACAGTTCCATCCGGAGTAGCCTCCGCAGGCGCGAGTTCCGTCGTTCCAAACGACACGACCTCGATTCTGAAACAACTCACGAAGGACGTCGAAATCGGCTCGACGGTCGATCGCAAAAATGGCGACATGGGCCCGCGCGCAATCTCGGTGGCCCGGGCGGACTTCGGGCTCAAGAAAGGGCAGTTGCTCGTGTGCAACTTTGAGGACTCGGCCGGCACTGCCGGCAAAGGCACGACGATTGAAGTCTTCAATCCGAAGCCGAAGTCAAAGCCAAGGACCTTTGTGCAGAGCAGCAAGATCGAAGGCTGTGTTGGAAATGCGGCGACGGTTGTGAATGACGTATACGGCGCCGGGATGGCGAGCGGGATTGCCGTGCAGTTCAACCAGAGCGGTAAGTTGCAGTACAGCTACGGTTCGCCGATCGAGGAGCCGTTGGAGGATGCCGACGCCTCCTGCGGCCTTGCGTACGCACCGGAAGATATCTACGTTTCCGATGCGAAGACGGGCGGCGTCATTAAGTTGGCGAAACCTCCGGTGAGCAGCGGTCCTGCGACAGAGACCCAAGTGATCTCTGGTTTCGCCGTCAACAAGGGATCCGGCTGGAGCGCCCTTGGGCCGTCGGGAATCCAATACAATGCGACCAGGACCGGCAGTCTGTGTAACGATACGCTGTATATGGTCGACGGCGTCGATAACACCGTCGTCGCGGTTTCCAACGCCAGCCAACTCAAACTTAAGGACGAGATCGTGGTCGAGCCGGGCGGCAAGAAGTTCAAGTGCGCGCACGCGAAGTTCACTTGCGCGACCCTCGTTTACAGCGGCTCGCCACTCAACGCGCCCGTCGCGCAAGCGCTTCTGCCGAACGGCAACCTTATCGTCGCCAACACCAAAGGCGGAAACACGCTGGTGGAGCTGACGCCGACCGGGAAGGTTCTCGCAACGAAGACGATCGACACGAATAAGAGTGCCGACATCTTCGGCCTTCTGGCAGAGGGAACGGACGACAGTAATACCGTGCTGTTCTACACCGACACCAGTACGAACACGCTGCAAGAACTCGAGCAATAGAATAGATTTTGGCCTCGCTGACCATGTCCCTTAACGTCCGGCGCAGGCTCCTTGTTCTAGCCACAACGGTTTTCATTATCTCAGCCTGCGGCGGAAACGGGATGGCACCATCAAGCGCCGATTCCAGCGCTGCGGCGCGTGCCGATACGACGTCCATTTTGAAGCTGTTGAAGAAAGACGTCACAATCGGTTCGACGGTCGACCCAACAAACGGCGATATGGGCCCGCGTGCCGTCACGGTCGTTCAATATGACTTCGGAAAGCTGAAGAAGGGTCAGCTGCTCGTCTGCAACTTTGAAAACTCGTCGGGCACAGCCGGCGACGGGACGACGATCGAACAGTTCGATCCTGCCCCAAACTCTAAGCCGACAACCTTCTTCCAAAACAGCGAGATTGAGGGATGCGACGGCGATGCCATTGATGGCGGCGACCAAGTCTACGCCACCGGGTTTACCAGCAAAGTGATGGCCCGGATCAATCAAAAGGGGCAGCTCAAGGAGACCTACGGCTCGCCGATAACGCAGCCTCTGGGTGACGGCGAGGGGCCGATGCTTTACGACTACTCACCGGAGCTCGTCTTCATCGGCAACGCCGATACCGGGGGAGTCGATAGCTTCGGTTTCGGCGGATACGGCGGCGGCCCTCGGAAAGAAGTCATCGACGGCTTCGACGTCAACAAAGGCTCAGGATGGAGCGCGCTGGGGCCATCGGGCATCGCGTATTGGTGCGGCGTCCTGCCTGGTACGGGTGAGTGCCCGTACAAGAAAAATCCCCCCGACACGCTCTACGTCGCAGATGGGGCGTGCAATACCGTTGTCGCCGTCAGTCATGCCAGCAACCTACTGCTGAAAGACGAGATCACCGTACAGCCCGGCTGCGCGAAGTTCACGTGCAAATACCCGAAGAGAACGTGCGCGACGCTGGTCAAGGCGGGTCCGCCGCTCGACAAGCCGGTAGCTGAAACGCTATTGCCCAACGGCAACCTGATCGTCGCCAATACCGGCAGCAACATGCTGGTGGAGATGACACCGAAAGGCCAGGTGCTCGATACGGAGATCGTGGATAAGAGCAAGACGCCCGGAATCTTTGGGCTCGTTGCGATCGGAACGAAGGACAGCAACACGGCGCTGTTCTACACCGACACGAACACCAACACGCTACAGGAGTTGGAACAATAGCTGGAGTCGGTTTACAATCCAGGCCGGAGCTTCCGCTTTATCGCCTCTACGTGCTCAGGGCTTCGTATCTCCTGATTGGTTTGGCGCAGGGCTCGCGAACGTGGCCGGCGATCCTGCATCACACGCGGCCGTGGGATTTCTGGCATGGCGTCGGGGCGAGCTTCTTTGGCGCGCTTACGCTGCTCTGTCTCCTCGGCGTGCGGTATCCGGTCAAGATGATGCCGCTGCTGATTTTCGAATTCACGTGGAAGCTCATCTGGGTGCTCGCAGCGTGGCTTCCCCCGTACCTGGGACACACGCTGGATCCCGACATCGCCGATCAGTTCTGGGGGATCTTCCTGGGCGTCGTGATCGTGCCGCTCGTGCTTCCGTGGGGATACCTCTGGAAGACGTACGTGACCTCGCCGGGCGACCGGTGGCGGTAGCTATTTATCGGGATGTATTTTCTCCAGTTTTCAGACTGGCGGACTTCGCAGGACTTTTAAGGCAACCAAGGTCCGTGGTACGGCTCAGTCCACCGTTTACCGTCAGCAAATGTTACCCAAGTGTCCCTGCAATTCGCCGCAACGATAAGAATGCCGCCATTAAATCCTGCATTAATACCGTAAAGTCGGGAGTACGACGAGTGGGCTGCCACCGGGCCAAACGTCAAAAGGTGACTCCCCCCTCCTTCCGGAGTCGTGTACGCTAGGACGCCGATCTCGTCAACTGCCTCATCACTCGTGTTTCGTACCAAGAACGAAACTGAGACGTTACCGGACCTGGTCGGCCCACCTACGATCTTGCAGGTGAGGTCAATCGGATTTCTCCGCGCCGTAATCATCCATTGAACAAAAAGCCCGACCGGAAGGAGCAGCGCAAGGACAATGATTCCTTGTACCACGTATACGGCGAGCCTTCTGGCCATTAGCAGGGTAACGCTCCTGCAAGCGGCGTTGAATCTGTCGTGTTAGCCCAACCAGCTAGAACTGTTGCGCTAAAAGCGATCGACGCCGCCACTTAGTTGTCGGGATCGTTGAAGTTCGCGTAGTAATGCGAGCCGTCGCAGAATGGTTTGTTCTTCGAGTGGCCGCAGCGACAGAGGGCGTAATGTTCGAGAGAGGCGCCTTGATTGCGCGGCTCGCCCTCCAGCTCGATGCCGCCGCGTACCCAATAGCTCTGGTTGTGCGAAACGACGATTTCCGCCTCGCGTTGCTCGCCTTCGTAGCGAACGCCGTCTTTGATGAAACCGAGTGCGCCCGAGGGGCATTGCCCGACGATCGTCTCGATCCGATCGGGCGTCGCGCCCTCGGGCGTCACGAATGGTTCGCCACTGACGTGGAAGACCTCGGGCAAGTGGTCGGTGCAGTTGCCGAAGTGCGAGCACGTGCCACGATTGTCGAGCACCGTGATCTCTTTGGCCTCGTATGTGTCCAGACGGTCGGGCGTGCGATCCGGCTGCTTGATGCTGCAGAAGTTGATGCGCGCGTGCGTGCCGTCGCAATAGGGTTTGATGTGCGAGCCGCCGCAGCGGCAGAGCGCGAGGATCGGTCGCACGTTGAGGCTCTCGCCTTTGGAGTTGGTGAGCTTGCGCAGATTGCGCACGATGTACGGACCGTCGAGCTCCGGGCGGATCGTCGTACGGTTGCCGCGGCCTTGACACTCTTCGCGGACGGCTTGCGCAAACTCCGGCGGAATAAAAGGCGTGAGGTGTTCCGCAACCGATTCGAGCGCGGCGGCGGCCTCCTGCACTTCTTGCGGTAGCGTCGCCTCCGTGGCGAGGTTCGTCAGACGCGTCGAGAGATCGTAGAGGCGTTCGAGGAAAAATATCCAGGCAACTTTGCGGTGCGAGAGCAAGCGCACGTTCTGGGTGATGCCGAACGGCGGGCCGGCCGTCAGGCCGGGATAGTTGGGGCCGGCCGGCATCCGCGCGAGGGCCTCGCCGAGCGGACGCAGCCCAGACGCCATCATTCGCAGCGTTCCGCGAGCGAGGAGGCGAAGCTGTTCTTCGGTTTCCCCGCCATGCGCGAAAAAACGCGCCAGCATCATCAGCATCAGTTCGTAAACGCTGTTGAAGATTTCGGCCAGCTCACGCGACGAGGCATCGGTGATCCGATTCAAACCGTCGCTCGGGCCAATGACGCGCGTGACCGGATCCGTGAGCATCCTCCGGAAGGGTTCGAAGACGCGGCCTTCCGCTTTTGCGCGCCGCGCGAGCTCTTCGTATTCCTCGTGGATCTTGTGGAAGATGTAAAAATGCGCTTCAGGATGGTGGCGCGGCGGCGCTTCTCCCTGTTCGATGATACGCTCGACGGCGCGGTGCGCGGAGGCCGCATCGTGAACGCGGATCAGCCGTCGCGGGAGGTCGAGATAGGCTGGACGGGCTTGGTCGTCGGGATCGCCGATGAAGAGCCGGTCAGGATTGATGGCATCGAACGCGGTTTCGATCTTCTTGTAGAGCTCGCCGATCGTACGGAAATCGACGTCGAAGGGCTCGATCGCGTTTTGCTGGCGAACGATATCGTCGTGGTCGATCTCGGCGGTGGTTCGGCGGCGAATGTCGTCGCAGAGCGGACGGAGATGCGCCGGAATCGCCTCGTCGGCCGGCATCTCGTAACACATGAAGCGCTCGATCAGCTCGTGTGAGAGCGGCTCGAGCGTGATTTCGATTCCGAACGGAAACGCCGTTGCCGGGAGTGGAAAGTTCGAGCGGAAGAAGTGCGGGGCGCCACCGACCGCGGTCAGGATATTCGAAACCTGGGCGAGGTGGAGCATCTCCTCGACGGCGACGTGTGCGATCTTCTGCTTCCACCCGCGAATTGCCAAGAGCTCGTCGTGCGTGATGCCGCCTTCGTCGGGGCGCATCTTAATGGAGTATCCGGCGTACAAGTAGGAGCAAGCCAGGTCGTGCTCCAGCTCCGACGCGCGCGTCAGTAGATACAGCAGTTCTTCACGCGTCTCGACTGGCGCAAGGCGAGTCTCGGCAGCAGCGCTCATGCCGCCTAGACCGGGGCTATCGTGGCGGGGGTTGCGGGTTGACTTGTCGACGAAAGGGGCTAGCGAACGACGATGCTGGTGGCGCAGTCGTCCAGCTTCGTCTTCTTGCCCTCGATTATTCGCAAGGGGCCGGCGCCGTTCGCTCCCTCGGCGTACACCGCCACGAATGCCGAGTCGTCTTGGCAGCCGTTGGAAAGATATGTTCTTCCGCGGGCGTCTACGGCGACGCCGCTGGGGCCATAAAGCCCGGATGAATCCTGTCTCGCCGGCGCCTCATTTCCATTGGCACCGGGTGCAAAGACTACGAGGCTGGATTCCTGCCAGTTTGCGACGTACGCGTATCCCGACGAATCGACAGCGATGCCTTCGGGCCCATTGAGCTGCGTGAGGGAGCCGAAGATCGCTCGCTCGGGAACCGCATTCCCCGTTGCATTTGCGGCGTACGCCGTGATACTAGATGACGATTCGTTGGTAACCCAAATATTCGAGCTCGAGTCGAGCGTAATGCCCCACGGGGCGCCCAGCAATGTCCTGTTTCCGCTTATGACGCGGACCGGGCGCACATTACCGTTGGCATTCGGAGCGTATACCGTCACACGATTACCCGCGCTGTTCGCGACAAAGACATGGTCATCGCCATCGAGCGCAATACCCGTTGGTTGCTGCAGTTCCGTTTTCGAGCCCGCGATCGTCCGAATCGGTGCAACGTTGCCTTCCGAGCCCGCGGCATACACCGTGATGCTGTCCGTAGCCAAATTCGCAGCATAAATGTTCCCGTCCAAGTCCATCGCGATGCCGGTGGTGTAATGGAGCTGCGTCAGTGAGCCCTCAATTCTGCCAGTCGGACGAACGTTGCCGTTAGCGTTTCGCGGAAAAAAGAGGATCGAACCGCTAGCGTTTCCGGGCGCCACGTCCCCGACGACGATGCAGTGCGCTGTCGGGCAGCCGCGTTCGGAAACGACGCGCGATCGAATGTCGCGCTGCCCCAGAGGTCCCGGATTAACGATGCTTTGCGACCCTCCGCACGCCGCAAGCAATGCCGCGGTCACGCCTGCACTTAAGGCGTACCGCGGAAAACTCACCCTCTTCATCTTTTTCCTCCTCGGCTGCACTTTACCAAGTGATGACGATCACTCCGTCACCCGACTCCACGCCGCGCGTCATCCGCACGTGTGTCGCACTGCTCTCGGCGAAGGCCGAACCGCCGCCTCCCCGGCCCCCGGCCACCACGACTCGGTCCGTCGTCCGGTCACCCCCCTGGCGCTCGTCAGAAGCCCCGCCCCCAACGCCGCCGCTATAGGATGACGCGCTCTCTCCGCCACCGTTAAAGCCGCCATCGCTGCCGCTCCCGCCAACGAAGATCGCCAAATGCTCCCCGGGAGTCACCGGTATCGTGGCCTTTACGCGACCCCCCGGGCCACCCGGAGCCATATTTGCTGTAGCGGAAGCCGTAGCCCGGGGCACCGCCTGCGCCGCTTGCAGCGATCGTCACCTGCGTCACGCCGGCCGGAACCTTGAACGATTGCTTCGTCCCGGTGTACACGAACGTCGCCTTCCCATCTAGAGGCTGCCCAACGACGCTCGAGCCGGGCGCCCCTCCATTCGAGGGAGCCCGCAGGAACAAAGCAGCGCCGTAAACACGACACTTGGCCCTGCTACTAGCGCAGAGAGGCTAACGGCTCCAGACTTCATCTTCTTTCCTCCCTATTACGGAGCGCAGCAGACATCCAGGGCGCCTGTCAATCGTACGCCGAAAAGTGACCCAGGTCTACAGTCCCGGCCCCCGAACGCGTCGAACCGTCGCCTTAAGAAAGGGAGATTCCATGATCGCCTTGGAGTGCTGCCGTCGCCTGTTAGGCTTCGCTGCGGCTCTGGCTCTCCTGACCGATTGCTCGAGCGTATTTGCTCCGGGGCCCTCCGCTTCCGGTAGCGTGTCACGCGCCGCCGGCGTGTTACTTCATCGACCGCCGGGCACCGGCACCATCGAACACATCGTCGTCGTCGTCCAGGAAAACCGCAGCGTAGACAATCTCTTCAACGGTCTTCCCGGCGCGAATACCGTCCAATCCGGTAAGAACATGAAAGGCCAAACGGTCATCTTGCAGCCGGTCTCGCTGACGGCTCCTTTCGATATCTCGCACAGGCACAAGGCATGGGTCGCCGAGTACGATCACGGTCGGTTGGATGGCTTCAGCTCGGAGAATTTGCACTGCTACAAGAAGGGACGGTGTCCGAAGCGCGACGTCGCTGCCTACGCGTACGTTCCGCAAAGCGAAATCCAGCCGTACTGGGACATGGCAGAACAGTATACGTTTGCCGACAACATGTTCCAGACGAATCAAGGGCCGAGTTTCCCAGCCCACCAGTACATCATCAGCGGTACTTCGACGATCAATAACCGTTCGGACCTCAAAGCCGCAGAGAACCCAAGGGATCCAAGACGGCATGGTCGCGTAGGTGGCTGCAATTCCCAACGCAGCACCAGGGTAGTCACGATTGACCGAAATGGCAAAGAGGGGCGCGCCGTATACCCGTGTTTCGATCGCATATCGATCATGGACCTGATGAACCAGCGAGATCTCAGCTGGCATTACTACCAGGAGTACGGCGGCTCCGGACTGTGGCACGCGGTTGATGCCATCAAGAATATTCGCGAGGGGCCAAGCTACGAGAACGTGCGCTGGCCGTCGTCGCAAGTCTTGAAGGATATCGCGTCGGACAGACTGGCAGCGGTGACGTTTGTAACCCCCAGTGCGGCCGATTCCGATCACGCCGGCAAGAACAACGGTACGGGTCCGTCGTGGGTAGCATCCATTGTCAACGCGATCGGCAAGAGCTCGTACTGGAACGACACGGCGATCATCGTGGTTTGGGACGACTGGGGCGGATGGTACGATCACGTCCCACCGCAAATCTACAACTCGTACGAACTGGGCTTTCGCGTGCCGATGATCGTAGTTTCGCCTTACGCAAAACGCGGCTACGTCTCGCACACGCCCTACGAGTTCGGAAGTATCCTGAAGTTTATCGAACGGACGTTTGACCTAGCATCGCTGGGAACGACCGATGTCCGGGCCAACGATCTCTCGGATTGCTTCGACTTCGGCGCCAAACCCAGAGTGTTTAAGCCGATCGCGGCAAAGTACTCGGCTCGCTACTTTGAGACTCTTCCGATCAGTTACGAAAACCCGGACGACGATAACTGACTAAGCAGCTCCCCAAGTCGCTGCATCGCGCCCGCATACCACTCTCGGCCGACGCCGAAAGAGATGCGAAAATGATCCCGTACGCCGAAGCAGTCGCCCGGAGCTAACAACAATCCTTGCGCGGCGGCACACTCGCAGAACTTCCGTGAATCGGCGCCCGATACGAGCCATGGAAATGCGGTCATGCCGCCGCCTGGACGAACGCAGCCTACAACGGCTGCGTGCTCTTCGAGCACCTGCTCCAGAAGCTCAATGTGCGTTCGCGCCACGTCGCGCGTACGCTCGAGAATGGCTTGGCGATGACGAACGGCGATCTCCCCGAGAAACTCAGTGATCGGCGAGTTCGACACCGTGAAGTATTCGCGCGCCGTCAAATAAAGGTCGCGGCGCCGTTGGTCCGATTCAACGATCCAGCCGATGCGCAAACCGCTCAGTGCAAACGCCTTCGACAAATCTCCGACTATAGTGGCGCTCGCTAGGCGCGAGGCTGAAGCCATAGTCGGGCCATGATAAATCGGATGGTATACCTCGTCGCAGACAAATTGAACCCCGCGTTCTGCCGCAAAGTCATGGAGCGCTTCCATCGTCTTATCATCGATAATGCTGCCCGTAGGATTATGCGGCGAATTGACGAGGATAAGCTTCGTCTGCGAGTCGGTAAGTCGACCTATTTCATCGAGGTCGATCGCATACGAGTCCTCACGGCGTAACCGGTATGCGCGCACTTCGAGGCCTAGCGCCTCCGGCACGACATTGTACGGAGGAAAGCATGGCGCAGGCACGATGACATTTGCGCCAGGCTGCGCGGCGGCAGCAAAGATGTGACTCAAGGCTTCGGCGGCACCTGTCATGATAAGAACGTGTTCGATTGGAACGTCCTGCATTTGCGCTATGGCCTGCCGCAGTTCCGTCGCTCCGGCTGCTCGCGAGTAGAGAATATCGGATTGGAGCATGCGCTCGAGGCTCGAGCGTCCGTCCAGGTCGAGCAGATTCCTCAGTGTCCAGGGCGGCCCCGTGCTTCCGGCCAAGGGAAACTCCGGCACCGGCTCGGTATGCGCCTCCAGCCAGTCCTCGAGCAAGAAAGATTTCAGCATACGTGTGGATACGTTTACAGCGATCCTTCCTAGAGATACCTTCGACGCCAAGCCCACTTTACGAAAAAGGTACGATCATGATGTTTGCTCAGAGCCTCGTCGCAGTGGTTTTGCTCGCGACCGCCCAACCCCAGCAGACCGCCACCGGCATTCCGCTCGATGCGCCGTGGAAGGTGACAGTTTACGATCTCGCTCGCTCGAACTTCCATCATCCGGCGTGGGGATGGCAGCACTCGGAGCGCAACTACCGCATTGCCCTGGAGCTGGCGCAGGGTGACGGCTTGCGCATCGATACCGACGTACTCTTCGCCGCGGCGTTCTTGCACGATATGGCGGCCTTCATGCCGTGCCAAAATACCAAACTCGAGCACGGCGAGTGCGCCGCGGAGCAGAGCGGCGCGATCCTACAAGCGGCCGGATTCCCCATGGCGAAGTTGCCGGCCGTTCAAGCCGCCGAGCGCGGTCACATGTACTACAGCGATCCGGGCACGCAGCCGGAGGCAATCGTCCTCCACGATGCCGACTCACTCGATTTCCTGGGCGAGATCGGCGCTGCCCGGATGCTCTCGCTCGTCGGTGCAGACGCGGAAAGCTTCGCGCGCGCGGTCAAGACGCTTCGCACGTTCGCGCACGACATTCCACCGCGCCTCATTACGAAGACGGCCCAGAAGATCGGTGCTCGACGAACCGCCGCGCTCGAGCAGTTTCTCGACGCACTCGACGCCGAAACGTTCGGCGGCAAGGCGATGTAGCTGGCGCCCGTAATGAGGCGGACGCGCCCTTACCCTATTGGCTAGGAACGGGATCCGCGTCGCGGCTTAACGTCCAGAACGCATCGTCGGGCGGTTGCAGCGCTTGATCTTGAAGCGTATCCATATCTGGAAATCGGTAATACTGAACGCGTCCCGGATCGTGAACGATGACCGAGTCGTTATCCTTGTCCTCGATCCAGATCGTTCGAGTTCTTCCCGGCCCGATGACTTCAATCGCGTCGGTGTTGTGTTTTCTCGTCCGCAACCTTCCACCGTGATATGACACGCCGCAATAGAAGGTCACGTTAAAAATCGACGCCCTGGTCGGGTTCTTTAGGCGACACTCCAAGAAATATTTCGAGCGAGAGGCCGATACCGCGACGAGCGCGCCGCGTTCTTCATGAGAGATATACTGCGAGTCGCCCGCAGCGCCGTCGATTAAAAAGAGATCGTCTCCGGTTCGCATCAGCGCAGTGCGCTCGATGCCGCACGTTCTGATGACGGCATCGGCAACCGGCGCCCCCGACGGAAGCGCCACTGCGGTCTTCGCCGCTTGACGAGCTTCGTACGTAACCAAGAGCACTGCCCCGGCGACGAGAAAACTGCAAACCGCGGCAACACCGCTAAAAATGACGGCTAACCAAACGAGGCGCGTATCCCTATTCATCCAAGCGCAACCTCATGAAGCGTCGGCGTTGGTTCATAAGAACCACACGGAGTATCAACAGCAGCGTTGCACAAAGGCGACGCTCCCGCCCGCAAGATACTCCGCTGATGCGCAAGAGTCCTGCGCGGCCGGGGCGGATTAGGGAGAGGTACTTACGTAGATCCGTAGATTCGGGAGATCGAGCGTGAAGGTGCGTCCCTCCCAAAACGAGTTCCCGACGTCGCAGTCGTAGATCAGGTTCCCAACGCTTACCGCCGGCTGCGGGACGGCCGTTTCGCGAGCGCCGTCGAGTGAAATCGAGGCGACGCGAACGCTCGAACCGCCGCTTGGATTGAGCCCCAACGAGGCCGCAAACGTTCGGTCGATCGTGATGCCCTGCGAGCCCGTATCGATTTCGCAGAGTCCGGTCTTGCCTCCGCCAAAATCGAAGCGCGCAAAGATACCCAGCGCGATCCCCAGATCGTCCTGCAAGATAACCGGAACTCGGATGGCGCTGCGAACGCGATCGGGGAACGTCTGTGCGTCTTCGATGACGATCTGATCATTGTGAAAATCGAACGTCGTCGCGATATGGCGAAAAGCCGTCGCCGAGATCAGTCCACCGATTCCCGTGCCGTCGAGGCCGCTCCATATTCCCACGTTCGGCGCCTCCAAATGCACGGGGCCCAGCGCCAGCGTGAGGACGTTTCCGATCGGCAGATCGACGCGTTCTCCGGTAAGCCGAAGGCTGACGTACTTGCCCTTAACGACGACGAATCGCCGGCCCAGCTCCGTCGAGAGCACGTCGACGCCGGCCCCGAGGTTGACGAGCATCGGCACGGGCGCTGCTCCGTCGACCGATCCCTGTACTTCGATCAGCCCGCCGTTGACTTGCGTAAAGGGGATGGTATCGACCGCGAGCGCAGGCCGCGGAACGGTGCAGGTAAGCACCGTTGCCGCGACAGCTGCGATGGTTCGCGTAGTTACCTTACTTACTCGCTTGGATCGTGACGCTCTTTGCTTGCGATGCGATCCCGTTCGTCACGACCTGCAACGTGCTGGTTCCCGTGCCGATGGTAGACGGAACGTCGAACATCGTCGAGACGACGTGATTCGAGCCGATGCCCATGTAACTGTGATTGTGCGTGCGAGCGTAAACGACGGCTCCCGATGCAACGTTGGTTATTCTGACGAGCGGATAGTTCGTCGCCTGGGTGTCGTCGTCGCCGTAGAAGTTCGCTTGCGAGAACCCGTTGAGGCGCCGGCCCGAGAGCTTGTACGTGCTCCCGGCGGTCAGCGTCTTGGGGACCTTCACGATGACCGGGGCGATGCCGCGAAACGGTTTTTGGCTGCCCGTATAGATCTCGATGTCGCCGGAGCCGTCGTCCTCAAGAACCTGACCGGTGGGCAGCATCAATAGCCGAACGTTGTAGCTCGAATCGTTTGGAGCGTCGGGCGGATTTGCGATGGTGATGTTCTTCTTGCCGTTAAAGATGTAGAACGACGCAGGCGTTTGATAGACTCCCGGGCTGCCGACCGCCAGGACCGTTCCGTCGGTCAGCAGCGTCGACGGCGCATCGGCAGCGTCGAGTTGCGCCCCGGCAACGGTGGGCATGTTCGGGCCTTGCGTCCAGGTGCCATTGGAGGCGTTGTAGATCGCGGTCAAACCGTTCGCGCCTTCAACGTAGACCGTGTCATTCGGCCGCATCGTCTGCGGCCCGATCTCGGTGGCCTGCGTGAGATTCACGGGAAGGTCTCCGGCCGACGACCATGTGGCCGTCTTTGGAGTAAACAGCTCTGAGTACGGCGCGTCGATAACGTCTGCCGTCACGATGTCGCCGTTGCGCAGCAGCGTCCAACCTTCTTCGCTGTTGTTATCGTGCTTGCCGGTTCCGACTTGAGTCCACGTCATCGTCGATTCGTCGAGCTGGGCCTGAACGTTCGTGCAGCAGTTTCCGATCATGTACGTGCCGTTCGTAAGAACGACGCTTTGAGCGTCGCCGATTTGCCCCCAGCCGCTAGGACCAGTGACGGCGGTCCAGGAGTTTGCGATCGGATCGTAGATCGCGCCCAGATTCGTCTCGGCTCCGTTGCAGAAGTTATACTCGCCGCCATTTACGATCAACTTCCCGTCGGCAAGCACCGCCGATGCAAAGTAGAGCGGTCCGTAACTCGAGGGCATTCCCGGGATCGCGGTCCACGTGCCGTCTTGGTAGTTTCCCGTGCTGTCGGGGGTTAAGCGAAACCAGTTCGGCGTGCAACTGTCTTGAACGAGAACCGTGCCGTCGGTCATCAGAAGCTGGCTGCCGGGACCGCTCGTCCACGGGGCGGAGTTGGCAAGTTCTTCCCAGCCGCCCGCTTTCGCGCGCTCGCGCATCGCGGAGGTAATGGCATGCCGATGCGGCGGTGGGCGTGGCGGCGTATGTTCCAACCGGAGAAACTTTGGAAGTTTAGAATGCACGGCCCCGGTGGACGCCTGCGGAATGCCGGCAACCGGCGCAGTCGAGTTGGCTCCGCTGCAAGCAACGAGTAACGACGCCGTTACAAGGCCGGACACGACGAGATGTAAACGTGACATGAAATAACTCCTAGAACCAGCAACGGCGCTGGAAGACTTTGCTTACCGCTTCTTTCTGGTCGTGGTCTTTCTTGCGCCGGCCGCGGCCTTTCCGGTTTTCGCTTTACTCTTCTTGCGCGCCGTACCGGCGCGCGATCCACGTTTGGCCATGACCGCTTCTTTAAGCGCTTTGGCGGGCAGGAACTTGAAAACCCGTTTCGCGGGGACTTTTACTTGTGCTCCCGTTGCGGGATTTCGTGCCATGCGGGCCGCGCGGTCTCTCACTTTGAACTGCCCAAAACCGGGAATCTTGACCGCATCGCCCGAAACGACCGCCGCCTGAATGTCATCGAAAAGGCCGTCGACGAGCTCAACGGCATCTTTGCGCGAAAGTCCGAGGCGTTCCGTCGCCGAGCGCACGAGATCTTGTTTATTCATCGCTTCCTTTCGTGTGAAAAAGCAGCCTGCAATCGAGCTAGATTGTTCCGCGCTGCTTGCTACGAAATGCTGAGGGACTCCTTTTGGTGACTTTTCATTCGGGCCGTCTGCGCGGCAGCGTCGGCGTTCCCGGGGACAAATCCATCTCCCATCGGGCGCTCATCGCGGGCGCTCGCTGCGACGCGCCGCTTGCGGTCTCCAATCTGAATCCAGGCCGAGACGTCGCGGCCACGCGCGACGCGCTCGTCGCGCTGGGAGTTCGGATCGAGAACGCCGGCGACGAATACGTCGTGCACCCGGCATCGCTCGCGGACCCGCGGCGCACGCTTGACTGCATGAACTCCGGGTCAACGGCCCGGATGCTCCTGGGAGCCTGCGCCGGAGCCGGCATCGCGGCTCGATTCGACGGCGACGAGTCCCTACGGCGCCGGCCGATGGAGCCGGTCGCGGCGCAGCTTCGCGCCTTCGGTGCAAAGATCGAGACGACGCAGGGACGCCTTCCAGCGCAACTCGAGGGCACGCCGCAAATCGAGACGCGCCACTTTATTCTGCTTTCGCCGTCGGCTCAAATAAAATCGGCGCTGCTCTTCGCCGGGCTGTTCGCGGGAGTTCCGGTGCGCGTGGACGGCGATCGTGGCTCTCGCGACCACACCGAACGGCTCCTTGCCTATCTCGGCGCGAAGATCGAATGGGACCGGCGTTCCGTCAGTCTCGGAGCCGGGCCGGTGCAAACCAGCGCGATTGAGGTCGCGGGTGATTTCTCTTCGGCGGCCTTCTTCGTGACGGCGGCTGCAATCACGCCTGGAAGCTCGATCGTCGTCTGCAATGCCGGCGTAAATCCGACGCGAACCGGGCTGCTCGATGCGCTTGCAAAGATGGGCGCCGCTATTGAGCTGCGCAATCCTCGGAGCTCGAGCGGCGAGCCCGTCGCCGACATCGCGGTAGAGTATCGGCCGCTTCGGGCAATCGCAATCGACAGCGATCTCGCCCTGCGAGCCATTGACGAGCTCCCGCTCTTGGCCATCGCTGCGGCATTTGCGCCGGGCACGACGACGATTGCCGGGATCGAGCCTTTGCGCTCCAAGGAGTCGGACCGAGTCGCCGCGATCGAGCGGCTCCTAGGCACGGTTGGAATCGACGTGTCGGCAGGGCCCAAGAGCGTCACCATCGCCGGGGGAACGCCGGTATCTCGGCGCGTGGTTCTGCAGACCCGTGATGACCATCGTATCCTGATGGCGGCGGCCGTCCTCGCGTGCGCCGCCGGCCCGCTTACGGTCGACAGCGACGCCAGCCTCGACGTCAGCTTTCCAGGCTTCACGCGGGCGCTGGAGCGCCTTCGCGCCGCCTAAGCGGCCGGCTCGGAGGCCTTTTTCGGCTCGGTTTTCGCGGGGGCGCTCTCGGCGGGCGTGCTGGCCGCGGGCGCGCTCCCTTCGCCGGCCGGTTTCTCGGTTTTTTCGGGCTTTTCGGCCTTGACGCCGGGCGCCGATCGGCGAGAGTCCGTTACGTAAAAGCCCGAGCCCTTAAAGAGCACCGGAGCGGCATTAAAAACGCGGCGAACCTGCGCTCCGCAGGCCGCGCATGGAGCGTCGTGCGTCTCGTTAAAGCCGCGGCGCACTTCGAACGTCCGTCCGCACTTCGTGCACTCGTAGTCATAGAGCGGCATGGTCAGAGTATACCGGTCTTAGCACTCATGGTCAATGACTGCTAGCTCGGCTGCTTCCCTCTCTAGAAATCCGCCAAGACCGGCGCATCGCGTTTATATTCTACCAGCCCCTTGAAGTGAACCAGCGAGTCGTCGAGCGCGCTCGAAAAACGCCGCCCCCGTTGCCAGCGATCCAGCAGACCCCCGAGTTTTCCATGGTAGGCGGGATACGCGAGCAGCACGTGCAGTTTCGAACACGACGTCCGGCGCTCGATTCGGAAATCGAGACGCCGCCGCAGCGAAAACGCGCCGACCAGCGAGAGCCGGTAGTTCGCGATAAACGCGTCGACTTCAAGAAGCTGCTCTTCGTCGCCCGGCAGGCACGAACGAATCACCACTTCGCTTCCAACGGTCAGCTCGGTTTGCGAGCTCTGACGCCGCGCGCTACGCAAGAACGAAAGCCAGACCGGCCATTTCTCGACGGCACAAAGAAGTGCGAAGGCGTCCTCGGCGGGACAATCGAGCTCGAGACTGGCACTGTGCGATTGAAGCCCAGTCACAAACGCAGTATCTGCGATGAGCATAGTGGCGTGAGTATTCGCGGCTACGCCCTTAACCGTCCTTTATGAATTTATGCACATTTATATGTGGATTCTTATGAACTGGAGTCCACAGCCACGAACGATCGCGCGAAGAGAACCAGCGTAGTGACGCCCACCGGCAACGCGTCCTCATCGATGCGAAAGAGCGGGCTGTGCGCTGGATGCACGGCACCAGACGACTCGCTGCGCACGCCTAGGCGGATCAAGAGGCCCGGTACGCGTTGCGCAAAATAGGCGAAATCCTCGCCGCCCATCGTCGGCTGCGGTCGTTCCACCCGTAGCGAGCTGTTCGCGCGCACGTACTCGGCAAAGCGTTGCGCGAGCGGTTCGTCATTGACGACCGGCGGATATCCGCGCACTACCTGCACTTGCGCATCCACGTTGTATGCAGCGGCCACTCCCGCAATGATCCGGCGAACTCGATCTTCGAGGGCATCGCGTACGGCCGGATCGTGCGCCCGCAGCGTCCCGCTCATCTTGACTTCATCGGCGATTACGTTATTACGGTATCCCCCGGAAATCGTTCCGATCGTCACGACCGCGCTCGCAAGCGGATCGATCTCGCGTGCGACGACGTTTTGCAAGGCGAGGACGACCGCGGCGGCAGCGGGGATCGCATCCACGGCGGAGTGCGGGTACGCACCGTGACCGCCGACTCCTCGAACGTTAACGTAAAGCTCGTCGGCCGAAGCATTGACCGGTCCGGGGACGATGCCGATCGTTCCTACGTCGAGACGTGAATCGACGTGCAGCATCGCGATGGCTTCGACGGCAGGGTCCTCGAGCGCGCCGGCTTCGATCATCGGCAGCGCTCCGCCCGGACCTTCCTCGGCAGGTTGGAAGATCAGCACCACGCTTCCCGCTAGCTCGTTTCGCCGCGATTGAAGCTCCGCCGCGGCTCCGAGCAGCATCGCGGTATGCGCGTCGTGTCCGCAGGCGTGCATCTTTCCGTCGATCTCCGAAGCATACGGCAGCCCGGTTTTCTCAAGGATCGGCAACGCATCCATATCGGCACGTAACGCGACGACGCGTCCGCTGACGCCGCCGTCTATTCTTGCGACAATGCCCGTCTTGGCGATGCGACGGTGCCCGATTCCCCAGGCGTCGAGCTCCCGCTCCACCAGCGCCGCCGTTTCGTTCTCTTCAAAGCCTAGCTCTGGACGGCGATGGATGGCCCGCCGCAGCTCGACGATCCGCCCAAACTGCGCTTCCTTCTCTGTCATTGACATTCCAAACGCATTTAACGGACCGGTACTCGCCTTCCCGCCGCCGAAGCTTTCCGACTCGCGATGATGACTGCCGACCTCGCCCTTGCGCTCCTGATCAACCGCGCCAGCGCGTTTTATGACGCAAACCCGCCGGTCTACATGACCTACACGGAGCATACGCGCGTGACTGCACCCACGCTCGGCCGGGCGCAAAGTATCGATCGGTCGATCGCGGTGCGCGCGGCGGACAACTTTGCCGTTATGCAAGACTTGCCCAACGGCGAGCAGCGCACCGGTCAGGCGTTCCCTATCGTCGCGTACTTCGACCCCTTCTCCAACTTCACGTTTGGCTACTTTGCCAATCTCAAGCGAGTCGATATCACGCTCCAGCGCGGGAAGTCATACGTTTTCCCGATACCCGAGCCGGACCCCAGCGTCAACGTCGTCGTTCCCTACAACAGCTACTGGGCGGCGAGCTACGCACCGAATTCCACCGACAGCGCGCTGCATCTGCTCATCGAGCCGACGCCCCGCGTGCAACACGGCCTCTATCCGGCCGAAGTGATCGAGGATCCGAACACGCAGCTGCCCGCACATATCGAAATGCGCGCGGTCGAAGGCGACGAAGCCTTCTCGCTCGATTACAAGGTGATCGACGGACATTGGGTCATCGTACACGGCTCCTTTAGTGCTACGGAGCACGCAGCGTTTCTGACGTTCAAGGTCGTTGCCGACGTCACGTTCAGCGATATCGCGTTCCCCTCGGATCCCCCGGATCCGCGCCTCGCGGGAACCCCTATGCCGTCTGCGTCGCCGGCGCCTTGAGTTGTTCTGGGGACACGTGGGCCGCACCATTGGGCGAGGGTTGATCTTTCGGCGCGACCCACATGTAAACGTTGGGAATCAACAACAGCGTTAGCACCAGCGAGCTCAGCACGCCGCCGATCACGACGATGCCGAGGCTCGAACGAGATGAGGCACCGGGATCGAGCGCTAGCGCCAGCGGCAGGTTTCCGGCCATCACCGAGAAGCTCGTCATGATGATCGGCCGAAACCGCGTATGGGCGCTCTCTTTGATCGCCGAGAGCTTATCGAGGCCGCGATCCCGCAGCGTATTAGCGTAATCGACCAGCAGGATGCCGTTCTTCGAGGCGATGCCGATCAAGAGAATCGTGCCGATGAGCGAAAAGAGATTGAGCGTGCGATGCGTCACGAAGAGCGCACCGATCGCGCCGATTGCGGCTACCGGCACCGAAAAGATGATGATGAACGGCGATACGTAGCTGTTATAGAGGGCGACCATCAGCAAGTAGACGAGGATGACGGAGACGATCATCGACAGCCCCATCCCGAGGAGCGTCTGATGCATGAAGTCCTGCTGTCCCAGCGGTGCCGGGCGGACGACGATATTCGGCGGCAGTTCGAGCGACGGCAGACGTTTCAGCAACCCGTTTTCGACGGCCGACAGCGAGGAGTTCGGAGCGTAGTTCCCTTCGACGTGAATGACGTTGTTGCGATCCGTACGCGTAATCAGCGGCGCGGTCGGAGTTGATTCGAACCGAGCGATATCGCTCAGATAGACGATTCCGCCGCTCGACGAACGAATCGCAACCGACTTTAGAATGTCGATGCTCGTTTGATACGACTGCGGGTAGATGACCTGGACCTGCTCCAAGCCGGCGGTCGTCTCGAACTGCGTCGCCACGTTACCGCCAAACGCGGCTCCCGCAGCTTGCGAGGCCTGTCCGAGATCCACACCCAGCGCTTGCGCTTTGTTGCGGTCGAACTGAATCGAGATCTCCGGCGCGAGCTGCGTACCGGTGCTGTTGGCGCTCGTTGCGCTGGGCACTTTCTCGAGCAGCGCCAGAACCTTCTGAGCGTACGGGGTCGGATCGCCGCCCGTTACGTCGGTGACGAGAAAGTCGATCGGCTGTGCGTTTCCGCCGGTCGTCGACGTTGACGGAACGACGACCGCCTGCACGTCGGGCGGAAGATTCTTCTTCACGATCGCGCGGAACTGTCCCAACCAGTAGTTGGTCGGGTGCTCGCGATTGTCTTTGAGCCAGATGTGCACCTGGCCCACGTTGTTCTGCGACACGAAACCCCCGAAGGGCGCCGCGTACGCTCCGGCTACGGCGGTGTTCGCAAACGTATCGGACGTACTGAGGATTTGTTGTTCCAGACCGAACGTGCCTTTCTCGACGGTCTGGATTGGCGTTCCGATCGGATACATCAGCTGAATGAATATCTCACCGCGATCGACCGGCGGAATGAACTCTTCACCGACCGCGCCCAAGCCCACCATCGCGATCGCGAGAGCAAAGGTGCCCGCGCAGAACAGTGCGACCAACAGGCCATGGTCCAGGCTCCAGGGTAACGCGCGCTGCGTATACCAGGCCCGAAGCTCGTCGAACTTATTCCCGAACCAATCGACGACGCGCCACGGTTTCCAGTGCGAGCGCAGCGCCCAGAGGCCGGCGAGCGTCGGCGTGATCGTGAACGAGACGAAAAGCGAGGTCAGGGTCGAGATCACGACCACGATCGCAAACTCGCCGATCTGCCGGCCGACCTGTCCTTGAATGAACGCAATCGGCAGGAAGACGACGACGTCGACGAGCGTAATCACGACCGCCGCGGCCCCGATCTCCTCGCGGCCGCGGACGGCGGCCTCCTTCGGGGGCTGCTTGAGTTCGGTAAAATGCCGCTCGATGTTCTCGAGCACGACGGTCGAGTCGTCGACGAGAATCCCGATCACGAGCGACATGCCCAGTAGCGAGATTGTATCGATCGTGAGGTGCATCGCCTTCATGACCGTAATCGCGATCGCCAAGGAGGTTGGAATCGAGACGCAGACGACGATCGCGCTGCGCCACGACCGCAGAAAGAAAATCATCGCGACGCCGGTCAGCAGGATCGCCAGCATCAGCGTACGCGTGACGATGTTGATCTGCTGCTCGGTAAACTTCGATTGGACGTTGATGACCCGAAACTTGATTTCCGGGAACTGACGCTCGACGGCCGGGAGAGCGCGCAGCACGTTGTTGGAGGCGTCGACCTCGCTCCCGGTCGCCGACTTCTGCACCTGCAAGAAGAGCCCCGGTTTGCCGCTGATGTGGGCGTACTGGAGACGTGGCTCGTAGCCTTCGGTCACGGTCGCTACGTCGCCGACACGTACGACCGAGTTCGTTGCCGTCCATGGATCCACGACGCCGGGCAGTGCCGAGGTGCCGCCGCCATAACTTTGGACTTGTGCACCGGTCGAGTTGGCCGCACTCGAGCTGCTCGCGCCGCCCGCGGGAATGATCGCCAAGCTGCGAACGCTATCGAGGCTTTGAATGTCGCCGCGGATATCGATCGTCGTCTGACGGTTCGGCTCGTACGCAAATCCGCCGGGCACCCGCTGGTTGTCCAATTGCAGGGTGTTGATAACGTCGTTTAGCGTCAAGTTCGCCGCGGCAAGCCGCACCGGATCCACGACGACTTCGTACGCCGGGGTCACGAGCCCGCCGACGTTGGCGAAAGAAATGCCCGGTACTTGTTCGAGCTGAGGCGCG
The DNA here is from genome assembly GCA_963736775.1 of Vulcanimicrobiota bacterium. Taxonomy (GTDB): domain Bacteria; phylum Vulcanimicrobiota; class Vulcanimicrobiia; order Vulcanimicrobiales; family Vulcanimicrobiaceae; genus Cybelea. Next base: position 119,251 of record CAVTPY010000011.1, on the reverse strand, counting down.
ATCACGTTGACGGCGTAGAGCGCCAGACGCGACAGCGAGAGCTTCTGCGAGTAGATTGCCAGCGTGACGACGACCGACTGCGTCGGATCGTACAGGTTGACCGTCGGCGGCGTGAGATTCGTCGGGAGGTACTTCTCGGCCGCCTGAATGGCCTTGTTCGTTAACGCGAGATCGGTCGCGGAGTCGGAGCTGATGTCAAAGATGGCGGTGATCGACGCTTGCCCTTGTTCGACGACCGAGTTGAACGTTTGCAGATCTGCGGTGCCGGCTAGGTTCTGCTCGATCGGCTGCACGATGTTGTCGCGCATCTCCGTGACCGACGCTCCGTTGTACTGAACCTGAATCGTGACGGTCGGCTGACTGACGTCGGGATAGAGCTCCTTCACGATCGTTGCGGTCGATAGAATGCCCGCGAACATCATCAACGCAACGATGACAAAAACGAGCGTCGGCCGCTCGATGAAGAGCCGGGTGAGGCTGAACTTCACGGCCGGTACGAAACCTTTTCGCCGTCGCCGATGCTGGCCTGGCCGTTGCTGACGATGCGGACGCCGGGACGCAGGCCGCTGACGACCGACGTCGTTCCATCGCTTCCGATCTCGGTGACCGTGACCGTTTTGACGGTGTCGTCGCTCTGCACCGTAATGAGCGCGTCGTGATTATCGTCGGTGAAGGCGGTGACCGGCACGCGGACGCCCGCGAGCGGCAGCGTGGCAATCATCCCTTGCACGACCATGCCGGGACGCAGCCGTTGCCCTGGATTGGCGAGCAACACCTTGACCTGAAAGTCCGTCGAGCCCGGATTGATCTCGTTGAGAACGCCGACGACGTGGCCGCTGAAGCGGCCGTTGCCGTTGAGGTCGGCGGCCGTTACCGTCGCGGGCGCGCCGTTTTCGATGCGCGCAACCTCTTCGCTCGAGGCGTGCAGCACCGCATAGATCGGGTTGACTTGCTGCAGCGTAAAGATTTCGCGCGAGCCAGGGTACTCGCCGGGATTGAGGTTGCGATTGACGACGACGCCGTCGATCGGCGAGACGATCGACGCCTTGGCGATCCCGACGCGCACTTGATCGGCCTGCGCGAGTGCGACCTTCTCTTGGGCCGCCGACTGCTGCACGGCCGACGCTTGCAGCCCCTGTCCCGAGAGCGTCCCATTGGCCGCAACGTTCGATCGAGCTGCCGCAAGGTTTGAGCCGGCCGTATTGAGCGCTTGTTGATCGTTTTGAACCAGCGTTGCTTGCGCATCGACGGATTGCTGCGAGACGTAGCCCTGGGCCAGAAGGTTTCGATCGCGAGTCAAGTTCAGCGCATCGTTGGCGAGCGTCTTTTGCGCTTGTTGCACGGCGGCTTCATCGCTGCGGACCGTATCGACGCCCTGCGCGATCGAGAGCGAACCCTGATAGACGGTATGGACGGTATTGGCGTGATTGCTATTTGCGGTCGCAAGGTCGGATTGCAACTGCGCCTGCAGATCGGCGGTGTCCAGCAGCGCCAGCACCTCTCCCGCGTGCACGGAGTCGCCTTCGCGCACGTAAACGGCGTCCGTGGGTTCCGAGAGACTGCTTTGGACGGCAACGTTTTGGTAAGGCGCGACGATGCCGGCCAACCTCCGGTCCGGTTCTACGCTGCCATAGGACGAAACCGTCGTTTGCACGTAGGGCGGCTGGGTAGCCTGCGCGGCCGGCCGCCCCCCGCAGCCGGTTGCGGCTAGGAAGATCAACGCGGGAACGAGCAAGAGTAAAGAGAGGCCGTCGCTTCGTTTCATGGACTTTGAAGATTTTACCGAAAGCGCCGGTCCGCAGTCCTGGAGTGAGTCTGAGAATGGACGTGGCAGGCCAAAGGCCGCGGGTGCTGGTGATCGACGACGAGCGCGGCCTGCGAGAGCTTCTCGAGTATGGCCTCGCCCGCGCAGGCTTCGTCGTGCGTAGCGTAACCGAAGGCTCGGCGGCTCTGGCGGTCTTGAGTTCCTGGCCGCCCGATGTGATCGTGCTCGACGTCATGCTGCCTGGTGACGACGGCTTCACGCTGTTGCCCGAGATCCGCCGTTTAACCACGGCGCCCGTCGTGATGCTGACGGCTCGCACCGAAGTTGCGGAAAGGGTCGCCGGCCTTTCGGCCGGCGCCGATGATTACGTCGGCAAGCCGTTCGATTTTGAAGAGCTGGTCGCGCGCCTTCGCACGCTCCTGCGCCGCCCGGCGATGGAGCTCCGCGAGACGCTAACGTATGCCGACCTCAGCATCGACACGCCGAGCCGCGCGGTCTACCGCGGCAATCGGCGAATCGAGCTATCGGCGCGCGAGTTTGATTTGCTTCACGTTCTCGCCCAACGCGCCGAAGAGGTGCTGACGCGCTCGGAGCTGCTCGATCTCGTCTGGGGCGTCGATCGCGACGTCATCCCCAACACCGTCGAGACCTACGTCTCATTTCTGCGGGCCAAGGTCGATAGCGGCGAACCGATAAAGCTCATCCACACGCTTCGCGGCGTCGGTTACTCGCTGAGGTCCGGCGCTCAATGAGAACGCGATTGGCGCGTCGCATGCAAACCCTTGCGGCCATCGAGATCTCGATCGTGCTCGCCGCCGTGATCCTCGCCGGAGCGCTTTTCGCCTTCGGCGCCTACGTCCGCAGTGTCTCAAACGAGCTGAGCGGAACGCTGGCACAACTTCAGACCGCGCTGATGCGCACTTCGCTGCCGGATGCGCGGGCCGGCGGAGCCTTCGCGGCATCGCTGCTGCTCGGAAGCGGCAGCGAAATCGTCTTTCTGGATGCAAACACCCGCGTCACGGTCTACCGCGCTCACCGAACCGACCCAAAGCCGGTCGTCACCGTGCGGCCGCGTGGAGATCTCTCCGGCGATCCGCGCGCCTCGGGTCCGCTTTCACGCGTTATCCTTGGCCTCGCCACCGCGTTCGGACTTCAGTCGCTCTTCGCACACGTCGGAAGCGTCTACGTGATCGTCAAAAGCAACGACGCCGCACTCGTGCGCACGGTAGGATCGTCTGCGATACCCTTGCTGATCGCGCTGGCAGTCGCCATCGTCTGTGCCACACTGGTCGCGCGAACGCTCACCAAACAGGCGTTGCGGCCGCTCGACGACGTTACTTCTGCACTAGCTAGGTTTGCCGCGGGTGATTTGACGCCGCAGCCGATCGCCGCCGACGAACGTCACGAGCTTGGGTCGCTTGCCGCGGTGTATAACGGTGCAATCGAGCAGATGGAGCGCGCATTTGCGGCGCGCGACCGCGCGAACACGTCGATGCGCCAGTTCATTGCCGACGCGGGTCATCAGCTGCGCACGCCGCTGACGGTCGTACAGGGGTTCATCGCGATCCTTCGCCGCGGCGGTATCGAAAGCGCGCCGGACCGCGAGCGTATTTTGGATACGATGACCGATCAGAGCCGCATCATGGGTGCGTTGATCGATAAGCTGATCCTCTTAGAGCGGTGGGAGAGCGTGCAAACTCCGCAGGCCGCTGCGCCAATCGATGTCGGAACCCTCGTCGCCGATCTGATCTCTCCCATTGCCGACGCACATCCGGATCGTCACTTCGAGGTCTCGACGCAAAGCGGGGTCTTGGCGGCGATCGATCCAACCGAGCTTGGATACGTCGTAACGAATTTGGCCGACAACGCGGTAAAGTACGGCGAAGGCACGATTGCCGTGGCCGTGAGCGCGCGAGATGGAACTGCGATCATCGAGGTTGCCGATCGCGGACCGGGAATTCCCTCAACCGACGCAACGCGCGTCTTCGACCGCTTTTATCGCGGCACCCAGCGCGACGTCGCAGGCTCGGGTCTTGGTCTCGCGATCGTGAAGCGCGCCGTCGAGCGCGCCGGCGGAACGATCTCGCTCGATACGAGTCCGAACGGCTCGCGCTTTACCGTCGAGCTACCCCGCCTTCCACTGTCACCCTGACCCTTCGACTCAGCCTGTCCTGAGCGAGCGCAGCGAGTCGAAGGGCTCAGGACTGCGCTTCGCGCAGGCGTTAAGGAAATTTGGACTTCCAGTGTCACCCTGAGCCTGTCGAAGGGTGACGTGGGAATCACTTCTCTGTCACCCTGAGCCCTTCGACTACGCTCAGGACAGGCTCTGTCGAAGGGTGACGTGGTGATCACCTGTCACGAATGGCGGAGAGGGTGAGATTCGACCCTTCGACTCAGCCTGTCCTGAGCGAGCGCAGCGAGTCGAAGGGCTCAGGACTGCGCTTCGCGCAGACGTTAAGGAAATTTGTATGGCTGAGAAATCGGAGAGGGTGAGATTCGAACTCACGGAACGCTATTAACGTTCGCCCGCTTTCGAGGCGGGTGCCTTCAACCACTCGACCACCTCTCCAAGGCTGAGGGTTGGGACGGTGGCGGTACTAACCCTTCTTCACTCCGGCGCGCTTGACGCGAAAGAACGCTTGCAGTTGCGCGGCGGCTTCGTCTTCCAGCACTCCTGCGGTCACCTCCAGCCGATGATTCGTGAGCGGCGAACGCAGAATGTCGAATGCGCCCCCGTCGGCGCCGCCCTTGGGGTCGCGCGCACCGTAGACCAGCCGTTTGAGTCGGGCCGCAATCATGGCGCCGGCGCACATGACGCATGGTTCTTTGGTTACGTAGAGTGTCGCGTCGCCCAAACGCCAAGCGCCAAGGCGCTGGGCTGCCTCGCGTAGGAGCAGCATCTCGGCATGCGCGGTAGCGTCACGCCGGAACTCCTTTTCGTTCTTCGCTTCGAGTACCACATCGCCGCTGACGAGCACCGCGCCGATCGGCACGTCGCCGGCGCGAGCCGCCTGTTCGGCAAGCTCGAGCGCTCGGCGTAGATAGGATTCGTCTTCAGTCATGCATCAAATGCGCGCCCGGAGGGATTCGAACCCCCGATCCCAGCCTTCGGAGGGCTGTGCGTTATCCAGCTACGCTACGGGCGCACGCGACGTCAACGAGCCGCATCCGGCGGGACGCTGGCGCTCGGGATATGCTTGAACAGATCCAGCTTATGGTCGATAAGCGTGCGGTAGAACTTGCGCACGCAGTCGGGATGTCCAAAGAAATACGTTCTCGCGTACGCGAGATCTTCGCCCGAACTGTCCGGAACGTAGTGCGAGATTTCGATTTCCTCCATCTGTGCCCGATCGACCGGATGGGGGCAGAAATCGCATGGAATCGTAGACATGACTTTATTACCTCAGAATGAAGGCCGGCCGTCTCCGCTGGAGCGGCCGGACTCCTGTCGTTCTGGCTCGGGTAGGACTTGAACCTACGACCAAGGGCTTATGAGTCCCCTGCTCTACCACTGAGCTACCGAGCCTAGCCTTCCGCGCCTGGTTTCGCGACCGCAGTATACCAGGACCGCTCTCGGCGGACAACAGGTTCCAAGACTGGCGGAGGGCCTCAGCAGCTCCCGGCCGTTTGGCCGCTACTTTCTTGGCGCGCAAGGGGCTCATCTCTTTCAGGTATATCTCTCGCCGCCTGTGGCCATGCAACGAAGGACTCTCCGCGCAAGCCCGAGGTACAAATGGTACGCGCTGGCGGCGGTGATGCTCGGAGCGGTCATGGCACCGCTCGATTCCAGCATCGCAAACGTTGCGCTCCCGGCAATCGGTCGCGGTTTCCACACCGCGCTCGACAACACCGAATGGGTTTTGATCGCTTATATGCTCACGACGTCGTCCACGCTCGTGCTTTTCGGACGCCTCGGCGACGTGTGGGGGCAAAAGCGCGTGTACACGATTGGCTTTATCGTTTTCGGCCTCTCATCGCTGGCATGCGCGTTTGCGCCTTCGTTCTTCGTGCTCGTCGCAGCACGAGCGGTCCAAGGGTTCGGCGCCTCGATGCTCATGTCGTCAAGTCCGGCGATTATTACCGAAGTATTTCCCGCTCGTGAGCGCGGACGCGCCATCGGGCTCAACGGCGGTGCGGTTGCGCTCGGCCTTTCGAGCGGCCCGATTCTGGGCGGCCTCATCGTCACTTCGTGGAGCTGGCACTGGATTTTTATCATCAACGTTCCCATTTCGATCGTCGCGCTCGCCGTTTCGGCATTTGTATTGAGGGCAGAACGTCGCGGTAACGAGGGTTTCGATATTCCGGGGACGCTGCTCGCATTCACGGCGCTTTTCGCGATAGCGCTCGGGCTCTCTCGCGCGCACGTTTGGGGCTGGGGCTCCGTTGGTACGATCGGAGCGCTCCTTTATGGAGCGGTAGGCGTTGCGGCTTTCCTGAACGTGGAACGGAGGGCCAAGGCTCCGGTTCTCGATCTTGCGTTGTTCAAGAATCGAACGTTTGCCTTTTCCGTGCTCGCCGGCACGCTGTACTTCTGCGCGCTTTACTGCGTAATCTTCACGATTCCGCTCTCCGCGCAGGTCGGCATGGGGCGCACGGCGCTCCAAGCAGGTCTCTTGATCTTACCGATCTCGGCACTCAATCTTTTTCTGGCGCCCGCAGCGGGGGCACTCTCCGACCGCGTGCCCGCGCGCTACGTGTCGACGGCCGGCGCGAGCTGCTTTCTCGCCGGATCGCTGCTTCTCGCGGCGCAGCCGGCCTATCCGGATTTACGGTTTCTCATTCTTGCGCTGCTCGTCACCGGAGCAGGTACGGCCGTCTTCACTCAGCCGAACAACAGCACGATCATGGGCAGTGCTCCCGCGAATCGGCGCGGCATTGCGGGAGGCGTTCTCGCGACCGCACGAACGACCGGGCAGCTCCTGGGCGTCTGCGTCGCCGGGGCGATCTATTTCTTGCGCGCCTCGCAACTCGGTCCGCTCGCACATACGTTCTTGCCGGCAAAAGCGGTATTTTTCGCCGTCGCTATCGTTATGCTGTTCGTGACGATCATATCGTACTTCCGCGACTGAGTCCGAGAATCGCGGTCGGAGGGACTCGAACCCCCAACCTACAAGTTCGTAGCCTGTTGCTCTATCCAATTGAGCTACGACCGCATATCTCGGCGGACTTCGGAGAGAGATGGATGCCTTGTCCCCGTAAACGAGATCGTTAACGATCAAGGCTTTCTTCCAGCACCCGTCGTGAGCCTAGCTTCGCAGCCATCCGCAGCGGCTCCCCTACCGTTTCAGGCTCTCAAGGCCCTCGAAAAACTTCTGGAAAGATATTTGCCAACCCTGATTCTGGTTCCTTACGGATTGTCCGGCGTGCAACTTTGCTGCCGCACCTCTGACGCCGTGCCTTGCCCTTTGGGAATCGGTTCATTATCGTAGGGCTCGGCGACAGCTAGACCCTCCCGATAAACTAAGTTCCGAGTCCAGAGGACGTGCGGCTCTTCGCTTGTCGTTGTGGGTTGAAAGAACAGCACCATCTCGCTGATATCGTTAGTGGGAAATGCGTACCGTAAGAGAGCAGCCTGACAGGGTTTTACCAGCAGTGCGAGCGTCTTGCGAATAAGCGCTGCCTGGTGAGCGGTAAGACGGGGATGACCGGGTTTACCATAGTTTTTCGCAAGGTAGCTGGACCATACCGTCGGCCTCGGAAAAGGAGTTAAGCAGCACGGCGTCGCGACAGCAGTCGCGACTGCACCGTTACGCGCAGTCTGAGGCTTGGCGCAGCCGACAACCGTCAGAGACATCGCGGATGCAATAAATATGTGTTGCAGATAGATGGGCATGGACTCTCTCTACGATCTTCTCCATCTCACGGCCAGGCGGCATCAGCGAGAGGTGCAATCGCCAACGTCAGCGGGATCATGCTCGGCTCATCGGCCGGCGGCTACATGACTTCCTGAGCCTAGCGTCTTGCGCTTTTTTGGCGGATCTAGTCGATTCTGCTTCCGGAGCCTCGTTGCGCGCGCGTAAGAACACTCTTTCGGAAGATTTGATTCCCTCGTGGGAGGCTTGGAATGCTTCGGTCCCGTGAACGATGATTTTGGGCATGATGGGCAGACCTCGGAGAGAGAGGGATTCGAACCCTCGATACGACTTTACATCGTATAACGGTTTAGCAAACCGCCGCCTTCAGCCGCTCGGCCATCTCTCCAAGCCTTAGTTTACAAGCGTGTCCACGTTAAGGCTACTCCAAAGGGCCCCGTTTTGGTCACAGCGGCCCGTGCACCTTCGCGCACGGGCGTCCGCCGGTGATTCGGCGGCTAAGGCACGTTGTCGGGCGCGACGGCGAGCGGCCAGTCGCCCAGCGTCGGATCGATTTTCGCGTTGACCGTCTTGAGCTTTGGGTAATCGACGACTTGGATTTCGAACGGGGTGCCGATGTCGTTGCTGACGTAGACTTGCTTCTCGGCCTTGTTCATCGACATTTCAAACGGGTAACCGCCGAGCGCGATCGTCTTCGACGGCCTCGTTTGACCGGGCGGGAACACGTCGAGCGACGAGTCGCCTTGGTCGATGATTACGATGTTGCCCGCTCTGTCCACCGAGAGCGCGCTGGCCGAGCCGATGACCAGATTCAGATCCGTACCGCTGGTCTGACCGGGCGGCACCTCGATCACGCCGCTGCCTAGCGTACCGCCGAGGTATTGAATGTAGAGGTTGTTGGAGCCATCGACCGCGAGGTTCTCCGGCGTTTCATTGCCTAGCGACAGGGTCAGCGACGGCGCCGTCTTGCCCTTCGGATACTCCGTCACGGTCTCGTTACCGGTGTTCGCGCAGTAGACCGTGCCATCGGCGCCGACGGTAATACCGGTTGGGTAGTTGACGCCGTCGGTAATGGTTAAGCTGGGCGAGGTCTTGCCGGGCTTGTAGACGACGATCGAAGTGGGTGAGCCCTCATCGGTCGTGTACAGCCTGAGATTCTCGTCCACGAAGAGCCGCTCCGGACTCGTCAACCCGGTCGAGATCGTTCCGATCGGCGGCGGATTGGTGCCCTTCGACGGATAGATGGTAATCGTGTTTTCGTCGTAGTTGCCGGAATAGATCACGTGCGACCCGGCTTTTGCCGCCGGTGACAACCAGCCTCTGCCGGAAGCACCGTGCGTTCCGGGCGACAACGAGTGCCCGCTGGCGGCTAGCAAGTTGGCCCGCACGTGCGCGTCGGCTCCCATCGGAGCGCTCCCGAATCCGGCCGAAGCGTTGGTTGTCGGCGAGAGGGATGTACCGCCCGAACAGGCGGTTAACAAAGCCGCGACACCGGTCGCGGCTAAGGAGCGCTTCGTAATGCGCGCATTCAAAAAGTGCATATAATTTTCACTGCCTTCCTCCGCGGTCAGTCTCGCAGCGGAGTGGTCTCGGGCTTCAAATGTAGAAAATACGATGCCGTCCTGGACGACCCGATGGGAACGAACTGTCTCGGCGTCATCTTGTAATTGAAAAAATCTGACAGATTGTCAGCGCGTCGATCGGTCGTCCCTAGTGAACCAAGCCCAAAGGTTTGTTCGGTAAATTTTAGGATACTCCCAAACTCGTGCTGCTTCGTTGAGATATACCCTTTGGGCGTATACGCCGAAATAACAATGAGAGGAACTCTGAATCCCAACTCGTTGGCATTGTATATCTGCGGCTTGACGTGGTCAAACCAACCGCCCCAATCGTCCCACAAAACAAAGATCGCGGTGTTGTCCCAATACTGCGATTCGCCGATCGCGTTAACGACGCTGGCAACCCAGGCGGGCCCCGTGCCGTCATTGTCTCCAGGATGATCCGAAGCCGCCTTAGAAGGGGTCACCCACGCGACGGTCGGCAGTCGGCCGAATTGAATGATCGTTAGGATTTTTGAGCTAGGCCACTTTACGTAGTCGTTGTAGCGCTTGTTCTCAAAGATCTGCTCGATGGCGTCGGGAGCGTGTTTTAATCCAGGACCCCCAACCTCCTGAAAATATCTCCACGTGAGCGGCGGTGACGCCATAATGAGGTCCATCAACGTTTGGCGCTCAAAGCACGGATAGACGGTTGGTCCCGGAGCGCCGGTGGTGATATCGATCGATTCGACGGTGCTGCTCGGTGTCGACTGACACCCGCCGTTCTTCGACAGGCTGAGGTTGCCGGGATTGTTGTCTACCACATACTCGCTGCCCTGGCTTATCGTAGACGTGCCGCTCACCAAATACTGGTGCGCCGGAAACGTCGGGCCTTCGTTAGTCTGGAACATATTGTCGGCAAATGCGTATTGCTCCGCCATTGTATAGTACGGCTGAACTTGCTTTTGCGGAACATACCCGAACGCTGTCGCGTTCTGGCACTTTCCGGCACACCCAATGAGGTTCCATCCATCCATGGCGCCCTTATCGTACTGCGTCAAAAAATCTTGATGCTGGTGATTCAAATCGAATGGCGCGGCGATGCTCACGGCTCGCAGGTTAACCTTCTGGCCCTTAGCGTTATATCCCCAACTCTGCGTGTTGGCGCCCGGTAAGAACTGAAATAAGTTATCTACAGAACGATTTTCCTGTACTATAATAACGACGTGCTGGATAGGACTGCTACTGCCACTACTACTTAGCTGAAGTGCCGGCGTGCGCGATACCGGACTGGTGTTCAGCGCAGCGGGTCCGCTACAGGCAACAAGCGCCATCAGCAAAGCTAATCGTTTCACAGAATCCTCCTCCCTATCGGCCGCTTAACGATTCGGCGGCGCGGGACCTTCCTACGGGGGCGCGGTTGGGCCGTCCAGCGGCCGTTCGGGAACCATCTCCGCGACGACCGTCGTCCGGCGTACCGACGGGCGCAACATTAGCGCATCGAGACCGGCAATGCGTCCGCTGGGAAGCACGAAGCTTAGCGCCGACAAGAGCATCAAACAACCGTCAATCGAGGACCACCCGTTGAACGTCCCGAGCGCACCTCGAGCGGCGAGATAGTTGAGAGGCAAAAGAATTCCGACGAACCCGCCGACGCGCGAGAATAGGCCGAGCAGCAGCGAGATGCCGACGCAGACTTCTCCGAAGCGCACGAGCTCGGCAAAAAGCGCTGCATTGGGCGCAACCGTGTTAACGAGAAAGTCGTGATACGGCCCGGTCGTTTTGACGATCCCATTCTGCAGGTACGTCGCGAAAACACCCGCAGGCGGCATGAACTGCGCGCTGTTGAGAAACTTGGGAACGCCGTGGTCGAGCCAGATGCCGCCCGTTAGGAATCGCGCCAGTGCCAGCCATCCACCATAGACCCGCGACGAGGGGAGCTTCACGCTACAACCTCCTTATCCGTCTGCACCAGTCGTGTGATCATCGACGCGGCTTCGCTTGCGGCGTTCGGCCGCGCGAGGCGTCTCGCTGCTGCAATCATCTTCTCCTGTCGATCCTTATTCCCCAAAATAGCGTCGAGCATCGCCGGCAGCTCGCTCATTTGCGACGTGCGTGCTGCAGCTCCGGCCTCAACGAGCACGCGAGCGTTCCGTTCCTCCTGACCGGGTAACGGCTTGCAGAGAAGCAAGGGGACTTGAGCCACGAGCGCTTCTGCCGTGCTAAGGCCGCCAGGCTTCGTCACGAGCACGTCCGCGGCGTGCATGTAGTCGTAAACGTTATCCACAAAGCGCAGTACCCGCACGGGAAGGCGGACGCTTTCGGCCGCATCCGCAAGACGGCGCCCGATTCGCGCGTTTTTCCCCGCGACGACCACCGCCGCGAGGGGTGCGCGAACCGAATCGAGCGCACGGAGCATGCGCTCGAGCGGAGCGATCCCGAGGCCTCCGCCCATCAGCAGCGCCACGTAACGATCGCGCGGAAGATCGAGACGTTCCCGCAATGCATCGCGCGGCTCCTGGGATCGCGCGAACTCGGGGCGCACGGGGATTCCGCTCACGGCGATCGCTTCCGTCCGAACGTGGCGCGAGAGCAACGAGTCGCGCATTGCCTCGGTCGCAACGACGTACCGATCGATGTTGCGATGAATCCAGAATCCGTGCACCGCAAAGTCCGTGACGATGGCGACGACGGGCGGTGCGTCGCTAAAGCGGCGTTTGTATTCGGCCATGGCTCCGCACGGAAAGGCATGCGTGCAGACGACCGCGTCGGGGCGTTCGCGCAGGATCAGCGGCCGCAGATTATCGGCGGTAAACTGGTGCGCCCAGGCGCGAAATCTTCCGACCTCGGTGGCACGCTCGGCACGATCGTAGATGTATCGGTACATCTGGGGAATGGTCTTGACCATCTGCAAATAGCCGTCGGAGACGACGCGGGAGACGACCAGCGCGGCATACTTGTAGGAATCCACGACTCGGGTCTTTGCCGCCGGGTCGCTTCGCCGTAGCTCGTCAGCGACCGCATTTGCCGCCGAGACGTGGCCCACACCGACGCTGGCGGAAAGGAATAGGACGCGAATTAGCTCCGCTCCTCGTCTGCTGCGCCGCCCTCGTCGCCTTCGTCGACGTACGTCAGGAAGTCGTCGAGAATCTCTTGTGCGAGCGCGTCGTTCTCCAAGAGATTACCGGCGAGATCGGTCACGATGAACTGCTCCTCACCCTCCGTTTCGGGTTCGTGCAGCAGGACGGCATACGAGACGCTTTCCTGCGGGTCTTCTAAGATACCCACCACCTCGAACGGCAGCGACGCGCCCTCGTTCGTTTCGATGTAGAGCACCTCTTTGAGCTCGAGCGGAGTGTGCGGCATCGCGCTTTCTCCGTTGGAGGATGGCATTGCCTAACTCCCTTCTATTGCAAACAGCGTGCGACGTTGGCTTGATGTTCCGCCAAAGTCTTGGCGAAGACGTGGCGGCCATTGCCGCAGTAGACGTAGTAGAGATTCTCGCTCTTGGCGGGATGGAAGGCCGCTTCCAGCGACTCGAGACCGGGATTGGCGATCGGCGTTGGAGGCAGCCCCGCATGGACGTAGCTATTATAGGGCGAGTCGATTCGTAGATCGGCGAACGAGAGCGCGCTCTTGTGCTGCGGCAGCGCGTACTCGATCGTCGCGTCTACCTGCAGCGGCATGCCAAGGCGAAGCCGGTTGTAGATCACCGCGGCGATCTTCGGACGATCGGCTTGGCTCTTCGCCTCTCGCTCGACGAGCGACGCGACGGTTACCACTTGCGTGACGCTAACGTGCAGAGCGCGCGCCCGGGATGCGGCGTCGCGGGGCAGCTCCTTGAGAAACTGCGCGGTGAGCAGAGCCGCGATCTGCTCCGGCGCGGCTCCAAGCGGCATCAAATAGGTGCTGGGAAACAGAAAGCCTTCGAGGCCTTTCGTGCGAGCGCCGTCGACCAGCAGCGTCTCCCGTGCGAAATCGCGTCGCAATGCCGCCGAAGATCCGAACCCGTCGCTCTGCAGTCGCTCCGAGATTTGCTCGGCGGTAAACCCTTCGGGAATCGTCACCCACGCGGCAACCTGCGCGCCGCCGGTGACCAAAGCATGCAAGACTTCGCTCTGCGTGACGTGGGGTTCGAAGCGGTATTCTCCCGCTCGCACCGCCGCATCTTCATCGCGCAATCTCGCGAGAATCCTGAAGGTCAGAGTGTTGCCGATCACTCCACCGGCTACGAGTTGGCGAGCGATTTCGTCGAACGTCGTGCCCGTCTGGACCACGAGCTGCTCTGACGCTTGCGGGTGAGAGCGGTCCTCCGCGACCGCATACCAAAAGAGGGCGCCGGCGACAATGCCGGCAACGACGACCGCGGCGACGCCGGTTGCCAAACGCGCAAAGAGGCTCACGCGCTGGGCTCGTTTGCGCGCCGCGCGAGAAACGATTCGAGGATCAACGCCGCCGCCATCCGATCGACGATCGTCCGGCGTTTTTGCCGCGAGACGTCGGCAGCGATCAGACTCTTCGTCGCCTGAGCGGTCGTGAGACGCTCGTCTACGCGGTGAATCGTACCCGCGAACACCTCGCGAAGCTTCTCGACGAACGAATCCATCTCGCGCGCCGCGATCCCTCGATCCCCGGCGAGCGTCAATGGATCTCCCACGACCAGCTCGTCGACGCCGTAGGAATCGACCAGCTCTTTAAGTCTCGCGAGGTCCTCGCGCCGGTTCGTCCGGTCGATCGTGGCGATCGGAAGTGCGAACGTCGCGCTCGGATCCGAAACGGCGATGCCGATGCGCTTGCTGCCGACATCCAGCGCCATGATCATGCTCCAAGGCCGCCGAGATACGCGACTGCCTTGGGGCGCCGGCCCAAATGATGAGCGACCAGCTCCGCGACCGCATGTGCCGCTGCGGGCGTCGCGTGCAGTGCCGCGGCTGGGCCGCTTCCCTTCGGTACGGCCAACGCGCGCAAATTCACGAGATCCTCCGCCGTTAACTCCGCCAGGTCGCGCCAGCGTTCGCGGCACGCACCGTCGGTGAATCCACCGGCCTCCGCATCGAGCCACGCGGTACCAGAGGGGAGCGCGGAACCGCAGTGCACGCAACAGTCGAGCGGCGGGGCGAGGCCCAGCATGTCGAGCAGACGAAGCGAAAAGCGGGGCAGGAGAGCCCGGGGATCCGCGCAAGCCGCGATCGACCCGATGCCGCGCGCAAGCAGATCGTACACCTCGGGAAGCGGTAGCTCGGGTTCGCAGAATGCATCGATCGTTTCGGCCATCAGCGAGACGACCGCGTAGCGATCCGGCTCGACCAGCGTGGGCCACGGCGCCGAGAGCGTCTCGGCCGAGACGATGACGTCCAGCGTACGGCCGCGGTGCATCAAGAAGGCGCACTCGTTGGCAAGCTCCAGCCGCCCCGCCAAGTGACTGCGCATGCGGCGAACTCCCTTCGCGACCGCGTCGAGCTTGCCGCGTTCGCGCGTAAAAATCGTCACGATGCGATCGGCTTCGGAGAGCTGGCGCCGGCGAAGAACGATGCCGCGAGTTTTATAAGCGCGCGGCGGCGTCAGAATCCTCCGATTGTTGCGGTTGCGTAATGCTGCCGTTGGTGTAGACGCGAACCGCGAGGATCCGACGGCCGCGCGTTCGATCGACGCGCAAGCGTGTGTGGTCGTCCGCAACGATCTCTTCCCCTTCGTTGGGAAGCCGCCCGAAGAGGCCGACCGTGTAGCCGCCGATCGTCTCGAAATCCTCAGTCGGAAGCTCGGTTCCGAGCCTCGCATTGACGTCTTCGATATTCGTGCCCGCCTCAACGACCGCTTCACACTCCGAGACGACCGAGATCGGTTCTTGCTCGTCGGCGTCGTGCTCGTCCCGAATCTCTCCGACGATCTCCTCCAATAGGTCTTCCATCGTCACCAGACCCGCGGTGCCGCCGTATTCGTCCACGACAATCGCGAGCGAAAACTTATCTCGCTGCATCTCTCGCAGGAGCTCGGCGATCTTCTTCGTCTCCGGAACGTGCACCGCCAGGCGCATCAGCGAGCGAACGCTGGCGTGAGCGAGCGAGCCGTTTGCGAGCGCAACCAAAAGCTCGCGGTCGTGAATCACGCCGACGATATCGTCTTTCGATTCTTGATAGACGGGCAGCTTCGAATAACCCTCGGCCGTTACGACGTCGAGGACGCGCCGCGGGGAGTCGTCGATCGACACGGCGATCATCTCCGGGCGCGGCTTCATTACCTCGCGCACGATCGTATCGCCGAACTCCATCACCGAGTGAATGAGCTGGCGTTCCTGCTCTTCGATCACACGCTGTTCCGCGCCCACATTGACGAGCAGCCGGATATCTTCTTCGGTGACGTAGATATGCTGCGCGTGCTTGATGCGCAGCGCCTTGAGAATAAGGTCGGTCGCGCCCTGAAACGTCCGCGCGATCGGCGCGAGCACGTATGAGGCGTACCGCATCGGAGGCGCGAGTCGTAGCGCCCAACGCTCGGAATCGCCGGTCACGATCGTCTTCGGGATAATCTCTCCGACGAGCAGAAAGACGATCGTCATCACGAGGGTCGAAAGGACCGCGGCCGACGGAAGGCCGAGCGAAATCGCGACGTAGGTTGCAAGCGAATCGGCGGCCAGCAGCACGATCGTGTTGCCGACGAGCACCGACGTCAAAAAGCGGTTCTTATCCTCGACGAGGTCCTGCAGATTGCTCGAACCGCGCACGCGCCGGTCGGCGATCGCTCGGGCGCGCAGCCGCGAGACCGAGACCAGGGCCGCCTCCGAAGCCGCAAAGAAGGCCGCGAGGAGGACGAGTACGACCAGCGCGATGAGCTCGTACGGCAGGCCTTCGGGGGTACTTCGACCGGGGTCCGTGTTCAAGTCGGCGCCATTATAACACAACGTGAGGCCGCACCAGCACGTAGATCGCCAAGGCGACGAGCGTGCCGAGTACGGCGCCCCAGAAGACCTCGAAGGGGCGGTGGATCTGCGCCTCTACGCGACTCTGGGCGACTAAGAAGGCGACGAAATAGGCCAGGATAGCGGCGAGCGGTTTCTGGTAAAAAAACGAGAGCATCGTCGCTGCGGCAAATGCCAACGCTGCGTGTCCCGATACGGCTCCCCCCTGAAGAGCCGAGCCGCGACCAACCCAAGCCTTGGCGAAAATCGTCGCGATCGCTACGACCGCCAGCACGATTAACGCCACGTTGGCGGGCACGGCCTTCACGGCGGCAAAGACGCGAGCCTCACCGCTCATAAGGCCTTGATAAAGGATCAAATACGCAGCCAGCACCGCGCCGATTGCGGCAACGAGCACCGCGCCCGCGGCCGCATCTTTGGCGTTCTTGGCCAGCGGGTGATGCGCGACGGTCAGCAAGTCGACGATCGACTCGATCGCCGTGTTCATCAGCTCCATGCTGAGCACGAGCGCGACCAACCCCACCGTGGCAATGACGTAGACGCGATCCAAGCGCAAGACGAGCGTCGTAACGAGCACGAGAGCCGCAATGAGAAAGTGCACGCGCATGTTGGGCTGCGTGCGCGTCGCATAGATTATTCCTTCGAATGCATGATGGAACGAACGCAGAAACCGGCTGCGATCGACGGGAAGATAGTGCGGTTCGCGTTTTCCTCGTTCGTCGGCAGGCTGATGCATCACGTTTTGGAGGCGTACGGCCATGGTAGTGCGATTGCATCAGCCAGCCGCCGCTCCTCACGTTCCATCGCGCGCCGTTGCTCGGCGAGCTCGTGATCGTGTCCCATGAGATGCAGCAGCCCGTGAATCAGCAAGCGATAAATCTCACGCTGAAGGGAGGCATCGTACTCCGCCGCCTGACGCCGCGCGGTATCGACCGAGATTACGACGTCCCCCAAAAGTCGCTCCCCGGCTGGGGGCGTCCCCGGTCCGTCCATCGGAAAGCTCAAAACGTCGGTCGGCGTATCCTTCCCTCGATAGGCGCGGTTGAGCGCGCGTATTGCTTCGTCGCCGATCAACGTCAGCGACAGCGCGCCGGACTCTTCCATCGCGCACAGCAAACGCTTGGCGGTGGAGACCAGCGCGCGCCCGTCTACGCCGCTGCGACGCACGTCATTTCGGTAGTGGATCACTAGTGGCCCGCAACGCCCGGCGTTACGGGCCACTAGCATATGCGCGGACGATTCGCGCCACTAGCGGATGACGAACGATGTCGAGGTCGCCGAGCTCCACGACGCTGACGTCTTCGATGTCGCGCAGCCGAGCCGCAGCCGTTCGCAGACCGCTACGCTGCCCCGCCGGAAGATCGATTTGCGTTACATCTCCGGTTACGACCATTTTCGAGCCGCTGCCCAAACGCGTAAGAAACATCTTGAGCTGGTCGTCGGTCGCGTTCTGCGCCTCGTCGAGGATCACGAACGCGTCGGAGAGCGTTCGTCCGCGCATGTAGGCCAGCGGTGCCACTTCCAGCGTTCCGCGTTCCATATACTTGCCGATCAGCGAGTCGTCGAGCAGCTCGCCCAGCGCATCGAAGAGCGGACGCATATAAGGATCGACCTTTTCGCGCAGGTCGCCGGGAAGAAAGCCCAGACGCTCGCCGGCTTCGACCGCGGGCCGCGAAAGAATCACGCGCGAGGCTTCCCGGCGTTTGAGCGCCCGGACCGCCATGACGATGGCCAGGTACGTCTTCCCGGTGCCGGCCGGACCGATCCCGATCGTAAGCGTCGATTCTTCGATCGCGCGCACGAACTGACGCTGCCCGGCCGTCCGCGGTCGCACCTCGCGTCCGCGTTCGGTTCGCAGCAGCGTGGTCGGCAGCGCGACGGCCGCGTGCTGCGTTGCGGAGTCCGAGAGCGCTAACGCGACGTCGTCGGGAGTAATGTGAGCGCCTCCAACTGCCGCATCGAGCACGCGCCGCACGACGTTTTCGGCGCGCGTTACCGCGGCGTCGTCGCCGGCAAGCAGCAAATGGTCGCCGTCGGCATGGACCGCAACGCCCAGCGTCGCTTCAATGGCGGAAAGATTGCGGTCGTACTCTCCAAAGAGGCGGACGCGGTCGGAGAGCTTCTGCAGATCAATGGATCGTTGCGCGGTCAACCCTACCGGTATTCGTCATTCAAGCCCCGGGGCTTTCCGAGCACTTCGGCGGCGATGACCGCTCGGACCAGCTCGGGCCCGCTCCCGAAGAATGAGCGCTGCCTCGCCGTGTGCGCCGGGGGCGCGGCGGCCGGCTCGCTGCGCGGGGCAGGTGCCGGGCGTGGCGGAGCCGGACGCGGCTGCGCCGGACGCGGAGACGACGCGGGGGCCTGCACTTGAGCCTGCGCCCGAGCCTGCAGCGCCTGGACGAGCCGCTGTTGGGCGGCGGCCGCGGTCGCCGCTGGTACTGGCGGCCGCCGCCCTTGTGCCCCGGCCGCCGCCTGACGTCGCGCGCTGGAAACCATGCTCCCGATCACGCCGATTACCAGGAAGCCCACCCAGACGAGGATGCCGACGTCGCGCATCGCGGCGACCTACTTGCTGGCCGGACCCGTGAGCGGCGGAGGCTGTTGCTGCGAGTCGGTGGCCGCTTCGGTCGAAGCACCGATCGAGGAGCGCATCTCGGTATCCGCCTGAACGTTCTTGAGTCGGTAGTAATCCATCACGCCGAGATTGCCACTGCGAAACGCTTGGGCGATCGCCTGCGGAATCGTGGCCTCGGCTTCAACGACCTTCGCGCGCATCGCTTGCGTCTCGGCCTTCTGTTCCTGCTCGGCTGCCTGTGCTGCATATTGCCGCTCTGCCGCTTTGGCCTGCGCGATCCGGCGATCGGCCTCGGCCTGACTCGTCTGCAACTCGGCACCGATATTCTTGCCGACGTCCACGTCGGCGATGTCGATGGAAACGATCTCGAACGCCGTGCCGGCGTCGAGCCCTTTGGCAAGGACGGCCTTACTTATCCGATCGGGGTACTCGAGGACTTCCTTGTGATCGACCGCAGCGCCGACTGCCGAGACCACTCCCTCGCCGACGCGCGCGATGATCGTCGGCTCGCCGGCGCCGCCGACGTACCGGTCCAGATTGCTGCGCACCGTGATCCGCGCTTTGACGTTCAGCTGGATTCCGTTCTGGGCGACGCCCTGAAAGGTCGGCGTCTCGATGACCCGAGGGGTCACCGAGGTTTGCAGCGCCTCGAGCACGTTACGTCCGGCCAAGTCGATTGCCGCTGCGCGCTGCCATTCCAAGGGAATCTGGGCCCGTTGTGCGGCGATCATGGCCAGCGTCACGTTCTCGACGTTTCCTCCGGCAAGAAAGTGCGATTGCATCTGATCGACGGTGAGATCGAGGCCCGCCTTGCGCGCTCGCACGTAGTTGGTGACGATCACGCTGGGCGGAATGCCGATCAGACGCATTCTCACCAAAGCGATGATGCCGAGCGGAACGCCCGCCGCGATGGTTCGAATCCACAGGCCGATCGGAAAGTAATATAGGAACGCGAAAAACGCAATAACGACGAGGAAGATGACGACGGCGCCGCTGACGGCAATCATGTGTGCTCCTTACGAAACAAGTGGCTCAACGAAGATCCGAGCGCCTTCGACGCGCACCACGCGGATCGGGGTACCGGCGGCGATGAACTCGCCGGCGGTCAGGACGTCGATTCGCCGTCCATCGATCGAAGCGATGCCGGCGGGCCGAAGAAAGCTTGTCGCCGTTCCCGCTCGCCCGCGTAACGCGCCGAAATCCGTGCTCGTGACGTACTCCGGCCCTTGCGCCGCAGATAGCGCCAGACGATGCGCCCACGCGTTCTGAGGGACCGCCCGTACCGTCAACGTGAACCCAATAACCGTAAGCACGATCGCCGTCGCGATCGTTTCGACGCCGACGAAGAGAAATGGTAAGCCGAAGGCCAGCAAGACGGCCACCAAGAGCGCACCGGCCCCCAGGATTCCGGGGAGTCCGTGGCCGGGAACGACGTGCAGCTCCCAGAGAATTCCGATCAGTCCTATCACTGCCAGCGCGACGACGAAGTCATTTGAGAAGCCGGCATAGACGTGGCTTCCGAAAAAGAGCGCGAGGGCGCCGACGCCGATGAGGCCGGCGATCCCGTGCAACGTTTGCATCTCGATCAAAAGGCCGAGCATTCCCAGCGTCAACAAGAGGCCGCTGACGACCGGATCGGTCGCGAAGCGCGCAAGCGATTCGCCAAAGGAATAGGATTGGGTTACCAACGGCGCTCCGGCGAGTTTCAGATCGGCGAGCGCCGCATCCAACGTCGTTGCGGTGCCTTCGGCGACGCCCGCGCGCACGGCGTCGTCGGTGTTCAGGGTGAGCACCATGCCCGAACGCTTATACTGCGGAAGGCTCGCGTTCTTATCGACCATCGCCCCGGCGATTTCCGGACTGTGATGCGTCCGCTCCGCGGTCGATTCGAACTCACCGCGCAGTGCCGAGATGATCTTGTCGCTCGGGGGAACCGTGCCACCCGCTTCAACGGGCTCGGCTGCGCCGATCGAGGCGCCGGGAGCCATGATGATCCGATTGGCGGAGAGCGTAATTAGTGCCGCGGCCGAGTAGGCTCGTTGCGAAACGTAGGCATCGACGGGCTCCTGCGCGCTAAAGAGCGCGTCGCGAATCCGAAATGCCGAGCTCACGAGGCCGCCCCCACTGTTGACGGTCAGTAAGATTGCGCGAGCATTGGAACGGTTGGCTTCGTCGACCGAGCGCTCCACGAGATGGGCCATGCCGTCGTCGACGGTTCCAGTGATCGGAACGACGACAACGGGCCTGTCGATCGAAGAAGCACCGGCAATGCCGGCCAGACCGCCTAGCAGTAGCGCGCACGAGAGCCATGCCCGCAGCCGTAATACCTTCATGCCGGTAGCTACCTAGGTCGGGTAGCGGAAGTTACGCCCTTCGACTGCGCTCAGGATGACAGCTCTTCGGTGACGATCTGGCGCACGAGATTGCCGTCGGCGACGCCTTTGAGTTGCGGCATCACGACCTTCATCACGGCTCCGGCATTTCGCGACTCCGGGGGCAGCTCGGCGAGAACACTTTGAACGATCTCGCGCACTTCCGCGGCGGAACGCTGGGGCGGCAAATATGCGAGCAGAATCTCCCGCTCGGCTCGCTCCTTTTCCGCGAGATCGGTGCGCCCGGCCTTTTCGAACTCCGTCAGCGAATCGCCGCGCTGTTTTACCAGCCGCGTTACGACGTCGCGCTCGTCGGCATCGGAAAGCTCGCTACCGGCTTCAGAGCGCTTGTAGATAAACCCCGAAAGGGCCGAGCGCAGCGTATCGAGGCGAAGCTGATCGCGAGCCCGCATTGCGTCCTTGAGGTCGGTGGAGATTCGATCCTTGAGCGTTCCCACTTCGCGTTAGGATTTGCTAGGCGCGGCGCTTGCGTGCCGCAGCCGACTTCTTCTTCTTGCGAACGCTGGGCTTTTCGTAATGCTCGTGCTTGCGCGCCTCGGCGAGGATCCCGGCCTTCTGGGTGGCCTTCTTGAAACGGCGCAACGCGCTCTCAATAGTTTCGCCTGGAGCGATGCGAACTTCCATTCTGTTGACGACCCCCTCTCGGCGCGCGCATTGGCGCGAAAATTAGGCCCCGAAGGGGCCTGCTGGTAGGGTAACACAGCCCCGGCAGAGCGTCAAATCCTCAGCCAGGCGGCCACGACATTCGACGGCCGGCCAACACGTGGACGTGCACGTGGTCGACGGTTTGCCCTCCGTCCTCGCCGGTATTGATAACCAAGCGAAATCCCCGCTCTCCTCCGCGGTCGTTGCCCAACTGTGACGCCACCGTCATCAAGCGGGCCGCGAGGGTCGGCTCGGCCCGAGTCAGATCGACGATCGTCGCGTAATGCGCGACCGGGAGCACGAGCGCGTGCGACGGCGCCTGCGGATTGAGGTCCTCGATGGCGATCACGCCGTCGTCGCGCGCAATGATTTTGGCGGGCACCTGTCCGCCGGCAATTCTGCAGAAAATGCAGCCGTCCATTAACGCCCCCGGATCGTGAAGCTCCACGATTTCGTCGTCGTATTACCGGCTTCGTCCGAGACGCGCACGGTAACTCGCACCGAGCCGTTGGGATATTCGTATGACGGCAGGTATTGAATGAACTGTGAGGTTCGCACGCATTCCGACGTGACGTCGCGCCCGTCGACCCAGAGCATCGCGCTCGACGGATTCACGGGCACCGCATCCGCGGCAAAGCTCGCATAGACCGCCGGCCGATTGTTGTTGACCGTCGCGCCGGCGTCGGGCGCAAAATCGGCAATGCCGGGCGGCGTGCTCGACGCCGAGATCGTCTGCGGCGCGGCCGCGTGTGCTATGTCGTTGCCCGCCGCGAGCCGGCCGATCAATGCGTCGTCGTCAAAGTTCGCACCTCGGGGAATGACGTAACTCCCATCGTAGACTCCGGGCGCTCGCTGTTGCATCGCTTGATTCGCCACGTCGGAGCCGATGTCGAATGTCGCGGCTGCGCCGGGGGTTCCGCGCATCGTCACCGCAATGGTATCTCCCGCACGCAACGGTCGGGTTACGTCGGTCTCGATGCTGTCGATCGTGACGCGCTGCGCGACCGTGGCTATTCGCCGGCTGGCAAGTATCTCTCGCACTTCGTTGGTCTCGACGTTGTAGCGAACGCTCACCTGATCGTCGGGTTGCAGATCGCCGAAACCGGCGGCCTTTCCGTTGAGCGAGATCTCCACCGTGCGGCCGGGTGAGATCACTTGACCGTCGTCGAGCACGAACTGATTGCCGGCAATTGCCACGATGCGACCGTTTCTCGAGCCGAACTCGTCGACGACCCGCTCCACGCGGCCGTCCTTGCGTATCTCGACTCGCGCGAAGTCGCCCGGGCGCACATCGCCGAGCTCGCCGGGTGAGGTCACGTCTACGTTGACGTCCTCGACGTCGATGGCCGCATTGGGGCCGATTTTGATCGTCTTAATGCCGCCGTTATAGCCGAGCGTCAGCGTCGGCGGATCCGAGAGCACGTCAACTCCCTCGACGGTGCCAAATCGTTCAAAACCGCTTCCGACGGGAACCAAACCGCGGCTGGAGCGTCCCACGAGCTGGGCGACGATCGTGACCGTGTTGGTGTGCCGGTCGAAATGCGCCTGGGCGCCCAGAATATCGGTGAAGAAGCGCAACGGAACGTAGAGCACGTCCTTGATCTCTAGCAGTGGGCCCTCCAGTGCGAGCTGGCCGGTATCTACCTGCGCGATTGGGCTGCCGATCGTGAGAACGACGGTCTTCGATCCGATTTGCGTCACGATGCGATTGCCGGAGCGGTCGAACGCCAGTCCGAGCGCCTCGATCGTGCGGCGGACGGGCACATAAAGCAGTTTGTGCTCGAAACGGGGTCCGGGATCGAGCGATAGCACGTTGCCGTTAATGACGATCCCGATCGGGCGGGGTGCTGCGGCAGCCAGTAGCAAGAGCGGCAGCAATGCGAAAATCCATTTCACTTTCAGTGGCTTACTCCAGCACCTCTCGGTAGACGTCGGCAGTGGCCCGCGCGCAGCGATCCCAGGATAGCCGGCCTGCGGCCTCGCGCCCTAGGTTGACCGACCGTTCGCGCGTACCCTGGTCGGTGAGTATCCGCTCGAGGAGGGTTCGCAGCCCGTCGACGTCTCGCG
Organism: Vulcanimicrobiota bacterium; assembly: GCA_963736775.1. GTDB lineage: Bacteria > Vulcanimicrobiota > Vulcanimicrobiia > Vulcanimicrobiales > Vulcanimicrobiaceae > Cybelea. The sequence goes on along the minus strand of CAVTPY010000011.1, from coordinate 95,539 downwards.
CTTTGAACGAAAGGGCGGCGGACTCGAGCACGCGCGGCAACGAGTCTTCGCAGGCGAGGACGGGGCAGCCGGCGGCCATCGCCTCCAGCATCGGTAATCCGAACCCCTCGCGCAACGACGGGTGCACGAGCGCCCTCGCACCCGCGTAATAGGACGCGAGCTCGTCGCTGCGGATCTCTCCCAAAGGGACGATCCTGCGCGTCTTGTCGCTGCGGCGCTCGAGCTCGCCACCGAAATCGTCGGGACCCGTCACGTAAAGGTCGATCTTCACGTCCGGGGGGAGCGCCGACCACGCGGTAAAGAGCGTCGCCAGGTCCTTGTGGCGGCGATGGTTGCCGACGTAGAGGAGGTAGGGGCGCGGGGCGACGTGCGGCGCGACCGCGCGGGAAAACGTTTCGCCGACCCCGAGCGGAACGACGCGGATCTTCGAGCGGCGCGTGCCGAGAAAGCTCACGAGATCCTCGACGGTACGCTCGTCGTCGGTGATCACGCGTGCCGCCCGCGCGCACGTCCAGCGGACGAACGTCTCGTAGTATGGCCGAACTTTCGACTTGAAGTGCGCAGGGAAATGCAAGTGAATTAAATCGTGAATCGTCACGATGAAACGTGCCGGCACGACCGCCGGGACGTACTGTGACAGGAAATGGACCAGTTCGACACGCGAGCGCGCAATCGTCAGTGGCAGCCGCACCTGTTCGTCCCATCCGAAGTTTCCCCCACGACCCAGCGGCACGAAGGTAAACTCGGGAGCGACGCGCGGCAAACGCGCAACGAGCTCGCGAGCGTACGTTTTCATTCCGACCGAGAGCTGACGAGTCAATCGCGCGTCGAGACCAACGCGCGCGGGCCTCATTGAAGTAACGCTTTCCCCATCGCAACCGCCGGATAGATCGCCGATTCGTACGCCACGTACCAGCCGCGCGGACCGTCGAGCAGCGCACCTTTGGCGAACAGCAGCCATGCCAGCCGCAGGACGCTCGTGGCGCACGCGCCGATAAATCCGAGAAGCGAGCCGTGCAGCCGGCTGCGCTTCCAGCGAGGTGTACCGGTCGTATTTGGCTCGATACGACGCGACGTCGGGGTACGAAAAGTGCAGCAGCGTCCCGCGCAGTTCGCCGACCGAACCCGCGCTGGACCACGCTTCATGCAGAAGCGCATCGGCCGATGCCGCCGGGTTGGCTTGGAGGGTCACCCGGTCGGTGCGAAAGAGACGCAACAGCGGCTCGTTGCGCCACATCCGCAGGGGGTGACCGCAAAAATACGTCGTGCGACGCACGTTATATCCGTCGACATCGTCGGGGGCTTCGGCGATCGCATCGCAGAGTACGTCGTCGAGCGCTTCATCGGCATCGAGCATCAACGCCCAAGGCGTCCGAACCGAAGCGAGTGCGAAGCGCCGCGCATCGACGAAATCGGTCCATTCACGCTGCACGACGACGGCGCCCGCCCCGCGCGCGAACTGCACGGTATGATCTCGCGAGTACGCATCGAGCACGAACACGTGGATCGCACGAGGCAGACTAGTGAGGGCACGTGGCAGATTGCGCTCTTCGTCGCGGGTGAGAACGACGGCGGTGATTAGGCCTGGGTCCAGGTCGCTGCCTCACGAAGGCTCGCCTTTCCATCGATCTTTTCTTGATGCGCCAGCGCCGCACCGATGAAGTCGCGATAGAGCGGTGCCGGCCGGTTGGGCCGAGATTTGAACTCCGGATGGGCCTGCGTTGCAACGAACCATGGGTGCATTTCGGGGGGCAGCTCGATGACTTCGACCAGACGCGTCTTACCGATCGTGTGATGGCCGCTAAAGCGCATCCCGTGCTCTTCGAAGATCGGCCGGTAGCGGTTGTTGAACTCATACCGGTGACGGTGCCGTTCGCTGATCTCGAGCGTTCCGTAGGCTCGCGCAGCCTGGCTCCCTTCCTGCAACGTGCAGGCGTACGTCCCTAGCCGCATCGTTCCACCGTACATCTCCAAGTTGCGCTGATCCGGCATGAAGTCGATCACCGGATCGACCGTCGTCTCGTCCACTTCGCTCGTCATGGCTTCGGGGAGCTCGCAGACGTTTCGCGCAAACTCGACGCAGGCGAGCTGCATCCCGTAGCAGATACCCAGAAACGGAATCTGGTGCTCGCGCACGTAGTGAATGGCCCGCAGTTTTCCGTTGACGCCGCGCGCGCCGAAGCCCGGAGCCACGAGCACTCCATGCGCGCCGCGCAGCACGTCGGTCCCCTCTTTCTCGACCAGCTCCGAATCGATTCGCTTGATCTCGACCGATGCATGGTAGAAGACTCCCGCGTGCGCGAGCGCCTCGTTAATCGAGATGTAGGCGTCTTTGAGCTCGACGTACTTGCCGATCAACGCGATGGTGACGTGATGCTCCGGATGAAGCAGACGATCCGCGATCGCAACCCAATCGTTGAGCGATGGCCGCGTTGCCGGAAGGTTCAGCTTGCGGATCGCGGCCTGCGCCAGACCCTCGGCCTCGAGATTGAGCGGAACCTGATAGATCGTGCGCGCATCGCCGTTCTGAACGACTGCGCTGGGCGGAACGTCGCAGAAGAGCGCGATCTTCTCCTTCAGTTCCAGCGGCATCGGCAGTGCCGATTGCGTGCGGCAGACGATGGCGTCGGGTGAGATTCCGATTCCGCGCAGCTCGCGCACCGAGTGTTGCGTCGGTTTGGTCTTGAGTTCGTCGGCCGCACCGAGATGCGGAACCAGCGTCAGATGAACGTACATTACGTTCTCGTCACCGACATCGTAACGCATCTGGCGAATCGCTTCCAGGAATGGCAGTGATTCGATGTCGCCGACCGTCCCGCCGACTTCGACGATGAACACGTCCGCGCGACTGGCCTCGGCGACTCGTTTGATGTGCGCCTTGATCTCGTTGGTGATGTGGGGAATTACTTGCACCGTCGCGCCCAGATAGTCGCCGCGCCGCTCCTTTTCGATAACGGAGTTGTAGACCTGACCAGTCGTAACGTTGTTGGTGCGCTGCAGGTTTTCGTCGATGAAGCGCTCGTAGTGACCAAGGTCGAGGTCCGTCTCCGCCCCGTCTTCGGTCACGAAGACCTCGCCGTGCTGGTACGGGTTCATCGTACCGGCATCGACGTTGATATACGGATCGAGCTTTTGGATCGAAACGCTGAAACCGCGCGCTTTGAGCAGCCGTCCGAGCGAGGCCGCCGTGATGCCCTTGCCGAGCGAACTCACAACGCCCCCGGTGAAGAATATGTACTTCGCCATCTCGGGAGGTTCTTATTCCACCCGTTCGCGCTCCAGACCTATTGAGGGGCGGAGCCGAGCGGTCCGTCGGGTCCCTTCGCCTTGATATACCGGGCAAGGCCCGCGTAATCGTTGCAAACCGCGATCGTGAAGTCGGGGGAGAGAATGGCGCACCAGGTCGCGCAGCCCCGGGATTGTTGGCGGGGCGGCTTCCAATAAGAGCATGGCGTTGGGGTTCACGAGCGGCGGAAGCGTGTCGAGCAGCCCGCGATAGAGGGTTAGTCCGTCGGGGCCGCCGTCGAGCGCCTCGCGTGGTTCGTACGCGATCGGGTCGGGTTTAGTGGGAATCTGCGCGCTCGGAATGTACGGCAGGTTGGCGACGACGACGTCGTATCGCTCGTTTTTTACTGGTTCGGTGAGATCGCCGGCGAGAAATGTGCAACGGTCCGCAACGCCGAGGCGTTGTGCGTTTCTCTTTGCGACCCCGATGGCGGCCGGAGAGATGTCGGTCGCGTGCACGGTCGCCTGTGTTTCGGCGGCGATCGTGCAGGCGATTATGCCGGAGCCCGTCCCGACGTCGAGAACGCGCGCAGCCCGGTTTCCGATAAAGGCAATCGCTTCCGCAACGAGGTGTTCGGTTTCGGGGCGCGGGACGAGGACGCTTGCATTAACCAGGAACTCGCGCCCGTAGAAACCGGCGCTTCCGAGCAGATAGGCGACCGGCACGCCGCGCGAGCGCTCGCCACTCAGACGTTGGAACGCTTCGGCTTCCTCTCGCGACGGCGTCGCCTCGCCGTGAGCCACGAGCCATTCGCGCCCGCGATTGAGTACGTGGCCCAAGAGCAGTTGCGCATCGGCGTGCGGTGAGGCGCTGGAGTCGCGCATAAGTGCCGTCCCTCGCGCCAAGGTTTCCGCAACGCTCGTCACTGCGCTTCTCCTGCGAGCTGCCGCGCTCGCTGATCGGCAATCAGTTCCTGCGCGATCCGTCCGAGATCGCCGTCGACGATCGCGCGAATATTTCCGAAGCTGCGATTGATCCGGTGGTCGGTGACGCGGTCCTGCGGAAAGTTGTAGGTGCGAATCTTCTCCGAGCGCTCCCCGCTGCCGACCTGCGAACGGCGCAGCGAGTCGACCGCCTCCTCTTGCTCGCGGCGTTTGCGGTCGTAGAGCGTCGCGCGCAACATCTGCATCGCCTTTTCGCGATTTTGCGTCTGCGAGCGCTCCTGCTGCGATGCGACGATTATTCCCGTCGGCACGTGCGTAATGCGAATCGCCGATTCGGTCTTATTAACGTGCTGGCCGCCGGCGCCCGAAGCCTTATACGTGTCGACCTGGAGATCCGACGTCTTGATCTCCACTTCCGCGTCGTTCTCGACTTGCGGTAAGACGGCGACCGTTGCGGTGCTCGTGTGAATCCGTCCCTGCGCCTCCGTAGCTGGAACGCGCTGAACGCGGTGCACACCTGATTCGTGCTTGAGGATGCGATAGGGCTGATTTCCGTTGACCGTAAAGACGATCTCTTTGTAGCCGCCCGCGTCGCTCAAGCTTTCGGAGACGAGTTCGACCTTCATTCCCGCCGATTCGGCAAAGCGCATATACATTCGCGCGAGGTCGCCGGCAAAGATCGCGGCTTCGTCGCCTCCGGTACCGGCGCGGATTTCCACGAAAACGTCTTTGGAATCGTCGGGATCTTGCGGCACCATCAGCGCCGCCAACTCTTCTTCGAGCGCGGCGGTGCGCTCGATCAGCGCGCGGTTCTCTTCAAGCGCCAGGTCTCGCAGTTCGCCCGCTTCCAATCGCGCAAGCGCCTCGTTGGCATCGATCGCAGCGCGAAGTTTGGAGATCTGCCGGTACGTTTGAACCGGAGGCTCGAGTTGCGCGCGCTCTCTTATGAGCGCGGTGTAGCGCTCTTGGTCGAAGCCACCGGCAGGGTTGGCGAGCTCGGCTTCGATCTCGTCGAAGCGGCGCGCCATCGTCGCCAGCCGCTCCGTCAGCGCGTCAGTCTGGGGAGCCAGTTAGAGTGCGGCAGCCGCCTTTTTAGCGTCGCGCGTCTTCTGGCGGGCTGCGGCCTCCTCTTGTTTCTTGAGCGCGGCGGCCGAGCGTTGATTGAACTTATCGACGCGACCCGCCGTATCGATTAACTTCTGCTGACCGGTGAAGAGCGGATGGCACGCCGCGCATATCTCGACGGCGATCTCCGGGAGCGTCGAGCCGGTCACGAAAGTATTGCCGCACGCACAGTGAACGCGTGCCTCGGGATACCATTTGGGATGAATCTTACTCTTCACAGCTTTAGCATTATATCAGAGAGGGCAAGCACTCCTGAGCGAGGTCGAAGGGACTCACAGGAGCCAGTCGCGCTGCCCCCAAAGCCAAGACCCGTGAAGTTGTCTTCCTTTTTTGCTTTTGCCGGCGGCGCGATCGCCGCCGTCGCCCTATTTGGCGGCCTACCGCAAGGCCGCATTGCAGCCATGGCCGCAACTCCGCCGCCGACCCCGCCGCCCATCGACTCAACGGCCGCGATGACTCCCCAACCGGATTCCTCGACCCTGCCCCAGCCGGCAGCGACGCTCTTCCCGCTTGGAAGCCCTCCCAAGACCGCCAAGAGCACGGCAACGCCCAGCCCGCCGCCCAACGCGCGAAAGGGGCTGGACGGAGTCTGGGAGGTTCAGATTCAGCATCCCATGACCACCGATTACACTCACATCCAGCTGCATCAACAAGGCGGCGCCCTAACCGGCACCTACCTCGATGCGAAGAAGAAACAGTATCCGCTCGTCGGAACCGTTGACGGACAAGACATCCGCCTCATCGTCTCGCTGCCCAACGGCACGACGCTGCTGATGGAGGGCAAGCTGGACGGCACGACCGACATGGTCGGAATGCTGACGTCGGCCGGCGGCCAGCTACCATTTACTGCGGCCTATCGGGCGAAAGAGAAATGGATTGAAAACGTCAATCCGTCGCCGGGTGGCGTCTCGCAACCTGGTGCCTACACTCCGCCGTAAGCCTCGTTACGTCGTTTCGGCTAGGCGTCGCTCGACGTAGGGGACCAGGCCGCCGGCGTCGATCAGCGATTGCATAAAGGGCGGAAACTCTGCGGCCCGATAGGTGGTGCCTTTGGTCAGGTTGCGGACGATTCCGCTGGCAGGCTCGACTTCGATTTCGTCGCCCGCGTCAATTCCGTCGACTGCTTCGGCCGACTCGAAAATCGGGAATCCGATGTTAAGTGCATTGCGATAGAAGATTCGAGCAAAGCTCTTTGCGATGACCGCCGAGGTTCCGGAAGCCTTAATGGCGATCGGCGCGACCTCGCGACTCGATCCGCAGCCGAAGTTCGTATCGGCGACGATGATGTCGCCTGGCTTCATCTTTGCCGTGTACTCGGGATCGAGCCCTTCGAGCGCGTGCTTCCCGAGCTCCGTCTTATCGATGATGTTGCAGTATTTTCCGGGAATGATCACGTCGGTGTCGACGTTCTTGCCATACTTGTGCGCGTGGCCGCGTAGCGTCGCTTCCAATTCCTACACCGGTACCGCTTCGACGACGCGCGGGTCGGTAATGCGCCCGGTAAGCGCCGATGCCGCGCAGGTAGCCGGCGAAGCGAGATAGATCTCGGCCTTCGGCGAGCCCATCCGCCCGACGTAGTTTCGATTGGTCGTCGAAATCGCGCGTTCGCCGTCTCCGAGCGTGCCCATGTGGCCACCGAAACAGGCACCACAGCCCGGCGTATTTACGGCGCAACCCGCGGCAGCCAGCGTCGTGAGAATACCCTCGTCGGCGGCCTGCATCCAGACTTTCTGAGAGCCCGGATTGACGATCACGCGAAGGTTGGGAGCGATCCGTTTACCGTCGAGAATCTTCGCGACGACGCGCAGGTCGTCGATATAGCCGTTCGTGCACGAGCCGATGAAGACCTGATCGACCTTCAAGTCGTCGCGCGTGACGTCCGAGATCGGATGCACGTTATCGGGGGTATGCGGACACGCGACCTGCGGCTCCAGCGAACTAATGTCGATGGAGATCACGCGCTCGTAAACCGCATCGGCATCGGCCCGTTCGACGACGAACGGCCGATCGGTGCGTTCTTCCACGTATGCGATCGTCTTCGCGTCGGCGTGGAAGATGCCGTTCTTGGCGCCCGCCTCGATCGCCATGTTGGCCATGGTGATGCGGCCGGTGATCGAGAGCTCGTCGACGGTCGTACCGTGATATTCGATCGCGCGATAGGTTGCGCCGTCGATGCCCAACTCGCCAACCGTCCGCAGCATGATGTCCTTTGCGTACACGAACGGACCCGGTTTGCCGCTGTAGACCAGCTTGATCGAAGCCGGAACCTTCAGCCAGACTTCGCCGAGGACGAACGCCGCGGCGATATCCGTCGAGCCCATTCCCGTCGCGAAGGCGCCGAACGCACCGTACGTACACGTATGTGAATCGCCGCCCACGATCAGCTCGCCCGGCGCGACCAAACCTTCCTCCGGAAGCACGACGTGTTCGATCCCGCCCCGGCCGACATCGAAGAAGTGCTCGACCTTCTGCTCGGCCGCAAACTCTTTCATGAGGCGGGCGAGCCCGGCAGATTGCGCATCCTTTGCCGGAACGAAATGGTCTGCGACCAGTGCGATCTTACTCGGATCGAAAACCTTACCGGCGCCTTTGATGCCGCGCATCACGCCGATGGCGACGGCCGCGGAGAGCTCGTTCGCCAGGACCAGATCTACCTTCGCGTTGATGATTTGCCCCGGCTCGACGCTCTCGAGGCCGGCATGCCGCGCGAGAATTTTTTCGGTCAGTGTCATCCCCATGATAAGAGCATTATAGCGCGAAGTAGGCTCTGAGACCTTCGATTCATATGCAGCACGAGCACAGATTTGGCTTTGCAACGCGCGCGATTCACGCCGGAACGCCACCCGATCCGGCGACGGGATCCCGCGCCGCCCCGATCTACCAAACGGCGGCGTACGTCTTCGGCTCGACCGAGCAGGCGGCCGAGCTTTTTGCATTGCGCAGTTACGGTCACATTTACAGCCGGATCAGCAATCCGACGGTCGCCGCGTTCGAAGAGCGGATGGCCAGCCTCGAAGGCGGGCTCGGCGCGATCGCGTTTTCCAGCGGCCTGGCCGCGCAGCTCTGCACGATTCTCTCGCTGGCGCAGGCCGGCGACCACTTACTCTGCGCGCAAAACGTCTACGGCGGCACGGTAACTCAGCTCAGCGTGACGGTCAAACGGATGGGAATCGACACGACGTTCATCTCCGCCGAGAATCCGGAAGCGGCTCGCGCGGCGATCGGCGCCAAAACGAAGTTTCTTTTCGTGGAAACGATCGGCAATCCGTCGGGCATCGTTGCAGATTTGCGCGCCTTCGCGGCGATCGCACATGAAGCGGGCATTCCGCTGGTAGTGGACAACACGTTTGCCACACCCTACCTCTGCCGGCCAATCGAGCTGGGCGCCGATATCGTACTGCACTCCGCGACCAAGTTCATCAACGGGCACGGCACGGCGATCGGCGGCGTCTTGATCGAATCGGGAACGTTCCCATGGGGCAACGGCCGCTTTCCACTGCTCGACACGCCGAGCCCCGGCTATCATGGCAAGGTCTTCACCGAAACGTTCGGAGAGTACGCGTTCCTGATGCGAGCGCGCGCCGAAGTCTCACGCGACGTCGGCGCCGCGATGTCGCCGATGGATGCGTGGCTGATGCTCCTCGGTCTGGAAACGCTGGAACTGCGGATGGACCGCCACGTGCGCAACGCTCGCGCGGTCGTCGACTTTCTTCGCAATCGCTCCGAGGTTGCATGGGTACGCGAGCCGCAGATGGGCTCCGTCTTTACTTTCGGGCTGGGCGGCGGCCGCGAGGCCGGGCGCCGCTTCATCGACGCGCTCGAGCTGTGGAGCCACCTCGCCAACATCGGCGACGCGAAGAGCCTGGTGATCCATCCGGCGTCGACGACGCATTCGCAGCTTTCGGATGAAGAGTTGCGCCTCGCCGGAGTCGAGCCCGAGAGTATTCGGCTCTCCGTCGGTCTGGAAGACGTCGACGACTTGCTCTGGGACCTCGATAACGGCCTGCGCTCCTTGTCATCCCAGCTTTGTCACCCTGAGCCCCAGCTTTGTCACCCTGAGCCCTTCGACAAGCTCAGGACAGGCTCTGTCGAAGGGCGACAAAGCGGGGATGACACGGCATGATCCTTTCAACCCCGGCGGAGATTCGCGATCTGCTTGCGCGCGTGCGCACGATCGCGATGGTCGGCGCATCGGGCAATCCGCTGCGGCCGAGCTACACGGTCTTCTCCTACCTGCGAACGCAGACGCCGTACGACGTCGCGCCGATCAATCCGACGCTCACCGAGATCGATCAGATCGCGGCCTATCCAACGCTCGCCGGGTACGGCGAGCAGCACGGCGCGCCGGACGTCGTGGACGTCTTCCGCAAGCCTAGCGAAGTCGTGGGCGTCGTCAACGACGCGATCGCCGCGGGAGCGAAGGCAATCTGGTTCCAGTACGGAGTGATCAACGACGACGCGATCGCGCTTGCCGACCAGGCGGGCCTCGACGTCGTCGTCGATCGTTGCATGAAGGTCGAGCACGCGCGTTTCCGCGGCGGACTCTCCACGAGCGGCCTTAACAGCGGTTTGATCACGTCGCGTCGTCGAGAGACGTGAAGGTTAGACACGAAGCCACCAGAGCGCTTGCGGTGCCGGATATCTCAGGTCCTCGGCGTCAAGCGAACAGCCGCGCGGCTCGACATCGAGGTCGCGCCCGATTAGCACGAGCCCATCGTCGTATCGTATACCGAGATCTTCCGTCTGGATTGCGATACACGACGAGCGGTTCGCTAGATCGACGTGGAGGATGGAGCCGATCTCACCATTAGGGAGCGTCTTACGATCCGGCCCGACGACGCGTGCGCAAAGCCACGGCGGCGCAACCTTGCGTCGCTGCGCGAGCACAGCACCGACTGGCAGGCGATCGTAATATTGCGACGACAGTTCCGTCATCCCGTACTCGGCCACGACTGCGTCTTGGTCAACTCCGAAGCGGTCGCAGGTTCGTTCGTACAGCTCCTCGCGTGATACCATGCGCGAGCGTCCTTTGAACCCGCCGGTCTCCATGATCCGCGAACCCGGCGGCAATGAGACGCGCAGCCCGTCGGCCTCCATCGCGTCGAGCATATGCAGGAGCGCGAAGGCTGTCGCCGCGAGGCAAACCGGCCGACGCTCAGTGAGCAAATCCCGTAAGTCACTCTTGAGCGTCTCAAAAAGCAGTTCGCCGTCGCGCAAATACCAACCGGTCTCTCCATCGCCGCGCGCCTCGGCCACCCGCTTCATCATATAGCCTAAGGATGAATGCGGCGACTCGCGCGGATTCGGCACGCAGTTGAAGTAGCGCAGCGTGGCATCATCGGCAAGCATGAAGCGGTCGAAGCCGGCCAGCAGCGCGGCGTCGTAGAGCGCCGGCGTTTCGAGGTAGTGCCGGCCGGGTCTGCCGTCGGTCGTGCCGCTGGTTTCGAACGTAAGCGCGGCATCGCGCGCGTCGAATGTCGCGAGCGTTGCTTCTTTGAATGCCGGAGCGGGAATCGCTGGGATCGCCTCCCACGACGTGGGAAACGCATCGCGCGTCACTCCCAGGCGTTCGCAGTAGCGCGCATAGGGGGCATTGTAGCGAAGTTGGTAATCGAAAAGCCGCAGGGCGAGGTCATTGAACTCGCCCTGCGTTAGTTCGGCGCCATGCTGGTGCCAAGCGTTTACGACGCCGAGGATTTCCCGATCGAGCGCCTGCGATTCGCTGTGATAGTCCAAGGTTTTTCGCACCGTCACCCTTCGACAGGCCAGTCCTGAGCGCGGTAATGTCATCCTGAGCGCAGTCGAAGGACGAAGGGCTCAGGGTAACACTGGGAGTCTTAAGTGGACGCGGAAAGCAACTCGACGAGCGAGAGTTCGGCGGCGTCGCCGGGGCGAACGCGCGTCTTGGTGATGCGCGTGTAACCGCCGGTTCGGCCTTTAAGGGCCGGGGCGATCTGCTCGACGAGCTTCTTCACGACCGCGGGCTCGGTAAGAAACTCCGCGACCTGGCGCCGAGCGGCCAGATCGCCTGCCATGGCCGTCGTGATCAATCGCTCGGCGATCTTACTGATCTCCTTCGCCTTCGTTGAAGTCGTTTCGATCTTTTCGTGCTTGAAGAGCGACGTCGCGAGATTTCGCAACAACGCCTTGCGATGACCGTCGGTACGGGAGAGTCGCTTGTACGCGATGGAATGCGGCATGTTCGTTACAACGCTACGACTGGCGCAGCGCCAACCCCCTCTCAGAGAGAACCAGTTTGATCTCGTCGAGCGACTTCTTGCCGAAGTTGCGCATCTTCATGATCTCGTCTTCGGTCAAGTCCAGCAACTCGGAGACTTTCGAAATGCCGGCGCGTTTGAGGCAGTTAAACGAGCGAACCGAGAGGTTGAGCGTCTCGACCGGAATATCCCACTCGTTTGGCGGCGCCTCGGGTAACGGTTCCGCGCGGTTTGTAAAGGAAACGAAGAGATCGAGTTGCTCCTGCATGATCGTCGCGGCGGTCGAAAGCGCCTCGTCGGGCGTGATCGAGCCATTGGTCTCGACTTCGACGGTCAGGCGGTCGAAATCCACGCTCTGCCCCACGCGAGTATCGTCGACGGTAAAGTTGACCTTGCGAATCGGCGAAAAGATCGAGTCCAAGGGAATCAATCCAATCATGTGCTCGACGTTGCGCTGACGGTCGGCCATCACGTAGCCGCGGCCCTTCTCGACGCCGATCTCCATCGTGAGCTTCGCATCCTTCGACGAGAGCGTGGCGAGCCGGTAGTTCGGTTCGAGAACCTCGACGTCGGCGTCGGGTACGATATCGCCCGCAGTCACTTCGCGGGCCCCGCTCACGGCGAGCGTCAGGACCTTGGGCTCGTCGCTGTTGAGCTTGACCGGCAGGCCCTTGAGGTTGAGCATCAGTGCGATCGTATCTTCGACCATCCCGGGGATGGTCGAAAACTCGTGCAACACGCCGTCGATCTTCATGTACGTCACCGCCGCGCCCGGAATCGAGCTGAGCAGGACGCGCCGCAGCGCGTTCCCGAGCGTGATTCCAAAGCCGCGCTCGAGGGGTTCGATAACAAACTTGGCGTAGTTGTCGCGACGCTCGCGAACTTCGATGGTTGCGCCGACCGGCGTTTCCAACATGGTCATTTTGAGTCGTTGTATCCTTTATTGCCGCTTACGTTATCCGCCCGCCGTCCACGACGACAGACGATCGCACGCCTAGCAGCGGTGTAGTGTTGTTAGCGCGAGTAGTACTCTACGATGAGCTGCTCGTCGACCGGTGTGTCGATCTGCTCGCGCGGGGGTGCTTGCAGCACCTTGGCAGTCTTCTCTTCGTCGTTCCATTCGAGCCACTCCGGCGGCCGCCGGCTCTGCGCCACTTCGAGATTCGATCCGAAGACCGGCGACTTTAGGCTCGCCGGCGCGATCGTGATCGTGTCGCCCGCGCGCACGACGTACGACGGGATGTTTACGATGCGGCCGTTGACTCTGAAGTGGCGATGCGTGACGAGCTGGCGCGCCTGCGCGCGGCTCTGCGCCAAGTTCAGCCGGTAGATCACGTTGTCGAGTCGCCGTTCGAGCAGTTGCAGGAACGTGCGCCCGGTTTGGCCCGGAACGCGCGCGGCCTCGCGGAAATAGTTTCTGAACTGCGTCTCATGGACGCCGTAATAACGGCGCATTTTCTGCTTCTCGCGCAGCTGACGCCCGTACTCCGAGACCTTCGTCCGCGACTTGTTGCCGGTCGTTTTCTGACCGGGCGCCGTGCCGCGCCGCTCGACCGCACACATGCGGGAGAGGCAGCGGTCGCCCTTGAGGAACAACTTTATTTTCTCGCCCGTTTTGCTGGCCGCCGTTTCGCGGCGGCAGAGCCGGCAGACCGGCCCCGTATATCGCGACATCGGCTTACACCCGGCGCCGCTTCGGCGGACGGCAACCGTTATACGGTATCGGCGTCACGTCTTTGATCATCGTGATCTCGAGGCCGGCGGCCTGAAGCGAACGAATCGCGGCCTCTCTCCCGGCGCCCGGGCCTTTGACCAGGACTTCGGTCGACTTCATCCCGTGCTCCATCGCTTTGCGGGCGGCCGCTTCGGCCGCCATTTGAGCCGCGAACGGCGTAGATTTCTTCGACCCCTTGAAACCGAGGTTTCCGGCGGAGGCCCACGAGATGACGCCGCCATGGGGATCGCTTATCGTTACGATGGTATTGTTAAACGAGGCGTGGACGTGCGCGACGCCCGCCTGAACGTTCTTTACTTCGCGTTTCCGGCGCGTCTTCGTTTGCTTCTTGGCAGCCAAAATCTCTCCCGATTTACGACGTGATGGGTCGCCGGCGCCTTGAAGGCGCCAAGAAGGTATCTTACCCCAGCGGGCGCGGCCCGGTCAAATCGAGGGGCCCGGTCGATGCGACCGAGCCCCCCTTCTGCTGCTTGGCTAGCGGGCTATGGATAGAGTATCCGGAAACCGATCCCGGCGAACGGGCCGTTATAGCTGCGAGTGACCGGAGCGTTCTGTTTGTTGCTCCAATTGTCGCCCATCCAACCGAGATCGATGAAGACCGGGCTCTTCCCGACGACGTAATCGACTCCAACCTGATACTTGAGAATGTTGTAGGCGAGATTGTACGAGGTCGGACTGATGGAGGCGGTGGAGAGGTTGTTGTACGTCCCCTTGGCGTTCGGATAGTACCAAACGCTGCCGAAGAACGAGAGCGCCTGATTGAGATCCGGCAGCTTCTCCGCACCGAAACCAAACGTGTTCATGTTCGGATAGCCGTAGTTATTCGAAAGCCACATGTAGCCCACGCCGATGTAGATCCGCGGCTGTAGAACTCGCACGGCAAAGCGTCCCTCGGCATCCTGGTCGTCTAATGGCTGCGAGACGAGAACCGGCGAGCTGCCTTGCCCTCCGATGGTCGTAACGTAGCACTCCGGATAGTAGGCGGACGAGCCCGGAATCTTGCCGTTACAGTTGTGCGGATACTGGTAGCGCTCGAACGTACCCTCGAGCATGAAGGGAATGTTGCCGAGACTGAACTCACCCGCGCCCCGAACGGCAAACGAGTTGTTGCCGGTGTTACCGGGACTGAATTCGTTGTAGACCTTAGGCGAGATGATATAGTCGCCGGCCACAAAGGCCTCGCCCAGGAGCGGCCGAGGCGTCGGCGGCGGGGGCGGCGGGGGCGGCGGCGGTGGTGCCGGCGGCGGCGGAGCCGGGCTCGGCGGTGGCGTCGCTGGAATGTAGCGCACGACCACTAAGTGGCGATCTGCCACCCACAGCACGTATGCGCCCATGCCTTCGGAAATAACGCGGACCGGCACGAGCACGGCGCCCTTGTACATCATCGGCGGAACGTCCAGAGGACGCGATTCGCCGTTGATGACGACCTCCGGCTTGCCAACGGTGACTTTCACCTCGGCGCCGGGCTTCGATACGGTTGCGGTTTGACTTCCCGCATCCCAGGTAACCGTCGCACCCATTTGCTCGAACATCGAGCGCAACGGAATCAACAGCGTACCGCCCACCACCAGCGCGGACAATACGCGTCCTTGCTTGTCGATGTCGGGTTTGCTGTAGACGTGATGATCGTTAAAAAGAATCGGAATTTGGCCGGATGGCGGAGATCCGAAGTCCGCCGTCGGCGTTGAGCTCATCTGCGCGACGCTGTTGCCATTGTTTCCAGACGTCGCGTTCGACGGAGCTGCAACCGCACTTAACCCACATAGCGCTACGATTAGCGCGGCGAGTAATCCGGTGCTCAGTCGTTTCACGAGTGCCTCCTTAATGCTTGAACGCGAGCGGGTGCCCGAAACGCAGCCCCTCGCTATAAAGACACGATATCCGCTATTTCCCCGGGTCGCAACGCCACAAACACCCCTCACGCACGCCATGGCTCAAACTCTCACCGAATGCCAATCCAAGTTGGTGCTGGCGAACGCATGCATGCATTCAAAGCAAAACGACGCCGGCTGCGGATTGCAGCCGGCGTCGCCAGAGAGCGCCTCTCTGTTAGAAGGGAAGGTAGAACGCGAGGCCGGCGTACGGCCCGTTGAACGTGTACGAGATCGGAGCGTTATTCTTATTGGCTCCGTTCTCTCCGGCCCAGCCGAGGTCGATAGCGACCGCGGGGATGAATGCCCACGAGATCCCAACTTGATACTTCAGGACGTTGTACCCGAGGCCGTACGTCGTGTTCGGGGGACCCTCCGTTGAGGTCGTGGTGTACGAACCGTTAACGTTGGGATAGTAGAACACGCTACCGTAATAGTTGAACGCCTGTCCGGGATCGGGCAGCTTTTCGATACCGCCGCCGACCGCGTTCATGTTCGGGTAACCGAAGTTGTTCGAGTTCCAGATGTACCCGACCGCGATGTAGACGTGCGGCTGGAAGATCCGATAGCCGAGACGGACGTCAAAGTCGCGATTGACCGCCGTGAACGACGGTACGTAGGCCGAACCCCGGCTACCGATGACGGTCACATAGCACTGCGGTCAGCGCTGTAGGATGGCCGTTGGCGGAGCGCCGCAGTTGTGCGGATACTGCCAGTTCTTATAGTCCACTTCGACCATGAACGGAAAACCGCCGGCATTGAACTCCACGCCGCCTCGAGCAGTCCAAGAGCCCGTGCCCGAGTTTCCGGGAGAGAACTGGTTGTAGACCTTCGGTGAGATTAGATAATCGCCAGCTACCCAGAACAGGTTGGCCGGTTTCGGCGGCGGCGGTGGGGGCGGCGGCGGGGGCGGCGGCGGTGGTGGCGGCGGCGGAGGAGCCGGGCTCGGCGGTGGCGTCGCTGGAATGTAGCGCACGACCACTAAGTGGCGATCTGCCACCCACAGCACGTATGCGCCCATGCCTTCGGAAATAACGCGGACCGGCACGAGCACGGCGCCCTTGTACATCATCGGCGGAACGTCCAGAGGACGCGATTCGCCGTTGATGACGACCTCCGGCTTGCCAACGGTGACTTTCACCTCGGCGCCGGGCTTCGATACGGTTGCGGTTTGACTTCCCGCATCCCAGGTAACCGTCGCACCCATTTGCTCGAACATCGAGCGCAACGGAATCAACAGCGTACCGCCCACCACCAGCGCGGACAATACGCGTCCTTGCTTGTCGATGTCGGGTTTGCTGTAGACGTGATGATCGTTAAAAAGAATCGGAATTTGGCCGGATGGCGGAGATCCGAAGTCCGCCGTCGGCGTTGAGCTCATCTGCGCGACGCTGTTGCCATTGTTTCCAGACGTCGCGTTCGACGGAGCTGCAACCGCACTTAACCCACATAGCGCTACGATTAGCGCGGCGAGTAATCCGGTGCTCAGTCGTTTCACGAGTGCCTCCTTAGAAGATGACGATTTTGCCGGGCAAGGCGGGTCCCTTGCCACATGCCAATATACGAGCGGGCGCCCGAAGCGCTACCTCTCGCTACAAGGACACGATACGCGTTATTGCTCGATTACGCAACGTGGTAAGCGCCAGAGCCAGGCGGCCCCGACTAACGTCTCACACAGAGCCATGGCAAATGCGACCCGCGGGGCCTGGTGTCCCGCGCCCACCCGAAGGGCCTGCAAGACCGCCGTCGTCAAGGCCGGGGCGATGATCTGCGGCAATACGATCGCGAGGTTCCAGATCCCCATCGCCGCCGCCATTGCGTTCATTGGGAGCAGCCGGCAAGCGATTGCCCAGTCGGCCACGAGGAAGACTCCCCAGCCCAAGCCGGCAACCAGCGTCGCCACGACGGCGGCAGCGAGGTTGTGCGACCCGATGAAGAGCGCCAACGCCACGATGAACCCCGCCGCTCCCGCCGTCGCGACGAGCCGTTTGTCCATACGGTCGCTGGGGCGGGCGGCAAGTGCCGCGCCCGCCGCACCGACGAGCGTAAAGCTGACGATGAGTATGCCGGTCTCGCGCCGCCCGTCGGCCAACGTCGCCGCGCCGAGGACGCCGTTGACGTAGAAAAGCAGATAGCCCAGCAAGGTATAAAAGCCAACGTAGATCAGCGCGCGCGAAACGAACAAATCCACGAACGCCCGCGTGACCGGCGGCCGTTTCTCCGCTCCGTCCGGCGAAACGCGTAACGTCAGCCGTCGGACCTGCGAAGACGTAACGAGACACGTTGCGAGCAGCAATGCGCTCAACGCTGCACCGAGCCAGCGCGCATTGGCGATGAAGCTTGCGGCCAGCGCTCCGATTGCGTTGCCCGCGCCCTGAAAGGCGGCCATCCATGAGGATGCGATACCGGTGCGATCGCGCTCGACGAAATCCGGAATAATCGCCTGATAGGGTCCGATCGCGAGGTTGAGGGCGGCTTGCACGGCGACGTATGCGATCGTCAGCGCCACCAGCGCTGTGGGCACCGTAGAAGAACCAGAGCGCGGCGGCGCCCCCAACCGCGCCGATTACATAGAACTCGACGCGCCGGCTACCCCGCCGGCGACGCGCGTCCGAATAGAAGCCGACGACCACTTGCACGATCGCCGCGACGATTGCCCCGGCCGTAGCCAGGCGACCGTAGGCGATCAGCGCGTCCCCGGGAGCCAGCTCGATGGTGCGCGATTGCAGCGAGATTCCCAGCAACGCACCCCAAACCGCCTGAATGCCAAGCCAGAAAAGTGCGAGTCGAAACGGACTAACGGTGCGCTGTTGCATAACCGTATTCTTCCGCCGTGTCGACGTCGAAGGCCAGCTCCGCGGCGCAGCCGCGCACCGCGCGCGCCGGCATCTGCATGACCCGCTGCGCGGTCGCCTCCAAATCCGCGACGCTCAGTCGCCCCGCCGCAAAGCGAATCAATGCCGAAGGACCGACCAGGCTTGCCATACGCCACGGACGTTTGCGCGCCTCGAAAAAAGCGGTTGCCGCTCCGGCGAGCCGCGGCGCACTGTCAGCCGGCAACAGAAAGACGCCGCCGTTGACCACGCGCTCGCCGGCCAACGTAATTCCGCAGGCCGGCGCTTGCGGAAAGCGTGCGGCGTAGTCTGCAAACTCGACCAGCGGTACGCCAAGCGTACCCTCGGGAGTTCGTTGCGTGAAGTCGCGGATTGCCGCGGCAGTGATGAACGGCAAATCGCTCGTCGCATAAAGCAACGGCTCGCCGTCTTCGGGCCAAGCTCGCAGCGCCCGCAGTAGGTTCTCGCTTCCAGAGGGGCTTTCGTCGATAAATCGCTCGACGGCGGTACCGCAGGCGCTGCGGACTTCCTCGCCGCCGACCACCGCGATCCGAGTTGCGCCGCTACCCCGAAGTGCGTCGAGCACGCGCTCGAGCATCGTCGCGCCGTGCAGCGAAGCCAGCGCCTTGACCCGCGTTCCGGCTGCGGATGCAAACGCGCCGTCGATTCGGCCACCCGCGGTGACGACCGCTTTCACGGAGGCCGGTTACTTCTTGGCTATCGTTTTCTTCTTGCCGGCGACGGTGCGCTTCGGACCCTTACGAGTGCGGGCGTTCGTCTTGGTTCGCTGTCCGCGAACCGGCAGACCGCGACGGTGCCGAATGCCGCGATAGCATCCGATATCCATCAAGCGCTTGATGTTGCCTTGGACTTCTCGGCGCAGATCTCCCTCGACTCGCAGCGAAAGCGCATCGATCGCATCGCGCAGCTTCTTCTCGTCCTCTTCGCTGAGCGCTTTGACGCGCACGTTCGGGTCGACGCGCGCGAACTCGAGCAGTTTGCGCGCGGTCGTTTCGCCGATGCCGTAGATGTACGTAAGCGCAACTTCCACGCGCTTTTCGCGCGGCAGATCGATACCAGCGATACGAGCCATATATTATTCTTTAATTTCCTTTTTAATCCTGAGCTTGTCGAAGGACTTATCCTTGAACCTGTTTGTGCTTTGGATTGACGTCGCAGATCACCCGCACTTTTCCGTGCCGCCGTATGATCTTGCATTTTTCACAAATTTTCTTGACCGATGGTCTAACTTTCATCTTAACTTACCTTATTAATCTCGTCATCCTTCGACAGGCTCAGGATGACACTGGGAGATCTTAGTTTCTCGTCATCCTTCGCCCTGAGCGCAATCGAAGGGTCAGGATGACACTGGGAGATAGTTTCTCGTCATCCTTCGACTGCGCTCAGGATGACATTAGGCGGGCGGTACCGTTCGATCTCCGGATCCTCTGCGTAATCGCGCAGCGTCAGAATCTGGGGTCCGTCCTCCGTCACCGCGATCGTGTGCTCGAAGTGCGCTGCGAGTTTACCATCTGCGGTAACGACTGTCCAGCCGTCCCCCAGAATCCGGACCTTGGGCCCTCCCTGCGTGATCATTGGCTCGATGGCCAACACCAAGCCGGCGCGGAGCTCCAGTCCGGTCCCCGCGCTCGCCGTAGTTGGGAACTTGAGGCTCTTCGTGCATTGCGCGGCCCACGCCGTGCCCCACCAACTCGCGCACGACGCCGAAGCCGTGCGCCTCGGCGTGCGCTTGCACTGCCGCCCCGATATCGCCGAGCCGGTTACCGCGTTTCATCTGCGCGATCCCGAGCGTAAGGCACTCCCGCGTCACCTCGAGCAGGCGTTGCGCCGTTTGCGAAATGTTGCCGATCGGAATCGTCACGGCGCTATCGCTGACGTAACCATCGAGCGTCGTGCCGATATCGATCGAAAGCAGATCGCCGTCGCAGAGAACGCGCGGCCCCGGAATTCCATGGACGACTTCGTCGTTGACCGAAGCGCAGATCGATCCCGGAAATCCATTGTAACCCTTGAACGTGGGGATCCCGCCGGCGTCACGAATCCCACGCTCGGCAAGAGTATCCAGTTCGCCCGTCGTCATGCCCGGCCGCGCGGCTTTCATAAGCCCGGCCAGGACGCGCGACGTAATCTTTCCGCTCGCGCGCATGATCTCGATTTCGCGGGGAGACTTCAGCGTTACCATCTCGTCCCCGGAACGTGCGTGGTGCCGATGGCAGAAGCGATCCGTTCGGCGACCGCCTCGACGCTCGCAAGAGCGTTTACGTCGACGAGCTTGCCGGTCTTGCGATAGTATTCGATGAGCGGCCTGGTCTGCGCATCGTAGACGTCAAGGCGCGTCGCGACCGTCTCGGCGCGATCGTCATCGCGCTGCATCAGTTCGCCGCCGTCGTCGTCGTCAATGCCGGCGGCCTTCGGCGGGTTCGTCAAAACGTTGTACGTCCTGCCGTTGCGCGGATTGGTCCAACGTGACGCAAGCCGTTCGATGAGCGTCGGCCGGTCGGCGGTGAAGAGAATCGCGGCGTCAAGCGGCCATCCGCGCCGCGCGAGCAGCGCGTCGAGGGCCTCTGCTTGCACGACGTTGCGAGGGAAGCCGTCCATGACGAAACCGGTCGGCAATCTGCGCAGCTCGCGTTCGATCATCGCGATGACGAGCCCGTCGGGAACGAGCTCCCCTCGCGCCATATATCCTTCCGCTTGCCGGCCGAGCTCCGTTTGCTCGGTGCAGTTGCGGCGCAGCAGGTCTCCGGTCGAGATTTGTTCGAGGCCGAATCGCTCGTGCAGGATGCGGGCCTGCGTCCCTTTGCCGGCGCCGGGCGGCCCAAGAAAGACGACGCGCATGACTTACTCTTGCGTTCCTATCGCTTGATGAATCCGCGATAGTCGCGCATCGCCAAGCGCGCTTCGATCTGCGTGATCGTGTCGAGGGCCACGCCGACCACGATCAGCAACGAGGTCGAGCCGAGATAGAACGTGGTCACCGAAAGGCCGCGCTGCAGCGCTCCCGGCAAAACCGCGAGGATTCCGAGATAGATTGCGGCCGCCGTCGTGATTCGCATCAGGATCCGGTTGAGGTAATCTACGGTCGGCTGGCCCGGACGGATGCCGGGAACGAAGGCCCCCGTCTTCTTTAGATTGTCCGCCACGTCGCGCGTGTTGAGGACGATCGAGCTGTAAAAGAACGTGAAGACCACGACCAGCAGAAAATAGACGATGTTATAAAGGAAGCCGTTGGGCGTGAACCAGACGTTGAGCCACGCCGAGAAGGCCTGCATTCCCCGTTCGATCGTCGGCCAAAGACCGCTGCCGACGACGACTTGACCGCGACCGAACCACGACAGCGCTTGCTGCGGTAAGAGTAAGATCGAGATCGCAAAGATGATCGAGATGACGCCCGCGTTGTTGAGGCGCAACGGAATGTACGTCGATCGCCCGGCGAACATCTTGCGCCCGACCGTCCGGCGTGCTTGCTGGACCGGCACGCGGCGTTGCCCTTGATACAAGAAGATGATCGAGATGATGATGAAGATCGCGACGGCGATATAGAGCAGCAGGTTGAGCAACGATTCCGCGCCCTGGCTGGCCGAGGCGTACGTCTGCGTAACGTACTGCGGATAACGCAAGACGATGCCGATGAAGATGATGAGCGATACGCCGTTGCCGATGCCTTTGTCACTGATCTGCTCGCCGAGCCACATCAGGAAGAGCGTGCCGCCCACCATCGCGATGATTGCGTAGAGCAGATACCAAATGCTCGTGTCGTAAAAGACCCCGGAGCGTTCCATCGAGATCGCCATAAAGGTCGCCTGAATCGTGCCGAGCACGATCGTCAGCCAACGCGTGTACTGGCTGATCTTCTTACGGCCTTCCTCGCCGCCTTTCTTCGCCATCTCTTCGAGCTGCGGCATCACGACCGTCATGAGCTGCATGATGATGGAGGCGTTGATGTAGGGCGTGATGCCCATCGCGATGATGGAAAGCTTCTGCAGCGCGCCACCCGAGAGGAAGCCGAGCAGGTTATAGAACGCGCCGCTCTGCAACACGCGCTGCCACGCTTCCTGGTTTACGTTGGGCAGCTGCACGTGGATCATGAAGACGAACCACGCAAACGCGAAGAAAACGAAGAGAATCCGCTGGCGGATCTCCGGCACGAGCACCGCCGCCCGCAGGTTATCGAACACTAGTTATCGCTCCGTCATCCTTTCCTTCGACTCGCTTCGCTCGCTCAGGACAGGCTGCTCGGGATGACACTGAGAGAGATCGGCCCCAGCGACGGCCAACGCTTCGCGCGCGCCCTTTGAGAAGAGCACGTCGCGGAAACGCAGTCCCGACGGAAGGGCGACGCTAGGGCCGCCGTCACCGAGAATTTTCACGCCGTCGCGCAGCGCCTTGAGGACTCCGCGTTCGCGCAAAGACTCGGGCGTTATTTCAACGCTCGCATCCCACTGCGAGAGCCGGCTCAGCTTGACAACCGCGAGCCGCGTGCCGAAGTGACCGGTATCGCGCGCCTTCTGCGAATATCCGCGTCCGTGCGGTAGACGGCGCGCCCACGGCGTTTGACCGCCTTCGAAGGCCGGACCCTTGCCACCGCCGGAACGCACCGTTTGACCCTTGCCGCCCTCTCCGCCGGTCTTGACCATGCCGGAACCGTGACCGCGACCGATGCGCTGGCGCTTCGGCCGGCTGCCGGGTGCGGGTTTGAGGGCGCCGAGTTTGAGAATTTGTTTTTCTGCCATGTTCTTACGCCGCGTAGATTTCCTTAACGGTTTTGCCGCGCATCGCGGCAACTTGTTCGACGGTCCGCAGCGACGCGAGCGCCGAGACGGTCGCCCTCACCACGTTGATCGGATTGGTCGTCCCCAAACACTTTGTGAGAATGTCGTGGATGCCGGCCAGCTCGAGTACGGCGCGCACCGATCCCCCAGCGATAACGCCGGTACCGGGCGCGGCCGGCTTGAGCAGAATCGTCGCGGCGCCGACTTCGTGGCGCACCTCGTGGGGAATCGTTCGCTCGACCATCGCGACGGTAATCAGACTCTTGCGAGCCTGCTCGACGGCCTTGCGAATCGCCTCGGGCACTTCGGCCGCCTTGCCGATGGCAAAACCGACCTTACCTTTGCGGTCGCCGACGACGACGAGCGCGCTAAAACTGAAACGCTTGCCGCCTTTGACGACCTTTGCGACGCGATTGACGCGCACGACGGTCTCTTCAAAGCCGCTGTTGTCGCGTTCGCGACCTCGGTATTGCATCAGAAAGTCAACCCCGCTTCGCGAGCAGCGTCGGCAAGTGCGCGTACGCGGCCATGGTATTTGTATCCGCCGCGGTCGAAGACCACTTGGGAAATCCCGGCTGCCTTCGCTTTGCCGGCAATCGCCGAGCCGACGGCCTGGGCGGCCGCGAGATTCGTCTTAGAGCTCAACCCGGTTGCCAGCGACTCGTCGAGCGTCGACGCCGTCGCCAGCGTATGTCCCTTCGCGTCGTCAATCAGGACGGCATAAATATGATGCAGGGAGCGGCGAACGAAAAGCCGCGGCCGCTCCGGCGTGCCGGAGAGCTTCTTTCGAAGACGGATGTGCCGCTCGCGCCGAGCCTCGCCCTTACTGATCACTTCTTTCCAGCCTTTCCGGCCTTACCGAGTTTCTTGCGAATCCGCTCGCCTTCGTAGCGGATGCCCTTGCCCTTATAAGGTTCGGGCTCGCGCAAGCGCCGGATGTCGGCGGCAACTTGGCCTACGGCCTGCTTATCGATGCCGTCGACATGAATCTTTGTCTGGCCCTCGACGGAAAGCACGACGCCTTTTGGCGCTTCGAAGGCAACCGGATGCGAGTAGCCCAAGCTCAACGTCAGCTTCTCGCCCGACTTCGCGACGCGGTAGCCCACGCCGCTGATCTCCAGACTCTTGCGAAAGCCCTTGCTCACGCCCTCGACCATG
Organism: Vulcanimicrobiota bacterium; assembly: GCA_963736775.1. Classification (GTDB taxonomy): domain Bacteria; phylum Vulcanimicrobiota; class Vulcanimicrobiia; order Vulcanimicrobiales; family Vulcanimicrobiaceae; genus Cybelea. Next base: position 71,635 of record CAVTPY010000011.1, on the reverse strand, counting down.
TTCGCAATCAGCGTGCGCGTCAAACCGTGCGCGCTGCGGTGCTCCTTTGCATCGCCCTTGCGACCGACGAGGATTCTTCCGTCCTGGAGCTGCACGTCGATGACGCGCGAGAGGATCTGCTGGCGCAGCTCGCCCTTCGGGCCACTGACGCGCACGACGTCATCCTCGACGTCCACATTGACGCCGGACGGCACGACGACGGGCAGCTTACCTATGCGAGACACAGCCGTACCACCTTACCAGACGTATGCAAGAACCTCTCCTCCGACGCCCTGCTTCTTCGCGCGTTTCCCCGACATGATGCCTTGCGGCGTCGAGATGATCACCAAACCGAGTCCGCCGAGGACTCGCGGTATCTCCGTCTTGCCGGTGTAGACGCGCAACCCCGGACGAGAGATGCGGCGAAGACCGGTGATGATCTTCTCCTTCTCCGGGCCGTACCGAAGCTGAATTCGAATCTTGCCCTGCGGACCTTCCGCGACCCGCTCGAAGCTCTCGATGAAACCCTCGTCTTGCAGAATCTGCGCGATAGCCTGTTTCGCTCGCGAGGCCGGCACGTCGACCGTCTTGTGGTTGGCCGTGTTGGCGTTGCGGATGCGCGTCAGCATATCGGCAATCGGGTCGGTTATCGACATGTGCTCGTCCTCCTTACCATGAGGCCTTCGTGACGCCGGGGACCACGCCGGAATGGGCGTTCTCCCGGAAGCAAATCCGGCACAGGGCAAACTTGCGCAGATAGCCGCGCGGACGCCCGCAGACTTTGCAGCGATTGTGCCCGCGCACCGCGAACTTCGGCGTGCGCCGCGACTTAACGATCAAACTCGTCTTTGCCATTACTCCAGCTACCTCTGCGGTCCCGTGGTGCTCGACGCGGCCTTTTGCAACGGCAAGCCCATCGCAACCAAAAACTCCGAGGCCTCTTCGTCGGTTTTGGCCGTCGTGACGATCGTGACGTCCATGCCACGCGTCTTGTCGACCTTGTCGTAATTGATCTCCGGAAAGACGAGCTGTTCGCGCAAGCCTAAGTTGTAGTTGCCGCGACCGTCGAACGACTTGGTCGGAAGGCCGCGAAAATCGCGGATACGCGGCAGAACCACGTTGAAGAGCTTGTCCACGAAGACGTACATCCGGTCGCCGCGCAGCGTCACCTTGGCGGCGATGTTCATCCCGGCACGCAGTTTGAACGCGGCAATGGATTTCTTCGCCTTGGCAACCACGGGCTTTTGGCCGGTGATCGCGGTAAGCTCGCTGACCGCCGCATCGAGCGCTTTCGGATTGACGATCGCCTCTCCGACGCTCATGTTCACGACGACTTTCTCCAGCCTCGGAATTTCATTGACGTTCTTGTAGCCAAAACGTTCCTGCAACTGACCGCGAATCTGCTGCTCGTACCGCTCTCTGAGACGCTCTGCCATCGCTTTACGCTCCCTTTGCCGATTCGCGCGCGGGCTCGCCGCAGCGCGCACAGATGCGGTGAACGGCACCATCGGTGCTGCGGCCGCGACGCAGGCGCGTCGGGGCTTTGCACTTCTCGCAGACGTACTGCAAGACCGAAAGCGGCAGCGGAGACTCCTTCTCGATGATGCCCCCGGTCTGCGACGCACCGCCCATATTCGAGGACTTCGTGCCCTGCTTGGTGTGCCGCTTGACGACATTGGCGCCTTCAACGGTCGCGGTACCGGCCTCGATCTGCACGGCCTTCACGGTTCCGCGTTTCCCGCGTTCCTTGCCGCGCCGAATCATCACCGTATCGCCTTTAAGGACGTATGCCTTCGCTGCCATCTTAAAGTACCTCGGGTGCGAGGGAAGCGATCTTCAAGAAGCCGCGCTCGCGGAGCTCGCGCATCACCGGCCCGAAGACTCGCGTGCCACGCGGGTCCAAATTATCTTTCTCCCCCTTGATGATCACGCAAGCATTGTCGTCGCAGCGAACCACCGAGCCATCCACTCGCCGAATCGGGGCGCTGGTCCGCACGACCACCGCTTTGACGACCTGACCTTTTTTCACGGCGGCGCCGGGAATCGCGCTCTTGACGGTGCCGACGATCACGTCTCCCACGTGCGCGTAGACGTGCCGCCCGCCGCCGGTAATGTGAATTACGAGCAGCTCGCGAGCGCCGCTGTTGTCGGCAACCTTCAGGCGACTCTCTTGTTGAATCATTTCGCCCGCTCCACGATCTCGACCAGACGCCAGCGCTTCTCCCGCGACAGCGGACGGCACTCGGCGATGCGCACGACGTCGCCAATATTCGCTTCGTTGCGCTCGTCGTGCGCCTTGAAGCGAGTAGACTTGCGCACGATCTTTCCGTAGACGGAGTGCGGCACGCGCGTCTCCGCGACCACGACGATCGTCTTATCCATCTTGTTGGAAGCTACGCGCCCTTGCTTGACGCGTCTCTTCGCTCGGTCCATCTCTTGATCCAACGCTTCGTCGCGTTGGCTCAAGATCTCAGTCGAGGAGTTATTAGGCTGCTCCATGCTCTCCCTCGGCTAGACGCTTCTCGAAAATGACGGTTTGAATTTGCGCGTACGAGCGGCGCATCGCGCGAATCTTGCTGAAATCGGTCAGATGACCGGTGCGCAGCGCGAAGCGCAGCGTGAAAAGCTCAGACTTTGCGTCGCGTGCTTTTTGCTGCAGCTCCTTGACGGTCAGATCGCGCAATCCGTCGAGCTCACTTTTTTTCACGATGTTTCCTCGCGTGAGACGATCTTGGTGCCGATCGGGAGTTTTGCGGCCGCCCGCTCCAGCGCTTCGCGCGCGACGGCCGGAGCAACGCCGGAGAGCTCGAAGAGCACGCGGCCCGGCCTCACGACCGCGACCCAAAACTCCGGGTTTCCCTTGCCCGAGCCCATGCGTACTTCGGCCGGTTTCTTCGTCGCCGGCTTATCCGGGAAGACCTTGATCCACACTTTGCCGCCGCGTTTGATATGGCGCGTCATGGCGATACGAGCGGCCTCGATCTGACGGCTCGTCATCCAACACGGCTCCATCGCTTGCAAGCCGAAATCGCCAAACGTCAGGGAGTTGCCGCGGCTGGCCGCGCCGGTCATTCGACCGCGTTGCACTTTACGCCACTTCACACGTTTTGGAGTCAGCATGTTACTCGGTCACCTCGGACGGTGGAGCAGGCGGCGGCTCGGGCGCGGGCGCGGCGGGCTCGGGCGCGAACGCCGCAGGCTCGGGCGCGAACGCCGCGGGCTCGGGCGCAAGCGTCACGGGTTCAGGTTCGGGCATCGCCACGGCCTGGGGCGCGGGCATCGAAGGTTCGGGCGCGGCAACAGCCGGCTCGAACGTCGCATCCACGGGCACAGCCGGCCGAGGCGCGGGGCTCGGAGCGCGACCGTCGCGGCGTCCGCGGCCGCCGCGTTCGCGGCGCTCGCGGCTCGGACGATCTCGCAAGGCTCCGTCGCCACGAGGCTGATCCGGCAGCACTTCGCCGCGATAGATCCAGACTTTGACGCCGATGCGGCCGAACGTCGTAAAGGCTTCGACTTGCGCGTAATCGATGTCCGCGCGCAGCGTATGCAGGGGCACCTTGCCATCGGCATTATGCTCGGTGCGTGCGATTTCGGCGCCGCCGAGGCGCCCTGAGACCTGCACCTTGATTCCGCGCGCACCGGCGCGCATCGTGCGCATGATCGACTGCTTCATGGCGCGCCGAAACGCGATTCGCTTTTCGAGCTGATCCACGATATTCTGCGCAACCAGCCTGGCGTCGAGCTCGGGGTGTGAGATCTCCATCACGTTCACGGCAACGCTCTTGCCGGTCAGCTGCTCGAGCGTCTTGCGAATCTCGTCGATACCGACGCCGCGCTTACCGATGATGATACCGGGCTTGGCGGTGTTGACGATCACCCGAGCCTGGTTGGCACGACGCTCGATTTCGATCTTGCTGATCGAAGCGGAGCGCATCCAGCGATTAAAAGACTTGCGAATGGCAATATCTTCGTGCAGCCACTCCACGTAGTGCTTTTTCTCGAACCATCGGCTGTCCCATGTCCGCGTGATTCCCAGGCGCATGCCGACCGGATGGATCTTTTGTCCCACTTAGGCTCCCTTGGCGCTTGCCGCGCGTTTGCGCGCGCCCGGCTTCTTCCGAGGTGATTTCGCCGCCGAGGCGGCTGCCGGAGCTGCACGGCGCGTGATGCGCGCCGCCTGGACCGATGCGCCCGCGCTCTTCTTGCGGGGCTTCGCCGGCGGCGTCTCGCTTACGATCACCGTTACGTGCGAGAGACGCTTACGCTTAAAATACGCGCGACCTTGCGCGCGCGGATCGATTCGTTTGGTGAAGCGGCCCCCGGGGCCGCCGTCGACCGTAATGCGAGCGATGTAGAGCTCGTCGGCATTCATGTCGTGATTGTTGCCGGCATTGGCCACCGCGCTGCGAACGAGCTTCTCGATCGGCTCGGCGGCAAACACTTCGGCGAACTTCAAGAGCACGAGAGCCTCGCGCACGCTCTTGCCGCGAATGGCATCGGCGACGCGCCGCAGTTTTCGCGGCGCGGTGCGTACGAAGCGCAAGTGCGCGACGGCCTGCGGAGCCCGCTCCGTCACGTTTTCACCACCGCTTTGTCCCCGCCGTGACCGCGGAAGTGCCGCGTCGGAGAAAACTCGCCCAGCTTGTGACCGACCATGTTCTCGGTAACGTAGACGGGGATGTGCGTCTTGCCGTTGTGCACGCCGATCGTATGACCGACCATCGTCGGAAGCACCGTCGAGTCGCGGCTCCACGTCTTGATCACCCGCCGCTCGCGGGTTTCGTTGAGCTTCTCGATCTTTCGCACGAGATCGGGCGCGACGTACGGGCCTTTTTTCAGCGAACGCGACATTACTTCGAGCCTCTCCTGCGAACGATCATCTTCGTCGTGCGCTTGTTGCGCCGGGTCTTTTTGCCCATCGTCATCACGCCCCACGGCGTCGTCGGCGGACGACCCGAGGTCGAGCGCGCTTCGCCGCCGCCATGCGGATGATCGACCGGATTCATCGCGATGCCGCGCACGGCCGGGCGCTTTCCGAGATGGCGCGAACGGCCGGCCTTACCGATGACTTGGTTTTCGTGCTCGACATTGCCGAGCTGTCCGATGGTCGCGCGACAATTGATGTGGATCCGCCGCACTTCGCCCGACGGCATCCGGACCTGGGAGTATTGGTCCTCCTTGGCCATCAGTTGTGCCGACACGCCTGCGGAACGTACGAGCTTGCCGCCCTCGCCGGGGCGCAGTTCGATGTTGTGGATGACCGTGCCCACTGGAATATTCTTGATCGGAAGCGCGTTACCGATTTTGATGTCGGCGGTCGGCCCGGATTCTACGAGCTCGCCGGCGCGCAAACCCAGCGGCGCCAAGATATAACGCTTTTCGCCATCGCGGTAGTGCAGCAGCGCGATCCGGCAAGAACGGTTCGGATCGTACTCGACCGTCGCGACCTTCGCCGGCACGCCATCCTTCGCACGCTTGAAGTCGATGATGCGATAGATCTTGCGTGTGCCGCCGCCACGATGACGCACCGTGATGTGGCCGTTGTTGTTGCGGCCTGAATGCTTCTTGCGAACCTCGATCAGCGAGCGCTCGGGCTCGACCTTGGAGAGATCCGAAAAATCGAGCGTGGTTAAAAAGCGCTTGCCGGGCGAAGTCGGTCTATATTTCTTAACGGGCATTCTTATTGCTCAAAATAGTTCACTCCGCCGAGCTCGATCTTCTGACCGGCCTTGATGGTTACGATCGCTTTCTTGTAGTCGCTCATCTTGCCGCTAACCCGAACTCCTCGGCGCGCGGAGTTGCGCGACTTGCCTCGCACGTTCACGGTGTTGACTTGTAAGACGTTGACGTGAAAAATTTCTTCGACCGCATGACGGATCTGCGTCTTTGTGGCGTGCGGGTGCACGACGAACGTATACTGCTGCCCGAGCGCGTCGGCCATCGCTTTTTCGGTGATTCGCGGCGCTACGATGACGTCACGCGCGTCCATCGGCTCGCTCCTGTTTTTCGGCAAGGCGCTGCGTAAGGGCGTCGTACGCAGCAGTCGTGAAGAGTAGCCGTTCGAAACGAAGTACGTCCTTGACGTCGAGCGCGCCGTCGTCGGTGAATCCGACTCGCGTCAGGTTCCGGCCGACTCGCTCGATCTGGGCTGCATGCGCCTCGCCGCGGCGGCAGACGATCAGCGTCGTAGGACCCACCAGCGCTGCTTTGGCGCTTCCGAAGAGCAGCTTGGCGAAGGCCGCCGTCTTTTCGATCGAAAAATCAGCCGTCTCCAACAATGTGACGGCGTCGTTACGAAAGCGGTCGGCCAGTGCCGCAATAAAGGCGACCCGGCGTTCCTTCTTATTGAGCGACTCGACGAAACTGCGCGGCTGGGGACCGAATACCACGCCGCCGTGTCTCCACTGCGGCGAACGAATTGAACCCTGACGCGCGCGGCCGGTGCCCTTCTGCCGCCACGGCTTGCGCCCGCCGCCCCGCACTTCATCGCGCTTGAGCGTCGATGCGGTTCCGGCGCGGCAGTTGGCAAACTCGCGGTGCACCGCGCGGTAGACGACCGTGAGCTTATCGCCAAAGTCTTCATTGAGAACCGCGGGCGATTCGATCTCCCGGACGACCTTTCCGGAGGCGTCAATCACGTTCGGCACTACGTCTTTGCCTTTTCTGATGTCATCCTGAGCTTGTCGAAGGACGAAGGACGACGCGACTTGACGCTCTGACGCACTACCACGAGCGCGTTCTTGCCGCCGGGCACGGCCCCGCGCACGAGCAAAAGATTTCGCTCTCCGTCGGCCCGCACGACTTCGAGGTTCTGGCACGTCGTGCGATCGACGCCGTAATGCCCCGGCCGGCGGCTGCCGAGCACGGTGCGCCCGGCGTTGGTGTCGCCGTTAGACGCGGGCTGACGATGAATCATCGAGCCGTGGCTCGCGCCACCGCCGCTAAAGTTATGGCGCTTAATGGCTCCGGAGAACCCGTGGCCCTTGGAGACGCCGACGACGTCAACGCGATCCCCCGGCTCGAAGGCGGAGACGGTCACGGCTTGACCGAGCTCGGACTCCGCAGGGTCGCCGCGAAACTCGCGGACGACGCGCACCGGCTCGACACCTTGCTTCTTGAAGTGTCCACCCTGCGCGCGGGTCAGGCGGCGGCGCTTGATCGACTCGAAGCCTAAAGCAACGGCCTCGTAGCCGTCTTTTTCCTTCGTTCGCAGACCGACGACCGTGCAGGGACCGGCTGCGATCACCGTGACCGGCACATATCGGCCGTCGTCGGTGAAGATGCTGGTCATCCCGACTTTACGGCCAAGGATGTTCTTCATTCGCCCGTTTCTGTGAGAATCGCCAGGCCACGGAGCCAGGCGTACTGTAGTATTTTTTTCGCCGGGACGCATTAGAAAGCGAACCGGCACGAACCGCAACTTCGGCAGTGTATCAGGGCCGTCGCGTGAGGTCAAGGCGGCCTATCACAGCAGCCGCACAATCAAGGCTTAGTTGCTTGCTCGAATTGCCCCGTGGTCGGAGGGAGATCGCAGGGCGCTTCCTATGTAAACGCGCCCAGGCCGGTGATCTCTTTTCCGACGACGAGTGCGTGCATTTCGCTGGTACCCTCGTATGTCAGCACCGATTCCAAGTTGTTCATGTGGCGAATGACGGGGTACTCCAGCGTGACGCCGTTTGCGCCGAGAATGGTGCGTGCCTGACGGGCGATCGCGAGCGCCTCGCGGACGTTGTTGAGTTTTGCGAGACTAACCTGCGACGGGTGGAGGCGGCCGTCGTCCTTGGCTCGCCCGAGATGCAGCGCCAAGAGCGCGCCCTTGTTCAACTCCAACAGCATGTCGACGAGCTTCGCTTGGGTCATTTGAAAGCCGCCGATCGGGCGATCGAACGCGACGCGCGTCTTGCTGTACTCGAGCGCCGATTCGTAGCAGCTCCGCGCCGCGCCGATCGCTCCCCACACGATGCCGAAGCGCGCTTCGTTCAAACAGGAGAGCGGCGCGACCAAGCCGTCCCCGAGCGGCAGCAGCGCGTCGGCCGGAAGGCGGCACCCGGCGAGTACGAGCTCGCTCGTAACCGACGCGCGCAGCGACAGCTTTCGCTCGATGTTCGTTGCCGAAAAGCCGCGCGCGTCGCGCGGAACGATGAAGCCTCGAATCCCCGCGTCGGTTTGCGCCCAAACGATGGAAAGATCGGCGATCGATCCGTTTGTGATCCACATCTTTGTCCCGTCGATGACCCAATCGGATCCGTCCTTGCGGGCGTAGGTTCGCATGCCGGCCGGATTGCTGCCAAAGTCGGGCTCGGTCAGGCCGAAACAGCCAATCAGCTCGCCTCGTGCCATCGGCGCCAGCCACGTCCGCTTCTGCTCCTCGTTCCCCCAGCGATGGATTGCATACATTGCAAGCGATCCCTGAACCGACGCGAAGCTGCGAACCCCTGAGTCGCCGGCTTCCAGCTCCAAACACGCAATGCCATAGGCGACCGCGCTCGCTCCCGCGCAACCGTAGCCCTCGAGGTGCATGCCGAGCAATCCGAGCCGGCCGAGCTCTAGGCCGAGTTCGCGCGGAAGCGTTCCTTCCTCGAACCATTGCGCGATGTTGGGCAGGATACGGTCGCGCACGTAAGCGCGCACGGTGTCGCGGACGAGCCGTTCTTCGTCGGTGAACAGCCCCGCGACGTCGATGAAGTCGACCGGGTCGGGCACGGGACTAGTGGCCTAGCGCTTCAGAACGCGCGCGAGCTTGTCGAAGAGCGCCTCGGTCGAGCGCTCGAACTGGTCCTCGAAGCGTCGCCAAAGCAATCGCCCGTCGGTGTCCGACAAGATTGCGTCGACGCGATACTCCACAACGGTCTCTTTGCCTACGGTGGACAAGTGGAACCCGTGCGTCCCATCGAGGCCTTCGTTTTGGAAACGCCAGACGATCCGCTCCTCGGGAACCGTCTCTTCCAAAATGCTGTGGATTCCCAGGTGCCATTCTTCGGTCCGGCCGGGCGCGAGGGGGCCCGGGAGAACGCATGAACGGCTGCGAGGCAAAAGGCCAGATCTGGTCGCCCGAGGTACCCATCTCTTCGAGCAAATGGTAGATGCGGCGCTTGGTGCCGTGGAACGAACGCGACCGGAGTTCGTGAAGGTCGATGGGCATGGCCGTTCGTTCGCTTAGTAACGCCGGAGCTACTCCTCGGGCTTTTTGACGAATGGCAGCTTCGCCGTCAAAAGCGCTTCCTTCTCCGCCAACTTTGCCAGACTCTGGACCACCACGATGGCGACGATCGTTATGATGACGGCATAGATGAGCTCTGCCAGCACCCCGCTGCCCGGTTTGAGGAAGAGTGCGATCGTGTCGCTGATGAATTTATTCCACGCACCGGCCGCGATGAGGCCGAAGGCGACCGTCGCCAGGCCGATCATCGTGCCGAGGTAGGTCGATTTAACTTCCATGCGAGCCTAATTAAATGGAGGGGGCCGGATGCCTTCGGCGTTTTGAACGTTGCTAACCGTCGCAGGGGGTGACGGTGACCGCCGAGCTCATCGAGCCGGTGTAGTTCTTTCCGCCGTCGCCGGTTCCACCGGCGATAACGTAGTGTTTGAAGGCCTCGGGCGTACCCGCGGGATCGCGGTTATACGGAGAATAGCGCGGGTCGGTGAGAGGTTCCGTCTTAAACGCACCATATTGGTTCGAAAGCTTGGCGTAGACCGCAGCGCCCCAGCGCCATTTGATCGGGCGATCGTCCCTGCCATAGAACTTTGCCGACCAGGTTACGTTCGTGATAGAGCCGGGGAGGTGGCTAGTTGTTTGGTATGCGATGCTGTTGAGGAAGTCCGAGCCGGTCGCGCTGTAGGGGGCGATCATCCGCCAATGGTCTCCATATGCCGGAAAGCGCAAGCGGACGGTGCTGCCGCTCTCGAGAGCGAGGTCCATGTTCGGACCTTCAATCGTATAGTGCGTTTGGCCGACGCGCAATGTGACGAACGATTGGCGCACCGAGAGTCGCAGCGTCCCCTTCGTTCCCTGCTCGGATAGAACGCTCGAAAACAGAAGCCACGAACCCTTTGAGATCGGCGTTCCGTTGAAATTTACCGAGGTCGAGGTGGCCGCGCACGCCTCCCGATGGAGCCGGCTCGCAACGGGAACGGCCGCCGTCGAGTTGTTCGGGCTCGAGCCGCCCTGCGGGAGCGATCCGCCGCCGGAACAGCCGGCGAATGCTAACGAAAGAAAAAGAACCCCTAGGGGTAGGGCCTGTTGGGCTTTCATGCTGCCTTCCTGCTAACTAGATTGCGCGAGCCGGCTTCTCTAAATGAGGAAGTCAGTGTCAGAAGTGAATGCGAAGGTGACTGCCGCGGAGAGCCTTCCTGGCCGTACGCTTCAACGTAGCATGTTCAACGCTAACGCGTCAACAAACATTAACGCTTTGCCGTCAGAGACGCATGACGAGGACAATCAAAACAGCCGCACCATAAGCCGCGGCAAGAGGGCCATTCCCCTAGGAGTTAGGCCTTGAGTTCGATATCCACGCCGGCCGGCAGATCGAGATGCATCAGCGCGTCCATCGTCTTCGGTGAGGCCTGTAGGATGTCGATCAACCGCTTATGGGTGCGCATTTCGAAGTGCTCGCGCGACTTCTTGTCGTTGTTCGTCGAGCGCTGGACGCAAAAACGGTTGATCTCGGTCGGTAGGGGCACCGGGCCGCTGACGAAAGCGCCGGTGCGTTTGGCGGTCTCAACGATCCGCTCGGCCGATTGATCGAGCACTTTGTGGTCGTACGCCTTCAGGCGTATGCGGATCATTTGTTTCGCCATTATAAGATAGCCGCTCTATTCGCTGACGGACGTTACAACGCCCGCCCCGACGGTGCGGCCGCCCTCGCGGATCGCGAAACGGAGACCCTCTTCACACGCGATCGGCGTGTGAAGCTCTACGTCCATCTGCACGTTGTCGCCCGGCATCACCATCTCGACGCCGTCGGGCAGCTTGATCGTTCCGGTGACGTCGGTCGTCCGAAAGTAAAACTGCGGGCGATAGTTTCCGAAGAACGGCGTGTGACGTCCGCCCTCATCCTTAGAAAGCACGTAGACTTCGGCCTTGAACTTTTTGTGCGGCTTGACGGAGCCCGGCTTGGCCAGCACTTGGCCGCGCTCGATCTCGTTGCGATCGACGCCGCGAAGCAGCACGCCGATGTTATCGCCGGCGATTCCGGAGTCGAGCAGCTTACGGAACATTTCGATGCCGGTCACGACCGTCTTCTTCGTCTCTTCTTTGAGACCGACGATCTCGACTTCCTCGCCCACCTTCACCTGACCGCGCTCGACGCGACCGGTTCCGACCGTGCCGCGCCCGGTAATCGTGAAGACGTCCTCAACGGGCATCAAGAACGGCTTATCGACCTGACGTTCCGGCTGCGGAATGTAGTCGTCGATGGTATCCATGAGCTTGAAGATCTGATCGGCATCCGCGTCGCCCTTCCGTCCGCTCGAGTTGAGCGCCTTGAGGGCCGAACCGCGAATGATCGGCGTGTCGTCACCGGGGAACTCGTACTTCGAGAGCAGCTCGCGGATCTCCAACTCGACCAACTCGAGCAGCTCTTCGTCGTCGACCATATCCACTTTATTGAGGAACACGACGATCCGTGGCACGCCGACTTGGCGCATCAACAGAATGTGTTCGCGCGTCTGCGGCATCGGGCCGTCGGTCGCAGCGACGACGAGGACCGCACCGTCCATTTGGGCGGCACCGGTGATCATGTTCTTGATGTAGTCGGCGTGGCCGGGGCAGTCGACGTGCGCGTAATGGCGCTTCGTCGTTTCGTATTCCTGATGCGAGATGGCAATCGTAATCCCACGCTCTTTCTCTTCCGGAGCGTTGTCGATCTGATCGACGCCGACTTTCTGCGCGAGCCCCTCCGTAGAAAGGCAATGCATGATCGCGGCCGTCAACGTCGTCTTTCCGTGATCGACGTGACCGGTCGTGCCGATGTTGACGTGCGGCTTGTTCCGCTCGAACTTTTGCTTGGCCATCTCTTTCCTTCTTTTAACAGCGCACTGCACTTCGCGCAGTGCTTTGGCGCTACGCCTCGCTTCCGGGACCTTCGCCCCCGGAACGAGGCTGCGCGCCCCCATGCCGACTCCGCGGCATGGGTCCCCAATTTAGTGCACTACACTCTCGCGCAGTGCGGGTCCCCAGTTTTAGTGCACTGCACTATCTCGCAGTGCGCCGTCTCACTAAGAACACGGAGCCAGGCGTACTAGGCGCCTCTTTTTTCCGCCTTACGCGGTAAACGCCCCCGTCGAGGGGGCGCCACGACCCGAATAGTACCAATGAAAACCCTCTAAGTCAACGTGCTCCTAAGCTTGCCTTCACTGCTGCAAAGCAGGCTTACGCCGGCGCCAGTTTCTTGCCGGCAGCTTTCGCCACGATCTCTTCTTCGACCGATTTCGGCGCCTTTTCGTAGCGCGAGAACTCCATGGTGTACGTCGCCCGCCCCTGCGTCGCGGACCGCATGTCGGTGGCGTAGCCGAACATCTCCGAGAGCGGCACGTGAGCGGTGATCACCTGAGCACCGCCCGGCGCCTCTTCGGTGGCGTGGATGGCGCCACGGCGGCGGTTCAGGTCGCCGTTGATCGCGCCCATGTACTCTTTGGGCGTCGTAACCTCGACCTTCATAATCGGTTCCAGCAAGATCGGTCCGGCCGCGCGGTTCGCTTCTTTCCAGGCCATCGAGCCGGCGATTTTAAAGGCCATCTCCGACGAGTCGACCTCGTGGTAGGACCCGTCGAAGGCCACGACCTTGAAATCCATGACCGGAAAGCCGGCAAGGACGCCGCTTGTCGCCGCCTCGCGCACGCCTTCCTGGACGGCCTTGGCGTACTCCTTGGGGACGGCGCCGCCGACGATCTTCCATTCGAAGACGAATCCGGTGCCGGGCGGCTGCGGCTCCACGCGCAGCCAAACATCGCCGTACTGTCCTTTGCCGCCCGACTGGCGCACGAAGCGGCCTTCCTTTTCGATCGTTTTGGTGATCGCTTCTTTATAGGCGACCTGCGGCTTCCCGACGTTGGCCTCGACCTTGAACTCGCGGCGTAACCGATCGAGGATGATCTCGAGATGCAGCTCGCCCATGCCGGCGATGATCGTCTGCTGGGTTTCCTCGTCGGTGCGCATCCGGAAGGTCGGATCCTCTTGCGCGAGCCGCGTCAGCGCTAACCCAAGCTTATCCTGATCGGCCTTACTCTTGGGCTCGATCGCCTGGTGAATGACCGGCTCGGGGAACGTAATCGATTCGAGCGCGATGGGCGAGCGCTCGTCGCAGAGCGTGTCGCCGGTGCGGGTGTCGGAGAGTCCGACTGCCGCCGCGATATCGCCCGCACCAATAGCGTCGATGTCCTCGCGATGGTTGGCGTGCATTCGCAGGATGCGTCCGATTCGTTCCTTACGCCCGGACCGCGAGTTGAGCACGTAGCTGCCTTTGTTCAACACGCCCGAATAGACGCGAAAGTACGTGAGATTCCCGTAGGGATCGGTCGCGATCTTGAAGGCCAGCGCGCAGAACGGTTCGGCATCGTCGGTCTTGCGAGTGATTTCGTCGCCGGTTTTCGGTGCGCGGCCGACGATCGGTTTGGCCTCCAGCGGCGAGGGCATGTACTCGACGACGGCATCCAGCAGCGGCTGGATCCCCTTATTCTTAAACGCGGAGCCGCAAAGCATCGGAAGAACCGTACCCTCGATCGTCGCTTTGCGCAGGGCGGTCTTCATGCGATCGATCGGCAGTTCTTTGCCCTCGAAGAACATCTCCAGCAGCTCGTCGTCCTGTTCGGCGATGGCCTCGACCAGATGCTGACGCCACTCCATCGCCAGCTCTCGCAGTTCGCCGTCCACGTCCTCTTCTTGCCCCGTCGTCGTGCCGAGGTCGTCGGTATAGACGACCTTCTTCATTGTAAAGAGATCGACGATGCCGCGGAATTTGTCCTCGGCGCCGATCGGCACTTGAATGGGAACGACGCGCGCGCCCAGGCGCTCGCGAATCTTATCGACCACGTTGAAAAAGTCGGCTCCGACCCGATCCATCTTGTTGACGAAGACGATCCGCGGCACCTTATACTTGTTGGCTTGGCGCCAGACGGTCTCCGATTGCGGCTGCACGGCCGCCACGGAATCGAAGAGCGCTACCAACCCGTCGAGGACGCGGAGCGACCGCTCGACTTCAACCGTGAAGTCGACGTGCCCGGGCGTGTCGATGATGTTGATCCGCGTGTCGCGCCAGGTCGTTGCCGTCGCGGCCGACGTAATCGTGATGCCGCGCTCCTGCTCCTGAACCATCCAATCCATCGTCGCCGCGCCGTCATGCACTTCGCCCATCTTGTGCACGCGTCCGGTGAAGAAGAGGATGCGTTCGGTGCAGGTTGTTTTGCCGGCATCGATGTGCGCGGCAATGCCGATATTCCTCGTGCGTTCGAGCGGATATTCCCTTGTAGCCATGGTCTTTTAGTCTAGTGTGCCGCTACCAACGATAATGGGCAAAAGCTTTGTTGGCTTCAGCCATCTTGTGCGTGTCTTCACGCTTCTTGATCGTGGCACCGGTGTTATTGGATGCGTCGAGCAACTCGCCCGCGAGTTTTTCTTCCATCGAGCGCCCGTTGCGGGCGCGCGCAAAACCGATGAGCCAGCGCATGGCCATCGCCTGGCGGCGATCCGGCCGCACTTCCATCGGCACCTGGTACGTCGCGCCGCCGACGCGGCGAGGACGCACTTCAACCAAGGGCATCGCGTTGGAAAGCGCCTGCGAAAAGATTTCCATCGGGTCGCGTCCGGTCTTTTCGGAGACGATCTCGAGTGCCCCATACGTGATGTGCTCGGCGGTCGACTTCTTGCCGCAAAGCATGACTTTATTGATGAAGCGCGCCAGCACTTTCGAGTTGAACTTCGGGTCGGGCAGAATCTGCCGTTTTGGAGCCGGACCTTTACGGGGCATTACTTCTTCTTCTCGCGCTTCGCGCCGTACTTGGAGCGGCCTTGCTTGCGGTTCGCCGTGCCCGCGGTGTCGAGCGTGCCGCGAATGATGTGATAGCGAACGCCGGGCAGATCCTTGACACGTCCGCCGCGCACCAAGACGACCGAGTGCTCTTGCAAGTTGTGACCGATGCCGGGGATGTAGGCGGTAACCTCTTCACCGTTGGTCAGCCGGACGCGCGCGACTTTGCGCAGCGCCGAGTTCGGTTTCTTGGGAGTGACGGTCTTGACTTGCGTGCAGACGCCGCGCCGCTGGGGATTGCCGCTTACCTCGAATGCGCGGGTCGGCAAATCCGGATGGCCGGGCTTGGGCCCGGTCAGGATCACGCGAAATGCCCGCGTCTTGACCTTTTGCTCGGTCTTCTCTCGCCCGCGGCGCACCAGCTGGTTGATCGTCGGAATGGCTTGCTCCCCACAAAAGTAAACGACACAAACAACGGCCTCACCCGCAGGTGGGACCGAGCATCAACTATATCAGGGCCTCTTTTTGGCGTCAAATGGGGGGCGCAATGGCGGCAAGCGGCGGACTGCATGAAAATCCGCGGTTGGGCGTTCTGGACGGCTTGCGCGGCCTGGCGGTCCTGCTCGTCCTTTGGTACCACCTCTGGGAAATCTCGTGGCTCTCGCCGCCGAAGCCGCTCGCCTTCCTGCCCGCCACCGGCTTCATCGGCGTCACGCTCTTTTTCTTTCTCTCAGGCTTCGTCATCTCGTACCCGTTCTTTCGAGCGGACCAGCTTGGGACGCCGCCGCCGTCATGGGCCCATTTCGCCTGGCGCCGCTTCATCAAGATCGTGCCGTCCTATGCCCTCTCGATCGCGGTCGCGTATGCGCTCGGCTACGCGCAACGGCAACCCAACGCCGCGCTCCTGCCGGACCTCGCCACCCACCTGCTCTTCATTCATACGTGGTTTCCCGAGCGCTACGGCAGCATCAACGGCGTGCTGTGGACGCTCTCCGTAGAGGTCGAGTTTTACTGCGTCTTCCCGTTGATCTGGTGGGCGTTCCGGCGCCGGCCCTGGCTTTGCGCGGGATCGATGATCGCGCTCGCTTGGATGTGGCGCACCTGGATGGCCCACTGCTGCTACGACACGCTCTTCGCGCAGTTCGAAGAGAACCTCCCGGGATATCTCGACATCTTTGCGTTGGGAATGCTCAGCGCATATCTTTTCGTTACGCGCGCTACGCTGCTGCGAGTGCCGGCAATACGCGGCATCGCGCCGCTGATTGCCCTCGGCGGATTTGCGATGCTTGTGGTGCTGCTGGAGAACTGCTACACGTACCGGCTTTCCGATCAGTGGGCGGGCGTGTGGCAGATCGATCGCCGGCCACTGCTCGGAGTCGCATTCAGCGCAATGGCGCTGGGGTCGCTTGCGAGCCCGAGATGGTGGCAGATCCTCCTCGATAACGCGCCTATGCGTTTCCTCGCGGCGATCTCGTACAATCTTTATCTGTACCACCAGATCGTCGCGCGCGAGCTCTTCTGGCATCACGTCCCGCCATATACCGGAAATCCCCATCACAACGCACAATGGCAAGCCCAGTACACCGGGCTCGCCTTTGCGGCAGCCATCGCGGTTGCGACGGCAATGACCTATCTTTTCGAACGCCCGCTACTGCGTCTGAAGGGACCCCGCCGGGTGGGAAATCCGATCAGAGCTGCGACTTGAAAATGCTCTCGGTCAGATTGGCGATGCCCGGAACGCGAACTTCCTTGCCCTGAAAGCCGGTGACAGTCGTCCAAACCCACAAAATGATCGAAAGCAGCCACAAGATCGGATAGATCACCCACAGGTGGATGAACATGAGCACGAACCAGAGGACAAAGTAGACACCCCACATCGTGATTGATTGCGCCGCGGCCCACTTGACGAATTTATTCGTGCCGCCACCGACGAGCATAATAATGCCGCCAAGGAGCGTGAACAGATAAGCGAGCCCGGCCGCCACATTCGGCTCGAGCCCGAACGGCGTATCTTTGGGAGGTTCGGTTACGGACATAAATGCTGCCCCTTTCGGCTCAAACGCAAGTTGTAAACTTGTCGGTGCTGCTTTGCTTTGCAACCGGGCCGAACCTTTATCTAGCGCTCGCTCGTAACAGGCTGCATCGCGAGCGTGTGAGAAGGCCTGGCCGGTGAGCCAAAAAATCGAACCCGACGGCTGGCCGCGGGCAAGCGGCTACGCGCACGGCATCGTCGCCGAAGGCCGGTACCTGGCCATTGCGGGTCAGATCGGCTGGAACGAGCGTCACGAGCTGGTCGGTAACGACTTTCTCGGGCAAGCGGGACAGGCGCTGCGCAACGTCGTCACCGTGCTTCGCGCGGCCGGCGGGGAGCCCGCGGATCTGGTGCGGCTCACCTGGTACGTGACCGATAAGCGAGAGTATGCCGACAATGCTGCGGCGCTCGGCGCAGCCTATCGCGAAATCGTTGGCACCCACTATCCGGCAATGGCGCTCGTGCAGGTCGCCGATCTGCTCGAAGACGGCGCAAAGGTAGAGATCGAAGCAACTGCAGTTCTCCCCGCATTGTCATCCTGAGCCTCTCCCAGTGTCATCCTGAGCCTGTCTCCCAGTGTCATCCTGAGCTTGTCGAAGGATGACTTAGCACTCACGTGCGCCAGCGGTAGTCATAGTAAACGCTCGCGGTAAACGCTCGCGGGGTTGATAGCCGGTTAAGGTTATCTCTGTGTCATGCTTCGACAGGCTCAGCATGACATCGGGAGTCAGGATGACAATGCGCGCTCACTATGGCAACGCTCTCAGGATGACATTGCAACCCGCTTCTCACTGTCATGCTTCGACAGGCTCAGCATGACATCGGGAGTCAGGATGGCAGTGCGCGGAGTTTATAACGCTGCAGTTTGCCGGTTTCGGTTCGCGGCAGCTCGCTGACGAACTCGATCTCGCGCGGCGCTTTGAACGGCGCGATCTGTGCCTTACAAAACTCGCGCAGCTCGTCGGCCTTTGCGCTCGGTAGCGGCGCAGCCGTCGCTAAGCACGACGAACGCCTTGACGAAGTTCGTCTCTTTCGCCGGATCGCGCTTGCCCACGACCGCAACTTCTTTGACATCGTTGTGGGCGATCAGCGCTTGTTCGACCTCGGGGCCGGAGATGTTGTAACCGGCCGAGAGGATCATGTCGTCCATGCGCGAGACGTACCAGTAGTAGCCGTCGGCATCTCGGCGATATGCGTCGCCGGGATAGTTCCAGCCGCCCTGCACGTAGTTCCGCTGGCGCTCGTCCTGCAGATACTTACAGCCCGTCGGCCCTTTGACCGCGAGGCGCCCCACCGTACCGTCGGGAACGGGCCGCCCATCGTCATCGTGAATCTCGGCGATGTACCCGGGCACGACGCGTCCCGTCGCGCCGGCTCGCACTTCATGCTGCCGCGAACCGACGAAAATGTGGAGCATCTCCGTGCTGCCGATCCCGTCGAGAATTTCTAAGCCGGTCGTTGCTCGCCATTGCTCCCAGACGGCCTTCGGCAGCGTCTCGCCCGCCGAAACGCACGTCCGAAGCGTCGCTAAGATCGTACTCCTTCGCTCTCGTGGCCATCGTGCGGTAGGCGACCGGCGCCGTAAAGATCGTCGTCACCCCGAAGGCGGCGATGGCCTCGAGTAGCTCGATTGGACCGGCTTTTTCCAGCATCAGCGTCGCGGCGCCGGCGTGGAGCGGAAAGAGCAGCAGCCCCCCGAGGCCAAACGTAAATGCCAGCGGTGGGCTTCCGCAGAAGAGATCGCCGTGGCGCGGCTGCAGCACGCCCGCGGCATACGTGTCGCAGATCGCCAGCAAATCGCGATGGTAATGCATCGCCGCCTTGGGCGTGCCGGTCGTGCCCGACGTGAAGGCAATGATGGCCACGTCGTCGGCCGCAGTTTGCGCGGCTTCGAAATCCGGCGGCTTCCCTTCCATGAGATGCTCCAGCGACTCCTCGCTCGCCGCATCCCCGTTGAAGTAGAGCGTCCGCACGCCGGCACCGCCGCTGCAGGCGAGGTCAAGCTCATCTCGCAACCGGAAATCGCAGAGCGCGTACTTGACTTGCGCCTTCTCCATCATGAAGCGCAGCTCGGCCGCGCGATAGAGAGGCACCGTGGTTACCGCGATACCGCCCGCTTTCAAAACGGCAAACCAGCAGGCCGCCAGCATCGGGGTATTCGGCGCTCGGAGCAACACGCGGTTTCCGGGGGCGATTGCCAGTTCGTCGACCAGCACGTTCGCGATGCGGTTCGCCGCGTCGCGCAAGTCCGCGTAGCTCCAGCAGAGGCCTCCCGGGGCGACGATGCACCGACGGCCACCGCCGCCCTCCTCCACGCGCCGGTCGAGCAACTCCGTTGCCGCGTTGAGACGTTCGGGATACTGCAACACGGGCAGATCGAAGTGCAGCTCCGGCAACTCGTGCGCCGCCGGTAATCGCTCCTTCGCGAAGGTGTCGGAATGGCCGGTGATGCGCACGTTCACGCCTGGAGCAGCTGTTTTGCGATGACGAGCTGTTGAATCTCGCTGGCACCTTCGTAGATGCGCAAGGCGCGAACGTCGCGGTATAAGCGTTCGACGATCTCGCCGCGCGTTACGCCGCGCCCTCCAAAAAGCTGCACGGCACGATCGCAGACGCGCCCCGCCGCCTCCGTGGCAAACCATTTCGCCATCGCCGCTTCACGAGTGATCCGCGGCCGGCCGCTGTCCTTGGCCCACGCGGCGCGGTAGACGAGGAGCGCGCTCGCATCGACGTCGGTCGCCATCGTCGCGATCGCGGCTTGCGTGAGCTGCAGGTCGGCGAGCGGCTTGCCGAAGAGCTGGCGCGCTTTTGCGTGCGTAACCGATTCGTCCAAAGCCCGTCGCGCGAAACCAACGGCCGCGGCACCGACCGTGCTGCGAAAGACGTCGAGCACCGACATTGCAATCTTGAAGCCTTCGCCTTCTTCGCCGATCAGGCACTCGTTGGGAACGTGCACGCCGTCTAAACGCAACGTACCGAGCGGATGCGGCGAGATCGTTTCGATTTGTCCCTCTGCGCGACAGCCGCTTGTCGCAGCGTCGACCGCAAAGGCGCTCAGACCTTTGGAACCGCTCTCGCCCGTGCGCGCGAAGACGACGTAGAGATTCGCGATGCCGGCGTTGGATATCCACGCCTTCTCGCCCTCAAGAACGTAGCCGCCGTTTTCGCGCCGCGCGCGCGTCGTCAGCGCGCCGACGTCCGAGCCGGCCTCAAACTCCGACAACGCGAAGGCGGCGATGCACCGGCCCGCGGCGATCTCGGGCAGATATCGCCGCTTGAGCTCGGCGCTGCCGAATAACGCGATCGGACCAGCGCCCAAACCCTGCATCGCGAACGCGAAATCCGCAAGCGCGGAACGGTACGCGAGTCGCTCCCGCGCCAAGCAAAGAGTTCGAACGTCGAGTTCCGCGCGAAGGCCGCCGTATGCGCCCGGAACGCACGCCCGCAGCCACCCGCCCTCGGCCAGGGCGCGTACCCAGGCGCGCGAGGTCGCGGCGGCATCGGACTCGTCGTCGGCAAGGGCGGCCCCGTCGAGCCAGGCTTTGAGGCCTGCGGAAAACGCGCGGTGCTCTTCGTCAAACAGCGGGAGATCGAGCATTTCCCGAGGCCCTAGTTTCCTTCGAACTGTGGGGGCCGTTTTGCGACAAAGGCTTCGTAGGCACGGCGGAAGTCGTTGCTCTCCATACAGGCGGCTTGAGCCCGCGCTTCGGCATCGATTGCTTCGTCGAGCGGCAGCACCCACTCATCGTGCAGCATTCGCTTCGTCATTGCGTGCGCTGCGGTCGGACCCTGCGCGATCGTGCGCGCCAGCTCGACGGCGCGTTCGAGCAACGCATCGGGCGGGCATAGCTCGTTATAAAATCCCCACTCGCGCGCCTCTTTTCCGGGCAGCGTGCGGCCGGTGTAGAGCAGCTCGCTCGCGCGCCCGAGCCCCACAATCCGCGGCAGCATCGTACAGGCGCCCATGTCGCATCCCGCCAGACCGACGCGCACAAAAAGGAAAGCAACGCGCGAGCGCTTCGTTCCAAAGCGCAGATCGCTCGCCATTGCGAGAATCGCTCCGGCGCCGGCGCAGGTGCCGTCGATTGCGGCCACGATCGGTTGCGGACACGCACGCATCGCCTTCACCAGGTCTCCCGTCATCTGCGTGAACTCGAGCAGCTGCTGTGGAGAGCTCTGCGTCAACGGTCCGATGATTTCGTGTACGTCACCGCCCGAACAGAAGTCCGCGCCGGTGCCGGTCAACACGACGGCCTTGACGGTTGCGTCGGTCTGTAAAGACGTGAAGAGATCCGTCAGCTCGCGATAGAGCTCGAACGTCAGCGCGTTCTTTCGAGCGGGCCGGTCCAGGATAACGGTCAATACCTTCGTATCGAGCTGCGTGCGCGCTCCGTTCATCTGATACGAAATGGCAGATCCTCTTCGTCTTCATCGCCCGCGCTGTTGCGCGCGATCACGCGCAGATGATACGAGCGAACGAAGATCGGCGGAGTATCGAGCACGTCGAGCGTGAACTGGAAGCGTCCGGGACCTACGTGGGGAACGTTGATGGAGAACAGGCTCGTGCGCACCTCAACACTTGCTACATCGGTGCCCGTCACGAACCAGCCGGACCAGTGCTCGCCGCGGCGAACGTCGAGTGAGGAAAAACGCATGCCGAGCATCTTCGGCGGCGCATCGTTCGGCTCGACCTTCGGCGTGGGCAGTGCCGATGCGGCACCGACGATCGCGTTCGAAGGCATGGGCGGCGGAAGGCGCGATTCGCATGCGACCGACAGCAGTGCGAACCAACACGCCCCGATGCGAAGCAGCACGCCTAAGGTCGTACGGCCTTCCCGCGACGCCACCTGCTCAGTTTAGGAGGCGCCTCCGAGCGTAGGGCGTAAAGGCCGGGCATAATGCAGAACGCGGCCCCGCGAAGCTTAGCGCTCGATTACGCGGTCGGCATTTGCGGCATCTGGATTTCCGCGGGATTCTTTCTCGATGCGTGGGCGCACGGTCACGTGCCCGTGGAAAGCTTCTTCACCCCCTATCACGCCGTCTTCTACTCGGGCATGATGGCCTTGGTCATTACGGTCGGGCTCTTTATATTGCGCGCGCGCCGACTCGGCTACGCTTGGCCCGACACCATCCCGCGCTCCTACCGGCTGGCGCTCCTGGGTATTCCGATTTTCATCGCCGCCGGATTCGGAGATATGCTCTGGCATCGCTTCTTCGGAATCGAAGTGGGCGTCGACGCGCTGCTCAGTCCGACGCATCAAGTTCTGGGGCTTGGAATCTTTTTGGTTGCGAGCGGCCCCATTCGCTCGGTGCTGGCACACCGCGATTCCACGACGCCTTCGCGCCAGTTACCGCTCGTGCTCGGTCTCGCGACGTGGCTGATCCTTACGCATTTCGGCACGGCATATGGATTCGATCCGGGCGCGGGTCGAACCAATGCTCCGCCGCCCATCGTTCCGTTCACGCCGGATTACCTCACGGCGCTCTCGATCGGATACTATAAGATTGCCAGCGGTGTTCTCAGCATCATTCTCGAGAGCATTTTGATCGGCGGCTTCGCGCTTTGGTTTATCTCGCGCATTCGTCCTACTCCCGGCATGCTGACCGCGCTCTTCGTGATCGGCAACGCCCCGGCGGCGGCAGCATTCACCAATCAGACGCCGTTGCTGATCGTGACCGTCGTGCAATCGCTCATTGCCGGCATCGTGGCCGACTTTCTCGTCGCCCGGTACGATCCATATCCTTCTCCGGCTAAGACGGTCGCGTTTCGATGTTTTGCAATCGCCGTTCCGATGGCGTACACCGGCACCTATTTACTGGCGACGTTTTTCGCCGACGGCATCTGGTGGGATTGGAACGTCGCACTGGGTACGTGGATTTGGTCGGGAGTCTGCGGCTTCGCGCTGAGCCTGCTGATCGCCGCTCGCCGAACGGCGTGATCGCCGCCGGCCTGCTCGCTGCCGCGCTGCTGCTGCACGGCGCAACGGCGTGGCGCTACGGCTACTTTCGCGACGAACTCTACTTCATCGCCTGCTCGAAGCATCTGGCGTGGGGTTACGTCGATCAGCCGCCGCTCGTTGCCGTCGCGGCGTGGCTCGCGGCCCCCGCCGGATATCAGCTCGTAGCGTTGCGGGTGCTTCCAATTCTGGCCGCCGGGGGAACCGTCTATCTTGCCGTGCGCCTTACCAAGGAGCTGGGCGGCGGTTCCTTTGCGCAGATGCTTGCAGGAATCGCGACGCTCTTGATGCCGGCCTATCTGCTGCTGGGCAACACGCTGACGACGACCTCCTTCGAGCCGTTTTTCTGGACGCTCGCGATCTTTCTGACGATTCGGCTCGTGCGCGCTCAAGTGGCTGCGCGGCCGCGGCTGTGGCTCGCGCTAGCGCTTACCCTGGCGTTTGGCGCGTATGCGAAATATTCGATCGTCTTGCTCGTTGGTTCGCTGGCCGCCGGTTTGTTATTGACGAAAGAGCGTGGCACGCTGCTCACGCCATACGCACTCTTCGCCGCGGGCTTTACCCTGCTGCTGCTCGCTCCGAACCTCGCCTGGCAGGCCGCTCATGGATGGCCGTTTTTCGAAGTCGTGCGCGGCGACGCGGCGCATCGTCCCGCGTTTGCAAACGGTCTGGCGCTGGAGTATCGCAACCTCACGAATAACGCGACGGCCTTTGCGCTGGAGCAGCTCCTCTATACCGACCCGCTCGCGGTTCCCGTCTGGTTGGCCGGGATCGTTGCGCCGTTTCGCATAGCGGCACTGCGCGATTTGCGCTTTATTCCGCTTGCCTACGTCGTGCTCTTCTTGGCCGCCGTGGCATTAGGAGCAAAGGGCTACTACATCATCGGCATTTATGCAGCGCTGCTCGCAATCGGTGCCGTTGTGATCGAGCGTGTTGCGATTCCACTGCGGTCGGCACTGCTCGGCGCGGTGGCCGCAGTCGCGATTCTCGCGCTTCCTCTGTCGTTGCCGGTTCTGCCGGTCGAGGGGCTCGTTGCGTATACGAAGCTTCTCGGCCTGACCGGACGAGACGGAACGCCGGCGCATCTCATTCAACCCGTCTTTGCCGAAGAGTTCGGCTGGGATCGGCTTGCGCAGGATGTGGCACGAGTTTATCGTGCGCTCCCGGACGATATCCGCGCCCGCACGGCGATTTACGCCGACACGTACGGCGACGCTGGGGCCCTGGACTTCTTCGGACCGCGCTACGGATTGCCGCAGGCAATCTCCAGCCAGAACAACTACTACCTCTGGGGCACGCACGGCTACGACGGTTCGACGCTGGTCGCGATTGGTGCGACGCGCATTGACGTGTTGCGACGCTACTTCCGAAGCGTGCGCCTTATGAACACGTCGGCCGAACCCTTGAAGTGGGTCGTGGAGGGGCCGGCGCCGATCTATCTTTGCCGCGATCCGATCGCGCCGTTATCGGAAATCTGGCCCCACCTGCGCTGGTACGGCGCCTAATGAACTGATGTCATGCTGAGCCTGTCTCCCAGTGTCATCCTGAGCGCAGTCGAAGGACGACATTGCAAGCCGCGTTTCACTGTCATCCTTCGACAGGCTCAGCATGACAAAGGGGGTCAGGATGACAGGCAGGTGAAACCCGGGACGATCATTGCGATTCCGGTTTGTGAGCCGGCGATCAGCATAAGGACTCCCTCGGCGACCTCGTCGACGGTCGCAATGCGGCCTTCGGGATTGCTTGCGGCTAACAGCCTGCGAGTCTCTTCTTCGTCTCTTCCGGTTTTCGCCGTGATGTTGGTCACGGCGTTGCGGAGAATATCGGTCTCCGTGTAGCCCGGGCAGATCGCGTTGACCGTGACTCCCGTTCCGGCGGCTTCCGCAGCGACCGCTCTCGTGAAGCCGACCACGCCGTGTTTGCTCGCGCAATAGGCCGAGATGTACGGCGCGCCCGCGAGGCCGGCGGTGCTGGCGACGTTGACGATGCGTCCCCATTTTGCATTCGTCATTTCAGCGAAGACTTCGCGCGTGCAGAGAAACGTGCCGGTCAGATTCGTCGCGATGATTCGGTCCCACATTTTGGAGGACGTGCGCGTCAGCGTGGCAGACTCCACGATTCCGGCATTATTCACCAGAATGTCGATCGCGCCGTTCGCCTCGCGACACTCCTGGAACGCACGCCGCACTTCGTCTTCCTTGCAAACGTCGGCTCGCGCGCGAAAAACCTTGTCGCCCTTCGACAGGCTCAGGGTGACAAGGTTTTGGCTCGGGGTGACACGCGGCGCGGAACGACTGACGATACTGACGCGTGCGCCCTCTTGCACGAGACGCTCCGCGATGGCGAGACCGATGCCGCGCGAAGCTCCGGTGACGAGGGCGTGTTTCCCCGCGACGCTCACGAGGCCGCATCCTTCGCTCTGGCCACGAGGCGCTCGAGCTGCTCTTTTCCCGAGAGGTACTGCACCGGCCAGGGCGCCTCTTCGTAGCCGAGTTCCGCCGCGGCATGGAGCGTCCAAAAGGGATCGGCAAGATGCGGGCGCCCGAGCGCGACCAGATCCGCGCGAGCGCCGGCGAGAATCGCGTCGACCTGATCGACGTCCGTAATGTTGCCGACCGCCATCGTCGCGATCCCGACTTCATTGCGAATCTTGTCTGAATATGGCGTCTGAAACATTCGCCCGTACACCGGCTTTGCGTCCGGTGTCGTCTGTCCAGCCGAAACGTCGATGAGATCCGCGCCCTCGAGCTTGAAGGCGCGCGCGATCTCGACGGCATCCTCGCCGTTGATGCCGCCCTCCACCCAATCCGTCGCCGATATGCGCACCGACATGGGCCGTTCCTCCGGCCAAACCATACGCATCGCGCGAAAAACCTCCAACGGGTAGCGCAGGCGATTTTCCAGCGAGCCGCCGTACTCGTCGCGGCGATGGTTGCGCAGCGGCGTGATAAATGACGAAAGCAGATATCCGTGAGCGCAGTGCAGCTCGAGCATATCGAAACCGGCCTCCAAGCCCATGCCGGCGGCACGCACAAAGGCGTCGCAGATCTCAGCCATCTCCGCTCGCGTCAATTCAGACGGCGCCTGATTTCGGGGCGCATACGGAATCGCGGAAGGCGCGACGAGCGGCCAGTTCCCCTCGTCGAGCGGTTCGTCCATCCCCTCCCACAGCAGTTTCGTCGAACCTTTCGGACCGGAATGCCCAAGCTGCAAACAGATCTTGGCGCGCGAGGATGCGTGAACGAAGTCAACGATTCGCTTCCAAGCGGGCACGTGTTCGGGGAGGTACATCCCGGCGCATCCCGGGGAGATGCGTCCTTCTCGCGTCACGCAGGTCATCTCCGTAAAGACCAGGCCCGCGCCGCCGAGCGCGCGGGTTCCCAGATGCACCAGATGAAAATCGCCGGGTGTCCCGTCGACCGAGCTGTACATGTCCATCGGCGAAACGACGATCCGGTTTTGCAGCTCCATCCCTCGGAGCCGAAACGGCACGAACATCGGCGGAACGGCGCGGCCGCCAAACCACCGTTCGATGCGATCGACGTAGGTCGTATCGCGCAAGCGCAGGTTCTCATGACCGATCCGCTGGCTGCGCGTCAGCAGGCTATACGCGAACTGCTCGGGCGGAAGCGTTGCATAACGCGCGATGTTTTCGAACCATTCCGTCGAGTTGCGCGCGGCGTTCTGCAGCTTTAGCACCTCCAGCTTCCGGCTTGCCTCATACTGCTCGAGCGCCTTCTCCAGACCGGCGGACTCCGCGCCTGCCAGCGCATCCGCCAAACCGATGGCATCTTCCATTGCAAGCTTGGTTCCGGAACCCACGGAAAAGTGCGCGGTATGAGCGGCGTCGCCCAACAGCACGACGTTGCCGGCGCTCCAGCGCTCGTTGCTCACCCGGGTGAAGTTGAGCCAGTCGCGGCCACGCAGATGCGCGCTATTGGTCAGCAAGCGATGGCCGTGCAGGTACGGCTCGAAAAGCGTTTCGCAAAACGCAATCGTTTGCGCCGAGTCTGCGGTATCGAGGCCGTGCGCGAGCCACGTCTCCTCGCGGCACTCGACGATGAACGTGCTGAGCTCTTCGTCGAAGCGATAGGCATGGACGGTGAACCACCCATGTTCGGTCCGCTCGAAAATAAACGTGAAAGCATCGAGCGGCAACGTCGTTCCCAGCCACACATAGCGACAGCCGCGCCGCTCGAGGGTCGGCCGGAACTCATCGGCTAGACTTTGGCGGACTCGGCTGTTGGCGCCGTCGGCACCGACTAAGAGATCGCAGTTTTCGCGCTCAGACGCAATATCCATGACGTCGGTTTCAAAGTTCAGCTCGACGCCGAGCTCCGTCGCTCGATGTTGCAAGATCGAGAGCAGCCGCTTTCGCGAGATACCGCTGAAACCGTGACCGCCCGACCGAATCGTATGCCCGTTGAAATGAATCTCGATATCGTCCCAGTGGGCGAAGGCCTGGGTGATTTCGCGCTGCGTCGGCTCGTCGGCGGCCCGCAGATTCTCCAGGGTCGCATCGGAGAAGACGACGCCCCATCCAAAGGTATCGAGAGGCCGATTACGTTCGGCGATGCGAACGGGCCATGAGGGGAAGCGTGCCTTGATCAGTATTCCAAGGTAGAGGCCCGCGGGACCGCCGCCGATGCAAGTTACGCGCATAATGTCATCCTGAGTTTGTCGAAGGACGCTTACACTTTGATGAGAGCCGCAGACGAATCCCGCCACGCTATGGTATTCTACGCTCGAAAAGTGATGAGACCGGCGATTGCACTCGGTTTGTTCCTGTCCTGTTTCGCCGTGCTTCTCGTGGTTGAGAGCGAAGCGGCGGCGGCCCGAGCAGCGACCCCGGTGACGCTTTCGAGCGGATTATCCGCATCCCGCGCGACGATCCCGGTAAGCATCAACGGCCGGCGAGCCTCCTGCATCTTAGATACCGGCAGCTCCGCCATTTTGGTCTCGCCAATGCTGGCGCGCGACGCGGGGCTCTCCGGTGAGGGCGGAACGTTTGAGGTTGCGCCGGACGGCCGAACTTTCGCAGACCGGGAAACCGAGATTTCACGTTTCGCCGTCTCCCGGTTTGCGGTACCCGACGTTCACGCGTTGATCTCTTCGAATTTGACCGGAAACAACGCGCTCTGCGGTTACGATTTCTTCACGCGTTTTCCGTCGCTCATCGATCGCGATCGCAGAACGGTCACGCTCTTCCCCGCTCCCTCAAAGATCGCGCACATGCATTGTCTTCACGTCGATCTCGCCCCCCGCGTACCGTTAGCGACGGTCGAGATTAACGGCACGTGGCTGAATCAGATCGTGCTCGATTCGGGAATGTCGGGCGGCGGAGCGCTATGGGACGGCGTGCGCGACCGCTTACGCAGCCCGTTGGTTTCCGGTGCAAGCGACACGGATCAGCCGCCAACGCGCCACGGTTTCTCCTGCGAAGCTTCCGCTTTCGTGAGATTCGCGACGGGAACGGCTCCGAGCTCCATGCCGATGTGCACCGAAGAGCAGCGCCCCGACGGCTACAACGGGATTATCGAAACCAACCTGCCCGACGTCCACGCGATGGCGGTCGACTACCCGCATCGGCGAATTTGCTTCGACGTCGCAAGCTTCTCCCAAGCCTGGTCCCGTTTCAACAATCTTCGTTCGGGAGCATTGTCACCCTGAGCCCTTCGACTGCGCTCAGGACAGGCTTTGTCGAAAGGCGACAATGCGCGTGGCACCACTGCCACGCCCGCATGTGAACCTAAGCGATTAGCCATCCTTCGACAAGCTCAGGATGACACTGGGAGCTCAGGACGACACAAGGTGCATTGTCACCCTGAGCCTTGTCGAAGGGCGACAATGCGCGTGACACCACTGCCACGCCGCATGTGAACCTAAGCGATTAGCCATCCTTCGACAAGCTCAGGATGACACTGGGAGCTTAGGGCGACACTGGGAGCTTAGGGCGACACTGGGAGCTTAGGGTGACACTGGGAGCTTAGGGGGACACTGGGCGCTTAGGATGGTAATCTTCTTGCGGGCGATTAGCAGGCCGTCGCAGACCGGGACCAGCGCTACTTCCACTCTCGCGTCGCGGCCGGCCTTGAAACTGATCTCGCGCAGCGCTCGAGTGTCGGCGTCATCCACGGACCGGTCGAGCACAGCGCCGTCCCACAACACGTTGTCGACCAAAATCAAGCCGCCGCCTCGCACCAGCTCGAGCGCGCCTTCGTAATACGTGTCGACGTTGGTCTTATCGGCATCGATAAATGCCATGTCGAAAGGCTCGACGTTCTCGCGCCGCAGCTCTTCGAGCGTTTGCAAGGCGGGAGCGATGCGCAAGTCGATCTTGGCCGCCACGCCGGCGGACTCCCAGTAGCGGCGTGCGACCGCGGTCGTCGTCTCGTTCACGTCGCAGGCCAGGATGTAACCGTCGGGCGGTAGTGCCAGCGCCATCGCCAGCGAGCTATAGCCGGTGAAAACGCCGATTTCCAAATATCGCCGTGCGCCGATCGTATGCGCTAAGAGCGCCATGAGCTGGCCCTGCTCGGGACCGATTGCCATGCGCCACTGTGAAAGCCGCGCGGTCTCTTCGCGCAGCTCGCGAAGTATCGGGTGCTCTCGGACCGTCGCGTCGACGATGTAATCCGCGATCGCGCCGTCCAGTATCGAACTCTTCGTCGTCATTGCCGTTAACCGAAGTATTTATGCGCGAACGAGACGCCGGTGAAGCTCGTCGAGATCCTCGACGGTATTCAGAGTTACCGCATCTGCGATCGCCGCGTCGGCAATCGCCGAAGCGTCACGCATCTTCTTCGCGTGGTCGTTGCCATGGTTGTACGCGCGGATCGCTGCGTTATGGCGGTCGATCGTCTCCCGATCCGTCTTGCCGTTGGCGATCACCCAGCGTTCGAAGGCCATGTACGTCGGCTTTGCCGTTCGCACGAAATCCATCGTCTCGGTGCGGTCCAAACCCAACGCAGCGAGAGTCATCGCGTCAAAGCCGCTTCCACATTCATCGTAGCCGTCGGGCAGCGCGCCGGCCGCCGCCAGCGACAGCTTGAGCCAAAGTCGCGGCAGATGAATCGCACCAAGCGGCCCGGCGGTGCCGGAGCTTATGAGAGGGACGATCGGTTCTCTAGTTTGAGTCAAGGCATTTCCTCCGCAGTTAGCTGCCCAGGCGCGGTCGAACGGCCGCGCCGGGACTTGAAGGTAAGTTCCGACACGCCGGATTTGTCCAGCTCGCCCAATCCCGCGGCTTTCATGCGCTCGTACTGCTCGAAAGCGGCGGTTGCCAATGGAAGGGCAAGTCCCGCCTCTCGTGCGAGAGACAATGCGATGCCGCAATCCTTGGCTGCATGTGCGGCCGAGAAATAGACGTCGTGCTCGCGGTGCTGCATGTCGGCACCGTCGGTTTCGAGCACTCGAGAGTTCGCACCGGTTTGCGAGAAGACTTCGCGCAGCACGTCGAGATCCAACCCGAGCGCGTCGCCTAAGCCCAGCCCCTCGGCGAGACCTGCGGTGTTGACGTTCATGACCATGTTCACGAGCGCTTTGACCTGCGCCGCCGTGCCGGACTCGCCGACGTACTTCAGCGACGCGCTCATCTTTTCGAGCAGCGGCTTGACGCGCTCGAAGACCTCCGGCCGCCCGCCGATCATCAGATACAGCGTGCCGTTTCGCGCCTGCGGGATCGAACTGGCCATGCAGGCTTCGAGCGAATCGCCGCCGCGCTCCGCGACCATCCGTTCGACGTCTCGATGGACCTGGGGCGTGACGGTTGCGCAGTTTAAAAAGACGCGGCCCTGCGCGTTGTTCAAGAGCGAGTCGCCGTGTGGCGCAAAGATCTGATACATCGCCGCGTCATCGCTCACCACGGTCACAACGACGTCCGCAAGCTCGCTGACACGCGCGAGTGACGCGCTCACCTCACCGCCGGTCTCGACGGCAACCTCGGCTGCCGCCTCGGGCCGCACGTCGTATAACGCGACGATGGGATACCCAACGTCGTGCAACCGCCGTGCCAGGTTCGCGCCCATCCTTCCCGTCCCGACGACCCCGATCTTCACGAGGGCGCTAATGCAGCAACCCTATCCGCCGGCCCTGCAGCGCTCGTGAGAAGGCACCCGCCTTCGATTCGCCCAACCTTGCAGACCGGCGATTCCTCGCCTGGCCCCACCGGGGGCACTACCCTCGCTTTATTCTAAGGAGATCTATGCGCACATCACGCGTCTTAATTGCTGCGGCCGTCCTGCTCGCAGCCTTCATTCCGGCCTCGGGCTTCGCCCAGGTCGAGAGCACCCCGATCCCCGCGCCGGTCAAACCCAACTTTTCCTCGCTCAGCTTCATGGTCGGGACATGGACCTGCAAATCAAAAAGCTCGCGCCGTCCGGCCGCGTTTACAACCGTTTCCACCTACTCGTTGGATCCGACCGGCTACTGGATAAGCGAAACGTCCACGACACCGAAGGTGGCGTGGGTACCGACGACACTGCGGACCTGGGATAAGATCACGTACGATCCCGATGCCAAGCGCTGGGTCGACGTATCTTACGGCGACGGCGGTGCATACGCGCTTTCGTACTCGCAGGGTTGGAACGGCAGCCAGATCGTCTGGCACGACGTTTCCTTCGCGGCGGGTCCCGACATCAACAGTCAAACCGACGTCACCACGACGAAGAACAGCGCAAGCAAAACGACGTCCACGTCGTCGTTCACCGAAACGAAAACAGGCCGCCGTGTAACCGTCACGACGACCTGCGTTAAGAGCTAGAGTCTAGCGAAGCCCGTGTCGCCCTTCGACAAGCTCAGGGTGACACGGGCGATTTAGGGTGACACCGGGCGATTTAGGGTGAGACCGGGGACTAGAACTCCTCCTCGGGAGCGTTTTCGGTGAACGGAGTTTCCTCTTCGTCGCCTTCGTACGCGGGCTTTTCGTCCTCGTAGACGACGTCTTCGTCCTCTTCCTCGAGCTCGTAGCCTTGCGGGCCCTCGACCTCGTCTTCCGGAGGCTCGGCCGCCTCTTCTTCGAAGACCTCTTCGGCTTCGATCTCCGCAACCGGTGCCACCACCGGCGGTGCCGGGATCGGTGCGCTTGCGTCGAGCGGTTTGCTGTCGTCGAGTTCCTCTTCTTCCTCTTCCTCGACTTCCTCGACCTCGGCCGGCACTTCGGCAACGGCTTCTCGCGTTGCGACGACCGTCTGCGAAACGGCGCTCTGCTCGTCGCCCATTAACAGCCCGTACTCGCGGCGCTCGCTCTCGCCCATCTCGTCTTCGGGCGTCTTGATGTCGACCTCCTCGCGGTTCTCGGTGAGCACCTTGACATCGAGCGCGAGCGATTGCAGCTCCTTGATGAGGACTTTGAACGATTCGGGAACGCCCGGTTCCATCACGTTCTCGCCCTTGACGATCGCTTCGTAGGTCTTGACCCGTCCGACGACGTCGTCGGACTTCACGGTGAGCAGTTCTTGCAGCGTGTACGCTGCGCCGTAGGCCTCCAGCGCCCAGACTTCCATCTCGCCGAAACGCTGACCGCCGAACTGCGCTTTACCGCCGAGCGGCTGTTGCGTGATCATCGAGTATGGACCCGTCGAACGCGCGTGGATCTTGTCGTCGACTAAGTGCGCGAGCTTGAGCATGTAGATCAAGCCAACGGTGATCGGCCGAGAGAAACGTTCGCCGCTGCGACCGTCGCGCAACCAGGTCTTGCCGTCGGCCGGAAGACCGGCGTCCTGCAGCCATTCGGCAATATCCTCGGCATGCGCGCCGTCGAAGACCGGCGTCGCCACGCTCAGGCCGAGCATGCGCGCCGCCCAGCCCAGGTGCGTCTCCATGATCTGCCCCAGGTTCATGCGCGATGGCACGCCGAGCGGGTTGAGCACGATGTCGACCGGCGTCCCGTCCTCGAGATACGGCATGTCCTCTTCCGTGAGCACTTTGGCAATGACGCCTTTATTGCCGTGCCGGCCCGCCATCTTATCGCCTTGCAGAATCTTACGTTTCTGCGCCACGTAGACGCGCACCAAGTGATTGACGCCGGGCGAAAGCTCGTCGCCGTTCTCGCGCGAGAAGACCTTGACGTCGATGATCTTGCCCTTCTCGCCGTGCGGCACTTTGAGGCTCGTGTCGCGAACTTCGCGAGACTTTTCTCCGAAGATCGCGCGCAGGAGCCGTTCCTCGGCGGTCAGCTCGGTTTCGCCCTTCGGCGTGACCTTTCCGACGAGAATGTCTTCCGGACGCACCTCGGCGCCGATTCGAATGATGCCGCGCTCGTCGAGATCCTTGAGCGCATCTTCGCCGACGTTAGGAATATCGCGCGTGATCTCTTCAGGTCCAAGCTTCGTGTCGCGAGCTTCGCATTCGTACTCCTCGATGTGAATCGAGGTGAAGCGATCCTCTTTGACCATGCGCTCGCTGATCAGGATGGCATCTTCGTAGTTATAGCCTTCCCACGGCATAAATGCCACGAGCACGTTTTGGCCCAGTGCGAGTTCGCCCTGATCGGAAGAAGGGCCGTCGACGAGCACTTGACCCGACTCGACCTCGTCACCGACTGCGACGATCGGGCGCTGGTTGATACACGTGCCGGCGTTGCTGCGCACGAACTTGAGCAGGTCGTACGTTTTATCGATCCCCTCGGCGTTGCGCACGGTAATGCCTTTGGCATCCACCGACGTCACGGCGCCCGCTTCGTCGGCGACGAGGAGGGCTCCCGAGTCCTTGGCGGCCCGATACTCCATGCCGGTGCCGACGATCGGGGCATCCGGGCGCAGCAGCGGCACGGCCTGACGCTGCATGTTCGCGCCCATCAGCGCACGGTTGGCATCGTCGTGTTCCAAGAACGGAATCAACGCCGTCGCTACCGAGACGATCTGCTTGGGCGAAACGTCCATGAGCTGCACGCGCGCCGCGGGCTCTTCGATATACTCCTCGGCATAGCGGCAAACGACCGAGTCGGCCGTGATCTTTCCGCTCGCCGCGTCGACTGCGGTGTTGGCCTGCGCGATGATGTATTCGTCTTCGCGGTCCGCCGTGAGGTAGACGATCTCGTCGCTAACGATGCCGTCGCGCACGACGCGATACGGCGTCTCGATGAATCCGAACCGGTTGACGCGTCCATAGGTCGCCAGCGAACCGATCAAACCAATGTTCGGGCCTTCCGGCGTTTCGATGGGACAAATGCGGCCGTAGTGCGAGTGATGCACGTCGCGCACTTCGAAGCCGGCACGCTCGCGGGAGAGGCCACCCGGGCCGAGTGCCGACAAGCGCCGCTTGTGCGTCAGCTCCGCCAACGAGTTGGTCTGATCCATGAACTGCGAGAGCTGCGACGACCCGAAAAACTCTTTGATCGCTGCCACGACCGGCCGAATGTTGATCAACGCCTGCGGCGTGACCGTTTCAATGTCTTGCACCGTCATGCGCTCGCGCACGACGCGTTCGAGGCGCAGCAAGCCGACGCGGAACTGGTTCTGCAGCAGCTCGCCGACCGAACGAACGCGGCGGTTGCCGAGGTGGTCGATGTCGTCCTTGGGCACGATGCCGGTCGCCACTTTGATCAAGCGCCGAATCACGGCCACCATGTCGCCGCGCGACAGACACTTTGCCGTCATCGCCGGCATCTCGAGTCCGGCATCGGCGTACTCGTCGATCACGACGTAGGGACGCTCCACCCGGGCGTCGACGTCGGGGTTCTCGATGCGATAGTGAAACTTGCCGTTGAGTTTGTAGCGGCCGACTCCCGCGAGATCGTAGCGCTTCTCGTCGAAGAAGAGCGACTCCAGGAGCTTCTCGGCGTTCTCGGCGTTCTCGGGCTCGCCGGGACGCAGCTTTTTATAAATCTCCTTGAGCGCATCCTCGCGAGTTTTGATGTCGCGATCCTTTTCGATCGAGTTGCGAACCAGCGGACTGTCGTCGAAAAGGCGCAGAATCGCCTCGTCGCTCTCCCAATCGAGCCCGAGGTCGGGCCGGGAGAGCGCGCGGATGAACGTCGAGACGTAAATCTTGCGGTTCTTGTCGATGCGCACGCCGATCGTGCCCTCGGTCTCGTCGTTCTTCGTGCCGTTGTCGGTCTCAAACTCGATCCAGGCGCCGCGATTGGGAATGATCGTGGCGTTGTAGGTCGGGCGCGAGTTGGTGTCGACGTCTTGACTGTAGTAGACGCCGGGTGAGCGCACGAGCTGGCTCACGATCACGCGCTCGGCGCCGTTGATCATGAACGTGCCCTTATCGGTCATGAGCGGAAAGTCGCCCATGAAGATCTCTTGGTCGGGGATGCCCTTGATTTCGCCCGACTCCGCCGTGATCAAACGAACGCGCACGCGAAGCGGCGCGCTATAGGTCATGTCGCGCTCGCGGCACTCCTCGATCGAATACTTGGGTTCGCCCAGCGAATGCTCGCCAAACTCCAGGATTAAGTTGCCGGTAAAATCTTTGATGGGCGAGATCGAGGCAAAGGCCTCGGAAAGACCCTCGGTCTTAAACCAGTTGAAGCTGGCCTTCTGCAGCTCGATGAGGTTGGGCACTTCGAGCACGTGCGGAATTTTTCCAAAGGAATACCGCTCGCGCTTGGGGCCCGGCTCCGGACGCTGCTCGATCGTGAACGCCCCGGTCGGCATCGGAAAGGTCGACGGCATCGGGCTCGAGGTGCTGTTTCCGTCGGTTCCGATCTTCGTCGAGGCAGCAGACCGCCTCGACCTGCCCTTGGTGTCGCCCGAGCTCTTCGCTGGGGACTTCGGAGCTGTCGTCTTCGCCATTACTCTTCTTTCTCGGTGGATAATGATAATTTAACGATTGCGAACTGCGTGGCTTGCCTCAGGGCACACCAAAAAGACGAAACACAGGCTCCGTTTACCGGAGGTGCCTCGCCCTTCTATTTGTGGCGACTTCAAGCGCCCCGGGGCATAGGTTACGAGTTTAACACCCGTCGCCGGGAGCGTCAAGGAACCCTGCCTAGCGGGTAGTGGGTCAGTTAGATTTTTGTCGGAACCGCTCAATGCCTTGGATTAGCCCTCTCGTCGTGCTAGCGTAAAGTATGCCTAAACGCTCAAGGAAAGAATCGGGCGACTACAACGTGAACGCGGCCCGTATTGTGGCGATCGCCACCGGCCAGGAACCGCCTAAGCCTGCCAAACCCATGAAGCCTCCCACTAAGAAGAACCCTCATGCGGTTGCGCTTGGCCGTAAAGGCGGCAAGGTTGGAGGCAAGGCACGGGCGGCCTCGCTAACGGCTGAGGAGCGCCGGGCGATCGCAGTTAAAGCCGCTAGGGCGCGATGGGGGATGGAAGATGACAAGTAGCGACGACTCCGACGACAAACCGAAGCCCAAGCCCAACCCACGCAAGAAACCCGGGATAAGAAAAAGCCCGGCAGTGCTAAGCGCGGTGGGCGCGGAGGAGGCCGGAGGAAGGGCGGCGGCGGCTCGACCGCTTCGCCTGAGGAGAAGCGAGAAAAACGTCGGCAAACCGTTCGCCGGAAGGCTCCCCGAAAGAAGCGGGTTGTGAAGCGCGGGCGGCGGCGGCGTTAGCTGGCTCTAACTCACGCGCTGCTAGGATTGCGGCGTTTGGTATTGCCATAAGCCCGTTCGCCCGCGTTCCTTCTTCTTCGGGGCTCGATAGATGCGATGCGATAGCGATCGACTCGCTATCTTCTCCGATCAGCCAGCCGATCGACACGCAATCCAACTCGCCTATTTCTTCCCAAACCGAAATTCGAACCCAATTGCCGTTTGGGTCCGCGCTATCTAACCACAAAACTTGAACAAGCGGCCGGCGCATTTTGTGCGCTCAAGCATACGAGGGCGCTTCGCAGCTTGCAAATGTGAAGCTAACCCCAACTACTTAAGCGCTCAAATTACTCGGTGAGCTGGAGAGTGTAAACCCAAGCGGCCCCAGCCAATGCCAGCACGATCAGGACGCCAATCAGGGCGTGGCCAACCCTATCCTCGCAATAAGAGGTCGGTATATTGCTGCAGGCTACATAGCGTTCCGCGACCCATAAAACCGCGGCAATGCCCAGGAGCGGAATCATTAGCCTGGCCGTCCGGCGCTTCATAGAACCTCCTTTGAATGATTGACTATGCTTTGAATGATTGCCTATGCTTGAGCGGTGAAGTATAATATAAACACGAATCGTTTACCGATAGCCCTGCGCGTACAGGTTCTCGTGGCTCTCTGCGAAGGCGCTTCGACTCGCGCCACTTGTCGCACGACGGGCGTAGCGAAGAATACGTCGTTAAGTTGTTAGCCGATGTTGGCGATGCCTGCGACGCCTATCAGTACGCAGACCTGCGGAACCTCAAATGCGCCCGCATTCCAATGCGATGAGGTCTGGTCGTTCTGCTATGCCAAGGAACGCAACCTGAAGCGCGAGCTGCGCGGGACCGGAGGGGTTGGCGACATATGGACTTGGACCGCGATCGACCCCGACACGAAGCTTACGGTGTCCTGGCACCTAGGGAAGCGCAGCCGTGACGATCCCACTGCCTGCTTAGCGGGTAGTGGGCTAGTTTGGCCGAGGGAGCCCGAAACTAGAAAGACTCACTAACCGTATGCAGGGTAGGCTGAAACGGAGGACCCTTAATGACTTTGCCGACCGCGATCGTCATAGCAACCGGGATGATCTGTGGCACATTTCTGCTGGGGTTTCTTGTTTCCGTTCTCTGGATGAGCCGACGCCAATAGGCATGCTGGCGACAGCTCGATTGATTGGACCTGGACCCGCCTTGGCTGTCTTCCTCGGCGGGGCTGCGGTACTTGGTCTTCTACAGCTTCAGTTTTGGTGGCGAGAGCGGAGGGTTAGGCGCCGGTCAGCGGCGCCGCCCCTTGCTTCCGGAAACGGTGACCGAGACGGGCGCTGACGCGATTCCGTTGGCCACCACGACGAGTTTACCGGAGCCCGACGCGATGCCGCTCGGAACATCGAAGTTCGTCGAAACGGTCTTGCTGCCGGTTGCCACGCCCATCGTGCTATGGTCGTGCGTGCGCAAGTAGTAAATGTGTCCGCTCGAGCTCATGGTGACGCGCACTAACGGATAGTTCGTCGGGTTTTGATACTCATCGCCGAACGCCATCGCCTGCGACAACCCGTTGAACTGCGTGCCCGAGATCTTGTAGGTTTGGCCCGCGCTGATGCTCGACGGACAGTTCGTAATCGTGGGTGCCCAGCTCGCTTTCGGCGATCCGGTGGGCGTGTACAGATCGACCGAATAGCCCAATAACATGATCTGACCCGTCGGGAGCAGCAACGGCGGCCCCTGTTCCGATACGCCGTTGAGCTGGGTGAAAGTCGAA
Source organism: Vulcanimicrobiota bacterium (assembly GCA_963736775.1). Lineage (GTDB taxonomy): Bacteria > Vulcanimicrobiota > Vulcanimicrobiia > Vulcanimicrobiales > Vulcanimicrobiaceae > Cybelea. Next base: position 33,429 of record CAVTPY010000011.1, on the reverse strand, counting down.
CCGTTCCACTCGTAGGCGGTGCCGCTGTCGCCGAAGACGAGAACGTTGCCGCTGGGCTCGAGGACTGCAAAGCTATCGCCGGCGTTGTCGCCGTTAGGGAAGTTGGGACCCGCCGTCCAGGTGGCTGTCGTGCTGTTATAGATCGCGGTATGTCCCGGTCCGTATCCGGACGAATACGATCCGGTGTAGAAGACGGTCCCGTCCGGACGAAGAATGGACGGCCCGATCTCGCCCGGCGGATAGTAGCACAGGCTCGGTCCGTACAGCAGGCACCCATACGGCGATGGCGAGTGCAGATCGACGATCGTCGAGCCCGCAGTCTTCCAGGTGCCGGTTTTCGGGTTGTAGATCTCCGAATTTGGAGCGTTCTTCACATCTGCCGTCAAGATCGTGCCGTCGGCGAGCAGCGTCCAGCCTTCCTCGGAGTTGAAGTCGGATTTGCCTTTGTGTTTGACCGTTTTCCATTTGAGCGTCTTGGGATTCAATGCCGCATCGAACTCGGTGAGCTTTTGCCCGAGAAGCAGCTTCCCGTTCGGCAACACGCTAGAGGGTGAATCTCCGATGTAGTCCCAGCCGTGCGGATGACCGAGCGCAGTAAACTTATTGGTTAGCGGATTGTAAACGGCGCCCAAGTTCGTGAGCTGCAACTGATATCCGTTACTTGGTTGGTTGTACTCGCCGCCGATAATGACGAACTCGCCGCTGGCAAGCAAGTCGGAAGCGGCAGCATCGGGGCCGTAACCGCCCTGAAGTGTAATCGCAGAACTCCAGGTGCCATCGGAATAGCCGCCATCGGAATCCGGAACGTAGCGATAGAAGCTGTTCCAACTCGAGTTGCTTTGCGCCAGAATCGAACCATCGGTAAGCAACCACGCCATTTGCATGCCCGTCGGAGGTTGGCTGCTGAGGCGCGTGACCTGACCCGCGTGACTCGCGCGCCATGTGTCGAGCGTTTGAGGGGCGATTCCGGGGAGCGTCGACCTGCCGGCGGAACATCCGGCCAGACCGATGGCGACTACAGCGGCAAATGCAACGAGACCCGATTTGAAGCAGAAACGCGACACGCAAACCTCCAAGATGACGAGCAACGAGAGTTGCAGGGCCTTCGCTCGGTTCGCGTGGTTCCCTTTCTAGCGTCCTACAGGCGCAGGCGCCTTATCGCGAGCGCATATCTGGCGAACGCGGGCAGCAAGTGCCTCGCCGGTCAGCCCAAAGAGCGCTCGCTGCTTGTCTTGCGAGTCATGGTGAACCAACACGCTGGGCACACCCATCCGCTCGACGCGAAGATTGAGGCCACGATCGGAAACGAACTCCGCAACCGCCGAACCAAAGCCGCCGGCGAGCGAGTGCTCCTCGAGCGTGATCAGATAGGAGTGATCCCGTTCGAGCTCCAGTAGCAGCGCTTCGTCCAATGGTTTGGCAAATCGCGCGTTGACTACCGTGATGCCGTCGACGTAGGCGTCGAGCGCAACGTCGACCGACGTGCCGTATGCGAGGATCGCTACGTCGCGGCCCCAGCGCAGCACCTCGGCTTTGCCGTGCACGAGCGGGGCGAGGGGTTCGTTGTGCTTGCCGCTGGTCGAACCGCGCGGATACCGGATTCCCGCCGGTGCGTTAAGAGAGAGGGCGTGTTCGAGCATCGGCTGCAGCTCCGCCTCGTTGCGAGGCGCCATGAGCGTCATGTTCGGCAGCGTGCGAAGGTACGCGATGTCGTAGAGTCCCATGTGCGTCGGACCGTCGTCGCCGACAAAGCCGGCGCGATCCATGCAGAAGACGACGGGAAGGTTCTGTACGACGACGTCGTGGACGATTTGATCGTACGCCCGCTGTAAAAAGGTCGAATAGATCGCGCACACCGGCCGCAATCCGCTCGAGGCCAAGCCGGCCGCGAAGCAAACCGCGTGCGCCTCGGCGATGCCGACGTCGAAGTACCGCTCCGGGAAGCGCTTTGCGAACTTCGCGAGGCCCGTGCCGTCCGGCATCGCGGCGGTGATGCCGACGACGCGCGGATCTTTTTCGGCCACCGCGATCATCGCGTCGCCAAAAACGTCGGAAAACTTCGGACGTCCGGGCGGTCCGCTCTTCTTTTCGCCATTGTTCGGCTCGAACGCGTTTGCGCCGATGCCGTGAAACGTCCGCGAATCGCGCTCGGCCGGTTCGTATCCTTTGCCCTTGATCGTGCGAACGTGCAGGAGGACGGGACGGTCGAAATCCTTTGCGGTTTGGAGCGCATCGACGAGCACGTCGTAATTGTGACCGTCGACCGGCCCGATATAGCGAAAGCCGAGCTCCTCGAAGATCACTGCGGTCTTCTCGGCGGGACCGATAAAGTGCATCGCCCCGATTTCTGCGCCTTCGATCGCACGCTTCGCCGCCGTTCCCAGTGGAAGGCGCTTGAGCATTTCCTTCCCGGTTCGCCGGACGAAGTTTGCAAACGGCTTGGTGCGCAGAACCGAAAGATAGGCGGCGATCGACCCAACATTCGGTGCAATCGACATCTCGTTGTCGTTTAGAATAACGATGAACCGGCTGCGGAGCGCGCCGGCGTTGTTGAGCGCTTCGTACGCGAGCCCGCCGGTGAGCGCGCCGTCGCCGAGCACCGCGACGACGGTTTCGTCGCTGCCGACCAAATCGCGCGCCAGCGCCATCCCGAGCGCGGACGCGACCGACGTGCTGGCGTGCCCCGCACCAAATGGATCGTAGGGCGATTCACTGCGCATCGCAAAGCCGGAGAGGCCGCCGCCCTTGCGGATCGTGCCGAACCGGTCGCGCCGGCCGGTGAGGATCTTGTGAACGTACGTTTGGTGGCTGACGTCCCAGACGAGTTTGTCGGTCGGCAGGTCGAGCACCCGATGCAGCGCGAGCGTCAGCTCGACGACACCGAGGTTGGGCGCGAGATGCCCGCCGTTGACGGCGCACGTGGTGACCAGCAGCTGACGGATCTCGCTTGCGAGAACGTCGATTTCCTCGCGCTTCAGCCGCTTGACGTCAGCCGGGGAGTCGATGCGCTCGATTATCATTGGCGCGATATACGCACCCGCCCGCCGATGCCCTGCGTTGCTCCGAGCACCAAAGCGGCCAGCCTGGCCGCGCGCGGCGCCTCGCGTGCCAGCCACACCGCTTGTGGCCAGTTCGACGGTTTGAGCATCGCCCGCAGCGGCGTGCGCCATTCGGCCGAAAGCTCGCGCGCAGGCGTATCGAGCACGACGCGTACGGCGGCGACGCGCGACGCCGCTATGCGCCCCGTCTCCATGTCGGCTCCCGCATACCCTTGCGACGCCCACGTTTCGCGCGCCGCTCCGTTGACGATCGAATCGGCCGTCAGGAGCGGGTCGAAAACCGGCTCGATTCCCAGCGATCTCGCTCCCTGCGTCAATGCTTCGACAAGCTCGTCGTCGCAGCGAATCAGACTCCCATTTGGAGCGCGGACGTATTGTGGAATTAGCACCGTTCCAGTCGGGAGATCCGTCCGCAATCCGCCGGCGAGACCGCAGCTCACAACCGTGTCGCCGAGCGGTACCTGTAAATTCGCGAGCGCAATCCCAACCTGCACGATGCGCGCCTCCGGCAGCTCGCGCCGCAGAGCTTTGCATTCCAGCGACGTCGCCGCAATCAGGGTAACGCGCTGCATCGCTACGCCATCCCGGTTTGGCGGTACCACGTGACGGCGCGCTCCAGCGCCGTCGTTACCGACGTCGCTTGATAACCCAGCTCGCCTTCTGCCTTCGATGAATCTGCAAACATGCGCTCGCGCGATAATCGAACGCCTTCGAGCGGGACGTTGGGCTCGCAAGCCATGACGCGGCAGCGCAACTCATCGAAGTATGCGGCCCCCATCGCCAACCCGTAGGGAGCGCGCCATTTCGGCATCGGGCGGCCCGTAATCTCGGCCAGCCGCTGCCAAATCTCGTCCATGCGCAGGTTCTCGCCGCCGATCGGGTAGCGCTCCCCGATTTTTCCGCGATCCAAGGCGGCAACGTGCGCGCGCGCGACGTCCTCCACGGCGACCAAGTTCATGCCGCCCGAACCCGGCGCTTTCGCGACGATCTTGCCTCGCGCAAAGTCGAGCACGAGCTTGCCGGTCGGCGTCGGCTTCCAATCGCCGGGCCCGACGGGCGCCGTCGGAAGCAGCGCGATCACGGGAACGCGCGACGCAAATGCGGCGCGTTCCTGATCGAGCTTCGAGCGATGGTAGCCGCTGTGCGCGTGACCGAGCGTCGCGGAACTCGAGGTGAGCACGACGCGCTCGACGCCCGCGAGTTCGGCCGCGAGCATCAGGCTCGAGGTTCCTTCGACGTTGACCGCGGCAATGTCGTTGCTGGCGCGCGGGGCGAAGGTGTAGAGCGCCGCGCAGTGCACCACGTAGCGGCATCCATAAAGTGCGCGCGCAAACGCGCCGACGTTCCGCAGATCGCCCTCGACGACCTCGGCCCGCTCGTCTATCGTCATCCTGAGCCCTTCGACTGCGCTCAGGACAGGCTCCGTCGAAGGACGCGGCGAACGAACTAGCGCGCGAACCTGGTAACCCGCATCGAACAGTTCGCGCAGGATGTGCGACCCGACGAATCCGGTTGCGCCGGTAAGGAAAACTCGATCACCGCGCGCGATCGGAGGTTTCTCCGTTCATCATGTGCGCATCCTACACTACTCCGATGGCCGCCGCAAAGGGCATCTTAGGCTCCGCACGTAAGGCGCCGCCATGAAACTTTCGATTCTAACGATCGTCGCAATCGCAGCGACCGCGCTTGCGGGCTGCGGGGGGATCGCGAATGCGTCGCCTCCCGCCTCTGCCGGCATCGCCGCTCTGCAAACCGCTCGCGCCCAAGATGCAGCGGGGGCGTATTGCAAACAGACGGGCGGCGATGTCGAGCTTCGCCGTCCCGTTTACGGCAGCAACTCGTCAGATCTGCTCTTCCTGGCGGGCGAGAAAAGCTTCTGTCAATACACGAGCAAGAAGGACGGCTCGCGCATTCACATTCTCTTGGAGACGCTCTATACGACCAAACCATCGCTGGCCGCGCTGGCATATATCTTGAAGCCGGCCCCTGGCACGTGCAACGGCAATCCGGCGTCCTGCTACTGCTCGTTGCTTGGGGGTTCCGATCAATTTGGCGGAACGTCCGGCGCGGGCGGAGGCTGGTACAACAAGAACGCGATCGACCAAACGCTCGAAGCGTGTATCTTTCCCGATATGTCGTCGATCGACTCCTGGGGGTTGACCTACCATGCGGAGGGAATTATTCGCGGAATCAACTTGCAGAAGGTGATGCGCTACAAGTATACCGGCTAGGAGCCTGTTGGGTACCGATTGTCATCCTGAGCTTGTCGATTGTCATCCTGAGCCTGTCGCCCATTGTCATCCTGAGCCTGTCGAAGGATGAAATTGCAACCCGCGTCTCACTGTCATGCTTCGACAGGCTCAGCATGACAATGCGGCTCAGGATGACACGACAGGCTCAGGATGACAATCGACAGGCTCAGGATGACGCTGGGAACCCGACAGGCTGCTAGATGGCCTCGATCTTCGCCATCATCCCTTGATCTTCGTGATCGAGAATGTGGCAGTGGAAAAGGAACTCGCCTCGGATGACCGGATCGCGGAAGTTCATCAACAGGTCGAGCGAACCCGGAACGCCCTTACTGCCGGGGGCGGAGCGGTGCGGAATGATGAAGCTGTCGGCCCAAAACGGGTGCTTGACGGGTACGCCGTCGATCTTTTGGACCAAGAAGTGCAACTGATGGATGTGAAAGTCGTGCACCTCCTGGGTGACGTTCACGACGTGCCACTCTTCGACGGTGCCGACGTGGACCACGAACATCGGCTTAGCCTTCGTCGAATACGCCTTGCCGTTGATGAAAAACTCCGGCTTCGAGTTCTCGCTAAAAATGACCACACGTTTCGCTGCGGGCGGCGGCAACTGCGTCGTATAGACGTTGCGCGGAAGCGGTGCACCGACGGCGAGCGGTTGCGGCGAGAACGAACCGCCCTTCCTTCGCTGCGGCGCCTTGAGGTTGGCGAGAAGTATTTCGGGGTCCGGATCGCCGTTGGGTCCGGTATCGTAGCAGAGCGTCCGGAACTTGGCGTGGCCGCTCGCAGGCCCGGTGACGACGAACTCCGCGCGCGAGGCCGGCGGCACGATGAGCGTGGATTCCATCTCCGTCGGCGGCGTGCCCGGGTAGCTGTCGAGCGCAAAACCATCGATCGCGACGAGTTCGAGCTTTTCGCCCTCGACGTTGAGGCGCAGCGTCTTGTGGCCGGTCGCATTGAGCAAACGGAAGAACTGCTTCTCACCCGGCGCAATTGTGATGTCGGGGCGCACCGCATCGTTGAGCGAGGTCTGAAGACCATCCTTAGTCGTACACGGAGAACCGTTCGTACCGAGCGGCTGCGCGTCTTCGCCGCCGGTGCCCGTTGCACGAACGATAATCAATCGCTGCTTCATTTTCGATAAGCCCGGAAGATGCTGCTCGAGCCCCTCGACGACGATCGCGCCCGACATCCCGCTTGCGCCGACTTGAAAACTCGTCTGGCCGTGCACGTGCGGATGGTACCAGTACAAACCCGGCTCTTGATTGGCGGGCACGTGGACGACGTAATGCAGCGTTTGGCCGGGGCTCGCGAGCATGGTAAGGACGTCGTCGCCCGGTTTCTTTGGAGAGGATCCAAGGCCGTGGAAATGCAGGTTCATGTCTTGTGGCGTGCCCATCTCCGCCATGTCCCCGGGCATCCGATCCGGCGGCGGCACCTCTGGAAGATCGTCCTTCACCCTGACCTCGATCGTATCGCCCGGCTTGACCTCGATCGTCGGAATCACGGCGTAGGCGCCTTGGTAAACGAAGGTGGGCTGCCCGGTCGAAGGATCGTTCTTGGCTATCAAGTGAGAGCTTGGCGACTCCGCCGGCTGCTCGAACGACCGGCGGCTCCGGAAGCTCAGCGCGCAGCGCCGCTTGCGCGCCGCCACTCGGCGAGAGAACCTGCGGCAAGGGATTCGGCGGGCCGCCGCCCCGGCCGGCGCACGCCACGAGCCACGCGAGCGCGATCGGCAAACCAAGGCGGGCGTTCAATGGGGATTAGTTCCCGATAGCGGCGCGAATAGATTCCTTGATAGAGCCCGTCGTGCGCAGCACGGCCGTCGGTTCGTAGCCGCAGTGCGCCATGCAGTTCTCGCACGATTCGTGCTTTCCGCGCCCGTATTTTGACCAGTCGGTCTCGTTGAGCAGCTCCTTGTAGGTTTTAGCGTAACCTTCTTTGCTCATGAGGTAACAAGGGCGCTGCCAGCCGAACACCGTGTAACACGGAATTCCCCACGGCGTGCATTCGAAATCGACCTTTCCTTCGAGGAAATCCAGGTAGAGCGGGCTGTGATTGAGTCGCCACTTTTTGCGCTTGCCGTCGGCGAAGACCTGACTGAAGACTTCGCGAGTCCGCTTCACGCCCAGGAAGTGTTCCTGGTCCGGCGCCTTCTCGTAGGCGTATGCCGGCGAGATCTGCATCATGTCGACTTTGAGATCGTCGTTGAGATAATCCAAGACCTCGCGAACCGATTCAGGGCCGTCCTGATCGAAGAACGTCGTATTGGTAAAGACGCGAAATCCGCGAGCCTTCGCATCTTTTATCGCATCGACCGCTTTGTCAAAAACGCCTTCGCGGCAGACCGACTGATCGTGACGCGCGCGCATGCCGTCGAGATGAATCATCCACACGAAGTAGACCGAGGGCTTGAAAAGATGGATCTTCTTCTTGAGCAGCAGTGCGTTCGTGCATAAGAAGACGAACTTCTTACGCTTGACGAGCTCCTCGACGATCTGCGGCATCTGATCGTGCACCAGCGGCTCGCCCCCGGCGATCGAAACCATCGGCGCTCCGCACTCCTCGACCGCCGCGATGCATTCTTCCACGCTCAAACGCTGGCGAAGGATCTCGTCGGGGTGCTGGATCTTGCCGCACCCCGCGCACGCAAGATTGCATTGAAGCAAGGGCTCGAGCTCGAGCACGAGCGGGTACTTCGTCTCGCCGCGCAGGCGCTTGCCGGTTATGTACTTCGCGACGGCAATCTTTTGCTGGAGGGGCATACTCATGGGTTTCTTCCTTCAGGGTTGGTGGCGTCGTCACCCTTGTTGGTGGCGTGGTCACCCTTCGACAGGCTCAGGGTGACACTGGGAGCATTGTCATCCTGAGCACGCATTGTCATCCTGAGCTTGTCGAAGGACGACAATGCGGTGCAGGCTCCGGGTCACAGTGCTGGGCCATCGCGAGGGCCATCAGCGGGAAGAGGTGGCGATAAAGGTGGTAGTTGATGTAAAAGTCGCGTGGGAAGCCGGTTCCCGTGCACTCCGCCTCGTCCCACGTTCCGTCGCTGCGCTGCCGCTCGCACAGATAGGCAAGACCCCGACCGGCCGCCGGATGTTGCGGGTGCCCGGCAAGTTGAAGCGCCAGCACGGCCCAGGCGGTTTGTGACGGCGTGCTCTTCCCGATGCCGGCAAACGACTCGTCGGCATACGAGTGGCAACTCTCTCCCCAGCCTCCGTCGGGATTTTGGACTGAGAGCAGCCACGCGACCGCGCGCTCGACCATCTCCCCGCCGGTGCTTAAAGCGGTGAGCGCAGAAATCACGCACCAAGTTCCGTACACGTGATTGACGCCCCAGCGTCCGTACCAGGAACCCCACGGTTTTTGCGTCGCGCGCAGATACTCCAAGCCGCGGGCGACCACTGCATTCGACGCACCCTCGCCGAGGGCGGCGAGCATCTCCAGCACGTGCGCGGTTACGTCTTCCGTCGGTGGATCGATCATCGCGCCGAAATCGGAGAACGGCATGCGGTAGAGCAGCTCGCGAGTATTGTCGCGATCGAACGCGGCCCACGCGCCGTTACGCGAGTCCATCGCCAGCGTCCAGCGGCGCGCGCGCTCGACGGAATCGGCGACGGCGTTGCGGTCCCCGCCCTCGAGCAGCGCCAGTACGACGATCGTCGTGTCGTCGATATCCGGATAGGCGTCGTTGTCAAACTCGAAGGCCCAGCCGTTACCGCGCGTCTCCTTGCATTTCATGCGCCAGTCGCCCGGGGCATCGTCGGGAATTTGTTCGCGCAACAGCCACGCGACCGCGCGCTCCATCGCGGGGTGCGATTTGTCCAAGCCGGCAATCGCGAGCGCTCGCACCGCCCAGGCGGTATCCCAGACCGGCGACATGCAGGCCTGAAAGCGCCAATCGTTACGCTCGTCGATGATAAAGCGCTGCATGCCCGCGATACCCTTGCGCATCACCGGATGATCCACGCCATATCCCATCAGGTCGAGCGCGATCAGCGAATAGACCCACGGCGGCTGAATTCCGCCCCAGCTCCCGTCGGCTTCTTGGCGCTCGACGATCCATTGCGCGACGCGCCGCTGCGCATCGTCGCGATACGGCTGCGACGGCAAACGCTCGTAGAGTTTTTGCAGCCGCTCGACCGCCATCAGCCAATGACGCGAACCGGCCACGCGCTGCATCGCTTTCTCGCTCCCCGGCGCGATGATTTCGCTCACGTCCACGCCGAGCTCGCGAACCGGCCGCTTCGAAACCACGATCGTCAGCGGCGCCACCGTTCCGCGTGCCCAGCAAGCGAAATCGTAAAGATTGAACGGCATCCAGAGCGGAAAATAGACCAGTTCCGGCGGGAGGGACGGCACGCCCGACCACGGATAGACGCCGAAGAGCGCAAGCCAAATCTTCGTGAAGACGCGCGCGTTCGCAACGCCTCCCTGCTGCAAGATCACGTTGTGCGCCTTGCGCATCTCCTCGCGCGAAGGATCGACGCCAAGCACCTTGAGCGCAACGTAGGCTTCGATCGTCGTGCTCAAATCTGCCGGACCATCGTAGTAGAGCGCCCACGATCCGTCGCCCCGTTGGTGCCGCAGCATATGCGCGATCGCGCCCGCTCGAAACTCATCGTGCGGCAAGCCTAAGAAGCGAAACAGCAGCACGTGCTCGGCCGTCATCGTCACGTTCGTCTCGAGCTCGCCCGACCACCAGCCCTCCGTCGACTGTTCCTTGAGCAACCAATCGATGGCGCGCCGCAACGATCGCTCGACGAACGTGTGCGAGCTCAAATGGGACCAACCGGCGAGAGGAGCGCGTCGGCTGCGAGGTTGCCGCTGCGCACGGCGGATTCCATGGTGTCGGGCCAGCCGGTCTCGGTCCAGGAGCCGGCGATTGCGATGGCGGGATGGTTGGTGCGCTGCTGCGTTCGCGTCGCACCGACGCGGGGAAGCCACGTCGCTTCGGGGTTGCGCGTAACCGCGCTTCGAGTCAGGGCTGCGTCTTTGAGCGATGGGAGAAACGTTTGCACTTCGCGCCACGCGAGCGATTCGAGCTCCGCAGTCGGCTGGCGGAGATATTCGTCGGCGGCGCTGAAGCTGCAGCACAGATAGCCCGGCTCCTTTTCGAAGATCCATTGCAGCGGCGATTCGAGCGCCGCTACGAAATCGCGGCCGATGCTTCCGCCGTCGTGCCAAAGATGGACGTCGATGATCGGATAGGGATCGTACCGATCGAGGTTCGTGACGCCGTAGCGCTGCGGCTCGCCGAGAATTTGTTCGACCTGGCGCGGCGTAACCGCAAGCACGACGGCGTCGAACTCGGTGTCGCCCTTCGACAAAGCCTGTCCTGAGCTCAGCCTGTCCTGAGCTTGTCGAAGGGTCGAAGGGCTCAGGGTGACAGTGGTGTCGTTTGGCGTGACTTTGAGTACGGCGGTCGACGTGTGCACGGCGTCGAGTTGTTTTGCGGCTGCCTGAGTTAGATGCGCGAGTGGAACTCTCGAGAAGCCGAAACGCGCCGCGCTCGCATCGCGCAGAAAAGCGGTCTTCAACACGAACATCGCGTCGGCGGCGCCGACGCGATCGAATGCTGCGTTGAGTGCCGGAATAAAGAACGGATCCCAAAACGCCGCGCGTTCTTGCGCCCCTTGGCCATTACGCGCCAGCCACGCTTCGAACGTCTCGCTCGGGTCGGCTTTCCCCAGAAGAGCCGCCGCGAGCGCACGAGCGATGCGCAGTTTGCCGGCGAGGCCGAGGTGCGAATAGCTCGCAAACGACCCAATCAGATGCAGCGGCGCCGGGAGGTCCGCGGTACGAAGCCGTCCCGCTTTGCCGCTTCGCGAGAGGATCGTCGCGTCGAAACGTGTTTGCAGGTGAAGCTGGTCGCCCATTCCCACGGCCTGCGCGAAATTGATGAACTCCGTGCAGCACGCCAAAAAGACGTGCTGGCCGTTGTCGACTTCGACGCCGTCGATCTCGAAGGACGTGGCCCGCCCGCCCAGGATGCGGCTTCGTTCGAAAAGCTCGACGTGCGCTCCGGCCGCCTTGAGCGCAAGTCCTGCGGCGAAACCGGCGAGGCCGCCTCCGACGACCGCTACGCGCTCGACAGCCAAGATCGCACCACCACGATGAGCTTTTCGGTTTTGGAGAGCGCGGCGCGAGCTCGCAGCGGAAGGCCCGGCTCGCGCTCGATCTTCTTAAGCAGCTCCTCGTAGATCCCAGCCATCGTCTGCACGCACGCGGCGGGGCGGCGCGGAATGTAACGCAGCACCTCATAGCCCGTCTCGAAATACTCTCGCGCTCGCGCGACCTGCAGCGCGATCAACTCGTTCCAGCCAGGGCGAATCTCACCGGAAACGAGCGCCGAGTCTGGAATGTCGAAGCGCGCGAGCTCGTCCTGCGGCAAATAAATCCGATTCATATCGACGGCATCTTCGCGCACGTCTCGCAAGATATTCGTGAGCTGGAGCGCGATACCGAGATCGTCGGCACGCTGCAACGCGATCGGATCGCTGAAGCCGAAGATGCGCACGCACATTCGGCCGACGACCGAGGCGACGAGATTGCAATAGTCTTTGAGCGCTTCGAACGTCGGATACCGCGTTTGGCTGAAATCCATCTCGACGCCATCGATGAGCATCTGCAGCTCTTCTTCCGGAATCGCATAACGATCGATCGCCTCGGAGAGCACGCGCAGGATGGGATCGTCGCCATAGTCGCCGCGCACGCAGGCCGAGATGCGCTCGCGATGAACCGCCAGACGCGCCGGCAGGTTTTCGATTCCGACGGTGTCGGCTTCATCGTCGACCTGTCTCGCAAAGTTATAGAGCGCGTAAATCGCCATCCGCTCGTGATAGCTAAGCGAGATAAAACCCCAGTAGAAGTTGCCCGCCTCGCGTTTGGCCATATCCCGGTTGAAGCGCTCCGCGCGGAGCTGCTCGGTATCAATCATCTATGCAGGCTTTCGAGAAAAACTCTCTACTGCGGCACGAAGCACCACGGATACCTTCGTTGGGGTCGAAAGGCTGGGCCGTTCCTGCTCGGTCCGGTAGCCGAGCGCTTCGATGGCATCGCAGATGGCCAGCCCTCCCATCCGGTACAGGGCCAGCTGCAGCCGGAGCGCCCGGGGCACCAACGTTTCGAGCCGCTCGCCGGAAGCAAGCAAGGCCCGTGCTCGGCGGACCATGCGTTCGGCGGCGCCGGCGAGACCCACCGCCGCGACGTCGCTTTCAACCAAATACTTGCGTCCGATGGCGGCGTCGCGCCGGACGTCTTGCGCGTGATTGGCGAGTTGCAAACCGATGCACACATCGTCGGAAAGGCGTTCCGCGTTTTCATCCGTGACGCCGAAGACTCGCAGCACCATACGCCCCACCGGCGCGGCCGAAAGCCGGCAGTACGCATCGAGCTCGTCCCACGTTGCGTATCGCGCGACGTGCTGGTCTTGCACGTTGGCCTCGATCAGATCGAGAAAGGGTTGGGCCGGAATCGCGCGGCGCTCGATCGTCTGCGCCAGCGCCACGAGCACCGGATGGACCGGTGCGACGCCGTCAAAAAGCGCGCGCACCTCATCGCGCCAGCGCTCCAGACGCGCCAGCGCCGTTCCCTCCGGACTCTCGTCGCCGAGATCGTCCGTCGTTCGGCAGAAGGCATAAATCCGCATGAGGTCGCGCCGCCTCGCCGCATCGACGAAGCGCGATGCGACCGAGAAGTTCTCGTAGTGGCCTCGCGTTAACACGCGACAATACGCGTCGGCGGCGCGCAGATCGAGGCTCATGCCTTCCACCTTAGCGTGGCCCACGAGCTAGTCAAGGCGGCCGCGCAGGTCGCGGAGCGTTCTCGCGCCGGTGCAGAACATCGCGATGCGCAGCGTCTCGATGTATTCGCAGGCAAGCTCGAGCGCCTTTTCGAGGCTTTCATCCGCAGCCCGAAGGAACGGCCCGGCAATCCCAACGAGATCGGCGCCCAGCGCCAGCGCTTTGGCAGCGTCGAGGCCGGTTCGGATGCCTCCGCTGGCGATAAGCATCCCCGCCGGCGACGCCGATCGGGCATCGACGATTGCCTGCGCCGTGGGAATGCCCCACGCCGCGAATGTGCCGGCGACGCGCGCTCGCCAGGGTTCTGCGATCCGATGGCGCTCGACTTCGCTCCACGACGTGCCGCCCGCGCCGGCGACATCTACGGCCGCGACACCCGCGTCGAAGAGCGCGCGGACGTCGCCGGGACCGATGCCCCAGCCCACCTCTTTGACGACGACCGGAAAATCGGCGGCGGCGCAAAGCTCGGCGATCTGCGCGAGCAGTCCGCGAAAGCACGTGTCGCCTTCAGGCTGCAGCGCCTCTTGCAGCGGATTGAGATGCAGCGCGAGCGCGTCGGCTTTGAGTATTTCGACGAGGCGCCGGCACTCCGCAACGCCGTAGCCTTTGTTCAGTTGCACCGCACCGAGATTTGCGAAAAGCAGAATCTCCGGAGCATCCGCGCGCACGTCGAAGCTTTCGAGCGTTTGGGGCGATTCCAGCAAAGCGCGACCGGAGCCGAGACCCATTGCCAAGCCGTGGTGCGCGGCCACCCGCGCGAGGCGGCGATTGATTCGAGTTGCCTCGGGCGCTCCGCCCGTCATGCACGAGATCAGAAACGGCGCCGCGAGTCTGCGCCGGAAAAAACACGTCGATACGTCGACGTCCGCAAGATCGATCTCGGGCAGCGCACGGTGGGCGAAGGCATAAGACTCAAAACCGGCAGAGACGCCTTTGCCGTCGACGTCGCGTTCGATGTTGATTCGAAGATGCTCCGCCTTTCGCGACGGGGTCGAACGCTCAGGCCGCTCGTCGTGCAACGTACAACGCGACTTCCGCAAAGGCATCGAGATCTTCTTTGCTTGTATGGGGTTGCAGTAGCGTCAACGCTTGTTGCGCGAAGCGGCGCGCGCCGGCCGAATCGGTCGTTTCGCTCGCCATCCCCAGCGCGCGCCCGGCACTCGCAAATGCAAGCGCGACCTCGCCGCTAGCGCCCCCGATGACGGCGCCGGTTTGCAGCGCCGCGCCGGTGAGCGCGCAGCGTCCTTCCATCGCCGTTTCTCGGCCTTCAATGGCTTCGAGAACGGCCTCACCGGCGATCCGCGCCGCCTCGAGGCGGCGTTCCGGGTCGCCGACGTCACTCGCCAGCATCCGAAAGCCTAAGGCGTAGAGTGCATCACCGGCGTTGAGGCTCTGGCCCAGACCCCACCGTGCGATTGACTCCGCGGAGACGTCGGCGAGCTCGTCGTGCAAGAGCATGAATCGGTCGAAGAGGTCGAAGGCGGCGGCGACGGGCAGCGCGTCCGCGGTATCGCCGCCATTAGCCGCGCAGGCCCACAGCAGCAAACACGGACGAATGGGATCGCGCGCACAGCGAACGGGTAGACGCTCTGCGATGATGCGTCCGGCAACCGAGTCGAACGAAATCTCGATTCCCTCGAGGTAGCGCGCAACCGCGGCGCGGTGCGCACTCAAGGGGAGCATTTCGGAAAGCGACGTCACGCCTGGGGCTCCTTGGGCCGCGGCAGGCGCTCCATCAAGTAGCGGGCGCGCTGACCGGAGACGCCCAAGAGGGTGTCGAGGCTGGTCAGCTCCAGGATGCGGCGCATGTTGCTCTCGCCGACGAGCGCCTCGAGCCGGCGATCCTGTGCGGTCAACCCCTTGTACAGCGAAATCAGCTCGGCAAGTGCCGTCGAGTCGAAGAAGCTCGCCTCGCGAAGATCGACGATCACGTCGTACTCGCTGCCCAGCGCGCTCAAGGCCTCCCGGAGCCGATCGCGGTTGGAGATGTCCCATTCGCCGCGCAACGTGACCACACGCCGGCCCTCGAACAAGGATGTTGCGATCGCTTGCTCCTCTGCATCATGCATTCCGATAGTCTACCTTAGAACTTAAAGTAGATGAACGTTGGGGAAACGCCGGACCACGAAAAAAGCTGCAGCGCAACAAGCAAGCCGGCGAGTGCTCCCGCCTGGAGGCCGGGCCGCAGTTGCTGCCACGAAAACACGACGTTGCGGCGTTCGAGCATCAAGCGCACGGCTCCAAACGCAACGATTCCGATGGCCAGCAGCGTTTGCCAGCCGGTCAGCAGCGTCGCTCCCGGGCCGCCCGCAAACAGCTCGCGATACACCGTAATCGCAACGCCGAAGCTGGGGGAGCGGAACAGCACCCACGCGAGCGTCACCAGGCAAAAGGTCAGCGTGACGCGAGCGGCCACGGCAAACGCCTTGCGCGGGTTCTCCGCGTGCCCGATGCCGAAAACTCGCTCGACGCAGAGCAGTACGCCGTGAAAGCCGCCCCACGCCACGAACGTCCACTGCGCGCCGTGCCAGAGACCACCCAAGAGCATCGTGATCATCAGGTTGCGCAGGGTCGCGAGCGTGCCGTGACGGTTTCCGCCCAACGGAACGTACAGATAATCGCGCAGCCACGTCGAGAGCGTGATGTGCCAGCGGTGCCAGAAATCCGTGATGCTCGTCGCCAAATACGGCATGCGAAAGTTCTCCGGAAACACGAAGCCCAGCATTCGCGCGCAGCCGATCGCGATGTCGCTGTAACCCGAAAAATCAAAGTAGATCTGCATGCTAAAGGCAAAGAGCGCGCTCCAGGCTGCGGGCGCGCCCGGGTGACTTGCGATGCTATCGAAGTACGCGTTCGCGACCGAAGCGAACTGATCCGCAATCACCGTCTTCTTCACTAAGCCGAAGCTCGCGCGCGCTGCGCCATAGGTAAAATCCTCGGGGCCCGGCGGCCGCCAGTTGAATAACTCGCCGAAGAAGAGTCCGGCTCGAACGATCGGTCCGGCCAGCAGCTGGGGGAAAAACGCGAGGTAGAGCGCGTAATCGAGCGGTTTGCGGACGGCGACCGTGCGCCCGCGATAGACGTCGACGAGATACGAGATGCTTTGAAAGGTGTGAAAGCTGATGCCGATCGGAACGAAGAGATTGACGAGCCACGGATTTTGGTGCATCCCGACCAGCGCCGCCACCGTGCTGCTGGCAAAGTTCGCGTATTTGAAGGTCGCCAAGAAGGCGAGATTCGCCGTCACGCCCAGACCGAGAAGCAATCGAATACTGCGCCGTTGCCGCTCTTTGGCGTCCTCGATCCAAATCGCAATCGCGAAGTCGCTCGCAGTCAAGATCCAGAGGAAGAGAACGTACCAGGCGTTCCAACGGGCGTAAAAATAGTAGCTGACGATCAAGAGGACGATGCGCCCGTAGCGGCGCGGGAGCAAATAGAAGAGCGCGACGACGATCGCGAAAAAGAGCCAGAACTCGTAAGACTGGAACCGAAGCGGAATGCCGATTCCACAAGCGGCCGCAAACCACGAGAGCGAATGATGTTCGCGCTCCGGCGCCGCCGGCGGAGTCCCCCTCCGATCAGCCACGGGGTATGCCGGCCGAGCGGTTAACCTGAGAATTAGCGAGGCCGGCATACCCCGTGGCGATCGGAGTGCATGCTCTGAGGATCCGAGAGCAGGCGCGCAACGTCCGCGCCGAGCAGACGGCTAAAGCGCAGGCTGCCGTTTGCATTGAGATGATCCTCGTCGGCGAAGAGCTCGGGACGCTCCAGCGCGAGATAGGGCGTCGCGCCGATCAGGCGCGCGCGATCTTGCGCCGCAATTTCGAGCAACGAACCGCTGGGCGTTTGCGATGCGTCGCGATGCGCCGGACGCGTCGGAATTCGCACGAAGAAGACCGGCGTTCCCGTTGCGGCGTAGCGCGCGGCGATCGGCGCCAGCCACTCGCGCCGATAGCGCGCATACGAAGGGCTCGGTTTGGCAATCGCCAGAACCTGCGTCGCGATCGCGCTGCGCGCGTTGTCGGAAATACCCGGCGGATAGACGATCGTGTTCGTCGCGAAATCAACTCGCAGTCCGGCCAACGACTCACTGCGCGGGTGAGCGGCGAGCGGATCGTACGCCGCATCGCTGCGCCCCTGTTTGAGCGCTCGGATACGCGCGAGCGGATCGGCGACGAGCGCCTGAGCGTCGTCGCGCAGCTCCTGACCGCGCCAGAAGAGATCGATTCCGTTCTCGACGCGTTCGCGCGGATCGGAGAACGAGCCGGCCAGCTTCGGAAGATCGGTCAAGCGCGTTTGAAAGACCACGTAGCGGAGATCCATCGGGCGATCGTCGCCGTCGAGGCTGCCGATCGCCGTGTCGTCGTCGGCATATGTATCGACCGCGATGACGACGGCGCGAAAGCGCCGCGCTTGCGGATCGATCGCCCGCACGAAAAACGGCCAGCAGCGCGGCGTCGTCCCGGGCACGCCGCCGTTGAGAAAGCGCAGCCGGCCGCCGGCGGCGCTTGCCGCCGCGGGGTCGAGGCCCGAATAGATGCGTGAGTCGCCCAAGACCAAGACGTCGCGCCGCGGATCGCCGCGAAAGGCCGCCGACTGCGCGATCGCCGATTCGAAACTGCCGGTACTCGAAGACGGGTCGAGTACGGCGTGGTAGAGACCGGTTCGAAACGCGCACACGTCGATTGCCGCGAAGATCGCAAACGCGGCAACGAGAAGGGCGGCCGTTCTCTTACGTGGCGTATCGAAGGGTGGCTGCACCGAACCGTCCCTTGTTCGGGAATGGGTAGGACGCCTTTATGAAAGAGCGGGAAGGCGGTTCGGTCGCTCTGATTACGGTGACCGTGATGCTCGGGATGATCATGGCCATCATCGACACGACCATCGTCAACGTGGCCATCCAAACGATCGGCGGCAACCTCGGCGCGACGGTGGACGAGGTCGCGTGGGTCGCGACCGGATACATCCTGGCCAGCGTGGTCGTGATGCCGCTCAACGGGTGGCTCACCGCGTTGCTCGGGCGCAAAAGGTTCTACGCGATCTCGTTGGCGCTCTTCACCGTCGCATCGTTCTTTTGCGGATCGGCGCGCTCGATTTGGGTGCTGGTTTTCTATCGCATCGTTCAGGGTCTAGGCGGCGGCGCTCTGCAACCGACGGCGCAGGCGATCCTCTTTGAAACCTTTCCTCCGCAACGTCGTGGCGCTGCGATGGCGATCTTCGGCATGGGCGCGATGGTCGGGCCCGCGATCGGACCGACGCTGGGCGGCTGGATCGTCGACAACGCGAGCTGGCCGCTGATCTTCTACATCAATATTCCCATCGGCATCGCGGCCTTTCTGATGACGCTGGCCTTCATTCCCGATCCAAAGTTCATCGCCAAGGCTAAAGGCGGCATCGACTGGATCGGCCTCGGTCTGCTCACCGCCGGACTAGCCTCGCTGCAGTTCGTGCTGGAGCAAGGCGAACGCGACGATTGGTTCTCTTCGCAGGCGATTCAGATCCTCACGGTGGTTTCGGCCGTTTCGCTCATCGCGTTCGTCGTCAAGTCGCTACGCGACCGCTACCCAATCGTGGATCTAAACGTCTTCAAGTTCCGATCGTTCTCGATCGGATCGTTTTTGGGCATCATCATGGGTTTTGGGCTCTACGGCACGGCGTTGATCTTGCCGCTCTTCTTTCAGTCCATCCTGGGATTCACGGCCTACGATACCGGCCTAGCGTTGATGCCGGGCGCCTTTGCGACGGCCGCTTCGATGCTGATCATCGGCCGGATTCTCAATCGCATCGATGGACGTTGGTCGATCGTCTTCGGGACGCTCCTCTTTGCCTGGTCTACTTGGCTCTTGGGCGGGCTGACCGTGCAGGCCGGCTACTGGGACGTCTTTTGGCCGCGACTCGTCCAAGGGTTCGCGCTGGGCTTCCTCTTCGTTCCGCTCACCACGATCTCGCTCGGCGACGTTCCGAGGGCGGAACTGGCCGGCGCGACCGGCGTCTTCACGTTGCTCCGCCAGCTCGGCGGCAGCCTCGGCATCGCGATCTTAACGACGATGCTGACGCACCAGACGGCCATCGCATGGAACGTCCTGGCCTCGGGTGTCACCCAATCCCACGGTTACACCACCCAGCAGTTGACGGGACTGGTCAGTCAGCAATCCGCAATGATCGCCTATAACTACCTCTTCCGCGTCACGGCCATCGTCTTCGTGCTTTCGACGCCGCTGATCTTCTTCGTCAAAAAACCGCAGTACCGTCCGATGGCCGTTGCGGTCGCCGCCGAGTAATCTATAATGAATCGGATGAGCCAGGGATTCTCTCTCTGCCGGGCGTCGCGTTGTCTCCTGGTCGCCGGATTCTTCGCGGCGGCGGCCGTCGCCAGTGCCCGCGCGGCCTGCCCCGACGTCTCCGATTCGTATTCGGCCAACCTCTTTAACACGATCACGAAGAGTGTTGCCTTGGCCAACACGGCGTGCACCGCCGAGGGTGAGCCGCACGGCGGCTCCTGCAACTCCTTCGTCGGAATGGTCGTCGATAAGACGTACGGCCAGCCCGACCTCAAAACTACCGACGGATACCTGACCGTCAAGCAGCTCATCGCCTACCTGCCCTCGAGCACGACCTGGACCTTCATGGGCCCGGCGGCGAGCCAAGACGTGCTCAACCAGGCGCAACGGGATGCCAACAACGGCGCCCCGGTCATTGCAGTTTCAGCCGATCACGTGGCCGTGCTCCTCCCGAGCCCGGCCTTGGTGCTGTCGCGGGGTTTTGCGAACCTATGCGTGCCGATGTCCGCGGCACACTTCTCAGGCGATCCGAGCCTCAACTACGCGTCGGGGCCGCTCTCCCTTTCGTGGCCGCTGCCCGACGGCGTTTCGATCTGGGAGCGAACGGGCCCGCTGATGCCCCATTCCCCCTAACAAGCGCTTGGTCGCCTGAAGCTCTTCTTTTTTACCGAAAGGCTTGCCAGGAAGCAAGCAACGTAGTACGAATATATGCGGGCTCTAGCAAAACATTAGGGATAGGTACTAATGATCTTAGCAATAGCGAAACCGGCCTTATGAAGGCCGCGGACTCCCGTTTCTCCCCGCGCGCGCGCGATAGCAGCGAGGTGTAGCGCGTGGAAGAAACCGTCGGACGGATAACCGGCCTGGGCGGATCCAGGATCATGGTGACTGGCGAAAACGACACGAACCCCGACACCGCCGTACGCGTCGGTTCGATGGTCGTCATACGCGGCAAGGAAAGCGACGTTATCGGAGTCGTCGACTCGATGGAACTCGACGCCGCCACGTTTCAGCGGCGCGTCGCCGTCACGCCTTTAGGCGAGATTACCGGTTCGCAAAGCAACGGCGCGACCTTCCATCGCGGCGTTTCGCACGCTCCCGCTTTGGGAGCTTTTGTCGTGCCGGCAACGAGCGACGATCTCAAGAGCGTGTACGTACGGCCGTCGACCTCCAACGTTAGAATCGGTACGTTGAGCCACGATGAATCGCAGCCGGCTTTCGTTATGGTGGACGAGCTTCTTTCAAGGCATTTTGCGGTAGTGGGCGCCAGCGGATCCGGAAAGTCGTGCGCGGTGACGTTGATCCTGTCGGCGATTCTCGCCGACCAGCCGAACGCACACGTCATTCTGCTCGATCCACACAACGAATACACCGCGGCGTTCGGCGATCTCGCCAACGTGCTCAATGTCGACAACTTAAATTTGCCGCTCTGGCTTTTCAATCTCGAAGAGGCGATCCGAATACTAGTGCGGGGCGGAACGCACCAGGAGCAAGAGTCTCAGGCACTCATTCTAAAGGACGTGATTACCAGAGCGCGCCGCCACAACGCGGGCGTCGACCGCTCTGCCTCGGGGATTACCGTGGATACGCCAACGCCGTTTGCCATCCACGACATCCTTCGCTTCCTCAATGAGGAGGTAGGCAAACTCAATAAGGCCGACGGCGCCATTTCGTATCTCCGCCTGCGGGCTCGCCTGGAATCGTTGCGCGAGGACCGGCGGTTTTCGTTCTTGTTTACCGATACGATGGAGAAGCAAGACTCGTTATCGAAACTCGTCGGCAACCTTCTAAGCATTCCGGTCGCGGGAAAGCCGTTGACGATCATCGATCTCTCCGGCGTCCCATCGGAGATCGCCGATGTGGTCGTCTCGCTGTCGTGCCGGGTAATGTTCGATTTCACGTTGTGGTCCGATCCGGCACGCCGGCCGCCGATTCTGCTGGTCTGCGAGGAGGCCCATCGCTACCTGCCCCAAGACGATCGTACCGATTTTGCCGCCGGCGCTCGAGCCATCACGCGCATTGCCAAGGAGGGCCGCAAATACGGGCTCTCACTTGCGCTGGTCTCGCAGCGGCCGTCGGAACTCTCTTTGAGTGCGCTTTCACAATGCGGAACGGTCTTTGCGCTGCGCATGGGAAACGAGCACGATCAGCGCTTTGTCGAGCGCGCGCTGCCTGAGAGTGGTTATGCAATGATGAGCGCGCTGCCGAGCCTCCCGGCGCAACAGGCGGTCGTTTTTGGGGAAGGCGTTTCGGTATCGATGCGCGTCCGTTTCGACGACATACCACTCGCGAACCGGCCGCGCAGCGAAAGCGCAACCTTCTCTGAAGCCTGGCGGGAGGATTCCGCGGGCGAGGACTTCCGCGAGGAAGGGATCCGCCGCTGGCGGACCCAGAGCCGGAGCGCTTAGCTACTTCGCGCTAACGATAACCTCGCGGCTGCGGCTTACTTCTGCAGCCTGTTGCGCGATGCGCGTCGAGAGCTCGGCAATCTCGCTCGTCAGGGCCTCAGCCCACTTTCGCGCCTCTTCGGCTTCCTTTTCGGCTTGAGCGCGCGCAGCCTGACAGGCGGTGACGCTTGCCGCGGCCTCCGCCGCTTTTCTTTGGGCCGCCGCCTCATTCGCGGCCAGCTCCTTTGCGCGATTCTCACGTGGCGCGAGCGCGGAGAGCGACTCCTCCGAGAGCCGGCGCGCTTCGCGTAACTGCTCCTGCAGCTCCGCGACTTTTGCCTTCGAGGTTTCGGCATCGGCGCGCGTGGACGCGACGAGCTTTTCGGCCTGTTGGCGTTCCGCTACGACCGCGTTGTAACGCTCGACCGCGGCGTGAGCCAGCTCATTTGCCTGCTGCTCGAGGATCGCCGCCGCCGCGGCCTTTTCTTTAGCCGACGTGTAATCCGCGGCGGCTTGGGCCGCATGGGCTTCCGTCTGGAGCCGCTGTTCGAGCTCGGCGACCTGGGACAGCAGCGCTTCCGCTGCTTTGCGTTGCTCCGCTACGAGCAGAAAAACATCGTCGGACATTGCGGTTTCCGCCTTTCTTTCCCCGTTGAGAACGGGCGCGGAGGCCGTGAACTTCGCAACTTCCGCTTGTGGTTTTTCTTCGATGGGCGCTTTCGCCGGCTCGACTATTGCAGGTTGCACTGCCACAGGTATGACTGCCACAGGCTCGACTGCCACGGGTTCGACTGCCACAGGTTCAACTGCGGGCGCCGCCAGTTCCGCCGATGGGGTTCCATTACTCGAATTTCCGACACTGGGAACCACGGCATTCGGATCCCCGGCCTTCAGGTCGTCGAGGACTCTGCGAAGACGCGAAGTCCCGGCAGTGGTATCCCCGGAGGCTGCCGTCGCTTCCGCATCGTCGGAAAAGTCGTCGCTCAGCCGGTTAAAACCAAGGCCGGCCGCGAATGAGCCTAAGCGAGCTCGCCAATCGCTGGACACGATAAACTCTCCTTGCCCGTGGTTTATTCAAGCGGGGCGTCATTTTATCATTTGCTGCCGCCGGCCCGCAATGGCGCTACGGCAGAATCGTGACGGGCTGGACGATGCTCTCCTGGCCGAAGCCGTCGGTAAAGCTCGCGACGACGACGTAGCGAGTCGGAACCGAGACGGCCGGCGCCGGCAGCGTCACGACGTCGGCATCGGTGCCGGCATCGAGATGGGCTAGCTCGTGCGACTGGCTATCCGTAAGCGAGAAGCGCATGCCGTTGCGGGGCGAGAGTATGCGGATCTTGATCGGATTGCCGCTTCTCACTTGCGGGGTGAGAACCGCGAAGGTGCCGTTGGCGGAACCGCTCGCCGAGCCGTCGGCAATAGACCCCGACCCGGATTCGTCGTCGCCCGCGACCTGCGTATCGGCGGGGCTCGCGGGGCGACCGGCTAGATCGGCCACGACGAGTCCGGCAGTCGATTGCGCGCTCGTCTGCCCTCTCGCGACGTGCACCACGACGCGCATCTCTCGCGGGCCCGAGAAGTATGGAACGACAAACTGCGTCTCGCCGCGGGCGGAAAAGGGCTTCTGCGCCCAGATCGTCCCATCGACGCCGAGCAGTCGCACGTAGCCGCTCTCGGCCGTAGCCGTGTAGGAGACGTCGATCACCTGGCCGGGCTTCGCGATGACCGGGGAGACCGAGATCGACCCGATTCGGGCGGCGCGGTTGGTTGCGACCGGCACGATTGCATTGAGCACCCGCGTCGCATCGACGCTACCCAGCGGCCCCTGCATTACCATGTGCAGCGTGTACGCGCCCGCAGCCTTTCCAGGAGGAAGAACGATCGGGATCGACCCGGAGCGGTCTGCGAGCGGGCCCGCCCTGAAGCGAGCGTCCGTCGGGCGCGGCGACTGCGTACGAAAGCTTCCCGATGCCCGACGCGCTGTACTCGGCGCGGACCGTCGTGCCCGCGAGCGCCATTGGCGGCACGGCGAAGGCCGCAATGCGCGGCAAGAGGCCGCCCAGCGCGGCCGCGGCGGCGATCGCAAGAAGCCCGAAGAGGAGGCTCGCAGCCGCCACGACCGCGTACGAAGAGGCGGCCTTCCTTACCGCGGGTGCGGGCGCTTCGACGACGCAGCGGACACCTTCGCCGACGATCTCGGCGACCGCACCGTCGAAGGAGGCAAAATCCCCCGGCCAAACGGGCACGCGCGTCTCCGACGTGGAGAGCGGACCGACTTCGAAGGGAACCGGATAGGCCATCACCGGTTCGCCGTTACGCGAGACGACCCAGGTGCGGCAGAGCAGGACGGACTTCGTGCCGTTGATCACGTGCAACGCGTAGGTCGCGACGCGATGACGCCGGTCGTAACCCTCGAGCGCGAAAAACGCCGAGACGGTTCCGGCCGGCGTTTGAAGGGCAGTGCCGGAGCGGATGCGAGCCGGCCGCGGCAGCCGGCCCGCAGGGCGCAGCGCGAGCGCCGAGCCTAAAGGTACAGGTGGTGTATCAATTGGTGATGTGATATCTCGAAGCGACCCGGAAGTTCACCGTCGTGTTCGGCAAAACGAACGGCAAGAACGTAAACGGATAGGTGATGTAGACGACGACGAGATTACCCGGCGCGTTGCCATTGCCATAGTCGCCCGATATGCCCATGAGGCCGGGATTCACGATGCCGACGTCCTGGCTGGTAATCCAGTTTGCGACATCCTGACCGGTGGGATCTCCCGGCGGGCCATCTGCATTGCAGTGATCGAGCAGCGTACACTTCGACCCGCGAACGCTCGCCCAGCGAGTGCCTTCCTGCGCCACGTTCGTGAGGAATGCGTAGGTGTACATGAGCCGTCCAAAGTCAATCAGCCCGAACGTCATCCCCAGCATCACGAGCATGACCATGACGGTTTCCGGAAGGCTGCTGCCGCGCTTGCGATGAGTGTTTTTCATCATTGCTGTTGCACCCGCAAGTAGTCGGATCCGGTTACTGTGACGCTGTTCGGAATGCCTGGGTACGATACCCAGGGCGCGTACTTTGCGCTCACGATAACCTGAATGTAGTAAACGGTATTCGTGGGCGCGGTCAACTGATTCCACGAGCATGCCACGGGCGGCAAAACACCGCCGACCGAACACAGGTGCTTATACGTAACGGTAATCGGCGTCGGAAGGTACTGCGCGTCGCCCGTCGCCCAGGTATTGATGCCGTTGAGGTCGTCAGCCGTCATCAGGTTGTAGGCGCCGTAGTTGGCGCCGGCGCGAGCCGAGGCCTGTGCGAGGACCGCATAGGTAGCGTATCGTCCCAACTCGACGATCCCCATGAACATAAACAGAAACGCCGGCGCCGTCAGGGCGAACTCGACCATCGCCGTGCCCGCCTGCGAGCGAAGCAGGCGCGGGCGCAGTCTCCTAATCGTTCGCAGAATCATTCGACGATGACCACCCTTCGTACAATATTTAAGGAACCCGGAATCGAAACGTCATTAGCTGGGTTTCCGATCGCCGAGGAAAACGTCGCTCCACCAAAGACCAAGATCACGTTGCCGGTGGTGCAACAGTACGGCACAGGCGATGCGCCCGGGGCGTAGATGAGACCGCTAATATTGGTCAGCCCCCCCGTGAAGTTCGGAATGCTGGTATTGCTCGGGACCTGATAGTAGAGCACGTCCGGGTAAGTCCCAGCTGGACGAGGGCGGGCTCAACGACGAGCCTGCCGCGATCGTCGAGAAGTTAGGCGCCGTTCCGCTGGCGGTCACGTAGAACGTCACACCGGTTCCGGTGAGCGTCGTACCGCTGGCGAAGCTCACGCCGCCGTTGATCACGTAGGTTCCCGGAATCATGGTAATCGCACCGCCCAGCGCGAGGCTGCTGTAGCACCCCGGAGATATCGAACCGCCGGTCAGTTGGCTTACTGCCGTGCATCCGCTGACCGAAGGCGGACTGGCGACGATGGCCGCGCAGCCTGCGATCTCCGGGCATGGATCCTCGGCTTTGAATCATCGGCGTCGGCGTCGCTTCCGGATACGTTCCGCTGGTGGCCGGCACTGGGCCGGCGTAAGCGATCGATTGGGCCTTGACCGTCGCGTTCGAGAAGCTCGCCGTATCATTCGTAAGAATGCCGCAACTGGGAGCGTTGATGTTGGCACCGCTGAAACTCGAAATAACATTCGGTTTCATGAGGTAGATGCAACCCGCGTTGGTCGTCTGCATCTCGGCGACGGCCGTGACCGATACCGGTATGCCGCTTGGTGCGTTGAAGAGTTTCAGGAACCAGGTCGTCGTCTGCGGCACCTTGATGTTGACGTAGACGGCGCAGTTGTCGCCCTGATACGGCCCGTCCGTTATTGTCGGGGGGTTGTCGACCTGGACGAGTACGCCTGAACTCGGCGTAAAGTTGTCGACCTGGGAATCGTTTTGCGCGGCCGTCTTGGCATCGGCTTGATCCGGACAGCCGTGCGTGATGAGCTGCTGAGCGCCGGCCACGGCGGCGGCGTCCGCAGCGGACTGCATCCGCATCTGCTGATAGTCAATGTAGGTTATGTCGACCGCAATCGCGCCGACTCCCATCAGCACCATCAGGCAAATACCAATAAAGGGCAGCACCTGCCCGCGTTCTCCCATGCGTTCGTTCAACCTACGTACCTCCTTGGTAAAATCTGATGATGGCGATGCTGCGCTTTTTCCGTTTTTAAACGGAGCCCGCCACGGTGTTAAACAATGAGTTGAGGTTCGTGCCGAGCAGGGTGACGCCCACGATAGCGACGAGTGCGATCAAGGCAACCAGCAGGCCGTACTCGACCATCGTCGCGCCCTGTTCGTCTCGCATCATCGCTATGAGGTTGGTAATCATTCCATCTCCTATGCCCTTAGTTAAGGGGCGGCCAAGCGTCATCTTACCATTAGTCTCCGGGCGACGGCTATAGTACAAACGTACCCCACGGGTTAAAAGTTACCTCGTCAGGATCTCTGGAGTCATCACGAAGACGACGTCGCTCTGCTGATTCTGATATGAGGTCGAGGTGAAGAGCTTGCCGAGGATCGGGATCTCGGCCAGGATCGGAATCTTGGAGATCGTTCGCTTCTCGACCCGGCTTCACCAGGCCGCCCATGAGGATGCTTTCGCCCGGTCGCGTGATGACGTCGGTCGTAAGCTGGCTTATGGTTAGCGCCGGGATCGTGAAGCCGGAGACGATCACCGCATTGGTATAGTCGAGGGCCGAGATCTCGGGCGCGATGACCGCCTCGACCGAGCCGTTGCCGCGAACGGTCGGGGTCACGTTGAGCTGCACGCCGTAGGGCTGGTACTGGACGTTGATGGCCCCCAGGCCGGTCGACGTCACGACCGGGATCGAACCTCCGACCAGAAAGGTCGCCTTAGCCCCCGGGCTCGTTACCAAATCCGGACTCGAGAGAATCTTTGCGTGCCCCTCCTGCATGAGGAGATTGAGCGTCGGAGCCAGGGTGATCGTGCGGTAGAACGGACCGATCGTCCCGGCCAGTCCCGGCGGTCGTATGGATTCAAAGAAGGGAATCGAGGGCGGGATAAGGTTCGGCGTCGGCTGGCCCTCGACGGGCTGCGCGCCGTAAAGCTGAATTCCCAGGTTCGATGTCGCCGTCTTGTCGACTTCCAGGACGTAGACCTTGATATCGATCAGACTGTCGCTCAGCGAGTTGAGCCGGTCGATGAGCTGCCCGTTGCTGGCCAGATAGGGGCCGGCGAGTCCGCGAGCCCGGTCGAGGATAGCCTGTGCGGTGACCGCGTCGGTCGCGTTGCCGCTGACGATGACGTTGCCTCTGCCGTCGGGATCCACTCGGACCCCGCTCGCCCCTGGGATCGACGCGATCGCGCGCTGCAAGTCGCCGAGGTTCTGCGAGATCGTGACCGCGTTGATGATGACGGCCTTGTCGGCCTTGCCGTTGACCGAACAAGGATGCCGCGAAGCGGGAAATTATATCGGCGATCTGCTGGAACTGCGCGCCGTCGGAGACGGTTCCCCGCACGACGATATTATGGCCGAAGCTGACCACCTGGACGCTCGGCTCGGAAATCGCGCTGCGAAGCATCTGAGCGAGATCGTCGAGCTGCTGCTCGGTGACGGTGACCTCGTAGACCTCACGCCGGCCGCCGGCCCAGATGTATACGGTAGTATGCCCCCCACTCTTGCCGTTAATGACGACCTGCGAGGTTCCCACCGGCACGACGCCGGCGATTCGCCCGTCGCCGACCGCGACGCGGGTGAGGCCCTCGGCCCTCAGTACGACCGAGTGGCCCGATTGAATCGAGAGCAGGGTAACTTGGTCAGCAAAAACGGGCCGGGCATAAAGGCTCAGCCCTAATACGATGGCCCCCGCGATAAGTCGGCGGGTAAGCGAATTCATCCAGTCCTCCTCCGGGACACGACTGCATGCGGGTGCCTGGTAGGCAAACCGCTTTACGGGATTATGCCATGGATTTTCGCGTTAATGCGTTAACGAACTGAAAACGTTAGATTAAAAATAACCGGCGCTCCCTTGCCAAGGGGGGAGGCCGGGTGTCATGATACAGCCGACCAGGAGCATGGAGGATTTACATGCGGCCTATTATTGGGCTAGTTGTCGTCATAGTTTGCTCGTTCTACTCGGCGCCTTATATCGCCGAGGCGGCTCCAATGGGCGTTCCGCTGGCCAGCGTGGCTGCGCGGGCGAACCTTCAGTATGATTGGCTGGCGACGGAGCGCGCCGTCCAGCTCAGCGGTCCCGGGCTCGTTCTCGTGATTCGGCCGGGCGCCAACCTCTACGAGGTCAACGACCACGTCGAGGTCGCGGCGATCCCGCCGGTCTACGGAGCGAACGACATCTACGTGTCGGCTGCCGTTGCTAGACGCATCGCGCAGCTGGCATCGCAGGCGTGGCTCGGCTTCTCCCAGGCGCAAGAGGACATGGCGCGCAGCGCGCTAGCCGGAAACACGACGGTCATTCCGGAGCTGCAGGGGAGCATCGTTCTCCACGTTCAGCCCCTCAAGGGCCAAGAGGCACTGCTCGTAACGGGAGAGGCGCCGCCGTCGGTACCCGTTCGCATCACACTGCTTGGAACGCTCTCATCCGATCTCCCCAACGTCCTGCTCAGCCGCAACGACATTACCTCCAGCCCTGCGGGGACGTTTCAAGCGATCGTGCCGATCGCTTCCGACTACTTCCGCAACAGCTTCATTCACGTGCTCGCGACATCCGTTCCAGGGGTCACGTCGGCGAGCGCGCAGATCCTGGTCGATGCGCCGAACGCCGGCGTCGTAGTTCCCGCCGAAGTGCAACCCGGCGGAATCTGGTAAACCCGCGAACCCACCGACGCTAAACTTATCCCGGGAATCCACCGACACTAGACTCATAGGAGATCGAATGATTAACAATCTCATCGCAATGATCCGAGACGAAGAGGGCGCGACGATGGTCGAGTACGGTCTGCTCGTCGCCCTGATCGCACTGGTCGCCATCGTGGGCGTCACCCTCCTCGGCGGCAACCTCAACTCGCTGTTCAACACCGTGGCGGGCTCCGTTTAACAGATTTTCCACAGCGCGTAACCAAACGAAACCTACCCACGTTACTCACTCACGACGTAAACCCACCCACTACGCAAACTTACTCAGTACGCAAACTTACTCGCTACGCAAAACTTACTCACTACGCAAGCTTAATCGCTGCGTAACTTACTCACTGCGTAAACTCACTCACTGCGTAAAACTCTACTCACTGCGTAAACTTACTCACTACCCAACCACCAATAACTAAGGAGATAGCATGATCACCACCCTCAAAACGATGATTCGCGACGAAGAAGGCGCGACGATGGTCGAGTACGGCCTGCTGGTTGCCCTGATCGCGTTGGTTGCGATCGTCGGCGTCACCCTGCTCGGCAAGAACCTCAACAGCCTGTTCAACACCGTCGCCGGCTCAGTCTAAGAAGCCCTTCGTAACCAGGGATACGGGGCGCGGCCGCTCGACGCGGTCGCGCCTTCTACCCATTTCTTCTGTGCAGAGAAAGCGAGCGTAAGACACATGCTTACCCTTCGGGCGCTGTGGCGCGACGAAGCGGGTGCGCAACTCGTGGAGTATGTTCTCCTCGCAACGCTGATTGCGATCGTCTGCATCGTTGGCGTGACAGCCTTCGGCCAGAGCGTCGCCGCCCTCTATACCAACGCGGACGGCAGCATCTGAGGAGATCGCTCTCCCGAGATTTGAAGTCATGCCCGTTGCTATCTGGTTGACACTGGCCGGCTTCTCTGGCCGCAAGCTATTGCGACGTTCGTACGCGCCGCATTCCCAATTGGCTCACCGGATCGCTCGCCGTCGCGGCGATCCTCGTTCACGCCTTCGCCGGCCTTCACTCCGTCGCGGAGAGCCTCGCCGTCATGGCGGTTTTGACCGCAGCGGGCACGGTCGTCTACGCGCTGGGAGGGATCGGCGGCGGCGACATCAAGCTCGCCATCGCGGCCTCCGGCATGCTCGGCTTTCCGCTCTGCATTCCGTTCTTGCTCTACACGGCGATTGGGGGAGGCGTGCTCGCGATCGTCTTCATCGTCTCGCGGGGGAAGGTGCGTGAGACCGCTTCACGTGTTATGCTGGCGACAATGGGCGGCTCGCGGGGCGTTGTCGCTGGTAAGGGCGAAACACTGCCGTACGCCGTCGCCTTTGCGTTCGGCGCGATCCTGATCGTGCTCTCGCAGAGCGTCGCACCGTTTTTAAGGATAACCGTGTAATGAATACTCGCCGCACAACCCTCCTGATCGCCATCATCCTGGCCATCGGCACCGGATGGCTTACCCTCACCTACCTCTCCTCGCTGCGGCCGCCGCCGAACCAGCTACGCGCCGTGCTCGTCGCAACGCAAGAGATTCCGGCGCGCGTGCGCATCACCGCGACGATGTTTCAGAGCGAGATGCGGCCCGCCCAATCGCTCGAACCCGACGCGATCTCCAAACCCGAACAGGCCGTCGGCTCGCTTACGCTCGTGACGATCCCCGTCGGCGGCCAGATCACCTTATCGAAGATCGGCACGAACGTGGCTCTGGCGCTGCCGGTTCGCCTGCGCCCCGGGATGCGCGCCGTCAGCATTCCGATCGATCGCGTTAAAGGCGTCTCCGGCATGATCTTGCCGGGCGACCGCGTGGATGTCATCGCGATACCCCCGTCGGCCAATGGAGGGGGACCGCCACAGAAGGCCGTCACGATCCTGCGCGGCATTCGCGTACTCGCCGTGGGGACCAATCTCGAGGATCCCACCGCTACGCCTTCGCCCGAAGAGATGGCATCGGCGACGGTAACGCTCGAGGTGAACCCCAAGCAGGCGGATATGCTCGCCTGGGCCGACGCTAACTCGAATCTCCGGCTGGCGCTGCGCTCGCCGCGCGAACCGATTCGCTCCGAGCCGGTGGAAGAACTGACGTTGATCGGCAACGCGACCGGCCGTGGTCCGGCGCCGGCGATCGGGCCTCCGGCCCCGGTCATGGGTCCGCCGGTTGGCGCGCCTGCGCCGGTGCCGGCTCGCGCCCCTTCGAGTGCGGTCCAGATCATCGTCGGCGACGAGATCGCAACGCCCGGTCCGCTCCATTGAAAACGATCGCGGGCGACTCGCCCGTGTCGCTCTTCATCGGCTCGAAGGGCGGCTCGGGCACGACGACGCTCTGCACCGAGCTTTCGCGAGCGATGAAAGCAACGGGCAACATCGCGCTGGTCGACGCTGACCTGACGGGACGCCGCAGCATCGCGGTAATCCTCGAAGCGGTGCGCAGCCTCGATGCGGCGCGAACGAACGCGGCGGTTTCGAGCGTCCGCGCCGACGGCGTCACCGTCGTCGAGCTCGTCGACCGTTACGACGCGGTCTTCACACTCGGCGAGCAGCCGGTGGAGGCTTTTGCCGCCGGCATGACGGGCTTCAAGGCGATTTTAGTCGATGCACCGCAGCCGTTCGCGGCAGTCGTGCGCCCCTTCGTCACGCGGGCGCGGCGCTTCTTCGTCGTGCTCGAGCCGACGCTCTTGGGCATTGCGGGTGCACAATCGCTGATCGCCGATCTCCAACGCTTCGGCATTCCGTCCGACCGCATCGCCCTGATAACCAACGTTCGCTCGGCCGGTGAGCCCGTTCCGCGCAGCGAGATCGAGAGTGCGCTGCAGAGCCAGGTCGTCGCCGAAATCCCGCTTCTGACGTCGCGCGCCTACGCCAAGAGCATCGCGGCGCTCCAGCAATACGTCGAGAACATCGCCCCCAACGACGCGCTTTCGATGCTGCAGCCCTCGACGGGCTCGCCGGTGGGAGCGCACCGCAACGGCCGCGCGTCATCCGTCGCAACCTCGCTCGACGCGAAACGTGACGAGCTCAAACAGCAGATTCACCAAGCGCTGTTGCGCGAGGTCGATCTCGTTTCGGCGAGCGGCGCGCATACCGATTCGGCGAAGCTCCTCGAGCTGCGAGCGAAAATCGAGAGCATCACGTCGGACTTGATCGCCGAGCACGGCTTCGACGGATCGGCCGAAGAGCTCGCGGAGCTGCGTCAAGATATCGTTGACGAAGCACTCGGCTTGGGACCGCTGGAAGATCTCCTCAAAGACGACAGCATCACGGAAATCATGGTTAACGGGCCGCAGACGATTTACGTCGAGCGTCGCGGCGTCATCGAGCCGACGAACAAGCACTTTAGCGACTCGGAACAGCTGCGGCTGATCATCGAGCGGATCATCACGCCGCTGGGCCGTCGAATCGACGAGTCCTCGCCGATGGTCGACGCGCGGCTTCCCGACGGCTCGCGCGTCAATGCGATCATCGAGCCGGTCGCGATCGACGGCTCGACGTTGACGATTCGGCGCTTCGGCAAGAAGCGGCTGACCGCCGACGACCTGATCAAGATCGGTGCCGTGCCCGCGGTCGCAATGGATTTTCTTCGCGTGGCCGTCCAAGCGCGACTCAACTGCATAGTCAGCGGCGGAACCGGCTCCGGAAAGACGACCTTCCTCAACGTTCTCTCTTCCTTTCTACCGGATAGCGAACGAATCATCACGATCGAAGACGCGGCCGAACTGCTCCTCAATCAGTCGCACATCGTGCGTCTCGAGTCGCGGCCGCCGAATGTCGAGGGATCGGGCGAGATCCGCATCCGCGACCTCTTCCGTAACGCCCTGCGCATGCGCCCCGACCGAATCATCATCGGCGAGTGCCGCGGAGCGGAGGCGCTCGACATGCTTCAGGCGATGAACACGGGCCACGACGGCTCCTTAACCACGATCCATGCCAACAGCCAGCGCGATGCGCTCTCACGCGTCGAAACGATGGTGCTGATGGCGGGCTTCGACCTTCCGGTGCGGGCGATCCGCGAGCAAATCGCGAGCGCGCTCGACATCGTCGTGCATACCTCGCGCATGCGGGACGGATCGCGAAAGCTCGTTGGCATCAGCGAGGTCGTGGGCATGGAGGGCGACATCGTGACGA
The DNA here is from genome assembly GCA_963736775.1 of Vulcanimicrobiota bacterium. Lineage (GTDB taxonomy): Bacteria > Vulcanimicrobiota > Vulcanimicrobiia > Vulcanimicrobiales > Vulcanimicrobiaceae > Cybelea. The sequence continues at coordinate 159 of CAVTPY010000011.1, read as the reverse complement.
TGCAGGAGATCGTACGCTTCTCGCAGCGCGGCGTGGATAAGGAAAACAAAGTCGTCGGTGAGTTCTGCTATACCGGCGTCCAGCCGATCTGCCTAAAACGCTTCGAGGAGTACGGAATCCCCTACGACTCCCGGGCTCTCAACGAGCTCGCGCTGCTCC
>CAVTPY010000010.1:0-142205 GCA_963736775.1 Vulcanimicrobiota bacterium | reverse complement strand
ATCGTGGACCGCGCATGCCAGCCTGCCACCCCAAATCGCACTTAACCACAGGAGCGGGGCGAATCGCCTAGCCTTACGGTGTCGCGATATCCTTCAGGCTCTTCGACGCGAATTTCGAAACGCCGGCTGGTGCTGCCTGGAGTTCGGGACGATGGCTCTGACGCGCGGAGTTTTGAAGGCGTGGGTCTGCGGCACTGGCTGGGCAGTGGGCGCGCAAGCGCTCGAGGCAGCTCCCTAGTGCGTCGACGGCTTCCCAAGTAACTAAGAGCAGCCTTCGACAAGCGTCTTCGAGGGAGTGTCCCCCAAAGGGGTCCACTTGACTCGTCGAACGCTACTGTCGGGGTGATCCCGATTGCCTCAACATCGCCGTTCGCCCCAGCGGCGCAGGCGGTGATAGTTTCGTTGTGACCTGAGGTGACGTATCCGGTCAACTCGAAATCTGCGACCCTCCCGCGGTTGGATCAATCTCTCTGATGCCTGACGTCAAGACGTAGCGCTCGAGAACTCGACCGACCTTCCGCACGATGTTACGGTCATAATTCCAAAGCTCCCCACCAATCTCGCGAACGCGAGGATCTGCCGAGGGATGAACGAACGGGTCGTTCACTAAGATGCGAGCCCGGCGCCGGTATTCCGCCTGCACCGACGGGTCGGGAGTAGGGCACGATAGCAGCGCGCAATCGTTGTCGCCGTGCAAAACGCCTGGAAGGCTACCCCGACGATCCAGTCGACCGTATAGAGACCGACAATAACTTCCTCAAGCTCCGCGTCGTCAAGCGGGATCAGACGAAACCGGTCCTCCGTTCCAGGAATCGGCTCAAAGCCAACCTCTCTCGTCGCAAAAAGGACACGGGATAGTCGTGACCAAACTAATCCATCCTCCTGGGGGCCCGAAACAGTCGTGGTACGTGCAGGGAGCAAGAGGCTCTCTTTTCCGTTGCGTGGAGCGTCGACGTTAATGGCCATGGTGTTATCTCCTATCGTTTCAAGTGTAGATTATCGGTGGCCCTGATACAGCGTGTCGGATTCGGTTGTTTGGTCGTCTAGGCTAAGCGTACAAGCACCCCACGAGGTAAAGGGGTTACCGCCTGACTTATTTCATCCATCGATCGCTCTCGTATTGCTCGATGCGAGCCTTCCGCACGTACGCTTCGAGCAATGCGCCAAGCTCCACGTTGTTCGCCGCAAAATCGCAGGCGAGAATACGTCACTAATTCCCAATGTAGTGCGTAGTGGAGGCTATTTTCGTTGTTGGAAAGTGCCACCATCCGGTCCCGCACGGTATCTAACAATGGAACTAACAGCAGCTCCCTCTCGTGCTTCGTAAGGTATGGTTCGGCCAAAGTGGTGATTCCAACGGCCGCGTCATCAGGCAATTGACGCTCGATGAAAGAGCGCCCGCGCTCATCGTAGAATGTTCCGACGGGGTCGCCGGGTTGGGAGCCTTCCTGTTCGACTTTCTTGATCTCATCTCGTGTCATGGCGACTTGTTACGACCGGCCCTGTCTCCTTGCGTGCTTGACTCTGGAAATTTTCGAGGTAGGCGATCGCGGACCGCGCCGGTGCTGCCCCGAGCCGTCCCTGACGCTCGGGTCCAGGCGTTGAGAGAGATTTCTTGGCTTCGCTTTTGGCTTCGTTTTGCGAAAAGCTACAACCTCGCGCCCTGGTCGGCTGGATGTAGGCAGACTCTTCGCCTTTCCTGGAGGTCCTGCAGATCTTTAAGCGTGCGCGAGAGGTCGCGGCGCAGTTGGGGCTCATACCTGTCGATGACGTTAGCTGTGCTCAACGTAAGCAGAAGAGCATCGGTGCGCTCTCGTTCAAGGCCGCTGGCCGCACCTTCGTCTACGCGGTCCCATTGCCTATGGAGTCCGGCGTAATAATCATATAGTGACGCAACGAGATTTGAAGTTGCGGTAGACGGATAGCCTCCCATAGCACCAGGTGAAAAGGGCTTCCCCATGGCCTCAAGTCGGCTCTCCGCTGCGCGGAAGAACGCTAGGATGCTGCCGACTCGTGAACCGTGTGTCGTTTCCCGATCCTTGGTCAGACGTGAGTGCCCGTATCGGCTGGCAGTCCGACCCTCGGAAGAACTCACGCTGACCGTCGTCTAAACACTGCATAAAGGCATTAAGGATAGTCGTTGCCGTTTCGCGGTCGAGTTCGTCGTCTGAGGGACGAAAGAGATTTCCCAAAGCGCGGCTGATTCTTGTGCGTTCCTCCCTTTCTTTCAATGCTGCATCGAGCAACTTGAGCGACGGTAGACGGTCCCAATGCCACTGCGACAAATGCTCGGTCTCAACGCGCACGACCCTGCGAAGCCGCCAGAACAGCATTGCAATCCGCTCAGCCATGAGAATTTCAACCGTGCCGCGTGCATCTAGGTCTTCAATCACTGCGGATGCGAGCGCTTCGTATTCGGTGGGTCCTCAACGTTGTCCAAGACGATCGAAGATGTCGCAGATAGGCCGTGCTTTAGAGCATTCTTTGAGGACGCTACAATGCCGGCCCGCGTTCGTGGACCCGTGGAGCGTAACGCGTTGTTGCGATTGGCGCTTAGCTTTGCAAGGCTTGCCAACGTCCTGCCTCTACTCTGTCTGACAGAGGATGGCTTGGGCACGAGCTAAGACAAACCGGACGGCTAAAAGTTCAACTGCTTCGATGTCGTCGACAACACGCCACTGTGCGCGCAACGGCCGACCGTGAAGTTCCCAGCTCCCACCACAAGCGAGGCATGCGGCGAGTTCACCATGCTGTTCGGCTTCGCGCGCGACGACAAAGGAAGCGTGGTCGACCAGCCAGTCCGCGAGGGCACTGCGGCGGCGAAGTTCCTGGATGAGCTCGGGTTTGTGTGCCGTGAGGTCAGGCCTGAGCATTTCGATAGCAGCGGCAGGGCCGCGAATGATGATGTGATCGTGACCGTGGACGAAAAGCGTCAACCGACCTTGGTCAGCCCGCCGAAGCAGTTCGGTGGCGGTCATATCATGACTTCCGCGACTGCGTCGTCGCCACCGTCCGTTGAAACCGGCACAAGCGTCACAGCCGGCACATTGTCGGTTTCCTGAGGTTTTGCGCGGGACGTTTCCTGGGGCTGTGCCGCTTGCGTGGCCCCGATTAGCGCTAGTTCCACGCCAGGCGCTGGCGACAACGTTTCGGTCTGTGCCGCTTGTGTCGCCTGTGCCGGCTTTTCAAGGGATGGAAGAAACCGTCCCCACGCGTCGTGGAATTGGTGCTTGTGGTACCCCTTCGCTGTTGTGCCATCCTCGAAGCGCACGGTTCCGGGCTTGATTCGAAAGGGTTTCAACCGGTTCGCGAGAGCACGTTGGTCAAACATTCTCCCGAACCGACCTTCCCACGGGGACTCTTCGACGCCAGCAAGTGTTGTCGCGAGCTGGCCCGATGCGATGCCATCTACCGCCAAATCGGCGAAAACCGCATAAATGTCCGACAGAAGACGAACCCCGTCCGATTCCTCCTCCCGTTGCGGGCCACAAAGCGCCATCACCGCTTCGCGTGCAAGTGCTGTGGTTTCGTCACCGCAGGTCTTTGCGATCATCAGGAGTGACTCGCAGATATCGGCTGCGCGATCTGGTAAGTCATCTAACCCGTCCGGTTCGGAATGCTCGGCAGAAACAAAATCATGCGCCCATAGCTCAAGCGCTACGCGGAGCACACTCGATTCAGGTTCAACGCGGCGGCGCCGAAAACGCTCAATCCGTTCGCTTGCGAGCTTGCGTTGCAGCCGCAAGGGGATGCTCCGGTTGGCAATGGTGTCTGGTAGCGAGCCGATGCCGGCGATTGCCTTGGGGCAGAAGGTAGAAAGATCGACGTATTCAATCGATCTTCCGCGAGTTACACACAGGCTCACCTTACCCGATCGAAGATAGCCCGTGTTGAGTACGCCCCGCAAAGTTTGCGAGTATTCACTGTCACTGCCGAACGCTGCATCGGATTCGTCGAGCAGCAGCGTCGGCTGCTCTTGGGCGATTTTCCGCGCAAGCACGGCAGGCGTCGTTCTGCCGGTCAGCCACGGCCGAAAAACGACGAGTTCGAGCACCTCTAACAGTCTGGTTTTGCCACACCCCTTCTCAGCCGAGGTGATTGAAAGATACGGCACACAGTCGAACGCCTCAACGGCATATGTCATCATGACCCAGAGTGAGATGATGGTCGCTTCGTGCCTGCCTATGGATATAAAGCGCGTCAACCACCCTCGCACCTGCCCGAAGATTTGCGCAGGGTCGACAGTCGGCTCGGTCTGAGCCATCATGTCACGCTCCAGGGATGCGATCACGGTATCTCCTCCTTTGACTTACACGCGGCTGGCCGCCGCATCGTATCGTACACGCATAGACGCAGCGTAGCGTGCGACCCTGCTTGACTCGGGCCAGCTCGACAAGCAAGAAGATAAACCTCGCCTGGCGTCCTCACATTTTGGCCGGATAGCGGGCTACACTGCGTGCGATGGTGCATACCTCGTCGCGCGGCAGCGGCGGGAGCACCTGCCGCGCGTTGAGCGCGAGAAGGGTATCCTCAATCACGTCAACGCGGGTGCCAAGACGACGCAGACGACCAGCGTACCGCGTCAGAGCCGCGTTACGGCTTCCAGAGATAATGAGTGCATCATCATCTATTCCGGGGATGGGAGTTCTTTGGTGCCGGGCCAAGAGGTCGGCTAGCCACTCGAGGAACGCCCATCAGCTCGCTCGGTGACGAGACCTCCCAACGGTAGACGCGCCCAGAAATATGTCGTGACGGCGGGACGATGATGTTACGATGCCGTGCACAGACGTCAATGCCCGGGATAATCTTGACCAGCGCGTTCGGTCGCGTGGCGGTCGCTATAGAAGCAGCGAAGTAGTGGTGAGACCCGCCCCTGCGAGTTAGCACGACAGGCGCGTCAAATGCGCTGTGTTTGGAGCTGAGTAGGTGCAGCGATTCGTCGCCGCCATGCCGCGGATCAACATCGAGGACAACTAGCCTCGACGGCTCAGTTGCTATGCCTATGTTTGCTCTTGGCCACCGGGTGTACCATTCCCGAATCACTTCTTCGTCGACAGTGGCTTCAAGAAACCCGCGTCTTGTGCGTGGATGTTTCGCGGGTTTTTGGCATTGGCGATTACCACAGGCGCAAGACGACCCAGAAGGCTCATACACCGGAAACACGCGCCGTCCACGCCTGGCATACGCAAGTGCGAAGTCGAGCATTTTTTTGTCACCCCTCATTGCGGGCCTCGCCGTCAGCGAGCCTCTTGGCGATGAAACCTTCGAGTTCATCGCGCGGAATGAGACTGCGTCGACCGATGCGGATTTGCCGGAGTTCGCCGCGAGCCTGAAAGCATTAACTTTAAAGTCGTACAAGCCGACGCGAAGAATGGCCGAGGCGTCGCGGCGGCTAACGACGAGCGCCGGGGGGCAAGACGACTGTTCGCGCTTCATGCTCGCCGTGTACGCCCCGACCCGCTCCTACCCAGGCTTGACTCTGCTCGGGAGCTAGCCCATCTAGTTCGCTTCGCACCTAGCTACGAGCGCTGCTCGCTGAGTTCGCGAAACGGCGGATCTGAAACGGTCAATGCAACCCGATGCTATGGGAGCCCGCTGGCGGCCCGCGATTCCGCGGCGATTTGAGCGTAAAACGGCCGCTTCCCGGCACCGTGGCAGGGGACTTCTAGACCCCCTCTATACGCCGCGCGGGTTCTTCCCGGCCGCCGTGGCGCGCTAGAAGAGGTCCGCCTATGGCGGCCCCTATACCGAACTCCCATGGAAGACTTTCACGGGTCGAACCTCAAGTTCGGACGTGCCCAGACGCACATTCAGGAACTTCACGAACTCGTCGGCCTATTTCTCGACGCTCAGAAGTACTCGGCCGTGCAAAACTCGACTTGGAGCCCGGCAATATCGTCTGGGTGGTCGCCGGTGATGGCCTTTATAGCCACGAGGATCTGTCCCCGATCGTCGGCGACGCGCTGCACAACCTGCGGGATTCGCTCGAACTGGCTATCGCAGTGTTGGTACGCAACGATTCCCAGCCCGACGCCTTCATCGAGTTTCCGACTGCCGCTGATCGCGAGGAATTCGAAAAAAAGCTGGGGCGCCGGACCGAGTTTTCGCCGAAGCTTGTCGACGTGCTCCGGTCGATGGAGTCGTACCGCGGCGGTCGCGGCCACTGGCTCCGCACGCTACACGAACTCGCTATCGCCGACAAACACAGGCTGATCGTACCGACCGTCTTTGGCGCCGAAGTCGTGCACGTCAAGGCCGATGGAGTAGACGTTCCAATGCGATTCTTCAACGGACCTGCTGTTCTCGCACCCGGCAAGAAGCTTGCACGGGTAGCGGCCTCGCAGTGGCCAGAGATAAAGCACGGCCAGGAGGAACGCATCACGGCGACCGTCGCCTTTGACAATCCGAGCGGCCAGTGGCGGGTTGGGATATTCATAGCGGGACTCATCCGGTTGATGAACGAGACGCAGCTCGCGCTGGACCAGCTCGCGACCTGCCTCTAGTAATGAGCTGGAATCGTTCCGAGACGCTAAGACGCGCGCCGAGCGGCGCGCGGACCAGATGCGCCGGCAGTTGGGAGATTCGCGACCTTTACATTCGACGGGCGGCCATCGGTCTGCAGCTTTCTAGCATCGACTCGTCGCGGCGCGACTTAACGGCAAAGCCGGCGCCCACGTGCGTGAAGCGGAAAGAACCCGCTCGAGGCGTGAGTGCACAGACGTTACGGCTGCTCTAAAGGCCGCTGAGAGAAAACGCTAGCTGGGCATGGTGGCCCCGGCGCTCTTCTGTATAGATCGTCACGCTACTTGGCTCGACTTTCTCGGCCAGAGCTGGCGAAAGAAGGATGTAGTCGAGTCTCGTGCCCTTATTCTGACGAAAATGCGCTTCGCTCCACCACCATGTATAGAATGGGCGTTTCTTCGAGTGGATCCGGCATAACGTCAACCCAGCCCTGCGAAAAGATAGCGTCAAGCCACGTGCGCGCGCCAGCATCGGTTCCAACCTCGTTTCTCGATACGGCGTCATGAAAGCGCCACGAATCCTGGTGACCCCGAAAAACATTAAAGTCGCCAGCAATCAGCGCGTAAGGCGATTCCTTCAAGATCGTGGCAAAGTGTTCGCTAAGTCCCAACTGTTGCGGATGAGCGTCGAGCGTCACGTACACTGATGCGATTCTAAGCGATCCGATGGAGCATGCTACAAATTGCGCTCTCTCCGTCGCCAGGTGCCCGACACTGGGTGTCACGCTGGTCACGGGTTTCCGAGATAGAATGGCGACGCCACCGTGGGCCTTGCGTTGATTAGTTTCGCGAATAGTATCAGCCGCGGCAGTGTAAAAGCCAAGCTTTTGACCGATTGCCTCGACGCCGTCGGCGGCAGTCTCCTGTAGGCAAAGAATGTCGCCTCCCGCGATATGCGGCCAACTGAATAAGCCGTCCTTTATCGCAGCCCGCAAACCACTGACGTTGGCACTAACGATGTGCATTAGTAACCTATTTTTTCGGTACGGTGTGCGGACCTGCACCCTATTGAGCGCCTCGATCCCACTCGTTGCGCCCCAACGAGATTCGCCTTAGGTTTGCGGCGTTACGATGAACGATTTTCCGTCATCAGGATCGGCATAGAATACCTCATTGGTTGAGACCAACAGTCCGCAGCCTGAAATGCCTTCAGCAAGTGCTGCTGACAGGTTGGTTACGCGCTTTTCCTCCGAGAGCGCCGCAAACGCATCTCGGAGCGACTCTCGGTACAGCTCCACACTTGCGCGTATCGGAACAGGGTTGACAATTTTCCCTGACGTGCGCCTTCGGAGGCGACCCGCAATATGAGTGCGGCGGCCCGGGCTTCGTCGGCAGCCTTCCAGAGCGCTTCGTACTCTGCGTCAGGCAAAAGGGCGTCAACGAGCGGGTTCTCTAGGTTCTCTCGCAGGACTTCAGCCGCTTTCGCCCACGACTCAAGCGTACTTCGTGACGCACGGGACATTCGCGACGGCTTGTGTAATCGTCTCAACGATCTCATGAGCGAGCGGCGCAGCGCTGCGGCTTTTCTGCCGTTGAGCCACTTCAAGTTCGATCTTCTGCCGATACCTCACGTCCTCGAGGGTCATCTGATGCCTAAATGAGGCCTCGATGCTGTCGCGCGAGGTCTTCATTGCGATCAGACCGCCGACTAATGCCCCGCCTAGGCCGGACGCTAATGAGATGATCGCCTGCACCAAGGTAGTCATCTTCTTAGTCGTTTTACAGGGCGCTCGAAGCGCCTCGGAAATCTCGTAGATTAGAGCTGCTAAAGCTAACATCGAGTTAAATCCCATTAGCGCGGTATCGGGGTCGATCCGAGTTGTACGCTGGTGGGCGACGTCGTCGCGATTCACCTTGAGTGACTTCACGAATGCGTCCAAGAGTGAGTCGTAGCGCTCGCGAAGGTCTGCCGTGAGCTCACTTCTATGCGCCTGAAATTCGTTGCAAAAAGCCAGGTATCGGGCTTTTGCGGACGGCGAGTCCAAGGCCCTGGAAAACCTTGCCTTCCGCTGTCCGGCTAAGTGTTTCTCCAAGGCGCCATACAGGAGCTCAATAATTCACTCCGCGGCGACGCCGAGCAACACAGAAACCGCAAACCACAGCCCTCGATCAAATGCGCGCTTCGCTTCCGCCGCGTACTGCTGGGCGGTATCAGGGACTCCGGCAATCTAGCACGCAGCAGGGCCACGTAATTTTCGGCGTCGCCGCTCCCTGCATTGAGCGAAGCATCAAGTAGGTACTGACGTCCGAAGGCCGTTATGAGGAAGCTAGGCCAATTGAACATCCCTTGAGCGTCTCGTACCGATTGCACTAGGTGCGCCTGAGCGTTCTGTTCTCGCCCACCGGGAATGATGGCTCCAATGTTGGCGAGTTCGTGAACGACCAGGAACGCCTCATAAAATGTAGTGCGGGCCTCTTGAGCAAGGCTCACGACGCTGTGCCCTGGATTATAGGGTGGCCCCGGAACGCCGGCATACTCTCGCAATACCCGAAGGATCTGTATCCTGTCCTCAGTCGAAAGCGGTGTCACAGCGGCATCCACAACGCCCCTTTCCGGCTAGGCATCCTCTCTCGGGAGTGGGCCCCCGTCCCGAGAGGAGCGATGACGCGCGGGCGGTTAAAGGGCAATTCAACCGAGCGTAACCGAACGAGAGGTTTGCTGTAGCGATGAATTCTCCGCTCGATCCGATTGAACCGGCTAAGTTTAGCATTGGCATGGTTAATGGTAGCGTTCGCCGTCGTCGGCGTCGGGAAGGACGCCCTCGCGCTTGTTCATCGGATTTGGTTGACGTCGCTCGTGCTTGCTCGAGCATCCACTGCTCGGCTTGTTTGTTGCGTTTATCCTCGGCGATGGTCTCGACTCGGCAATGCTCAATCGCATCGTAGAAGTCGGCGCGAATTCCCGCCGCATCGGGCAGTCGGGTTCAGCCATCCGCCCGGCCTTCGATACGGTTAGTGGGTCCGGCTCCGTTGCATTTTCGTTGCATCCGGTCAGGCCGAAGGTGCCCATCGAGAACCGTTGGCGACCTAGAAGTTCCTTGTTTACGAGGTTTTTCGCCCACCGACGACCCATGGCGGCCGCTATTTTTGGCTTTAGAAGTCCCCTGCTCTATCCAGTGTGAGCTACGGGCGCGCGCACGTGATTCGTCTTTATTTTACGCGGGTTTTCGCCGCACCAAGCGATTTCAACTGGAGCCGTACCCTGCCGAGAGACGAGGGATCAGCGAGTCGCTCGCCGATAAAATAAACGTGAATGACGAAATCCCAATCAACACGACGGCCAGCATCGTCTCGCTGCGCTCACTGCAGGAAGAAGTTCGCCATTCCACTGCGGGGGCGCACTCCCAAGTACTGCTCGGCATCGTGTCGCCAGCTCGCCTACCAGCGCCGTCGCTGGGCTCTGCAGGCCGCGTTGCATGCGCTGAAGGCGGCAGTGAAACGCGATACCCCTGCCGTACGAAAGCGCAGCGAAGTGGCCGAGCTCATCCGCTCCGCACTCGAGGTGATAAAGGATGCGCTTGAGCACGGTTCGCGTTCGGGCTGATGCACCTCATTACTAAGGGAATTCCGTAGACGATGCGGGCTTTGAAGGACAAACCAGTGAGCATCTACAGGCGCAAGAGCGGTCGCTACGCGGTCCTTGTTGACCTAGAACCTACCGCGATCGGCGGCCGTCGCCGCAAGAGTATCGGAACCTATCGCACCCGCAGAGAGGCGGACGCCGCTGAGCGTAAGGCGCTCGAAGCGCGCGATCGCGGTACCGACCTCTCGCCGCAAACCGTCACCGTGGCCGAACTCCTGGAAAAGTACGCTGAACGGTGCCGCACCAAGGCGCTGCAACTAAGACGCTGGAACGGTACGAGGAGCTTGCACAGTGCCATCTGCTGCCGGTTATCGGTGGTCTCACTCTCGCACGGCTGAAGCCGACGCACGTCGCTAGTGTCTACGCGAAGGCAACGGAGAAGGGCCTTAGCCCGAAAAGTGTTCGGCACGTGCATAGCCTTTTGCATGCGGTGCTCGAATGGGCGGTCGAGGAGAACCTTTGCTTCCGGAACGTCGCGGACGTTGCCAAGCGCGACCTTCCAAAGGCCCAACGTTCCCAGCGAAGGCACTTACGGAGGAGGAGGCGCGGCGTTTACTCGCGGCCGCAGTCGGTACTCCCTGGCACGCCTTCTTTACACTCGCATTCTGCACGGGTGCGCGTCGCGCCGAGCTTGCTGCGCTGCGCTGGTCAAACGTTGACCTTGAACGCGCTACCGTGACGATCAGCGAGAGCGTCGTGCGCACAAAGACCGGCCTCGAATTCAAGGGTACCAAGACCGGCTGCGTGCGAGTCGTGCCGCTCAACGGGCTCGCGATCGCGGCGCTTCGCTCCCATCGAGCCAAGCAGAACGCGAAGCGGCTACGTAAGGGCGACGAGTATGAAGTCCGCGACCTCGTCTTTGCTGACCCGCTTGGCGGTCCTTGGAACCCCGGTTCGATCAGCAATGCCTTCGATCGCATGGCGCGCGAAGTAAAGCTCTCCACGACGAGGCTTCACGACGTGCGGCATAGCGCAGCGACGTGGCTTCTTCAGGGCGGTGTCGATGTTCGGACCGTGGCCGCGATCCTCGGCCATAGCACGCCCGTGACGACGTTGAACACCTATGCCCACGTCATGCCGGGGGCCGAAGCGAAAGCCGTCGAGGCGATCGCCGAGCGCCTTGCGCGGGTCGCGTCGGGGGGTTCCTACGGGCATGGCAACCGAATGGCAACCGTGACCGATTTACCCCCAAAAAAAGCCCAAAAAACTCATGGGATGGCCGGGAGTCGAACCCGGACGTCCTTTCGGACTGCAGATTTTCGCACCACTATGGCTTTAGCCACCGCAACGTTTGCGTTTGTGGTCCGGACTGTGCCTTGACCCTATGAGATCGATCTCACGTAGGTCGCGCCCGTCCAGTCTCTACACCTTCTCCACCGAAGCGGAGCTTGGCTCGGCGTCGTCACGTCTGGCGACAGAGAGTTCACCGAATTTGAGCGCATCCCGTAGCGAGTTTCCAACGACTACGGCTCAACGGACCGCGTCAAGTCTGCTGTGTCTGCCTGTTCCACCACCATCCCAAGGGGTTACTGCTGATAATGCTCGACGACTTCTTCGCTGCGCACTTCGGCGACATCGGGGTCCTGCCCAGCGTCGCGACGGGCGCGGCGCTGCCGCAGAAGATCCCAGTACTGGTCGAGCCGCACGGAGATCTCATCGAGGCGCTTGCGGTCCTCTTTGGTCAATTTGGATGCGTCGCCGTGCTCGAGCAAGCGATGCTCTTCGGTAACGAGACCCTCAATGTGTTCGTGTATCTGCGTATCGTTCATGGACGAAATCTCCCCCGCGTCTCCGAAGCCTTAGTGTAGACGACTTGAGGTTGTCCCGCCGATGCGTCGCGCTCCTGCAGCAAGATGCCGAGCAGCAAATCCGACGATGTCGCGACAGCTTTGTCGGAACCGATGATTTCCATCGCGGTCTCGATCACAATGATTCCCCCCGGAAGGATGTCGGCACGTTGCGGCTTCATCCCCGCGACCTTCTTGCGTTCCTCGATCGGCATCGCCAGCAACCGCTCCAGCGTGCGTTGCAAATCCTCGCGCGTCAAATCGCAGGAATGGATCGGCGTTCGGCGGCCTCGCACGATCCCGGCAATCGTCGTCGCGGTTCCTCCGACCAACGCCAGCCGTTCGATGGCCGCACACTCCGTCAAAGGTTCGAGCGCTTTGCGCGCCATCGCGCGAGCGCGCTCGACCGCGGCCGCTGCGACGACTCCCTCACGGCCGGCCAGCTCGGGCACGGCCTCGGTAACTCGCACGGCACCGATCTCGCACGTGACCAGTTTTTCCGGTTGCGTCGAAGTGCCGACGGCATACTCCGTGCTGCCGCCGCCGGCATCGAGAACGCCAACCCGTTCGCCGCGCAGCTCTCCCAGCACAGTCAGCGCTCCTCGATAGGAGGCTTCCGCTTCTTCTTCTCCGGAGAGGATGCGCAGCGGAGTGCCGAGCAGGGCTTGGACTCGCTGCGAGAACTCCTCACCGTTCTCCGCTCGCCGCAGCGCGCTGGTCGCCACCGCAAAAAGCCGAATATAGTGACCCTTCACCTCGCGTTGAAACTGTCCGATCGCTTCGAGCGTTCGCTGCATCGGCTCGTCGCCGAGTCGCCCCTGCTCGCCCAAACCCTCACCGAGCCGCGTGCCGACGGAGCGCGCGGTCTGCGTGCGGGGAATCGCCGGCGCGACGTCGGCCAACAGCAGCCGAGTCGAGTTCGTGCCGATCGAAACGATGGCGAATCGTTTGCTCACTCGCTCGTTACCCCCGAAAAGCTATGGATGCTGCTTAGCTGCAAAGTACGCCGCCCGCCGTTTCTTCTGTAAGAAATGGCGCTCGGCCGCCGGCATCACATCGGCCGGCTCCCATTCCTGAGTGCTTTTGAGATAGGCGGCGATATGCTCTTCGAGCTCGTCGTCGCGAATTTGCGGGGCGAGCGAAACCGAGCAGCGCCGGCCGTCTTGGCGAACTTCGAACGCTAAGCGCTTGCGCGCAAAGAGCGAGCGCTGATACTGATCGCGATGCTTCGCAACGTCGGACGCGCTCGCGGTTGCAAGCTCGCCTCCCTCGAGGCGGACCGTCGCGCCGTAGGTATTGAGGTTGATGACGACTCCTTTAAGCGTATCGTTCACGGCGATGCAGCAGGCTGGGGTGATACGAAGATCAGGGCCTCATTTGGCCGCACGAGGCGCAAACGATCGTGGATTTCCGGAATGGCACCTTCCGGATCCCGAAGGCGGCGCACCTCTCGTTCTTGTTCGTCGCGCTGCCGTCGCAGCGACCCGATGTCCGCGCGGATTGCCGAGAGCTGGCGCGACGCCGCAACGTCTTCTCCGATTGCGCGCGCATACTGTACGGCGACGAGCACCACCAGGAGTAGGACGACCGCCGCCGCCAGCAGACGGCCGGCGGCACGGAGGACGGGGCGGGCGCGTCTCAACGCGCCGTTCGAACGGGTTCTAAGCCTTCTGCCTGCCATTCTCCCAATCGACGGTATTTTCGATATCGCTGGTCCAAGAGCATTTCCTGCGTCAGAGCCGCCAGGGGTGAGAGCGCCGCTTCGACGGCGTCGAGCGTCTGCGTCACGACCTGTCGCGCATTGCGGTGCGCTCCACCCAACGGCTCGGGGAGTACCTCGTCCGCGATACCGAACCGGTGCAAATCATCGGCAGTTAACTTCAAGTGGGCCGCCGCTTCTTCCGCTTTGCTCGCATCGGACCACAAGATCGCAGCGCAGCCCTCGGGAGACGCAACCGAATACGTACTGTGCTCCAGCATGATGACGAAATCGGCAATCGCGAGTGCCAGCGCGCCGCCCGAGCCGCCCTCCCCGACGATCGTGGCCACGATCGGAACCGTCGCCGTCGAAAAGGCCTGTAGGCAAATGGCAATCGCCTCCGACTGCGCGTGCTCCTCGGAGCTGATTCCGGGATCGGCGCCCTTGGTATCGACGAAGGTTACGATCGGCAGGTGCAATCGCGATGCGAGCCGCGCAAGACGCGTCGCCTTGCGATAGCCTTCCGGCGCCGGCATCCCAAAGTTGCGGTGCAAATTCTCCTTCGTATCGCGCCCGCGTTGCTGGCCCAGGACCATCACGTTGCGCCCTCGCAGGGTGCCCAAACCGCCGACGATAGACGGGTCGTCGCGGAAATGACGATCGCCGTGCAGCTCGTCGAACCGATCGAAACGCCCGATATAGTCCAGCGACGTCGGCCGGTTGGGATGGCGCGCCATATGCACCTTCTCCCAGGGCGACAGCGTTCCGAATAGCTCCCGTAGGATCAGCTGATACTTTTCCTCTAGTGCGGCGATCTCGCTCGACATGTCGAGCGGCTGCGCAGCCGACGCCTCGCGCAACTCGGCGATGCGCCGTTCCAACTCGACCAAGCTTCTTTCGCGCTCGACGATGAGATTGTTACTCATGAGCGGCGTACTCCAGCAGGCGAACCAGAGTATCTTTGAGATCCGCGCGCTCGACGACCATATCGATGGCGCCCTTCTCCAGCAAGAACTCGGCAGTCTGAAACTGATCGGGCAGGCGCTGGCGGATCGTCTGCTCGATCACGCGCCGTCCTGCAAAGCCGATCATCGCTTTGGATTCGGCGACGATGATGTCGGCTTGAAAGGCGAACGAGGCGGAGACGCCGCCGCTCGTCGGGTCGGTCAACACGACGACGTAGAAGTTGCCCTCCGCCATGAAGCGCGAAACCGCCGCCGTCGTCTTCGCGAGCTGCATGAGCGCTAGCATACCCTCTTCCATGCGCGCGCCACCCGAAGCCGCAAAAATGATGCAGGGAACGTGCTCTCGCCGCGCTGCTTCGAGCAGCAGCGTAATTCGCTCGCCGGTGACTTGCCCCATCGTGCCGCCGCGAAAATGGAAGTCCATCACGCCCAATGCAATGCGGCGACCCCCAAGGGAGGCTAAGCCGCAGACGACCGATTCGGAGAGGCCGCTACGTTCACGGTCGCTCTTGAGCTTCGCGGGATAGGATCTTCGGTCGGACCAGTCCAGCGGGTCGCCGGGCAATACGTCCGCGCCCACCTCGGTAAACTCACCGTCGACGATCGACGCGATGCGATCGTACGCTTTCATGCGAAAATGATAGCCACAGCGAGTGCACACAAACAGATTCGCGGCCAAGTCGCGCCGGTAGAGCACCTCGCCGCACTTCGGACACTTGGTCCACATCGCACCATCGGTCGCTTGAGCCTCTTTGGTGCGGCGGCCCGCCAGCCACTCGGGCCTCGGCACTATGCGACGCGCTCCTTCGCGCGCTTGGGACGAAGCCAAGCCGAATAGAGCTTCCCGAGCTGCTTGAGATAGTTGAGGATTTCGCGTTCGTTGAGTTTCGATTCACCGGCTACGCGGTCGGTAAAGACGTAAGGGACCTCGATCGCCTTTCCATAATGCGCTTTGGCAATGACTTCGAGTCCGATCTTGAAGCCGATCGGGTCTAACGTAACGCCGGATAAAGCCTCGCGCCGAACCAAAAAGAAACCGCTGGTCACGTCCTTGACGTTCGTGAGCGGCCGGGCCAGCCAACAAGCAACACGCGATGCAATGATGCGCCGCTTGGGCCAGTTGGCAATCCCGCCCCCCGGTACGTAGCGGCTGCCGATCGCCAACCCGTAGACCCCCGATTCGAGCGCTTGCACCATCTTCGGCAAAGCGTTGACGTCGTGGCTGAAATCGGCGTCCATCGCTCCAAGCACGGTCGACTCGCCGCGCGCAATCGCCCAACCGTCAATCACGGCACTGGAGAGCCCTAACTTGCCGCTGCGATGCAGGCAGCGCACGGGCAACTCCCGAGCAAGCCGTTCGACGACGTCGCCGGTGCCATCCGGCGAGTTGTCGTCAACGACAATGATCTCTCCATCGAGCCCATTCGCGTCGAAGGTAGCCCCAAGCGCTCGGAGGAGCTTTTCGATGCCGGCGGCCTCGTTGTAGGTCGGAATAACGATTGTGAATGGGAGTGCCATGCCGAATCAGTGTTTTTACGACGTGACGGCGCCAATCACCGCCAACAGTACGAGCGCGGCCGTATCGGTGCGCAGAACGCGTGGACCGAGCCAGAGCATTGCGGCCCCGCGAGATTGCGCGAGCTCCGCCTCCGCGTGCGTGAAACCGCCCTCCGGGCCGACGACCACGAGCACCCGGCCGGAGGCCGGCAATGCCTCGGCCAGTCGCCGAGGCAACGGCGCCGGCGTAGCGAGCTCCCATGCAAAGAGCACGGCGTCGTACTCGCCAAATCGTTCCAAGAGTGTCGCATACGGCATCGGATCGACGACCGCCGGAACGCTTTTGCGCCCGCACTGCTGCGCCGCGCCGCGTGCGATGCGCTGCCAGCGCGCCGCTTTCTCGGCACCTACGTCCCGGCTAACGCTACGCTCGCAATAGAACGGAAGGAACGTCTCGACGCCCAGCTCGCTGCCTTTCTCGATGACGAAGTCCATTCGGCGCCCTTTCGGGACGGCTTGTGCAACATCGATCCGCAGCACCGCGGAGGGTGCGCGATCGTCGAAAATCTCCTCCTCGATGGTTGCGCGTACGATTCGCCCGACGGTGGCGATCGCCGCGGTAAACGTTCGGGCCGCCGAGTCGATCACCACGATGCGATCGCCGGCGCTCAATCGCAGGACGTTTGCGATCTTATGGGCGTCGGTGCCGCCGATCTCGACGGTTGCGCCGATTTCCTTCGCGCCCTCCACAAAGAACCGGCGCGCCGCAATCACTCGGGGCGGAACGCGTCCTTCACGCGTTCTAAAAAACTTCGATCGTCGATCTCGTCGCCTCCGGCAAGTGCGTAGGCGTCGAGCGCCTCGCGTTGGCGCTTGTTCATCTTCGTCGGGACCGCGACGTGAACGGTCACGTGGTGATCTCCACGCTGGCCGCCGCGCACGGTGGGCATGCCCAATCCTCGCAGTCGCAACGTCGTGCCGGATTGCGTTCCAGGCGGAATCGTAACGTCGACCGGTCCGCCGAGCGCCGGCACATCGATCGAAGCGCCCAACGCGGCAGCCGGAAAACTCACCGGGACGTCGACGAATGTGTCTCGACCTTCGCGCCGGAAGAGCGAATGCGGTAAGAGGCTCAAATAAACGTAAAGGTCGCCGGTCGGGCCGCCGCGCGTGCCGCCTTCGCCGCTTCCGGCAATGCGAATCCTCGAACCATCATCGACTCCCGCCGGGACCTTGACGGTCAAGCGGGTCTCAGTTTCTCGAGCGCCTCGCCCCGCGCACCGCTCGCAGGGGTGAGCGGCGACGTGCCCCTCTCCTCCGCAGCGCGTGCAGACCGTCTGCGTAACCATCTGTCCGAGCGGGCTCTGACGCGTCATGCGCACCGTTCCGGTGCCGCTGCAGCGTTCGCACGGCGTGACGATCGTCCCAGGCTTGGCGCCCGTTCCTTTGCAGGCCTCGCACTGCGCCAGACGATCGAAAACGATCTCTTTGGTCGTACCTGCGAATGCTTCTTCGAGCGTGATCTCGAGGTCGTAGCGAAGATCCGCACCGCGTTGCGGACTCTGGCGGCGCGGTTGCGCGCCACGAACCCCGCCAAAGAACATGTCGAAGATATCGCCGAACCCAGTTCCGAAGCCGAGGTCGCCCGGTCCCGCCGAAGCACCGTTGCCGACGGAGCCGTAGCGATCGTAATGCGCTCGTTTGTTCGGATCGGAGAGCACCTCGTAGGCTTCGTTGATCTCTTTGAAGTGATGCTCGGCTTTCGACTTATCGGCGGCGACGTCGGGATGATGCCGGCGCGCGAGCGCGCGATAAGCTCGCTTGATCTCCTCCCCCGAAGCGTCGCGAGCAACGCCGAGGATCTCATAATAATCCGTGACCGACATGTTAAGAAGTTGGCAGGTGATCCACGTCGGAGAGGCGCTGGCTCAACGACTCGGCGGTGCCGGAAGCAAGTGCCAGCAATCGCGCATACGGCATGCGCCGGGGCCCGAGGATCGAGAGCATTCCGTACGCGTGAGATCCGAAATGATAGGGCACCGTTACGATGGAGAGGTCCGCGAGTTCTTCGCTGCCGAGCTCGTGACCGATCTTGACGCTTACGGTGTCGGCAACCATCGCATCTGCGACGATTTGGTAGAGCGTCTTCTGCTCTTCCACGATGCGCAGGATGGAACGCAGCTTACGAAGATCCTGAAACTCCGGCTGATCGAGAAGATTTTGCGCGCCGGCGGCCGCGATGTTGGGCTGTTCGTTCGAACGCGCCGAGATGCAAGCGGTGACCACCGCACCGCGTAGATCCTCCGAAACGCCCACCTCGTGCGCGGCGCGTGCGATTTCGCTCTCGGTGACCTCACGAAGCGGACGGTTTGCGAGGCGCGCATTGAGCGCGTTGGAGAAACGAGTCAGGTCGTCGGGCTGGACCTCTGCCCCCACTTCGAATAGGCTCTGAGCAGCGACGCCGAGCGACGTTACAACGATCGCAACTCCGGTGTGCGGTGAGAGCCAGATGAGCTGGATATGCTTGAAGCTTTGGGTCTCTTGCTGCGGCTTGGTCACGAACGCTAAGTTTTTCGAGAGCCGCCCGAGCAATCGCGTGGTGTGATCGATAATTTCGTCGAGCTCGCGAGTTGCATCGCTAAGCTCGTCGCGGATGCGCCGGCGGTCGTCGCCGGTGAGCTCCTCGGGCTGCATCAGCCGGTCGACGTAGGTCCGGTAACCGGCATCGGAGGGAATCCGACCGGCCGACGTGTGCGGCTGCACCAGGTAGCCGGCGGCTTCGAGCTCGGCCATCTCGTTGCGTACCGTGGCGGAGCTGATCCCAAGGTTGTACTTCTGGGTCAGTGCCTGCGAACCGACGGGTTCGGCGGACGCGATGTACTCGTAAACGACGGTGGCCAAAATGTAGGCCTTCCGCTTGTCCAGGCCGATGCTCTCTGTCACGCCCCCTACTGTAGCACTCCTGCGCCGCGAGTGCTAGCCGTGGCGTTACCTTGGGCCCGGTCGATTGCTTGGAGGAGTTCTTGCCAGCTCAGGCCCCCGACGGAAACGTACGAAACGGCTCCGCTCGGATCGAGCACCAGCGTCACGGGGACCTTCTCGACGGAGTAGATGCGGAAGATCGCGCCTTGCGTATCTTCCACGAGCGGCAGCGAGATATCCCAATGTTCGAGGTAACTCGACGCAACGCCGGGCAGCTCGTCGGACACGGTCACCACTGCGATGTCCTTGCCGAAGAGGTTTGTCGCGCGAACGAAGTCTCGCAGCTCGGCGGTACAAACATCGCACCAGGTTGCCCAAAAATCCACCACCACGACTCGTCCGCGCAGATCCGAAAGATAGGTCGAGCCGCGCGCCGTCGCGATCGCGAAGTTCGGCGGAGGCACGTCATATTGAATCGTTGCGAGTCCCGTTTGCGCCGGGACGGTCAGCGCAGCGAGAACGAGTGCGGCCAGCATTGCCAATGCACGTGAGATTCGGCAGGCCTGACCCCCCGGCCCTCGTAAGTCGGTACGCCTATGAGCTCTGCCATCGAGCCGCTCTTTGAGGAACGCCGCCGCTTTCCGCCATCTCCGGAGTTTGCATCCCAAGCCAATGCGACGGGCGAACTTTACAAGCAAGCGGAGCGCGACTACACCGCCTTTTGGGCCGGCTGGGCGCGCAAACTGGAGTGGAGCAAGCCGTTCACCGTAACGCTCGAATGGAACGAGCCCTTCGCGAAATGGTTCGCCGATGGCGAGCTCAACGTCTCCGTGAACTGCCTCGACCGTCACGTCCGCTCGGGACGGGGCGACAGGATCGCCTATTATTTCGAAGGCGAGCCGGGCGATCGCCGCACGATCGACGTATCGCGAGCTTCTCGAGGACGTCAACCGATTCGCTAACGGATTGCGCAAGTTAGGAATCGGCAAAGGCGATCGCGTCGCAATCTACATGCCGATGATCCCCGAGTTGCCGGTCGCGATGCTGGCCTGTGCACGCATCGGCGCGGCTCACTCGGTAATCTTCGGCGGGTTCTCTCCCGAATCGATCGTCGACCGCGTCAACGACGCAAGCTGCGTCGCGCTCATCACCGCCGATTTCGGATGGCGCCGTGGGAACAAAGTCCCGCTCAAACGCAACTGCGACGTGGCGATGGAGCATACGCCGACGATTGCACACTGCATCGTCGCCCGTCGCGTAGGCGACGACGTCTTCATGCACGAGACGCGCGACATCTGGTGGAGCGAGCTGGTCGCCGGCGAATCGACGGAGTGCGAGCCCGAAGCGATGAACGCCGAGGACCTGCTCTTTCTTCTATATACGAGCGGGACGACTGCCAAGCCGAAGGGGATCAAGCACACGACCGCGGGATACTTGACGCAGGCGGCGATGACGCACGAGCTCGTCTTCGACCTCAAAGCGGCGCACGATATCTATTGGTGCACGGCCGACATCGGCTGGGTGACGGGACACTCTTACATCGTGTACGGTCCGTTGGCAAACGGTGCGACCAGCGTCTTTTACGAAGGCACGCCCGATTTCCCCGATAAGGACCGTTTTTGGGAGATCGTCGAACGGTACGGCGTCACCATTCTCTACACCGCACCGACGGCGATCCGAACCTTCATAAAGTGGGGGACGGAGTATCCGGCTCGGCACGATCTTTCATCGTTGCGGCTGCTGGGCACGGTCGGCGAGCCCATCAATCCCGAAGCCTGGATCTGGTATCGCGAGTGGATCGGCGCGAACAAGACGCCGGTCGTCGATACCTGGTGGCAGACCGAGACCGGCGGCATCATGATTGCGCCGCTTCCCGGCCTAACGACCCTGCTGCCCGGCAGCGCGACTCGGCCGTTGCCAGGCATCGGCGTCGACATCGTAAACGATCGAGGAGAGAGCGTGCCCCTCGGCGGCGGAGGCTACGTCGTGCTCACGAAACCCTGGCCCGGCATGCTGCGCGGCATTTGGGGCGACGACGAGCGCTATGCGCAGACCTATTGGTCGAAGTTTCCCCATCTCTACTTCGCCGGCGACGGCGCGCATCGCGATGCCGACGGCAACTACTGGTTCATGGGTCGCATCGACGATGTAATGAACGTCAGCGGTCACCGCATCTCGACGACGGAGGTAGAAAGCGCGCTGGTCGATCACCCGCAGGTCGCCGAGGCGGCGGTCTGCGGGAAGCTCGACGAGATGACGGGCCAAGCCGTATACGCGTTCGTCTCACTCAAGGGCGGCATTAGCGGATCGCCGGAGCTTGCAGACGAGTTGCGCGACCACGTCGCTTCAAAGCTGGGCAAGTTCATCCGTCCGAAGTACGTGACGTTCACGCCGGAGCTTCCGAAGACGCGCAGCGGCAAGATCATGCGCCGTTTGCTGCGTGACATCGCCGAGGGACGCACGCTCGGCGACACGACCACCCTGGCGGACTCCTCGATCGTGCACGAGCTCGCCGAGCGCGCCAAGATCGAGGTCGCCCAAGAAGAGTAGCCTGGATTTTTCATCCGCTTGGAAGCCTGGCGGCGTTCCTTGGAGGAGCGTCGAAAATCGGACGCTTATGGCACGGGCGCCCGGGAACGAGGAGGCTTTGGCGGTAGCATTCGCGGCACACGAGCGTTGGGCGTTCGCGCGCGCGTATCAAGAGTACGCGTCGCTGCTTTATTCCGTCGCGTACAACGTACTGCGCAACGGCGAAGAGGCGCAAGACTGCGTTGCCGATGCGATCGCGCGATTGTGGCGCTCGTCTTCGGCCTATTCCTCAAAACGCGGGTCGGTTCGCAGCTTTTTGGTCGTCTGCGTGCGCAATGAGGCGATTTCACGTCGGCGTCGCCAGAATCGCCGAGTTCGCTTGGAAGAGCGGCTCGCGGCGCTGCCGTCGGAACACCAAGAACTCGAAGCCGGGGATCCTATCGAGCGCGAACGCGTTCGCAGCGCGTTCGCCAAAGTTCCCGACGACCAGCGCGCCGCGCTCCAGCTGGCCTTCTATGACGGCAAGACGCACACGGAAATCGCCGCGGAACTAAACGTGCCGCTTGGCACGATCAAGAGCCGGATCAGTTTGGGCCTGCGCAAGATCGGGGCGACCCTCGGGTCGGATGAAAGCGACCGATGAACGACGCGCATATCGGGGAGCGCTCCGCTCTTTACGCGCTCGGCGCGCTCGACGCCACCGAGTCCATCGCCGTGGAAGCTCATCTGCGCGTCTGCGCGGAGTGCACGAACCTCGTCGGTCAGGCAGAACGAGACGTTGCCACGATCGCGTCGCTAGAAACGCGCCGCGAAGCGCCGCTAGCACTGCGCGAACGCATCGAACGCCTCCTGGCGCCCGCGGTTGCGCCCTTGATAACTCGACAGGGAATGCGCATTTCCTGGCCCGGTATTGCCGCGATCGCCGCCGCATTTCTCATCGGAGTTCTGCCGTCGGCCTACCTGTGGGAGCGCAACCGCGCGATGCAGGATGCAATGCTTTATGAAAGCGCCGCGATGGATCGTCTTGCCGCGACGGCGCATCGCACGGCGGCTTTCCGAGGGCCGGGCCGCGTGGTAGCGGCTAACGTTGCGTACGCGCCCGACGGCTCGTGGTACGTCATCGTAGTGCGGGGAGCGTCGCACGCGCTTCGGGTTGCCTGGATGCATGACGGTGCGCAGACGATGTTGGGTGAAGCCGTGCCGCACGGCCGGGTTGCGATGCTCTATTTACCTAAGAGTCATCGCATGGAACAACTCGCCCTGATGGACGGTCAGCGCATCGTGGCGCAGGCAACCCTACGATACGATTGAGCGCTCCGATGAAAAGAACGGCGCGAGATCGTCGAGATGCTCGATGCGCAACGCCGGCGGCAGCGCCGAAAGAATCGTGGCGCCATAGCGCGTCGATATGGCGCGCCCGTCGAGCAACGCCATCAGGCCGCGGTCGCTGCCGCTACGGATGAGGCGCCCGAAACCTTGTTTGAGACGCACGGTGGCGGCCGGAACCATGTAGTGCTCGAAGCCGTCCAGACCGCGGGCCTCGAGCGCGCGAATGCGCGCCATAACCAGCGGATCGCTCGGCGACGGAAAGGGAAGCCGGTCGATGATCACGCACGAGAGCGCGTCGCCGACGACGTCGATCCCCTCCCAGAACGTCCCTGTTGCAAACAACACTGCGCCGGGCGTCCGTCGAAACCAATCGATGAGGTGCGAGCGCGGAAGCTGGCCCTGCAGCCGAACCGGAAAAGCGAGACGATCTGCAAGCAACGCGTAGACCTCCCGCAGGCGCGCGTAGGAGGTGAAAAGCACGAAGGCTCGTCCGCGCGTTCGGTCGAGACACTCTTCGATGAGCGGCGCGGCACGGCGCGCAAAATCCGGCGACTTTGGGTTGAGTTGCGCGGGCGCGATAAAAAGACGAGCTTGGCGCGTGTAGTCGAACGGCGACGTGGCGACGAGCTCTTGCGCATCGTCGATTCCAAGTGTGCGGCGGATGAAGTCAAAGGATCCGTTGCTCGAGAGCGTCGCGCTGGTCAAGACGACGCTCGGCGTACGCGAGAAGAGCGTGTTCCGCAAGAACTCCGCAACCTCGTGCGGCGCGCAATGCACCGAATAGCGCGCATCTGAGTCGCTGCGCTCGGCCCATGCGATCGCCTCAGGCGAGCCGCCCTCGATGCGGTCGACAACCGTCTCGTGCGCGACAACGAGCCGCAGCATCAGGTCGCGGCGGCGCTCGGCTTCGGCGAGCGTCTCGCCCTCGGGCTTGTGTTTACGCGCATCCGTCCAGTTTGCGAACAACCAGTTTTCCAAACGGTAGAGGCTTTCGCGCAATACAAATAGCGCCGGCCCCGCTTCCTCGTTAGCGGCAAGCGGATAGCGATCGCCCGGAACGCGCGCGAGCGACGACTCCAAGCCTCGAACGGCCGCATCGAACTCGCCGTCGAAGGCGGCGGGCAGCTCGTAGTTTCGATGGATCTTGCGCAGCATACGCCCGATGCTTGCCCCGGAGAGCATGGCGGTGACGGCATCGGTGGCCCATCGCTCGCACTGATGCGCCTCGTCGAGTACCGCGACGTCGTAAGGCGGCAAGAGGCCGCCCCCGACGGCCAGGTCGAGAAAGAAGAGCGCGTGATTGACGACGACGACGTCGGCATACTTGGCCTGATCCCGTTTGTTGAAGTAAAAGCAATTTCGGAAATGCGGGCAGTACTCGCCAACGCATTCGTCCGCGTCGGCATCGAGCTGCTCCCATTCACCTGTCGGCAGCACGAACGGCAGCTCCGCGCGATCGCCGGTTTGCGTGCGGGCGGCCCATTCCGACACGCGTTGCAGGCTCGGCGACGGCGCCAGCGGCCGATCTTCGCGCATTCGCTCGAACTTTTGCCGGCAGAGGTAGTGCGAGCGTCCCTTGAGCAGCGTGACTCGCACGGGGATGCCGAGAGCGGCTTCCACCAACGGAATATCTTTTTGAACCAACTGCTCTTGCAAAGCAATCGTCCCCGTTGAGAGCACGACTTTCTTGCCGCTGCGCAGCGCCGGTACGAGATATGCAAGCGACTTCCCGACGCCGGTACCCGCTTCGACGATCGTGTGCATGCTTTCCAGGATGCCGCGCTCCACGAGCTGCGCCATCTGCACCTGCCCCGTACGCAGTTCGAAATCGCGCAGATTCTTCGCGAAGGGTCCGTCGGATCCGAAGATCCGATCCAGCGTCATTGCGTCCAATGTTGGCGATCGTGGGGCGATTCGTACTGCGTTTCTAAGGTACGGCCGGTCGAGTTTTCGACCACGACCGGCGCAACGCGCCTCGGAGGATAGTAGATCGCGTAGGTGAGTACGAAGCCGGCCAAGAGCCCCGCCACGTGCGCTTGCCAAGAGATCGACGGAACCGTAAACGTAATGATGAGATTCAAGACGAGAATTCCAATGTTCGACCGCACCAAGTCCATTCCAGGCTTGCCCAGCTTGAAGCCGATCGCGAAGAGGGCCCCGAAGAGGCCGAAGATTGCGCCGCTCGCGCCGAGCGTCGGCGTCGTGGGATTGCTAAAGTAGACGACCCCCAACCCCGAAACGACCAGCGACACCATATAGACGAGCAGCATCCGCCACGAGCCCAACGCATACTCGATGAAGCGACCGAGAAACCAGAGCGAGAGCATGTTGACGCCGATGTGAATCAGCCCGCCGTGCAGGAAGGCTCCGGTTACGATGCGCCACCATTGCCCATACTGCAGCACGGCGGCCGGAATCAACGCGGCCTCTTCGAGAACGCGCTGCGCGCCGGGGCTGTCGAAACTGCCGAGCACGCTGGAACCCCCAACCGACAACTCCCAAAGAAAAGCCAGAAAGTTGACGACGATCAAAAAGCGGGTGATCACGCGATCATTACCGTGCGCGCCAGCTCCAGCGAGATCGCGTGACGCTCTCCCGAAATCTCGATCGTTATCGGGCCGCCCAGCGGCGCCTTGTCGATCACGCGCAGTTTAACGCCGGGGCGCAAACCGACTTGACCGAGATAGCGCAAGATCTCCGGCATCTGCTCGGTCACGCCCGAGACGGTCACCCGTTTCCCGGGGTCGACTTGCGCTAGCGGGCTGCCCGTTCGCACCGGCTCCGTGAGATCTTTTGGCGGAATCGGATGGCCGTGCGGGCAGGTGCGCGGGTTGCCGAGCGCCGTTACGAGGCGCTCCTCGACGCGCTCGGTAATGGCGTGCTCGAGGATGCAGGCTTCGGCGTAGACCTCGTCCCACGGCATCTTGAGAACGTCCGTAAGCAAACGTTCCGCCAGCCTGTTGCGCCGTACCACACCGACGGCGACCTCCAAGCCCTTTCGCGTCAGCTTGATGTCGCCGCGTACCTCGTGTTCGACGTATCCATCGGTAACGAGCTTCTTGAGCATGCCCGAGACGCTGGCGGGAGCAACTCCGAGCTCCGTCGCCAGCGCCGACGTCGTCACGCCGGGGCCCTCTCGTTCGAGACGATAGATCGCCTTCATATACATTTCGAACGATTCGGCGAAGTGAGAGTGCGAGTGTCCGGGCATAGAAGCTCTAACTACTCGATCGCTCGTGAAGTTCCGCGACCGCTCGGTCGAGATGCGCGCGCATGGCCCGCTTCTCGATGGGCGGTGCAAACGTCGCCTCGATCGCGTTTCGTACGTAGCGTTCGAGTGCACCCGGCCCCGCGGTGCGTTCGACGAGCTCGTACTCCTCCGTAATCGACGTATCAAAGAGCGCGGGATCGTCGCTATCGATGGTCACCACGCAGCCCAACCGGTCGAAATCGACGTACGGGTGAGGATGATCGACGAGAACCGCACCGGTAAGCCGATTCGACGTCGGACAGATTTCCAACGGTATGCCACGCGACGCAAGTACCTCGACCGTCCTTGAGTCATCCAGCGCACGGATACCGTGGCCGATGCGCTCCGCACCCAACAGCTCGACGGCATCGCGTACGCTTGCGGCTCCGCCGACTTCGCCGGCGTGTGCGACGCAGTGCAACCCCTGCGAGCGCACGTAGGCGAAGGGCTCGACGAAGAGCCGCGCGGGAAAGCGTACTTCGTCTCCTCCAAGCGAGACCCCGACGACGTCCAGATCGGTCATCGTCGCCAATGCTCGTGCGGTTTCCATCGCCTTGGCTTCGCCGAAGTTTCGAGTGAGGTCCGGTAACAGCCGGAAGATCGCGCGCGGCCGCGCTCGCCGCAGTTCGCTCACTATCGCTTCCATCGTCGAACGTACGTCGAGGCTGGGATTGAAGAACGACCAAACCGGCGGCGAAATGAAGAGCTCGCCGTAGATCACGCCCTGCGCCAGCGCATCGTCGACGAACTCGGCCGCCAGCCTGGCATAGTCGCTCGGCTCCTGCAGCGACCGGCTGACCGCCGCAAAGAGGTACAAGAACTCCCCGATGCCTTCAAACCGATACGGATCCGACGGATCCGCCGGATCACCCTGGCCCCCAGCAGCGTTCGGCCGGTACCGCAAGCCAACGCCGTGCTTCGCGGCCAGCTCGACGAAGGTCGCCGGGCGCAGCGTTCCTTCGAGATGACAGTGAAGGTGAATCTTCGGAATCCGTTTCGCAAGCGCGCCGAGGGCCATTCACCCCGCTTTCGGCGCCGGCAGGGGCAAAACCGGGCTCGTCGTAAGTAAGTCGGTCGCCGCGGGGTGGAGCAGTCCGGTAGCTCGTCGGGCTCATAACCCGAAGGTCGGTGGTTCAAATCCACCCCCCGCAACCAACTCCTATCGGCACATTTCCGGAGGCGCGTAGATGGCGGACGAGATCACCACGAGCTTCGCCAGAGATATCCGTCCGATGTTTACCGACATCGACGTCGAGCACATGAAGGCCGCCGGCATAGATCTCTCGAGCTTCGACGACGTCCAATCCTACGCCGCCGCGATCTACCGAACGGTGAGTAACGGCACGATGCCGCCGCCCGGCTCGGGCAAGCAGTGGACGCCTGAAATGTGCGAGCGCTTCAAACAGTGGCAGCGCGATAACTGCCCGCCCTAGTTTTTCCGCTCGCTAGTTTTCGGTGGGGACGGGAGCGTCGTCTTCAATCAAACCTTCGGATCGGAGATCCGACCAAAACGCCCGCGGAATCCTCGTCTCGAGCGACGTGTAGTCGGCGAGCACTTGCTGCGGATTCGCACAGCCGACGACGAGTGCCGCCGCGACGTCGGGCGCGCCGGAGAACTGCAGGGCGGCCGTGCGAAGGTCGACACCGTGCCGCGCCGCAACGGCGCGCAACCGCTCACGCTTCTCGATCGCCTCAGCTGGGAATCTTATAATTATCCTTGCCGTAATTGAAGCGCGCACTGCCGCTAATGAAACCGGCGTTGAGCGACGAGCCGACGACAAATGCCATGCCGCGCTCTCGCGCCTTTGGAAAGACCTGGTGTAGCGCCTTCTCATGATCGATCAGTGAATATTGACGCGCCAGGAGACATACGTTTGCGTCAGCGACGTCCATCAGCTTGAGAATCGGTTCGGGCGAGTTGACGCCGAGTCCCCAGCCTTTGATCACGCCTTCGTCGCGGATCTTGGCTAGCGCCGGAAACGCGCCTTTGCGTGCGATCTCGAACTGCTCTTCCCAGGGCCCGGGCAGCCACGGGTTATCCGGTGAGAGATCGTGTACGAAGACGAGGTCGAGCGCGTCGACGCCTAAACGTTGCAGACTGTCCTCGATCGAGCGCTTGACGCCGTCGGCGGTGTAATCGTAGCGAAGATTGTTGGGCGAAGGAGTGAACGGAAAGTACTCTTTCGCATTGTTGTCGCGAGATGCGGTAAGTAATTTCCCGACCTTCGAAGAAAGAACGTACTCGCTGCGCGTTTGTTTGTGCAAAAACGTTCCCAGACGACGCTCTGCCAGTCCCAAACCGTACCATGGAGAGGTGTCGTAATAGCGCACTCCGGCAGTCCACGCAGCTTTAATTGTAGCGTACGCCTCTTCATCGGTAACGTAAGCGAACTCGTTGCCGAACGGTACGCCGCCGAGACCGAAGGGCTTTCCGCTGAGGATTTCGGACGCGTTCATGCATACGCTTATCCCCGCATGGTGCGGAGTCTAACGGTTCCTAGGTCTTCTCCTCCGACTCGGCCGCGTGAAACTTGCGCCGAATCTCGTCGATGTCGACCGCCGGCGGCGGAAACTTCATGTCGAACGATTTCAAGGTCTCGATGACGATCTTTGAGACCGCGAGGTTGCGAAACCATTTTCGTCGCGATGGAATGACGAACCACGGTGCGTACGCCGTGCTGGTCTTGTTCAGGACGTTTTCGTAGGCCTTGACGTACTCTGGAAAGTACGCTCGTTCCGTATAGTCCGCGTCGCTGATCTTCCATTGACGCTTTGGGTCGTCGAGGCGTTTCTTGAAGCGCCGGAGCTGTTCTTTTTCGGTAATGTGCAAGTAGAACTTGAGGATCGTCGTTCCCGCTAACGTAAGGTTTCGTTCGAACTCGTTGATGAGCTCGTAACGCTGCGACCAGACCGATTCGGGGACGAGATCGTGCACCCGCACGATGAGAACGTCCTCGTAGTGCGAGCGGTTGAAGATCACGATCTCACCCTTTACGGGTGCGTGAACGTGGGCGCGCCAGAGGAAGTCGTGATCCGCTTCTTCCCGAGATGGCTCCTTGAACGCGTGTACTCTCGCGCCTTGCGGGTCGAGCGCGCCGAAAACGTGACGGATGGTACCGTCCTTTCCCGAGGCATCCATCCCTTGAAGAACGACGAGCAGCGAACGCTGGTGCTCGGCGTACAGGAGATATTGCAAATCGCCGAGCCGGCGATCGTCACGCTTCATCTCGCCGCCCGCCGCGGCCTTGTCTTTGTGTTTTCCCGTAACGTCCGAGTCGATCTCGGAGAGCACTACCTGGCTCTCGGATCGAACCACGAAGCGTTTACGATAGCTCATGGCCTCATTTGAGCAAGCCGGTCTCGCGCCCAACCTTTTCAAAGGCCGCCAGCGCGCGATCCATCTCGTCTTTCGTGAGCGCGGCGCTGATCTGCACGCGGATGCGCGCCGTTCCTTCCGGGACGACCGGATAGCCGAAGCCCGTAACGAAGACGCCCGCTTTCAAGAGCTTGTCGCTGACCGCGATGGCAAAGGCGGTTTCGCCGACGATGATCGGAACGATCGCGCTCTCGCTCTCGAGCGGTCTGTAACCCATCCGCTCGAGCCCGTCGCGGAAATATCGGGTGTTTTCGCGCAGCTTCTCTACCAGTTCGGGATGCGCCTCGAGGTACTCGATCGCGGCCAGGGAACTGCAGGCAACGGTCGCCGGTAAGGCGTTGGAGAAAAGCTGCGGCCGCGATCGCTGGATGAGCGTATCGATCAAAGCGCCGCTCCCGGCAACAAAACCGCCGGCCGCGCCACCGAGCGCCTTTCCGAGGGTTCCCGTAATAACGTCGACTTGCCCCGTCAAGCCGTAATGCTCGATCGTGCCGCGTCCGGTCTTCCCCATGACGCCGGTACCGTGGGAATCGTCGACGATCGTGATGGCGCCGTACTTTCGCGCGAGCTCGACGATCTCGGGCAGCTTTGCGAGATCTCCCTCCATCGAGAAGACGCCATCGGTGACGACGACGATCGGAAAGCAATCGGCGACGCTTTGCAGTTTCTCTTCGAGCTCGCGCATGTTGCTGTGCTTGAAGCGCTCGCGGCGAGCTTTTGACGCCAGCCGGACGCCGTCGATGATCGAAGCGTGGTTGAGCTCGTCGGAGATAATCGCGGCCCCCGCATCGCAGATCGTCGCAAACAACCCGGTATTCGCATTCCAACAAGAGACGTACGAGAGCGCCGCCGGCGTGCCCAAGAACTCCGCGATCCGCTCCTCCAGCTCGCGGTGGATGGAAAAGGTGCCACAGATGAAGCGCACCGATGCGGTTCCCGCGCCGTATTGGTCGAGTCCGCGCTTTCCCGCCTCAACGACTTCGGGGAGGTCGGCGAGTCCCAAGTAGTTG
Source organism: Vulcanimicrobiota bacterium (assembly GCA_963736775.1). Classification (GTDB taxonomy): domain Bacteria; phylum Vulcanimicrobiota; class Vulcanimicrobiia; order Vulcanimicrobiales; family Vulcanimicrobiaceae; genus Cybelea. The sequence goes on along the minus strand of CAVTPY010000010.1, from coordinate 111,737 downwards.
TTGCTCGAGAGCACGATGACGTCGCCCGCCTCTTCCATATGGACTTCCGCGGCCATCGGCGTCGTCAGATGACGCAGGTGCTTATAGGTGCCGGCCTTCTTGAGGGCATTCAGATCGGTCTGCAGCTTCTCTTCGAACGCCTGATTCATGACTTTGAACTCGCTCCTTTGAAATCGAGAACGATCTTGGCGGCCTCACCTTTGCGCATCAACTCGAACGCGCGGTCGAACTCTCGAAATGGTAGAACGTGCGAAATGATCGACCGCAGATCGACGCGCCCGCTCTTCACCAGCGCCTCGGTTTGATACCAGGTTTCGAACATGCGCCTGCCGTTGATGCCGAGCACGGTCAGCCCCTTGAAGATGATGCGCTCCGCAAGATTCAGATTGACGGTATCGGATGGAATTCCGAGCAGCGCCGCCGTTCCGCCGTTACGCACGAGTTGGAGACCCAAGTCGATTGCGGCGCCGCTTCCGGACATCTCGAGCAAGACGTCGACGCCGTCGCCGCGCGTACGGCGCTTGATTTCGTCGACCAGGTCGGACCGGCTCGAAAGAAACGTCGCATCCGCACCGAGCCGTTGCGCGAGTTCGAGCTTCGCGGGATTGACGTCGATGGCATAGACGAAGCTCGCTCCGGCAGCACGCGCGACCGGTATCGCCATGAGCCCGATCGATCCGACGCCGGTGATAGCGACGCTCTTGACGCTTACGCCGGCAGCCATGACCGTGTGCACGGCGTTGCCGAGGGGATCGAAGATGGCGGCATATTCGTCTGGAATCGCCGGATCGAGCCGCCACACGTTGTACTCGGGAATCGAAATGTATTCGGCGAATGCGCCGTCGCGATCGACCCCGATGATTTTTACTCGCTCGCAGATATGAGCGTTACCCGTGCGGCAGAGGAGGCACGTGAGATCGGCGATATGGCCCTCCGCGGAAACGCGCTCGCCGACGCGAACCGAGCGCACCGCATCGCCGATCGCGGCGACCGTTCCCATGAACTCGTGTCCGACGACGATCGGCGGCTTCACCCGATGCTGCGCCCACGCATCCCACGAATAGATGTGGTAATCGGTTCCGCAGAGGCCGGCCTTCTCGACCGCAATCAGCACGTCGGTCGGACCAATTGAGGGTATCGGCACCTCGGCCAAGCTAAAACCGGGCCCAGGGCCCGGTTTGACCAGCGCCATCATTGACGAAGCCATGACGGCGCTGGTATTTCACTCGGACGCGCGGGAACCCCCGCCCTGCTCGCTTACTAGAAGTCGTACTCTACTTGAACGCGATTGTATTTGAACAGCGGCAGGCCGCCGAACTCCGGTGCACCCAGCGTCGAGCCGGCCGGGCAGTTCGTCGCCGCCGCACCGCAAAACGTGTTCGAGAGCGTCCGGGTGATGTAGCGGTCCCGGATCGACAGACCGCGATACGCTCCGTGGGCCGGCATGTGGCTGAAGCGGTAGCGTCCGTCGAGCACCCAGATGTTGGTGTTCTCCGGCGCCAACGAGTTGCCGTAGTCGTACCACGCGTCGGTCGCGATGAAGACCCACTTCGTGTTGGAGGTCGTGTACTGCAGCCCGACTTTCTCCGAACTGCCCGCCGCGCGCCGGTCGACCATGCCCTGCGTCACGCTGGTCGTAAAGAGCGGGTCGCCGTCGTAGTTATCCGTATACGGACTGGCCCAGCCGCCGTACTCGATCTGCGTCGTGCCGTTGGTATTGGTGAAGCACTGCGCGGCATTGAGCGGAAGAAAGTAGCCCAGCGTCGACTTGGCCGAGATCTGGTAGTTGGCGTTGCTGCAGGTTACGCCCGAAGGAAGATTGACCGTATCGGTCTTCCAGGGAATCTGATCGTAACCAGCGGTAAACTGAAGGCCACGCAAGATATTCGCCCCGATCTGGGCGCCGAAGACCTGGCTATCGACCTTGCCGATGAAGGATTGTCCGGCGTTGCTCTCCGTGCCGCCTTGGACGGCGATGTACGGCGCCCACTTGCCGGCAAACGTATACTTTCCATCGCCCCACCACATGTTGACTAGATCGCTCACGTTGTAGAAATAGCCATCAACGGCGACGCCCACGCCCGACGGATCGGCATAGCCGAGCTTGCCGTACGAGAAGCCGTTGGTGTTGATGCCTTGGCCGCCCGGAACGATGATGTTGGTGGCCATGCCGTTGTTGCCCGAGGGGAAACTCGTCAGCAGCGTCTGCCGGCTGAAGGTCGAGCTGGTCCGGTTTTCATACGCCAGCATATCGGCACCCTCGACCGTCCAACCGCTCGGACTGGTATAGCCGAGGTCACCGCCTTCAAAAGACGCCGGTTTGAGACGCGAATCGGCCGGATTGGCCCATGGCGAAACGAAAAGCTGATTGCCCAGCGTGCCGTCCCAACCGTAGGCCTTGTACTTCAGGTACGCCTCGTCGAACGTGCTCAACGTATAGGGCGGCAGCGTTTCGTCCTGATTGGTGTTGGGTGGAGTCTGCGAGACGCAGACGCCGCCTTTGCCATTGTTGGCCGCTACGACGCACGGGCCGTCGATCGCGTTGGAATAGAAATACGTGCCGCCGACGATCCAGCCGCTGTTGGGGAAATCGTATTCGGCGTGCGGTGCGATCCCGGTGCTCCAACTCGCCTGATTGACGCCGTTGGAGTTGTATTTGGCACCCGGCGTAAAGTTGAACTGCGTGCCGGGGTTATTCGATGCATTCTGCCGCGTGAAGTAATACGAACGAACGTAGCCGCCCAGCTTGAGCGGATTGGGCGTCGCCGGAGGCGGCGGTGGTGGCGCAACCGTTTCCACCGGCATCGGCGGAGGCGGAGCTTCGGTCGGCGGTGGAGTCGCCGGTATATACCGCACCACCACCAAACGCCGGTCAGAGACCCACTGCACGTAGGCACCCATGCTCTCCGAAATCACACGCACCGGTACCAGCACGACGCCGTGGTAAATCATCGGCGGCACGTCGAGCGGACGCGACTCGCCGTTGATAATCACCTCGGGTTTGCCGACCGTCACGTTGATCGTGGCGCCGGGTTTGGTGACCGTTGCGGTTTGGCTGGAAGGATCGTACGAAACCGTCGCGCCCATCTGTTCGAACATCGAGCGTAACGGCAGATAAATCGTCCCACCCTTGGCGTAGGCCGCCAACACGCGCCCCTGCTTGAGCACGTCGGGTTTGCTGTATACGTGACGGTCGTTGTAAAGGATTGGAATCTGGCCCGACGGAGGCGAACCGAAGTCTGCCGCGGAGCTCGTCTGCGCTACTGGTGTTGCCTGCGTTTCCGCCAGTGCGTACGACGTGCTCGCCAGAACGATTGCCGCTGCCAAAGCCAAGAGCGGAAGGGCCCCCCGTAGGGCGGCCAGGGTTCCTAAAAGGGGAAGGGGCATAGTAATCATCCTCCAAGAAAAAGATGGCTGGGGTCATCTTTTCCGGAACTGCTATAGATGACCTTGGTTACTTTTTTCTTTTTCTCAGCGCCGAAAATCCCAAAACGGCCAAGGTCGACGCCTCGGCCGCGGCCCCAGGATCAGGCTCAGTCGGGCCTGGAACTCGGCCCATGAATCCAGCAATGAGGATCCCGCCCCATCGGCTCGATCCGCGGCCAGTTCGTAAAGGCGGAGGTAAGCATCTCGAGCTAACTGTGCCTCGGCGCTGCCGTCCGCAAAATCGTCGGGCTCGAAGAGGCTGTGCCGTAGGCTCGGATCTAAGAATCCTGACGCGAAGCGGTCGATCTCAACGTCGCCGGCCACGAATGGTACTGCCAGCCGGTGGGCGATCCTGGCGAGTTGTGCACGCGGATCCCGCATCAAAAGGTCGTAATCCACGACAACGAACGGCTTGCCGACGATGTCGTTGAAGAACGGTACCATATGCACCAGCCATAGCCGGTAGGATGCATCCGCGCCCATCGCTTGGCGCGCAAAGAGTGAGGCGGTAACGCTTCGCGGGTTTCGGATCACCACCACGTAGGAGTCGTCGACCTCGCATTCGCGCAACGTGCGTTGCCAGAACGGCAGTACGCGAATCGTGCGCGGATCCTTGAAGCCCCACAGCGGTGAAGAGAAAAAGGTCCGCTTCAAATATCGGGTCGCGTCGCGCCGCAGCGCTCGAACTCGTCGCCGTTCAAACCCCCGGCGATCGATCGCCGACGCATCGTCCCACTTGAGTCCGAGGGCCTCGAGAAGCCGCTCGTTGAGCGCTACGGCGCCTTTGTCTTCCCAGTATCCGGTCGGATTTTCCGGCTGGGCGTCGAGGAAATCGTTGCCGAGGTACACGGAGAGCGCCCGGAGCCCGCGCGCGACCGCGCTGGTGCCGCTGCGATGCATTCCGAGCAGAAGCACGGCGCGGGAACGAGGCATGTGCCCTCTTTATTTCCCGCGCCGTACGTGACCTGGAGCGCCGGAGCGGCGCTAGAAGTCGTACTCGACCTGCGCGCGATTGTACTTGAAGAGCGGCAGACCGCCTAGGTCGGTCGAGCCGAGCGTCGAGCCCGCCGGACAGTCCGTCGCCGCCGCACCGCAAAACGTATTCGACAGCGATCGCTGCGCGTACCGATAGCGCAGCAGCAGGCCGTGATACGGTCCCTTGCCGACTCGGCTGAAGTGGTATTGCCCGTCGAGATTCCACTCGTTGGTGTTTTCGGGAGCGAGCGCGTTACCGTAGTTGTACCACGCGTCGCTGGCGATGAAGACCCAACGCTTGTTGGTCGACGTGAACGTCAGCGCGACCTTCTCCGAACTGCCCGGCGCGCGGCGATCGGCCATGCCTTGCGAGATTTGCGTCGTGAAGAACGGATCGGTCGCGTAGTTGTCGGTATACGGGCTAGCCCAGCCGCCGTACTCGATCTGCGTCGTGCCGTTCGGATTGGTGAAGCACTGCGCGGCATCGAGCGGAAGGAAGTAGCCCAGCGTCGACTTGGCCGAGATCTGATAGTTGGAGCTGCTGCAGGTTACGCCCGAGGGGAGATTGACCGTATCGGTTTTCCAGGGAATCTGGTCGTAGGCACCGGTCAGTAAGAGATTTTTCGTTAAGTTGGCACCGATCTGCACGCCGAAGATTTGGCTATCGATCTTTCCGATGAAGGACTGCCCGGCGTTATTCTCGGTGCCGCCTTGCACGGCGATGTATGGCGCCCACTTGCCGGCAAACGTATACTTTCCATCGCCCCACCACATGTTGACTAGATCGCTCACGTTATAGAAATAGCCATCAACGGCAACGCCCGCGCCCGAAGGATCGGCGTAGCCGAGCTTAGCGTACGAGAAGCCGTTCGTGTCGATGCCTTGGCCGCCGGGAACGATGATGGTGCCAGGCAAACCTCCGCCGCCCGCCGGGTAGCTCGTCAGCAGCGTCTGCCGGCTGAAGGTCGAGCTGGTCCGGTTTTCAAACGCCAGCATATCGGCGCCCTCGACCGTCCAACCACTTGGGCTGGTGTAGCCGAGGTCACCGCCCTCAAACGCCGCCGGCTTTAGGCGAGAGTCCGACGGGTTGGCCCACGGCGAGTTGAAGAGCTGATTGCCCAGCGTGCCGTTCCAACCGTAGGCCTTGTACTTCAGATACGCCTCGTCGAACGTGCTCAATGTGAAGCCTGGCAGCGTGTCGTCGGCATTGGTGTTGGGTGGAGTCTGCGAGACGCACACCGCGCCCTTGGCATGATTGGCGGGAACCACGCACGGTCCGTTGATCGGATTGGAGTAGAAGTAGGTACCGCCGATGATCCAACCGCTGTTGGGGAAATCGTACTCGGCGTGCGGCGCGATCCCGGTATTCCAACTCGCCTGATTGACGCCGTTGGAGTTGTATTTGGCACCCGGCGTAAAGTTGAACTGCGTGCCGGGGTTATTCGATGCATTCTGCCGCGTGAAGTAATACGAACGAACGTAGCCGCCCAGCTTGAGCGGATTGGGTGTCGCCGGAGGCGGCGGTGGTGGCGCAACCGTTTCCACCGGCATCGGCGGAGGCGGAGCTTCGGTCGGCGGTGGAGTCGCCGGTATATACCGCACCACCACCAAACGCCGGTCAGAGACCCACTGCACGTAGGCACCCATGCTCTCCGAAATCACACGCACCGGTACCAGCACGACGCCGTGGTAAATCATCGGCGGCACGTCGAGCGGACGCGACTCGCCGTTGATAATCACCTCGGGTTTGCCGACCGTCACGTTGATCGTGGCGCCGGGTTTGGTGACCGTTGCGGTTTGGCTGGACGGATCGTACGAAACCGTCGCGCCCATCTGTTCGAACATCGAGCGTAACGGCAGATAAATCGTCCCACCCTTGGCGTAGGCCGCCAACACGCGCCCCTGCTTGAGCACGTCGGGTTTGCTGTATACGTGACGGTCGTTGTAAAGGATTGGAATCTGGCCCGACGGAGGCGAACCGAAGTCTGCCGCGGAGCTCGTCTGCGCTACTGGTGTTGCCTGCGTTTCCGCCAGTGCGTACGACGTGCTCGCCAGAACGATTGCCGCCGCCAAGAGGCCAAGGCGAACCTGAGAATGTGACACGATCAGGGATTCTCCTTAAGTAGGCGAGGAGGTAAGCGTAAGTAGAGTCTAGCGGTTGTTTGTTAAGATTAGTTTAAGTCGGATTCTTACAACCTTATCCGTAGCGGCCGGTGATGTAGTCCTCGGTTCGCTTATCTTTCGGCTTGGTGAAAATCGTCGCGGTCGTATCGGTTTCGAGCAGCTCCCCCATCAGGAAGAAGGCGGTATTGTCGCTAATACGCGCCGCCTGCTGCATCGAATGGGTGACGATTACGACGGTGTATTCCTTTTTCAAGGCTTCGATCAGGTCTTCGATCTTGCTGGTCGCAATGGGGTCGAGGGCCGACGCGGGCTCGTCCATGAGAATTACTTCGGGGTCCACGCCCAAGCAGCGGGCGATGCAGAGACGCTGCTGTTGGCCGCCCGAGAGCGCCATCGCCGAGCGGTCGAGACGGTCTTTCACCTCGTCCCAAAGAGCGGCGCGGCGAAGGCTGCGCTCGCAGATCTCCAGCAGGGTTGCCCTATCGGTCTCCCCGTGAATGCGCGGGCCGTACACGACGTTATCGAAGATCGACTTTGGGAATGGATTCGGCCGCTGAAAAACCATGCCGATGCGATAGCGAATCGTAACGGGGTCGATCTCCGGAGCGTAGATATTCCGGTTGTCGAGCAGCACCCGGCCTTCGACGCGAGCGCCGGGAGTCAAGTCGTGCATGCGATTGAGCGCGCGAATAAACGTCGACTTGCCGCACCCCGAGGGGCCGATCAACGCCATCACCTGATTCACCGGCACGGCCAGAGAAGCGTTCTTGATGGCCTGAAACGACCCGTAGTAAACGTCGAGATTCTCGACCTTGAGCTTCGCGCCGGTCGAGATCACGGCTGCCTCGGTGGTATCGGCGAACATCGCGTGGCTTGTTCGTCGCCCGCCGGCGGATGCCCGTCCGCAGTTAAAGAGTCTTAAGAGCCTTCGCGCTTGATGCGCATGATCGGCAGCCGGATCGTAAATGCCGTGCCGCGTCCGAGCATGGACTCGGCCGAAATCGCGCCGTTGTGAGCGTCGACGATTCCCTTGACGATGGCCAATCCCAGACCCGCGCCGCCGGTACCGCGGTTTCGCGACCGGTCCACGACGTAAAAACGCTCGAAGATATGAGGAAGGTCTCGATACGGAATCCCGTCCCCAGTGTCACGCACGCGCAGCACCGCATCGCTATCGCGCGCATCGATCTCGACGCGAATGCGCCCCCCCTCCGCAGTATGACGCAGCGCGTTATCGATGAGATTGACAAAGACTTGCGACAACCGGTCGGGATCCGCTTCGACGCGAACCGGGCGCAGCGCCGCCAGCTCGAGCGAGACGCCTTTATTCGATGCCTGCTGCTCGAAGGAGGCAACGATCGGGCGAGCGACTTCTTCCAGGTCGACGTCGCGCAAAGCGAGCTGAAGCTGCCCGGACTCCGCACGTGCCTGTTCGAGTAACTGTCCGACGAGCGCCGTCAGCCGGTCGACCTGCGCTAGAGCCTGCGGCACGAAAAGCTCGCGCGCTTCCTGTTCGGGAGCCTCGAGCACCGTCTCCAACATCAGCTTGATAGAAGAAAGCGGCGTTCGCAACTCGTGCGAGACGTTGGAAAGAAACTCTTTGCGCGCGCGGTCGAGCCGGGTGAGGGCCGTCTGATCGTCGGAGAAGACTACGACGCGGCTCGATTCCTGGTTCTCTTCGGTCAACGGATAAACCGAAACGCGATAGGTCCGCGCGATTCTGGCTCTGGTGAGCATCAATGGGGCGACCGAGCCTTCGCCCTGCAGCGCATCGGCGATCCGTCGCTCCAGCTCGACGTTGGGAACCGCTTCGATGATGTGAAGCGCGATCGCGCGTTCCGGATCGAAACCAAAGGTCGCTCCCGCCGCGGCGTTTGCAAACTCCACGTGGCAGGAACGGTTCACGATAATGACGCCTAGCGGCAACGCTCGCACCAAGGGCGCGAACGAGCTTTCGACCTGCACCGGCGGCACGGGAGCCTGCGCCGGTGCAGGAACCGGCGGCGAACCGCGACGCGTGGTGCGAACTCGTTCGATCGTGAGCCCGCCAAAGATGCCGGCGATCAGCGCCAGCAAGGACCACTCCGCCGGGGTCAAGCTTTGAACATATAGCCGCGGCTGCGCACCGTTAAAATGTGACGCGGCGCGCGTGAGTCTTCCTCGACCTTTTCGCGAAGCCAGCGAATATGGACGCTGACGGTTTGCTGCTCGCCCTCGAAATCGTAACCCCAGACCTTATCGAGCAGCGTCTGTCGTGTCACGACGCGACCGTGATTCTCCATCAGGACGCGAAGCAGTCCGAACTCTTTCGGCGCCAGAGCTACCGCCTTGCCCCGGACCGTTAGCTGTTGGCGCGACGGATCGAGAACGATCTCGCCCAACGCGATCGCTTCGTCGTGGCCCGGCGCAACGGAGGTTTGACGGCGCAATCGCGCCTTCACGCGCGCGAGAAACTCGTGAAGCGCAAACGGCTTGGTAACGTAGTCGTCGGCGCCCAGCTCGAGTGCCAAGACCTTGTCGATCTCCTGATCCTTCGCGGTCAGCATGATGATCGGCACGGGACTAAACTTGCGAATCTCCTTGCAGGCTTCGACCCCATCGAGCACGGGCAACATGATGTCGAGCACGATCAGATCCGGCTGCTCGCGCTGTGCCATCGCAATGGCCGTTCGACCGTCGCCGGCGGTAACGACGGCGTAGCCGCTGCGTTCGAGATTGAAGCGCAACGTTTGTAAGATCGCGGACTCGTCGTCCACGACGAGAATCTTCTTGTTGAGATCCGGGCCCTTCGTCGACGCGCCTCGCGGCGGCTTAAGCTCCTGAATTGCAGTCATAGGCTTTTGCGATCGCGCTGTAATCCAGCGCGCCATCTCCCTTTGCGCAACGACTAGTATATAGTTGGTAAGCCAGCCCGGTGGCCGGCATGGGAAGGTTTGCGACCCTCGCCGCGTCGAGTGCTGCCGCGATGTCTTTGCGCAGGAGATCCAGCGCAAAACCGCCCTCGAACGTGCCCGCCAGCCAGGTTCGCGGCAGCCACTTTTCGAGAACGTAGTTTGACGCCGTAGCCGAGGCCAGCACCGCGCACACTTCTCCGAGATCGGCACCCGCCTCTCTTGCAAAGACGAGCCCTTCGACGTTTGCGATCATCACGTTAGCGATTATGATCTGGTTAACGAGCTTGACGGTCTCACCCATGCCGACCGGCCCCAAGTGATGCGGCACACCCATCGCGCGCAGCACTGGCTCCGCGCGCTCGAACGCGGCGGGGGAACCTCCGACCATAATCGTCAGCGTCCCGTCGGCCGCACGAACCGGACCACCGCTCACCGGCGCATCTAGGAACTCAACCTCCCGCTCCGCAAGACGCTGCGCAAAGCGGCGCGTCGCCACCGGCGAAATCGTCGACATATCGATCACCAGCAGCCCGCGCGCTGCGCCGGCTTCGACCCCCCGCGGGCCAAAGAGCGCCTCCTCGACCTGCGGCGCATCCGGGACGCAGAGAACGACCACTTGCGAACCGGCCGCAAGCGACGCCGGATCTTCCGCCTCGGTCACGCCGTCGGCGCGCAATCGTTCCAGTGCGTCGCGGCGCCGGTGCACGGACGCCGTCACTTCGTATCCGGCTCGGCGCAACGAACGCGCCATTGGTTCGCCCATCGCTCCAAGTCCGATGAACCCGACCCGCGCAATCACGAGCGGCCCTTTGGTCGCCGCCTCAGGATAACCTTCGCGGTTCGCCGAAGCCGCCGCGATTATGACCGCTACCGTTACGCCTTCAATCGTTCGACCGACCTTCGACGCGATGGGCCTCTCGATCGGGAAACGCACGCGCCTTCATCGGCTGATGTACGAGCACGGACCGGCGAACGGAACGCTGATGATGCTGCCGATCGATCAAGGCCTCGAGCACGGGCCGGTGGACTTCTTCGACAATCCCGATGCGATCGATACGGACTGGATCTATCGGCTCGCGGTGCAAGGTAACTTCTCGGGCATCGCGCTTCACGTCGGTCTTGCCGAAAAGTATCAGACGCGCTACGCCGGCCGCGTGCCGCTGCTGCTCAAGGTCAACGGCAAGACGAATATCCCGTCCGACGACGAAGCCTTTAGCCCGCTCACGTCATCGGTTGAGGATGCGGTCCGGCTTGGCGCCGATGCGGTCGGTTACACGCTTTACGTCGGCAGCCCGTCGCAAGAGGTCGACATCGCGCAATGCAACGAGATTCGCCGCGACTGCGATCGCTACGGAATGCCGCTGGTCGTTTGGGCCTATCCGCGTGGTTCGGCGATAAAAGCCAAGGGCGGGATTGATTCTCTCTACGCCGTGGACTACGCGGCGCGCGTAGCCTGCGAGCTGGGCGCCGACGTCATCAAGCTCAACGAACCGGTCTGGAGAGCGGCCGACGCCGCGAAGCTGCCCAAGCCGTACGACACCCTGTCGTTTGATGACCTCGAAGGGCTGCGTAAGGTCGTGAAATCTGCGGGCCGCAGCCTGGTCCTCGTCTCCGGTGGGAGCAAGATGGGGGACGAAGCGACCGTTCACAAAGCGCACGTTGCAATGGCCGCCGGTTGCGTCGGGCTGATCTTCGGGCGGAATATGTGGCAGCGCAAGTGGGACGCGGCGCTGGCCATGGCATCAAGCATTCACGAAGTGCTCAAGGATTACGGCCAAGAACAATAGGCGAGCTGCGCTCCGCCTCGGTGCGTTGCGGCTCGGTCACCTCTAACGAGGACCGTCTGACCGAGCGCCGGAGCAGGATGCGGAAGGCGCGAGGCAGCCGATAGGAGCGCGACATGGATGTCGCGCGACGAATGTGTCCGAGTTAGAGGTGACCGAGCCGCAACGCACGGAGACGGAGAGGCGCGTCCGCTAGGACTAAGCTAAAGCTTCCTGAGCGCAGCTGCTGCATTTGTAGCCGACGGCGCCGCCGTGATCTTGCGGCACCATTTGGTCGCGCGGGCCGCGGCGGCCGCATTGTGCGCATGCAAAGGTCTGTGAGCCGGTTGCCTGCGTGGCGGACGCCTTGCTCGTGGCGATTTCGCGGCGTTTCGCGAAGTAGAGCGTGAGATAGATCGCGACGCCGACGACCCACGGCGCCCAGGCGAAGAACGTGTCGAAAGTGTCGCTCGATACTGTCGGGTTCATGCCTTCTTGAAGTAGTCGGCGTTAATAGCAGTATAGTTCTGCCACTTTTCCGGAACGTCGGAATCGGCAAAGATCGCTTCCACCGGACATGCCGAAACGCACGCGCCGCAGTCGATGCAGACCTCGGGATCGATATACAGCATCTCGTCTTCGTCCTTGCCGTGGATGCAATCGACGGGACAGACGTCCACGCACGACTTGTCTTTGGTGCCGATGCACGGCTCGGTGATGATGTAGGTCATGAGCGTTGCGCTTCCAGCGACGAACCGTGGCGCCCTTCAGGCAGAGGATCGACCTCTGCGAAACACGCGCAGCAGGTAGAGGAGAACGACCGCGCCGATGAACGCGCAGACCAGACTCGGAAGGCTGAAGCCGTTCACGTCCACATGGCGGAACGGCCCGTAGAGCCAGGCGCCGATCGCGGCGCCGACAATGCCGACGAACGCATCGGTCACCACGCCTCCCGGGGGATCCCCAGGGATGATCCAGCGCGCAACGAGGCCCACGAGCAAGCCGAGAACGATCCAGAAAGCCACTGCACCGAGCACTCTATTCCTCCTCGCTGCGCCGGGCCCGAGCGCTGCCGTAATAACCTTTACAGGTGGAGAGCGGTCGAGCGATGGACTCTACGGCATTATGAAGCGTACTTTCCTCTGCCTGCTCGCCACGTTCTTCCTTAGCGGCAGCTTCGCCGCGGCGGCACAGCCCGGAATCACCGAAATAACGACCTCCGGTAGCGCAAGCGTCTCCTTGCCGCCGGATACCGCGACGGTCAGGGCCGCCGTCCAAACCAACGCTGCGAGCGCAAACGATGCCATATCGCAGAACAATGCGATCTACGACCGCATCGTCGCCGCCCTTGCCAAGCTGGGGATTGCACGGGCCGATGTCGCGCTGGATTACTACAACGTGAGATACAATCCGCGGCCGCCGGTCATGCCCGCCGCTCCGACGGGCGAACAATATGGTTACACCGTCGCTCGCACATTTCAGGTTACGGTTCGAAAGATCGCTATGGCTGGGACCGTCACCGATGCGTGCATCGATGCCGGCGCTACGGAGATCAACGGCGTGTCTTTCGGTCTATCGGACAGGATCGCGGCGCGGGTGCAAGCGATAACGAAAGCGATCGCCGATGCGCGCGCCAACGCCGAAACCATCGCGCGAAGCGCGGGGCTGCGAATCGTCTCGATTAAGAGCATCGCCTATCCCGATAACGGTTATGCCGAGCCAACCGGCATGATCGCGCGCGTCACCGCGAGGTCGAGCGTACCGACCAATCTCGATCAAGGGAACGTTAGCGAGACTGCCTCGGTCAGGGTCATTTTTCTGGCAGAGCCGTGAACTTGACCAAGCGGCGAAACTCGCCGATGTAATTCTGAGTAGACTTCGGCAATGAGCGGCTTATGTGAAACTTGCGCGAACCGGCCCAGCAGCGTCTCCTACGGCGGACGACGGCTCTGCGGCATTTGCGCCCAAAAGCGAACTGCCGCTAACGCGTTACCTTTTGTGGGCGCCGCGCTGGCCGCCGCAGGTCTGATCGCCGGAAGCGCGCTGCTTGCCGAAAAACTGCAGGGTCGAGAGAGCGAATCGCCACTCGAAGGGTTGGGCAAGAGGCTTCGCGGCGGGACGCCGACGTTGGCGGCCTTTTCGCGCGACCTCACGCAACTCGCGCGCGAGGGCAAGCTCGACCCAGTAATCGGACGCGACCGCGAGATCGAACGAGTGACCTCTATTCTAGCGCGGCGCAGCAAGAATAATCCGTGTCTGGTGGGGGAACCCGGCGTTGGAAAAACTGCCGTCGTCGAGGGGCTGGCCCAGCGCATCGCGGCCGGAAACGTCCCGGCTGCATTGCGCAACAAACGCCTTCTCGCACTTTCGTTAGGGACGCTCGTTGCCGGAACGAAGTATCGCGGCGAGTTCGAGGGTCGCGTCAAACGCATTCTCGAGGAAGTAAAGCGTAGCGCTCGCGACGTCGTGCTCTTTATCGACGAGCTGCACACATTGGTCGGCGCAGGTGCTGCCGAGGGCGCTCCCCTCGATCTGAGTTCCATGATCAAACCGGAGCTGGCGCGCGGCGACCTGCAGTGCATTGGCGCCACGACGTTTGACGAATACCGCAAGCACGTCGAGTCGGACCCAGCACTCGAGCGGCGATTCCAGCCGGTCATGGTCGAGGAGCCGAGCATCGAGCAGACGACGGAGATTCTTCGCGGCCTGCGCGAACGGTACGCGCAGCACCATCGCGTCACCATCACCGACGATGCGATCGAGACGGCGGCGCAGCTCTCGGCACGCTATATCGCCGATCGCTTCTTACCCGATAAAGCGATCGATCTGATCGATGAAGCGGCCGCATCGGTCGCACTTGCAAACAAAGGAGCCGTCGAGTTGCCTCCCGTCACGACGGCCGACGTCGCGGCCGTCGTGACTCGTTGGACCGGGATCCCGCAAGCAGCATTGACCGAGTCGCAAACCAACCGTCTGTTGGAGCTCGAGACCTTGCTCTCCAAGCGCGTCATCGGTCAGGAGCGCGCGATCGCCGCCGTTTCGAACGCGATCCGGCGCGCGCGCACCGGTCTGCACGATCCGCGCAAACCGCTTGGAACGTTTCTCTTTCGCGGCTCCAGCGGCATAGGGAAGACCGAGTTGGCCAAAGCGCTCGCCGAAGCTCTCTTCGGAAGCGAGGCCGCATTGGTACGCGTCGATCTCTCAGAGTTTACCGAATCGCACGGAGTTTCCAGGCTCCTCGGGGCACCGCCCGGTTATGCCGGACACGACGAAGCGGGTCAGCTTACGGAGCCCGTCCGCCGGCGCCCGTACTGCGTCGTACTCTTTGACGAGATGGAAAAGGCCCATCCGGAGGTTGCGGCAATTCTTCTGCAGATTCTCGACGAAGGCCGTGTCACCGACGCGAAAGGCCGTGCGATCGACTTTCGCCATGCGATCATCATCCTAACGACGAACCTCGAAGAGGACGAGCTCGCAATCGCTCTGAGGCACGAGCTGCTCGATCGAATCGAAGAGATCGTTCCCTTCGAGGAGCTGGGTATTTCGCAGATTGAGGCGATCGTAACGATCCACGTCGACGCCCTCGCGCAGCGGTTGGGCGCGCGCAACGTTACGCTCGAACTATCGGATGAAGCAAAGCTCTATCTCGCGCGCGTTTCCATGGGCGCGGGTAGCGGAGCCCGCTACGTCGCGCGAACGGTTTCGCATTACGTTTCCACGCCGCTCTCCACCGCGCTGCTACGCGGCGAGTTGCGTGAAGGGTCGGCCGCGCGCGTGACGCTGGACGGCGACGCCCTCCAGGTGCGCGCGGCCTAGGAGACGGGCTCCTAGGGGATAAGCGCGGTCGCGGCGTTGGTCGCCGGCGAGAGCGCGAGTGCGAGCGGAAGACTTATGCCGTTCCCCAGCGTCGTCCACGAGCCGCTCGCGTATGGCGGCGCATACACCGTCACCGTATTGTTGCCGTAGTTGGCAACGTAGAGGTTGCCGAGCGCGTCGATCGCCAGGGCGACCGGCTGGCTTTGGCCACCGACGATCGTGGCCGGCGGGTTGGCATAGGGTGCGACGTACTCCGTCACGGTATTCGCCCCTTGGTTCGGAACGAACAGATTGGCCGAGCCGTTCAAACCGATCGCACCTTGCTCGTTCACGCCCTCCGTGATCGTCGCAACCGGCGCGCTTCCACCGTTAAACGGCGGTGAGTATTCGACGACTGAGTTCGGCGTCGAATTGAGATTTGCCACGAAGAGATTTCCGCGGACGTCGAGCGCGAGAGAGTTGGGGGCATTGAGTCCCTTCGAGATCGTGGTCTGCCCTGCGACATAGGGCGGGGCGTACTGCGTCACGGTGTTCGCCGCCTCGTTGACGACGAAGAGATTGGAGTTCGAGTCGAGCGTGATGCCGACCGGGTCGTTGATTCCGGATGCTATAGTCTCCACCGGCTGCCCACTGTAGGGCGGCGAGTACATCGTCACGGTGTTGCTTCCGCTGCCGTTAGCGACGAACAGATTTCCCCGCGAGTCGACCGCTAACGCCTGCGGATGGTTCACGCCATTGCTGATCGTCGTCGGCGTGGTGTTGTAAGGCGGTGCGTATTCGGTCACGCTCCCGGGTTGATCCGCGACGAAGAGATTGCCGGCCGAATCGAAGATCAGCGCCTGCGGATTCGTAACTCCGTTTTGCACGGTGGCCAGCGGAAGGCTTTGGCCGTTGACGTAGACGGTGACGTCGTTCGCATTCGAGTTTGCAACCGCCAGAATTTGGCGCACGTCGACGCGGACGGTACTGCTGCAGACGGCGCTCGCCTGCGAGCAGGGGTTCGCCGGCCCAAGATAAGCGGCCGTCGCCCGCAGAAGAGCCGAGCTCGTGTTGCCGACGCCGTTCGGCGTTACGTAGAACAGGTTCGGTGCAGTGGCCGACGGCTGCGTGACGCCGACGGAAAGCGCACCTCCGGCCTGACTCAACGTAAAGGTTGCGGGCGCGCTGCCGACGATGACGTTTTGGTTTGCATCGAACGCTTCGACGAGCAGCGGGTGGCGGCCGGAACCGTAGAGGTCGATTCCACCCTGTGCGTTCTGCGCGCTCAGCGAAGATGCCGCGACCACCGCGACCTGCGCGGCTACGCCGCTCAGCGTTACGCCAAAAACGTTCTGCCCATTGGGCGTCACCGTAAAGGCGATCGCCGTCGAAGCGGCGGTGTTGGCGACTCCGATCGTTCCCATATACGTTCCGGAGGGAAGAGCGAGCGATAGTTGGCAGCTCGTCCCGCCCGCCGCGGGTGCGCAGCCTCCGGCGTTCGGGCCGACCGCTAGCGTTTGGCTGATTGCCGCGGGGCCGTTTACGTTGATGGCGAGCACTTGCGAACCGGGCGGAGGCGGCGCAGTCGGGGTGGCACCCGGTGACGTACCAGCGGCCGGCGGGACTGGGCCGCCCAGGATTGGTGCCGTGGCGCCGGCGGACGACGACGGCGGCGGTGCCGGTCCTGGCATTCTACCAAGAGCATTCTGCTGCGTCGTCGGAACGAAGATCCGAACGACCGTATTCCCTACAGCCCCAGATCCCGCAGGGCCGCCCGAGTTTGCAAGCGGCATCATGACGCCGGATCCCGAGCCGCCGCTGCAGCCGCCGATTACCCCGGCGGTAAGCGCGACGCCTAAGCTCCAGGCCAATCTCCGGCGCGCAAGCAAAAACATCACCGCAAAAGACGTTCGGCGTTGCTGCGCATATCTGCCGGCGACATCTCGCCAACGACGATCCGCCGCACGATTCCGAGCCGGTCGATGAAGACGTGGACCGGAAGCCCGTTGACGGCGTATTGATCGCGCAACGTTCCGCCATCGACGAGGACGGGATACGTCAAATGATGCTCGTTGCGAAAGTCGGCTGCCTTGCGCGCGTTTTCGAGGACGTCCACTCCGACGACTTGCAAGCCCTGCGCAGCGTAGGTGCGAGCGATGGAGTCGATCGCCGGCGCCTCCGCGTTGCATGGCGGACACCAGCTCGCAAAAAAGTTGAGATAGACGGCCTTGCCGCGCAAAGCGGCCAGCGAAAGGCTTGGGCCCGGCAGGCTCGGCTCGGTCCACGGCGGTGCGGGTTCGCCAACGCGAGCGACCTTGGCCGCACCGGTCGAATCGGCGCTGCCGGCGTGAGCGCATGCCGCGAGCGCGCAGGCAAGAACGATGGCGGAAGCTCGAATCCGCTCAGCCATAGCTGGGATAACCTACCGCCGCAACGTCCCGCTGCATTTGTTCGACGAGTTCGGCGACGTCGGGAAAAGACCGCTGTTCGCGCACGTACCGAAGGTCGCGTATCCACAACTCGCGCCCGTAGATCGTGTGCTCGAAATCGCGCAGCCACGCTTCCACGGTGCGCCGGTTGTCGTTAAACTGGGGATTGGTTCCGATCGACACGAGGGCCGCATAGTCGCGACCGTCGTAGCGCGCCGTCGCGGAATAGACTCCGTCCTTGGGAAGCAGCTTCGAAGGGACGCAGACGTTGGCCGTTGGGAATCCCAGCGTGTGGCCGCGTCCGGCGCCAAACTCCACCGGTCCGCGGATTTCGTAACCGGTGCCCCCCAGTAGCCGATCCGCGCGAGCGAGATCTCCGTCTCGAATCAGGCCGCGAATGCGCGTGCTCGAAACGCGCTCGCCGTCTTCGCCAACCCGATCGACCGCAACGACCCTGATGCCGCGCCGCGTCAGATACTCGCTCATGAACGCGGTATCGCCGGCACGCCGGTGACCGAAGCGGAACGTATCGCCGACGACGACGCCGCGAACTCCAAGCGGTGCAATCAACAGCTCGAGAAAGGCCGCGGGCGACAGCGTCGCGATTCGCTCGTCGAACGGCACGAAAAAGCATTCCTCAAAGCCGGCGCCCGCGAGAAGGCAGAGCCGTTCCTGCTCCGTGCAAATCATCGGGGGTTCGCTTCCGGGGCGCAGATAGGTTGCCGGATGATTTGCGAAGGTCAGCACGCCCGCGCGCCAACCGGGTTTGCGCAACCGCAGGGTTTGCCGCGCGATCTCGCGATGGCCGAGATGGAATCCATCGAAGAACCCGATCGCCAGCACCAGCGGCCTTTCGCTGCTGCGTTCGATCTGGTGGTACAGCTTCATACGAAGACCTTGCGCGGAGCAAGAAGCGTGCCGAGTGCCTCGCCGACGCCGACTAGCATTCGCGACTCGTCGCGCACAAAGACGTGCCGGGCCGTCGCTCCTTGGGGAAGCGGAACGACACGGCCGGCGCGAAAGTCGGCCGATCCGCGCAGATCGAGAACGATCGTGGGGAGCGGAATGATGTGCTCCGGAGCGATCAGCGCTCGCTCCGGCGCGCGGGCAATCTCTTCGATCGTGAGCGCTTCGTAGAGAACGAAGGGGCCCGAGCCCTCGCGAACGAGCGCGCCCATGTGCGCGGGGACGTCGATTGCCGCTCCAAGCTCTTCGCACAGCGTTCGGACGTAGGTTCCTTCGCTGCACGCCACGCGCAATCGCGCCGTATGAGGAGGCTCAACGCCCAGCAGCGTCAATCCGTAGATCGTTACCTGTCGCGATCTGCGCTCGACGCTCTTGCCTTCGCGCGCCAGTTCGTAGAGCCGCCGGCCCTGATGGTGCGCGGCCGAGTACATGGGCGGAACTTGCGCGAGCTTTCCGACGAAACGAGGGAGCACCTCGCTCAAGAGACGCGGCCAGTTCGAGGGAACCGCGCGCTCCTCGACCGCCTCCCCGGACGCATCTTGTGTCGTCGTCGAACGGCCGAGCACCAGCGTGAACGCATAGCCTTTTCGCTGATCTTCGAGCAACGAGATCAGTCGTGTGGCCTTCCCGATCGCGACGGGAAGTACGCCGGCTGCCTGCGGATCGAGCGTTCCGAGATGACCGGCGGCAATCTTTCGATCGCCTCCGTAGATCGCATAGATTCGGCGGACGCGCGACACGGCGCGCGCCGAGGTTGGCCCGGCCGCCTTAAAGAGATTGACGAAACCGATCATGTCGCAGCTCTGCGGGCGCCGCTAATCTCCTAGAGCCCTTGTGCGACCAACGCCGCCTCGACGCTGGCCATGGCTTCACTCAGCGTTCCCTCGAAGGTGAGGCCGGCCGCGCGGAAGTGACCGCCGCCGCCCAAAAGCCGGGCCACGGCCTGCACGTTGAGGCGTCCGCTCGAACGCAAGGAGACGCGGATCTCGCCTTCGATCGCCTTGAAGAGCGCCGCGACATCGACGCCCTCCTGTCCGAGCAATACGTTGACGGTATCCTCGGTGTCTTCTCCGTCGGCGCCGGTCTGCGCGAGCATTTCGTCATCCACGTACGAGTAACAATAGCGGCCGTCGTGTGCGAAACGCATGGCGCCGATGATACAGCCCAAGAGTTTCGTTGCGGCAACTCGCTTATTTGCAAAGATCTCCCGCGTGATGCGATCTTTGTCGGCGCCGAGCCGCATCAACTCCGCCGAAACTTCGAGTACCTCCGGCGTCGTGTTCGAGTGCATGAAAGCGCCCGTATCGGTCATGATCGCCGCGAGGATGCAAGTCGCGATCCGCGCGTCGATGGCGACGCCGAGCTCGCGCAGAATTCGCATGACGACGCTTCCCGTCGAACACTCCTTCTCCAGCACGAAGTTCAGCTTGCCGAAGAGCGAGTTGCCCAAGTGGTGATCGATGTCGAGCATGTTCTCGCGCGCGACCGGCGGCAAGAGATCGCCCGCACGCCGCCAATCGCTCATGTCGCAGAATACGTAGAGCGCGTCGTCGCGCACCGCCTGCGGCAGCTCGTTTGAGACGAGTTCCGCATCGGGCAAGAAGCGTAGATTGCGCGGGACGCTGTCTTGTTGAAAATACCAAACGTTCTTTCCGGACTTCTTGAGTGCCAGACCGAGCGCGAGTCCGGATCCAAGAGTGTCTCCGTCGGGCTTGACGTGGCTGACCATTACGAAGGAGCTGCGGCGATGCAGCTCCTCGGCGACCTCTTTGACCGACGCGATCCGCGGCTTACTTTCGATCATTCGCTCTCCTTCGGCGTCCAACGTTGCGCTGCGTCGCGCAGGGTCTTTGCCAGCTCGATGGCGCGCTCGGCGGAACGGTCTTCCACGAAGATCAGCTCGGGAGTGTAGCGCAAGTCGATCTTGTGGCCTAGCTCGCCACGCAAAAACCGGCTCGCATGTTGAAGTGCGTCGAGCGATTGCCGAGCCTGATGCCGGTCGCCGATCACCGAAACGAAGACCTTGCAGTGCCGCAAATCCTCGCTTACCTCAACGCGCGTTACCGTCACGAACGCGAGGCGCGGATCCTGCAGTTCCTGCGAGATCAGCGTTCCCAGGATGCGCTGGATCTCGTGATCGATCTTCGCGATCCGCTGCGGCTTCACGCGCGTGCGAGCTCCGGCGCGACCTGCTCGAGGGCGTACGCCTCGATGACGTCGCCCTCTTTGATGTCTTGAAACTTGGCGATCTGAATGCCGCACTCAAAGCCCTCGGCAACTTCGCGAACGTCGTCCTTGAAGCGCCGCAGACTTTCGATTTCACCATCGAACACGACGGCGGCGTCGCGAATGACCCGCGCCTTGGCATTGCGCGTGATCTTCCCGCCGGTAACGTACGCGCCGACGATGGTTCCGACTCGGCTGACCTTGAACACCTGACGTGCCTCCGCACGACCCAGCACGACCTCGCGCTCGACCGGCGAGAGCATGCCCCGCATCGCTTTCTTGAGATCGTCTTCGATCTCGTAAATGACCTGGTAGAAGCGCAAATCGACGCCCTCGTTCTCGGCCAGACGCCGAGCCGTCTCGTCGGGACGAATGTTAAAGCCGATCAAGACCGCGTTCGACGCGCTGGCGAGGTTCACGTCGTTGGGCGAGATCGCACCCACACCGCCATGGATGACGCGAATTTCCACGTCCTCGGTCGACAGTGATTCCATGCGGGTTTGCAGAGCTTCGAGCGAACCCTGGCCGTCGGCTTTGATGATCAAGTTGAGCACCTTGTTTCCTTCGGCCGGCATCGACATGAACGTCTCCAGCGAGACGCGCTGCGATCCCGTGGCAGCCATGCGAACGTCGCGCCGGCGCGTCGCCCGCTTTTCGGCGGTTTCGCGCGCCACGCGTTCGTCGCTGACCACGCTGAGCGTGTCGCCTGCTGAGGGGACGTCGGAAAGCCCCATCACCTCGACGGGAATCGAAGGGCCGGCCTTCTTTACCTGTTTGCCTTTGTCGTCGATGAGCGCCCGGACTTTCCCAAACGTACCGCCGGCTACGACGATATCGCCGACGCGCAACGTGCCGTTCTGTACGAGCACCGTCGCGACCGCGCCGCGACCGCGGTGCAATGCCGATTCGATTACCACGCCCGTCGCGCGGCGGTTTTTGTTCGCCCGCAGTTCGCGAATGTCGGCTTCGAGCAGCACGGTATCGAGCAAACCTTCGATGCCGTCCCCCGTTCTCGCGGAGACTGGAACCATTTCGACGGTGCCGCCCCAATCGACGGGCTGCAGGCCCTGCTCGACGAGTTGCTGCTTTACGCGATCCGGCTGCGCGTCGGCCTTATCCATTTTGTTGATCGCGACGACGATCGGAACGTGCGCCGCTTTCACGTGTGCGATCGCCTCTCTGGTCTGAGGCATGACGCCGTCGTCTGCGGCCACGACGAGGATCGCAACGTCGGTGACTTTGGCGCCTCGCGCGCGCATCGCCGTGAAGGCCTCATGACCGGGCGTATCGACGAAGGTGATCTTGCGATCGTTGCGCTCGACGGTGTACGCGCCGATTTTCTGCGTGATGCCGCCCGCTTCGCCCCCCGCGACGTTCGCTTGACGGATCTTGTCGAGCAGCGAGGTCTTGCCATGGTCGACGTGGCCGAGCACCGTGACGACGGGCGGACGCGGCGTCATCATCTCGGGCTTATCTTCCTCTTGCTCGACCGTGACTTCTTCGCCGGCCTCTTTCACGACCGCGTTGTATCCGAAGCGCTTGGCGATTTGAATGGCAACGTCGCTCGAAATATTCTGGTTGATCGTCGCCATCGTTCCGATCTTGATCAGCTCGGTGATCACGTCGCGCGCCGGAACGATCATCGAGGTTGCGAGCTCTTGCACGGTCAGCAAATCGGGGATTTCGATCGTCTCCAGCGCGCGAACGGGCGCGGGAGCGGATCCACCCTTCTTTTTCCGCTGACGCTCCTTCTCGAGCAGCAGCTCCTTCTCGCGATCCTTTTTTGCGGTGGCCTTCTCCTCATGGCTCCGCGCGCGGTCTCCGGGGCGAGCCCCGCTCGAAGGCGTCGGCGCCTCGGTGGCTGGTCCACCACCGGGCCGGCCTGGTGCGGGACGAGTGCCTGGGCTCAGTGGCCGGAATGGTCCGTTACCAGCTGGACGCCGCGGCGGCGGGAGCGCCCGGGGCGCGATGGGGCCACGCGCCGGTGCGCCCGTCCCCTTGCCGCCTTGGCCGGGCATGACTTCGCCCGGTCGCGGTGCTACCCCAGGCCGCCCGGGAAGGCCGGTTCGCGGTCCGGGCGAGGCCGAGGCCGCGGTTGCAGCCGGGGGAGGCGCCTGCCGTTTTTGAACGGAGGGCTGGCCCGCAGGCACTGGACGGAGCTGGAAGATCGGTTCCGAGGCCGGCCGTGGCGCCGGCGCCGGCTTGCGAGGCGCGGGAGCTTCGACGACTTCTGCTGCCACGGCCGGGGCTTCGACGACCGGCGCCGGAGGCTCGGGTGCCGGCGGAGCTGCGTCGGCGGGTCGAGCGACGGCGCGCGTGGTCACCGGCCGCAGTCGTGCCACCGGCGCGGTTGTAGGGGCCGGGGCGGATGTCGCCGCCGGCTTCTTCGCTGCCGCCGGCTTTACGGCAGCAGCCTTTGCCGCCGTAGCAGAAGCGCTCGCAGGGCTCGTCTTGGGCCGGGCGGGTGGCTTTTCGACGCTCTTGAGCAGAACGGTGCGCACCAGATCGGCGATCTGGTCGGGCACGACGCTCAGCTGGTTTTTCGCCTCGAAGACGCCCCCCAAACGATCGTTGAAGAGCGCCGTGAGTTCTTTTGAGGTGAGCCCGACTTCTTTTGCGAGCTCGAAGATCCGTACTTTTCCGGCCAAGTTCACTCTCGAGCGCAGGGCGCCCGAGTCCCATCATCAGTTGGAGTGCGCGGAGCCCCAACCGACGGCTTGGCTCCGCTAGGTAATCAAAGGTTGGCCCTCATCGGAGGGCGTTGTCGCTATGCGGCATCATCTATCCGTTTTGCTTCCACGAGTTCCTTATTAAACCATATTCGACCGCCGCCGCGCCAAGCCCCGGATACCGCTTGTTTTTCGCGGCGCGCTCGATGCATTGCGGCGAACAGAGGTAGGCCCCACGTCCGGGCTGCTTGCCACGACGGCCGCTCCGATCCGGATGCCAACCCTCCGCGGTACGCACGAAACGGTCGAGCTCGGATTGTGGCAGCCTCCGGCGGCAGCCGACGCAAGTTCGAACGGGATTAGCTATCGTCGCTTCCCAGGCGTTCGCGCCGGAACTCTTCGAGCTTGCGAATCAGCTCTGCGTCGATTCCTTCGCTCTCCGGCGGCTCTTCGCTCGTCTGTTCCGGTTCGCCGGCCGGCGTTTGCACGGCTGCTTGTTCGGCCCGCTCGACCAGGTAGCGATCCCGAGCTTGTGTCGACTCGCTTTCGCTGGCAATGTCCAGTCGCCAGCCGGTCAATCTCGCCGCGAGCCGCACATTCTGTCCGTCTCGGCCGATCGCCAGGGAGAGTTGATAATCCGGAACGATGACCATCGCCACGGCGTCGTCCTCGAAAAGCTCGACGCCGATTACCTTCGCGGGTGCAAGCGCGTTCATGATGAAGGTCGCCGGAACCGGATCGTAGCGAATGATATCGACCTTTTCGCCCCGCAGGTTATCGGTGACGTTGGCGATTCGACTCGACTTGGGGCCCAAACACGCGCCGATCGGGTCGACTTCGGGCCGATTGCTTTTCACCGCGACCTTCGAGCGTCCGCCGGGATCGCGAGCGATCGCCATGATTTCGACCGTGCCGTCGGCGATCTCGGGAACTTCCAGCTCTAAAAGGCGCTGCACTAAGCCCTCGGCCGCGCGCGAAAGGATCACTTGTGGTCCCTTCGGCGACTTTTTGACGTCGAGAACGTAGGCTCGAATGAAATCGTTGATGCGATAGGCTTCGCCGGGGACCTGTTCGTCGAGATACATAACGGCCTCATCTCGGCCTTCGAGCGCGACGTACATGTTGCGTTGCTCGTATCGCTGCACCGTGCCGGTAACCAAATCGTTGATCTTGCGCACGTATTTGTTGTAAACGGTATCGCGCTCGGCCTCACGAATGCGCTGAACGATGACTTGTTTGGCCGTTTGCGCGGCGATCCGTCCGAAATCTTTCGGTGTGACTTCTTCGTCGTAAAAGTCGCCCACCTGATAAGGGCTGCCGGCCTCCTTGCGGGAGATCTCGAGTTTGGGGTCGGTAACTTCTTCGACGACGTTGCGCCGGTGGAAGACCCGATAGGCCCCGCTCTGGCGGTCCACGAGCACGATCGCGTTGGACTCGCTTCCAAAGTGACGCTTGTATGCGGTCAGTAATGCCGCTTCCAGCGCTTCGAGCAACATTTCGAACGAAATGTTACGCTCGCGCGCAATGAAGTGCAGAACGTCGATGAGTTTGTCTTCAGTTCCCGTGTGTTCTATCGTTGCCATTGTGTTGTTTCCGTTGTTGTTTGTCGCGTTGTAGATCGAGGCGCACGTCGTATTCCAAGTTCGCCGACTTGATCGCGGCCATCGGCAACAAGAGCTCGCCCCGTTCGGTCTCCAGAACGACCGTTTCGCGTCGCAAGCCGCGCAAGATGCCGCGATGCGTCTTGCCGCCGTTGACCGTCAGCGAGGTGACGATCCGTGCCCGTTCACCTTTGAATCGATCGTAATCCTTCGGTCGCACCAGCGGGCGGTCGAGGCCCGCCGACTCGACCTCGAGGCTGTAATCCGCATTTACGCCGCCGAGGATGGTGTTGATGCGTGCCGCCAGTCGTTCGCAGAGCGCGAGATCGGCGCCGTCCGCCGCATCGATCGTCACGCGCAGTTCGGCTACACCGCGAACCAAACGTGCGCGATGCTGCACGATCTCGAGTCCGGCAAAAGCTTTGTCGTGCGCGATGGCATCCAGCTCGCGCTCGAAAGCCGCCGCAATATCGCCTCTCATAGTCGTCGAAGATTGCTCTCTCAAGCAGCGAAGCGCGGGACGAAACCCACGCTCCTTTTGAAATCCACCTCATAGGATAGCGAAAAGGACGACGGGCCGCAACCCCACGTGGGCGCGGCCCCTCGTTCTGTTTTCCGATCTTGCGAGTGGCGCGCCGCCGGAAAATCGTCCGGCCGCCGTGGGCGCGCTAGGGGCGCCCTTTACTCGGCGCGTACTTCGCGGGCTCGGTAGCCCGGCGGATTTTGCGGTTCCAACCGCCCTCCTTGGTGTTACCCTGCCGACTACGTCGACACGTCAAAATTGTAGTGCGACTTACGTCGGAACGCAAGGGGGAAAGAGGCTTTCTCACGGCGACGAGGCTGGCGACTGTGCGTAGGGTACCAGAAGCCGTCCGTTACACGGCTGCGAAACCATTCCGTCTACGATCGGCGCGATGCCCGCATCGAACGGACTGAGCGGCGCCTCGCCACCCCCGCCGCCGCCGATCCCGATCTGCGTGCCGTTTGCCGGGCCGCCGGGCGCGCTGCTGCGCACGATCGTCGAGTCGGGGCCCGCCGCGACGGCGTACCCGCCTCTCACGGCACGCGGATAACGCACGAGCCAGCCCGTGCAGATCGTCGTCGGGCCCGCCTTGTGCGCGGCAACGACCCACATCTTCACGTGATCCTCGTTTCCGGTTCCCTTAACTTCGTAGATGTATTTCGTCCGCGCGAGGACTTCGGGTGGCGGCGTCGGTTCGAGGCGGCCACGCAACGAGTAGCTCGGCGTGTACTGTTTGCTCTGCGGATTCACGGGATTATTCGGAAGCATTGCACGTAACTTCGCATTGATATTGGGAGCGGTCCGCGTTCTTGGGGCGCGGGTTGGTTGCGCGCTCGGCGATGGCGCCGGCTGTACGGCAATCGGACGCGGTGGAGCGGCGTTACGAACCGGGCCATTGCCGGTACGCGGTCCAGGTGAGGCACCGCCGCTGGGCGCGGGCTTTGGCGCCGTCCCGCCGGTCCGCGCGACCACGGCCGTGCTGGTCGGGCTGGGGCTTGGCACACCGCTGATGGGAGCGGGGCTGGCGCGCGCAATGGAGGCAGCGGTCGGCACCGGTTTTGGCAGCGCGGGAGCGGGGGTCGCAGGTTTGGCGCTGGGCCGGGCCGTTGGAGCCGCGGGCTTCGGTGAGGCCCGGGCGACGGGCGCCGTCGAAGGCGCCGGCGAGGGCGCGGCGGTAGGCGGAGCCTTCAACGCGACGGCGATCGGTCCAACGGTCGGGATGCTGACCGGCGCCGAAGGCACTTCGTAACTGGGGTGCGTCTCGGCGATATTTTGCGTCGGCTGCGGGTTGGGCTGCGGCGTGCTTTGCGGAATCGGACGCGGGTTCGGCGGCGCGGTTGGTGCGGATTTTGCAAGCTCGTGACGATTGACGGGCAGGCGCTGCGCGAGCGGCACCGTTAAGGGCGCGTGATGCAGCGGCGCGATCTCGGGCACGTGCGGCACGGGCGCGACGGCGCGGGTGGCCGCCGGTTGATTGGGGACCACCACGGGGGAAGTCCGCGAGAGCGTTATCACTTCGCCGCCTTGCACCGTCTCGTTTGCGCCTTGCTCCGACGAGCTCACAAGAACGGTAAAGAGCAGCGCCGCAAGTAGGGCGTGCAGCAGGAGCGATGCGAGGAAGCTTCCCGCTAATCGTTCCGGATAGCGCCGGTCCAGCGGATTGCGCCGGAATTTCACCGCTTTAACTGCGTTGCTGCATCCGCAGGAGCCTGCCGGTTCCGGGGCACAAGGCTGATTCTTCGATGGAACAAATTTTGCATAAGCGTACGAAGATCGTCGCGACCGTCGGTCCGGCATCGCGCGATCCGGCCGTGCTGCGTTCGCTCTTTTTATGCGGAGCTAACGTATTGCGCCTGAATTTCTCGCACGGCACCCCCGAAGAGCACGCCGCCGTGATTCGCTCCGCTCGGCAGATCTCTCGAGAGCTTGGTATTCATACCGCGGTGCTGCAGGATCTGCCCGGTCCAAAGGTTCGCACGGGCCCGCTTGCCGATGGCACGCCTTCCATTCGGCTGGAGCGCGGCGCGCGATTCATCATCACTACCGAGCAAGTCGCGGGAACCAACGAGCGTGTCAGCACGACGTATCGCGATTTGCCGGCCGACGTCGATGTGGGCAAGCGCCTCTATCTCCAGGACGGCCAGATCGCGCTGCTCGTCGTCGGAAAGAGCGCCGAGGATATCGAGACGACGGTCGAGTTCGGCGGCGATCTTCGCCCCGCGCAAGGGATCAACTACCCCGACGGTTCGCTGAACATCTCATCGGTAACGCCGCGCGACCTCGAGTTTCTCGCCTTCGGCCTGGACCACGGCGTTGATTACGTCGCTATCTCGTTCGTGCGATCGGCCGAAGACGTCGCAATCGTCAAAGACTTCATCGCAGGACGAGGGCTGCGCGTTCCCGTCATCGCAAAGATCGAAAAACACGAAGCGCTCGCCGAGTTGGACAGCATCATCGCCGCCGCAGACGGGATCATGGTCGCGCGCGGCGATCTTGGGATCGAGGTGCCGATCGAAACGGTGCCGATCATCCAAAAAGAGATCATTGCGAAATGTAATCGTGCCAGCAAACCCGTCGTCACGGCAACGCAAATGCTCGAATCCATGATAACGTCGCCACGGCCGACGCGTGCCGAGGCGACCGACGTCGCCAACGCGATTCTCGACGGAACCGATGCCGTAATGCTCTCCGGCGAAACGGCGCTGGGAAGCTATCCCACCGAAGCGGTTCGCACGATGGCCGAGATCGCGCGCGAGGTCGAGCGGCACTATCCGCACGCGCTCTTGCGAGATCGTCGACTGGAGAACATGGAGCCGACCATCGCTTCGTCAATCGCCGAAGCGGCGACTCGAGCCAGCGCCGAGCTGAAGACGCCGTATATCGTCACCGGGACGACCACGGGCAACACCGCCCATCACATTGCCGCGTTTCGCCCGCAGGCTCGAATCGTCGCCTTGACGCCTGAACCCGACGTCGCGCGCCGCCTCGCGCTGCTTTGGGGTACCGAATCACTGTTGATCGAGGCCTATTCGTCGATCGACGTGCTGCTCTACTTGACCGAGCGGCATATGGTCGCCGCGGGGTTGGTGAGCTCCGGCGACTCGATCGCCTTTACGACGGGAATGCCCGTGGGATCCGGCGGCACCAACGTCCTCAAGATCCACCAAATCCCCTAGGGCCGCTCGGGGTATGCCGGCCTCGCTAATTCTCAGTTTAAACGCTCGGCCGGCATACCCACTCGCTGCTATTGCATCGCATCAGCCTTCGTCTGATGTGCTTTCAGCATTTGGAGGAAGTCTCCAAGCCGATCGGGCGGAATATCGCGCTTCGGAACGCTAATGTACCGATCCCCAAGGATGAGTAAGTAGAGTGTCCCTAGCTCCATCACGCGGTTGACCGCGGTCCAAGCGAAGGAGCTCTGACCGTCCCGCCACTTCGCCACGATTCGCTCTTCGGTAAAAGTATAACTCACATCAGAATCCGTAAATCTTTTATATGCCCTCGACGGCGGCGGCTAGCGCTGATCTGGCCACTCCAAAAGTAAATGAAGGAAAAGGCAATCAAGGCTAGGCCGCGAGGATCGAGGCGAGCGACCCCCACGTCAGCGCCGCACTCGTTGCCAGAGAAGCGGCACCGACAGCAACAACTGTCCCAAATAACGATCCACTCACCTTTCCGATACAACGCGTTCCCGCAGGCATAGTACTCCTGCGGCGTCATTTCTGCTTTTATCGCAATTTCGTTCACGAAATGTTCCGCACTCCGCCTACGTTGGAAACAGCTCGGGGTATGCCGGCCGAGCGGTTAACCTGAGAATTAGCGAGGCCGGCATACCCCGAGCTGTTTCCGGTCGAGCGGTTAACCTACGAATTTTACTCACTGTTTCTTTAGCAGGGCTCGGGCGTGGCGTAGGGCGACGTCGTGCGTCTCACCCGAGAGCATTCGCGCGATTTCGGCTTCGCGCTCCTTAGAGCCGCCGAGCGCGCGCACGGCAATCGTCGTTTCGCTACCGCGTTCGATCTTATCGAGGACGTAGTGACGCTCGGCCCACGTCGCGATCTGCGCCAAATGGGTGACGCAGACGATCTGCCCATGTCGCGCAAGCTCTCCGATCCGCGCGCCCACCGCCGTCGCGGTGGCACCACCGATTCCGGCGTCGATTTCGTCAAAGATCAACGCTTCGCACGAGTTACGCGATTGCGCAAGCGCGACGACGACCGCAAGCAAGACGCGCGATAGTTCCCCTCCGGAGGCAACGCGCGCAATTGGCCGCGCCGTTTCACCGGCATTCGCGGCAAAGAGGAACTCCACGCGGTCTGCGCCCAGCGCTCCAATCCGTTCCAAACCTTGTACGTCGACGTCGAAGCGCCCGGAACCGAGCGCGATCTCGCCAAACTCCGCGATCACCCGTTTGCCAAGCGCGGCCGCAGCTTTTTTTCGAGCCTTCGTGAGCGATTGAGCGAGGCTCTCGAGCCGGCGCGTGGCCGCCTCCGCCTCCGCGCGCAACCGCTCCAAGAGGTCGTCGCGGTTCTCGAACTCTTCGATCGTCGCCCGGGCGCGGCGCGCCCGCTCGATGACCTCGTCGAGATCCCCGCCGTATCGCCGCTGCAAACGTTCGATCAGAGCGAGCCGCGAATTGATCGCTTCGAGCTCGTTCGGGTCGAACTCGGTCGATTCCAGCTCGCGAGCGACATCGGCCCCGAGCTCGCCGGCATCGGTCTGGAGCGCGCTCGCGCGCTGCGCCATTTCACGCAAACTCTCGCCGAACTTCGCGATGCCCGTTAGCGCGGCGGCGGCCGTCCCTAGCGCTTGGGTCGCCGCCGACTCGTTCCGCGTCAAGGCTTCGTGCGCCGCACCCAGCGCGACGGCAATGCGCTCGACGTTATCTAAATACGCGCGCCGTTCACGCAGTTGCTGGAGCTGCGCCGGATCGAGCCGCGCGTCTTCGATCTCGCGCGCTACCAAAAGCGCTTCGTCGTATCGTTCGCGCGCATCGCGTTCGTCGCCGGTCAGACGTTCGAGCGATTGCGCCGACGCTTGCGCTGCAGCATAGGCCGCGCTCACCGCATCGCGCAAAGCGAGCTCGGCCTCACCTGCGAACCGATCGAGGAGATCCAAATGATAGGCCGGCGAGAGGAGACGCTGCGCTTCGTGCTGGCCCACCAGCTCCGCAATGGTACCGCCGATTTCGCGAACGTATCCGGCCGTCGACGGCCGCCCGTTGACGCGCACGCTCGAACGTCCGGCTTCGGTTATCTCGCGAACGATGCTGGCTGCTTCCCCGGGATCCAGCTCGAAGCCATCGGCCACGAGTCGCGCCCGCAGCGAATCGTCCGGCTCGAACGAAATCGTAACCATCGCGGCGCGCGCACCGCGTCGCACCGCGTCGGGAGCGGCTCGCGCGCCTAGCGCGAAGTCGAGAGCGCCGAGCACCATCGTCTTGCCGGAGCCCGTCTCGCCCGTGAAGATCGTCGCACCTTTCGCGAACTCAACGCCGGCGCGCGCGATTAGTCCGTAGTTCTCAATTTCGAGCCGCGTCAGCATCTAGAAACCTTGGGATTCGTTAACGACGGGGATCCTTGATGGAAACGCCCCACAGCATTTTCGATTCGAGACGCTCGAGAAAGTGCAGCGGTTTCGTTCGCGCAAAGCGGACGCGCTTAGGATGGCAACGTATGACGACACTTGAGCCGGGAGCGACCTCGCTGAGAACCTCTCCGTCACACTCGAGATGGGCCTGCGCGCCTTCGAGATCGGAGGTAATCTCGATCGTCGAATGCGTCGGCACGATGAGCGGACGCGAAAACAGCGTATGCGGCAGCAGCGGCACCACGCCGAACGCTTCGACGGTCGGCGCGATGAGCGAACCACCGGCCGAGAGGAAGTACGCCGTCGAACCGGTGGGCGTTGCAACGCAGATTCCGTCGGCTGCGATGCGAGTCGTCTCTCCGTCATCGACGCGCAAACCAAAGGGCACAATGCGCGACACTTCCCCTTTTCTGACGACGACGTCGTTCAGCGCAAAGTAGCGCAGCTCTCCGTACTCGGCTTGCAGCGCGGTCCGCACGTCGATGAAGAGCCCTCGCTCGACCAGGGCCGGAAGCTCGGCGAGACGCGGATCGTCCTCGTCGAGCTCCGTCAAGAACCCCAGTCGCCCGGTGTTAATGCCAAAGAGCGGCAGGTCGTACTCCACGGCGATGCGCGCCGCCCGCAGAAGCGTCCCGTCACCGCCTACGGTAATGAGGAGCGATGCGTTCGCGGCGTGCGGACCGTCCACGACGTCGAATCCTCCGGCGCGAAAGTCGTCCGCAACGCGACGCGCAATCGATCGCGCGTTCTCACGCGTCATGTCGACGATGAGCGCGACGACCTTAGACTCGATGGCGAGCAGCGTCATGATTCGGGTGTTTCGTCGAGGACCCGTTCGATTCGTGCGTCCTCGAACGGCTCTCCCGTCCGGCGAAGCAGCATGAAGAACTCGCGATTGCCGGCCGGACCTCGGAGCGCCGAGCGCGAGAGCGCCACGGGAACCAGTCCTAGGCGCAGGGCAGACTCGCGCAGTTCTTGCAGGATCGCTCGGTGGGTCTCCCGCTCGCGTACGACGCCCCCGGCACCGAGACGCTCACGCCCGGCTTCGAACTGCGGTTTGGCGAGGGCGACAATCGTGCCGCCGGCTCGCAGGTACTGTACGGCGCGCTCCAAGATCGTGCGCAATGAGATAAACGACGCGTCGATCGCGATAAGGTCGAAGCCGCCCGGAAACGCATCGTTGGGGAGCCGGCGAAAGTTGGTCCGCTCGATGACGACCACGCGCGGATCGTTCCTCAAGCGCCAGTCGAGCTGACCGTAGCCGACGTCGAGCGCCGTCACGCCGGCTGCGCCGCGTTGTAAGAGGCAGTCGGTAAACCCGCCGGTCGAAGCGCCGACGTCCAGCGCCGTCGTGCCGCGCACATCGATTGCAAATGCGGCCAACGCGTGATCGAGCTTCTCACCGCCGCGGCTGACGAACCGGCGAGGTTGCTCGATGGCGATCCGAGCCCCGCGCGCAACGCTCTGTCCCGCTTTGGTCGCCGGGCTTCCTTCGACGCTGACGCGCCCTTCGAGGATGAGACTGCGCGCCTGCGATCGCGTTATACCGGCCTGATCCGCAACCGCATCGTCGAGGCGCCGGGAAACGGATCGCCGGCTAGAGCTCGGCAACCACCGGCGGCTTGAAGAGCAACCCGTCGATTTTCATGTCCGCATCGAGATGGATTTGGACGTCGTCCGTTCCTTTAGCGAAGCGGGCGATGAACTTCGTCGGAGTGAATTCGATGCTTTGATACGCGCCTAGCGCTGCCGTCAGACCCGCAAGGACGGCATCCACCTGCGGCACCGAGACTTGCGCCAAGAAGCTGGCGCTGAACCACGACGCATCGGCGTGACCGGTCCGCAACATCGTGTCGATGCGGCTGCGAGCGAGTTCGATCCCCGGTGGTAATGCGGCCGGAGAAACGGCGGGCGCCGGAGACGCGGAGGAGCTTTGAGCGACGGCCGGCGCGTACGGTGAGAGCATCGAAAAAGCAAGTGCCACGAAGCCTATTACACGCATGGCGAATGTTTTTGGGCGGTGCCCCCGCCCTCCCCTCTACCCAAATCGCTGCTCGGCGGCCGGTTTGAGAAGAACGATCGCGCGTGTTTTGTTAGAACGGAAGCTCGTCTTCGAGCTCCGCAGCGGCGCTGGAACGAGCGTCGCCGCTGCCGGATTCCGGCTCGGCCATCGCCTCGTCGATCTGCTCTTGCGCGCTCTTCAACAGCCCTTCGCAGTCGCGCGCGAGCATTTTGCCCTCTTTGAAGAGTTCGGTCGCCCGTTGCAGCTCGACGGTGCCGCCTTCCAACTCCTTGACGATCGCGTCGATGCGCGCGAGCTTCTGCTCGAACGTTTTGGGCAGCTTGTCGGTCATTCTGCGTGCACCGATTCCACGCGCGCGTCGAACGTCCCGTGCGCAACTCGCGCCGTCACGACGTCGCCGTACGCGAGCACGGCCACGTCGTGCACCGCCACACCGGCTTTGGTGACGATGGCATATCCGCGCGCGAGCGGGCGCGTTGGATCTTCGCCGTCCAACGATGCCTGCGCACGTTCCAAGCGCCGTAGCCACTGCTGTTGCAAGCGTTCGGAGGATCGTGCAAGCGCCCCAGTGGACCGGACGAGGCCGAGCCGCCATGCTCCGACACGGGCCGCGGGGCTGCGTTGATCCAGAAGGCGCTCGAATCCACGCATCTGCTCGAGGCGGCGATTGAGGAGACCCTCGACGGAACGCTCGAGCGCAACGTCCGCGAAGCGCACGCTCTGCGTTTTCCCCGCCAGCACCGACCGGTAACCCCTGCGCAGCGCGGCGTGCAGGCGCTCCAGCAACTCGAATGCCCGCGACCATTCCTTTCCGAGATGGACGGCGGCAGCGGTCGGAGTCGGCAGCGAAAGATCGGCGACCTCGTCGGCGAGGTGCCGGTTTTTGAGATGGCCCAATGCAGTAATCACCGGATGCGGCGAGCGCAGAATGGCCCTCACCACCGCTTCGAGATTGAACGTCAGGCGATCTTCACTGGAGCCTCCGCCGCGCGTGATCACGACCACGTCGGCCTTGACTCGCGAAGCTCGATCCAGCGCCTCGGCCACGTCGATCTCTGCGCCTTTACCTTGAACTCGCGTACGAAAAAATTCGACCTGAACGTGCGGCGCGTCGGCGCGCAGTCGGCCTTCGAAATCCGCGCGCGCATCGTCGTCGCTCGTAATCAGCGCAATCCTCCGCGGGAAAGCCGGTATTGCGCGCTTGCGCGACGCGTCGAACGCGCCCTCGGCGCGCAAGCGCATGCGAAGCTCCTCAATTTCGGCGGCAAGTTTACCTTCGCCGACGAGCGACACCACGAGCGCGCGCAGTTGATACACGCTCCGGTTGGGCCGAATCTCGATGCTGCCTTCCGCGCGAACCATCAGTCCCTCTCGGAGGGCCGGGAAACGCCGCGCCTCGCTCGCGAACGAAAAGCAGCCGAGGATCGCTTCGCCTTCCTTCAACGTCATGTTGAGATTGCCGTCGCCCCAGCGCTTTAGATCGGTGATCTCACCGACGATGGCGACGCGCTGCAGCGTTTTGTGGCGAGCCACCATGCCCGCGAAACGCCGGGAGAATTCGCCAACCGAGACCTCCAGTACCGGCTCGCCGTTCATCGCGACGTTACGGTTCGTCCGAGGGTGGCGGTTGCGCAGTCGGTGGAACGAGCGGCGTGGGCGACGCCTGGACCGCCGGTTGCGGCGGTTCGACTAGACCCGCCGCCGGCTGGACGTCGTCGGGCTCAGTTTCGTCGATCGAGCCGCCGCAACCGGATTGCGGCTCGGTTCCCTTGAGGAAATACTCATATCCGCGACGGCAGCCGGCAACTTTTGCGACCTCTTCGGCTGGGAACGGAAACTCGTGCGGCGGCGTGCTTGCCAGCGCGGCTTTCATAAACTTTGCCCAGATGCGCGCCGGTATGTTGCCACCGTACGATTCGTTCATCGGAGAATAATCATCGTTTCCCAGCCAAACTGCCACGACCAAATCGGGCGTATAACCGACGAACCAGGCGTCGCGGAAACTCGTGGTCGTGCCGGTCTTGCCGGCTGCCGGACGTCCGATGACGGCATTGGGGTAGCCGGTGCCGTGCGCGATGACGTCCTCGAGCATCGAGGTCATGATATAGGCAGTTCCCGCGCTGACGACGTCGGTAGCCGCGGGAAAGCGATTGTCCAAGATGACCGTGCCCAGCGAATCCCTCACCAGTCGAAACGGTGTGGGATCCACGTGGAGCCCTTGGTTTGCAAGCGTCGAGTAGCCGCTGGCCTGATCGAGCACGGTGACGACCGACGAACCGAGGGCGAGCGAGAGATTGGCCTCGAGAGGGGACGTCACTCCCATGCGATGCGCGTAGTCGATGATACGATCCAATCCAATGCGGTCGGCAAGCTTCACCGCAACGATGTTGCGCGACATCGTCAGCGCTTCTCGCAGTGTTATCGCACCCATATAGCTGTGGTCGTCGTCTTCCGGCGACCATTGCGTGCCGTCGCCCATCGGATAGCTCACGGCAGAATCGTTGACGATCGTGCTTGCCGGAAGCCCCGAATCGATTGCGGCCGTGTAATCGTAGATCTTGAACGACGAACCCGGTTGTCGCCGCGCCTGCCACGCCCGATTGAATTGGTTGTCGAGCGAAAAATGCGCCCCGCCGACCATGGCGAGGATCTCGCCGGTGGACGGCCGCAGCGCAACCAGCGCCGCTTGATGCGCTCCGATACCCTCGGCGATTGCCTGGTGGACGCCCCACGCTACCGCCGTCTGCGCGATGTCTTGCATCCGCTGGTCTAAGGTCGTGTAAACCTGAAGGCCGCCCTCCTCGACTGCCGTCGCGCCGAACACATGCTCCAGCTGCGCGATCGCATATGTCGTGAAGTAGGGATAGCGATAGCCCTGCAAACCGGGAAGGCGCTCCGAGACTAAGTCGAGCGGCTCGTCATATGCGGCGTCGGCCTGTTCCGAAGTAATGTCGCCATGCTCGACCATTCGATCGAGAACGTGGCGCTCGCGGTCGCGCGCGAGGTTCAAGTTCACTAGAGGCGAGTAGGCCGAAGGAGCGGCGACGACGCCGGCGAGTATCGCGGCCTGCGGCAGGGTGAGCTTGTCGACGCCGCGCCCGAAATAGGTGTGTGCCGCGGCATCGACACCATACGCTCCGGATC
Source organism: Vulcanimicrobiota bacterium (assembly GCA_963736775.1). Taxonomy (GTDB): domain Bacteria; phylum Vulcanimicrobiota; class Vulcanimicrobiia; order Vulcanimicrobiales; family Vulcanimicrobiaceae; genus Cybelea. The sequence continues at coordinate 75,590 of CAVTPY010000010.1, read as the reverse complement.
CCAAGTAAATGATGTTGAGATAACGCTCGAGGATCTCGTCTTTCGTGTAGAAGCGCTCGATCTCGATCGCCAGCAGCGCCTCTTGAATCTTGCGCGAGAGCGAGACCTGATCGTTGAGAAAAAGTCTGCGGGCTAACTGCTGCGTGATGGTCGAGGCGCCCTGAAACTGCTGGTGCGTGAGATCCGCAAACGACGCGCGCACGATGCCGCCGAAGTCGACGCCGTGATGGGAGTAGAAGTTGTGGTCCTCGTTGGCGATAAAGGCCTCGCGCACGACCTGAGGGATGCGCGAGAGCGGAACCCAGACGCGATTCTCTTTATAGACTGAGGCGAGCTGCGAGCCGTCGCGGGCGAAGATGCGCGTGGTGCTTGCCGGCTGATAATCGGCCATGCGGCTAATGTCGGGGAGATTGCGTCCGTACGCGGCTACCATCCCGGCAACGGTACCGATCGCAAAGAGCGCGAGCATGAAGACGGCAATCGCAAGGTCCCGCCAGATGCGACCGGCTCGCTTGCGGCGCTTACTCTTTGGCATTGGCGACGGCGCTGAGCACTCCGTTCACGAAACGTCCGGAGTCTTCCGTGGAGAAACGCTTAGCGAGCGCGACGGCCTCGTTTATCGCGACTGCGGCCGGCGTTTCCGGGCGGCAGTTCATTTCAAAGGTCGCCATTTCGAGCAACAGACGATCGATCGTGGGGAGCCGTTCGAGCGCCCAGCCCTCTAAGAGCGGGCTCACGATGCGATCGGCCTGCTCGGCGTATTCCAGCGTGCCCAGCGTCAGCTCCTTGACGAAAGCCCGCTGCTCGCCGTCGGCATCCTCGCCGAGTACTTCGCGCAACGCGTCCTGGGGCTCTCGGTCACCGATTACGATGCTGTAGAGCACTTGGAGCGCCTGCTCGCGCGCCGCGCGACGCGACGTTCGCGACGTCATCGAAGCGCGAGCTCGTTGGAAAGAAACTCAACGTCGTAGCGGCCATCGCGAAACGGCGGCGCCGCGAGGATTTCGATGCAAAGATCGACCGTCGTTTGAACCCCTTCGATCACCGTCTCGCTCAACGCGCGCTCCATCCGCGCGATTGCGATCTCCCGTGTGTCGCCGTACGCGACCACTTTGGCGATCATGGAGTCGTAGTATGGGGGGATCGTCGCGCCGGCGTACAGGTGCGTGTCCACTCGGATTCCCGGACCTCCCGGGAAGACCAGTTTTGAGACGGTGCCCGCGGCCGGAGCGAAATGATTGCGAACGTCTTCGGCATTGATGCGGCACTCGATCGCATGTCCGCGCTCGGCGAGATCGCTTTGCCGATAGCCCAGGGGCTCGCCGGAGGCGATGCGGATCTGCTCCTTGACAAGGTCGATGTTGTAGACCATCTCCGTCACCGGATGCTCGACTTGGATGCGCGTGTTCATCTCCATAAAATACACGTCGTCGCCGGCGGCGAGAAACTCCAACGTGCCGGCGTTCGTGTACCCGACGTGCCGGCAGACGCGCAGCGCCATCTCGTGGAGCGACGCGCGGATTGAGGGCGCGAGATTCGGCGCCGGAGTCTCCTCGACGATTTTCTGGTGGGCGGGCTTCTGAATCGAGCAATCCCGTTCCCCAAGGTGAACGACGTTTCCAAACTCGTCGCCGAGCACTTGGACTTCGATGTGACGAGGAGTGCGAATCAGCTTTTCAACGTAGAGGCGGCCATCTTTGAAGCTCGCCTCCGATTCCGCCGTTGCACCGGCATAGGCTCGCTGGAGCTCGTTGGGCTCCTCGACGACGCGCATGCCCCGGCCGCCGCCCCCCGCGGTGGCCTTGAGCAAGATCGGATATCCGATCGACTCCGCCGCTTCGTACGCTTCCTCGAGCGAGCGCAACACGTCGGTGCCCGGCGTCGTCGGCACGCCGGCCTCTCGCACGACCTTCTTCGCCGTCGCCTTGTCGCCCATCAACGCGATAACCCTGGGCTCGGGTCCAATAAACGTCAAGCCGTGATCGGAGCAGATCTCGGCAAAGCGCGCGTTCTCCGCGAGAAATCCATAGCCCGGATGAATCGCATCGCAACGCGTGATCAGCGCCGTCGAAATGATGTTGGGAATGTTCAAGTACGAACGCCCCGCCGGACCGGGCCCGACGCAGAACCCCTCGTCGGCCTGACGCACGTGCAGCGAATCCCGGTCGGCTTCAGAGAAGATTGCGACGGTCAGAACGCCGAGCTCTTGACAGGCACGATTAATTCTAAGGGCGATCTCGCCGCGGTTCGCGATCAAAACTTTTTGGAAAATTGTCCGGCTTCCTTACGTTCGGGCGATCGAGAAAAGCGGCTGCCCGTATTCGACCGGCGAGCCATCCGTGGCCGCAATACGCACGAGACGCCCCGCGCCCATACTATGAACCGGCGTTCGAATTCCGAGTGCTTCAATGTATGCCAGCTCTCGGTCGCCGTCGAACGTTTCGCCTTCGGACGGTGCCGGCCGGCTGAGATTAAATATCCCGACCAGATCGGCCTTGATCGTATCCAACCGAAGCGCCGCCGCGCCGGCAACTGCTCGATCGTTCGCACGACGGGCTCGATCGGCGTGCTGCCGCCGTCGGGCCAGCTCGATCTCGTCGCTTCCGCGTTCGATGCGAACGCGCACCGCGTCGCCGCTACTCAAGAAATTCGCGAGCTCGCGCACCCGCCGGCTAATGGCCGAAGAGATCTCTGACGACGTCACGCTACCGCCTTCGCGCTCGACCCGTATGACGCCCGCCAGTTCGGACGGCCGCAGTGCGTCTCGCATCGCCGCAAAGCGATCGTCGAGCTCCGCGAGCGGTACGAGCACGAAGGCCCGCTCGGCAAGACGCTCGTGGGGCACTCGCAGCCGCTCGTCGGCGATCGTCAGGTCGTCATAGAGCAATAAGTCCAGATCGATAACCCGCGGTCCCCAGCGTTCGCCGGCGGTACGACCGAGCCGCCGTTCGATAGCGTGCAACGCATCGAGCAGATCGTGCGGCGACAACTCGGTCTCGAGTAAGACGACTGCGTTGAAGAACTCGGCTTGATCGAGACGCCCCCATGGAGTGGTTCGATATGTGGAAGAGCGCGCCAAGAGCGTTCCGACACCGCTCAGTCCGAAAAGAGCGCGCGAGACGTTCTCCCCACGGTCGCCGGCGTTCGTACCAATCCCGACGTAGGCCAGGTGCGTGCTCACGTGCCTTCGTAATGCGGATTGGCTCGATCGAACGTAACCGACGGCGTCGTGCCGTCGAGAATCGCGGGCTTGGCGATGGTTACGATCGCGCGTGCGACGCGAGCGTCCTCGAAAACGGCCTCGAGAATATCCGAGGCTAAGCGTTCGAGCAACGCGTACGAGGTATTCGCAACGATGGTTACAACCCGGCGGTGCAGCGCGGCATAGTCGATCGTCTCGGCGAGATCGTCGCTGAGTTGCGCCGCGCGCAGATCGATCTCGGCGTCAAGGTCGATCACGAACGGTTGCGGACGATCGCGCTCGTTCGGTTCCCAGCCGTGGCGGCCGTAAGCGCGGACGCCGCGCAGCGTTACTCGGTCCATCCGTCCGGCCGCCAGCCGCGCACGAGCGCGTCCGTTACTGCGGCTGCATCGCGCGCCGCGCGGACGTCGTGAACGCGAACGATGTCCACTCCAGCGGCGATCGCAAAGGCGGTCGTGGCCACCGTTGCGTAGACGCGATCGTTGGGCTCTGCGCCGATCAGCCTGCCAAGCGTAGATTTTCGCGACGTGCCGATCAGCGTAGGGAAGCCGAGCGCGACCAGTCGCGGCAACGCCTCCAAAACGGCGATATTCTGCTCGGCCGTCTTACCGAAGCCGATGCCGGGATCCAGAATGACTCGGTCCGCTGCGAGCCCGCGTGCGACCGCCCTCGATGCGCAACCTTCGAGATAGGCCAAGACCGCATCGACGACCGGCCCGTCGTACTGCGTGCCGTTTTGATTGTGCATCGCAACGATGGGCATCTCCAGCTCCGCGACGACGTCGAGCAGCGCGTCCGGCGCTCCCCACACGGAGTTGACGAGATCCGCGCCGGCCCCGTGAGCGGCGCGCACGACGGCGGGCTTGTACGAGTCGATGGAAATAGGCGCCGCCGAAAAGGCCGCGCGAAACGAACGAATGACCGGAACCACGCGCGCGATTTCGACGTTTTCGTCCAGCCTACGATGACCCGGACGCGTCGACTCGCCGCCGACGTCGAGGATATGCGCGCCCGCGCGCCACTGTTCCGTCGCATGCGTGGTTGCATCGGAAACGCTCTCCAAACCATCTCCCGAGAACGAGTCGGGCGTCACGTTGACGATCGCCATGATATAGGTTTGCGCGCCCCACCGCAGCTCGCCGCCACGCAGACGAAGAGCGCGCGTTACACGGTCGCCGGTATGAACCACTCGCGCAACTCTCCGACGACGAACGTCGAGCCGGTTACCACGACGACGTCGTCCATCGTCGCCAGACGGCGCGCCACCGTCAGCGCTTCGACCGGATCGCCGATGGCGCGTCCCCACCGTCCGATCGATTCGGCGATCGTCGACAATCGCGACGGCGCAATCGCGCGGCGCCCCGCGGCAACGTACGACGTAAAGGTGAAGGTGGAGGGCAATGTTGCCAAGATTTCAAGGATGCGACGCGCGTCTTTCGGCTCGCCGATCGCCACGACGTAATGGACGCGACGGCCCGCGAAGCTTTCCCGCAACGAGGCGACGAGCGATTCGGCCTTTTCGGCGTTGTGAGCCATGTCGAAAACGACCGGCGGCTTTGCCGGCACCAACTCCATTCGCCCTGGGATCGAAAGCTCGGAAAAACTTCGCAGGATCGCATCTCGGCTCGGGCGCAGCGTCCCATCGAGCTGTTTTAGAACGGCGATTGCGGTTACCGCGTTCGTGCGTTGAAAGGTTCCCAGTACCGGCAAGGACGGCACCTCGTCGATTTGCACGACGTCGTGCGCGTAAACGACCGGCGCTCCGGCCTGCGCGGCGTATGCCTCGATGACCGCCGCTGCGGCCCCCGAAACCGGCCCTAGAACCAGCGGTATGCCCTTCTTTGCGATGCCTGCCTTTTCGAGGGCAATCGCCTCAATCGCCGTGCCGAGGATCTCGGTGTGGTCGTAGCCCACCGAGGTGATCGCGGCGACCACCGGATGCAGAACGTTCGTCCCGTCGAGGCGACCGCCCAATCCCACCTCAACCACGGCCACGTCGACTTTTTCTTGCGCAAAGTACGCAAACGTCAAAGCAAGCAGCGTCTCGTAATACGTCGGACGCCCGTACGCAGACGTCGTGCGCTCGATCGCGGGCATCGCGCGTTCGAGCACCTCCGCAAATCGCTCGCGCGGGATCGATAGGCCGTCAATGCACGCGCGCTCCGTCATCGAATGGAGGTGCGGCTTCGTATGAAGGCCGGTTCGCTTGCCCGACGCGCGCAGCGCGCCGGCGATCATCGTGGAAGTCGAGCCCTTTCCGCTCGTGCCGCCGACGTGAATCGTCGGATAGCACCGATGTGGATCGTCGAGATAGCGCAACAGCGCGCGCATACGGTCGAGCTTGTACGACGTGCGCGGTGAGGTGACTTCGTCGATCGTGCCGAGCAGGTAGGCCTCGGCTTGCGCGTAGCTCGAAATCCTTGTCATCCGTCGACGACGCAATCGTTCAAGAGCTCCAGCGCGTGCGGAATCACGGGCAGCACGATATCGAGCGCCTCGCCGACCGCGCGGGGGCTTCCGGGCAGGTTAACGATGAGCGTGCGATGGCGCACGCCCGCGAGCGCTCGCGAAAGCATGGCGGTTTTTACGTTGGCGAAGGAGACCATCCGGATCGCTTCGGCGATCCCGGGGACCTCGTAGTCGAGGATCGCGGCGGTGGCCTGCGGCGTGCGGTCGCGCGGCGAGAGGCCGGTGCCGCCGCTGGTGAGCACCAGATCCACTTCGTGCGAATCCGCCAACTCGATGAGTTCGGCTTGAAGCGCCGCCGGATCGTCGGGCATCACGCTCTCTTTTGCAATTGAATAGATGTTGCCAAGCCGCTCCTTCATTACTGGAATGCAGGCATCCGCGCGTTCCCCCGAAGCGGCGCGGTCCGAAAGCACGATCAGCGCAACGCGAAAGCTCACGAAGGCTTTCCGCCGGTCTTCTCGAGCAGTCGAACCGATTCGATCGTGATACCCTTGTCCAAAGCCTTCGTCATGTCGTAAATCGTCAGCGCCGCAATCGTCGCCGCAACCAGGGCCTCCATTTCGACGCCGGTCTGCGCGTCGGTGCGCGCAGCGGCCTCGATTTCCAGCGCGCCGTCGGCACGCCAGTCGAAGCGCACGTCCACGCTCGTCAACGGCAGCGGATGGGCTAGTGGGATCAGCGCGCTGGTCTGCTTTGCCGCTAAAATGCCGGCAATCTGCGCGGCCACCAGCGCGTCGCCTTTGGCCAAGGTCGCGTCGCGAATCGCCGTCTGCGCGGCGGCGTTCATGCGTACCAAGGCCTGCGCTCTCGCGAAGCGCGACGTGACGCTCTTGCCCGATACGTCGACCATTGCGACGCTTCCGTCCGTAGCGACGTGAGAAAGCTTCATCGCCTCGGCGCGCTCTGAAAGCGCGCCCAGATCAGGGAGAGCAACGCCAGAACCCAGAGGATGATGAGATGCGTGATGTGGTGTGCGTGCGCAGCGCCCGATTCCGTGAAGTAGTTGATCGTACCCGTACCGTAAAGAATCCCAAGCACGAAGAAGACGACTGCCAAAGCGATGGCGACAACTCTCATGTGATGACTCCCTTTCTCGCAAGCACGAAACAGATGGAACCGACGATAATGCAATACCACCCGAACGGCCGGAGATCGTTCGAGCGGAAGTAGCGCGTCAAAAAAGCCACGGAGAGGTACGCAGCGATGCCGGCCGCGATGCCGCCGGCGATTGCTTGTACGAGCACCAGATGCGCCTGCGGCGCAAAGAGCCTCGGGAGTTCGAGGAGGGCTGCGGCGAAAATAACCGGCGTTGCGAGCAGAAACGAGAATCGAGCCGCCTGTTCGTGGTCGAGGTCGCAGAGCAATCCTGCGACCATCGAGCTTCCCGATCGTGAAATTCCAGGCAGGAGCGCAAACGCTTGAGCCGCGCCGATGAAGAGGCTCTCGGGATAGCTCAGACGATCGATCGGCTTGCTCTTTCTGGCCCGGGCTCGTTCTTGGACCCGGCGCAGGGCCTCGCCCGCAAACATTATTAGCCCGTTGATCAACAAGAAAAACGCGGCCGGGGCCGGCGAGCCGAAGAGGCGGCGCACGGGATGTTCGAAGACGACGCCCAGCAGTCCGACCGGAATCGTTGCAACGACGAGCAGCCATCCGGTTCGCTCGTCGCGGTCGGAGCTCAGTCGTCCGAGCACGACGCTGCGCGCGAGCGCGCGCACGATCGCATACCACTGCGCTCGATAGAAGACGATCAATGCCAGCGCGGTTCCCAGGTGCAGCACGACGACGAATGCCAGAAACGACGCGCTCGACCGATCGATGTTGTTCCAGTGCAGTAATGCCGGAACGAGGATCGTATGACCGAGGCTCGAGATCGGGAAGAGTTCGCTAACTCCTTGCAAGAGAGCCAGCACGAGCGCCTGAAAGAAGGTCACGGCCCAGCGTTTGCCCGACGGGGCCTTACGGCCTGCCGGTTACCATGCGACGAACTTCACGCTAAACGTGGCATTTCCGGCGACTGGTTTGCAATCGTGCAACGGCGCGCTGTATCGAGCGTCGCGCGCCATCGAGACCGCAACGAGGTCGAGCGACGAGTTGCCGGTGCTCTGTGCGACGCTGGCACCACTCACGGCTCCCTGCGCATCGAGCGCAACCGAAACGAGCGCGACGCCGCTGGTGTGGTCGGCACGGACCGCCGCGGGAATATCGGGCGGGGGCGGGGTGGCGACGACCGCCGCGGCGGCGTTTGGCTCCGCGCACCCGGCACCGGCCGCCGAAGGAACTGCGGTGGGAGCCGGCGGCGGCGCGGCCGTCGAGCGACCGGCACCGCCGCCTTCGGAGCGCGCGACAGCCGCGCCGCTGGCACGAGGCCGCGGCGGTGCGAGATTTCGAGGTGAGGGCGTTTGCGTGTGACGGGGAGGCGGTGGTGTGTTGTGGGCCACGATCATCGTCGAACGGCGCACGACCGAGACGGCTTCAGGCTGAGTCTGAAAATCCGCGGTCGCGGGATGCAGAACCAGTGCGACGATCGCATGCAGCACCAGCGAGAGCGCGAAGGCGACGAGCAATACGCGCCGAGCGCGTCTCATACCTCATGGGGCGCGCGACGGCCGGCAGCGCGACTAATCTGGTTGGAAGTCGGCGCGGAAGAGATAGTCGCCTTCCACCGGCTGACAATCGACGAGCTTCGGGGAGTAGGTAGACTGGCGAGCCGCGCGCAGAGCAGCTTGGTCGATTGCCATATTATTCGAGCTCTTATAGATCTTCGTGCCGACCAGATTTCCAGAGGGTCCGACGGTCACTTCGACCTGCACGGTGGTCGCCCCGATCCCAATATCTTTTGCCGACTCCGGATAATCCGGCTGCACGGCGTTGGTAACCGTCGCGTCGGCGTTCGGATTCGCGCAGGCAGGCTTCGGCGTTCCCGGCGGTGCCGTCGCCGCGACGGGCGCGGCGGTGCCTTGACCCGTCGGCCTGCCGTTTTCATTGCCGCTCGCCGGAGCGTTATAGGTGTTCTCCGTCGAGCTGCTGCTCTTACTCGAGCTGGTCGTCTTAACGACGTTGAGTTTTAGCTTTGGCTGCGTGACCTGCTGCTTGGGCGGCGGCGTGGTCTGCGGGGGGGGAGTCGGCGTCGGCGGCGGGGTGGGCGTTGGCGGCGGCGGCGTGTGGATGATCGTCGGCTTCTTTGTGATCTGGACCTTCTCGGTTTCCTGTTCCTCGGAATGCTTGTTGATGTTCGGAAAGACGGCGCCCACCGCTAAGTGTATGATAAGCGAAATCACGAAGGCCCACGCGATAAAGCTGCGGACTCGTTCGTGGGTCGAGATATAGCGGTCGCGCTTCGCCATCGGTTACGGATTCATTCCCGGGGGCGCGCCTTGAATGTGGTTGGCGAGGCCAAAATTGGTGAGATCCTCCTGCTTGGCGGCATCCATAACCTGCAGAATCACTCCATAGCTGGCCGCAGGATTCGCCTTGATGATCACGCTCGTAAACTTGTGGTCGGTCGCGTCTTGCAGTTGCGCGAAGGCCGCTTTCGCATCTGCGATCGTCACTTCGTTCGAGCCGATCTCGATGTGGTTGTGTTCGTCGATATTCACGACGATCTGGGACGGCGTCACCCTGAGTTTGTTATAGGCGTCGGGTAGCTTCGGTTCTTTCGTGACCGACGCTAGAATGATGAAAATAATGAGGAGCACCAACAGCACGTCGGTAAACGGCGTGATGTTGATCGTCGACATTACCTCATCTTCGCCTCCGCCGATGGAAACGGCCACGTTCTACAAACCTCCCTTTATACGCTTACGACGTGACGAAGCCGACGTCTTCGAGGCCGGTTTGCCTTGCCGCATCGAGGATCCTTATAATGATCCCGTACGGCGCCTTTGCGTCGGCGATGATCGCAACGTGGTGGTGCGGTTTCTTCTTGGATGCCTCGTACATCATGCGGTAAATGCCGGTCTCGTCCGTCTTCTGCCCATCGACGAAGATAACGCCTTTGTTGTTGACGTCAACTTCGATGTCGTTCTTGTTCTTATTCTGGGTCGCGCTATTGGGGTTCTTGTTCGGCAGCTCTTTTTCGAAGCCCGGCGGCGCGACCAGCGCGGCGAGGATCATGAAGATGATGAGCAAGACCAGCAAAACGTCGGTAAACGGCGTGATGTTGATCTCCGCCATCACCTCTTGATCTTGCTGCGAGGAGAGCAGTGACACGGTCGTGCCCTACGGCTTTACTTAGCGCCGGCCTTGGTAGGCTGATAGAGATCCGTCGGAATCGGCGATCCGGTATTGTGGAAGTGCAGCATTTCAGCGAGCTGGTTGGCGGCGACGATCATCTCTTGGTTGTAGTTCTTGATGCGCGACTTGAAGAAGTTGAAGAACACGACCGCGATGACCGCGATGATGAGACCGGTGGCCGTGGTGATCAAAGCCTCAGAGACGCCCGCGGCGACGACGGCCGGGGTCGAGTTGCCCTTCAACGCGATATCTTGGAAGGCGCGAATGATGCCGAGCACGGTTCCGAAGAGACCGACGAAGGGAGCGATGACGGCGATGGTGCCGATGATCGGGAGATTGCGCTCGAGTGAGTTGAGATGCTCCATCAGCGCGATCGAGAGCGCGTCGGTGATGTCGGCGCGATTCTTCTCGCCTCGGCGAAGCCCGAACTCGAGAATGCGTGGAAGCATCCCGCGGCTCTTCTTACAGATGGCGATCGCTCCGTCGAGGTCGTCGGCCGAAACCTTCGTACCGATCTGGCGCAGCAACCCCTTCGTGTCGCCGTGCTGCGTCTGAAAAAAGACCATCCGTTCGATGACGACTGCGACGCCGACGATCGAAATGAGTAAGAGCAGCCACATGTCCCAGCCGCCCTGCTGCATGAGACCCAAAAATCCCGAAAAAACACGCCTCTACGACCCTCCCAAATTAGCGTTGCTGCGCGACGACCGCGCCCCGTGAGGGCGACCCATTGGCCTCCCCCGCTTAAAGTCCTGTACCTTAGAGACCGCCCCCCGAGGGAGCGCTAGGCGCCGGGTTGAGATTCTGTTTCACGAACGTTTCGATCTGAAGCGAGAGCGCTTCATTTCCCTGCGCCTTGGCTAGCTGATCGGCTTTGGCGAGCGCATCCGTGGCCCTTTTCTTGGTTCCGTCGTCATGGCTGGATGACCACTGAGCCGTCAGAGCAATCCCTTCTGCAAAGTTCGCTTGCGGATTATCCGGCTGCAAAGCGATCGCCTTATCGGCATAGCTCTGCATCCGCTTGTAGTCCGGCTTCGGACCTTGCGCTATAGCAAACGCGGCTAACACGTTGGCTGTGACGGCGACGGTGGGATCGCCCACTGCGGCGGCCTGATCGTAGTCACGCAACGCCGTCGCCGTATCTTTGGCGACCGCCGCCGCCTGGCCCGACTTCAGCAAGCTCGCGCCCATCGCTCGGGCGCCGGCCGTGCTGCTTGGGTCGAGCTGCTTGATCTGCGCCGCAACGCCTTGTGCGTCTTGCACGTCGTTATTGGCCAAATACGCCTGCAGAAGCTCGGCGTCGATGTTCACCTTCGAGGCAAGCGGTATCTTGGAATCCGCCATGGCCATGTCGTGCGCCGCCTTGAGCGATGCCAGGGCGGCCGCGCTATCGTTATTCGCCAGCTGCGCCACGCCGAGGGCGAAGCGCGAGTTGGTGTCGGGCGCGAGCGCCATGGCTTTCTGCGCGTACGCGAGGGACTGCTCGGGGTTGTCGGTCGCGCCTTTAACCGCGGCCGCGGCGAAGCTTTGCGCCGCTGCCGAGCGGAATTGCACGCCGATCGTCGGCACCTTATCGAAGGCCGCCGACGCGGCCGTGAAATCGCCGGCGTCGTAGGACGCTACGCCCAGCATTTCGCGCAGCGAGTCGTCACCCGGGGAATTGAGCAGCTCCATCTGCGCTTTGGATTTTGCTTGCGCGTACTGGCCCGCGCGAATGAGCGCCGCAACCTGGCTTGCAGCCGGTGTCAGCGAGGCACCGCTCAGCGACACACCCGAGCTGCCGCTCGAGCTTTGTACGACGGTCCGGCCGCTAAATCTCAAGGTGAAGTCGTAAAACGCGGTGATCGGCGTGCTTCCACGGCGAGCCGGCCGATAGGTCGAGCTGTTCGCGATCTCGGTCGCCGCGGCGTTGTCGCCCGAGTTCGTCGAGCTGATGATTTTCGTGACCTTGTGCGATCCATCGGCGTTGACCTGGACTTGCACCACCACCTTGCCGCTTCCGGCGATCGTCGTCGACGTCTTGCCCTCTTTGATCAGTTTGGCCGGCACGAACTCGCTCGCGTACTGTGCGCGAGCCGGAATCTGGCCCACCGCAAAGAGCGCCGCGACGGCGATTGAGAGCACTCGAAGGGATTGATTCATGGCATCACCTCAGGCGGGGTGGTACGAGGCGATTCGTCTGGCGGCCTGCGATGGCGCCGCAGTGCCTCGATCTCTTTTCCGGTCAGCTCCCGCACGCGGCCCGGCGGCAGCGCTCCGAGCTTGAGCGGCCCGAATCGAGTTCGCGTCAATTCCAGCACGGGATGGTTTAGCGTTTCGAACATGCGGCGCACTTGCCGATTTCGGCCTTCGTGAATCGTCACGTCGACCAGCGATCGGTCGCGGCGTACGGCGAGGACGCGAACTCTCGTCCCGGCCGTGCGTCCATCGTTCATATCGAGTCCCGCCAGCAAGCGCCGCACGTCGTCCGAAGAAAGGCGCCCCGCGATTGCGGCCCGATACGTCTTGTCGACGCCGAAGCTGGGGTGAAGCAAGCGGTGTGCCAGTTCGCCGTCATCGGTAAGCAACAGTAGTCCGGCTGTATCATAATCGAGCCGGCCGACGGGGAACACACGCGCACGATCGACGAGGAAGTCGGCGACGCTGCGGCGCCCGTGGGGGTCGCGCATCGTCGTCACCACGCCGAGTGGTTTATTGAGGATCAGATAGGTCGGCGCCCCCGGAAGTTCGACCGGCACTCCGCCAACCTCAACGCGATCGCCGGCGCCCACGAGCGTCCCGAGCTCGCGCACGGTCCTCCCGTTGATCCGCACGGACCCGCCGGCGATCATCTCGTCGGCGCGTCGCCGCGACGCAACCCCCGCCCGCGCTAAATACTTATTAAGCCGAATTCCGTTCCCCGCCACTTCTCAAAACGGAAACTCTGATTAGTGCGCGTGCGGTTTGGGGTAACGTGATGTCGAGGAAGCTCTGGACCGACGAGCGCAGCCATGGATGGCGGAGCGAGGAGGCAGGCAGCAGGAGCGCAGCCGGAGGCGGAGCGACGAGCGTTTCCGAGACATCATGTTGCCTCGAACCGCAAGAGACGGACTAGTACTTTCCGTTGTTTCCGCCACCGTCTTCGTAACCGCGGTTCATCGAGAGCGCTTCCTTAGTGACGGTCTGCAGGAACTCTTCGTTCGTGCGCGTCTGGGCCATCTTGTCGAGGATGATCTCGGTGATGTCGCCGGTATTGAGCACGGCGGTCGCGCGACGGAGCATCCAGATCTTGCGCATCTCGTCGGGTGTGAGCAGCAGCTCTTCATGGCGGGTTCCCGAGCGCTTGATGTCGATCGCCGGAAAGACGCGAGACTCTGCGAGCTTGCGAGTGAGGTCGATCTCCATATTTCCGGTGCCTTTGAACTCTTCGAAGATCACGTCGTCCATCTTGGAGCCGGTCTCGATGAGCGCGGTTGCGATGATCGTCAGCGAACCTCCCTCTTCGATCTTGCGTGCCGCACCAAAGAATCGCTTGGGCTTGTGCAGCGAAGCGGTATCGAGGCCGCCTGAAAGAGTGCGCCCCGAGCTCGCGACGACTTGGTTGTAGGCGCGCGCGAGGCGGGTGATCGAATCGAGCAGAATCACCACGTCTTTTCCGAGCTCGACGAGGCGCTTGGCGCGCTCCATCGTCAGTTCGGCAACGGCCGTGTGATTTTCGGGATGCTCGTCGAACGTCGAGGCGACGACGTCGCCGTCGATCGTGCGCTGCATGTCCGTGACTTCCTCGGGGCGCTCGTCGACGAGCAGCGCAATGATGTGCGCGTCGGGATGGTTGATCGAAATCGAGTTGGCGATGTTTTTGAGCAGCGTCGTCTTGCCGGCTTTTGGCGGCGAAACGATCAGGGCGCGCTGGCCCTTGCCGATTGGGCAGAAAAGATCGATGACCCGCGTGGAGAGCTGCGTCGAGCGCACTTCGAGTTTAAAGCGCTCTTGGGGATAGATGGGCGTTCCTTTTTCGAAGAGTCGCCGGCCCTTGATGGCCTCGGGGTCTAAATCGTTGACTTTGTCAACGCGAATGAGCCCGAAATATTTCTCGCTCTCCTTCGGCCGGCGCGCTTGGCCTTCGATCATGTCTCCGCGCCGGAGCTCGAAGCGGCGAATCTGCGTTTGGCTGACGTAGATGTCGTCGTTGCCGACGTAGTATCCCGCGCGGCGTAAGAAGCCGTATCCCTCAGGCAACACGTCGAGAATGCCGCTTGCCACCTCGATGCCCGATCGTGCGATCTGGCCCGCAACGAGCAGCGTAACGATCTCGTCTTTCTTCAGTTTTGCGGGTGGAGGAAGTTCGACTTCCAGCTCCTTCGCAATCTCGACGAGTTCCGTTTTCGTCTTTTCGGATAGCTGAGCTGCGGTCAGCATCGGAGGAACCTCGACCTGCTGCGGAAGCTGGTCGTGGAACGCACCCGGATGTTGACCGAAATGGTGACGCCGGCGCGTTCGGCGACGCCGGCCTCCGCCGGCCTGTGGAGGCCGCGAATCGTTATTTAGCCGATGCTCGATGTTGGGACGGTGTTCGGTTTGCAGAAGAGTTCTCTCTTATGGAGTCGCGCACGCCGAACTTCGAGATCGAGGCGAGGCTGCCGTCGCAATCAGATCGGTGGCGTGAGCGGTGAGGGTATCAAGATATCGCGGCTGTCAACAGATGACCGCTACGCGACGCTCACACTATAGCATAAGCCCCCGGCAGCGTTCAAGCGGGGCTCAGAGCGGCGGGTCCGCTCACGTAGGGGTTGCCGGGTAGGTAGAATCGCAGGCGATCGTCCGCCGCTCGAGTTACGCCTATGCGGCGGCTGCGGCGTATGGTCTCGGGAGCCCAGTCGTCCCGGGCCAGCCAGAGGGAGCGGCCGAAGAAGAGGTCGGCGCCATCAAAGGATCGATCGATGGCAAGCGCGCGACAGAGCCGGCCGGGCCCACGACAGAGATCGCGCGTGCGCTCCACCCCTCTGCGGCGTTGCATGAGCGCGAGCCCTTGCGTCGGCTCGAGGGCACGAACGAGCACTCCCGCACCCGTTCCTTCGCACTCGCTCGAGAGATTAAAGCAGAACGACGTGCCGTAGATTTGATAGACGTAGGAGCGATGCGGCGGTCCAAAGAGCGTTGCGTTGCGGGAGCTCTTACCGGAAAATGCGTGACACGCGGGATCGTTCGGAAGGTAGGCTTCAGTTTCGACAATGCGGCCCGCCGCAGTCCCATCTTCGCTCTCGCGTATCAGAATGCAACCGAGCAACGCCTTTGCGAGCGCTTCGGTCTCGACCGGCAAAGCCTCCGAGTCGAGGCGCAGGGGTTTCACGCCGCAACGTTCAGCGCTACTTCCGCTCCGGCCCTTTGCATCAGTTCGTCCGTGGCTCCGGTCCCGATCTCGACGTCATGAAATGCGTTGAGCGCACACCGCAGGCGAACGTAGGGAAGCACGAGTGCCTCCGGCACGTCGCACCGACCCGTGACTTCTTCCACAAACCGACGGTCCGGCATCACAAAATGGGCGCGAGTAACTCCGCGTTTGCAGAGCGAACGCGCAACCGTCACCAGCGCCGCATAGGCAACCGCACGTTCCACCAGGAGGCGACGGCGCACGATCCGGAAGGGCAGGCGCACTACCTTCCGACCCTCGGCGCCATTGAGCGCGGCGTATGCCACGCCACCGCCTGCCGGTCCGGCGGCATATCCGACCTCTACCTCGAGAACCTCACCGAGCCTTTGCATCGCATTCCCCTCATCTTATTTTATGCGAACATATGTTCGAGGTCAAGCAATTCGCGCCGGCCGAATCAAGCTTTCGTAGAGGGCGAGGGTGCGATCGATCTGCTCCTGGATCGAAAACCGCTTCGCGGCCTGGCGCGCTACGGCGGTTCTGGCCGGTTCGGAGACGCTTCCGACTTGGCCGAAGGCTTGCGCGAAGGCCTGCGCGGTCGACGGTACGAGCAGACCTGCCGAGCCGAGAACATCTCGGTTTTGGGGTGCGTCGGCAGCAATGACGCTCGCGCCGGCGGCGAGCGCTTCCGCGAGCACGATGCCTTGGGTTTCGGTCGTACTGGCCATCACGAATGCGTCGGCGCTGGCGTAGAGATCGGGCAGATCTTGCCGTGAGATGAAACCCAAGAAGCGGCTCTGTTCGAAAACGCCGAACTCCCGCGCGAGCTGTTCTAAATCGGCACGCGACGGTCCGTCGCCGGCGACCACCAGTTTCAATGAAGGATCATTCGCTCGCGCGAGGGCTTCAAAAAGCAGTTCGAGGTTCTTCTCTTTCGCCAGCCGGCCGACGCAGAACAGCATGCGATCGTCCGTTCGGACGCCGATTCGTTCTCGAACGTCGTCCCTGCGACGGCCGGCAGCGAAGAGTGCGATGTCGATCCCAGTCGGCACCGTTTCGATCCGCACCGTCACGCCGAGCTCCCGAAGACGCGCCGCCATCGCCGGGGTCGGAGCGATAACGGCGTCGGCCAGATTTGCGAAGGTCCGCGTGAGCCGGTTCGCCGCAAAACGCGTTGCATTTATTTCGAACGGCACGTAGTGAGCGTAGGCCTCGAGTTGCGTATGGTACGTGTAAACCAGCGGCATCCCATAGCGCCGCGCACAGCGCATGCCCATCCATCCGGTTACGAACGGCGAGTGCGCATGAATGACCGAGAGCCCTTTGATCACCGCGTTGACGCGCCGGCTTACCAGTGGCAGCGTCAATCGGTACGGCGTGCGCGCGGGCAGCGGGAGCGACGGAATCCGGTGGACGTCGCCCTCGGACTGGGCCGTTCCCGGCATCCTCGGCGCAAAACAGAAGACCTTGTGGCCGCGTGACTGTAAGCCCGAAGCCAACGCTTCGACCGACGCCACCACGCCATTGATGACGGGACGATAAATCTCTGTAAATAGCCCCACGCGCATGGACTGCATCGCCGGGCTTTCTTCGCTTCGACCTTCGGGCACGCCCCGGGAGGACGAAGGCCGTCGCGCACCCGGCGAACGAGACGAGGCCATCCTCACATTGCGACTTTTGTCATACTGTCGCCTCGAACGGTGCGTGCTATAGTGCCCGGGTCAGAGCCAGCCCGCCCATAAGCACAGCAAGCTAGCTCGGAATATGTTGGCGTTTTCCGTCGGATCCGTTCTCTCGGCGGCCGCGTGCGCCGCTGATAGAAAATGCGCGAGTCGCGTGCATCGTCCGCTCCGCTGCGGAGTGTCGAGCACAGACCTTGGACGCGATTTGGAACAGAAAGGAACCTCGGATTGATCGGACGCGTGATTTACGCCGCTTTTCTCGTTGTTGGCCTTGCAGTCTCGCCCGTCTGGGCGGCCCCTCCGGTTTCGCAAGGCGCCGCGACCGGCGTAACCTATAAAAACGGCGTCATCACGTGGGAGCGCCTCGAGCGCCGCCGCGTTCAACCGAAGACCTTAACTCGGCTTTCGATGCTCCTGGCGCCCGGGAGCTCTAAGATCATCGCTCGAGGCCGGCCTGGCCTCGCGCAGGTACGAGTCCAATACGCGCAGCGCGACGGAGGACCGGTACGCCAGCGAATACTCTCCACGACGCTGATCCGCAAAGCGAACCCGCGAATCGTCGCCCAAGGTGTTAGCCCGGCCACGCTCGCGGCCTTTGAAGCCCACGGCTTACTCCAAATGGTGTCAGTGGCTCGCGGTGCGATTCAGATGTTGGCCACGGCCTACACCGCCGGGAGCGCGGGCGGTGGCGGCATGACGGCCAGCGGCCGGCGCGCCGGATATGGAATCGTCGCCGTCGACCCTCGCATCATCCCCCTGGGAACTCGTCTTTACATCCCCGGCTACGGCATGGCGATCGCGGGTGATACCGGAGGCGACATCGTCGGTAATCGAATCGATCTCGGCTTCGACTCACTGCGCGGTGCGATGCTCTTCGGGCGGCGCGACGTCACTGTTTACCGGCTGAAGTAGCGTAAAATAGGGGCGTGTCGAGCCCCCGTGCCGTGCTGGCGAAGGCGGGCCTTCGCCCGAAAAAGCGCTTCGGTCAGAACTTTCTCACCAATACCGCGATTGCAGGGCGCATCGCCGGCTTCGCGCTGGAGGGCGCGCCTCCGCGAGCTCGCACGATCGAGATCGGTGCCGGCACCGGCGTGCTTACGCGCGCTCTCGTCGACGAGGGCGCGCAGCTTACCGCCATTGAGATCGATCCGGAGCTCGTGGCCGTACTTCGTTCTCGCGAGGACATCGCCGCGGCGCAAATCGTATCGGCCGATGCTCTGACGTTCGATTACCGCAGCTGGTCGCAGGGGCAGCCGTGGCGCGTCGCGGGCAATCTTCCTTATAACATCGCAACGCCGTTGATGCTGCGCCTGATCGAAATGCCGTCGGGCCCCGATTCTCTGACCGTCATGGTACAGAAGGACGTCGGCGAACGCTTCACGGCGTCACCCGGCACGCGAGCCTACGGAAGTCTTTCGGTAGCCGTTCAGTATGCGATGCAGGTCGAAATGCTCTTAACGATCGGGCCGCAGGCTTTTTTTCCGGCGCCGAAAGTGCACTCGAGCCTCGTTCGCCTCACTCGCCGCCCCGAACCCGCCGTCACCGTGCACGACCTCGACCTCTTTTGGAAGGTCGTGCGCGGCGCGTTCGCGTACCGGCGCAAGACGCTCGTCAACAGTCTCGCGCTCGCGCTCGACATCGACCGCGCGGCGACTGCACGAGCGTTATCGTCGTGCAATCTATCTGCGGAGCTTCGTGGTGAACGACTCGACCTCGGCGATTTCGCCCGTCTGGCCGACGCGCTGGCCAAAGGATAGCTTCAAAGGCTTCTGGACGTGGCTGCTGGCCGGATCCATCGCGGCTCTGTTCGGGCTGCTCTTAGTGCTGCAGCTCCTGGTACCGGCGCCGAAGAGCGTCTCGCCGGCACAACTAAACGCGGTACTGATCGTCCAGTTCGTCGCCGACGCAGTCCTCGTCGCGATCGTACTGCTGGCCCTTCCGTCCCTCTCGAAGTTCAGCCTTCGCGATCTCGGATTCCGGGTGCCGACTTTAGCAACGATCGGCATCGGAATCCTCGGCGCGTTCGCGATGGCCCTCGCGGCGGAGGGCACGGCCTTACTGATCAACCTCGTAGCGCACAGCGAGCATCAGCAAGACATCGTCCAGCTCTTTAAAGGACTTCACGACCACACGACCATTGGGCTCTTCGCCGTTTTTGCAATCGTCTTCGCTCCGTTCGCGGAGGAAACGCTGTTCAGGGTCTTCTTCTTCAACATCGGCTTGCGTTTCGGAGGATTTTGGACGGGCGCGATCGTGAGCGGCCTGCTGTTCGGAATCGCGCACGCCGATCTCTTTGAGTTGATTCCGCTGGCACTCGGCGGCATCGTCCTATGCGGCGTCTACTACATCACCCGCAACGCCTTCGCATCGATGATCTCTCACGCACTCTTTAACTCGTTCTCGATCGTCATGCTGCTGATGTTTCCAAAACTCACGCAATAAGGCTTCGCGCCGCTTCGAGCACCGGCTCCGCGCCGATCGTCGCGCTATCCAGGTAGCACAACCGGTGCCACAGCGACTGCGGTTTGCTCGTCGTCGCAACGCGCCGATCGAATCCCCGATCGCGCACGTAACGACCGACGACCTGAATTGCGTTGGGATTGGGCTCGTCGTACCAGTCGGGATGGTGTGCGACCCACAAGCCGATCGCCGGGACGCCACCGCGCGCCAGGACGAAATGCAGCGGACCGGCGGGAACTCCGATGAAGAGATCGATGCGAGCTGCCAACGCTTTGAAGATCCTCGCAAAGGGCTCGTCGAGTTCGGCGAAGAGAGCGCGAAATCCAACGACGCTTTCGCCGAGCTCTTCGTCCTCCATCGAAATGACGACCCAATCGGAAGCGCGTCCTCGCAGAGCGGCGACGAAGGCGCGCGCCTCGCTTCCATCTCCCCAGTTCTTACGAGCCGCCGTTATGCCGGCCCTCGAGATCACGCAGAGCCGCTTACCTTTTGAAAGCACGCGCGCCAATCGCTCGTCAACCCGCCGCTGCGTCGCCTCCGGCGCCGCAAAGTCGATCGCCGATCGAAGCGGCTGCGAGAGGTCGAACGTTGCAAGCCGTTCGCGGCGAACGAGCAGTCGAGCTAGATTGCGCGCTTTGGTGTGGAACGGATAGGCCGTACGCCCTTCCGTTTCCGGATAGTCGGTCCACAGCAGCGCGTCGGGCGCGAAGTCCGAGACCTCTTGGGAGAGCGGGAATGGAACTCTTAGCCGTACGTCCTTGTCGCCGCACCCGCGCAGGGTAATGCCGAGATGCGCGGCGCCAAGCTCGACGCCGTCGGCGGGCGCACGTACGCCGCTGGAAAGCGCGCGCACGATCGGGCTTCCCTCCAGCACGCTGACGTAATCGTCGCCGAAACGCGTGATCGCATACGCGTTCGAATCATCCAGCAGCGGGGCGACGTGACCGAAATGAACCCAATCGCCCAACCCGTGCGGCCAATAGATCAGGATGCGTCTCTCACGCAACGCGGCAAAGCGTCCGCGATCCTCGCGCAGCGCGCGGATCGGACCGTAGGTCGAGATCGTCACGGCCCTACCGGCACCCCGCCGCACAAACGGGCCGGCTCGCGCCCGACGGAGGCTTGCAAAGAACGCGCCCGCGTTCGTGTCGTAAGCCGGACATCGGGCGAACTTTGGATCTGGCCGCGGATCGAGACGCACGTTCGGATTGGCCGCGGACACGGCCCACACGCCTTCGTCGCGTCGCGGCAGCAACGCCGCCTGCCCGCTATCTCGTAACGCGACGGCGCGCGCGTAAGCATTCCAGTCGACAACATACGGCCAACGCCCCGGCCGCAGCACCGTGTCGCTGAAGAGCAGCGTTACGACGAGAGCGCAAGGCAGCAGCGCCCGCGCGAATCCCGGGGACGCGCCCGAGCCCGAATGCCGCGGCAATCGCGGTGCCCGCCAAGAGCGGCGCGACGTAATGCGATCCCAGCCGGCTCGGCTCGTAGTTCCAGGGCTGCATGAAAACGATCTCGGCGAGCAACGGTACGCCGAGCAGCAGCCGGCGCCCGATCGCAAGCGGAGCGAAAGCGAAGGGTGCGAGCAGCAGCGCGACGAGGCCGAGCTTACCGCCCACATTGAAAACTCGTAGGCCATAGGGCGGAACGTTCGGATGCGCGCCTCCGAGATGCTCGATCGCCACGAAAAGCACTCCGATCAAACCTGCGCTAAGAACGAGCCCCAGTCCGATTCGTCGATCCCACCACAGCGCGCATGCCGCCCCGAACCAGAGCACGAAGAGGAGTTCGTCCTCCTTGAGTCCGGCCAGCAGCGCACCCGCTGCGAGCGTTGGCCAGAGCAGCCGCTTGCGCGCGAAAAGGCCTCCCCACAAAGCCAGAACCGGCACGAAGACGTTCTCGGAGAAGTTATCGTAGCTGAGCCCCTGCGTCGCCGGCGACAGCAGATATACTATCCCGAGCAGGTTTGACGCTCGCGCGCTAACGCCAACCTCGCGCGCCAGCAGCACGAGCGGAATCGCCGCCGCCGCAACCGCAACGACTTGCACCACGATCAGCGTCTCCGCGCGAGGCAGCAACGCGATCAGCGGAACGAGAGCGACGAGCACCCACGAATCGTGCACCGCAAAATGCTGCTTCCACTCTCCAAAATTCCACGACGAGCCGTGTTGCAGGTTAACGAACGTCTGCAGGTAGGTCCCGAGATCGGCGCCGTATCGCAACGCGTAGAGCTTGTTCAGGTCGAGCGCGATGTAGACCAAAGCGTAGACTACGACGCCCGCGTAGGTCGTTCTCATGCGGCTAAGTCTCGACGTCGCCGCCGCCGTCTTCGCGTTTCTCGCGGTAGACTTGCGCGACGATGCCGTGCAACCGTTCGATGAACTGTGAAGGGGCGAACTTTTCTGCGTGTTTGCGGAGATGCTGCGGATCGAAGTGGGAGGCGTCGAACGTGCGAAGCGCGCCGGCGAGCGATTCGGCATTCGCGTCGTCGAAGAAAGCGCCGGTGTCTCCTTCGACGATCGTTTCGAGCGCGCCGCCTCCCCGGTAGGCGATGGTGGGCCGTCCGGCCGCCGCCGCTTCGAGCGGAACGAGCCCGAAATCTTCTTCGCCGGGAACGATCGCCGCGCGCGCGTTTCTTAGCAGCTCGTTGAGCCGAACGTCCGATACGTAGCCGAGCATCGTGGTCGTCGTGCCCTTGGCCATCGTACGCAGCGATGCTTCCGCCGGGCCGCTGCCGGCTATCAGCAGTCTTACGCCGGCGAGCGATGCGGCGCGAATTGCAAGGTCGATGCGCTTGTAAGGCAGTAGGCGCGAGGCGACGATGAAGTAGTCGCCGTTGCCGCGTCCGACGCCGAAACGATCGATGTCGACGGGGCAGTGCAGAACCTCGGCATCGCGGCCGTAATACTTGCGGATGCGTGCAGCGACGTTGCGGGAGTTTGCGACCAAGCGCGTCGGGCGCATCGCGGCGGCGCGGTCCCAGGCGACGAGCCGATCGACGAGCGGGCGCACGAGACGCGTTGGGATCATTCCGGCAACGTACTCCTCGTAGGCAAATGTAAAACGGCTGACGGTGTTGACGTAACAGACGTGGATCGAGCTGCGTGGAAAGCGCACGCCCTTCGCCCACGAGGTCGTCGAGCTTACGATCGCATCGTAGGCGCGGAGGTCGAACGTTTCGAAGGCGCGCGGATAGAACGGCGCCAGCGCGCGAAAGTAGCGGTTAGCAAAGGGAATCCGCGCGAGATACGAGCGGCGCACGCGCGCGACGGGAAAGTCGCTTCCCGCTACGCGTTCGTCGTAGAGTGCCGAATAGATCGGCGCGTCGGGCCACGCCCGCGCAAAGTGCGCAAAAACCCGCTCCGCGCCCCCACGCTGATTTAAGTAATCATGAACGAGGGCGACCTTCATCGCTAAGACTAGTCAAAGGGCGCCTGCTTCAATTCAGGACACATTCGTCGCGCCACATCCATGTGGCGCTCCTAGTCGGCTGCCTCGCGCCTTCCGCATCCTGCTCCGGCGCTCGGTCAGACGGTCCTCGTTTGAAGCAGGCACCCTTTGATAGTCTTGCAGGTTGGAATTGCGGGGCAAGACCAGCGCAATCGTCGGGTTGCCGAGATAGGTGCGCGCGACACGCTGCACGTCGGCGGGCGTCGTGGCGGAGATCGCCGCTAGGGCGCGGTTGATGAAATCCGGCGAAGTACTTTCCCGCGAAAAGACCGCAGCCAGCCACGTTCGCGTTTCGAGCGTCGTCGCGTTATTTGCGAAATCGCCCGCCGCTGCAGCTTTGAACTCTTCGATGGATCCTTGCAGCGTCGTAGCGGCGAGCACGTTGACGACCGAGAGGGCCGTCGCAAAAGTCCGGCTCGGATTGCCGATCAGGCCGCCATTGACGTAGATAACCAAACTGGAGGGAACGCGGTCGTAGACGTACACTGAGCCCACCGAACGCGACGCAAAGGTCGGCGAGACGACTCCGGGAACCTGCGCGATGTCCGAGATCGTTCGGCGAAGAAACGCGGCGAGAACGAGCATCGGTCCGAAATCTCTGCCGTTGACGCCAGGAGCCGGGTATTGGGCGATCAGCCACGGTGAGGAAATATCTCGATGCGCCACGATTTCGCGCGTCGTTCCTCGCAGCGCGGCCGTATGCACGGTGACCGGCGACGTGGTTCCGAGCGGCAGCGCACCGGCGAGCGCCGAGAGCGCGGCGGGCGAGAGCGCGTCCAGCCGTCCGGCGGCACTTACTAAGACGCCGCCGCGACGATAGTACGCACGATAAAATGCCGAGGCATCGCCGGAAAAGAGATCCGAAAGCGAAGCGGGCGTGCCGAGTTCCGGCAGCCCCGTGTTGGCCTGCGGCGACGAGGCCGCGTTGAGCATGTCCAAGCCGACTTGCAACGCGACTTGCTGGCTTGCAGCGATCTCTTGCGTCAGTGCGGTTCGCGCCGCCCGTACGGTCGCGGCAGAGAAATCCGGCGCCGCGATTGCCGCACGTAAGAGCTCGAGTACGGCCGGTGCGTCGCCGGGCAGCGCCTCGGCGTAGAAACGAACGTCTCCGGGATCCACGGTGAAGCGGACGGAGCCGCCGCGAGCGGCTACTGCATCTTCCAGCGGCATCGCGGGGGTACCGACGGGCGTTTTCATGATCGTCTCTGCGACGAGCGCGGCCACGCCGTTCTGCTTCATGGTCTGCCGATCGAGGCCCGCGCGCACGACCAGCGTCACGCCGGCGAGCGACGCGGCCGAATCGAGTTGTTGAAGTACCGTCGTGCCCGCGACCGTATCGATGCTCGGCGACGGAACCGCCGGGGCCGCGCCGAGCACGGTTATCGGCAACAGCGCGAACGTCAGTACTGCGGCACCATAACGCGCGAGATTCACTGTGACGACTCCTTCGCTTGCATGTTGACGACAACCGGAGTTGCCAAATAGTGTTTTACGATGTCGGCTACATAGGCTGGATCGAGCGCGCGAACGGAACGTGCGTAGGTTCCATCGACGATTCCGGGGGCATAGGCAGCGTTGCCTTCGACGCCGTACCAGCCGAGATTGTCGGCCCGTTCCTGCGGCGTCTCCGTATCCGAAGCGATGTGATAGAGAAACGCTTCGCGAGCTGCATTGAAGGTTTGCGCGTCCAGCGGCGTTTTCATCGCGGAGAGCGCGCCGAGTACGCGATCGCGGGCCGCTTCGGCGTGACCGCCCCCAATCGTTACTACCATGACGCCGGGATCGTGCATCGTGATGAACTGACCCACGACCAACGCATCGTTTGCGGCCTGGTCGAGTGCCTTCGAGACTACCCCCGTCTCATCGCGGAAGAGGTAATCGGCGATGAAATCCAATGCCGTCGCGGCTTTCTCGTCGGTAATGGGCGGGCCGATCCATGCCAATCCGATGCCGCCGACGAGCCCCAAAGCCGTCGCTGAGGCGGGAACCGCGGCCAGCGTCGAGTCGAAGGGCGGGTCCATGCGCCCCGCGCCGCTTCCGTCCGTAACCGCGGTCAGGCTAGAAGCGTCAACGTTTCCGGTCAATGCGAGGATTGAGTTTTCGGAGCGAAAGGCGCGCTTGGCAAAATCACTGATTTGAGCGGTCGAAACGCCCGTGATTTGCGCGACGGAGGTCGGCAGCGGCGGGTAGTGAGCCGGTCCGCCTGCAAAGATTTGTTTGAAGAGCAGATCGTGCAGCGTCGCATCGGTCTCATAGCGCTGCTGCACGCCGAGAACGGCGGCATTTGCTCGCGCGGTTTTCACCGCAACGTCATCGACGGCCGGGGCGTAATAGGCGGCCGTGATGGCGGCGACGACCCGTCGCGCGGCGGATGCCGGGACGACAACCGCGATGCCGACGATATCCGGATAGACTTCGACGTTCAACTCTCCGCCGACGCTATGCACCAGCGCGAAGAGCGACTTCCCACTGGCCAGCGGCGCAACCGCGGCGGCCGTCGCCGCGAGATCGGCGATACCGGGTGTGGAGTCGTCGTAGCCCGCTCCAGGCGCGCGAAACCAAAGGCCGATGGCTGCCGAGGCAACCGTCGAATCCGGAGAGATGACGTATGTACCGCCACGCGGCAGCGTGCCGGTTTGCTGCAACGCGGATTCGGCCGCGGCATTGCCCGCAGGAAGAAGCCACGCCGCAGCGAGCGCCGCAGAGAACAGAAGCGCGCGCAACGTCACGCCGGTTCCGGAGAAATCTTGGGCGGAAAGCGCGTGGGTTTTTCGGCCCGTTTGGCTTCGTCGGTTGCAGAGCGTTCGCTCGGCCCATCGGGCGTCGCAGCCACTTCGGCTTCGCGCACTCGATCGTAGGGCCGGCCGTCGAGGATGGACTTGACTTCCTCTGCTTCTACGGTTTCGTACTCCAGCAATGATGCAACCATGCGCTCGACTTTACTCCAGTTTTCGGTGAGAATGCGCTTGCCGTTCGAGTAGCACGACTCGATGATCTTGCGGACCTCGGAATCGATCTTGCTGGCGACCTCCTCGGAGTAGTTGCGCTCCTCGCCGATATCGCGGCCAAGGAAGACTTGGTGCGCTCCGCGTCCGTACTGGATCGGACCCAACTCGCTCATTCCATACTGCGTCACCATCCGGCGCGCCAGCTCGGTAGCCTTTTCGAAATCGTTGCTCGCGCCCGTGGTTACGTCGCCAAACTCGATTTCTTCTGCGAGCCGGCCACCTAAAGCCATCGTGATTTGCGCGATCAGTTCTTCGCGGGTGACCTGATAGCGGTCGTCTTCCGGGAGCGACCACGTCAAGCCAAGCGCCATGCCACGGGGAATGATCGTCACCTTGTGGATGGGATCCGATTTATCGAGCATCCCTCCAACGATGGCATGCCCGGACTCGTGGTAGGCGGCGATGTTCTTGCTCTTTTGCGACATGACGACCGACTTGCGCTCCGGGCCCACCATGACGCGATCGATCGCTTCGTCGCAGTCGATCATCTCGATGACGTTCTTGTTTCGGCGCGCCGCTAGCAGCGCGGCTTCGTTGAGCAAATTCTCGAGATCGGCGCCGGAGAAGCCCGGCGTTCGTTTGGCGAGCGTTTCAAGCGAAACTTCGCGGCCCAGCGGTTTGTTGCGAGCGTGGACTTCAAGAATCTTCTCTCTTCCCTTGAAGTCGGCGCGACCGACCACGATTTGACGGTCGAAGCGCCCCGGACGCAAGAGCGCCGGGTCGAGGACGTCGGCACGATTCGTGGCGGCGATTAGGATAACGCCGGTGTTTTGATCGAATCCGTCCATCTCGACCAACAGCTGATTGAGCGTTTGCTCGCGCTCGTCATGGCCGCCGCCCAGGCCCGCTCCGCGTTGACGCCCGACCGCGTCGATTTCGTCGATGAAGACGATGCACGGTGCAGACTTTTTCGCCTGGTCGAAGAGGTCGCGCACGCGAGACGCACCGACGCCCACGAACATCTCCACGAAATCGGAACCCGATATCGAGAGGAACGGAACGCCCGCCTCTCCCGCGATCGCCCGCGCGAGCAGCGTCTTGCCGGTTCCGGGCGGGCCCAGCAGCAGGACGCCTTTGGGAATCCGCGCGCCCAGCGACTGATACTTCTTCGGGTACTTGAGGAAGTCGACGATCTCGGCCAACTCTTCCTTGGCTTCGTCGACGCCCGCGACGTCGGCGAACGTCACTTTCGGACGGTTCTCGGAGAGCATCTTTGCACGCGAGCGGCCAAATGAAAGCGCTTGGCTTCCGCCGCTCTGCGCTTGCCGCAAGATGAAAAAGAGCAGCAGCACGGTAATCGCGAGCGGTCCGAGCGTCATCAGGCTGGTGAGTAGCCCCGCGCTCGATTGCTGATCGAAGCTGATCGCTCCGCTCTTGACCTTGCGATAGACTTCGTCGACGAACGTCTGGTCGAGGTTCGGAACGGCGACGGAGTATTTGCTTCCGTTGGAAAGATCGCCGATGGCGCTCAGCCCGGTGGCGTGAAACGATTGAACCTGACCGGCCTCGAGCTTCTGATAGAAGGCCCCGTAGTCAAGATGGGTCTCTCCTTCGCTCGGCGCGACGAAGCGCTCGACGATGATAAAGACCGCGATGACCGCTAGGATGATGAGGACGATGGACCGGAGATGTTTGTTCACGTTGACGTTAGACCGTTTGACCCTCTCGAAGCTCGGCTAGGTATGGAAGATTGCGGTAGAGTTCCTGATACTCCAAACCGTAACCTATTGCGAAAGGGTTCGGCACGGCGGACCCCCTGGCGGTTACTCTGTGGTTATGATACCCGCAATCGAGCCGCCCTCGACTCTCAGCCCGACCCCAGGTTTCATGAAATAGGTGCCGCTTCGGCCGCTTTCGAGGGCTCGAACCGCGGCCTCGACGTGGGCGAAATCGAGGTCGCGCAGATCGTCGTCGGCCGCGAAATGCTCTCTGACCGATCGCCGCAGACGTGCTCGCGGGCTGCCGCGCTCCTCCTCTGCGATTACCTCGGCCGCGCGCGAGACCGCGCGGTCCAACGCCGGAAAGAGGGGGCGCAGGTTCGCAAGCGCTTCGCGAACCGCATTCCGTCGCCGCCCGGCATCGGAGTTTGTCGGGTCGACGGCATAGGGCAGCGCTCGGGCGTGGCAATAGGCACGAAGAGTCTCCGGCGTAACGCCCAATAACGGCCGCGCGAGATCCAACCCCGGTTCAAGCGAGCGGCGCGCCGGCATTCCGCTCAAGCCGGCCAACCCCGATCCCCGCAGCAATGCCAGGAACACGGTTTCGGTTTGATCTTCGGCGTGGTGAGCGGTCGCAATAACGGAGCAGGACTTTGCGCTTGCGGCTTTCGCAAGTGCGCGGTAGCGGGCCAGCCGAAGACGCGCTTCGTCGTCCGTGCGGCTTTGGAGCGTAACGATGGAGAGCGGCACTCCGAACTGCGCGGCCAGCTGCAGCACGATGCACTCGTCCTGCCGGGCCGAGCTTCGCACGCCGTGATTGACGTGTGCAAACGATACGTCAATCCCCATTCGTGGACCGGCACTATGTAAGGCTGCCGCTAACGCCACCGAATCGGGGCCGCCGCTGCACGCGACCAGCACGTGCTCGCCTCGATGCAGCACGCCGCTGCGCTCGATCGTCGCTTCGACGTCGCGTTCGGGCCGGGCGCCTCTCACGAGCGACGGACGTGTGCGGCGATTTCCCGTTCGACGTCGCGCTTGGCTGCGTCGGCGCGCTTATCCCAAAGTTTCTTGCCGCGAGCGACGCCGAGTTGCACTTTGGCGATGCCGCGGGTGAAATAAAGCCGCAGCGGTACGATCGTGAGTCCTTTTTCGCCGACGCGGCTCTGCAGCCGCGCAATCTCTTCCTTATGTAGCAACAGTTTGCGCGGCCGGTTCGGCTCCGCATTTGAAAAACTGCCCTGCTTGTACGGCGGGATATGCATTCCGAGCAGCCACGCCTCGCCGTCGCGGATTCGCGCGTAGGCTTCGCTCAAACTAACGCCGCCCGCGCGCATCGATTTAACCTCCGTTCCGGTCAATACCAACCCGGCTTCGAACGATTCGAGGATGTGGTATTCGAAGCGTGCGCGGCGATTCTCGACGATCATTTCGCGAAAGGATTGGCTCGGTCGTTGGCGGCGTCCAGCTTACCGCGCGAAACGAAACGCCCGTCGGCCTGCGCCAGCAAATTCTCGGCGGCGTCGAAGACGGCGGCCTCCACGCCGAGCACTCGGTGCCGTTGCCAGGCGACGCGACCCCGGACTTCGATCGGCTCTTCGAGTGGAACCGGCCGGCGAAAGCGCACGTTGACCGCCGCGGTGACGCCGCGATGTCCCGCGAATCCAGCAGCGTGTGCCATCGCCTCATCGAGTAGCGCCATTACGATACCGCCGTGAGCGATGCCGCGCCAGCCTTGGTACTGCGGCCCCAACGTACAGCGAGCGCGGACGCCGTCGGAGTCCTGCGCGCGCTCGAAGTGCACGTGCATGCCGATGGGATTATCCGGACCGCACGCAAAGCAGTTTCCGTCGTCAAACGGAACGTCGTTCGTGCTCCTAGTGGCCACTAGCGTCCCAAGGCCAATCGTTCCGCAAGGTAGGGAGGCAGACCGGCCGCGCGCATCTTGCGCGCCACCTGGTCGATTGCGTAGCTGTAGCGGATCCATTCGACGCGCCGCTGCTCCGAATCGTAGAGCACGAATGATGGATCGGGATTGAGGTCGCGCGGCTGACCGACGCTACCCACGTCGACGATGTACCGTTTGCCGGCTTCGAGCACGAGCTCACCGCCATGCTGCATGTGCTTGTGACCGATGGCGCCCTCCTCGTCGCACGTCCAATACTCCGCGATGTGGGTGTGCCCGATGAAGACGAGCGGCGCGTCGGTGCGTTCGAACGCCTCCGCGGCGGCCGCTTTATCGAGAATGTAATCGAAATAGCGGACCGGCGCGCCGTGAACGAGCAAGAAGTCGGGAAAGCGAAGCTCGTAGGGAAGCGCGTTGAGCCACGCGCGGCTCGGCTCGTCGAGTACGCTCTGGGTCCATACGATGGCCGAGCGCGCGACGCTGTTGAAGCTTTCGACGCCGAAGTTCTCGAGCGCGGCAAGATCGTGATTGCCCAGCACCGCGTGCCGGCAACGATCGCGGAGAATCGCCACGCATTCGTTCGGATTGGGTCCATAGCCCACGACGTCACCGAGCGACACGACGGCATCGGAAGGTTCTGTCGCCGCGAGCGCTCGCTCGAGCGACTCGAGATTGGCATGAACGTCCGACATAATCGCATATCTCATCCTTCGACTGCGTTCAGGACAGGCTCGTTCGAGAGGGACGCGAGGACGGCGCGTAATGCCTGGGCAAAGGCTCGTCGCATCGGTTCGGTTCCGGCACTCACGCGGATGTACGAATCGAGCGGCGGCGCGCCGGGCTTGCGTACCCAAATGCCGCGCAGAAGCAGTTCGTTCATGACTCGCGTGGCGCGCTGAGTACTCTCCATGCCGACGCAGACGAAGTTGGTCCGCGACTCGATGCAAGGGGCGCCCAGTTCGCGTGCGAGCCCGTAATACGCCTCCCGCGCGCGGGCGGTTTCGGCGACGACGTACTCTGTAAACGCATCGTCCTGCAGCGATGCGAGCGCGCCGATCTGCGCGTTGCGGTTGATTCCATACTGCAGCCGAATCTTCGCAAAGGTCCGGATGTTACTCTCGGTCGAGAGCGCGTAGCCGATTCGCGCTCCCGCCATTCCGTACGCTTTCGAAAACGTGCGCAGGCGTATGAGCCGGTCTTCAAACACGGGCGGCAAGAGCTCGGAGTCGTCAACGAAGTCGGCATAAGCTTCGTCGAGAAGCAGCAGGCTGTCGTGGGGCAACGCATCGTAGAAACGCTGCATCTCGTCGCGCGATACGAAGTGCCCGCTGGGATTATCCGGATTCGCGAAATAGACGATGCGTGGAACGACTCGTCGCGCGATGGCCGCCAGTTCCTCGATATCGGGCCGCCCGTCGGCGCGGTAGGACGCATAAACCGGCGTCCCGCCATAACCCACGACGTGATACAGAAAGGTAGGATAGGTTCCGCGCGCCATCAGCGCGGGTTCGCCGGGTGCTACGAACGCGCGGACGGCTAAGCCCATAAGATCGTCGATCCCGGCGCCGACCACGATTTGCGATGGAGCGCAACCATGTTTTTCGGCGAGGGCGTCGCGTAGGTCGAGCGACTCCGGATCGCCATACCATGAGAGACGCGGCAGGTCGGCGGTCATCGCGGCCATCGCTTTCGGTGAGGGGCCAAAGGCGCTCTCGTTCGCTCCCAAACGAACCAGTTCTCGCCGGCCGGTTTCGCGCATCAGCTGCTCCGGACCGATAAATGGCGTCGTCGCTGGAAGACCTTCAACGGCGGGGGTCGGTCGAATCACGGGTGAGATTTAGCCTCCTAGAAAACGATGCACGGTCACGAGCGTGCCAGCGGGCCACTCTTCGTCACCCTCGTCCATAACGATGTAACCGTCGGCGCGCGCCGCCAAGCTCACTGAAAACGAGCGTAAGGCAAGAGGATGCGCGAGAGGTACTCCTCCATCATGCCGCAGGCTGACAGGAACGTACCACGTCCAGCCCGCGCGGCTGGTGGCCGGTTTTTCCAAGCGTGCTTGGAGCGTCGCCGCCTCCAGCGGAGCGCCGGTGAGGGCCGCGACGATCGGCGCCGCGACCGCTTCGAGCATGAATAGCGCCGACGTGGGGTTTCCGGGCAAGCCCAGAATCGGCTTGCGCCCGTCGGCGCCGAAGAGCGTCGGCTTG
Source organism: Vulcanimicrobiota bacterium (assembly GCA_963736775.1). Taxonomy (GTDB): domain Bacteria; phylum Vulcanimicrobiota; class Vulcanimicrobiia; order Vulcanimicrobiales; family Vulcanimicrobiaceae; genus Cybelea. The sequence goes on along the minus strand of CAVTPY010000010.1, from coordinate 43,959 downwards.
CCGGGCTTGACTCGCAAGCCGTGCACGATCACGCCAGGCGTCGCGATCTGCGCCACGGCTTGCGGCAAGCGATCGCGCTCGCCCACCGAGGATCCGCCGGTCACGACGACGCCGTCGCATTGCGCGAGCGCACGCGCGAGCCCCGATTCAAACGTGTCCGCTTCGTCGCGCAGTGTCGGATAGTGGCGCGGGAGGGCGCCCATCGCTCGCAGTGAAGCCGCGATCGCATAGCGGTTCGAGTCGCGAATCTCTCCGGGGCGTGGCCGCGTCTGCGGCTCGACGATCTCGTCTCCGCTCGACAGCACGGCGATCGTAGGCCGGCGGTAGACAAGAACGTCGGTAATGCCGATGGTGGCGAGGACTCCGGCTTCTGCTGCACGTATGCGGCGCCCCGGCTTCAACAGCGCATCGCCGAGCCGCATATCCGCGCCGCGCGCGGCGACGTTCGCCCCAATCTCGATGGAGGTTTCCACGCGAAGCCGGCTGCCGTCGGCGGCGGCATCTTCGATCGGCACGACCGCGTCGGCGCCGGGCGGAAGAAGGCCGCCCGTAGGAATCGGCATCGCCGTTGCCGGCGTCAGCGGGATCTGTGGAGCGGCGCCCATCATCACGCCGGCGACCAGCTCGAAATCACCCGGGGCAAACCGCGACTGTAGCGCAAAACCATCCATCAGCGAACGCGCGGCATTCGGATAATCGTCGTCGGCGGCGACGCTTTGCGCGAGTACGCGCCCAAACGCGTCGTCGAGCGTTACCAACTCGGTTCCCGGCGGTGCGAGCGGCGCGCGCGCGAAAAACGCCACGATCGCCTGTTGCGGCGCGAGCAGCGTTTCCGTCGCAAATCCAACCGTCGGTAGGAGTGGATTTACGGACTGGTTAATGGCGCGGTTCTCCATGCTCGATATTGCTCTGGTTCGGCGCGATCCCGACCGCGTACGACTCTCACTCGCTCGCCGCGGGGCAGATCCGTCGATCGTCGACGAGCTTCTGCGCTGCGACGAGGAGTACCGCTCGGCGCTGACTGCAACAGAAAGGGCGAAGGCAGAAAAGAATCGTCTTTCCGCTTCCGTCGGCCAGGCCGACGACAAAGCCGCCGCGGCGCGCGAAGTGCGGCCAAAGATCGACGCGCTCTCCTTGGAGATCGCTGCATCGGAAGAACGCGCGCGCGCGCTGTCAACTTCGGGTGATAGTTCGCCGCTGCGAGCGATGCTCGAACAAACTCCGAACCTTCTCGACGACTCCGTCCCCGATGGGAACGACGAAGCATCCAACGTCGAGCTGCGACGCTGGGGAACGCCGCGAGCTTTCGATTTCGAGGCGAAACCACACTGGGAAATCGGCGAACAGCTGGGTATACTGGATTTCGCGCGAGCCGCAAAACTCTCCGGCAGCCGGTTCGCCATTCTAACCGGCGCCGGCGCGCGCCTATCGCGAGCGCTCGCAACGTTCTTCCTCGATCGGGCGCAGGAGCGCGGGTATACCGAGATTGCACCGCCGCTGCTCGTGTCGCGTGCGACGATGTGGTCGACCGGACAGTTGAGCAAGTTCGCCGACGCAATGTTCGAAGATCGCGATGGCGACCTCTTTATGATTCCGACGGGGGAGGTTCCGCTGACGGCGATGCGCGGCGGCGAAATTCTCGAGTTCTTAGACCTGCCGCAGAAGTACGTCGCGCATACGCCTTGTTTTCGCAAAGAGGCCGGAGCAGCCGGTAAAGACACGCGCGGGCTAATGCGACAGCATCAGTTCGAAAAGGTCGAACTCGTCTGGTTGGCGGCGCCGGAAGCCTCCTTCGAGGCACTCGAGATCCTAACCCGCGATTCCGAAGCACTGCTCGCGGAGCTCGAGCTGCCACACCGGGTCGTCGCGCTCTGCGCCGGCGATACCGGTTTTAACGCGGCCAAGACCTACGATATTGAGGTCTGGGTCCCGAGCAGCAACGCCTATCGTGAGATTAGCTCGTGTTCCAACTGCACGGATTTCCAAGCGCGCCGCGCTTCGATACGCTTCCGGCGCGAGCCCGGCGCGAAACCGGAGTTCGTGCACACGCTCAACGGCTCGGCTCTGGCGATCGGACGAACCCTTATCGCAATTCTGGAAAACTATCAGCAGCGCGACGGAACGGTTACCGTGCCGGAGGTTCTGCGGCCATACGCCGGTTTCGATCGGATTCCGGCTTAAGAGACGTCCCGGATCAGCTCCAAAAGAACTTCGCGATCGAGGTATCGGATATGCCCGTGCTCGCGGCGTAACGCCTTGCGAGACTCGAGCTCGGCGATCGCGCGAGCCGCGACTTCCTTGACGGTGCCCCCGGCGGCGGCGATCTGCGATTGCGTAATCGTGGACAAGGAGGTCGCGGCCTGCACGAGGCCGCGCTCGTGCATCGCGTATGGAAGCAGCACCTTCGCGATGCGGCCGAGAATCGGAAGCGATCCTTGCGCGCTGAGCGCATCGGCGAGCAGCCGAACCCGCTGCGCCAAAACGATGCCCAGCGCGTTGGTTAGCCCCGGATAACGCGATGCGACGCGCGAGACCGCCTCCCAGGGCAGTTTGAGGACGTGCGCGGTCTTCGAGAAGACCGCGATCCGCGCCATCTTCAGACCGCGATCGAAATACTCGGCGACACCGAAGACCTCGTACGGAAAAATTTCATAAAGGATGCGTTCGCGATCGCGGCCGCCGCCGTTGGCACGCGCGACGATACCTTCGGTTACCATCCCGATAAAGGGCCAATCGGCGTTCTCGGCAACGAGCGTCTGTCCGCGGCGCCCGGTCTGCCAGAGGACGGCCGCGACGAGCTCTTCTCGAACCTCGCTATCGAGCGCGGCAAAAGCAGAACAGCGGCTTAGATGCTGGGCCGCCGAGTTGCGATCGGTCTCTTCGCCCATGCGAGGAGTCAAGCGCAGATGCCACATGCGGCTGGCGATGCGGCGCGCTTCCATTACAAAACGGTCCGGCCGGTCCTGACTGATCCGCACCGACAATGCTCGCGGTTCGTTCTCCGTGATAAGAGTAAGCGAACTCCCCAATGGGAGACGGTCGAGAGCTTTGCGGACCTGGTCGGGGCGTTCCCACGCCGGGAAAGTCCGTAGATCAATTTCCGCAGGTTGTGCCACGTCCGTCACGTTCTCGGCGCCCTAAGCGCTCTACTCCCTGAGAAGGTCAACCGAGAGGAGTCAGAATGGTAAGGTCTTTGGGACGGCTGGTCAAATGCGTTGCGCTTGTAGGCGCGACCTTGCTTGGAGTGCAGAGCGTGGCGTCTGCTCAAGCCACGGCTTCGGCGACGCAACTCCATTACACGACGGCCATCAAGCAGTTTTACGGGGCGCAGTACCCGATCACGGGCAGGCTCGACCTGCAGGTCTTTCCCGCCGGAAATATCAGGGGTTATTATCACACATCCTTTTACAAGCTCTACATTCCGGTCGTGGGGGGCCGCGACGGAAGTTACATGTGGCTGGACATCGGACCCTCCAGCATCGATCTCGGGCTGGGCGCCGGCCCGGAGGGAAAACTGCACCTCGTCGGCACGGTGAACAGCGACGATTCTTTCAGCGGTCAGGTCTATCCGGAGACGGCCGCCGTGCTCTCAGGCGTGGCGATGCAGAATCAGTTCGCGGATCCGCAGCCGACCTCCAACGACCAGTACATCTTCACGGCGACGCCGACTACCGAGCCGGCCCCAACGCCCCCAACACCCTAGCTCGAACTCGTCGCCTCGCTCTTGACGGCCTTCCAAACGCGCTCCGGCGCGGGCGGAAGGCCGTCCATGTGTTTAAGGAAGAGCGTCAACTGCCAGAGCTGTCGATCCTCGAGGGCTTTGCCGAACGCCGGCATGGCCGTAAAGCGAATGCCGTGCGCGACCTTCCAGTAGGTCACGCCCTCGGGATCGTCTTCGACTCCGTCTTTGACCAGTTGCGGCGGCTTCTGATAGACGCCTAGCGCAATATTTGAAGGCTTGCCGTCGGACGCACCGTGACAGACGGCGCAGTTTGCGGCATACAGCTTGATTCCGGCGATAAGGTTGGCATCGTCGAGCGGCAGCGGGTTGGCGCCTTTGGGCGCTTCTCGCCCCAGCGTTGCTCGCAGCGACGTTCGTGCCGCCCAGCGCTCCAGCCGCAACGGTTTGCCGTCGGCGTTGGCCGGGAGCAGCCCGGCCTCGACTCCAAGATATGCTCCCAGTCCTAGGACCACGAGCGTAGCAACGACTCCAAGGACGATCCCGCGTGCCATGCTCGCGGCGTTCGACGCTCAGCAGACTGCAACCATTTAAGCCGAGCGGCCGATAGAAAGACGCATGAGCGTCAAAGTCTATGGAATCAATCACATCGCCATCGAAGTCGACGACGTACAGAAGGCTGTCGAGTTCTATCAAGACGTCTTCAATCTCGAAAAACTCGATGAAGGCGAAGGCGACGCCTTCTTTAAGGCCGGCGAGCACCAGTTTCTTGCGATGTTCGAAGTGCCGAAACCTCAGACGAGCCGCACGCGGCACTTCGGCTTGATGGTTCGAGACGAAAAGCAAATCGCCGAGATCCGCGAAAAACTGACGACCAAATACGGAATCAAACTCATTCCGCCATTTCGCTGCGACTTCATCGATCCGTTCGGCAATCGAGTGCAAGTCGTCGATTTGCACGACGAGTCACTCGTCTGGTTATTACCGTACCAGGAGGTTCAACAAGCCGGCATCGTGCTAGCGTAGGGACACGTCGTCACGGCTACCACTAAGGTGTTCGGGGCGGAAGCCCAAACCCACGAGATGTCCGGGAATACGCGGCAGGAACGGCAGCCACCGCAGCAGGCCTGGTAAACGGCCCAACAACGGCGCGCGTCCATTTGCAAGGACCTTACCGATGACCTTGCTCTGAATGAAGAGCTGCAGCGCCTGCGTTAGTTTAGCCGCCATTTCGCGCCGTCGCTGAACGGCGCGTAGGTCGCGAATCGAAAGCGTGCGGTCGAGCAACTTGGGGGCGAGGATGTTCGACGCCGCAACCGCGTCTTGAATCGCGAGGTTGATTCCGACACCGCCGATCGGCGACATGGCGTGCGCGGCATCCCCGATGCAGAGAAGCCCCGGACGGTACCAGCGCCGCAAGCGATTCACGCGGACCGTTAAGAGCTTGACGTCGTCCCAAGTCCGCAGCTCGTCGGCTCGATCGTTCAGAAAGGGCACGATCTCGCCGATCTGCCGCCGGAACTCGCCCAAACCGCGCTCGTGCAACTGTGCGAGGGTTCCCTTCGGGATCACGTACGCACACTGCCAATACTCTCCGCGGTCGATCAGCGCCATGATCCGTCCGTCTCGAATGTAACCGAACGTTTCATGCGGATCGTCGGATCGCTTGGTCAGCCGTAGCCACAGCACGTCCATCGGAGCGCCGAGCTCGACGATCTCCAGCCCGGCTTCCTTACGCACCACCGATTCGCGTCCATCGGCGGCAATCGTGAGATCGGCGCGGATTTCCAGCACGCCCTCTGGAGTCTGGGCCCGCACGCCGGCAACGCGCCCGTCCTCCCATAACAGCTCCTTGGCGCTTGCCTGCATTCGAAGGTCCAAGGTTCCGAAGCGCTTGGCTTCGTCGGCAAGGAAGTTGAGAAAATCCCATTGCGGCATAAACGCAACGAACTTGCAGCGCGTCGGCAGATGCGTGAAATCGGCGACGGTGACGACCTGATCGCCGAGGTTACCCGCTAAAGTCGTGACCTCTTGATGCGGGCGCTTCAAGAACGTTTCGAGCAGGCCCAGCTCCGCCATTACGTCGAGCGTCGACGGATGGATCGTGTCGCCGCGAAAGTCGCGCAGAAAATCCGCGTGCTTCTCGAGCAAAACGGTCCGGATACCCGCACGCGCAAAAAGCAGTCCGGCCATCATTCCGGCCGGACCGCCTCCCACGATGCAACACCCGGCCTGCGCTTCCCTCACCCCGTCGTTCTACTGTAATAATGATAGCGGGCAAACTCGGCTTCGCGTTGATCGACGCGCGCCTGGCACGCTTCCGCGATTTCGTCGATGAAGTTCTCGAGCGAGAGCGCCGCAACGTTGGGCATAAGCGCGCCGTCGAGCAGTTTCCCAAAGAACTGCATCGGCAGCTCGTATTCGCCCGACAAATGAAGCTCCGATTGCCCGATTTCCCCGGGCTCGACACTCATCGTGCCGGTAAAGCCGGGAAATGCGGCCGGAAGATTGGCCGAGTTAAACCGGATATCGAACGTGCGCGCTTCCTTCGCATTCTTCTCCACGGTCAAACGGATCGGAATCGCGACGTATCCGACGTCGGGGAGATGCAAATCGCCGAAGCTTACGTGCAACGCAAAACCACGCCACGGCCCCTCCTGCTTTGCGATCGCCTGCAGCAGCTCGCCGAGCGCCTTGGACGCCAAATCGGCTGGAATCCGCAGACTGCGTTTGAGTCGAACTTCCGGCACGTGTTCCTCTTTCGCCGCCGGCGCGGCTTTGCCTTAGAACGGTTCGCACGTAGCTCCCGTCGAACCGTTACAGGGTCGATAGGAGCAGGCAGATGATTGATTTCCGTTTAGGCCGTTATGCTGTGGGTGTCTGCGCGGCCGTAGCGTTGCTTGAGGGATGCGGCGGTGCCGCCAGTAGCGGCGTGGTGCCGATCGCTGCCCCCGACCATTTTCCGAAGCATAAACCGTTTTACTTCACCGGGAGAGCGCAGGATTTCAGGGTGCCCGAAGGCGTGACACATATTACAGTTGTTGCTCGCGGCGCTCATGGCGCGGGTTCCCCCGCGGTGGACGGCGGGCGTGTGCACGCAGTTATTCCCGTCACCCCAGGAGAGAAGCTGGTAATATACGTCGGTGGCGACGCTTCTGGAACGACCGCCGGCTTTAACGGCGGCGGCAGCGGCGGCCCTGGCGGGCACGGGTACAAGACCGCGGACGGCTATGGCGGGGGTGGCGCGTCCGATGTGCGCGAGGGCGGCAAGCTTTCGGATCGCATCGTGGTCGCCGGCGGCGGTGGTGGGAACGGTGGAGCCACCTCAGGCTACGACTGCTCCAAGCCCACCGGCGGAAAGGGCGGTGGACCCACCGGCGGCAACGGCACCGGCGGCAGTCCAGACAGCTACGCGCAGTGTGGTCTTGGCGGCACCGGCGGTGCACAGGCGGTCGGCGGTTCTGGCGGCGCAGGCGGTATCAGTTGTTTCGGATATAACGGAAATGCTGGTGATAGCGGCGCGCTTGGCGCCGGTGGTTCGGGTGGAACCGGCAGTTCAGGCGAGTACAGTTCGTATTCGGGCGGCGCCGGCGGAGGTGGCGGCGGTGGCGGCTACTATGGCGGGGGCGGAGGTGGCGCCGGCTGTAACTCGGAGACTTCGTCTACCGCCGGAGGCGGCGGAGGCGGTGGCGGCTCGTCGTACGTCGAGCCAAGCGCGACGAAGTGGCACATGTGGCAAGGATGGAAAAATTCAACCCATAACGGACTGGTCGTCCTCAGCTGGTAGCCAAACGAATCTCGCAGCGCCGCCAAACGGCCTCGCGAGCAGTCGAACCATTAGCGGATTGAAAGGGGCATTATGATGTTTGATTTCTGTCGAGCTTTTGGAGTCTGCGTGGCTGTCGGTATGCTGGCTGGGTGCGGTGGATCGCCGCAGCCAATAACCAGCGCGCCGAGTGTGGGGGTTCAACCGGCAACGCGCTCTGCGCAGCAATCGCTTAAAGGGTACTACCTCGCTACTCTCACGACCCAGGTCGGGAGTGGGCTTCCCAACCCTTCTCTTTGCATTCGGTTCAAGCAGTCGGGAAGTTGGTCTAGCAGCGGCAGTGAGAACTTTAACGGCAAATACCTTACATCGGGTAAGAACTTGTTCGCGTCTGGCGTTTGGCTCCCGTCGCCAGCGGTCTTTATGTACTTGGCAGGGTCCGTCGATGCGAAGCAAGGATCCGGCAAATTTATCATCCCCGGTACAAGCGTCAACCTATCCGGAGGCGGGAAATTCACCATGACGCGCGCACAAAAAGACTGTAGCTGAGGAACTGCGCCTCGCTTTTTTTTGAGGCAAACGCCCGGTTTTTGAGGCCACTGCATCGACGTAACTTGACTTCCGTACTAGTGGCTAAACCACCGCTCGTAGGTCGAGGTTGAAAAGCCCGAGGAGCCTACAGCGAAATCGGTCTCGATCTCGCGCAGCGGAGCAGCGGACCCCTCGATCATGCCTTTGAGGATCGGCGTCAACGCCGGGTCCTCCAAATGAAGTCAACCTAGACACCCACGATTGACCTTCCCTGGGGAACGCCTAACCCCCGTCGAATTGTCGAAAGCGAATCGAGAGAGGGCACTTTAGGATGATCGACTTACGTTGCGGCCGCCACGCTTTAGGCGTTTGTGCGGCCGTTGCTATATTCGCCGGCTGCGGAGGGTCACAAACGCAGCCGGCACGCGGCTTTTGCCCGCTGATGGTGCCCTGGGTTCAGTTGCTCTACCCGATACCTGGGACGAAGGCTGTTTCACCAGACGTCGGCCAGATGGTTTTCGCCGCAACCGGAGTGACGCGGATTAAGCTCGCTGTGGGTCCGTATCCGTACCAGCAAACTTTGCATACGAAACCGGAGCCGCTGCCGAATCCGCTTCCAACACCGATCGCCACGCCCGGCCCATATGCCCAATATTTGACGACGCGGTTCGCGGTATCGTTCAAGGCGCTCAAAGCGCACACAAGGTATGGAGCTCAGGCATGGGAGATCTTCAACGGCAACATGTGTAACGCGGGTAGCCTGCCGGTCCCGCCAGGATGGGCGGAAATAGGATCGTTCTCCACGCATTAAGCCTGCGGTTTAATAGGCAAACGCCCGCTTTTATGGGTAAGCCTGATTAAAAGGGTAAAGCCCCCGCGACCCATACACCCGCTGCCCCGCACCTACCGCCAGTGCCCCCGCACCACGCGCCGGCTGCGACGTAACCCCCCGAATCCAACTACTTAACGCCGTTCCAGCGCCTATGGCCGCCAACCCAACGTAGCCTGCACCCGCTGCCACTGAATTCACCCTGATAAGCGGTGCAACCGCACCCAGACCACGGCAGCCGATGAAGTCCCGCAAAACCGAACGCCAGATAGTGGCTATCAATACATCCCTGCTCCTCTCACGATCTTTCTGGCGACGGCTGCATATTGCCGTCACTAGCGCGGTTGTACCCCTTTCCGCTAGGAGAAAGGCGCGCCTACCGGCAATCTTAGGCGCACCTAACAAATGAACTCCTTGCTTATCCGGCTGGTCACGGTGGTTGCTGCCGCCGTCCTTCTAACGTCTGCGGCGATACCGGTGGCGGTTTTGGCCGATGCCGACGAAGCAATTTCGCCAAATTCGACGTCGCTTGGCTTGCAGCCGATCGCGGGTCCGATCCCGCTGGCGACGGCGGCCCCGGGTGAGTCCCCGTCATTCCAGCGCTCGGACGGAGCCTATCAAGCAATCCCGCTAAAGCAGGGACGCGTCAGGGTTTTTCACCTCGTCGAGCGCTCCGCGCCCTGGACCCTCCAGCCGGGTCTGACGGTGATGGCGAATACGTACAACGGCGTGGTGCCCGGCCCGGCGTTGGTCGTGAAGCAAGGTGACACGCTGGTTATCGATTATACGAACGACGGCGCGACACCCGACTCGATCCACATGCACGGAGTGCACGACATTCCGGTCGCAATGGACGGCGTCGGCGGCATCTCGCAGCCGCTCGTTCCTCGCGGCGGCCACTTCGTTTACCGCTTCGTTGCCGACCACCCCGGCACGTTCATCTATCACAGCCACGACAACGAAGCGATGCTGGATTCCGGACTGTACGGCGCGATTATCGTCGAGCCGTCGGGTCCGCGCCCGGTCGAACGTGGCTTAGCTCACGACTTCCTCGAGATGATCTCGTCCTGGCAAATTCAAAGCGCCGCCGAAAATCATTTCACGCTCAACGGTAAGGAGTATCCAGCGACGCGCGCGCTCGACGTTCGTGCCGGCGAGCGCTTTCGAATCCGCTGGATCAACATCTCCGGCGAAGAGTTCCACACCATGCACACACATGGGCACTACCAGCAAATTATCGCACGCGACGCCGAACCGGTCGACTATCGCGACGTCGAGGACACGGTGCTCGTCGCCCCCGGGCAACGCGTCGACGTCGTGATCGATGCCAATGCGGCGCCGGGGACGTGGCTCATCCATTGCCACGTGATGGATCACATCGAGGATGCAAACGGAATGCCCTCCGGATTGATCACGGCGATCCACTACCTTGGTACGCCCAACACGCTGCTCTCGATGTACCGCGCGATGAAACCCGCGGCCGTCGCGACCGGCCATGCTTTAAGCTTTTGGTGGACGGTGCTGCTCGGCGCCATCGCCGGATTCACCATTTTCCTCGGCCTGCCGATCGCCCGCGCGCGGCGTCTTTCCGTGAAGACCATCGCGCTGCTCAACGCCCTCGCGATTGGCATTCTTCTCTATCTCGTCGTCGAGATCGCGCAGAACGCGATCGCGCCGGTCTCGGCGGGCCTCAACGCTTGGCATGCCGGTGCCGGGCCCTTCCCCATAACCCTGATCGTGGTTTTCGTCATTGGCCTCGCGATCGGTTTGGTCGGCTTGGGCAGCGCTGCGACGCATTTCACGCGCCAAGCGGCGGCACATGCGGAGAATCCGATCGTCCTCGCCGCAATCATCGCAATCGGAATCGGAGCGCACAATTTCGGTGAAGGCCTGGCAATTGGAGCGTCGGCGGCATCGGGCGCCACCGCGGTCGCATTGGCGCTAATCGTCGGCTTCGGCCTCCACAACGCGACGGAAGGCTTCGGCGTCGCGGCACCGCTGGTCGGGCGAGTCGTTCCGTCGTGGGCGCAAATCGGCTTAGCGGGCTTGATCGCGGGCGGCCCCACTTTCCTCGGAACGATTATCGGTTACAGCTTCTACTCTCCGACGCTTTCGGTGCTTTTTCTCGCCATCGCCATCGGCGCGCTCGTCTTCGTCATCGGCGAGCTTTGGAGCGTGCTCCGCCGCACCGGATTGACGGCCTTCGTAACCGCGACGATGTGCGCGGGCTTTCTCCTCGCCCTTGCGACCGAACTCTTTCTCGACATGAACGGAGGTTAGTGATACTCAAATGAACCTCGCACTGATCCTAACCTTCGCAACGGCGCTGTTGCCGCAGGGCGCGCCCGCGCAGACTTCATCGATCGCGGCCGCCATGCGCGCTATCGCCGCGCGGCCGCAATTCGCGCACGCAATCGTGGCCGCCGAGGTTTACGATCTCGACGCTAGGCGCCCGCTTTACGTGCGCAATGCCGACGTCTTGATGGAAGCGGCCTCGACAACGAAGCTGCTGACGACCGGGACGAGCCTGGCGTTGCTCGGACCGGCTTTCCGTTGGACGACGCCGGTCTATCGCACCGGGCCCATCGATTCGCGCGGGGTGCTGCACGGCGATCTCGTGCTGGTCGCGGGCGCCGACCCCAACCTCTCGCAACGCGTGCGCTCCGACGGCACGCTCGCCTTCGAGAACGAAGATCATTCCTACGACGGCAACTACAATACAAAAGCAGTTCCGGGCGATCCGCTCGCCGTTTTGCGCGACCTCGCCGCGCAAGTCGCGCGCGCCGGCATCGAGCAGATCGACGGAGCGGTTGCGATCGACACGTCGCTTTTTGAAGATCAAGGCTCCGAGGGCGGGACCGGCGCGATCGTTTCGTCGATCGTCGTGAACGACAACCTTGTCGATCTGACTCTGACGCCGGGAGCGAAGGCCGGCGATCCGGTTTCAATCGCCGTCTCTCCGCAAACGCCCTACGTTACGTTCGTCAACGCGGCCACGACCGGGGCGGCCAAATCCGAGCCGACGATCGATCTCCCCAGCGACAAGACGAACCCCGACGGATCGCATACGGTGACAATCACCGGCGCGCTGCCTGTCGGGAAGGCGATCTTATATTCGTACCGCGTGCCCGAACCGCAGCGCTTCGCGCAAGCGGCGTTTATCGTTGCCCTGCGCGACGCAGGCGTGACGGTGCGTACACCGTCCGGCGCGGCGTTCTTCAATCACGACGCCGTGGCACCGTCGTACGTGCCGGCAGATCTGGTCGCACGTCACGTTTCGCCGCCATTGTCCGAAGACGTCTACGTCACGCTCAAGGTGAGTGACAACTTGCACGCAGCCTTGATGCCGTACCTCTGGGCGATCTATGTGGCGCAGGCAAAGAGCGGCCTTTTGAAAGCCGCATTTGCCTGCGAGCGCGCGCTTCTTTCGGGCGCGGGCCTCGATCTGAGAGGCGCCTCGCAACAAGATGGGCTCGGCACCTTTGCCTTCTTTACGCCACGATTCATGGTGAGTTATTTGGCGTGGGCGTCTCGGCAAGCGTGGTTCTCCTCGCTGGAACGTGGTTTGCCGATCATGGGCGTCGACGGAACGCTCTTCAATATCCAAAACGGCGTTCCGGCCGCGGGTCACGTTCACGCGAAGACGGGCACGTGGACGTCGGCGAATTACCTCGACGACGACGCGCTCGTTACGAAAGGGCTCGCGGGCTACATCACGACCAGCCACGGCCGCCACGTCGCCTTCGCGTTCTACATCAACCGAATGGCGGGCAAGGGGAGCGTCGATTCCCGCCGGGATGCCGCCCACTACGCCGGTCAAACGCTCGGCGAGATGGCCTCGGACGTCTACGACGCGCTCTAAGGGGTTCTTTCTGCCGCCTCCCCGAATATAGATCCTACGTTTTCGAATTTGGGAGCGAATTGCTTGCCCAGCCTCGGGGGCGAGGAATGAGGACATCATCACAACCGCACCCGCTGTCAAGAAGCGCGCGAAAGCTGCGCCGAAAGTGTACGCACCGCACGAACATTTCGGAAGTCCCCTCAACGTTTGTCGCATCTGCGGCGAGAAGTACACCTACGTTGCAAAGTCGACCGATCCGTTTAGCGCCGATAAGCGCTAGCGCCTACCCGTAAAGCGCCCATGAAGCTCGTTGCAGCGATCGACCCCGATAGCCTCTCACCGGACCGGCTTCTCGCTGAATCCAATGAATTCGCAATATACGACGTTGGGAACGACACCTATGCGCTGGTCCATCGCCATCAGGGCGTCGAGTGGCAAGCGATCACGATTTCAGGCGATGGTTTGTTCCGCGTTGCCCAGCTGCTCGCCGGCGCGACGCGGGCGCTGTATCGCCACGTTGCATCCGACCTATCACAGGAACGCCGGCCCGGGGCGCTATAGCGCCCCGATCAACTCGCAGAACTTCGCAAGCTCGATATTGCCGCCCGACACGACGGCAACCACAGGACCGGCATCTTCCGAGCAGCGCAACGCGGCAGCGACCGAGAGCGCCCCTGCGCCTTCAGCGATGACGCGCGCCTTCTCGGCGAGCAGGCGCATTGCGCGTTTGGTTTCGTCCAGTGTAACGACAATCGATCCGTCGACTACGGGCCGCATTCGCTCCCACATCCGTGGAAAAACGCTCTTCCCTCCGGCACCGTCGACGAACGTCGCTTGCCATTGCGGAAACGGCGAGGCCTTGCCGCTTGAAAAGGACGCTGCCCCCGGCGCGGCAGTCTCGGGCTCCGCACCAAAGACGCGAACGTGAGGCTTGCGTGCCCGCACACCCGAGGCAACGCCGGTAACGAGCCCGCCTCCGCCGATGGCGGCGATGACGGTCCTAACCTCGGGAAGGTCCTCGACTATTTCTAATCCCATCGTTGCGTTGCCGGCGATGAAATCGTCGTCGTCAAACGGGTGAACGAACGTACCTTCGACACCGGGAAACGTCCGCCGCTCCATCGCTTCCCAACATGCGTCGAATGAGGCGGTCACCAGACGCGCGCCAAGCGCCCGCATTCGCTCGACCTTCGTTTCGGGCGCCGTCTCAATCGTGACGACCGTACACGGTACGCCCGCCTGGCGCGCCGCGTAGGCGACGCCTTGCCCGGCGTTGCCTGCGCTGATGGTCCAAACGCCGGCCGCACGTTGCGTGGGCTCGAGACAAGCGACCGCATTAGCGGCTCCACGCAATTTGAACGAGTTGATGGGTTGCAGATTCTCGAGCTTTAGATAAATTTCGGGGCCGCGCTCACCGGTTTGAAGTTTGATCAGGGGCGTCCGCACGATGGTCGCGGCGATCCTTTTCCGAGCGGCTTCGATAGCATCGATACTTATCGGCGTGACGGCGGGCGGCATTTTCTCCACCGATTACGCCGATCTCTCGACTTCGAACTCGTCGTAGCCGCGCGACCTGTAAACCACGACCGAAACTCCCCAAGCGACGACGAAGACGCCCGCAATCAGAAATCCAAGCGTCCCGAAGTTGTCGGTCACGCGACTCACGAGCGTCCAGGAAAACCCAGTGAGTTTGAACTGTGTGGCCAGGACGCTGAGCGCTTCGACGGTGCCGACGAGCAGCGCCACGAGAACCGAAAGTAGCGTGATATTCATGTTGTAGTAGAGCTTACGAACCGGCTTCATAAAGGCCCAACCGTACGCTCCGAGCATCAGAATACCGTCGGTGGTATCCACCAGCGACATGCCGGCCGCGAAAAGCAGCGGGAAAATCAGGATCGTGAAGACGGGCAACCCTTTCCCCGCCTCGATGGCCGCGATCCCAAGTACGCCCACTTCGGTCGCCGTATCGAATCCCAAGCCGAAGAGTAAGCCAAGCGGATACATGTGCCAGCTGCGCCCGATCAGTCCGAGTAGCGGGCGGCAAAAGCGCGCGATCATCCCCCGCTGCATCAGGAAGTCATCGAGGCTTTGCTCGTCGTAGCCGCGTCCGGCCTTCACCGCGCGAAATGCGCGGATCACTTCGACCAAAACGAACAAGTTCACGGCGGCGATTGCATAAAGGAAGAGGGCCGACACGCTCGTCCCAACGAGGCCGCCGACTTCTTGCAATCGCGGAAACGCACGCGATATCGCCGACGCGGCCAACGCGATCGCGACTGAAAGCGCCACGACGACCGTCGAGTGCCCAAGCGAGAAGAAAAAGCCGACCGCGACCGGACGCTTTTTCTCTTGCATGAGCTTACGGGTGACGTTGTCGATCGCCGAAATGTGGTCGGCATCCACTGCGTGACGCAAGCCGAAGGTATAGGCGAGAAGCGCGCTGCCCAAGAGCGCAGGCCGGTCGTGAAAGGCAGCCAGCGCGACCATCCAAGTTCCGGCGTTGGCTGCGATCAGGAACGCGTAAATCCCCGCGATGCGGCCGCGCACTCCGCTCGTGCTGTGGTCAAAGACCCGCTTGAGCGCCGCGAGATCGAATCCGGTGCTTAACGTTCTCCTCACGCCGCGAAGGTCTAGCCGGCGTTAGTGCGTGTGGTCGTGTGCCTCTTCGCTTCCCGCGTGGCCATGCGAATGACTGTGCTTCGTTCCGTCGGCGTGCATGTGCTCGTGTTCGTGGAGGTCGTGTTCGTGATGGTGGTCGGGGTCGGCGTGCCCGTGCGCGTGAGCGTGTTCGCTTCCGTCGGCATGGGTATGCTGGTGAGTGTGCTCTGAAGGCTGCATCGGATTATCTTCACGATTGTTGGAGCGCGCTCCCGCGGCCCCGCCCGCGCCGGTCGCCTGGCCAGGTACCGGCCGGCAGCCTGGAATCGGAAGCTTTGGGTCCCGAGAGAGGATGACGCCATGCTGATTCAGTCCGTCCAGTTCACCTTCGCTCCCGAAGACGGAGATAAAGCCGTAGCGATCTTGCGAGAGCTGCGCGAGGCGTCGCGTAAGGAAGAAGGCGTGATCGCTTTCGAGGTTGCTCGAAGCCAAGAGAAGCCGAACGTGTTTGTGTTATGGGAAGAGTATCGCGATGAAGCGGCTCTGGACTTTCACAAAGCGACGGAGCACTACAACCGACTCGTGCTCGACGGCGTACGGCCGCTCGCGCGGGAACGAAGCGGAGTGATGGCCGTTCCGATCTGATCTCCGCAGGCAAGCGCGGCACCGCTGCGGAAGCGGACGCTATGACACGTCGCTGCGCAACAATTCTCTTGCTCTTCTCGTTTGCAGGGTGCGCATCCGGCGGCCAAACTCCGTTCGGTTCGGGCGGGGACTTGCCTTCGATGCGGAGCGACGCCGTTTTGCGAAGCCTCAGCGCCAGCGGCGCCGGGAAGATCACGCACGTCGTCTACATCGTTCAGGAAAATCGTAGCTTCAATAATCTCTTCCAAGGTTATCCTGGCGCGAATACCGTTCCCACGGGACAGAACTCGTCCGGAGAGACGATCACCCTGCAACCTGAGTCCCTGGAAACCGTCTACGAGATCGACCACTCCGCCGAGGCGATGTTTGCCGCCTGCAACGGAACCGGAAGCCTCCCCGGAACCGATTGCCAGATGAACGGCTTCAACAAAGAGTCATCCTACGGCGGACCCTCCAATCCGCAGTACGTCTACGTACCGCACAGCGAGTCGAAGCCATACTTCGACATGGCGCATGAGTGGGTCGTCGGCGACAACATGTTCCAGTCGCACCTCGACGAGAGCTTTGTCTCGCATCAGTACGTAATCGCCGCGCAAGCCCAGTCGAGCGTCAATCTGCCCGACTCGCTACTGTGGGGCTGTGCGGGAGGCTCGGGGGACGTCGTCGATACGATTACCCAGAATCGCAATCCCTACGGCGGCTACCAGCAAGCCTGTTTCGATTACACGACGCTTGGCGACGAACTCGACGCGGCGAATCTCTCCTGGCGCTTCTACGCGGCGCGGTACGGCAACGATCGGGGCGGCAACGGCGGGACGTGGTCCGGATATCAGGCGGTCAAACATATCTTCTACGGTCCCGATTGGAAGAAAGACGTGATATCGCCGAACTGGAAGTTTATCACCGACGTGCGCGCCGGCAAGCTTGCGAACTTCACGTGGATCACGCCCGAGTGCGCGGAGTCTGATCACCTCGAGTGTGGCGGCGGCTTCGGCCCCTCGTGGGTATCGGCCCTCGTCAACACCGTCGGTCAAAGCAAGTTCTGGGACTCAACGGCGATCTTCATCCAGTGGGACGATTGGGGCGGCTTTTACGATCCGGTTCCGGCGCCGTTCGAGGACTACGATGGGAACGGTTTTCGCGTTCCGCTGTTAGTGATCTCTCCCTACGCCAAGAAGAACCACGTCTCGCACGTGCAATACGAAACGACCAGCGTCTTACGCTTTGCCGAAGATCTCTATGGTCTCGGCCAACTTGCCGTGGCCGACAAGCGGGCGACTTCACCCGCCGGCGACTGTTTCGACTTTACGCAGCAGCCTCGTCCGTTCGTGGCGATCAAAGCACCGCACCCGGCGCAATTTTTCATTCACCATAAGTTCGACAGCGACTACTTCGCTCCGGACTATGAGTGAGGCGGCCCTAGCGAGGGGAGACGCGCACGTCAGCGAGAGGGCGGCGGCATCGTATTTGGTGCGAGCGCTTGCGCGAGCGCTCGAAAGAGGGGGACGGCGCCGAGTCCGACGTTCCCTTTGTCATCGTAGGCGCCGGCGCCGTTCGTCGCCTCCACCGCTATCGTCAGCTTCTGCGCGGGCAAGTAGCCCGCAACGCCCGAGGCCCCGGCGAACCCCAGCGACTGGCTGATCCATGGCCCGCTGAGAATCACGCCCAGGCCGTAGTTGAACGCTGCAGTGTTTTCGCCGCACGCGGAACAGCCGGCTTGAGCGTGACCGAATCCGATGAGGCTCGGAACGACCTGCGCGGCGGACGACGCCGGCGATAAGAGCTTTCCCGTCGCGACGGCTTCGATCGACACGGCGAGGTCGGAGATATCGGTCGTCTCGACGGCGCCTTCGGCAGTAGTCCACGACGGATTCCAAAATGTCGCCTCCTCGTAGAACGGCACGCCGGGTTTAACTCCAAGCACCTCGCGGCGCTCGGAGCTGAATGCGTGCAAAACGGGCTCCGGAATCTCCGGCGTCGTCAACGCGCCGGTCTGCTTAAGGCCCATCGGTTCCAAGACGTACTGACGAATTGCATCGACGAGCGGCATGCCGGCGATCTTCTCGAGCACGCGGCCGAGGATGACGTAATTCGTGTGCGAGTAGCCCCAGTTGCTGCCCGGTACGAACTCCATGGGTTTTGACACGCCGATCTGCGTCAGTTCTTCGGGAGTCCACTGGCGAAATGGGTCTCGGTAGACGCCCAGCGACGTTTCTGGCTGATAGACGTAATCGGCGTACCCCGACGTCATCTGCGCGAGATTCCTCAGCGTGATGCGATCGGCCCGAGGGAGACCGGGGAAGTAGGCCGAGAGCTTGGTGTCCAGCCTCACCTTTTTCTGGTCGACGAGTTCGAGCAGCAGCGTCGCCATGTACGTGAACGCCATCGCTCCGTTGCGAAAGTGCATGTCCGGCGTCGCCGGAACCCCGGTCATCGAGTCGCCGAAAGCGCCGGTATATACCTCGGTTCCGTTCGTGCGAACCTGCACGATGACCGCCTTGAGGTGGTTCTCAGCCATCGAGCTGCGCACGATGTTCTCGATTGCGGAAACCGAAGGGGTGTCGGCCGCGCGAGCGAGGGCGGAGCTCGACCAGAGCAAGAACGCCGCCAGAACGGCGACGATGCGGATGAAGCGACCCTGAACCTCGTGCATCGTGGTTTCCTCCGCCGACGCCGTTCGCACGCCGTACCACCTCCGCCTGCGTCGCGCTGGACCACGCGAAACCACAACTGCTATACTAGAGTCCATCGTGGCCGATCATGCAATGGACGCACAGGTAAGCGACAAGCCCGGCTTCGTCGCGGCACTGGATCAGAGCGGCGGCTCGACACCGGGGGCCTTACGTCTTTACGGCATTCCGGACAGCGCTTACAGTGGCGACGACGAGATGTTCGCGCTCATGCATGCGATGCGCGTTCGCGTCATGACGGCGCCGGCGTTCACCGGCGAGAAGATCATCGCAACCATCTTGTTTGAGCGCACGATGGACGGCACCGTCGGCGATACGCCGGTTCCCACCTTCTTATGGAAGGATCGCGGCATCGTCCCGTTTCTGAAGGTAGATAAGGGACTGGAGGACGAGCGCGACGGTGTAAACTTGATGAAGGCGATCCCCGGCCTCGACGCGCTGCTCGCTCGTGCCGCCGGATTGGGCGTCTATGGCACGAAGATGCGGTCGACCGTTCGGCTTCCGTCGATCAACGGCATCGCGGCCATTGTCGATCAGCAGTTCGAATTGGCCGCACAAATCGCGGATCGCGGGCTCCTGCCGATTCTCGAGCCGGAGGTACTCATAAAGAGCCCCGACAAGGCGGCCGCGGAAGCGATACTGCTGGCGGCGCTCCTCCGTCAACTCGACGCTCTCCCGGCGCACCGCCGGGTGATGTTGAAGCTGACGATTCCGGACGTGCCGAACCTGTACGAGCCTCTAATTCAGCACGAAGGCGTGGCCCGCGTCGTGGCACTCTCCGGCGGTTATTCACGCGATGAGGCTTGCGAACGCCTCTCGCATGATCGCGGTATGATCGCAAGCTTCTCGCGAGCGTTACTGCAGGGTCTTACGCACGATATGAGCGATGCGGCCTTCAACGCCGAGCTCAAGCACTCGATCGACGAGATCTACACGGCTTCGACCGTGAAGAGCTAGGAGTCCGACGGGCTCCTAGGCTGCGCCGGCCTTCCTCGCCTCGTACTTGACCAGCGTTGCGCCGAAGTGATGCGCGGTCCCCAGCGCCGTCATGCCTATCGATCGCATGACGCCTATTGAGCCAACGTTTTCCGGAAACGCTACGGCCACGATTCGCGAAATATTCAGTCTCGAAAAGCCGTGGGCGATGATTGCCCTGGCTGCCTCGGAAGCATAGCGTTGCCCCCAATAGCGAGAATCCAGGATATATGCGACCTCGATCTCCGGCGTTTGTTCGAGAAAGCCGAGCCCGCAATGCCCGATGATCTTTCCGAGGCTTTTGAGCACGACTGGATAGAATCCAAATCCCTGTTCGATATCCAGCTCGCGCATCCGCGCTACCACACGGGCCGTCCGTTCGGGACTCCAAACGCCGCCTGGAATAAACTTCATGACCTCAGGCTTGAGGTAAATATCTTCTACTGCCGCCGCGTCTTCGTCGTTCCACTTACGAAGCAGAAGGCGCTCGGACTCAACGACCACGCTCATCGCATCATCTCTTGCTCTCCAATTATAGCCGGAGCGGATTGGATCCGCAAACCGCGGAAGATGGCTTTTCATGAAACACTCTTGTCTCGTCGTCCTGGCAGTGCTCTTTGCCCTGTCGAGCAGCGACGTCGCCGGCAGCGCGGCGAGCACCCAGCTTAGTCCCGGCGTTCAAGACGCGATCGCGACCGCCGTCAACAAGGAGCTTGCGGCTTACGGCGGCTCGCAGCCCGTACCGGGCGCGGTCGTCGGGGTCTGGGTACCAGGCAGAGGCGAGTTCACCCGCGGGTTCGGTTACGCGAATCTCGCGGCGCGTCGCCCGATGGCTCTCGACGACCGCTTCCGCATCGGCAGCAACACGAAAACGTTCGTGGCGACCGTGTTGCTTCAACTGGTCGACGAGCAGAAGTTGAGCCTTGACGACACGATCGGCCAATTCGACCTCGGCGTCGCCGTACCGAACCAAGGGCGCATCACGCTGCGCCAGTTGGCCGAGATGCGCAGCGGAATCGTCGACGCGTACTCGATTCCGGCGGTGCAGAAGCAGAGTGAGAGTTGGTGGTCGCGCCAGACGCCGAAGCAGTGGGTCGCGACCGCCGCAAAAGAACCGCCCTTGTTCGCTCCAGGAGCGAAGTACAACTACAGCAACACCAACTGGTTCCTGCTTGGGCTCATCATTGAGAAAGTGACCCACGACACGATCCAGAACGAAATCCATCGTCGGATTCTCGCTCCGATGTCGCTCAGTCAGACCTCGTTTCCAACGACGAACTGGGGCATGCCGACCCCGTACGCCCACGGGTACTCGCGCAATGGAAAGGGCCAGTGGAGCGACGAGTCGGCAGTTCTCGCACCTTCGGTTTCATGGGCGGCGGGCGCCATGATCTCCGATATGGGCGATATGAAGAGATGGGTCAAAGCGTATGTTACCGGAACGACGAACGGCGCGGCTTCGCAACGAGCGCGACTCACGTGCCTGCCGACGGGAGAGGGGAACCTCTCGTTCGGTCTAGGCATTGGCTGTTCGGCCGGCTGGTACGGCTACACCGGCGGGATAACCGGTTACAACACGGGAGCGTATTACATGCCGGCTGCCGGCGTGACGATCGTCGCCTTCGTCAATAGCCAACGGGAGAAGCCCTTTCCCGGCGTCGCAAACGCCATTTTTCGCGACATCGCCAGAATCGTCACGCCGGAGAACGTCCCCTTCTTAAAGTGATCGTGTTAACAACGTTGACGCCTTAGGTTGTAGCCAGGAGAGGCAACAAGCCCAGGCAAACTCCAATTTCCCTTTTCATCTGCTTCAAATTGGAGGCCGTATGCAACGCTCACGGACGGAATAGAGCAACCCACCGGTCTTCTCGTAACGAAGCCCTAGGGCATTACAGCGGATCATTTTGTCACAACGAGCCCGCTCCGGCGGGCTCGTTTCGTTGGGGCGTCCCTAGGTCGTGACGGCGAGATCGAACCGGTCGAGGTTCATGACCTTTTCCCACGCAGCGACGAAGTCGCGAACGAAGTGATCGCCCTCGACGGCGTAGACCTCCGCAACCGCGCGGAGCTGCGAGTTCGAACCGAAAATGAGGTCGCAGTTCGTGCCGGTCCAGGTGAGCTCGCCGGTGCGGCCGTTGGTACCTTCATACGCGTAGTCGCTGCCGGCCGGTTGCCACTTCGTCGTCATGTCGAGCAGGTTCACGAAGAAATCGTTCGTCAGCGTACCCGGCTGCTTCGTGAAAACGCCATGCTTCGATCCGTCGGCGTTCGCGCCGAGGACGCGCAGGCCACCGACGAGCGCGGTCATCTCGGGAGCGCTCAGCGTAAGCAACTGCGCGCGGTCGAGGAGCCGCTGCTCGGGCGAATGCGAACGCGAGCGTCCGTTGCCGAGGTAGTTGCGGAAGCCGTCAGCAGCCGGTTCCAGCACGGCGAAGGACTGCGAGTCGGTGTTCTCTTGCGTCGCATCGGTGCGTCCCGGCGCGAAGCTGACCTTCACGTCGTGACCGGCGCTCTTCGCGCCCTGCTCGATCGCCGCGCAGCCGCCGAGAACGATGATGTCGGCCAACGAGACCTTTTTGCCGCCGGAGAGCGAGGCGTTGAACTCCGCTTGAACGTTTTCGAGCGTTTGCAGCACCTTCGCCAACTCGGCGGGTTGGTTGACGTCCCAATCCTTCTGCGGGGCGAGACGAATGCGCGCGCCGTTCGCGCCGCCGCGCTTGTCGGTGCCGCGGAACGTCGACGCCGACGCCCATGCGGTCGTAACGAGCTGCGACACCGTGAGTCCGCTGGCAAGGATGCGCGCCTTGAGCGCGGCGATCTCCTGTTCGCCGATGAGCGGGTGGTCGACCGCCGGCACGGGATCTTGCCAGATCTGCGGCGCGGGCGGGACCTCAGGACCGAGATAGCGCGTGATGGGCCCCATATCACGATGCACCAACTTGAACCACGCCTTGGCAAACGCGTCGGCGAACTCTTGCGGGTTCTCGTGGAAGCGCTTCGAGATCGGCCCATAGATCGGGTCAACCTTTAACGCGAGGTCTGTCGTGAGCATCGTTGGCGCGTGCTTTTTCGACGGATCGTGCGCGTCCGGAACGCTGCCGGCGCCCGCGCCGTCTTTGGGCTTCCATTGATACGCGCCGGCCGGGCTTTTGGTCAGCTCCCACTCGTAGTTGAAGAGATTGTCGAAATACAGATTGCTCCACCGCGTGGGCGCCTGCGTCCAAGCACCTTCGAGTCCGCTGGTGATCGTGCGGTCGCCGTTACCGTTACCGAATGAGTTGCGCCAGCCAAGGTTCTGTTCTTCGATGCCCGCACCGGCCGGACCGAAGCCGACGTACTGCGCGGGATCGGCGGCGCCGTGCGTCTTGCCGAACGTATGGCCGCCGGCAATCAGTGCGACGGTCTCCTCATCGTTCATCGCCATACGGGCGAACGTCTCGCGAATATCGACCGCCGCGGCGAGCGGGTCGGGATTGCCGTTGGGGCCTTCCGGATTCACGTAGATCAGACCCATCTGCACCGCCGCAAGCGGCTTTTCGAGATCGCGTTCGCCGGTGTAGCGCTTGTCGTCGAGCCACGTGGTTTCCGGACCCCAATAAATGTTTTCGTCGGGCTCCCACGCATCGACGCGGCCGCCGCCGAATCCGAACGTGCGCAGTCCCATCGATTCGAGCGCGCAGTTTCCCGCAAGAATCATGAGGTCGGCCCACGAGATCTTTCGGCCGTACTTCTGCTTGATCGGCCACAGCAAGCGGCGCGCTTTATCGAGATTTGCGTTGTCGGGCCAACTATTGAGCGGCTCGAAGCGCTGCTGGCCCGAGCCCGCACCGCCGCGGCCGTCGCCGATGCGGTAGGTGCCCGCGGCGTGCCAGGCCATGCGAATCAAGAGCGGCCCGTAGTGCCCGTAATCGGCAGGCCACCAATCCTGCGAAGCGGTCATTAACGCGAACAGGTCGGCCTTGACCGCTTTGAGGTCCAAGCTGTTGAACTCACGAGCGTAGTCGAAATCGGGACCCATCGGGTCGGAGAGTGCCGACGGCCGATGAAGCACCGAAACGTCCAATAACTCCGGGAACCATTCGATGTTGACCCTCGGGCGCAGGGGAACGTGCTTTACCGGACAGCCGCGGTCGGCGTCCGACAGTTCGGCGATTGTATTTTCCATGTATTGCGAGTCTCTCCGATTCAGGGGGAAGGTTGGTGATGCCGGCGAAGGGCTGAAAGTGATTTTCACTTTCACGCTGGTCGAAATCCTGCTGCCTCCGCCCGCCGTAAAATAAAATGACCCCGTCCGCCTATCCAAAGTTACCGAAGAACTACCAGCTCATTTACGAGATCGTGCAAGCAAGCGGGATCGGCCGCCACCTTACGCCTTCGGACATCTTCACGAAAGCACACAAGCGGCGGCCGGGCATCGGATTCTCGACCATCTATCGCGGGCTGGAGCGATTGCGCGAACTGGGTCTGATCTCCGAGCTGTACGTGCCCGGCGTCGACGCCGCGACCTACGAACCTTCGGGACCGCGACACGCACACTTTCGCTGCAGCACGTGCGGGGCGATCGAAGATGTTGCTTTTGCGATTCCGGCGCGCACGCTCAAGACGCTCGCATTGCAGCACGGTTTCAAGATTGCGAGCGAGCGGGTGACGTTCGAAGGCCGCTGCGCGGCCTGCGCCCCTGACCTCTAAACGTCCTTACTCAACGTGCTCCTGCGCCAGGCCGACGGCGATGTAGTCTTCGCTACCTAGACCCGTCTCAACGGCTGCTTCGAACTCCGCGAGCGCGCACTCCATCAGCGGCGCATCCATGTGCAGGCTCTGCCTGGCCACCCGAGCGAGGCGCAAGTCCTTGAGAAGCGCGCTGGCCGAGAAACGCGGTTGAGTGTCGCGCTCGATGAGTTGTTGGCGCTTGGTGGCGACACGCTCGAGCGCCTGAACGAGCGCGTCGATTGCGAGCGTGCGATCGACGCCGGCCCGCCCCATGATCCCGAGCAGCTCGCCAATCGCATCGGCATTTACGCACAGCATCGAGTTGTATGCGAGCTTGAGATGTCCGCTGGCCGCCGGCGAACCGGTAAACTTAATCGTAGAACCCATCGCGCCCAAAAGCTCGCGACCGCGTTCGAAGGCCTGAGTGGTGCCGCCTGGCAAGAGCGTCAGCGTGCCGGCTCGCGCGCCGTCGACGCTGCCGAGAACCGGACACGCGAGAAACTCCACGCCTCGCTGCGCGGCTGCCGTTGCGAGCGTCTCATACATCTGTGGTGAAAGCGTCGACAGTTCGATAACGAGTTCACCTGCGCGTGCGGCAGGAATAATTCGGCCAAGGGAGATTTCTCGCGCGACGTCATCGTCCCAGAGCATCGCGATCGTCGCATCGACGCTCGCGACGAGTCCTTCGAGGCTCTCGAACGGCGCCGCGCCTGCAGCGACCAGCGGATCCATCATATCGCGATCGACGTTCCAAACGGATACCCGATAGTCACGATCGAGAAGATTGCGCGCCATCGCGCTTCCCATTTTTCCCGTGCCCGCGATTCCAACATGCATCGTCAGCGTCGTCACAAGCCCCCGATGGCGCCGGGTGCCACGAGCGCGATCACGGCAAGCACACCGAGAAGCACGCCGACCGGCGCAACGACTCGGTTTCCCAACGGCGTCGCCTTCTCGACAAACATAATCGCCGCGAGCACGCCCATCCAAGCCAAGTGCGCGACTCCCGCCGCAAACATCACCAGCATGAGCGCCCAGCAGCAGCCGACGCAGTAGAGCGCGTGCCCGAAGCCGAGGCGCAATCCGTTGAGTACGCCGCGCCGATAGTGACGCACGAGATAGAGGCCGGGATGGCGGCACGATTTCAGGCAGGCATCCTTGAGCGGGGTGAACTGATAGATCGCGGCGAGACCGAGCGTCCCCGCCGGTATCAGCGCCGCGTGCGTCGCCAGCCACGGCCAGGCATCGACGACTCGATGCAGCTGCATGTCTCCGCTAAACGCAGCCAACGCAAATGCCGTCCAAACCGCGAAGTAACCGCTCAAGAACAAGATCAGCGCGAGCGGGAAGTCCGGCGCGCGGGCGGCGGCCGTCGCATAAAGCCGGATGAATCCGAGCGAAGAGGGCAGCATCATCGCCGCGGTCATGAACTGCCATGCGGCTACCACGACGAGCGCCGCGAACCAATACGGCCGCCCACTCTCGTAGAGCGCGTGATGATGAAGTTGCGCGGCGTTGCCGGTCAGCTCCGCCCATGCGCAGACCGCCCACGCGGCCGCGATCGCGCAACCGAGAACTGCGACGGGTTTGAATTGCACGCGCCGGTGCGCGACGTTCGCGGCCATAAGGCTACGCCTCTAGCAGAAAGTCGCCCTGAATCGCATTGCGATCCTTAAAGGCCCAAACCATTCCGTGCTCGGGAATGTTGACGACGTGTTCGGAGGCCTTCGCAATATATGCGGGTGCGCCGGGGATGGTGCTAAAGATGCTGTCGCGCAGCGTCGTGACCGCCCCGTATGCGCTGCGATACGGCGCCATGGTCGCGCGAATTTTATCGCCGACAACCAGTGTGCCTTCACCGCCCTTGAGGTCGTGTTGGATCGGCGCCGTCTCAACCGCGACGTCTTCTCCGACCAAGGCGTTGAGGTCTGCTAACGGTCCGCCTAGGCGGCCGTGCCAAGCGTCGAGAATCGCCGCCCGCTGTTCGTCGGTTGCTCGCGCATCGACGTAGCTTACGCGCTTCCAGCTGTGCGGTGTGAGCACGTTTCCCGGAATCTTGACGACCTCCACGTAGGTCAGTCCGGTAACGTCGACGCCGTTGATCTCGCCCTTCTCGATGTTGTAGGCAAGGAACGAGTCGCAGGCACCGCCGTCTGGGTCTTCACCGATCCAACAGCGACATAGCGTTCGGCACGAACACGCTTCGAGCAGCGTGCCCTGCAAGCGGTAGACTTTCGTGGAAGTCGCGGAGGCAGGTTGAGTTTGGGTCATGGTTTGGTTCCTCCGGGCGCGAGAGCGGTCTACGAATAACAGTACGAGTCCGACGAGGCATCGCCGCCCTGCAGGCGGACTTGATGCACGCGATGCGTGTCGTCGCACTCCAAATAGAATCGCTTATCGAAGGCCATCGCTCCGTCGTCCGCGACGTCGAGTTTTACCATCCAGCTCTTCACGCCGTCGGGATAGAACTGATCGTCCCACGCGCGATAGAGCGAGTTGGTGAAATAAACGCGCTTCCCATCGCGGCTCACTTCAACCATCTGCGGTCCGCCGGCCAGGGCTTTACTTGGATTTGCCGGATGCGGCGCGCGGCGAACGATGCCACCGATGTGCACCGAGCCAACGAGCTTGGGATTGAACGGATCGCTGACGTCGTACTGACGCATCTCGCCCGTTCCCCAGCACGACGCGTAGAGATACCGATCGTCGACCGAGAGATCGATATCCGAGAGCAGCGGCGGCACGGCCGAGAACCCTTTGAGCAGCTCGGGCAGTTGCGCAGGATCGGCCGGCTCCGCCGGAATCTCGATCACCTTCTGCGCGTCCCACTCACCGTTCTTGCGATGCCAGAGCCAGATCGAACTCGAGAGATCTTTCAGCGAAACGACGACACCGGCGAATCCGTACGTGTTGGCCGGGTCGTGCGATGGACGCAGCTCGAGCACCATCTGTTGCTCGGGGCCGAGATCGATGCTCTGCTTGTGCTTGCGCGTGCGCAGATCCCAGAAGTGCAAATGATGGCCATACTTGCCTTCGAGCAGCAGCCCCGGGTTGAGGCCGTTCTCGATCATCTTCGGCGTGCCCCATTCGCTCGAAATCATTACGTCGTGCGTGATGTGCCACCAGAAATCGTACGCCAGGTACTGCGGGCCGCGATCGGCCTCCCACGGCCCGATGACCTCGAAGGTGTCGCAATCGAGCTTGAAGATGCCGCCCGGGCCGTCGCCGTCG
The DNA here is from genome assembly GCA_963736775.1 of Vulcanimicrobiota bacterium. GTDB lineage: Bacteria > Vulcanimicrobiota > Vulcanimicrobiia > Vulcanimicrobiales > Vulcanimicrobiaceae > Cybelea. The sequence continues at coordinate 16,464 of CAVTPY010000010.1, read as the reverse complement.
GCGTTGCCGAGCGCACTGACGTAGATCGCGTCGGGACCGCAATGCACCGTATGCGGACGCGTGTAACCGGTCTTGGCGATGATCTCTCCCGGCTCGATGACCTTCACGATCCGCGGTTGCGCGGGATTCGGCTTCGTGTCGATGATGTAGATGCGCGAAGAACGCAGCCCCGGCACGATCAGATACCGCCGCTCGACGTGCGGATGCGGGGCGAACGGACAGAGCGCGGCGCTGCACGCATTCCAGCCGAAATGGTGCAGCTCGTCGCCGGTATTGGGGAGATCGACGCCGCCGATCGCGGTTCCGTATCGTGGCGACGACGGATCGGTATCGACGACCGCGAGCCGATCGGGAACACCGTTGCCGCTTGCGCTCAGCATCGCGACATAGGCGAGCCTCTCGGGCGGTGCCTTCATCGCGTCCTTTGGGGAAGCGTAAAATGTGGGGTCGGGCTTCAGTTGCATGCGGGCTACTCCGTTTTGTTGACCTAAGTCTCCTTTTTGATTCAGGTCAGGAGCGCGATGAGACCGGTCACGATCAGCGCGATCGCCCAAACGAGGTCCAGATTAAGCCAGGCGAGGCGTAGAAACCGGACGCCTACCTTCGTATAGACGAGCAGCGCCACCCCCGTCGTCGTCAGCAAATATCCGAGCGTGTGCACGGCAACCATTAACCACCCGGTCGCGTAGGCACCGTGAGCCGCGGAAGCCATCGGCATCGCCATCGCACCCTGCGCGCCTGCGTGCGCGGCGGTGACGAACGGCAGCAGCATCAATCCCGCACCGTGCGCGCTCGACATTAAGAATCCCCAAAGAACGAGTCCCCAGAATCCGACACGCATGCCGACCCAGCGGAGATGGCGAGCGCGCACGAGCCGGTAGACGCCGAATCCGATGAGAATCGCCGCCGCGGCCAGATGAACGGCGAGGTGCGGAAGCTCGACGGTCGCGAGCGTCGCGATCGCGACGACGATCGCTACGGAGAGAATGTGCCCGATCGTCAGCGGTACGATCGCGCGAACGACGGCGATCGTGCGGCGTTCCTGAAATCCGATCGCGACCGCGAAGAGCCAGCCCATCCCCGGATTGAGGCCGTGATAGCAGCCTAGCAGGAAGAGCGCGGGCCAGACGAATCGATCGCCCACGCGCGGCCTTAGAAGCCGGCGTTTTTCAGCGTCTTATAAACCGTTGTCGCAAGCTTGCCGGCGCCGTCGTTCGCCGAGCCAGGACGACTATTGAGCGAAAACGTGACGACCACGTCTTCTGTCGGAAGGTAGAAATGAAGGGTGCGGAAGCCGAGACTTTCGCCTTCGTAGAACCAGATCGTACCGATATCGGGGACCATCATCTGCGCGACGCCGAGACCGAAGCCTCGCGGCTCGTCTTTGCTAACCTTGGCGAGCGGCTTTCCGGTCTTCGTTGAGACGAGGCTGAGCATTTCGGCGCGCTGCTTGCGCGCAAGCATCGGTCCGGTATAGAGCGCGCGAGCCCAGCGTCCGAGATCCTGCATCGTGGCAGAGATTCCGCCGGCGCCCTGCATCCACGAGAGGCTATCGACGCTCACGTTCGTTCCAAGTAGCGGCGCAAGCGGCTTGTCGTCGGGATCGTCGTTCACGAAATACGCGGCAGGCAAACGCGCGAGGATGTTGGCCGGATACTGATTCGGCGCGTAAAACGTATCGTGCAGACCGAGACCCGACTGCAGAAAGCGCTTATCGAGCTCGTTTGGATAGGTGTCGTGCGACGCCGCTTCGACGATCAGTTCGGCGAGCAGATAGTTCGTGTTCGAGTAGGAGTAACCGGTGGTCGCAGGAGGCGCCTTCGGGTTGGTCGGGTAGACGTACGCGATCAGTTCGGGAATCTTGAAATACCGCTTTGGAGTCTTTGCGTAGTCGGCCAGCATCTGCGGGTTATCATCGTAGGTCGGAATGCCGCTGGTCATGCTGAGCAGCCGTCGAATCGTCACGTTTTTCCAAGCCGGATACTGCGGCAGCCAACGTCCGATCGTCTGATCGATCGTCAGCTTGCCTTCGGCCTCGAGCTGCAACAGCGCGACCGAGGTAAACGCCTTCGTGTTGCTGCCGATCTGGAAGATATTATGCGGCGTGATCGGTTGGCCGCCACCGCCGTACTGCGTGCGTCCCGCCGTGACGTTGATGACGCTCGAGCCGTGAAGGCTCACGCTCAGCGAGATGGCCGATAGGTGCTCGATCTTCGAGCGCGTCGCAAGATATTGATTTACGTCGCGCTGCAGCGCGGCTTTGAGCGCGGCGTCGGATTGGCTCGCCGCCGCGGGCGCGCAGAGCAGTAGCGTCACGAGTGCGAGCGAGAGCATACGTATCATGTCGAAGTGCCTTAGGGAAAGACCGGGGCGACTCCGCCTTAGGCCCCGGAGGCCCGAAAGGGAAAACGCTCCCGCGCGCCTGACCAATACGCACGGTGGCTTTTCTGTCACCGATGTCGGAGGAATTAACGTGCGGATGCCTCAGCGGGTCGTTTTTGTCACGGCACTCTCGCTCTGTCTGGCCGGGTGCGGCGGCGGGGGACAATCGAGCTCGACGGCCACGGCCACCCCTACGTCGGCCGAAAGCGGCACGCCGGCAGTTGCGGGAACGGCGATCGCGGCACCGACCCCGACGGCCGATCCAAACTTGCTGACCGCCGGCAACGGCACGATCTTACGCAGCTATTCCCCTGCGGCACTCGATGGAATGAACGACGGCAACCTCGCGAACGCCGCCGGCGGGATCGGTACCGAACTGCCGGATGCGGCTAAACCACCGTTCGTCTTTACGTTCGAACTACCGGGTCTTGCAACGATTAACGGATTCCAAGCCAGCCTGCGCGACGCGGCAGCAAACGGCCCAACCCCGAGCGTCGCGTTTGCGGTCTCGACTACCGGCGCCGATCGCGGCTTCAGCGACGTCGGTACGATCGCAAGCGGGAGCACGACGTTGTCGGCCAATACGCAGGCCCGCTGGGTGCGCGTGACGGCAAGCCAGCTCTTCAACTCCGTCGGCGCCACCGGGACGGTCGCGCCGCCGCCGGCGCTCGACCCGACTGGCATTTTCGTCGAGGACGGCTACCCGGACAAGAATGGGGCATTCGTGACGACCGGAGCGCACGACGGAGACCGGCGGGTGCGTTTCGTCAGAGTCGGCAGCGCACTCGTCGGAACCGAGTGCACGCAAACCGACTTGTTCGGGCCTTATATCGGTGAGCTTGCGGGCCGGAACTGGAACGCGAGGTACCCGGGAAATACGCACGGCAATCCCACTTCGGTCCGTGCCGTCGTTAACGACGACGCCTCGGTCATCGCCGGATCGAACGAAGGCGGCGGTGCGATTTTCTTTTCACGCACGACCGAACGGCCCGGCTTTTGCATGGCGCGTTCCACCGGAACGGGTCCGCACGGAATCTTGGTGCTCGACCAAGATCCGATGGGAACCTTTTACCCGGCCGATAGCCAAGTGGCTTTCCCGGGATACACGTTCACTAGCATCGGTGCGAGCATGTTCGACGGCAGCGCGCTCGCCGGGAAAGAGGCGGTGATCGCACGCGACACTTGCAAGGTACCCGATCTGATGGCCCCGGAACAGCAAGCCTTGTTGCTGCAGTGGGTCGCCGCAGGGCACAAGCTGCTGCTCGCGGGCGGTGAATGCGGAAATGGCTCTGACTTTACCTGGCTTCCCTATCCGTTCACATCGGTCGGCCCCGGGCCCGAAACGACGCACGCCAGCCTGATTCAAATCGAGAACAGCGCGCTTGGCACGAACGACAAGAACGATACGCCCCATTTCGTCGACGTCAATGCGTACGTTCAAAGCGCCAACAATAACCTGGTTAACGCGGCGGCGGTCACGACCACCGATCCGCACTGGTGCGGTCATCTTTTTGTCGCCAAGCCGACCAACATCAACGGATTCGTGCAAACCTACGCGGTCGATGGCGGCGGCATCCTGATCTACGACGGATTCAACGGAGATAACGATAACCCGACGCTGCAGCGCATTCGCCAACTCGAAGTCGCCCTTCCGGTACCGGCCGGCCTTCCGTGCACGGAGCTCGTCACCGAATCGTTCATCCTCGAGCCCAATGGGGAGGCGTCGTTTGCCGCCGGCTCGGCGCAGACGGTTCGCGTTCCGATGGAGGTGCTCGCAAACCAGGGCTGGAGCGGGCCCGTCACGATTACGACGACGGGCGATCTTCCAGCAACGGTCACTCCCAACAACTTCAACCTGGCGGGTGGCACGATGAACCTCACCGTTGCCGTGGGTATTCCGGCCTCGACCAAAGCCGGCGTCTACACCGTCAACGTGAACGCTAGCAACGGCGCGGGGAGGACCGCCCGAGCATCGGTCACGCTCACCGGAAATGCGCCGCTGAAAAAGCAGTTCACGCCCACTCAAAAGCGGATTCGTATCTACGGTATCCACTTTGACGTCGACAGCGCGGTCATCCAGGCCCGCTCCGAGCCCGTAATCGGCGAAATCGCGCAGATTATGCGCGAGAATCCGAGTTGGCGCTTCCAGATCGAAGGCCACACCGACTCCGACGGCGGCGCGGCATACAACCTGGCTCTCTCGCAGCGCCGCGCTCAAGCGGTGGTCGACGATCTTACCAAGCGCTACGGAATTGCGCGTAGCCGGATGATCGCGAAGGGTTACGGTCTAACAAAGCCCATCGCCTCGAATGCGACTGACGGGGGTAAAGCACTTAACCGCCGAGTCGAACTCGTGCGCTTGTAGCTCTACTACGGGCTCAGGCGCGCTTCCATACGAGGATATTCGAACTGCCCCAAATTTCCGGAGGCGCCGTGCGAATGGTCAGCACGTCGCCTTCGATTTTGAATTGGCGCTCGAGCGTGGTTCCCATGAGATTGGTAAACACGCTCACGTCGACGTGATGGAAGACGCGATCGCCGCGTATGTCGTAGCGACCGGCATATGCGAGAAAATTCGCCAGCGACTGCGTGCGCTGCTCTTCGGTTGACGAGCTTCCGGAGGGCGATTTCAACGCGGGACGATGCGTTCCGGCGAGTACCGCAGCCATGTGCCCATCGGCGGTATAGAGCAAATAGCCGACGGGGTCTTGCCCGAAGCGAGGTTTAGAGGCGCCGCGTCCTTCGTCGGTGTCGAAGCTCACGAGACTCCACGCACCCACGACACCCTCTTGCGGCGCGGCGCTCGCGCTGACGTTACCGATCGCCGCGAACACTCCAAACGACGCCGCGAGTCCGAGTATGCCGCTTCGCGAGATAGACGGGGTTTTTGTAGCGCTCATTTCATCTCCACGCAATGTCACAGGGGACTGACGGCAACGCCTTCCGGAACGGTGAAGCCTGGTAGATGGACTTGCGTGAGGAGCTTACACCGCGGATATGAATAGACCCATAGCCCGCCATCATGTCCATCCGAGCCGGCATCGGCCACATATAGGTGCTGGTCACGTTTGTCGAAGGCGATGAGTATGGGCTGAATCAGGCCCTCGGTAATCGTTTCCGACGGGGTGTCGGAACCGGGTGGATACACGTAAATAGCCTTTGCGCCTTGATCCACGACGACGACGTCACTCTTCTCATCGACTGCAATGCCATACATTACCTGGATGCCGCTGATCCCGAGATCCACCGGCGTATCCGAACCAACCGGAATCTCGTATGCGCGAGCCGTGGGATAACCCAAAGCCGATACAAACAGGTCGTCTTTACGATCGAGGGCCATTCCATAGGGATCGTTGCCTTCCATGGACACAAACGAAATCGTCGTATCGGGGGTGGTCGATCCTTTAGGGTACTCCGTCACGTCATTCGCATTGAAGTTTGCGACGTACAGACGTCCCGTGTTCGGCGAAACGACCAGTCCGAATGGGAAAGAAATCCCGTCGGTATAAGTTACGGAAGGCTGCGTGCTGCCGCGCGGGTACACCTCGACGGTGCTGTTCGAATTGGCGACATAGAGAGCGCCGTGCCGATCCACCGCGAGACCGTTCGGCGCCTCGATTGCGTCGGTTATCTCTCCGATCGGCCCTTGCGCGAGGTCGTTCTTATCGAAGATGTAGACCGCGTTCCCGTCGTTGTCGGAGACGTACACAAGGCCTTTGCCGCTCTTGGCGCGGGGCGATAGCCAACCACCTCTCATACCAGGAACTGGCCTCACAGAACGAGCTGCAGGCGCGGCCTGCGGCGTAACGTACGCACTCGCGCATCCCGTGGCGGTAAAGAGGGCGACGCCGACATAGAAGGGTCTCGCTAACTTGGGTCCAAGCTTAAGCGGCTGCAACTCTAGCACTCCTTCCCCGTAGCGGCGCGTTTCGTGCTAGGGACCTGTTCCTCCGCCGAATGCCGCGCCGTTCTTGTTACGGCTGGGAGAGGGTGGGATTTGAACCCACGGAACCCGTAAAGGTTCAGCGGTTTTCAAGACCGCCGCATTCAACCACTCTGCCACCTCTCCGCGATTGTCAAACCCTAATATATCAAGGCTTTCCGCCACACCTGTGATTCCCGAAAGGTTACTTTTCTGGTCGAGGGTAGCCATCGGGTAGCCATGTGCTTTAAGTTAGGCGCTCCTTCGCTGAGTAAAACCGTGGCTGAGCACGGCGTCGATTGTAGCGACCGCGCCTACCTGCAAGTCCGTAACGGCGTGCCCGTAGATGTTCAACGTCGTCGAGGGAACGCTATGCCCTAGGATGGACTGCACGGACGGAACATCGATACCCTCCGCGAGCATGTACGTTCCGGCGCTGTGGCGGGTTGAGTGGAGACCTGCGTTGTGGACACCGGCCACCTGTGCCATGCGCTTAAACGCCTTCGAGAGGGCGTCGAGCTTCGTTGGGCCACCGAGGGCATCCGGGAAGACCAGATTTTGGTCCCTATAGAGTTCCGGTTTCGCCCAGCGCTCTCTAGTCAGCGCGAGCCACTGCTTACGCAGCAACTCTGACGCGGTCGGACTTAGGGGGATGTCTCTAGGCTTGCCACTCTTGGTACCTTTCAGAACCATCTTGCCCGTCGCATCCGAATACGCGTGCCGAATGGTGACCTTGCCTCCTCCAAGGTCTATATCGTCCCAAGAGAGTGCTGCGAGTTCACCCCTACGCACACCGGTTAGAAGCGCAAAGCGGAATGGTGCGTAGAATCGGCTTCCATGCGCCGCCTCCAGAACTGCCTGGGCTTCCTCCGGCAAGAGCCAACGCGCCTCTCGCCTAGGAACCTCTGGGGTATCGACCGACTCAAATGGTGACCGCAACAGAAGATTCTTTTTAACTGCCCAGCGGAACGCGCCTTTCGCCAACCTGTGCACATGCAAAATCGTTTGTGGTGCGAGCGTTTCTGCCAGCTTGTCGTACATCTGGTCGATGGCAAGTGACGATAGGTCTCGAATGCGGATAGTCCCGATGTATCGCTCTATGTGCTTGACGCTGAGTTCTCGGTAGCGCTTGATGGTCGCATAGGTACGACGGCGTTCACGATATAAGATGTATTCATTCAGCAGCTTAGAAACGTTGAGCATCTGGGGTTCGATTCCGACACCATGGTCTCGTTCTAGCTCGGCCTGCCTTTCAGCGCGCTTGGCTTCCGTTTTTGTCGCGAATGAGCCGACGTAGCGCCTCCGGCGCTGGGCACCTATACCTTCGGGCAATTCGATTGCGACGGACCATCGCCCACGTCTTTTGTAAATTGACACTTAAAGACTCTCCTTTCTAGATAGTCATTGCTTTGATAGCTTCTGCCGAACAGCGCGTGCCTGGACCGGGTCAAGATGGATGGCCCAGTCGAGCAGGACGATGCCAGCGAGTCGCCTCCTCAACCGAGATGCTAATCCCCTTGTCGCGAAGAACGCGCACGACGGCTTTGAGTGGCTCGGGCAGTTTAATGCGTTTGATGCTTTTTATGGGAAGTTCGCCTGCAACTTCGTCCCACGTGCTGAGCGCCGCATTCGCGAAGCTAAGCCCCTCTTTGCGGCGTTCTTCCGGCACGTCTCCTTGATGTGGGAAACACGTAAAGGCGGCCATAAAAGCTGCGTGCGTGTAAATTGCGTCTCGCGTTTCGATGCCATACCGTGCCATTTCCGAAATAGCATCGATAAGCTCATCGAAGTAACCGGCTCGAAAACAGGCTAATGCGAAAGACACCCCGCTAAGACGAGCCAGCTTCCTTAGAGCTTCCTTTGTGGGTATCGCCTTGGCGCGTCGATAGCGGTTGAGCCGGGCCGTGCTGCTATCGCCGATGGCTTGCGCGATTTCCATTGGGCGAAGGCCGGTCTGAGCCAAGATACGCTTGAGCCAGGCAGCCAATGCCTTCCGCTCGGACGGTAAGAGCATCGTTCGTGGTAGCCTCACAAGACCTCCCCTCCGATACAATTCGCTACGGTATTGTGTTATATACGTTGCGCTGCGTTCCTGTAAACTGGCACAAAGCCGACCAAAAGCGAGGAGAAACGAATCATGCCTGAACGCTCCGTGACGGATTTGCCCGAGGTCTCGCAGGCCAAGCCAGTTTTCCGGGCGCTTCATATTAGCGACCCTACAGGTTACAGGCTCCTCCGCAGCGGAGCGATGCGAGGCGTACGCATAGGCCACGTCTGGCGGATTAGTCGAGCGGAGGTCTATCGTTACTTGGGGCTGACCATGACTGAACCGCCGACGCTGGACGCTTCAGCAACAGACCCTGCACTAACAAGACAAAATTAAAAGCCCGCGGTTGGAACGCGGGCTAGGAGGCTTTACACTATGAGATTTCTTAGCCGTCACCGCACCCGCCTCCTTCGGACTAGGGATGCGGCATGAAGGCCACGCCGGACGATGAGGGTCGCCAATTTACGGCCCACGATGATGCAATGAAGCCTTGGCGCGCATACGCCGAGCGCCGGATGAAGGTCTTTCCCATTCATTCCATCACAGAGGACGGGCACTGCACCTGCGGTGATTCGGACTGCGAAACACCCCGCAAAGGCAAACATCCCCGCATTCGCGATTGGGAGAATGCTGCGACAGACGACCCGCTGGTCATCGAGCAATGGGTTAGGCGCTGGCCGGATGCGAATATTGGCTGGGCGTTAGGGCGGGATGGTCGCGGCGCGATAGACGTGGATTTTCGGAACGGCGGAGCAGAATCGTTCGCCCGGCTTGAGCAGCAGCTGGGCTCCCTCGATACGTCGCGTCAAATCTCCGGCAGTGGAAGCGAGCATCATGTTGTCGCCATTCCGCAAGACATCACGCTGCAATCGCGTTCGCAGGCATTCGGTTCCGAGTTTCCTGGCGTCGATGTCAAAACGCGCGGTGGCTACATTATCCTGTCGCCGTCGAAGCATGAATCCGGTGGCGTGTATACGTGGGACGCAGGCTCGCCTTCCGTCCAAGAGTTGCCGCGAGTCTGGGTCGATGCGCTGCTTGCGCAACAGAACGGTAAGGCGGGCGAGCGCAGGCCCATCGGCGGCGTCGACGATGGCGTGCCGCTCAATAAGGGCGCGCGACATAACGAGATGATTCGCTACGCGGGCCGCTGCGCGCAGACCGGCATGGACGAAGCACAGGTTCTCCTGGCGCTCGTGGTCTGGGGCGAAAGCTATTGCAATCCTCCGTACACAAAGGCCGAGGTCGAAACGGAACTTCGCGCGGCGGCTGAATCTGCGGTTCGCAAGTTCGGCAAACACGCTGACGGACAGGCGCACGAGCAGGCTGAACGCGCCGGGCCGATTGAATGGGCCGACATTTATACATGGCCAGAGCCAATGCGCGATGAGGCGTTTTACGGTATCGCCGGGGAGTTCGTGAACTTCATCGAGCCGCATACGGAATCGGACCGCCACGCGATTCTCGCCGACTTGCTTTGCGGCGTCTCAGCAATGATTGGTTCCAACCCCCACACCGCAGGCGTGTCGCGACAACAGGCGAGAATTAACGTGCTTATAGTCGGCGATACGGGCGATGGTCGCAAGGGAAATGCGTTTTCTGACGCCTGTCGCGTTCTCCGCGCTGCGGACTCGGAAACGCTTGATGCAATTCTCGCGCCAGGAGTCGCATCGAGCGAGGGCCTCATTCAATTTCTCCGCACCGAGAAAGACGAAAACGGCACGCCACGGCTCAAGAGGGCCTGGGTGCGCGAGGACGAGTACACGCGACTGAGCGCGGCGGCACAGCGGGACGGCAGTATGCTCTCGCAATGCTTGCGGGGCGCGTTCGACGGCGTGCCGCTTGCTAATATCACGAAGAAGGACCCCGCGCGCGTTACGGATGGCCATGTTGCCATCTCGGCCGACGTAACGCCTGCCGACCTCCGACAGGACACGACGGAGACAAAAATTGCAAACGGCGTTGTCAATCGGTTCGCGATGGTCTGCTCGAAGCGAACCAAGCTCCTGCCGTTCGGTGGCGACCTTTCCAATGCGGACCTTGAACCAATAGCGACGCGGCTAAGCCAGGCGATACGTCACGCACGCGACCGCCATGCGGTACAGTTGAGCGAGGCCGCCAAGCCCGAATGGGAAGAGTTTTACTGCACGAATGAAACCGCCGAGCACCCGCCGCTCCTGTCTGCGGCGACACGGCGCGGCGCGCAGTTCGTTCTCCGCGTCGCGCTCATCTTCGCGTTGCTCGAAATGGCCGATGAGATTGAGCCAGGGCACCTCCGCGCCGCCATCGCCTGGTGGGACTATTGCTTCGGGAGCGCGCGCTACGTCTTTGGTGCAAGGCTTGGGAACCAGCGGGCCGATGCGTTGATTGAGCACCTGCGCAACCTCCATCCCGAGAAACTGACCTCCGCTGACGTGGACGCCTTCTTCGGGAAGAACCTATCGGCCAACAGCCGTCAAAGCATTCGTGCCGACGTTGTGAATCGCGGCCTCGTCTCAATCGAAAAGGTGCTATCACCCGGCAAGCCTGGACGACCGGCCGAACTTTGGCAAGCGGTCCCGCCGAAGCCGTCGCAACCACTACAAGTTACGGAAGAAACGGATAAACGTACGGGCGCCGCGGTTAATCCGTTTAATCCGTACGTCGCTAGGGTTGTAGAGCGCGAAAACGACAGCGCTTCCGGCGCCGCAGTCCCGTGGCGTATCGATGGCGACGAGGTGCGGATTTGACCGCCGCTGACGTACTGCGCGCCATCCAAAAAGCTGGAGCCACTATTACGGTTGATGGCGACGGATTGCTACTGCGTCCGTCATCGGCAGTCACGCCAATACTCCCCTACATCGTCGCGAACAAACCCGAGATTATCGCGCTGCTCTCGATGCAAGCAACGGAAGAAACGGATAAACTCATCGACATATACGACGAGCAGGCCCATCTCAACGACGCTCTCGCCGCTGGCTGCCAGCGGTACGTGGCGATGCTCGGCACCATCATCGAAGGCGGAGCGTGCATCGCCTGCGGATTTCCGTGGGAGCGCCATGGCAAGCCCGGTGACCTCGCGGTGCGTAACGTCGACGACCCCGATAGCCGTCAATTGGCCGGGCGCGATATGCTGAACCGAACGTCAGCACATAAGGTGTGAGAAAAATGCGCAAAAACCAGCCACCCGAACCCCCTAATTCGACTCAACGACGCGCTCGCGACGCTCGCCCCTCGTCCAGGTCAGTCAACGGGCAGCGGCATGCATGGCCTGGCCGCAAGCCTCGCTCCCCTGAGCCAAGTTCGCCCGCGCAGGACGAGCGTCAGACTCGTGCGTTCGAGCTTCACGTCGACGGCCGCAGCCTTCGAGAAATTGCGAAGTTACTTGGCATCGACCGCAGTACTGTCGCGACGGACATTGCGATGGAGGGCCAACGGCGAGCCCGCGAGCTAAAGCACCAGCGCGAGGCCCAAATAGCGATGTCGGTCACCAGATATGAATCCGTCATCCTGCACGCCAATAACAACATCGCCGACCTAAGCGTACAAATCGAGGAGGAGCGTGCGAAGCCGCATTCCCTCGACCGCCCGCGGATTCAGGCGATGAACGCGGCTGAGCGAGCCATCATCGGGCATGAGCGGGTGATTATCCAGGCCCAAACCAGAATCGACGAGTTGTTCGGGTTGACCGTTCGTCCGGGGCGCTTCTAAGACAAGCGGCAAAGTCTTGAGCCGACGCCGCAGGGCGCCCCTGTTGCAGCCCATCCCCGTCGCACCGGAGGTCACGCCGTTTAGCTTTGGAGGCACGAATCAGGAATGAACAAACCCTGCGGCGAAATCGACGCCGATTCGTGTGGAGTTTCCAAAGCCTCATAAAGAGCGGTAGATGGCCTGGTTGTCGACTCCGGCGGTCAATGCCGCGCGCCGTCGCGCTCTTATAACGGCTGGACGAACGACCATGCCGGTCCCCAAGCGTTCCTCTTGGACTGAAGCCGAAGTTCTCTCGTTGCCCGCAGGGGAACACGATTACTTCGACCGCAAAAGCGCATCGAGCTTCTCGGTCGACCGGCAAGCGTTTCTCGACATGGTTGCGAAGGCGCTCTCGGCGTTCGCAAACAGTGGCGGTGGCCATCTCATAATCGGTCTACAGGACGACGCGGTGACCTTCGACGGTGTACCGCTACACGAAGGTCGCACTCCCATCAGAGAGTGGTTCGAGCAGAAGATTCCAAATCTCCTCAGTTACGAACTGCAGGATTTTCGCGTCCACGAAGTCGTTCCCGATTCGCCGTCCGCGATTCCCATCGGCAAGGTCGTATTGGTGATAGATGTTGGCGATAGCAGCCTCGCACCGCACCAAACCGCTCGCACTAAGACTTACTACGTTCGGCAAGGGGGGCACTCTGTCGTCGCGCCTCACCATTATCTTGAACTGCTACGTCAGCGCGTCGTCGGTCCAACGTTAAGCGCGCGATGCGAGGAAGTTCTCATTGACAAGGTCTACCGTGACGCGGCGGATGCGATTCTCGTACGACTGAAACTACGCTTCTGTATTCAAAACGACGGTCGCATCGCTGCCTACAAATGGCACCTGTACGAGCACGACTTTCAAACGTCAGCCGCGCTGCGCCGCGAGCATTTCTTCTTCTCATCCTACGATATGCCAAAGGACCGCGCCGAAACCTTCGACATTACCCTACCGAGCATTCGCCCTGAACCCGACCAGACTATTCTCCCTGGCCTCGCGAGACGCGCAACGGCGGTTGTCGGCTTCTACGTTAGGCCGGAACAAGCGCTCCGCACGTGCATCCAGCCCGAGGCAGAGAAGGTCGTAAGAACCGCGATAACGTACCGCGTCGCAACAGAAACATACCCTGGTGACGACGTAGTGGTCACACTATCGGACCACCTCGACCCCGACAAACTTAGGGCCGATATTTGCGGTACTCTTGGCATATCATAGGCTTTGGGGAAGTGACAGCAAATGAACCCCGGTGCGGAAGCTCGCAGGCGTAAGGTCGGTTCTAGCCATTCGCAGGAGCATTCATCGTGAAAACAAAGGTCGCACTCATCGCGCTGGTTATTCTGGCTGGGCAGCCAAACGTGGCCGTCGCTAGTGTCCTCAATCTCACATGCACATATCTCGACATGAAATCTAGGGGCCTCGACACGGTATGTGACGGCGGGTGCGAAACCGTAGCGCTCACCGTTGACACGGTTAAGCAAAGCGTGACGGTTCCCGTCAGCAAACTGCTGGAGCCTGGGACATTTACCACCACGATAACAGACTCCGCTATAGACTGGGACGCGGAGCATTACCATTACGAACTGAGCAGATATACTCCCCTTCAGCTAAGCGTAGACGCAAAGCACGCCGAGCAAATGTCAAACGTTACATACGACTACAAATGCACTCTCGTGCAGAAGCAGTTCTAGGGCTTCGGAATCCCCCTAGTCTGGCCAAACAGACTTACCCAGCAGCGGAGCTTGCGGAGGCGCTACGTCCTCGAATCCCAAGCCCCTGAGGTATTCATAGCTCGCCTGCGCCATTTCATAAAACTCCGCGCGCGGCGGCCGAATGTCGAGTTCGAGCTGGTCCTCATAACTTCGTAAGGCGAGTGCTGCAAAGCGGTTGAGAATGAAGTCTCGGTCCACGAGACCTTTTCTCAACAGAAGAGCCAAGCCACCAAAGTAGTTGTTGACTGCAGCGATTGCGGCAGAAACTCGTTCGTATGCCGGAATGGAATCAGGCTCCGCCCCTGCGCGCATTTCTTCGCGCGCTCTTGAAAACTCTGCTCGTTTCTCCGGTACACGCACGGTCTTCGCCATTAGTACGGTTGCATCCATCGGGGTTATCCTGTATTCGTTGACCGACATTTCACTGTAAACGTCTTGATTGACGCGAATGCTGTTACGCGTTTTCTCGGCTTTTGCCGAAGAAATGATGGCGACGACAGCGGTTACCCCGGTTCCGGCTATAGCTAGTCCCTGAAACCACGCAGCCCATAGCGCCCCATCAATGGCGCAGAGCGCCGGGAAAAATATTTGATGGATTACAGCAACTACGAAGAGTCCAAAAAGCGCGCCAAGCGCAAAGCAGATGTGCACTAGACGCCATGTGAGTTTGCCAAAGTCCGAGGGAGTCACGCTATTCGCTCGCAGTCGATTCGCTGCTCAATGGGCAACACGGAAACGCTTATGCCTGCCTCAACCAATTGGTGACGGCGTCCGCTACTCGTTCCGCTGATTCTCGATTGAGAGGCTCGAAGCTATGCTGATAGGCTCGATTGCTAATCGGCTCCCGTCGCGTCCACAGGCTGAACGAAACGGCGGCCTCGTCTGCATCCCCGACGCGGTCAATCTGGGCACGTTGTTCGTTACGCCGCCAGCGCGCAAACGAAATGTTATCAAGGCTCTCCTCTATTCGCGACCCGGGAAAAACATCTGCAACTCGTGCCGATACAATATCGGCAAACTCAAAAAAATCCATTTAGCCCTTTTCTCCTGCGGCCCGGCTCTTCTTCTTACACCACCCCACGTTCGTGAAACGGGGGCCACAATTATGTGGTGGCCCATGCGACGCCCGCCGGGACCCGCTCCTGTAACCCTCCACTAGCGGCTACGCCGCCGTTTCCCGCTCGAATCCACGCTCATCCGCGATTTAGGATAGCACGCACACTAGCGGCGTACCAGGCAGTGCCTTTGGGAGGGAGCCGTCGTCCGTCAACCACTTGGCGATTTGTCGATAGCTCGCTCCGTCGCGGTGCATCGAGCGCATCACCGATAGTGCTCTCTGCTCAGCGGCATCTTCCAAGAGCTCTTTCCTTGGCGCCTGTAACCGAATGGCGCGCTGCCGCAGTAGACTTGCTTGCGATGGCGCTTGTCGAACGTTACGTCCTTAATGCGCTCGGAGAGCCGTTCGCGCTCGAACTCGCCAATGACCCCGAGCATCGACACCATCATACGACCTGCAGCGCTGCCGGTGTCGATGTGTTCGGAGGCTGACACAAGTGCAACGTCGTGCTTTTGCAGGAGCTTGACGATGGCGAGAAGGTCGGCGAGTGACCTGACCATCCGGTCGAGCTTGCTGCAGTAAATCGCCGCGACCTTGCCCTCGCGGACGAGGGCGAGTAGCTCTTGAATAGCAGGGCGCTTCAAGCTCCCTGCGCTGAAGCCAGCATCGACGAACATGCGCCCTATCGGGCGGCCATCGGCCTCTGAAAGTGCCCGCAGTCGGTTCTCCTGCGCGGGAAGGCTCCCGCCGTCGACGGCCTGCTCTCGGGTGCTGACGCGACAGTAGCCAACGACGACCCGAACCTCGACTGCTTTTGGCTTCCGACCGCGCACGAATACCTCCGAACTGTATAGCGTCTTTAGACACTTTACAGTTTACCATTTTCTAGAAACCTAACTCTGCGACTTTCAGCGCCCGCCTTGTGCTAGAATGGGGCGCATGGATGAACCCCGAGAGAAGGTGAGCTTTACGCTGCCAGAGGGTCTGAAGGCACGGCTAGAAGACCTGAAGCGGAACCTGCGTCGGCGTGGCCTGGCTCGTAGCGTGGCGACGGAGAGCGGCATCGTTGAGACGTTGATAGAACTTGCGAACGAGGAGACTCTGTACCGCACACTTCGGAAACGGTAAAGCCCGATTTCCAGATTTCGGGCTTTCTAGGGCTCCAAAAAAGGAGCAGTAGTAGTTGGGCGGTCTGACAGCCTTCAGCGGGCTCCTGTGCCGTTTTTTAGCCCAAAGAGCGGGCAGTGCTGAGGTTCAGAATCTGCACGACGGTGAGATGCGCCGGAAACCGGGTCGGCCTTCGTAGGTAAAGCAACCAAGCTTAGAATCGACGGCGAATGACTGTAGCAGTAATCGTCTCCGTCGTCGTCTTCCTCATCCTTGAGGGCGCCATCCCGGCCGCCGTCTAGGCTTCGCCATAGGGGCGGCCTGGAACGACCCGTTCATCAAGACCGAAACCCAGTTGATGGTTTCGGGTGCTTCATTGTCGCGGCACTCACGGCCATCTCGTGGAAGCTCTCCGAGCTCATCGCCACGCAGGGCGAGCCTGACAGGTAGTGGGTCAGTTTGAAAGCTGACTCACTGGTGGGCCAAAAGCCCCTCGCCTAATTGCTTCAACCGGCG
>CAVTPY010000009.1:0-232487 GCA_963736775.1 Vulcanimicrobiota bacterium | reverse complement strand
CCCTGCTCGAGGGGATCGGGGTCGATCCCGTGCAGTTCCAAGAGCTCGTTGCAAGCGCCGCCTCCGACGCCGACGTCGCGGCGTGGCTGCAGGAGCACGCCGACCTATCGCAGTGCGCCGGAATCAACGAGCGCTTCATGACCATCGGGCCGGCAGAAGCGTCGCCTGAGAACTTCGAGAAGTTTCGTGCGGACCTCGAGCCGGAAATTGCACAGACGACGTACGCGACGTTCTCCGAAGCGCTGGATCGCGACGACGTCGCCTATCGGAAAGCGTGCGCTACGTTATAAGAACCTACGTACCTATTTCGGCGCTTTGCTTATCGCGGCCCCGAAGGGATCGGAGATGCCGGTGATCGTCATCGTCGGGCTGCCGCCGGCGGGATATTTCCAAATCCCGGCGTTTGCGGAATAAGCGTTCGGCCCAATCACCTTCTTGCCGCCGATGAAGTACTGGAAGATTCCGTCGGAATCGCTCAGCGATGTCGTGCCCTCGACCTTACCGCCCGCACCGTTGGTCTGGTAGATGTCGCCGCTCTTTGCGTCGCCGACCGTGACGTGCTTGCCGTCCCACTGCACGCCGCCCGGTATGGTGATCGACACGCCGCCCAGCGTGATCTCGGAGAAGCTGCTGCTGCCTTTCGGTAACTCCGCGAACTCGAAGTTGCGGCTGTTGTCGACGCCGTCCAGGAAAATGTTGCCCTTGTTGTCGTAGCCGATTTGATAGCCGAGGTAGAGGTTTGCGTCGTTCAGCACGGTCGGGCTCCCCGAGGCGTTCGCGAAGATCGCCACACCGCCGCCGCCCCCTCCGCCCGACGGCTCGAAGTCGATCGCTGCGAGGTCTCCAGTCTTCGTATCCACCGAGCACCCCTCCATGTATTCGCCGGGGTTGCTCAAGGTGTTGATCGGCGACGTCCCGCCGTGCGCGTATTCGACAATCTGCTGCGCCGCGAAGGTCGTGAAGAACACGTCGCCCTTCTTGTCGACGCACTCGCCCTGCGGTTCGGACAGCCCGGTCAGCGTGCCCATCAGCTCGCCCTTCGGATAGGAATAGACGTACACGTCGCCGGTTTGGTCATCGAGATAGAGCAGATCCGACTTCTTCGCGGCCGGGTTCATCCAGCTCTTGTCACCCCCAGCTTTGTCACCCTGAGCCTGTCGAAGGGTGACAGGAGGATGCGCGACATAGCCACTCGCGTTTGCCACGCCGCTGGCTCCGTTCATCCTCGTCGTCTGACTGCAACCCGCCGACGTCATCGCGATTGCCGCGGCAGCTGCCGCCAATGTCAGCAAACTCAACCGTGAACTCATGTGCACCTCCGAGCAAAGAGTGGACTAGGGCGTTACGCTGATCCCTCTATACGTGGTGCTGCGGAGCGCGCCCTTGAACGCGATCGCCGGCCCTTGGGGATCTTGACCCCTCGTTGCCACATTCGAAGCTGAAGGACACGCGCAGTTTTTTGGCACGGCGCGCCGTCTTCGCACGCGGGGAAGTAAGTAGGTAACAGCCTCGGTAAGACGGACGAAGGAGTTCCGCTGCTTTGAGGTGCGAGTTGCAAAACCCAAGTACTTAGGTTAAAATAGGCGTGCCGAAAGTAATTGAAGCCAAGGGGCATACCGTTAAAGTGTTCACCGACGATCACGGGCCGCCTCACGTTCACGTTTTAAAGAATGGTGTTCTCCTGAAAATCTCGCTACAGCCCGTGGCGTTCGTAAGCGCGAAATACGGCCGGCCCAGCGAACACGTGAAGCGCAGCGCGGTCGCCGTTGTGCAAGAACATGTCGATGCCTGCTGGGCCGTCTGGAGGAAAATTTATGGGGAAGACACTGACCGATAGCCGTAACGACCAAGCTCGCGCCGCCTACGAGGAGAAAATGCTCTCGCTCCGCTCGGTTAGCTATGACGCGCGTGCCGATGCCCTGCGCCTAACGCTTAGCTCCGGCGTCCGGCTGAGCATCCCTAGATCTCAAATTCCCCCACTAGCCCAGGCGAACTCGAAGCAACTCGCGTCGACGTATGTTGGGAACGGCGGAGCAACAATCTCTCAAGATGAACTCGACGTCGACGTGTTCATACCGGGATTGCTCGATAGAATCTTCGGTCGGACGGTTCGCGCGGCCTTAGGCAGGCGCGCCGGCAAAGTATCGTCGCTTGCGAAGGCGCGCGCAGCGCGCAAGAATGGCCGAAAGGGTGGGCGCCCAAAGCACCCTTCGACAGCCCTTCGACCCTTCGACAAGCTCAGGGCAGGCTACGCTCAGGGTGACAAAGCTCGGGACTAAATGCGTCCCAAGCGCTTTTTAAACGTCGATCCGTATGTTTGCGTGGGGTCGCCGGCATCGTCGGTGATGAGTGACGGGCCTTTGCTGCAGCTAAATGGATTCCACGACCACGCCCAATAGCCGATCTGAGGGCTTCGGGCGTCGGCCCAATCCATCAGCCGATCGATCTTCTCGTGCCCGCAGTCGAACTCGCCGAACTCGTCTACGACGACCGGATAACCGGCGTCTTGGATGGCCCCGAACTCCTTCGCCCAGCAGGCCGGATTCTCGCAGGTGAGATCGTCGAAGTAGACGTGAACGCCCGCCACGATTGCACGCGCGGAGTCTTTCGGCGCGTACTTCAGCCAGTGGGAAAGGTTATTCGAGAAATTGAGTCCTGCGACGATCACGACATTCTTGGCGCCGCTTGCGCGGATCGTGTCGAGCACCGACTGCGTTCCCACCACCTGCCAGCTCCCGAGTTTGCCGACACGCGGCGTCGTGCAGCCGCCGCTACGATAGCACGACCACGACCTGATGTACGGCTCGTTGATCATATTGAAGATCACCGATCGATTGCTCTTGAAGGCGGTCGCAACGGATTGCCAAAACGCCGGCGCATGGTCTTTGTCGAGACCGGGATAACGATCGCTGCTCGGCAGACCTGTTCCGGCGGCGCCCCAATGCAGATCGACCTCAACGATCAATCCGGAAGCGTTCGCGAGCGTTGCGAAGCCGGCCATGGCTCGCCGGTAACGGGCACCGCTGTAAGCCTTTGGCGCACCGTTGATCCCCAGCCAGCATTCTTCGTCGAGCGGAACGCGGACGACATTTGCGCGCCAGCGTAGCATGGCGTCGATCGTTGCTTGATCTCCCTTGGGGTTGTCCCAAACCGCGTGCTCTTGCAAGCACGCGTACTCCGCACCCGAGAAGTTCACGCCGCGCAAGACGACCGGCTCCTGCGCGCGCACGTGCACGCCGCCGAGATTACCCGCGTCGGTCGTCACGAGCCGATTGCCGCGAACGGTGATGCCTGGAGCCGCCATTACCTCACGCACCGCGCTTTGCGCGGATGGAACTGGAGGGGAGATCCGGCCGCAGCTCGTCACGACGAAGAGCAACAGCGCAGCCGTAACGGCTCGCCCATGCTTCGACCCTTCGACAAGCTCAGGGCAGGCTGAGCTCAGCATGACATTAGGGGCTCATGCTTCGACAAGCTCAGCATGACAAGGAATTGCGCTCATGCATGACATTGCTTCAGCGGGCTACGGTGCGGAGTTTGAGCGGCAGCGTTGCCGACACGCAGTTGCCGTCGCCGGTCCATTCGACGGCTAGATCGAGGGCCACCGATCGGACCAAGAACAACCCGCGTCCGTCCTCCGCGAGAAGTTCGATGCGGCCCGCGCCGTTACGCGGCTGGAAGGGCCGGCCGCGATCGCAGACGCGTACGATCGCGGTCTCGCCGTTCCACTCGAGCTCGACCTCGGCGGGTCCGGGAGTGTGACGCGCCACGTTTCCGAGCAGCTCGTTGACGATCAGCTCCGCAGCGGGAAGCTGGGCGTCGTCGTCGGTCATTTCGCCAAGCTGCCAGAGCAGCGCGCGTTTGATACGGCGCGTGGAGCGTTCGCTGCGGGCGTCGATCGTCCAGCGCATCCGCTGCCGCGGAAAGGCTGCGGCCCCCAGCGCGGTAACGCACAAAAATAGCAGTGCAATGTCGTCGCGCGCAGAGCGTCCGGCAACGACGCGCTTGACGATCGCCTGCGCGATGTTCTGCGATGCGTCACGGTACTCTGCCTCGATCGCCTGGCGCAACTCTTCGCGTCCCGCGAGGAAGTCGCGACTCGTCTCGACCAGGCCGTCGGTGAAGAGCACGATCGCCGAACCTTCGTCCAGCATCGAGCTCGTGCGTTTCGAAGACGGCGCGATGTTCGATGCCGAACATCAAACCGCGTCCGGCCAAGGATTCCACCTCGCCGCCGGTCCGCACCATCATCGGCGGCGGATGCCCGGCCAGCGCGTACCGCATCGTCCCGTCGGACAGATCGAACGTCGCGAAGAACGCAGTCAGAAGCACGCTGCTCTCCGAACGGCAGAACAGCCGGTTGACGTGCTCTAGCGCGGTGGCCGGATCGTTGTCGACGTACGACGCGGTGCGCAGCGCTTGGCGCGCTTGGCCCATGATCGTAGCCGCGCGCAGGCCGTGCCCGGCGACATCGCCGACACTCACGCCAAGGAGCCGGTCCGAGATCGAGAAGACGTCGTACCAGTCGCCGCCCACGTCGGCGCCGCTGTAGGCGGGCACGTAACAGGCGTCGAGCCGCACGCCGGCCACGACCGGTAGGCGTTCGGGCAGCAGCGCCCGCTGCAGAATCGTGATCATGTCGTGCTCGCGTTTGGTGCGCCGCATCATCTCGCGATAGACGAGATCGAGCTCGGCGATCTCGTCGTTGCCGCCGATGTGCTGCGCCTCTTCCCCGCCGGCCAGCCGGCGCGCGTTCTCGGCCAGTTGCGTGACGCGTTCGGCGATGTTCACGCCGAAGCGCAGCGCCAGCAGCACCGTGACGACGATGCCGAGCACACAGATGCCGATCAAGGCGCCGGTGAGAATCGCGATCTGGCGCCGTACGACGCGCAAACGATCCAACGTAAGGGCCCGTTGCCGTTCGTTGAAGTCGTTGCGCGCGGCGACGATCTCCACCGACAAGCGGCGGACCCGTAGCGAGCTCGTCAAGCGCGTTTTCGCGGCGGCGTTGCGCGCGCGGGCGTAACCGAGATATTCGCTGACGACGTCGAGCCCTTGCGTTAACGCGCGGTCGAAGCGAAGTTCCGCCGCACGTCCGCGCGGCAGCACTTGCTGCAACTGCGCGAGCGTGGCAAGTGTCGGCGGCAGTTGCCGGCGAGCGAGATCGTAGTTTCGCAGATCGCTTTCGCGACGGCTGGCGTCGAAGGCCAGCACGCTGCGGCTGGCGTTATCGAGCAATGCGGCGGCTCGATCGGCCTGGGTGAGCAATGCGGTGAGGTTGCGCGATTCGTCGGCCTCAATTGCGTTGCGCCACTGCAAAAAAAGCGCAGAGCCCAGCAGCAAGACGAGAAACCCCAACGGCACCGCGCTGAGCAACAGCGTGCGCTGGCGAAGGCCCAGCGGTTTCATCGCGCGTCGGCGCTCATACGCGCACCTTCAACGGCGAAAAAGAAAGACCGCCCGGCGTCTTGCTGAGAGGCCGGGCGGTCAGAATGAGCGTTTGGAGGTGGGCTACTTCTTCGTGCTCAATGCCGCGCCGTCGGGTGCCTCGGGTCCGGTGATCGTCTTTGTCGCCGTACCGCCGGCAGGATAGTTCCAGTAGCCGACAATGCCGGTGTTGTCGCTGATGGTTGGCCCGATCACGCGCAGCCCTTTGTGCTTCTTGCCACCGAGATTGTTCGTAATCCAGAACTGCCAAACCGCGCCCGCGCCGCTCAGCGACGTCGAGCCGACGACGCTTCCCGTCGATCCGGAAAGCGCTATCTGATAGAGCGTCGGCCCGGCGCCGGCTCCAAACGCCAAGTCCGTTCCGTCCCATTGCATCGAGCCCGCCGACAGGCCGCTGGCGCCGCTGACCGAGACCGCGGTTACCGTCGAACTTCCCTTGGGAAGCTTGAAGAGCGCGAAGCCGCCGGTGCCGTAGGCATCGCAGAAGAGGTTGCCGTTGTTGTCGTAAGCACAGCCGGGAAGCCCATTTTGGCCCGACGGCGTGTAGACCGTGGCCGTTCCGGAGCCGCCGGTGAAGACGACGAAGCAGTTACCGCAACTGTTGCCGAGCACGCCAAGTGCGAGGTTCCCCGTCGTGGGATCGACGGAGCAGTTGAGTTCCGGATAGCCCGGAAGATCGAGCGTCCGGATCGGCGAGGAGCCGCCGTGCGCGAAGACTTCGACGGTCGTACCGTTGCCGTTGAGAATGAAAACGTCGCCGGCTTTGTTCGAGCAGACGCCCGACGGCGTTTGAAATCCGGTTAACGTGCCTTTGAGCTTACCGGCGGGATACGAATAGACGTCCACGTCGTTCGCGTCCTGGTCCGCGACGTAGAGCAGGGTCTTGGACTTCTTCGCATCGGGTGCCATCCACGAACGCGCTGCGTTCGCACCCGCCGGTTGGAACGGATGCGCCGCGCCGGCGCCGCCCACGAATCGTAACTGCGCGGGGGTGCTCGCACCCGTAGCGCCGAGTTGTGACGGCGCCATGCCGCCTCCGCATCCCGCGAGCAGCGCGATGAATACGGCTGCCGCCAGAGTTTGGTGCCCCAAATGTGAACGCATTTCTTTAAGAACGCCTCCTAATAAGTAGTGAGGCAGCGGTTTTCGGGCGCCGGGCCGTCGCGCCTTTCCGACCGGTCGCCATCCCGCCCAGAGGCCGGGCGCTCAGAATGAACCTTTGGCCGCGACTCGAAGGCCGCACGATGAATAGCTTGCCGGCATGAAACGAGTTCGCTTCGTCGTTGGCTCGATCTCGGCGACTGCCGCGGCGGCGGCGCTCGCCTCCGACGGATGCTCGTCAAACGTTTCCAATCCGATCGTCAACGGCGAAGCCGTCGACTCGTACACGCTGCAGGTTCAATACGCAACGACTCGATTCGGCAAGTACGTGCTGCGCACGCGAACGTATGGCGGCCGCACGTACGGTCCAATGGTCGAGACGCGGCCGGGCCATCAGCTCCGCATGCGGATCGTGAACCACCTGCCGCCCAATCCGCACGCGCAGCCACCGACTCGCCCCGTGCGCATTCCGAAGCCGCGTTCCATGGCCGAAGCGATGATGGGCGACCGAGTCCCGACGCAGATGTCCGCGGCCGCGATCAGTAAGATGAACAACCCGCACGCCTTCAACACGACGAATCTTCACGTGCACGGCGTGCAAACGATTCCGCATATCTTCTCGCCGCTGGGAACGTCGAATCCGGCAGCGATGATGATCGCCATCGATCCCGGCAAGTCGTTTGAGTATCCGTTCCCGATCCCGGCGAATCATCCGAGCGGCCTCTATTGGTACCATCCGCACCACCACGGAGCGACCGACGTCCAAATCAGCGGGGGAATGGCGGGCCTGCTGGTGATCCGCGGTCCGATCGACGAGGTGCCGGAGATCGCGGCGGCACGCGAGATTTTCCTCGTCGTGCAGACGCTGCAGGTGAATGCGACGCCCGGCAAACGCAATCACTTCGAACTCGAACCGATCGCCTACCAGCCGCCCGACAAAGGCGGCTACAGCCTCGGCACCAGCTACGTGATGATGACCGTCAACGGTCAGGGCGTCAACTGGCAAGACTTCACGGAAGTAACGACCGGCGACTTCACGCAGTTGCCCCCGCCGGAGTTCTCGATGCGGCCCGGCGAAGTCGTGCGCCTTCGGATGCTGACCGGCACCAACACGCTGGTGCTGCCCTTAGTGCTCCCGGGCATGGACGTCTTCCAGATCGGCGTCGACGGAGTAAACTTTCTGCAGCCGGAGCTACTCGCCCAGCGCGGGACCAAACTCGTTACGCCGAGCAACCTCTTCGACGGCTCGACGATCGTAGCGGCGTCCGCCAATCGCAACGAGCTCCTGATCCGCGCTCCGAAAACGCCCGGAACCTTTACGCTTTCGGCGGTTGCGACCGATGGAATCTCGTTCCAAGCATGGCCCAAATTCGAACTGGCGCGCTTCGTCGTGAGCGGTTCGGCCGTGCAGATGGGTATTCCGCAGAGCCTCCCGATTCCCACACGCGAGTACCCGCTCGTCTCGCCGCAGGAAGTGGTTGCGCGCAGAACCATTACGTTCACCGACGGTCCGACGAACGTACTTCTTACCGGCTTCGGCTTCTACATCAACGGCGAGCTGTACGACGAGATGAAGTGCTCGGCGTTCCCAAAGGTTGGAACCGCCGAAGAGTGGACGATCGAGAACCACACGCTGATGTGCGGGCATCCGTTCCACCTGCACGACAACTCGGTTCAAGTCTACGAAATCAACGGGCAACCCGTCGATCCGGTGCTCGTCTGCGACACGATCTTCGTTCCGCCAAAGGTCAACGGCGTTCCCGGTCGCGTGAAGTTCCGCGTGCGCTTCCAAGAGTTCACGGGAAAAACCGTCTACCACTGCCACATCACGCCGCACGAGGACACCGGCATGATGCAGAACATCCTCATGACGTGACCTGCAGTCAAACGGACGACGCTCGAGGCAACGATGCCGCCGTCTCGCGAACTGCCGCGTGATCTAGGCCCAAAACCTCCGGAGCGCACTTGAGCCGCAGTTGTTTGCGATTCCATAGAGCGAGGCTGCGCCAGCGCGAATCGTAGCGCGACCACCACGCAATGCCGATCCACTTCTTGCTTCGGTGGATTCGCGCGGCCCACGCTTGCGTGACGCCGCGTTCGCGCGAGACGACGTCGGAGGGTCGCAGGTCGTAGGCGAAGAGCCTGCCGGGGCTGTCGAGGTCGCAGATTGCGGCTCGATCCGGCAGTTCGTAGCTAGCGAGTGCGTACGGCCGGTCGCCCTGGACAAACATCTCTTGGGTCCACGTGTCGAAGCGCCCGAAAGCTTCGCTCAGTGCGCCGACGGCGCCGTTACTCAGGTATAGCTCGTTGTAGAGGTCGGGATTCGCGATGCGGCCCGCCGCGCCGAGGGGCGTGTAGAGCGCGCCTCCAGGTTGCGAGGGAGGGGCAGCCGCGTCATATGGAAAGACGCGATAGAGCGTCATGCATACGCGCCGGCCGCGATTGCATCGAGCGCCTCGATCAGCGGCGCGGCTCCGCGAACGGCAAGCACGTCGATCGGACGCGCTTCGTTGAGAAACGGCTCGTGCCCGACGAGCCACTGCGTCGCGACGGATGGGGAGAAGATCTGCAGCGCGCGCGCCAGTACGGCGTGCAGATCGAGAATGCGGTGGGCCATCGCCGGGCTGATCTTGGCACCGCGTTTCCAGCGCGTAACCATCGCGGCGTCGATGTCGAGAAGCCGGGCGATCGGATTGTGGCCATAGGCGGCAACGAGGCGCACGAGCAGCGGACGAACGTCTGCAAGCGCTCGCGAGTCCTTAAGCGCGACGAAGGGATCGATCGTTGGGCTCCAGCGACGAGCGGCCATGCTCCTATTCTAGCGGCGTGGTTAGGTACCGGTCAACGAATTTCGTTGACTAACTTTCTCGCCGAATCGTGCGGGCGCTCCTAGGGGGCGCGTTGGGCGCCCGAGAAACTCGACCGATATGAAGCGGAGCTTGGTCGCCGCGGGTGCACTCGCCCTGGCGCTTCTGCCGCCGGCCGTAACGCTCGGGGCACCGACGGCGGTCGTTCGTAGCGGTCCCATCGCGCCGCCGCCAACGCGCTCTGCGCAGACCCACTACGCCGGTCAAGATTCTTTCAAAGTGCCGTTCCACGTCGACCTGCGCCCGAAGTGGGCCGAGCCTACGATGCAATTGACGCTTTCACCGTACCGTTCGCACGGATGGCAATGGGCGCCCCAATACGTTGGGAATCAGCCGCTCTGGTATCAAAACGGATGCTTCGCGAATAACCTCTTCGGGACTCCGCCGGCTTTGTCGAGCGACGGTTCGGTGGAGCCGGGCGTCACGCTCGGCTCGCTCGTCGACGATCGCTCGAGGCATCTGATTTCTTCGGCGCCTTCCGACGAGCCGAATCTGCCGTTGAGTGGCAACGCGGTCGTGACGTTGCAACCGACGTCGTGCGGGTCGGCGAACATCATCAACCTCTGAACGAATTACAAACGGCGAGGCACGCCGAACAGTTGGGCCGCCGCGACCGTGGGCGCGACGTCTACGAAAAGGAGATTGACGACATGCGCTCTAGATTGGCCACCGCCGCCTGCGCTCTGATTGCGGCACTCCTCGCGGGCTGCTCCTCCACATCGCAAGGATCGTCCGGCCTGCCTGGTTCGGCCGGCATGACTCAAACACCTCAGGTTCTCCCCGGCGCCGTACCCCACTCTGCGTTGGGGCTGCTTCGGATGCAGGCCGAGGGTAAACTGCCCGGGCCCGTTCCGCTCGAGGTCTTACGCGCGGAGTTGAAGCGATCCGAAACTCAGCCTCGGCCGCACTTTAACCTTAGTCCGGACGCGACTGGCGTCAAGATTTGGTCAGCGATGACCGACGCTGGCTACGTGCTTGGGTCATCTGCGAGTGGTAAGAAAATCAATGCCAGCGTCGACACCGAAACGCAGACAACGCCGGGCTACTATCCTACTGGGCTCAAGGTCGACCACTCGCGGAATCTCTGGGTCGCTAACGAGCTCGGTTCCAGCAAGAGCGGGGGCGTCGTGCAGGAATACGCCGACGGCAAACTAGCCAACGCCTACAGCGTCCAATGCCCCTCGCCCGCCGGCTGCAACTACCTGTACAGCGCCTCATTCGACGTTGCGGTTAATTCAAAGAATGTTTTCGCCGCATTGGAATACATGGATTACGAAGTCTGCAATCCGTCGTGCAGCAGCTACAACATTTCCGGGTTCGAATACTGGCCGAATGGCAATCCGTCTGCGACGCCGACGCTTCTCTCGGTCGGAAACTACTGCAGCCCGGTCTGCGCTCTCGGGTGGGCGGACGTCGACAGCTCGGGCAATCTCTGGTTCACCGACTCCGGATACTACGACGGTTCGCACTACGGGTACGGACTCGGCGAGGTCGCCAATCCGACGACCAATCCGAAGTACACGCAGGTTGAGCCGCCCGGTACGTATTCCTTCTGGGGTGGTGTCTACGTGAGCAGCGGCGGAAAGACGCTCAACGTCATCGATGAGGGTGCTCGTAAGGTCTATCAATACGCCTTGCCGTTGTCATCCGGCGGAACGCCCTTCAACACGCTCACGCCCTGCCAATCAGGCTGTAGCCCCACCTCCGGCGGCTTCAATAAAGGCGATACGAAGATGGTCGTTGGCGATGTGAACGACTGGCTCGACATCGGCGACGTCGCGACGAACCATTGGAAGCAGAGTAAAGCCCCACAGATGAACTCTAGTCTGTTGGGGGCTGCCTACACGCCATCAGATAAGTAGCGAAGATCGTGCGCCTGCGAACCATCACCATTCTTTCACTCCTCATGCTAGCGGCCGCGAGCATTGCCATCGGCTGGCGAAGCGGCCGGCGGCCCGATCGCTGCCAAGCTTCGACTGGCGCAGCGTCGGGCCGTTTATCGGCGGCCGCGTCGTCGCGGTCGCCGGCGTGCCGAGCGAGGCGAACCTCTTTTACATGGGCGCGGTCGACGGCGGCATTTGGAAGAGCACCGATTACGGAATCAAGTGGGTGAATATTTCCGACGGCACGCTTCCGAGCGAAAGCGACAGCATCGGTGCGATTGCCGTCGCTCCCTCAAATCCCAATGTGATTTGGGCCGGAACCGGTGAGAGCGACATTCGCGGCGACATGGTCACCGGCGACGGCGTCTTCAAATCAAGCGATGCCGGCAAGTCGTGGAGCTACGCCGGTCTGCGCGACACGCATACGACCAGCGGCATCGCCATCGATCCGCGCAATCCCGGCGTCGTCTACGTCGCTTCGATGGGGCACGCATTCGCGCCCGATGCGGACCGCGGCGTTTTCAAGACCGTCGACGGCGGCAAGACCTGGACGAAGGTGCTCTTCGTCAACGACGCAACCGGAGCCATCGCACTCTCGATGGATCCCGCGCACCCGGCAACGCTCTACGCGGCGATGTGGCAAGCGCAACGCCAGCCGTGGAGACTCGTGAGCGGCGGTGCGGGCAGCGGCCTCTACAAGACGACCGACGGCGGCGCGCACTGGACGAATCTTTCGCACACTCCCGGTTACCCACCCGGCGTTCTGGGTCGCATCGGCGTCGCGGTTTCGCCGTCGAACCCGCGTATCGTCTACTCGATCGTGCAAGCCAAAGCGGGCGGCATCTTCCGCTCCGACGACGGCGGCGCGACCTGGCGACGCACGAACGACGACATGGAACTGCGCCAGCGCGCGTTCTACTATATGAGCGTCTTCGTCGATCCCACGAATCCCAACGTGATTTACGTACCGAACGTGCAAGGATTGTGGCTTTCGCGCGACGCCGGAAGAACGTTCCGCGCGCTGCGTCCGCCGCACGGCGACAACCACATCGTCTGGATCGATCCGCATAACCCGAAAATCTTGCTCGAGGGCAACGACGGCGGCGCGACGGTTTCGACCGACGGCGGCGAGACCTGGAGCGGCGAGCACAATCAGCCCACGGGCCAGTTCTATCACGTCTCCATCGACGATCGGTTCCCGTTTCATATTTACGGCGCGCAGCAGGACGAAGGCTCGATCGAGGGACCGAGCGCGTCGGTGAGCGGCGCGATCTCCGGTGACGAGTGGCAACGAGCGGCGTACGGCGAGAGCACCTTCGTCGCGCCGCAACCCGGCGATCCCGACATCACCTACGGCAGCGGCTATTTCTCGATCTTCCTGCAGTACGACGCAACGCTCGGTCAATATCGCAGCATCAGCCCGTGGCCCGATTATCAGGAAGGCGCGTCGTCGGCCGAGCTCAAGTATCGCTTCGGCTGGACGCATCCCGTGCTGTTCTCACCCGCGAATCCCAAGCAGCTGCTCGTAGGATCGCAGTACGTGCTGCGCAGCGACGACTACGGGCGCAGTTGGCAGACGATCAGCCCCGATCTCACGCGCAACGATCCCAGCACCGAGGGCCCGACCGGCGGCCCGGTCGATCTCGACCAAACAAGCGCCGAGGTCTATCCCGACATCTCTTCGCTGGCGGTCTCGCCGCTCGACAACGGCGTGATATGGGCGGGCTCGTCCGACGGCCTCGTGCATGCTTCGACAGGCTCAGCACAGGTTCCGCAGTGGCGTAACGTGACGCCGCCCGCGCTGCCGCAAAACGCGCAGATCAGTTCGATCGAACCGTCGCACGTGGCGAAGGGTACGGCCTACGTGACCGCCTCACGCTATATGTGGGACGACTTCCATCCCTACGTGTACGAAACGACCGACTACGGCGCGCACTGGAGCACGATCACGGCGGGTCTTCCCGGCGATCAATTCGCGTTCGTTATTCGCCAGGATCCCAACGACGCGAACCTGCTCTTCCTCGGAACGAAGAACACCGTCTACGTGAGCTACGACGCCGGCGCGCGTTGGCAGCCGCTCGCACTCAACCTGCCGAAGGCGCAAGTGCGCGATCTGGCGATCGATACGCGTCAAGGCTGCGTCGTTGCGGCGACCCACGGCCGCGCATTTTGGGTGCTCGACAACCTCGCGTTGTTGGAGCTAATTTCGGAAACGGGCCTTGCGCAGACGAATCTCGCACCGCAGGCCTTTTCGCCGCAGACGGCCTGGCTGACTCATGCGTACGGCGCGCCTCCTTTCCCCAACAGCACAGCGGGTGAGAACCCGCCGTTCGGCGCAACGGTGTTCTTCAACATTCCCGCGTCCTACAACGGAAGCACGCCGGTGACGCTCACCTTTAGCGATGCGTCGGGCAACGTCGTGCGAGCCTTCGCGCTGCACCTCAAAACCAAACCGCAACCGACGCCGGCAGCGCCGCTCTTTGCGTCGGCCGCGCGGAAGCGCGAAGCGGATTTCGCGGCGACGGGCATCACCGCCGGCGCCAATCGCTTCCAATGGGATCTGCGCTACCCCGACGCTACCGAGGTTACCGGCTTCAATCCGCCAATTGCGGCTGGCGGTGAAGAAGACGTTGTGAACGGGCCGGAGGTTATTCCGGGCAAGTACACGGTGACGCTCGACTACGGCGGCAGCCGGGCCACAGTCGCGTTCGATGTTGCACTCGATCCGCGCATTCACGTCGATCCGAGCGCGCTCGCAGCTCGACTCGCGCTCCAACAACGCATTCACGCGGCGCTCGACGCGCTCGATCGCAAGGTCAACGAGGCGATGGCGCTCCGCAGCCGCGTAGGTCCGAACGCGGCGACTCGACGCGGCCATCGCCGACGCGGTCCAACTCGACATCAAGTCCAGCGAAGGCACCCTCCTGCACGAAGCAAAGCTGCGCGATCGCTTGGCTGCGCTCGCGGCCGACATCGAGATGGCCTACGATCGGCCCACCGCGGCGCAATATGCGGTCTTCGACGAACTCGACGGTTTGGCGACCGCCGCTCAAGCGAAGATCGCAAGCGCGATGGCGCAAGCCAGATGAGGTGAGGCGCTACTTCTCGCAGCGCTGCATCACGAGGAGCTCGAAGGTACCGGGGACGACGGTATAGCGATCGCGATAGGACGTTGGGTGCGGGTTTACAATCAGGTTGGCGGTGACGAGATAGACGTCGCCCGTCTGTGGATCGAGCGCCATCGTTCGTGCACCGAGTGCCGTTGCGGCGTTCTGTACCAGCGTAAAGTGATTCGGCGCGTCTTCGTGGACGGCCGTCAGCGTAGCGTCGCGCCCGTTGGAGGCAAACGCCAAGCCGGAGGCCGGATCGTAACGCGTGGCGTCGGTGCCGGCGCCGGTCGGAATCGTGGCGACCACCTTTCCGGAATCGGCATCGACGACACCCATCTCACCGATGCAGGCCGCGAAGAGGCGACGGTTTTGTGGGTCGATCGAGAGTCCGGATGGATGTAGGCAGCTTCCGAGCGGGAAGCGCGCGGTCAACTTGGCGCTGCGCGCCTCGATGGCGACGATCTCGCTCGTGCTCGTGACGTTGTCGTAGACCATCCCGCGCCCGTCGACGGCCGGAAACTCGGGCCGGCCGCCGAGCGGTATCGTGGCGACGACCGCGTTCGAGCGCGCATCGATAACCGTTGCATCGTTGCTGCCGCCGTTAAAGGTGAAGATGCGCGAGCTCGCGGGATCGTACGCAATTCCATCGGGGTTTTTCGCGCCGGTTTGAATCGTCGCGATCGTCGCGAGAGTTGAAAGGTCGAAGACGGTCACGGTACCATCGGCGCCGTTGGAGGTAAAGCCTCTCCCGAGATTTGGGGCGAGCGCTATCCCGTGCACGCCGGGCGTATTCGGGACGTCGCCGACGATCGTGCCGGTGCGCGGATCGACGACCATAACGTGCGTGGCTCGCGATACGAACAGCCGGTGAGACGCGGGGTCATAAGTGAGGTAATCCCAGCTCCCGGTGCCACCGAGCACGTACGTTTGCGCAAGATGGTAGCTAACGGCCGGCGCCGCAGCGGCGACCGGTGTCGCCACAAGCAGGGTCGCTAACGCAAAAAACCACTTCATTCGCTTCTCATTCCACCCTTCGACAGAGCCTGCCCTGAGCACAGTCGAAGGGCTCAGGGTGACAATGCGGGCTCGGGATGACATTACGCGCTAGTGCGCGGACAATAGGCCGACGTGGAAGAGCGAGAAGAAGAAGGCGGTTGTCGCGACGGCCAAGCCTGCGCCGGCGAGGACCTGCATGATCGTGTGCGATTTCAGATAAACGCGGGCCCAGCAGACCATCGGGATCAGCACCATGAACGGTAACGGCTGGCGGCCGTAGAGCAGCGTCAATGCCGTGAGCGGCGCAGTGATGCCCAGCGCGTGCGTGCTGATCTTCCAGTAGCGCGTGATGTATTGCACGATCAGCGTCGAAACCAGGTAGCCGAGCATCGCAGCGATCATTAGGCGTGGAGCATGGACGAGCCACAGCGTGGCGGCTCCGAAGAGATCGAAGACGACGAACGCGGTCAGGATCATCTCGCGCTCGGCGCGCACGGACATGTCGAGATCCGAGATGTAGTCGTTCGCATAGAGCCAGAAGACGTAGAGCATCGGGCCCAGCGACGTGAAAAAGGTTGAGATAAAGAGCAGGCGCCAAAAGTCGACGGTATCCTTGGCGCCGATGTGCGCCAGCATCACGAACAGCGCAAACGCGGTGAGGAACGGATTGAAAACGGTCGAGAGGATGCGTGCGAGGTCGCGCCAAACCCGCCGGTTCTTGATCGGAACGACCGTGGAAACGGCTTCGGTCAGCCCTTCGAATTCAGCCACCCGAGCCTCTTCGGCCGGGTGCGGGCGATTACTTCGCGCGGGCGGCCTCGTGCAGGCAGCTTGGGCCCTGCGGTCGTAGAGAAGATGCCGCTATTGCCTATTTAAGGAAGAGAAGAGCCAATTGAATCCCTTGTTCGTCCTGGCCGCGGTAACCGCGAAGGTCCTCCCATCGGCCGCCGCGACGCTCCCGCCCGGACTCGTGCCGCCCAACGCACCGATCGCGCCGCAGGCGCAGCCAAGGACGGCGATCGCCATGCATGCAGGCTGGCTAACGCATGGCCTGGCCGGCATCTTCGTGCTGTCCGCCATCTCGCTGATTTTCTTGCTCGCGATCCAAACGACGAAACAGGAGGGCCTCACCGGCACCATCGGGGGCCGAGTTGAGAGCTCCTATCACGGCCGGCTCGGCGCCGACGAGCAGCTCAAGCGGCTAACCGGTTTTGTCGCCGTGCTGTTCGTCGTTTCGGCCTTCGTACTTTCGCTGACAGGTATTTAACCGGCGCGTGGAGCTGCTCGAGGTCAAGAACCTTCGGACAACCTTTCGCACCGAAGACGGACCGGTAACCGCGGTCAACGGCCTCTCGTTCTCACTGGATGCCGGCGAGACGCTCGGCATCGTCGGCGAATCCGGCTCGGGAAAATCGGTAACGGCGCTCTCCATCATGCGGCTCCTGGCGCGCAACGCCACCGTCACCGCGGATCGCCTCGCATTACACGGTGAAAGCCTGCCGGCGAAAAGCGAAGCCGAGATGCGCAAGATCCGCGGCCATCGGATCGCGATGATCTTTCAAGATCCCATGACGTCGCTCAATCCGGTGCTGAACATTGGCGAGCAGATCGCCGAAGCGGTGCGCCTGCATCTGGGTCTGGGCCCGCGCGAAGCTCGCGATCGCGTCATCGAGATGCTCGGCAAGGTCCGCATTCCGCAACCCGAAAAACGGTTGGGCGACTACCCGCACCAATTCTCCGGCGGGATGCGCCAGCGTGTGATGATCGCGATGGCCCTCTCCTGCAACCCGGAGCTCTTGATTGCCGACGAGCCGACCACGGCGCTCGACGTAACGATTCAAGCGCAGGTCTTGGAGCTAATGGCCTTGCTCCAGAGCGAGACCGGAGCGGCGATCATTCTGATCACGCACGATCTGGGCGTGGTGGCCGAGTTCTGCAAGAACGTTCTCGTGATGTACGGCGGCAACATGGTGGAATATGGAACAGCCGAACAAATCTTCGCCGAGCCGCGCATGCCGTACACGCAAGGGCTTCTCGCATCGCTGCCGCGCCTCGATCGCAGCGATCGCAAGCGCCTCGAGCCGATTGCCGGCCAGCCGCCGAACCTGTTGCGTCTGCCGCCGGGATGTGCGTTTGCGCCGCGCTGCGCCTATCGCATGCCGATCTGCGATCAGCCCGTTCCGCTCTATGATTTTGGAGCGGGCCACGTCGCTCGCTGCTATCTCTACGACGAGCGCGCGCGCGATCAGCGCCCCGAAGCGATGCGCGAGCTTCCGACGATACCGGCCGGCAGCTCGTGACCAACGCCGCTTTGGTCGAAGCGAAGGATCTCTATAAATACTTTCCGATCTACGCCGGATTGACGTCGCGCCACGTCGCCGACGTCCGCGCGGTCGACGGCGTTAGCTTTACGATTCAAGAGGGCGAAACGCTCGGGCTCGTCGGCGAGTCGGGCTCGGGTAAGACGACGATCGGCCGTCTCTTGCTGCGCCTGCTGCCGGTCACCAAAGGCGAGATCGATTTCGAAGAGCGGAACATTTTGACGATGAAGCGCGGCGATATCCGCCGTCTGCGCCGATCGGTCCAGATCATCTTCCAGGATCCGTTCGCTTCGCTGAATCCGCGCATGTCGATCGGAGAGATCGTCGCGGAGCCGATCCGCATTCACGGGCTCGCGAAGGGAAAAGACGTCGACGACCGTGTCCGCGAGCTGCTGGGCCTCGTCGGCCTGCAGCCCTATCACGCGAACCGGTATCCGCACGAGTTCTCGGGCGGGCAGCGCCAACGCGTGGGGATCGCGCGCGCGCTCGCGGTCCAGCCCCGCTTTATCGTCTGCGACGAGCCCGTCTCAGCCTTGGACGTCTCGATTCAGGCCCAGGTCATCAATCTGCTCGAAGACCTGCAAGAGAAGTTCAAGCTCACGTATCTCTTTATCGCTCACGACCTCTCGGTCGTGCGCCACATCTCGACCCGGGTCGCGGTCATGTACGTCGGCAAGATCGTCGAGCTCGCGTATCGCGACGACCTCTACGAGCACCCGCTCCATCCGTACACGCAGGCGCTGCTCTCGGCGATTCCGATTCCCGATCCGGTCGTGGAGAGACAGCGAAAGCGCATCGTCCTGACGGGCGACATCCCCTCGCCGGTCAATCCTCCGTCGGGCTGCCGCTTTCACACCCGCTGCCCGCTGGCATTCGATCGCTGTAAAACCGAGGTGCCGCCGCTGCGCGAATATGCGCCGGGGCACTTCGCCGCGTGTCATTGGGTCGAGGAGCACGACGGCAAAGCGCCCGACCTGATTTGACGCTCGCTACAGGCCCTACATGAAAAACGGGCGGTCGCATTTGCGATCGCCCGTCGTTCTTTCTACCGTTACGCGTTAGGCTTTCTTCTTGCGCCCGCCCTTGCGTTTACGCCGGACGACTTTACGGGCGCCGGCTTTCGCGACCGCGGTTTTGCGGCGAGTGGTCTTGCGGGCTTTGCGCGCGCCCTTGCGTACGGCCTTGCGGACTTTGCGCGCACCCTTGCGGGCCTTGCGTGCGCCCTTGCGGACTTTACGCGCGCCCTTGCGTACGGCTTTGCGAGCCTTGCGACCGCCCTTGCGTACGGCCTTGCGAACCTTGCGCGCTACCTTACGCGTCGTCTTACGAACCTTACGGGCGGCTTTGCGAGCCCCTTTCTTACGTCCGTTCGCGGCCTTCTTGCGTCCGTTCGCGGCCTTCTTTACCGCAGCAACGGCTGCAACGGCTTTAACGGCTTTGCGGCGACGTGCCTTTCGGCGCGGTTTCGCTTCCGGCATTGCCGGACCGCCGTTCATCGTGGAATCCGAGTCCATTCATTCCTCCTCGTCCCCGGGGACGATAAGCGTTATTGGACAGCGCTCGTGGCGCTTTTGTTCGCAATCATAGAGGATTTTGCCAAATCATGCAAATTCACACCCTTCGACAAGCTCAGGATAAACTACCGATTCGCTCTGCGATGAACTTCGAAATTTGCCGGGCCTTGACCCCGGCTGTATACTAAGCCCCGTGAAAAAGCCCCTCATCATCGTCGAATCGCCGACGAAAGCGAGGACGATCAAGAAGTTTCTTCCCGCGCGATACGTGGTGAAGGCATCGGTGGGGCACGTGCGCGACCTCCCAAAGAGCTCGCTGGGGGTCGATGTAGAGAACGATTTCACGCCGCGCTACTTGACGATCAAAGGCAAGGGCGACGTGATCAAGGAGTTGCGGAGCGCCGTAAAAAGCGCGACGGAAGTCTACCTCGCGACCGATCCCGATCGCGAGGGTGAAGCGATCGCATGGCACCTGGCCGAGCTGCTCAAACTCCCCGATCCTAAGCGGATCGAGCTTCACGAGATCACGAAAGCGGCGGCGCTTGCGGCTCTCAAAGACGCCCATCATATCGACATGGGCCGCGTGAACGCACAGCAGGCCCGGCGAATTCTCGACCGGCTCGTCGGATATAAAATCTCGCCGCTGCTCTGGGCGAAAGTGCGCGGCGGGCTCTCCGCGGGGCGCGTGCAGTCGGTAGCGGTCAAGCTGATCGTCGATCGGGAGCGCGAGATCGGCGCCTTCATTCCTAAGGAATACTGGAGCGTTACGGCGCTCTTGGCACGGCTCGCAGCGTCGGCGTCCGAATCCGACGTCCCCTTTGCCGCCGAGCTCGTATCCCACGCCGGCAAGAAGCTCGAGCTGCGAACGAAGGCCGAGACCGATGCGGCATTACTGGCGCTGGAAGGGGCCGCTTATCGCGTCGGCTCGATCAAGAAACGCGAAGTTCGACGCAACGCGCCAGCGCCGTTTACGACCTCGACGCTGCAGCAAGAGGCCTCGCGGAAGCTTAAGATGCGCGTTCGCCGCGCGATGCAAGTCGCTCAAGCGCTCTACGAGGGCGTCGACCTTGGCGCGAGTGAGGGCACCGTAGGCTTGATCACCTACATGCGCACCGACTCGACCCGAATCAGCGATCAGGCACGCGACGCTGCCCGCGAGTTCATCGTTGCCGAGTATGGCGAGGCATTCCACGGCGGCCGCCGGTACGCCGTCCGCGAGGGAGCGCAGGACGCACACGAAGCGATTCGTCCGACCTCCGTCCTTCACACGCCGCAGCGCCTCGCGAGCCACCTCAAACGTGAAGAGCTTCGTCTTTATACGCTGATCTGGGAACGGTTCGTTGCCTCGCAGATGTCGCAGGCGCTCTTCGATCAAACCGTCGTCGACGTGACCGCCGGCCAGTATGGGTTCCGCGCGACTGGCACCATCATGCGTTTCCCCGGCTTCACCCGCGTCTACGACGAGGGCAAAGATGAGGAGAGCGCCGGGAAGGGTCGCATTCGGCTGCCGGAGCTGAACGAGAACGAAGACCTCGATTGCCGTAAACTGGAGCCCAAACAGCATTTTACCGAGCCGCCGCCACGGTATACCGAAGCCGCGCTGGTCAAGGCGCTCGAAGAGAACGGCATCGGCCGGCCCTCGACGTACTCGACGATCGTGGAGACGATTCAGGCGCGGGGTTACGTCACGCAGCAAGAACGGCGCTTCATGCCGACCGAGATCGGCACCGCGGTGAACGATCTGCTCGTCGAGCATTTTCCCAAGATTCTAAATCTCGCGTTCACCGCGCAGATGGAAGGCGATCTCGACAAGGTCGCGGTGGGGCACGAGAACTGGATCACCCTGTTGCGAAGCTTTTACGGTCCGTTCGCGAGCGAGCTCGAGGAAGCCGAAAAGAGGCTGCCACGCCTGGAACTGCGCGACGAGCCGACCGACGAAATCTGCCCGAAATGCGGACGTCCGATGGTGATCAAGACCGGGCGCTTCGGGCGTTTCATTTCCTGTACGGGCTATCCCGAATGTAAGACGGCAAAGCCGATCGTCAAGGAGACGGGCGTTCCGTGCCCCAAGTGCGGCGGCGCGATCGTCGAGCGCCGGTCGAAGAAGGGCCGCACGTTCTACGGCTGCGGGAACTATCCCAACTGCGATTTCATCTCATGGGATCCCGTGGTGGTGCAGCGCTGCCCGGTCTGCGGTTCGTACGTCGTCAGCAAGACGCGACGCGGAGGAGCGGCTCGCTTGGAGTGTGCCGCCGACCGCACGCACCACGTCGAAGCGGAATCGCCCGACGAGAAAGAGCCCGTCGAAGTATAAACCTTCGTGAAAAGCGTTGAACGCCTAACCGTTATTGGGGGCGGACTTGCGGGCTGCGAGGCAGCGTGGCAGGCTGCGCGCTGCGGCATCGAGGTAGACTTGTACGAAATGCGGCCGAACCGCAGCGGTCCGGCCCATACGTCGGGCGCGCTCGCCGAGCTGGTTTGCAGCAACTCGTTTCGCGGCGCAGCGCTCGAAAACGCCGTCGGCCTGCTTAAAGAAGAGCTCGCGCGACTAGGATCGCTCATCATCACGTCGGCACGCGAGTGTGCCGTTCCGGCCGGCGGAGCGCTGGCCGTCGATCGCGCGCGCTTCGCCGCGTTAGTCGAATCGCGCATCGCCGGCGAGCCGCGGATCGCGTTGCATCGGGAAGAGGTTCGCGAGATTCCGGTGGATCGACCTGTAGTCGTGGCCTGCGGGCCGCTGCCCAGCGAGGAGTTCTTAGCGACACTGGACGGGTTACTCTCCGCCACCCTTCGACAGGCTCAGGGTGACATTGGGAGAGGTCCGGGTGACAACGAGAGTTCGAGTCGGGCGCGGCTGCATTATTACGATGCGGCTTCGCCGATTGTGGCGGCCGACTCGATCGACGAATCGTTCATGTATCGAAAGTCGCGCTACGATAAAGGCCCTTCGACAGGCTCAGGGCAGGCTGGCTGCGGAGATGGTGACTACCTCAATATTCCGCTCGATCGTGCTGCGTACGCGCAACTGCTCGCGGATCTGCGCACCCTCGAGCGCCACGCGGCGAAAGACTTTGAAGAGACGCGTTATTTCGAAGGCTGTCTGCCCATCGAGGAGATGGCCGACCGAGGCGACGACGTGTTGCGTTTCGGCCCGCTCAAACCGGTGGGTCTGCGCGATCCTCGAACGGGCGAGACGCCCTTCGCCGTCGTGCAACTGCGCAAAGAGAATGCAGAGGCCACCGCGTATAACCTCGTCGGTTTTCAGACGCGGCTCGCGTGGCCGGCTCAGAAAGAGGCGTTCGGGAGACTTCCCGGGCTTGCGCACGCGGAGTGGTTGCGGCTCGGTGTGATGCACCGCAACACTTTTATCGATTCTCCGCGACTGCTCGACGAGCGGCTGTGTTTGCGCGGCACGCGCTGCCTCTACTTCGCGGGACAGATTACCGGCGCGGAAGGCTACGTGGAGGCGGCGGCCTGCGGCGCGATGACGGGCATCCACGCCGCGCGCGAGATCCTGGGACTGCCGGCGATCGAGTTTCCCCGGGAAACCGCGTTCGGCGCCGTCGTCGCGCACCTGCAGAATCGTCACACCGCCGACTTTCAGCCGTCGAACGTCACCTGGGGCTCCTTCGTCCTTCGACAGCCCTTCGACTGCGCTCAGGATGACAAGGAGGGCAGTAGGAAGCTTGGCAAGCGGGAGAGGCGGCGGATGATGGCCGAGCGCGCGCTCGCCGTGATCGAGAGGTTCGCATCTGAAACCGTTATGGCGCCGGTCGGGTAGAGACAGAGGCCATATGAAGGTTCGTTCTACTACAATTCTGGCCGTGCGCCGCGACGGCAAGCTCGCGATCGCCGGCGACGGCCAAGTGACCCTCGATAAGACCATCGTCAAGCACGGTGCCCGCAAGGTTCGCAAAATCAGCAGCGGTAAGGTCTTGGCCGGCTTCGCCGGCTCGGCTGCCGACGGCATAACCCTGCTCGAGAAGTTCGAAAGCAAGTTCGCGGAGTTCAAAGATCTGACGCGCGCCGCGGTCGAGTTGGCCAAAGATTGGCGCCAGGATCGCGCGCTGCGGCGTTTGGAGGCGCTCATGATCGTCGGCAATCCCGAGCATCTTTTCGTGCTCTCCGGCAGCGGCGACGTTATCGAACCCGATCAGGGAGTGGCTGCTATCGGGAGCGGCGGCCCCTACGCTCAGGCGGCCGCGACGGCGCTGCTGCACAACACCGCGCTCTCGGCGGACGAGATCGCGCGCAAGGGGCTCGAGATCGCAGCCGAGATCTGCATCTACACGAATACCGATATCATCGTGGAGACGCTGCCATGAGTGCGTCAACGCAGCCTGTCCTGAGCGCAGTCGAAGGGCTGACGCCCCGCCAGATCGTCGAGGAGCTCGACAAGCACATCGTCGGACAAGGCAAGGCGAAGCGCGCCGTCGCGATCGCGCTGCGTAACCGATACCGGCGCGTTCGCGCCCGTGAAGACTTGCGCGAGGAGATCACGCCGAAGAACATCTTGATGATCGGCCCCACCGGCGTCGGCAAGACCGAGATCGCTCGGCGTCTGGCGGCCTTGGTCGGCGCGCCCTTCATCAAGGTCGAGGCGACGAAGTATACCGAGGTCGGATACGTCGGCCGCGACGTGGAGTCGATGGTGCGCGATCTCGTGGAAGCCGCGATTCGTACCGTCATGGACGAA
Source organism: Vulcanimicrobiota bacterium (assembly GCA_963736775.1). Taxonomy (GTDB): domain Bacteria; phylum Vulcanimicrobiota; class Vulcanimicrobiia; order Vulcanimicrobiales; family Vulcanimicrobiaceae; genus Cybelea. Next base: position 208,551 of record CAVTPY010000009.1, on the reverse strand, counting down.
CGCCGCGAGGAAGTGCGCGAGCTTGCGGCGAGCCACGCGGTCGAGCGCGTCATCGACGTGCTCCACCCCGAGACCCGCCCGCCCGGATCGAACTCGCAAGGAAATCCGCTCGGCGCCGCTCTGGGGTCGATTTTTGGCAGCAACGTTTCCCCACCGCAACACGCGCCGCCGGTAAGCGTTTCGCCGGATGCGCAGCGAGTCCGCGACCAAACGCGCGGCGAGATCGAACGCGGCTTCTACAACGTTCGCCTGATCGAGATCGAAGTCGAGGAAACCGCGTCGTTGCCGATCGGCGTCATCGGCGGCGGCATGGATCAGAGCGGCGATCTCAGTGAGATGCTCGGTGGAATTCTTCCCAAGCGCAAGACGAAAAAGCGCGTCACGGTCGCCGATGCGCTTCGTATCTTCGAGCAAGAAGAGGGCGCGAAGCTGATCGACATGGACGCGGTCAAGCGAGAGGCGCTTCGGCGCGCCGCCGAGGACGGAATTATTTTCATCGATGAGATCGATAAGGTCGCCGGTTCGCAGCAGCGCGGCGGTCCCGACGTTTCACGAGAGGGCGTGCAGCGCGACATCCTGCCGATCGTCGAAGGCTCGACGGTCAACACCAAGCACGGTCCGATCAAGACCGATCACGTCTTGTTTATCGCGGCGGGCGCGTTTCATATGAGCAAGCCGTCGGATCTCATTCCCGAGCTGCAGGGCCGCTTGCCGATTCGAGTCGAGCTCGATTCGCTGACGGCCGAGGATTTCAAGACGATTCTGACCCAGCCCAAGAACGCGTTGGTCGAGCAGTACAAGGCCTTGCTCGCCACCGATGGCGTCACACTCGATTTTCGCGACGATGCGATCGAACAGCTCGCTAACTTCGCCATGACGGTGAACGAGCAGACCGAGAACATCGGCGCTCGCCGGCTGCATACGGTGCTCGAACGCATGCTCGAAGACGTCAGCTTCGAGGCGCCCGAGAACGGGGGCATCGTCGTGGTCGATCAGCGACTACGTGCAAAAGCGGCTGGCCGACGTGGTGGCGAACGCCGACCTTTCCGGGTACATTCTCTAAGGGAATTCCCATTAGGGCCCACAGGTCCGGCTACCGCCAAACGAGGATTCTTACACCATGAGAAAACCCAAAGGCGTACTCCTCATCGCTCTGCTTTCCGTCGCGGCCGTCTTAGCGGCGTGCAACGGCGCAAACAACGGTGGCTTCCCGGGTCCCAGTCCCACTTCAGGGCCGATGGGGAACTGCGGCGGGCCGCCGAGCTCGAACCAGCTCGAGGTCCTGTTCCCAGTCCCGAACTCGAAGAACGCTCCTCCGGGAATTGCGAACATCTACGTTTCTACAAAGGGACAGTTGCCGCCGAGCAACCTGTTCGACTTCTTGCTCGCCGAATCGAACGGCGGATCGACGTTCACGGGACCGTTCACCGGCATCAACAAGTCGCAGCTCCCTCCGGGTCACAAGGACCCGACGTACTCCAATGCGGTGTACTACGCTTCGGCCATTGCGGGCCCGTCGGGATCGAGCTTTCCCATCGGCCCGAATGTGGGAGTCAGCCTCTTTTGGAATGACGGCGGACGAAACTGCATCCCGCACTTCCTGGTAGCTTCGTTCCGGACCAAGAAAAGCTAGAGCCATATTCTGACAGTAGCGGGCGGCGCGAAGCGCGAATAGCCGCCCGCGATGCCGTATATCCGCGAGATCTTGACCGACGGTCACCCGACGCTTCGGCGGGTGGCCAAGCGAGTCAATCCCAAAGAGATTCGCGAGCCGCTTTTTCAGCAGCTCATCGACGACATGTTCGAAACGATGTACGCGGCGCCCGGCGTGGGCCTGGCGGCGCCGCAGATCAACGTTTCGAAGCGGATCTTCGTCATGGACGTGCACGACGACGAACACGAGCCGGCGGTCGTCATCAATCCGAAGATCGAAGAGCTCAGTGAAGAAATCGAGCTTCGCGAAGGCTGTCTTTCGGTGCCCGGCCTCGTCGGCGAGATCCTGCGCTTTAAGCGCGCCGCGGTGAGCGGCTTGGATCGCCATGGTGAGAAAATCCGGATCGAAGGTGAGGGCCTGCTCGCACAGTGCCTGCAGCACGAGATCGATCATCTCAACGGCGCGCTCTACGTCGATCGCGCAAAGAACTTGCGTCCTGCCGTCAGCGAAGAGGAAAAAGAGACGGCGGAAGCGTGAAAACGCTCTTTTTTGGCACGAGCGCTTTTGCCGTGCCGAGCCTTCGCGTCGTTGCGGAGCGCACCCAATGTGCCGGCGCGGTGACGCAGCCGGATCGTCCGGCGGGGCGCGGCCATCGCTTGCAGAGCACCCCCGTAAAGCTCGCCGCGCTCGAGCTCGGAGTGCGCGTCTTCGAACCGCTGAAACTCCGCGGTTTTGCGCGCGACGTGGGCAACGAGGGCTTCGATCTTTTCGCGCTCGCGTCGTACGGGCGTATTCTGCCGCGAGAGCTGCTCGCGATTCCTCGGCTCGGCGCGCTCAACGTTCATCCCTCACTGCTTCCGAAGTATCGCGGCGCAACGCCGATTCAAAGCGCGATCCTGCACGGCGAACTGGAGACCGGCGTCTCCATCATGCTGATGGACGCCGGCCTGGATACCGGAGAGATCGTGTTGCAGCAACGCGTTGCAATCGAGCCCGACGAAAGTTACGGCGAGCTTCACGAGCGCTTGGCGGCGCTGGGCGCCGACCTGCTCGGGCAGTGCATCGCCTTGGCGGAGCGGGGAGAACTGACCGCGCGGCCGCAGGTTGGGGAGCCGACCATGACGCGCCCCATTAACCGAGAGGATCTGGTCGTCGACTTGAGTTGGGAGCCCGAACGCATCGTTCGCGCCGTTCGCGCTTACGCTCCGCAGCCGGCGGCGCGCGCCGAGATCAACGGCGAGGTTGTCAAAATTCTGCGCGCGCACGTCGACGATGCCGGCGAACTGGTTATCGACGAGCTGATCGCGCCCAATCGCGGAAAGATGAGCGGTGCGACGTACTACGGCGCCATCCTTCGACAGGCTCAGGATGACATCCGACAGGCTCAGGATGACATTCGACAGGCTCAGGATGACACACCTTAGCGCCTGCGCGAAGCGCAGTCCTGAGCAGGCGCGAAGCGCCGTGTCGAAGGGTCAGCATGACATTGGTGACAAGACGTGACTGCGCGTGAGTTGGCGCTGCGCGTGGTGTGCGACGTCTTTCCGGCGGAAGGCCAGGCGACGGCACGCAGTGCGCATGCCGCGTTTGACTACCGCGTGCGACGCTCGGACTTGAGCGAGCGCGACGTGGCGTTTGCCGCCGAGCTTGCCTACGGCGCAATCAAAATGCGTCGTACGCTCGACTGGTATCTTTCCCTCGACCCGGCGCAGGACGAAAAGAATAAGGCGTTGCCGCCGGCGATCCGCGAGCTGTTACGCTTAGCCATCTACGAGCTCGTTTATACGCATGCCGACGAATACGCGACGCTCTTCGAGTTCGTTAACCTCGCAAAGCGCTTCGGTCATCGTGGGCTGGCGAACCTAGTCAATGCGGTGTTGCGCCGGTTTCTTCGCGAGCGGCCGGAGGCGCCGGTCCCGGCGCTTTTCGTCGACGAGGATGAGTATTTGGCAACCCGCCATTCGTTGCCGACGTGGCTCGTGCGGCAGTGGCGCGAGAGCTTTGACGGGCGCCTCGAGGAGGTCTGCACCGCGGTCAACGCTCCGGCGCAAACGGCGATCGTCGTCAATGCGCTGCGACTGACGATCGACGAGGCGGAGGCACAACTCGCATCGGCGGGAGTAGAGACGCGCCGGTCGCCCTTCGTGACGGAGGCGTTGCTGGTGCGGCAGGGCCATGTTTCGGAGGCGACGGGCGAGGGCCGCTGGTGGCCGCAGTCGGAGAGCTCGGCGATGGCCGCCGCCGTGCTCAATCCGCAGCCCGGTGAAAGTGTTTTGGACGTCTGCAGCGGACGCGGAAATAAGGCGCTGCAGATCGGCGCGCGCCTGGCGCGCGAAGGGAGACTGCTCTGCATCGAGCGCGACCCGCGCAAGGCCGCTACGCTGGCGCAGCGTTTGGAACGAGCGGACGCGGTAGCCGGCATCGTCACGGGCGACGCGACGCAGGCGCTGCTTCCAGCGGATGAGCAATTCGATCGAGTGCTGCTCGACGCCCCGTGCTCGGGAACCGGCATCGTCGGGCGCCAACCCGAGGCGCGCTGGAAGAAGCAGAGTACCGACGGCGAACGCCTCGCCCTCACGCAGCGAGCGCTTCTCGAGCAAGCGGCTCGGCATGTCCGTCCGTCTGGCAGCCTCGTCTACGCGGTTTGCTCGACGGACCCGCGCGAAACGACGGAAGTGATGGAGTGGTTCTTGGCGCGAGAGAACTTCGAGCGCGGCCCGATACCGGCGGCCTACGAACCGCTGTTGACCGCTGCCGGCGACGTGCTCGTGCCGCCCGGGATCGACGGCCGCGATGGATTCTACATCGCGCGACTGGAACGCCAGCCTACCCTGAGCCGTGTCGAAGGGTGAGCTTCTTGACGAAGATCGAACAGGCGTGCGCGCTCTTTATCGAGCGAGCTTTCGCAAAGACGTTCCCCAGCGACGTCGAGCCGGCGCAGATCGCCAGGAAACTCGTCTCGACGATGCAAGCCCAGACCCGCACCGATAACGGCCGTTTGAGCGCGCCCGCCGCGTATGCGGTGTATGTGAGCCCCGAAGATTTCGAGCGGCTCACGGAGCACGCGGAGTATTTACAGCGAGCTTGGGCCGAGCTCTTACACGATCTGGCCGCGAAAGTGGGCGTCACGTTTATCGATGGTGAGGCGCGGGTCGCGATGGCGCCGCGCGAAAGCGTGCCGCTGGGCGCGGTTGCGATCGAGGTGGGGGAGGGGGCGACGCGCGGCGCTCACTTTTCTTTGCGGATGCTCAAGGGCGTGCCGCCCGATAGGGTATATTCCATCGGGGGAACGACCCGCGTGGGACGGGGCGAGGAAGGCGAGATCGTCCTGGTCGATCCCAGCGTTTCGCGCGCCCACGCGATCGTTGAAATCGACGGCGCGCAGCCTGTCGTCCGGGACCTCGGCTCGACGAACGGGACGTTCGTCAACGGCCGGCGGGTGAGCGTCGAAGCCCTGCGCGACGGAGACGAGCTGCAATTTGGAAGTACGCGAATGAGATTTGAATCGGCATGATCGTGCTTGGTGTCATCGGCGGCTTCACGACGCAGATGCGCATCGGATCGCTGGAGATTACCGCGGCCCTGGCCGTCGTGGCGGTGTTGGCGGCGCGTCCGCGCGTTCGCGCGGCCGCGGAGATCGGCAGTTTAACGCCGGTGCAGGTCGGTCTGGAGATCGTCGAGCGAAGCGGGCGCCGCGAGCATCACGTGCGTCCGCCCGTAGAGTTCGGCAGAGCGAAGAATGCCGGAGTGTCGTTGCCGGATCCCGAGGTGAGCCGCGAGCACGCGCGTTTGTCGAGCTACGACGGCGTCGTCTACATCGAAGACCTGCGCAGCCGCAACGGCACCTTCCTCAACGGCCGTCGCGTAACCGAAGCGATCGAGGTTCGCGAAGGCGACGAGATCGATGTGGGAACGACGCGGATCGTCGTGCTCTCGGTGCGCGCCGGATGACGCTTGCAATCCGGGGCGACCGGACGTCGTGTTTGAGTTTGCAACTCGGCCCTGGCACGTGGTTGCTGGCGGTTGCGCGAGGCTTTGGCCAGATGGGCGGCCTTCCAATCGAGTCTGCGCTGCTCGCGCGGCTTCGCGCCGAATGCCAAGGCCGGATGCGCAGCCCGCTCTTCCGGCGCGCCATCGATCGGCCGCAAGCCGCCGCGACGGCGATGCTGGCCGTTTTGGGGCGCGTGAACGGCGTGCTCTACGCGAATACGGCGAACCACGACGATTACGTGACGGCGGCGGCGTCGTTGACGGCGGTGATCATCGTGCAAGGCTTGGCCTATGTGATTCATGTGGGAGCGACCGCGGCGTATCTGGCGCGGGCGGGCGCGATCGCGCCGCTCTGCGACGATGACGTGATGGAGGAGCGGCCGGTGCCCGTGCTGATACGCGCGTTTGCCGCCGCACCGACGCTCGACGTCGGCATCTCAAACGTAAGGCTGATTCCCGGCGACGCGATCGTGCTGCTCGGACGGCGCATCGCGGGAGCGAGCGAACGACGCACGTTATTGGACCGATTGGAAGCCAGCGAACTTGGCGAGCAGATTCTCGTCGCACGTTTCGAAGAGGATGCTGGAGCGATCGCTCCCGCGACGAGTCCGGCCTTTTACGCTTCGAAAATCGCCCGCGCGGTGACCGGCATCGTGGCGGCGATCGGGTTTCTTGCGGCTGCGGTGCTCGCGCACTGATCGGTTTACTCATTCGGCGCCTCACGCCGATGAGCGTCGCGCTGGCCGTTGCCGCGCTCACGCTCTCCTTTGCGCCGGCTGGGGCGATTGGGCCGCCGTGGATGCTCGTTGCGCTGGGCGTACTTGCAATGGCGTGGGTTCTCTGGCAGCCCGCAACGAGCGTTCGTGACGACGTCATTCCCGCGCTCGCGGTCGTGCTGGCGGCACTCGGGCTCGCGATGGTCGCGAGGCTTTCGCCGGATTTAGCGCATCGCCAGCAGCTTTGGCTGCTCCTCTCGCTCGGATTGGCTCTCGTCGCCGGTCCCGCGTTCACGCAGTTTCGGCGCTTCGCGGCGTTCAAATATCTCTGGGTCGTCGCTTCGCTCGCGCTCTTCGGACTGCTAATTCTCTTCGGCGTAGAGATTAACGGTGCTCGCCTGTGGATCAAGGTTGGGCCGATTCAATACGAACCCATCGAGCTGATCAAACTCTGCATCGTGCTCTTCTTGGCGGCCTATCTCGCCGAGATGGCCGACGTCATCGCCGCGGCGCGGGCGTGGTCGTTGCGCGCCAACCTCAAATACCTGGGGCCGCTCTTTATCGGTTGGGGCGCCTCGATGGCGATCCTGGTCGTGCAGCGCGATCTCGGCATGGCGACGCTCCTGCTCGCAACGTTTGCTACGCTGCTCTTCGTGGCGACGCGCCGAATCGACATCGTGGTCTTCGGCGCGCTATTGTTTGCCGCCGGCGCATTCTGGTCGGTGCATCATTATCCGTACGTGCAGACGCGCATCGCCGTGTGGTTCCATCCCTTCGCCGATCCACTCGGCGCCGGATATCAATCCTCGCAGGCCTACTATTCGCTGGCGGCCGGCGGTTTGGCGGGAACCGGTTATCGGCTCGGCCATCCGCAGTTCATTCCGGACGTGCCGACCGACTACGTCTACGCGGCCCTCGCCGAGGAGTTCGGCCTGATCGGTGCGATCGTCGTCCTGGCGATCTTCCTCGATCTCGTGCGCCGCATTCTTGCCACCGGGCTCGAACAGCCCGACCTCTATACGAAGCTGCTCGCAGCAGGGCTCGGTGCGACGCTCGGATTTCAAGTCGTGATCATCGTGGCCGGAGTGATCGGCCTGCTGCCGCTGACCGGCATTACGCTGCCCTTCATCTCGTACGGCGGAAGTTCTCTGGTTGCCAATTTCTTGCTCGTGGCACTCGTCTGGGCGATGAGCGCTCGTCCTCGGAGGATTGCAAGGTGAGAATCGTTGTTTCGCTCGTGCTGCTGGTAGCCGTAGTTGGCTGTGCCAAGAGTTCCCGCAGCGCAAGTGCAGCGGCTTCGGCGTCTGCCGCGGCGATGCGGAATCCGGCGTCGGCCAGCGATGGCGCGGCGGTCTATCTTACCGATTGCTCCAGTTGCCACCAAGCCGACGGGCAAGGCGTCTCCGGAGCGTTTCCACCGCTCGCCGGCAACGCCGTCGTGACCGGCAACCCGGTCGCAGTGATTGCGATCGTCAAGAACGGCCTCGAAGGCCGCGTCACGGTGAACAACCTCGCCTACAGCGGCATCATGCCGAGCTGGAAGGGGCAGATCTCCGACGATCAGCTCGCTGCGGTCATCAGCTACATTCGCAGCGCTTGGAACAATCACGCCGGCGGCGTGAGCGTTGACCAAGTTCAGTCCATCAAATAGACGCGACTTTCCCTAGATCGAGGCGCTCGCCGAACTCCTGCTCGAAGAGGGTTTCGACGTACTCGTGCATGCCGGGGTCGCCGTGGCGCAGGCGGGCTCGCGTCGCCCGCGGCCATGGCGAGGCGCAATCGTTGGCCTCGACGTACGCGCGCAGCGATTCCGCGAAGTATTCGTCGACGCCGGTTGCGGCGTAGGGCGTCACGAACGTTCGGGCGTTAGTGAAAAGCGCGCGAACTTGCGGGTCGATACTGCTGCGATAGACGCCGCCGCCAAGTGCACAATCGAGCGCATGGCCGAACTCGTGCGCGACGGTCATCGGGCTGCGCGAGCGCAAGAAAAGCGCGCGTTCTTCGACGACGAAGAGGCCGGCCGGCGGCGCCGGCCAGGCATCCACGTCGATTCCCAAGCGCGCCAGAGCCGGCGAGGCCTCCCGGTAGAACTCGCCCGCGCGCAAGAGCAGAATGCGGATGCGGCTTCGCTGCGCGTAGGAGAGCGCGCCGTGACCGAAGCGAAGCAAGGTCTCCAGCACGAGCGGTTCCGCGGCGCGGCGACGGTCGCGTTCGAAGAGACGGCGAGCGGTAGCCAGTGCATCCTTCTGCATCAGGCCATCGTCGCGCCAGAACGTTGCCGAGCCGTTGCCGCAGGGTTTTCAGAATTTTTTCACATCCCCCACCTACCGTAGAGCAATGAAACGAATTGCGGTCGCGATAATTTCCGTCCTGGCCATTGCCGGCTGTGCCGGGCGCTCCAGCATGCTTCCGGGCGGCGTCGATGGCCTCCGCGCCGGCACCCGCCGGCCACGGCGTCGGCGAGGACACCACCTCGATTTTGAAGCTCCTGAAGAAACAGGTCGTCATCGGCTCGACGATCGATCCCAAGTTCGGTCAACTTAACCCCTATGGACTCACGGTTGCGGACTCGACCACCGGAGATTTCAGCGCGGGCGATCTCGCCGTCTGTAACTTCAACGATAAGAAGAACGTGCAAGGCACCGGTTTTACGATCGTTGCGCTGCATCCGACGCCGGGTTCAAAACCGCTGCTCGTCTCCTCGAGCAAGACGCTGCTCGGATGCGCGGCCCTCGCGTTGAGCCCGTCCGATGACATTTGGGCCTCAGCGTTCGCCGCTAACGACGTTCCTATTATCTCTCCGTCCGGTAAAGCGGAAGGGAACATCAAAGGCAAGCCGTTCAACCACCCCTGGGGACAGGTCTTCGCGCAGCCGAAAACGGGAAGCCCCGTATTCTATGTCAGCGATGCGGGCGCAGGAACGATCGTTCGCATCAACCTCGGATCGAAGTTTACCTACGACGTGATTGCAAAGGGTTTCGCTATCAATCACGGCAAGCCGGGCAGCATCCTCGCGCCTTCGGGGTTGGCTTACGATCCTAGCATCGACACGCTCTACATCGTGGACGGCACGAACAATACCGTCGTGTCGTTCGATAACGTCACGACGATTCCCAACGGCGGCATCATCGTGGAAAAAGGCGGAAAGACGTTCAAAGGACCGTCCGCCGGTGACGCCACGCTGGTATACTCCGGCTCTCCACTCGACGGTCCGATTAGCTCCGCGCTCTTACCCAACGGCAATCTCGTGATCGGAAACACGGGCAATCCCAGCGGGTCGAATATCATGGTCGAGTTGACGCCGAGCGGCAAGCTCCTCGATACACGCAACGTCGATAAAGGCGCGTCGGGCGCACTCTTCGGCATCGTGGCGACGGGCACGGACGACTCGAATACGAAGATCTACTTCAACGACGATAACGACAACAATCTGCAGGCCTTGGAAAAGTAAGCCCATTCGTCGTCGCTCTTCTCGGGGCTGCGACAGCGTTTCGACCCTCAGGCCTCCCGGCGGCGTAAGGCGCCGCCGGGAGGCGCGAAGTCTGCGGCGAATCACAACGTCGTGCGATGCGTACTTCTCGCAATAACCGTCACGCTTGCCGCCTGCGCGGGCATCGCCGGCGCGCCGCCCCAAAGCTCGCCGCAACAGCTTACGTCACGGGGCGGCTTTTCGAGCGAAACGGGCGGCGGCAAGATAACTCACGTCATCTATATCGTGCAAGAGGGCCGTAGCTTCGACGACCTCTTCCAAGGCTATCCGGGAGCGCAAACCGCGTCGACCGGCGCAATCTCGACGGGCAAAATCGTAAAGCTCCGCCCGATCAGCTTAAAGACGCGCTACGAAATCGACACGTCAGCCGACGCGATGTTCGCAGCGTGCAACGGCACCGGAAAATTGCCGGGCACGAATTGCCGCATGAACGGTTTCAACAATGAGGACTTCTACCGCTGGCCCCAAAGGCGTGAAGTATCCGATGTACGCCTACGTGCCGCACAGCGAGTCGAAGCCGTACTTCGACATGGCGCACGAGTGGGTCGTCGCCGATCACATGTTTGCATCGCAGCTCGACGGCGGCTTCACCGCACACCAATATATCGTCGCGGCTGCGGCGGCGCATGCCGTCGACATTCCCGACGGTTCCGGCGGTTGCGGCGCGCCGCCGCTCGGAGACCAAGTGCCCACGCTTACGCAGCGCCGGCGGGTCGGCGAAATGGAACGGGCGTGCTTCGGCTATAACACGCTCGCCAACGAACTCGACGCCGCCAACCTATCGTGGCGCTTCTACACGGCCGAAAAGGGCGGATTCTACTCGAGCTTCGACTTCGTCAAGAGCATCTACGGTTCGCCAGAGTGGCGCGACGACGTCATCGCTCCGCCGAGCAAGTTCCTAAGCTGACGTCGCGCGCGGCAAACTCGCAAACGTTACGTGGATCACGCCGACGTGTCCGGATTCCGACGCCGTTGACTGCGGCGGCGGAGATGGGCCGGCGTGGGTTGCGTCGCTGGTGAACGCGGTCGGCGAAAGCAAATTTTGGGACACGACCGCCGTGTTCGTGCAGTGGGACGACTGGGGCGGCTTCTTCGACCACTTCAACCCGTCGCTGGAAAACTACGACGGCCTAGGGTTCCGCGTTCCACTCCTCGTGATCTCGCCATATGCAAAGCAAAGTTACGTTTCGCACGTGCAGTATGAAACCGCGAGCGTTCTGCGTTTCACTGAGGATCTCTACGGACTTGGGCAACTCGCGGCAGCCGACAAACGCGCGACCTCGCCCGCCGCCGACTGCTTCGACTTCTCGCAAAGGCCACGCAAGTTCACGCCGATCAAGGAGTGACGACGTGGCGCGTAAGCCTAGCTCGTTGTCGTCCTTCGACCCGGCTCAGGATGACAACAGCCCGGCTCAGGATGACAACAGCCCGGCTCAGGATGACAACAGCCCGGCTCAGGATGACAGCAGAAAGTAAAGCCGGGGCGGGTGACCGGGGGCGACACGACGCGAATTGTTACGCGATCGCGCTGCCTGCCGTCGGCGGCCTCGATTCGCCACGTTCCCAGGCGTAACGGCCAGAACGCATTCCCGCTTGCATCGAGTGCAAGCGCGGTACCGTTCACGCTCCAGTGGACCGGAGCGTGCGGATCGATCGCGCGCAGTGAAAGCTGCTGCTCTTGCCTCTGCAGCGCGTTTGTCGTGACGTTGAGCACGAACGTGTCGTCATTGGCTGGAAAGACGATGCGCAGCGCCGGGGGTTCGTCGTGCGCTCGAAGCGCCGGAAGGTCGCGCGGTGCCACCCACTCTCGCACGACGGCCGCACAATCCGCGCTCGCACGCAGCGCGAGCCGTCCGGTCGTAGCACAGATCGATCTCCGAACGAAGCCGCGCGGCGGCGCGAAAGCCGGCGGTTCGGCGTTGCGTTCGTACAAGTGCAGCATGATGCGGTTCCAGAGGGGCCCCGCTCCGGTGACGCCGGAGACGCCGCGCATCGGGCTGCCGTCGAAGTTACCGACCCAAACGCCGACCGTGTAGTCGCGCGTAAATCCGACGGTCCAGGTATCGTGAAAATCCGACGACGTTCCGGTTTTGACCGCGGCCGGGAACGGCATCTCGAGCACCGAGTGCAAGCCGAACGAGTGCGCCCGCGCGTGCGGATCGGCCAGCATGTCGGTGACCAGTGCCCAGGTCGCGGGATCGCCGATGGCGCGAGGCGTTGCGGAACCTCCGGTAAGATGGAGCGCTAAGAAGCTGCCGCCGCGCGCCATCGCGACGTAGGCCTGCACGAGCTCCCAGAGGCTTACCTCGCCGCTGCCCAGCGTAAGACCGAGTCCATAGTAAGCCGGCGTACGATCGAGGTGTGCGAAGCCGAGATCGTGCAAACGTGCGAGGAGCGGCTCGACGCCCAGCCTGGAGAGAACGCGTACCGCCGGTACGTTGAGCGAGTTTGCCAGCGCATACCGAACGCGGACCGGCCCGCTGAAGCGGCCGCTGTAGTCGCCGGGTTCGTAGAGTTTGCCACCCGGAATCGCATATGCGGCCGCGACGTCGGGCAGAATCGTCGTCGAGCGAATCGTCCCGCGCTCGAGCGCGAGCTCGTAGGTGAATGGCTTGAGCGATGAGCCGGGCTGCCGCAACGCGCGGACTCCGTCGTTTCGCCCTAGTGCCTCGTCGGAGAAGTAATCCGGCGAGCCGACGTAAGCCAAAACGTCGCCGGTTCGATTATCGACGACGAGCGCGGCGCCGCCGGTGACGTGATAGCGCTGCAACGCGCCGATCACGTTCTGCGTCTGCGCTTGGACGAAACGCTGGAGCGTGCGATCGAGCGTCGTGCGGACGCGTCCGCCACGGAGGCCGCCGGTGCCGTAGAGGGAGAAGAGCGCGTGCGGCGCGTCGTCGATTCCCGAATCGACAAAGCGCACGTTCAACGTTTCGGCAAAGGCGCGGCCGGCAGTCGCCGGGGTGATTTCGCCGAGGTCGACCATGCGATGCAAAACGTAGCGTTGCCGAGCTCGCAGCGCTTGCCAGTCGGCATCGGGCGCGAGCCGAGCCGGATCGTTGGGAATCGCGGCGAGCAGCGAGGCTTGCGCCAAATCCAGATCGGCCGCGGGCTCGCCAAAGTAGGTGCGAGCCGCCGCTTCGACCCCGTACACGTTTCCGCCCATCGGCACGCGGTTGACGTATGCGACGAGCACCGCTGTCTTGCTCGAAGCGACTTCAATGCGCTCCGCGAGCGCGATTTGCTCGAGCTTTCGAACTACCTCACTGCTAGCCCCCGCGCCGGGAGAGAGTAACCGCGCGAGTTGCATTTCGATCGTCGACCCGCCGCTGCGGGCGCCACCGAAGATCGCGTAGTCGCGCGCGGCGCGGAGCAGCGCTCGAACGTCTACGGCTCCGTGACGCCAGAAGCGCGCGTCCTCCGCCGCGAGGATCGCGTCGAGGAAGATGGGAGAGACCGAGTCGAGCGCAACGCTAGCGGAATGCGACGATCCGGCGCCGAGGATCGTTCCGAGCGCGATGCCATTGCGGTCGGTGTACGTGATGGATCCCTGCGGCGGGGCGAGCTTGGCGACGTCAATTCCGGAGCGTTCGAGGGCGATCGCGGCGCCCAGCGCGCAGATCGCCAATGCGAGCACAAAGTGTTTCATCGCTGGTTGCTGGAAGATGGCATACGTGCGTGCGTTCTATTCGCTGCTCGTAGCCGTTGCCATCGCGGCGATGGCCTCGTGCACGGGTGCGGGGACGAACGAGCCGAGGCTTTCGGCGGTGGCAGCGCTGCCGAAGCCGTCGCTGCCGCCATGGATCGTGTCGATCTCGCCGACGCACACTGCCCAATCGCTGGCGCAGATTCGAGTCATCTTCGCTAAGCCGGTCACACCGGTTGAAGCACTTTCCGGCGAAGGTCCGCGAGCGGTCCTCGACCGTGTCAGCATCGAGCCGCAGCTCGCCGGCCACTTCGTCGTTCTGACGCCGCGAATGATCGGCTTCGTGGCCGAGCGCGCCCTGCCGATCGGCACGCGCGTGCGAGTGACGCTCGCCGCTGGATTACGCGACCTCTCCGGCGACACGCTGCAGCGCGATCTCGCGTGGACTTTCGAAACGCAAGCGCTTAGCTTTACCAGCTTGCCGCAGCTCGCGGCCGGAGACGACGAGGCGACGCCGGCGCCGGTTGACCTGCGGCCGAAACTCCAAGTCACCGGCAATGCCGCGGTGGACGTCGCCTCGTTGGCCGCCCATGCGACGATCGGCGGCACCGACGGCAGCAGCTTCGGCATGACGGCCGTCTTGGAAGCGACGCCGTCGCCCGATCCCGGCGACAACGCGCAAGAGCTCTACGATCCGTCGCTCGACGTTTGGGTCTACGATCTTCGCCCGACGCGCGAGCTGCGGCGGGGCACGACCTACCACCTTGCAATAGCGCCCGGCGTCGAACCGCTGTACGGGAATCTGGCGACTTCACAACGCTTCCTCGGCGCCGTGCGCACGTATGACGCGCTGGCAATCGTTCCGACGCCCGTCCCCAGCCCGAACGGCGGAGGACGCTTTGCCGACGGGGATCCGGCGATCGCGTTCACCAATCCCCTCGACCCGAACTCGATCGCAAACGCGGTGAGTATCTCGCCCGCGCCGGCGGCGGTGAAGACGCTAACGAGCGTGTCGGATCAATCGAACACGATCGCCATCGACCCCTACGCCCTCGATCCCGACAAAACGTACGTTGCAACGGTGGCCGCGAGCGTGAAGGACGTGTTCGGTCAAACGCTCGGGCACGAACGTCAAGTGACGATTCGCACTTCGGATTTCGCGCCGGGCGCGTGGGCGCCGAGCGGATGGCAGCCGAGTGTGATCCCAGCCGGCGCGCCGGTCGACCTGAACTTCTACGCAACGAACTTACCGGGAAACTCCTATCGTGCCGGCTACGCGGCGCTGACGCCGCTGCAGATGCTGGGCGCGCGCGATCCGCTCACGATGCTTCCGCCGTGGCGAAGCTGGCCGAGCATTTCGTTACCGAGTGCGCGGCGCAACGTACAGAGCGTGGTGCGGCTTCCGTTACAAGCGCGCCTCGGCGGCTCGTACGGTGCGCTCGCCTACGGCTTCCGCACTGCCCTCGACGCGCCGGGCTCCGATTCGAGTATCGTGGGCACCGTGCAGCTCACGAATCTCGGCGTTTTCTCGCAATGGTTCCCGTCGCACGGCCTCGTACTCGTCCAGCGACTGAGCGACGGCGCACCGGTGCGCGGGGCTAGCGTGACCGCTTATCGCGTCGACGATCAGAATAAGTTGGCGCCGCAGCCTTGCGCGACCGGTGCGACCGATGCGAACGGCGAGCTGAATTTCTACGGCGTCGACGTCGAGCGCTGCTCGATTCTGGCCAGTTCGAATCAGGCGCCGAATCTCGGCGTCGTCGTCACGCAGGGGGCCGACGTCGCGACGGTCACGACGTGGAGCTACAGCGGCTACCCGCGCTTCGACATTTACGGCGGATGGACGAGCGGTGCGCCGCTCTCGCGCGGCACGATCTTCAGCGACCGTCAAATGTACCAGCCCGGAGAGCGCGGCGAGATCACCGGCGTCGCGTATTATGTCAAAGGCGCTCGCGTCGTGCCCGATGCCAATGCGTTCTACAACGTGACTCTGAGCGATCCCAGCAACGTCACGACGTCGCTCGGGCGCCGGCGCACCGATTCGCTCGGCATCTTCTCGATGCCGATCGACTTCTCGAAACAGCAGGCATTGGGCTATTACTCGATTGCCGCCAAAGGAACCAATGGGAACGAGATCGACGGTTCGCTGCGCGTCGCCGAGTTCAAGCCGCCGAACTTCAACCTGACGCTGACGCTGGCGTCGACGTCGGCCGTCGCCGGCTCGAGCATCGGTGCGAACGTTTCCGCGAACTATCTCTTTGGCGCGCCGCTGCAGGGCGGCACCGCACACGCCTACGTCACGCGCGACGTCGCGAGCGTGCAGCCGAAGGGATGGGATGATTTCTCGTTTGGGCCGCAGTGGTTCTATCCGGAGCAGACGCCCTCGTTCACGACCGACGTGCTGCAGCGCGATCTTACGCTCGATGCCAAGGGCATGACGTCGCTCGACGTCCCGGTGCCCGCCGATCTGCCGTTTCCGATGACCTACACCGTGGACATGGAGACGACCGACGTCTCCAATCTTTCCGTCAGCGACTCGCAGACGTTTCTCGCGCTGCCGGGCGATGCGGTCATCGGCTTGGCCTCCGATACGGTGGGTAAGGCGGGGGCGCCGATGCCGGTTCGCGTCGTCGTCACCGATGCCGACGGCAAAGCGATCGCCGGGCGTTCGGTGCATCTCGAGCTGCAGAAGATGACCTACACGTCGGCCACACAAGAAGAAGAGGGCGGCGAAAACGCGCAGCAGTCGATCAAGTACGATACCATTGCGAGTGCCGACGTCGTTTCGGGGGAGCATCCGGTTGCGGCGCAACTGACGCCCAACGACGCCGGCCCGTATCGCATCGTCGCGCGGCCGGCTGGTGAACGCAACGATGCGAGCGCCACGGAGATTCAGGTATTCGCCTTCGGAGCGGGCGAGGCCGACTGGGGGATCTCGGATCCCAATGCAGTCGCGATCAAGCTCGACAAAAAGCAATACGCGACCGGCGAGACGGCGACTGCCTTGATTGCATCGCCGTACGAGCGCGCCGACATCTACCTCGCCGTCGTGCGCAACGACGCGATCTATCGCACGACGATGCATAACGTAAGCGGCACGGTGCGCTTTCCGTTCAAGATCACGTCGGAAATGATGCCGAACGCGGCGCTGGAGGCGGTCGTCGTGCGCCGAGGACGTTCTTCGCCCGCAGCCCTGCGCCTGTCGAAGGGTCAGGATGACAGTGCCACGCTCTCGTTGACTGGGATGGCCGGATTCAACGTCGATCTCGCCGACCGGTACTTGAAGCTCGCGATCGCTCCGCGAAGCGCTACGGTGCAGCCCGGCGGTGCGCAGAGCGTAGATTTCGCGTTGAGCGGCCGCACCGGCGCCCCGGTGCGTGGGGAAATCGTTGCGATGGTCGTCAACGATGCGATCTTGCAGCTCTCCGGCTATCGTTTGCCGGATCTCGTGCAGACGGTCTTTGCGGCGCAGCCGATCGCGACGATCTTCGCCGATAACCGCGAGAACGTAACGCTGAAAACTCAGACGCCACCGAGTGAGAAAGGCTTCGGTTACGGCGGCGGCTTTCTGGCCGGCGCCGGAAGCACGCGCGTGCGCGCCAACTTCCAGCCGACGGCTTATTACGGCGTCCTTCAGACCGACGCACAGGGCCGGGCTCACGCGCAGTTCACGATGCCCGACGACCTCACGAACTGGCGCGTGATGGCGGTTGCGCTGGATGGCGATGCGGCGCACTTTGTAACAGGCGATCAGACGTTCATCTCGACGCAGCCGCTGATCGCCAATCCGCTCTTGCCGCAGTTCGCTCGTCCCGGCGATCGTTTCCAACTCGGTCTTTCCATAGCGAACCAAACTGGCGCGAGTGGTGCGCTCGATCTCGTCTTGAAGTTGAGCGGTGCGCTGGCCTTTGCACAAGGCGATCCACACGCGCAAAGCGCCACCGAAACCGCGCAGACCGGCATGCAGGCGTTTCGGTTCCCGGTCGTCGCCGGTACGCCGGCGGCGACGCTGGTCGAAGCATCGAGCTCGCTCGGCTCGCAACGCGACGCGTTCCGCGTGCCTTTCACAACCAGCGATCGAACCGTTACCGAATCGGTGATCGAAAGCGGCGTCAGCACGGGACACATCGCGATTCCCATGAACGTGAGCGCCGGCGGCTCGCTGCAGCTGACGCTCGCGAACTCGATCGTGCCGCAGTTCGTCGTGCCCTCCGAGCGCGCGATGGAAGGCGACGCGCTGCCGCTGGCCGACGAATCGGCGTCGCGGTTAATCGTTGCCAGCGCGCTCGCACGGCTGCGCGGGCCATACCGGCTCGAATTGGCGTTCGATCCGGCAGCGGCCGCTGCGACGAATCTGCAGGCTTTGCTTTCGTACCGTCGCGGTGACGGCGGCTTTGGAGCATTCGTGGGCGCCTCGGCGAGCAATCCGTTCACGACGGCCGGGGCCCTTGACGCGTTGCTCTTCGCGCGCGCGCAGGGCGTGCGTGTCGATGGGAGCGCCGTGTCGCAGGGCATCGGATTCATGACGCAGGCACTCGCCAATCCTGGAGCGCTTCAAGTGGTGCAACGATGCGCTCTGCAAGGCTCAGCTGCGCTTTGAGGCGCTCTGGACTCTTTCGCAGGCCGGCCATCGGCGAACCGACTTTCTCTCCGATATCGTCGCGCAATCGAGTTCGCTCGACAGCGCGACCCAGATTCGTTTGGCGCGTTACCTTTTGAAAACGCCGGGTTGGCAAGGGCAAGGCGCGGCGATGGCCGACCGGCTGCAGCAAACGCTTTACGTCACGGGGCGCTACTCCGTCGCGAACCTGGCGAGTGAGTGGAGTTGGCTGGGCTCGCTCGTTGATGCGCAGTCGCAGATGCTCCAGCTTCTGATCGAGCGCCGTGCACCGGCCGAGCAGATCGACGGCGCCGTTCGGGCGCTGGTCGCGCAGCAGTGCAAATGCGGCTGGCCGACGACCGCCGACACGGCGTCTGCGCTGACCGCGCTCTCGGCCTACGCCGCCACCGAGCGGCTTATGCCGTCGACGGTCACCGCAATGGTGGGAGATCGCACCGTCGTCAGCGTGAAGTTCGGAAGAACGGCGTCGTCACAGACGATTGCCGTCGATGCCTCGTCGTTGAACGGTAAAGCCGTCGCGATCGAAGGGAACGCGCACTATACGCTGCTCTATACGTATCCGGTCCCGCCCGGCGCGCCGGGACAGCTGGCCGCATTTCGCGTTATCAGGACGCTCAACGAGCCGAGCATCGGGAGCACGGCGACGACCGCGCCTGCCCTGGCGACGATGGATTTGTCGGCGGCAGCGCCCGTTGCGGTTACCGCCGGGCGCGTCTTCGACATCGACGTTCGAACGATCGTCGATCATCCGGTGGACCGGATCGTGATCGAGGATCCCTTGCCGGCCGGCTTCGAAGCGGTCGACACGTCGTTCCGCACGACGCTCCAAGCGATCGTTCCGCAGAGCGATAGTTGGCAGATCGACGCCACGCAAATCTATCGCGATCGGGTCGTGGCCTACGCGCAGCATCTCGATCCGGGCGTGTACGACGTGCACTACCTGGTGCGCTCCGTCACGCCCGGCACGTTCAGGTGGCCCGGCGCTCGAGCCTATTTACAGGATGCGCCCGAGCAGTTCGGCCGCAGCGCGAGCAGTACGCTCGAGGTGCGGCCGTGATAGTGCGACGCGTTATCTCAGCCGCGGACAGTAGAAATTCGCGGTTGCTTTGCCCGTGATCATGATGTTCGTGTTGGTGTTGTTGACCCAATAGATATAGACCGGGCTTCCGTTCGATCCGGTCTCCGTGATGTCGATGGCCAGCGGCGTACCGCCGTTGCTGTTGTTCCAGAAGTTGTTGAAGAAACAGCCGTTCCGATTGAAGTTTTTAGATGAGGCACAGATGGCGCCGGGCTGGCAAGTGCTGTCCGGAGAGATTGGGCTGGCTTGAACGTATCCATGCGTGAAACCCGTCGCCGGCGCCATCGCGGGGTTGAGCGTGATGACGGACAAGAGCAGTGACATAAGTAACATCGGTATGTAGATCTCCTTGCGCGAAGTGTTTTTGTTTGTCTACCACAGAATAACTGCAGTTAGTGCGTCCGCCCGCAAGCAGGCGGACTCTTTTATACAATTTCTAATGCCCCATGTAGTTGAGGAAAGGGCGTCGCTCTTCGCTCCCCGTATCTCTTGTTTCTAATATATGAAAAGAAGGAATCGCAAATGAGCACCTACCGGGCACCCTTGCGCGACATGAACTTCGCGCTGCGCGAACTGGCCGGCATCGACGGGATCGCGGCGCTGCCCGGCTGTGAAGAGACGCTCGACGTACTCGATTCGGTACTGGAAGAGGCGGCGGCGTTTGCGTCGGGCGTGCTGGACCCGCTCAATCGGATCGGCGATACGGAGGGCTGCACGTGGAACGCCGGTGAGGTGGCGACGCCTCCGGGCTTTAAGGCCGCGTACAAGCAGTTCGCCGAGGCGGGATGGATCGGACTGCCGGTTCCGGCAGAGTATGGAGGGCAAGGGCTGCCGCAGATCCTGCTCGGGCCGACGCTCGAAATGTGGAACGCCGCGAACATCGGTTTCGCCAACGGACCGCTGCTCAATCAGGGCGCCATCGAAGCGATCGAACTGGTCGGCTCGGAGGAGCAGAAGAAGCGCTTCATCCCAAATCTCGTCTCCGGCAGATGGACCGGTACGATGTGTCTTACCGAACCGCAAGCCGGTTCCGATCTGGCGCAGGTGCGCGCGCGCGCCGTGCCCGACGGCGACCACCATCTCATAAGCGGCACGAAGATCTTCATCACGTTCGGCGAGCACGACATGGCCGAGAATATCATTCATCTCGTGCTGGCGCGTCTGCCCGATGCGCCGGAAGGCACGAAGGGCATCTCGCTCTTCATCGTGCCGAAGTTCTTCGTCAATCCCGACGGCAGCTTGGGCGAGCGCAACGACGTCGTTTGCGCGAGCATCGAGCATAAGCTCGGCATCAACGGCAACCCGACGTGTACGCTCAACTACGGAGAGAAGGGCAAAGGCGCCGTCGGCTACCTCGTCGGCGAGGCGAATCGCGGCCTCGAGTACATGTTCATCATGATGAACGCGGCGCGCTTCTCGGTCGGCGTGCAGGGCATCGCGTTAGCGGACCGCGCGTATCAGAGTGCGCTCGAGTACGCGGAGGAGCGCGTGCAAGGCCGCGACCTCAAGCCCGGCTCGCGCACGCCCGAACCGATCTTCAAGCACCCCGACGTGCGGCGCATGCTGATGTGGCAGAAGGCGACGATCGAGGCGATGCGCGGTCTCGCCTACGTTACCGCGGCCTCGCTCGATTATGCGGCGCGCCATCCCGACGAGAAAGTGCGCAAGCAGCACAAAGCCTTCGTCGAGCTGATGATTCCGGTCGTCAAGGGCTGGTGCACCGAGAACGCGGTCGAGCTGTGTTCCGAGGCGCTGCAGGTCTTCGGCGGCATGGGATATATCGAGGAGACGGGCATCGCGCAGCAGTACCGCGACGTTCGCATCCTCACGATCTACGAAGGCACGACCGGCATTCAATCGCTCGATTTGATCGGGCGCAAACTGCTGCGCGACATGGGCGCAACCGCGCGTACCGTCGGCAAGGAGATGGAGTCGGTGGCCAAAGAGTGCGCTGGGCACTCCGACAAGACGGTCAAACGGATCGGCGAGGCGCTCGGAAAAGCACTCGCCGTCTTGAACGAGACCTCACAATGGATCGGGATGAACGCGATGGGCGACCTGCATAAGGCCTTCGCCTGCTCGGTCCCGTATCTGCGGCTCTGGGGCGCGGTCGCGGGCGGTTGGCAGATGGCGCGTGCGGCCGCGATTTCGGCGGGGAAGATCGCCGCCGGCGATTCCGAGGCCGATTTCTATCGCGCGAAGCTCGCGACGGCGGCCTTCTATACGACGCACGTGCTCTCGCAGTGCGCCTGGTATCAGCGACAGATCGTTGACGGCTCGGGTGACGTGATGGCGCTGAGCGACGAGCAGTTTCACTTGGATCGCAAGGTGGCGGCAGGCGTTTGATACCCTCTGATCCGGCCGTGCGCGACGTAAATCGCGTGCGCGTAATTACGCTGGATAACCCGCCGGTCAACGCGCTCTCGTTTGCCTACTGCGCCAAACTGTACGAAGCGATCGAGGCCGCACACGCCGACGATTCGGTCGAAGCCGTCGTCTTCACGGGCGCAAACGGGCTCTTCAGCGGCGGCGCCGACGTCAACGATTTCAACAAGGAGCTTCCGGCGGGAGCCGTGACGATCCGCGACGTGATCCACGCGGTCGAACTGAGCATCAAGCCGCATGTCGCGGCGATCGATGGCGTCGCTCTGGGCGGCGGGCTGGAGCTCGCCCTCGCGTGCGATTACCGCATCGCCACGCCGCGTTCGAAGCTCGGTCTGCCGGAGATCAGGCTCGGGCTACTCCCGGGCGCCGGCGGAACGCAGCGCTTGCCGCGATTGATCGGCGCGCGCGCGGCGCTGGAGTTCATGCTGAAGGGCTCCGCCGTGCCCGCGGCACGCGTGCTCGAGCTCGGCATTCTCGACGAGATCGTCGAAGGCAACGTGGTCGAGCGCGCGATCTCGCTAGCGAACGAGATTCCACCGAAGCGGCGCATCTCGGCGCTCGAAGCGACGATTGCGCCGGACGTTCCGATGCAAGCCGCGCCCTTCGTCGTCGCGCAGGCGCATAAGATGGTGCCGCCGGAAGAGAACGGCGGTTTCGCCGCGCACAAACTGATCGACGCGGTGCAGGCCGCGGTCGAGCTGCCGTTTGCGTTCGGTATCGCGCGTGAGGCGAGGCTTTTCGACGAACTCGTTCGCTCGAAAGCGTCGCTCGCGTTGCGCCACATTTTCTTCGCGGAGCGCGAGCTGGACAAGATTCCCGGCCTTGAGCCGGCGCCATGTCATCCTGAGCCCCTCGACTGCGCTCGGGATAAACTTCGTCGAAGGACGTTGCCGGTTGCGAAGGCCGGTGTGGTTGGGGCGGGCACGATGGGCAGCGGCATCGCGATCACCTTTGCCCAATCCGGTGTCCCGGTCGTGGTCGTGGATACGAACGAAGAGGCGGTCGACAAAGCGCGTCAGACCGTGATGGGCATGTTCATGTATCAGGTGCAAAAAGGGCGGCTGACGCAAGAAGAGGCGTGGCAGCGCGGCCAGTCTATCACCTTCACCGAGGATTGGAGCGAGTTGGCCGACGCGGATCTCGTCGTGGAGGCGGTCTTCGAGGATCCCGACGTCAAGCGCGAAGTCTTTGCAAAGCTCGACGAGCATCGTCAAGCCCGAGGGATTGCTCGCGAGCAACACCTCGACGCTCGACATCGACGCGATGGCCGCGGCGACCAAACGCCCGGAAAAGGTTCTCGGGCTGCACTTCTTCGTGCCGGCGAACATCATGCCGCTGCTCGAGATCGTGCGCGGGAGCGCAACGTCGGCACAAACGCTGGCGACGGCCTTCGCAATCGGCAAGACCTTGAAGAAGAAGGCCGTGCTTGCGGGCAACGCGTTCGGATTCATCGGCAACCGCATGGTCTTCGATTATGTGCGCGAGGCGTTTGCGCTCGCCGAAGAGGGCACCACGCCGGCTCGGGTCGATGCGGTCATGAAAGCCTTCGGTTTTCCGATGGGACCGTTTGCGATGAGCGATCTCTCCGGCCTCGACATTGGGCTGCACGTACAAAAACTTCAGGGCAAAGCCGGTCAGGGGCGCACGAACGTGCTCGAACAGCTCGTCGAGCAAAAGCGGCTCGGTCAGAAAGCGATGGCCGGCTTCTTCAAATACGACAAAGCGGTCGGCAAAGGACGCGAGCCGATCGCGGATCCGGTCGTCGAGGAACTCTTCGCGCAAGAGGCGCGCAAGGCCGGAATCGCGCCGCGTGTCGTCACCGATCGCGAGATTCGCGAGCGCCTGCTCTACGCGCTGATCAATCGCGGCGCCTATTTGCTCGAGGAGGGCGTCGCGCTGCGACCCGGCGATATCGACATCGTCTTCGTCTATGGCTATGGCTTCCCGCCGCATCACGGCGGGCCCATGTGGTACGCCGATGAGGTCGGTGTCGCGCGCGTGTACGAGCGCATCCGCGAGTTCGAGGCGGCATTTGGACCGCAATGGAAACCGTCGGCCTTGCTCGCGCGCGTTGCCGAAAGCCCTTCGACAAGCTCAGGGCAGGCTAAGCTCAGCATGACACCGGGAGGAGTAGTCAGCGGATGCGTGAAGCGGTGATCGTTTCGGTCGCGCGCACGCCGATCGGGCGCGCATTTCGCGGCGCATTCAATCAAACGCCCGGCGCGACGATGGCGGGATACGTCGTCAAACACGCGATCGAGCGAGCCTCCATCAAACCGGAGGAGATCGAAGACGTCATCATGGGCTGCGGGCTGCCGGAGGGTGCCACCGGTAATAATATCGGCCGGACCTCCGCACTGCGTGCCGGCTGTCCGGTCAGCGTTTCCGGGCAGACGGTGAGCCGCTACTGCGCGTCGGGGCTCGACGCGATCGCAACGGCGGCAAAGCGCGTCATCGTCGACAATGCCGAGGTAGTCGTGGCCGGCGGCGTCGAGTCGATCAGCATGGTGCAGAACGATTTGAACCTTCACTTCTTTGCCGAAGAGTGGCTACTGCGCCACGAGCCGGACCTCTACACGCCGATGCTCTACACGGCCGACTTCGTCGCAAAGAAGTACGGCATTTCGCGCGAGCGTCAAGACGAATACGCGCTGCAGAGCCAGCAGCGCACGGCTGCCGCACAAGCCGCAGGGCGCTTCGATGCCGAGATCGTGCCGATGCCGTCGTGGAAGTACGTGCAAGAGCGTGAGACCGGTGCCGTGCGCGAGGAGCGTGTCGAGTTGGGCAAGGACGAAGGGAACCGTCCCGACACGACGCTCGCAGGGCTGGCGTCGCTCAAAGGCGCCGTTCCCGGGGTCGCCGATACGACGATCACGGCCGGCAATTCATCGCAGCTCTCCGACGGTGCCGCCGCCGCCGTGGTGATGTCTCGCGAGACTGCGAAGGCGCACGGACTGCAACCGCTGGGTATTTATCGCGGCTATGTCGTTGCGGGGTGCGACCCCGGCGAGATGGGAATCGGGCCGGTCTACGCGATCCCCAAGCTGCTGGATCGGCATGGGCTTACGATCGGCGACGTTGGTTTGTGGGAGCTCAACGAAGCTTTCGCGGTGCAAACCGTCTATTGCCGCGACACGCTGGGCCTTCCCAACGAGCGCTTCAACGTCGACGGCGGCGCGATCTCGATCGGCCACCCGTACGGCATGAGTGGGGCGCGGATGACGATGCACGCATTGATCGAAGGCAAACGCCGCGGGGAGAAGTATGTCGTCGTAACGATGTGCGTCGGCGGCGGCATGGGCGCGGCCGCGTTATTCGAGGTGGTTTAGATGCGAGTCTTCCTAAGTGTCGTGTTGGTGCTGCGTTATTCGAGATCGTTTAGATGCGAGCGCTCCTCAGCGTCGCGTTCGCAGTAATGCTTTGCACCGTGATGGGCTTCACATCGAGCGTCGCGCGCGCCGGCGAGCCCCAGCTATTGTACGTAAACTTTCCAAGCACGGCGCTCTCGACGTTTTTCAACCAGCCCGTCCAAATTGCGGCAACCATTCTCCTTCCCGACTCCTACTACAAGGAGCCGCAGCGGCGGTATCCAGTCGTCTATGTAATCTCAGCGTTCGACGACATCGGCGCGACCGACGTATGGAGACAACTGACTTGGCAACGACCGATGAGGGCGTTAGGCTCCGAGTTCATGATTGTTTTCTTACGTGGAATGATTGAGTTCCAGGGAGAGGCGGTCCACGATCAATATG
The DNA here is from genome assembly GCA_963736775.1 of Vulcanimicrobiota bacterium. Lineage (GTDB taxonomy): Bacteria > Vulcanimicrobiota > Vulcanimicrobiia > Vulcanimicrobiales > Vulcanimicrobiaceae > Cybelea. Next base: position 183,219 of record CAVTPY010000009.1, on the reverse strand, counting down.
CGGATTCGGCCAACGACGGACCCTGGGGCACGGCACTTACGAGCGAGTTCATTCCAGCAACGGATGCGCATTTTCGGACGCTTGGCGCCGGCGGGCGTTTTCTTTTCGGGCATTCGTCGGGCGGGTGGTCGGCGTTATGGCTTCAAGTGAACTATCCCGATGCGTTCAACGGCGCGTGGGTGGTCTCGCCGGACGCGGTCGACTTCCACAATTTCTACGGCCCCGATCTAACGAAGCCGTCGGCGAACTTCTACCGAGACGCCTCAGGAAACGCGTACGGCGAGTGTCGCGAACGCGGGCACGATACCGAGACGATGCAAGGGTTCGCGTCGGGTCTGGGCGAGTGCGGCGGCAGAGAATCCCCAACAGTTGAAAAGGCGTGGGCTGTGCGGCAGTTCGACACGTACGACGTCGTCTACAGCCCTCCGCGTACCGACGGATCGCCGGCCCAAGTTTTCAATCGCGCGACCGGCGCGATCGACCCGGTGGTCGCAGCGTATTGGGAAGAGCATTACGACATCACGCGAATTCTGCAAGAGCGTTGGAGCACGTTGGGCCCGCAGCTGCAGGGGAAGCTGCACGTATTCGTCGGCGCGCAAGACACGTTCCATACCAACGATTCCGTCGTGCTGATGCAGGAGGCTCTGCGCAAACTCGGCAGCGACGCGGAAATCCAGATCGTGCCGGGCGACGACCACTGGCAGATTCTCGACTGGCACGGCGGGCTGATCGGCTACTCACTAGCCGAAATGCTGCAACGCCTCAGGCTGAAGTGACCTCCCGGTCATCCTACGTCCTTCGTCCTTCGACTGCGCTCAGGATGACATGACTGCGCTCAGGATGACATGACTGCGCTCAGGATGACATGACTGCGCTCAGGATGACAATGCTAGCTCAGGATGACATCGGGATGACTTTTTACTTCTTGGCGTAGGCGATGCACCAGCCGTTGGGGCTGATCGTGCCGGCGACGAGTGAGCAGCTGCCGTTTGCCGTGGCCGAGCTGCCCTTGGTGAAGAACTTGCACAGCGAGCACTTCTGACCGTTTTTTGGCGTGCCCTGATATTTGAATGCGGCTTGGGTCCCTTTCGCTTCGGCGGTGGCCGTTTGCGTGAGGACCAATCCGGCAAGCGCCGGAAGAACGACGACGCCGGAAAGGAAGTTACGGCGGCTCAGATCGTTAGAAGAATCGCGCATCTTTTTTACCTCCGGCCCATCAGTTGGCGGGGAAAAAGCTGGACCCTCTCACCTGGGCTTAATGCGAAGCTAATCGCGACACGATGACTTGTCTCACCGATTCGGTTTCAATGGTGATGAGGGACTAGAGACTAAGATATGACGTTCAAGCCGTTTGCCAGGTTCATCTCCGGGGTTGCTCTGGTTGGGATGACCTTTGCCAGCACGCTTCCGGCCTGGGCCGAGCAGGCGCCGGACGGCAACGGTCCGGGCGTCGCCAGAGTCAGCCTTGTCCAGGGCTCGGCGGTCATCCAGCGCGGCGACAGCAATACCCAAACGACCGCCGTTGTCAACGCGCCGCTTCTTCCCGGCGATTACGTGTCGACCGGAGGAAGCTCTCGGACCGAGCTGCAGTTCGACGGCGAGACCGCCGTTCGGCTCGGCGGCAACGTGCAGGCGCGAATCACCGACAACGACCCAAACAACCGGGCGATCCAGTTGGCCGACGGCACGGTCGAGATCGGCATCGTTCACGGCGACCAGCCCTTCCAAGTCGACACGCCCTCAGTTAGCGTTCGCGCGAACGACGAAGGCGATTACCGGATTACCGTCAACCGGGACGGCTCGAGCTGGGTAACGGCCCGACGCGGAAACGCCGAGGTCATTACGCCCCAACGCACGTACGATCTCAGTCCTGGCCGAACGCTGGTCGCGCGCGGTTCGGCTCAAAATCCCTCCATCAGCTATCGGGCAGAGGTTGGGTTCGACTCATTCGACGACTTCAATGCGAAGCGCGACGACACGATGATGACCGCGCTCAACGCAAGCCCCAACTTGAGCCCGACGATCGCCGGTTACGATAACCTCGATCAGTACGGCGACTGGCAGGACGTCGCTGGGTACGGCCAAGTCTGGGTTCCGGACGAACCGGCGGACTGGGCTCCCTATCGCGACGGCTCTTGGGCCTGGGAAGGCGGCTACGGCTGGACTTGGGTGGGCGCCGAGCCATGGGGATGGGCTCCGTATCACTACGGTCGTTGGTTCTGGGCTAACGGTTATGGCTGGGCTTGGTATCCGCCGGCCTACTCGTACGCCCCGGTGTGGTCACCCGCACTCGTGGGTTTCTATGGCTGGGGCGGCGGCGTTGGAATCAGTCTTGGCTTCGGCGGGTTCGGTTATGGCGGCATCGGTTGGTGCCCGCTCGCTCCGTTCGAAGCGTTCTATCCGTGGTATGCCGGTTGGGTCTGGGGAGGCGGGGGCTGGGGCTACGGCGGCTACCGCGGGGGAATGCGGGTCGTCAACGTCACGAATATCCATAACGTCTACAGAAACTTTGGCCACGGCGGCGGCAGCGGAACGCTCCGAGGAAACTTCGAGCATGGAAACTTCTCGCACAACGTCGCGGTGACGTCGCAGAACGCCGGCCGGGTTGGGAGCATCCGGGGCGCGCTCCCGGTCACTCCGAGTAAAGAGAATCTGGGTTTTGGGCGCACGCCGAGCAGAACGGTCGCATTTTCGAAGGCCTTCGACTCGCCGCGCTTCGCATCGAATCGAGCGCTGGCCTCACACAACTCCTTCGCGGAGCAGCAGAGGTCCGTCGACGGGCAGATTCACCCAAGCACCGCGCGCGAGAGCGCGCCGGTGAGTCACGAGAGCGCGCCCAACGAATCGTGGCAGCGGTTCGATGATTCTCGCGGCTCGTCGCACGGGAGCGCGGCTTCCGAACGGTCCGCGCAGAGCGCACGCGCGGCGAGCGCAAGCGAAGGATCGCGCGAAGACCGGCCCGCATCGAATTCGTGGAACCGGTACTCGAGCGAGCGCGGTAACGCCTCGGTACCCGTCATCTACGGCGATCGCGATCGTGGATCGTACTCGCATAGCTCGTATCCGTCGTACTCGCATAGCTCGTATCCGTCGTACTCGCATAGCTCGTATCCGTCGTACTCGCATAGCTCGTATCCGTCGTACTCGCATAGCTCGTATCCGTCGTACTCGCATAGCTCGTATCCGTCGTACTCGCACAGCTCGTATCCGTCGTACTCGCACAGCTCGTATCCGTCGTACTCGCACAGTTCGGCTCCCTCGTTCTCGCACGCGTCCGGAGATTCGCACCCCTCGGGAGGCGGAGGCTCCGGCCGTGGGGGCGGGCGCCCGCCTCGATAGCGGAAAAGTCGCTCCGAGAACCCAATGAAGGGCGGTGCCAAGGCACCGCCCTTTCGTTTGCAGAAGATTGCTTCCCCAGCATTTCTCGGCATCTTCTTCATATAGGAGCGTAGTATCGATGAACACCTTACGGTTTTGGCTCGTCCCCCTAGCGCTTTGTTTAGGCGCCCTCTTGCCCGCCGCCGCGCTCGGCGCAAACCATGGTCGCGGTCAGCGTCGCGCATCCCATTCGGGTCAACGCTTGTAATCCGGAGCGAAACGTCAGCTATAATTATGCAGGTTACACGCCTGGCTACTATCCCTACGGCTACGGGTACAACCGTTTCTGGGGCTGGCCGTCGGTCTACGGCCCAACCTATTACCAGGCTCCCGTCGCCAACAATCCGACGCTTGGGATCGATTATGTTAACGCGACCAGCGTCGTGATGAAGCAGATCGAGTTTGGGCTGATCGTACGCGGTTCGCTGGTCGCGGAAGTGAAAGACGTCGGAACCTTCTCGCCGGGCGCCGAGATCAAGCACAAGTTCGGCGTGAGCCCAAACATCTTTCCGATTCAGACGAGCTATGCAAAATGCGTTCCGTTGCACATCCTCTTCGCGGACGGCACGAAATGGAAGAACCCGCATCTTCCGGCCTACCGAGCCAGCATGTACGGCGCCCCACGGCCGTAGGATCGTAACGTCGTAATGACCCAAGATCTCTCGGCGGTCCAGTCGCAGATCAACGTTTGGGATATGGCGCAGCGTCAGCTCGATGAAGTCAGCAAACTCATCGGCCTGAACGAATCGCTGCACGGCTATCTGCGCCAGCCCAAACGGGTTCTCGAAGTCTCAGTGCCCGTTCGGATGGACGACGGGGCGTTTCGGATGTTCACCGGTTATCGCGTGCAGCACAACTTATCGCGCGGTCCGGGCAAGGGTGGAATCCGTTTTCACCCCGACGTGACGCTCGACGAAGTCAAGGCGCTCGCGATGTGGATGACGTGGAAGTGCGCGCTCGTCAACATTCCCTTCGGCGGTGCGAAGGGCGGCGTGATCTGCGACCCCAAGGCCATGTCGATGCAGGAGCTCGAGAACCTAACTCGGCGTTTCACGACCGAGATTTCCATCATAATAGGCCCCGAGAAGGACATTCCGGCGCCCGACGTCTACACGACGCCGCAGATCATGGCGTGGATCATGGATACGTTTTCCATGATCCACGGATTTTCGATTCCGGGCGTGGTGACCGGCAAGCCGGTGTCGATCGGTGGGTCGCTCGGGCGTGACAAAGCGACGGCGCGCGGCTGCAGCTACGTCGTCGACGAAGCGATGGAAGAGCTGGGCCGGGAGATCCAAGACGCGACGGTTGCGATTCAAGGCTTCGGCAACGCCGGAATGTACGCGGCGCAGCTGATGTCCGATCGCGGCTATCGTATCGTCGCGGTCTCGGATTCGCGTGGCGGCGTCGCGAACGATCGCGGCCTCGACGTCAAGGGATTGACGGCGCATAAGGCCGAGACGGGCTCGGTCGCCGGATTCGCCGGCGGCGAACGCGTCGACAATCGCGAGGTGCTCGAATACCCGTGCGACGTGCTCGTGCCGGCCGCGCTCGAAAAGGTGATCACGAAAGAGAACGCGCCGCGCATTCGCGCGCAGATCGTCGCGGAGGCCGCCAACGGTCCCACGATGCCCGATGCCGACGACATCCTTTTCGACCGCAACATCATGGTCTTGCCGGACATTCTGGCCAACGCGGGCGGCGTGACGGTCTCTTACTTCGAGTGGGTACAAGACTTACAGGCGAACTTCTGGGAAGAAGCCGAGATCAACGAACGCCTCAAGCGGAAGATGGTTCGCGCGTTTCGTGAGACGCACGAGCAGGCGAAGCGTCGCGAGGTTTCGATGCGCAAGGGCGCGTACTGCGTCGCCGTCGCGCGCGTCGCCGAGGCAACGAAACTGCGCGGCCTCTATCCCTGACCCAGCTCGGATTCTTTGGCGACGGGCGGCAGACGCTCGTCGACGACGAAACCGGCCGGATCGTCTATATCCCGGCATTCGTGGATCCGCAGACCGCTACGACGTGGTTTGACGCGCTTCGCGAGGGCGTTGCATGGCAGAGCGAACGCCGCCGGATGTACGACCGCGACGTCGACGTGCCGCGGCTCGTCGCCCGCTACCGGCTCGACGATCCCGACTTGCCGCCGACGCTCGCCGGCGCAGCGGAACGCACTTCGCAGGCCACGGGCACGCCGTTCAATAGCGTCGGCCTAAACTATTATCGCGACGGGCGGGACAGCGTCGCGCCGCACAACGACCACTTGTACGAGATCGTTGCCGAGCATCCAATCGCATTGATCTCGTTGGGTGCGACGCGGCTCATGACGATTCGCAGCAAACCAAATGTCATCCTGAGCCCTTCGACTTCGCTCAGGACAGGCTCCGTCGAAGGACGCCGGCGGATTCTCGATCTCAACCTCGAGAACGGCAGCCTGTTAGTGATGAGCTACGAAACGCAGCTCCACTACGATCACGGCGTCCCGAAGACGAAGAATCCCGCAGACGCGCGCATCAGCATCGCCTTGCGCGTGCGTCCTGCCGCAGCGCCTGCGCGAAGCGCAGTCCTGAGCCCAGTCGAAGGGTCAGGATGACAAGGCTAGACGCCGATTTGGCCGAGGCCGGCAAAGAAGCGCTGGACTTTGGGGTCGTCCCACCAGTTGACGACGATCGCTTCGAGTTCGGGGAGCAAGCGCAAACGTGCTACGTGCTGCTCGACCGATCCGCGATTAGGCGCGGGTTTATGAAGCTCGGCATGGAGCGCATCGACCGTCGCGTGTCCGGCGTGTGCCTCGGGAAGCGCTGCGTGCAGATCCTTATGAGGCAGCGACTCGCGCAGGCGTAAGAGTGGAAGCTCGGTCTCCGCTTGCGTTATGAGCTCTTCGCCGGCGACGAGACCGGTCGCGTCTGCATCTTCGATTCCTTCGCGAAGGTTGCGATTCTTGTCCATGACCGGTTCGTACAAGGTCCGGCAACGGCGCTCCTTCGAAAGGAAACCAATGCGAGTCCCGCCGGCGCTCTGCCTCTGCGTAACGATCGCGCTCGCGATGACGCTGGCCGGCTGCGAGGCCGCGAGCGAGCGGCACGTCCTCGTTATCGCCGACAACGCCGATCCGTCATCGCTCAATCCGCTGCTCGCACACGATCAAGACACGATTGGGTACGATCTTCTCGTTACCCAGACGCTGGTCGGCCTGTCGGCCGGCAATCGACTCGTTCCCGTGCTCGTGACGCGGATCCCGTCGCGCTCGAACGGCGACATTTCGCGCGATGGCAGAACGCTTCTCTATCGTCTGCGTCGTAACGTTCGGTTTGCCGACGGAAGAGAGCTGACCGCCGCCGACGTCGCGTTTACGTACCGCGCGATCGTTGACGCGCGCAATCCCGTGGAGTCCGTGGACGCCTACCGCCGTATCGCGTCGTTGCAAACTCGGGGTCGCTACACCGTCGTCGTGCATTTGAAGCAGCGATGGAATGCGGCGGTCGCCGAGCTCTTTGCCGAGGCCGACTTTGCCTTCGGCATCCTTCCGGCGCATGCGTTTACGTCGTCCGACGTCACGCGCGCGGCGTGGAACGACCGGCCCTTTGGGACGGGTCCATTTCGAGTCGTGCAGTGGCAACGCGCGAGCCGCATCGTTCTCGAGCGCAACCCGTACTACCGGCCGCTTCCGAAGCTGCGCCGCATCGTACTGGATTTGATTCCTACGACGCAAGGCTCGCTGCTGGCGCTGCGGGCGAAGAACGTCGACGTCACCGAGATCAGTCCGGTGCAAGTGCCCGAGGCGCGCGCCATTCCGGGCGCTCGCGTCGTCATCACGCCCATCAATGGCGTCTATCTCCTGATGATGCAAACCTCTGTGCGGCCGACCAACGACGCGCGCGTTCGCCGCGCGATCGCGGCCGCAATCGACGCGAGGCAAATCGCGCGCGCCGGCTACGGCGCGCTGCGTGCGGCCGACTCTTTTCTGCCGCCGGTCTTCGCCTGGCACGACCCGGGAAGCACGACGAGCGATCCGGCAACGGTGACGCGCGAGTTAACCGCCGCCGGCTGGGAGAAGCGCGACGGCCGCTGGGCGAAAGCCGGAGAGCCCTTGAGCGTTACGCTCGCGCTGGCGCCGGAGCGCGGCACCTGGATGCAGTTGATCGAACAGGAGCAGCTGCGGCGTGCCGGTATCGATGCGCAGCTCAAGCCGTATTCGACAGCGCTGTTCAACGCGCCCAACGGCCCGTTGCGGAGCGGTGCCTTTACGCTTGCCGCGACCTGGTGGATCGGCGCGGCAGATCCCGAGGAGTCCGTGATTTTCGCCTGCAGTCAGCGCGGGCCAGACGGGAACAACTCGATGAACTACTGCAGCCGGCGGTTCGACACGCTGTTTGAAGAGCAGGCCGTAACCGCCGATCCGCGCCGGCGCCGACGTGATTTCGTCGAGATGCAGCGCATCGTGCGCGCCGACGCGCCGATCGTTGCGGTCGCATTTGAATCGAATGCCGACGTCGTGAGCGATCGTGTGACCGGGTTCCGGCGAAACATGCTCATGTATCCGGTCGACGCCGAACTGTGGGATAGCCGCTAGGCCGTAGCTGCTACGGTGTCGTGGACGGCTCCGGAGTTGGGCCGTAGATGGCTCGCGCCGTCGAGCACGCGGTCTTCGAACCGAGTTTATAGTCCACGAGCTCGTCGCCGGCGGCGCTCGTGGCCGTCGAGCCGACGGCGACATCTGCGCCGGCCGGCAACGCAATCCGGTTATAGAGCAAGTCCGTTTGGCGCGTGAGCGAGCCGATGCTTCGGTCCCCGTTGAGATTGTCGTCGAACCACTTGCAGGTGTCGACCGCACCCGGAAGCCCCGTGAACGAAAAGAGAATTGGTTGCGCCGGTGCGGCGGCGCTGGCGATCAGGACGATCGCGGCGAAGGCGGTTCCGGCGATTGCGTTGCGGTTCATCTTCGTCAGATACTACGCGCTCATGCGACGCCCTGTTCGTTCCGCGGCTTGCGCGAGGAGGCGCCGGACTTCATCGTCGCTGGTCTGGTCGAAGTTTTCATAATAGAGTCCGACGGCGATAAACGGTTCGGGCGTAAAGGGGCAGACGATCCGGTCGGCGACCTCGCGGAGCGCTACGCACGTCTGGTACGCGGCAACGGGCACCGCGACGACGATCTCCGCGGGATCGTGCCGGCGCAGCGCGGTCGCCGCCGCGCGCATCGTCGCGCCGGTGGCCAGCCCGTCGTCGACGAGGATCACGACCTTGCCGGCGACGTCGGCCTGCGGACGCCGATCCCGATAGGCCTCCTCCCGGCGGCGAATCTCGTCGGCCTCGCGATGGATGACGTCTTGAAGCGTCTCGTCGTCGAGGTGCAGCGAAGCGATCAGATTTTCGTCAACGACGCACGTTCCGTCGCTGGCAAGCGCGCCCATCGCCAACTCCGCATGGCCGGGAACCCCCAGCTTGCGGACCACATACACGTCGAACGGAAGCCGGAGGTGTTGTGCAACTTCGTACCCGACCGGAACTCCGCCGCGCGGGAGCGCCAACACGAGGGCATCGGGTCTATCGGCGTAGACCGCGAGCGCCTCGGCGAGCTGCGTGCCCGCATCGGCGCGGTCTTTAAAGATTACTCGGGCACACCCCCATCGTCTTTGATTATTTGTTGCGCGGTCACGCCACTTCCGTTACTGCAGGTTGCTTTGGGCGGCAGCGGCTCCTCCGGCGCGAACTTCGTAGGCTTCTGCGAGAAGTCGAACATGTCGCCGATCGAGGTCGAGGTTTCGTCGGTTGTATGAAGCGAGCCCAAACCAAAGTTCTGCTCGATGAACTTCAAAATGCTGCCGAACTCGTATTGCGTGTGCACGACCGTATTTGGGCGCACCCACGGCGAGATCACGACCGTTCCGACGCGGAAGCCGAGGCTGGTGTAGTTGGTCTGCGGCGGCGGGACGGGATCGTACCAACCGCCCCAGTCGTCCCAGAGCACGATAACGGCGGTTGTGTTCCAGTACTTGCTCTCACCGATCGCGTTGACGACCGAGCTGACCCAACGCGGGCCGCCGCTGCAGCCGCTGCGGGGATGATCCGAGTCTTTCAACGAGGGGATCACCCAAGAGACCGCCGGGAGCGTGCCGTCCTTGATGTCGCTAAAGACGCTGCTGTTCGGAAAGCTGATGTTTCCCCAATCGGGCCCGTAGCCGTGGCAGTCGTTTGGCCCCTTGATCGGCAGCTTCCACGTTTTGCACCGGACCTTGGCGATCGCATCGTAGCCATTCCAAACGTCGCCCGAAAAATCGCCCGTGTTTCCGGTTGGGCTTAGCTCGCGATCGATGTAGTATTTCCACGAGACGTGCGCGGGATCGAGCAAGTCGGCTATCGTTCCGTACTCCGTGAAGCACGGAAACGGTCCATCATAAATGTACTTGCCGTCCTTCTCGAGGACCGGCGTGACTTCGCCGAATTGACCGTCGCAGCCCCAGGGCGTGTCGTTGGGCTGATCGGTGAGCGATTCATGTGAGTTGAGAGCTACCGTGCCCGAGAGAATTATCTGGTGCGAAATAAAGCTGGCCGCCGTCTGACTGAAGAACATGTGATCCGCGAGGGCGTATCGCTTGGCGAAGTCCCAATACGCCTTGGTCTCGGAGCGCTCGACGTAGGCGTACGGGTAGGTCTTTGCAAGCTCTCCGGTACCCTCCGCGCCGAACCGAATCTTGTCGAACCCGTCGTTGCGGCAAGCGCCCGTAGCGGAATCAAGGTCGCATTCCTCTACGAAACCGCCCGGCTCACCGCCACCTCCTTGGTGGCTGTGATCGATGTCTATGCCTTTCGCGAGTTCGTTGGTTTTGCTTTCTAGCTTTACCGGCCCGAGCGCGATCGTGCCGGTCTTGCACCATTTTGCCGGCTTGCATTTCCCCACCAACGCGGTATCCGCGCCGGGGAAGCCCGCGAAGATGTTGTTGAAGCTGCGGTTCTCCTGCATCATGATGACGACGTGCGCAATCGGCTTGGACGCGGTCGTCGGCGGCGGCACGACGCTGGAGTTGTTGCAGCCTGCGACGGCCGCGGCTGCAGCGAAGACGAGAATGGTGCGAAAGCGGTCCACGGTAGCCCTCCGAGCGGCTTAGGTTACTCCGGTACGCCTCCGTCGTTTTCGATGATCTCTTGCGCATTTGCGTGGCCGGTGCAAGTTGCCTTGGGCGGCAGTGGCTCCTCCGGCACGAACTTCGTAGGCTTCTGCGAGAAGTTGAACATGTCGCCGATGGAGGTCGCGGTTTCGTCGGTTGTGTGGAGCGAGCCCAAGCCAAAGTTTTGTTCGATGAACTTTAAGATGCTGCCGAAATCGTACTGCGTGTGAACGACCGTATTCGTGCGAGCCCAGGGCGAGATCACGACCGTTCCTACGCGGAAGCCGAGGCTGGTGTAGTTGGTCTGCGGCGGCGGGACGGGATCGTACCAGCCGCCCCAATCATCCCAGAGCAATATGACGGCGGTCGAATCCCAGTACTTGCTCTCACCGACCGCGTTGATGACGGAGCTGACCCAGCGCGGTCCACCGCTGCAGCCGCTGGCCGGATGATCCGAATCCTCCAGCGAGGGCATCAACCAGGAAACGGACGGGAGCGTGCCGCCGCTGAGATCTTTAAAAACGTTCGTGTTCGGGAAGCTCAGGTGGTCCCAGTCGGCACCGTAGCCGTGGCAGTCACCGGGCCCCTCGATTGGCAGCTTCCAGGTTTTACACCGGACCTTGGCGATCGCGTCGAACCCGTTCCAAACCTCGCCCGAAAAATCAGCGTCCTTGCCCTTCTCGGCGTCGACGTAGTACTTCCACGAGACGTGCGCGGGATCGAGCACGTCGGCCATCGTGCCATACTCCGTGAAACACGGAAACGGCCCGTATTGAGACTCTTTCCCGTCCGTCCTAAGAATCGGCGTGTGAGTACCGGGAGAGGCATCGCAACCCCACGGCATGCCGTTGGGCTGATCGGTGAGCGATTCATGGGAGTTGAGCGCGACCGTGCCCGATAGAATTATCTGGTGCGCGATAAAGCTCGCTGCGGTCTGCGTGAAAAACATCTGATCGGCGAGCGCGTACCGCTTGGCGAAGTCCCAATACGCCTTGGTTTCGGAGCGTTCGACATAGGCGTACGGATAGAGCTTTGCGTATTCTCCGGTACCGCCGGCGCCGAAGCGAATCTTATCGAACCCGTCGTTCTGGCAGATGCCCGAAGCGTTGAGATCGCACTCGATTTTGAAGCCGTTGTGGCTGTGATCGATGTCGATGCCCAGCCCGAGCTTGTCGGTCGTTTCGAGCGTGACGGATTTGAGCTTGGCCGTGCCGGTCTTGCACCACTTCGCCGGCTCGCAGAGGCCGCTCAACGCCGTATCCGCTCCGGGAAAGCCCGCGAAGATGTTGTTGAAGCTGCGGTTCTCCTGCATCATAATGATGACGTGCTGAATCGGCTTGGACGCCGTTATCGGCGGCGGCACGACGCTCGAAGTGTTGCAAGCGGTTAGGGCGGCGGCTGCGGCGAAAATGAGAAGGGCGTGAAATCGGTGCACGGGATCCTCCATGGCGATGCGCAGCGAGTCCTTTCTTCCGAATGCGACGAGCGCCTTCTTCGTGCCGGCGCGAACGCCGCCGGCCTTACCTGCGTTACTAGAATGGGCCCGGCTTGCGGCGCAGGAAAGGTCGAAATAGCGTCGCAGGATCATGCAATAGCAAGAGGAATTTTAGCGTGAGACTTTCAGCAGGCACTTCAGTAACTTTAGTTATCGCTTTAACGGCATGCGGCGGAGCGATGCAGGCCGTGCCCCTCGGAAACTCGGCGCAACAGCCGGGCCTAACCCTGGCGCAACAATCGCTTCGTCCCAGCGCTGCGGAGCTCGGACTTTGGCCGCGTGCCGGACAAGCCGAACGAGCCTGCGCCGACGCCCCCTCCGGGTACGCGCAGTGCTTGGCGCTGGTGCGCACCGACATTCACGGGTTGATCAGTCCGGATACACCTGCCGGATACTCGCCCGCCGATTTACAATCGGCGTACAGCCTCACAAAGTACAGTGCGAGTAAGGGCAGCGCTGAAACCGTCGCAGTCGTGGACGCGTATGACGATCCCGACGCGGCAGCGGATTTGGCGGTCTACCGCTCCGCCTACGGACTGCGGCCGTGCACGGCGGCCAACCACTGCTACGCGAAAAAGGCGTTCACCTTGCAGCGCAACACCGGCTGGGGTGAAGAAGAGTCAGTTGACCTCGACATGGTTTCGGCGATCTGTCCGAAGTGCAAGATTTTGCTCGTTGAAGCGGCCAACAACGACATCAGCAGCCTTGCGAGCGCCGAAAAGTACGCAACCGCTCACGCGGATTACGTCAGCAATAGCTGGAGCGGCAACGAGGGCTCGAGGGCGTACGACGACGACTTCAACGTCAGCGGTGTAGCGATTACCGCGGCAACCGGAGACGTCGGTTATAACAAAACCGCGCAGTGGCCCGCCATTCTTCCAACCGTGACCGCCGTCGGCGGAACGACCCTGTCGTCCTACAAGCCCCGTGAGGAGAGCGCGTGGTCGTTCGCCGGGAGCGGATGCAGTCATGTCTACGCAAAGCCGGCCTTCCAGCACGACGTGAACACCGGCTGTTCCGACCGTGCCGAAGCCGACACGTCGGCCGATGCCGATCCGAACACTGGCGTTGCCGTCTACGATACCGATGGTGAAAGCGGCTGGCTCGTCTTCGGCGGGACGTCCGTCGCAGCGCCGATCATCGCTTCAGTCTTCGCTCTCGGCGGTAATAGGGCCAACAACAACGACACGCATCTTTACGGCCACAAGTCGAGCCTCCACGACATCACCAGCGGGCAAAACGGCACTTGCGGCAAGCCGCTCTGCGAGGCCGGTCCGGGCTGGGATGGGCCGACGGGGCTGGGCACCCCCAACGGCATTGCCGCCTTCTAGAGAAACTCAGATTTGGTCGATTTCGCGGCTCATCGCAATCTAAGGTTAGGGCGCCAGCGCCCTCGGGTATGAAAGCAACGTCTTTCTTGCGCACCTGAGAGGAGAGTTTCAGCAATGAGGTTTTTTTCAGGAATGACGGCGCTGGTCGCGGCGATGCTGCTCGTCGGCGGCGCCTCGATCGCACCGGTGGCGGCCCAAGATTATGGGGTTCCGGCGTACACGACGTGGCAGCCGGGTTGGGACGCGCATCAGTACGATAAGCACCACGTGATGTTGGGAACCGTCGCCTCGTTCGCGCCGTATCGCTTGACCGTGGCGCGTCGTAACGGCGACGTGCAGACGGTCGATCTGAAGAACGGCACGGTGATCTATCCGACCGGTGCCACGCCTACGACGGGAGAGCGCGTCGCGCTCGTCGGCTACTACAGCAACGGCACGTTCATCGCCAACCGCGTAATTCTACATCCTTAGCACGGGCCTCGCGACCGCGCCGCCTGCGCTCGCGCAGGTGGCGCAACGCTTTGCCGAGACGAGTCGAGGCGTCGTCGGATTCCGGCTGCATCGAGTCCTCGACGTGCATGCCGGCTTCTCACACCGCCACGAAGATCTCGTCATGACGGGGATCTATCAAGACGGAACGACGGTCAAGGTGCGCATCGTCAGTTACACGATCAACGGAAAGCCGGCGAGTGCGTCGGCCGACGCGGCGATGACGAAAGCCTTCGAGCACCCCAAGCCCGGCACCGCATTCCAGCCGCCCTTCGATCCGCGGTATACCGGCGGATACTCCTACCGTCCGGCCGGTCCCTCGACGATCGCATTTGCATCCGGCGTCCGCGATGCGGCGCACGGAAGCGGAACTTTTGCGTACGACGCGAGCCACGACGTCGTCTGGTACGCATATCAGCCGAACGCACTCCCGCCGCATGCGACCTTCGGGACGATCCTCGATCGGCGTTCAGAGGTCTTGCCGAACTATTGGGCCGTGACGCACGAGACGCAGCAGTATAAAGGTCAATACGGCCCCTTCTCCGCCGCGGGGCTGCAAGAGGCCGACTATTCCGGCTTTAGTCGCTTCCCGAACCTGGAGAGCGCACTCCGTTCCCTCTGAGAGGCGGGGAGGCTTTGCGCGGCCGGCAGAAAAGCGTGAGCAGCAGAGGAGAAGAGCATGCCCGATTTTCTGAAGACGTTGTTCGTGAACCCGCCCACCTTCGAAGGCTTCGACGGCGGCGCGGGCTCGCGGTATCAATGTCGCCGCGAAGTGCGGTCGTTCTGGTACCCGACGTGGCTGGCGCAGCCGGCCGCAATGGTGCCGGGTAGCCGCCTGATCGACGCGCCGCCCGACGGCCTGACGTTCGATCAGGTCGCCACGGCTGCGAGGGATTACGAATGCATCATCCTCCACACGAGCACCCCGTCGTTTAACAACGACGCTCGCTTCGCGGCGCGCGTCAAGCAAGAGAACCCCAAGGCGCTGGTCGGCCTCGTCGGCGCACACGTCGGCGTGCTGCCCGAGCAGTCGCTGCGGCTTGCGCCGGCTGCGGATTGGGTAAGCGTCGGCGAGTTCGACTACACGTGCGTCGAGGTCGCATCGGGCAAACCGATCAGCGAGATCGACGGCGTTGCGTACCGCGAGAACGGCCAGATCGTGCGAACGCCCGAGCGTCCGATCATCATGGACATGGAAGCGTT
Source organism: Vulcanimicrobiota bacterium (assembly GCA_963736775.1). Classification (GTDB taxonomy): domain Bacteria; phylum Vulcanimicrobiota; class Vulcanimicrobiia; order Vulcanimicrobiales; family Vulcanimicrobiaceae; genus Cybelea. Next base: position 168,217 of record CAVTPY010000009.1, on the reverse strand, counting down.
TCCATCGGTGCTCGACGTCTATCGCCGCGATCTGACGATCCCAAACTATTTCAACGGCTACTTGCAGCATCCGTACCTCTCGTTCTATACGGGGCGCGGCTGCAAGTCGAAGTGCACGTTCTGCCTCTGGCCGCAAACGATCGGCGGCCATCTCTACCGCTTCCGCAGCGTCGACAGCGTCGCGGCCGAGATGGTGCGGGCAAAGGCGATGTTCCCCGAAGTCAAGGAGTTCTTCTTCGACGACGACACGCTGACCGATAATATTCCGCGCGTCGAAGAGGTGGCGCGACGCTTGGGCCCGCTCGGCCTCACCTGGTCGTGCAATGCCAAGCCGAACGTGCCGCGTGCGACGCTCGAGGTGATGAAGGCCAACGGCTTGCGCCTCTTGCTCGTCGGTTACGAGTCGGGCAACCAGCAGGTGCTCAACAACATGAAGAAGGGCACGCGTCTCGACATCATTCGCCGCTTCGCAAAAGACTGCCACGAGCTCGGCATCAAAGTGCACGGGACGTTCATCCTCGGCATGCCGGGCGAGACGCCGGAGACGATCCGCGAGACGATCAACTTCGCTTGCGAGATGGATCCCGAGACGATCCAAGTCTCGCTGGCCGCGCCGTATCCCGGAACGTATCTCTACAAACAAGCACAAGAGAACGGCTGGCTCGAGGCGCAGAGCGAAGAACTGGTCGATACGCACGGCGTGCAGCACGCGGCGCTCAACTATCCCGGCTTGAACTCGACGATGATGTTCGAATCGGTCGACGAGTTCTACCGGCGCTTCTACTTCCGGCCGCGCAAGATGTTCTCGCTGCTGGGCGGGATGATCGGCGATCGTCAGGTGATGAAGCGGCGCGTACGCGAAGGCGTGGAGTTCTTCCACTTCCTGCGCGAACGCCGGCGCGAAACAGCCGCGGCATCGGCGGAGGGCGTCGCCGCGTCGACCTGACGCGCCTCAGGTGCGCAGCGTCAGAATCGAAATGCTATACGCCGGGAGCGTTAGCGGTACGGTCGTTCCGACCGTGCCGAGGCTCCGGCGAACCGGACCGATCCAGCGGTCCTCCTTCGATTTGTCGTACTGCGTTTTGCCGTAGACGCTCAGCGTTGCCGTAAAGCTCGTCTTTCCCGAACCGCTCAAACGCGCGTCGATGGCGATGGCCTTTAGCGTGTTGTTGAAGAGCACGAACGCGTAGCCGTTCGTCTGCGCGAAGCCGTAGGCGCGCACGTCGGACGATAGCGACCCCGGCACGGTGACGGCGCGCACTTGCGAGCCCGCGGGAACTTCTGAGGCGAAGAGCGCCAACACGCGTGCCGTTGGGAAGGGCGTTCCGCCCGGGATCTTCGGCGTGTTGGCGCAGCCTTCGTACGGATCCGGCAGGCCGTCGGAGAACAGGCCCTCGCTGCCGAAGTGCTGCCAGCCGTAGAGCTTCTTCGAATAGTCGCCGGTCTCGTCGCAGCTTCCATAGGCGAGCCACCACGTCGACATCGGAACGCCGGCTTTCAGCAGCGTGCCGAGCATTTGCCCCAAGAACAGCCCGTTGACGATCGAGACCGATTGCTTCCCTTCGCTGCCGGCATCGTTGTTGAACTCACCGAGATAGATCGGGACGCTCTTCGCAACGCCGGCGGCCGTCATCTGCTTGCGAACGCCTGCGAGATCGCTCGCGAAATTGTCGATCGCCGCGCCGAGAAGGAAGGAATCGCTATCGACGTTGTACTGCGGATAATAGTGCAGCTCGACGAAATCAAAAGGCTGCGCTTTGCGCAGCACGACGTCGTTCCACGCTCGATCGTTCGGCGTATCCACGACGACGCCGAGTTTGGCTTGCGGGTTTGCTTTCTTTACGGCGGGATAGTAGCCCGTGCGAACGGCGTTCGAGTATGTCGCCGGATCGTGCGGTTTGGCGTGGAGATCGTACTCCCACGACCCGTAGACTTCGTTGCCGACCGTCCAGTACTCGGCGCGATAACCGTGGCTCTTGGCCTCGGCCACCCAGGCACCCGCCTCGCTCGGCTCGCCGCCGGCATTGCAGGCGCGATTGCTTCCGTAGTTCAGCGTGACCGCGACGTCGATGTTCAACGGAGCCGAAAGGCCGGTCATCAAGTTATCGAACGTAGCTCCCGGTGTGATGTAGCCCATCTTGTTGCAGAGGGAGCCGCCGCTTTCCCAATGATAGGCGTCGGATTCCGAGCCGCCTGGAAAGCGAACGAGTTTGATCCCGGTCTTACGCAGCGACGGATTGACGAACGACTGCGTGAAATCGTACCAGGTAACGATCGATGCACCGTACGCATCGGGTGCGACGGCCGGGCCGCTGGAGCGCGCGTCGAGCTCGATCACCGGCACCTGCTTCGATTCGGCCGCTCCCAGCGATGCCGGGGGAATCGTTCGCGCCGCCGTACACGAGGTGGCAATGATGAGAATGAGAGCGCCGAGTCCCAATCGGTATCGCATACGGACCTCCTGCGCCCAGTATAGTACGTACGTGCCGTCACGGAGCCGCGGCGATTGACGAACATACGTTCGCATGATAGAGTCGGTAGCGTGATGAGGTGCGGCAAGTGAGCTGGCTTTCACGGATGCGCTCCTCACTCAGCCGCGCACGCGAGGTCTTTTCGGCCGTCGCCCGACTGGGCGCGGCGCAGCGGCCCTTGACGCCCGAGTTTTGGGACGAACTCGAAGATATGCTCATCGTCGCCGATTTCGGCGTACCCACGACTACGAAGATCATCACCGGATTGCAGACCGTCGCAAAACAAGAAGATTGGAAAACGAGCGATCAAGTCGTGGCGCGTTTTCGCAAAGATGTCGAGCGGTTTCTCACGCTGCCCGGTGCGGAGTTGAATCTGAAGCCGGTGCCGGCCGTGATGCTGATCGTCGGGGTCAACGGCAGCGGGAAGACGACGACGATCGGTAAGCTCGCAGCGCGCCTGCACAAGGAAGGAAAGCGCGTGCTGCTGATTGCGGCGGATACGTTCCGAGCCGCCGCGGCCGAACAGCTCGTCGTCTGGGCCGAGCGCAGCGGCAGCACCGTGGTTCGCGGCGCGGAAGGTGCGGATCCGGCCTCGGTCGTTTTCGACGGCATGCGCGCCGCGAAGGCGCGCGGCTTCGACGTCGCCATCGTCGACACGGCAGGCCGGCTGCAAACCAAAACCAATTTGATGGAAGAGCTGAAGAAGATGCGGCGCGTGATCGAGCGCGAACTCGGGGAGCCGCCGGCGGAGACGCTGCTGGTTCTCGACGGAACGAGCGGTCAGAACGCCATATCGCAGGCAAAACTCTTCAATATGGCAACGCAGCTCACGGGCATCGTGGTCACCAAGCTCGACTCCACCGCAAAGGGCGGGGTGCTCGTCGCCATCGTGGACGAGTTGGAGGTCCCCATCAAACTCGTCGGGCTGGGCGAGGGCACGGACGACTTACGAGCCTTTTCACCGGCCGAGTTCATCGACGCCCTCTTCGACGACGCGGAAACCGCCGCAACATCGTGAGCGTCCCGAGCAGAATGCCATGCCCTTGGCACTCGGCGATGAGAGCGTGATACGTAAGGCGCCTAACGGCTTAGAGAAAGGAAACAGAATGGCTGCAGAAGACGAACGACAACTCGCCCTCGCCAATGCGCTCACTCAAATCGAGCGCCAGTTCGGCAAAGGCTCGATCATGCGCATGGGAGACTTTCAGGAGCGCATGGCGTTCGAGGTCGTACCGACCGGCTCGATCGCGCTCGATTTAGCGCTCGGCGTGGGAGGGCTTCCCCGCGGGCGAATCGTCGAGATCTATGGCCCCGAGTCCAGCGGCAAGACGACGCTGGCCTTGCACGCCATCGCCGAGGCGCAGAAGACCGGCGGAACGGCCGCCTTCATCGATGTCGAGCACGCGCTCGATCCCAACTATGCCGCAGCGCTCGGAGTCGACCTCGACAACCTGCTGGTCTCGCAGCCGGACACCGGAGAGCAGGCGCTCGAGATCGCCGAGATGCTGACGCGAAGCAATGCGGTCGACGTGGTCGTCGTCGACTCGGTCGCCGCGCTCGTGACTCGTGCCGAGCTGGAAGGCGATATGGGCGACGCGCACGTCGGATTGCAGGCCAGATTGATGTCGCAGGCGCTGCGCAAGCTGACCGCCGCGATCTCCCGCAGCAAGACCGTGATGATCTTCATCAACCAGCTGCGCGAAAAAGTCGGCATCATGTTCGGCAATCCCGAAACGACGTCGGGCGGCCGCGCGCTGAAATTCTATGCGTCCATTCGGCTCGACGTTCGCAAGCTCGAAACGATCAAAGTCGGCCAAGACAGCATCGGAACGCGCACGCGCGTCAAGGTCGTCAAGAATAAATGCGCTCCACCGTTCCGGCAGGCCGAGTTCGACATCACCTACGGCCACGGCATCTCGAAGATGGGATCGATTCTCGACGTGGCGCTCGATCAAAACATCGTCGGCAAGAGCGGCTCCTGGTACACCTACGGAGAGCAGCGCATCGGCCAAGGGCGCGAAAACGCCAAGGCCTTCCTCGAGGAGCATTCGGATGTCGCCGTTGAGATCGAAAGCAAGATCCGCGAAGCGCTCGACCCCCTTCGACAGCCCATCGCCCTTCGACAAGCTCAGGATGACATGGCGGCTCAGGGTGACAAAGCTCGGGATGACAAGAGGGCTTCGAGCAACGGCAAGGCACCGGCGGCCGTGGCGGCTGAGTGAGGGTTGATTAGTTGCGCGAGAGGGTGGTTCGAGGGAGACATGACGCCTCGAAGACGCTCGTCGCTACGCTTCCAGCGAAGCCATGTCCTGAGCGAAGTCGACGGGCTCCTGCTGCGCTGCCTCGTCGCTCCGCCATCCATGGCTGCGCTCCTCGGTGCAGAGCCTTCTCGGCATCACGTCTCCCTCGAGCCACCCTCTCGCGCAATTCATCATAAGAATGTAGCGTGACTAGAGCGTACCCGGCTGCGCTGGCCATGTTGGCGCGGCAGAGGCTTACCGAGGCGCAGCTGTGGCAGCGACTCGAGCGCAAGGGCTTTAGCGACGAACTGACGCGCGAGGCAGTTGAGCGCTGCAAGCGCGAAGGGTTCGTCGACGACCGTCTCTACGCGACCCTCTACGTCGAGGGTAAGCGGAAGGCGGTAGGTGATAACCGGCTCGTCGGCGATTTGATTCGCAAAGGCATCGACGCGGCAGCGGCGGCCGACGCCGTCGCGAAACTCGAGCAGAGCGAAGGCTCTCGCTGCACCGCGGCCTTCGAGCAACTTCTCGGCAAGAAGCCGGATGTCGCGTATCCGTCGGCTGCTCGGCGTTTGGAGCGGCTCGGCTTCCCCGCCGCGACGATCTATCGAATCTTGCGCGAACACGCCGCGAAGTACGGTCCGCTCGCGACTGAAAAAGAGCCGCTCTCCTAGGAGCCTGTCGGACTTAGGCTCATTTTCGTCTTCAGAGCGCACTTTGCCCGAATACTTCGTTGCTCATCGGTCACGAAGCTACGGCTTCGCTCCCTCTTCGTTCCTCGTCTTCGAACAAAGTTCGGCACCGAATCCGAAAAAGGCCCAAGTCCGACAGACTCCTAGCTGTCCCAGTCGTTTCTGCGCTCGGGCACTGGTCCCGTCATGGCGACGCAAACGATTGTTCTAGCCGACGACGATCGTGCGATTCGCGAGCTGCTGACGCACCATTTTGAGCGGGAGGGTTTCGCGGTCGTCGGCGTTGCCGACGGCAACTCGGCGCTTCGCCTGGCGCGCGGTGCCGCGGATCTTCTGGTGCTGGACGTCGGATTGCCCGGGGTTGACGGCTACGACGTCGCGCGAACGCTTCGACGCGAAGACCGTACCGTGCCGATCGTGATGGTGACGGCGCGCTGCGACGAGCTCGATCGCGTCGTGGGTTTCGAACTCGGCGCCGACGACTATCTGTGCAAACCGTTCTCGCCGCGCGAGCTGGTCGTCCGGGTCAAGGCGATCCTGCGGCGCAGCGGTCGCCCCGTCGCGCAAGCCGGACCGCTCCTGCGCTTCGGCCGGCTCGAGATCGATCCGGCGGCGCGCGAGGCGCGCGTCGATGGAACCGACGTCAAGCTCAAACCCCGCGAGTTCGCGCTCTTGATGGAGTTTGCAGATAATCCCGGCGTTGCGCTCTCGCGAGATTGGCTGCTCCAGCGCGTGTGGGGTTTCGATTTCAATGGCGACGAACGAACGATCGACGTCCACGTCCACCGCTTACGCGCGAAAATCGAAGAAGCGTGGAAGCTGCCGCCGATGCTGCGGACCGTGCACGGATTCGGCTATAAGTTGCTTCGGCCGTAGTGAGTTGGGGGCGTCGTGCTGGATCTCGAACGGCTTGCAAACTCCATCGGCGAGTGCGCGGTGCTGCCGACGGTCGGCCACGAGCTGCGCACGCCGCTGACCTCGATTCGCGGCTATATCGAGACCGTGCTCGACGGTGAGATCGACCCGCAGACGTCGCGCCGCTTTCTCGAAACGGCGCGACGCGAAGCCCTTCGCCTCGGCCGGCTGATCGACGGTATGCTGGAGATCTCGATGCTCGAGGGCCGGCCGGGCCTCGCTCAATGCGACGTCGTCGAACAGATTCGCGCGACCGTCGACATCATGGCGCCGATCGCGTACAAGCGCGACGTCACGATTCGCACGCGCTCGCCGAAGCGCGCCGTGGCGCGCCTGGATGCCGATGAATGCGTTCACGCTCTCTCAAATCTCGTCGAGAACGCGGTAAAGCACGGCAGCGAGCACGGCACCATCAGGGTCGCGTGCCGTCGGGCCGACTCGTTTGTCGAGGTTGCCGTGGACGACGACGGCGGCGGCGTCGATCCGGCGCGGCGAAAAGCGATCTTCACACTGGGGGTCCGCGGCGCCGGTACGGATCGGACGGGCAGCGGCATTGGATTGGCCGTCGTCAAGGCCATCGCCGAACGCGCCGGCGGCGACGTTCGGGTGGAGTCGTCCTCGCTGGGCGGTGCCCGATTTGTTTTGCGGGTTCCGGCGGGATAGCGGGGTGGGCCCGTCGTAGATAACAGTCCGTGGCTATGTCCCGGGTTCCGTTCGCACATGCGAGTGAAGCCGAGCTCGCGCGGATCTTTGACTTCTACCAAATCGTCTGGCAGTACGAACCCCGCAGCTTCCCAATCGCTTGGAACGAACATGGTCGCCCGATCGAGTTTTTCACTCCGGATTTTTATCTTCCGGAGTACGACCTATATCTCGAGCTGACCGTCGCCAAGCCGATCCGCAACTCGCGCAAAAACCGAAAGGTCCGCCTGCTGCGCTCGCATCATCCCCGCATCAACGTCAAGCTTTTCACCCGCCGCGATGTCGAGCGTGTCTTCTCGCGTTCGATGAAGCGGGCCTCATGATCGGGGATCCGCTCTTCGACTCCATTTCGATCGCTACGCGCGTCGCACAAATTGGATCGGCCATATCGCAGGACTATGCGGGCAAAGTACCGGTCATGGTCGGAATGCTCGCGGCCAAGGACACATTCTTCGCCGACCTGGCGAGGGCCATCACGATCCCCTGCCAGCTGGACGTTATCTCGGTCAACAGCTATGGCGACGGTGACGGCATCGTGCTGGAAAAGGACCTGGCAATCCCGATCGAGCACCGGCATGCCATCCTCGTTGACGATACGGTCGATACCGGCCTGACGCTCCAGTTCGTCGTCAAGACGTTGCTGGCGCGCAATCCGGCCTCACTTGCCGTCTGCACGTTGCTCGATCGACCGCACCGAAGGATCGCCGACATCGAAATTAAGTACAGGTGCTTCGAAGCCCCCGACGTATTCGTCGTGGGCTATGGACTTGGTTATCTAGGGCGTTATCGGGAATTGCCGGCTTTGTACGCACACGGAACGTGGCCCGCATGACGGGCGCGAGGCTGGCGAGAATCACGATCGCCGCGCTCGTTTGCCTGGCGGCGATCGCGCTGATTCCGGCTCGCAGCTTCGCGCTCGAGCTGCGTTCGATCGAACAGGCTGCGGCCGACTATCGCAGCCCCAACGAGCACCTGGAGGAAATGTTCCGCGCCGCCTTGCTGGATACGAGCCGCCTCGCGGAGTACGCCCCCGACGGCACCGCCTATATTCCGACCGGGGACATCCCGGCGGAGTGGTTGCGCGACGCGAGCGCCCAAGCTCGTCCGTATCTTTTCTTCGCCAAAGAGGACCCCGACGTTCGCGGGTTGCTGCGCGCCATAATCGCGCGCATGGCCAAGTACCTGCAGATCGATCCCTACGCCAACGCCTACAGCCTGGATTACCGCGTCTGGGAACAGAAGTTCGAGCTCGATTCGCTCGCCTATCCGACGACGCTGGCCTGGAGCTATTGGAAGACCACCGGCGATACCAGCATTTTCACCGGCGACTTTTCCACCATGCTCGACGATGTGCTGGCCACGATGCAGCGCGAACAGAATCACCCGCGCTACTCGCGCTACACGCATAAGGAGCTTCCGAACGACGGCGCCGGCCGGCCGGTCGGCTACACGGGAATGATTTGGACCGGATTCCGGCCGTCGGACGACGCGTGTTACTTCAACTTCTTGATTCCATCCGAAATGTTCGCGGTCGTCGCGCTCGGCGACATGTCGGAGATCGAGCTCAAGGTCTACCACAACGTGGTCAAGGCGCGCGAGGCTCGCGCGTTGCGCGACGAAGTGCAGCGCGGCATTCAAACCTACGGCTTGGTACTCGTTCCAAAGTACGGCTACATCTACGCCTACGAAGTGGACGGTTTCGGCCATGCGATTCTCACCGACGATGCAAACATCCCCAGCCTGCTGGCCGCTCCATATTTCGGCTACACGATGCCCAACGACCGCTACTACGAAAACACGCGGCGTTTCTTACTCTCGCAAGACAATCCGTCGTTCTACCAAGGCCACGTGGCGCGGGGGATCGGCAGCTATCACACGCCGGAGCATTATATCTGGCCGCTTGCGCTGATCGTCGAAGGCATGACCGCGACGTCGGGCGCCGAGAAGCAGGACGTTCTCGGACAACTGCTGGCCAGCGATCCCGGCGATCATCTGTTGCACGAGTCGTTTAATCCCGATAATCCGCAGCAGTTCACGCGGCGCAGCTTCGGCTGGCCCAACGCGTTGTTTTCCGAGTTTGTGATCACGCAGTTCGAGGGCGATCCGGGGATCCCGATGGGCGACACGAGCGACCTAGAGTTCCGCTCGGAGTAGCCCGTGAAGGCCGACATCATCCTCGGCTGTCAATGGGGAGATGAGGGCAAGGGCCGGATCATCGATCTGTACGCCGCCGATTACGACGTCGTCGCGCGATTCGGCGGCGGCGATAATGCCGGGCACTCGATCGTCGTCGGCTCGCAAGAGCTGGCTCTGCGGATCGTTCCCTCGGCGGTGATGCATCCCGACGTGGAGCTTTTCATCGGGGGCGGGACCGTCGTCAATCCGCAGACGTTGCTCGACGAGCTCGGACGTCTGGCGGCAATCGGCATCGACACCTCGCGCGTCAAGATTTCCGATCGCGCGCACGTCGTGTTGCCGCACCACGTGACGCGCGATGCGGCAGCCGAGCGCGAGCGCGGGAGCGGTGCCATCGGCACGACCGGGCGTGGGATTGGGCCGGCGTACGTGGATCGCGTGGCGAGAAGCGGCATTCGCTTCGCGGACCTGATGGCTCAGGATGGCGAGGTCGTGCTCGAAGCCGCGCGGCGGCTGGCGCCTCACGTTGTCGACGGTGTCGCGTACATTCACGAACGCCTGAATGGCGGGAAGCGGATCCTGCTCGAAGGCGCTCAGGGTGCGCTGCTCGACGTCGGGTACGGCACGTATCCGTACGTGACCAGCTCCCACACGATCGCCGGCGGCGCTTGCACGGGACTCGGCATCGGCCCCGGCGCCATCGGGCGCGTGATCGGCGTCTTCAAGGCCTACTGCACGCGCGTGGGCGCGGGCCCACTGCCGTCGGAGCTGCACGACGAACGCGGCGAGAAGCTGCGCCGTCAAGGCGGCGAGTTCGGAACGGTGACCGGGCGCCCTCGCCGTTGCGGATGGTTCGATGCCGTCGCCGCGCGGTATGCGGTTGCGCTCAACGGACTGACGACCGCGATCGTCACCAAGCTCGACGTGCTGACCGGCTTCGAGCGAGTCGGACTCGTGACGGATTATCGCGTGGGCGGCCGCAGCGCCGGTTTTAGCGCAGCCGGGGAGCCCGATCTGCAGATCGACGTCGAAGAGTTGCCCGGATGGAGCGAACCGATCGCAGACTGCCGGCGAATCGCCGATCTGCCGGCGACCGCGCGGGCGTACCTGCAGCGCTTGCAAGAGGTGCTCAACGTGCCCATCGAGATGGTTTCAGTGGGGCGCGAACGTTCGCAGTTGGCTCGCTGAGGCGGGGCGGCGGGAGTTCTCTACGCATATGGCCCGATTCGTCTTCCCGCTGCAGCCTCTGCTCGATGTGCGCCGGCGAACAGAAGAAGAGAAGCAACGCGTGTTTGCCGGCATCAAAGCGGCGCGCGACGAGAACGTGCGCGACCTCGGTCGGGTTGCCGGCGCGTTACGCATTGGCGGGCGTGCGCTGCATGAGTGCGCCATGACCGGCTCCACCGCAAGCCTACGCCTGTACGACGCGCACCTTCGTTACCTCGAGCGAGCCCTACAATCGCGCGAACGAAGCAACGCGGAATCGGCGCCGGCTTTTGATCGGGCCGCGTCGGAGCTGTACGCCGCGAATCGCGAGCGCCGCCTGATCGAGAAGCTCAAGGAGCGCCGGCTGCAAGAGTTCGAGCGCGAAGAGGCGCGCCGCGACGAGCGCGAGCTCGACGAAGCCAACGCCAGATCCTTCGACAAGCTCAGGACAGGCTGAGATGGGATGACAGCCGACAAGCTATGATTACGCTTACGAGAGTGAACGGCCAACCGGTGATGTTGAACTGCGACTTAATCGAGTCGATCGAGGAGAACGGACAGACCGTCATCACGCTTACGACCGGAAATGCGGTTGTGGTCTGCGAGCGCATGCCGGAGATCGAGGCGCGGATCGTCGCATTCAAACGAAAGATCTACGGCCCGCGCGAGCCGAGCGTTTAGCGAAGCCGGCTTATGCCCTGGAGCTTCTGGGAAGCGTACGCCGTAAAGCTGCTGATTCTCGGACTCATGCTGGCGGCGCTTTACGCCGTAGCGCGCCGGCTCAAAGGTCTGCGGTTCTTTGCTCGCGGCGTCGACCGATACGTCACCGTCATCGAATCCACGATGCTGTCGCAGCACGCTGCGGTCCATCTGCTTCGCGTTGGTACGCGCTACCTTTTGATCGGCGGCGGCAATGCCGGGCTCTTCAAGCTCGCCGAATTTAGCGCCGGCGAGCTCGAGGTTCCTTAAACCGCAAAGTATCTGAACTGAGCGATCTTATTGCCGGCGGTTTCGACAAGGTAGATCTGGCTGTCGATCCCGAGCACCATCGCCGTCGGTTCCGAGTTCGCCGTCGGAATCTTGTAGTAGTTGATGTGGTGACCTCTGAAGAAGAACTGTCCGATTTTGTTGCCGGCCGTGTCGGTAAAGTAAAAGTTCCCATCGACGCCTTGAAGGATTTGATCGGGCGTCACCGCTCCAGGAAGCGGATACTCCGCGGTCACGACTCCGCCCGTGGAAATACGCCCGATCTTGAGCGACTTTTCTTCGGTAAACCATAACGCGTTGTCGAGGGCGGGCGCTATCCCGGTCGGCTTGGCATCCGCGGTCGGGACGTCGTATTCGTTTAACGGCGATCCGCTGATCGGCAAACGGCCGATGCGGTTCGTGCCGGGCTCGGTGAACCAGAGCGCGTCGTCGGGACCGTTGGTAATCGTCAGCGGTTGCGCGTTACCGGTTAGCCGGTACTGCGTGAACGTCACGAAAGGCTTTCTCCGGATCGATTTGACTCGCCAGATGGAGTTGGTTCCCTGATCCGTAAGCCACATGTTGCCGTCTGAGCCCAACGTGATGCCGACGGGCCGCGCCGCGGGGTCGGGAAGCTTATACTCGACGAATGGCTGTCCCACCACCGTGATTTGACCGACTGCGGCACGACTGGTTTCGGTAAACCACAGGTTCAAGGCCGGCGGCGAGCCCGACGCGATGCCGTTTGGCTCGGCATGGCGCGAGGGAGTTACCTGCTCCGAGATGTGACCGCCGTGAAGGAGCGTCCCCATTTTGCTCGCCGCAAACTCCGTGAACCATAGATTGCCGTCGCTTCCGACCGCAATTCCCATGGGCTGGCTCGAGGCCGTCGGGATCGTATACTGAGCGACCACCGCCGGTGGCGGCGTGGGCGGCGGCGTCGGCGTGCCGCTGGTGATCGGCGTCCCCTTGCCGCACGCGGCCAGAACGACGAGCATCAAGACTGCGAGCAGAGCGCGCGCCTGTGGCAATTGCTTCTCCTTAGGAACCGGCAGGGTGAATAGCCCTCCCCTTATTGGCAGACCGTTTCCGCATTCCCCCGACGCGGCAAGCGGCGCGGCTTCCGGTGCTCGCCTTCTAATACTAATTTCTTAGTTGACAACTCGATTCCGCTGCGCTACCATTCAACTAACGAATTAGTAGAAGCAAGCTTCCAAACATAGAAAGCGAGCATGGCACGACGACGTTCCAGCACCCTGACCGAAGCCGAGCTGCGGCTCATGGAGGTGCTGTGGGAGAAGGACCAAGCGACCGTCGCCGAAGTGACGGCCGCGTTGCCGCCGCCACCCAGCGCTTACAATAGCGTCCTCACGACGCTGCGTATCTTGGAACGAAAAGGATACGTCGCGCACGACGAGGCCGGCCGTGCCTTCGTCTATCGGCCGTTACTCGCGCGTGAGGATGCGGCCAAGAGTGCGGTGGGGCATTTGTTGTCGCGCTTTTTCGACAACAGCGCGGGAACGCTGGCACTGCGCTTGATTCAAAGCGAACGTCCGTCCAACGAGGAGCTGATGCGACTCAAGGCGCTAATCGAGACCTACGAGGAGGGTCCGAAATGATCGCGATTGCGGCCACCGTGCTCAACGCGCTCTGGCAAGACGCATTGCTGGTCGTCGCCGTCTGGCTCGTCTTACATGCGTGGCCGCGGATCAACGCGGCGACGCGCTACGCCGTCTGGATCGTGACGCTGATCGCCGGACTCGTCCTGCCGATCGGCACGACACTGGCCTTCTTTACGTCGTCAACGCCACCGGCGGCGGCGACCATCACCCAACGTATTTCCTCAACGGGCGCTTCTCGCACCGTCGTCATGCCGCAGCGGCGACCTCAGCCCGAGATTCGGAGGATCGGCTCGCCGGGCGCGCTGATCTCCTTACCCACTCGTCTGCACGTCACGCTGCCGTTGCGCGTCGCGCTCCTTGTGTTCGCCGCATGGGCGTTGCTGACGGGCTATGCCGTACTCGGCCTCCTTATTGGGCTGGTCCGCCTCGAGCGGCTTAAACGGGACGCCTTACCGCTTCCGGTCGAGTATCGCGATTCTATGCCGCAGTGGAGCGCAGCGAATAAAGGACGGCGCGCCGTTCGGCTTTGCGTAAGCGAAGCGATCGACGTACCCGTGGCGGTAGGCCTGTTCGACGCAATGATTTTGATACCGAACTCGCTGTTGGAACGTCTCTCGCCGGCGGAAGTCGAGCAGATCAGCCTACACGAGCTCGCTCATCTTCGTCGCGCCGACGACTGGAGCAACTGTCTCCAGCGGCTGATCGTCGCGGCGCTCGGTTGGAATCCGGCCGCTATCTTCATCGGGCAACAACTCGAGTTGGAGCGTGAAGTTGCCTGCGACGACTGGGTGCTCGCATCGGTAGGCGCCGTGCGCCCCTATGCGATGTGCCTGACGAAAATGGCTGAAACCGCGGCGTGGCCGCACCATCCAATGCCGGCGCCTGGCGTCTTTACGACTCGCAAGCAGATCTCGCTGCGGATCGAGCGGCTCTTGGCGAGCGGGCGCGACATTGCGACGACGCTCACTATCGGTCCGGCCGCAGCCGCGGCGGCTGCGGTCGTCGCGCTGGCGATCGTTATATCGTTCGTCGCCCCCTCGGTCGCCGCCCCAGCGCTCCATCCCCTGGCTCAACGGTCAGATGACAAAGGAGGGGCGGTAGCGAGCACCTCGGCGGCAACGGCCGCACCGGCGGTACCGAAGAAAACGATCGCGACGCCGACGCCCGAAGTGAAGGTCGTGCGCGTCGCCGTTACGGTCGCGCCGGCGGCGGGCGCCGTGGAGGCCCACGTACTCGTACGCAAGAGCATCGCGAAAGAACGCAGCGCCACAGTGAGCCAGGCGGCGATCGCCCAGAGCGGCGGAAAGTCGTGCGCCGGATGCGATCTTCAAGGAGTGAACTGGGCCGGCCGCGACCTTCGCGGCGCAAACTATACCGGGGTCGACTTCAGCGGAGCAAATCTCGCGGGTGTCAACCTTTCCGAGAGCGTCCTCAACGGCGCAGAGTTTACGAAGGCAAATCTCAGCGGCGCCCTATTTCGTCACGCGCACTTGACGGGCTGCGACTTCTCGCAAGCCAACCTTGAGGGCGCCGATTTCACCAACGCCTGGATATCGGAGTGTCAGTTCACAGGCGCGCGGCTAGAAGGCTCACAACTTCGCGATATCCTCAACGGTTGCAAGGGCTGCGATTTCAGCCACGCCGACCTCGCGCGGCTCAACTTAGCCGGCGTGCGTATCAATGGGGATGATTTCGCGCACGCGGATCTACGCAGCGTCAACTTCGCCGGCGCGGAGCTAGTCGCTTGCGACTTTAGCGACGCCCGATTGGATGGCGCAAACTTCGCCGGCGCGACGCTCAACGGGTGCGACGTCGACGGCGTCGATCTCAGACACGTAGATTTCTCGAAGGCCAAGATCATCGACATGGATATTCCAGAGAGAAGCGCTCCGCCGTAATCTAAACCTCGCGACCCAGTAGTTTTTCAAAAAGCCTCGCGGCCGAGGCCGGGTTTCCTGCGCCCTCCGGCCGCATCCTGAACGGGAGCAACACCATATGAATTATTTGATAGCAGCGCTCTTCACTTTCGCGACGAGCGTCGCGATGGCAAGCGACATTCCGGCAAGCTGCACGGGCTGCTCGTTTGCCGGGCGCGACCTGCGAGGGGTCGATCTCGCAAACGTCGAGTATGCCGGCGTTAATCTCTCACACGCAAACCTTCGTGACGCCGACATGCGCGGCGCCAGACTAGCCGGAGTCGACCTTTACGCGGCCGATCTGCGCGGCGCGGATTTTACCAAGGCGAAGCTCGCGGGAGTCGACCTTGCGCAGGCGCAGTTGTCGGGCGCGATCTTTACCGGCGCCACGTTGGCGGGAGTCAACTTGCGAGACGTGTTCAACGGCCTGCGCGACATCGACGCGCGCGGCCTGCTGCATACGTGCGCAGGTTGCGACGCGCGAGGCGCAGTCATCGCGGGATTCGATCTCGCGGGCGTCTCGATCGAGGGCGGCGACTTCCGCGAAGCTCGCGCGCAACGCGTACGCCTTTCCGGCGCCGAACTCGAGGGCGTCGATTTTGCGCAATCCGACCTTCGTGGCGCCGATCTTCGCTACGCCAAGCTCTGCTCGCGCGATGCCGACGATCGGAGAGTCCAATGTATCGATTTGCGGGGCGCCGACGTTCGCGGTGCCGATTTCCGGGACGCGCTGCTCTGTCAAAACGATCGCGAGCCGCGCACCTGCGTGCCGGTCGATGCGGCGACGTTGCGTGAGGGCAGCCGCTCGAGCCTCGCAGGCGCCATCCTCCCATGAGACCAACGGCCGGCGCAGCGCTCGTCGCGCTCGCGATGGCCGCGACGTAGCGTGCCGGCATTGGCGTACCCGCTTCTGACGGTGCCGCAGTCGGCGAATCCTCCGTTGGATCCGAGTGCGCCGGCAACGCAATGGTTGCAGGCCGCGAGCCTCACGCTTCCCTGGGACGACGTTCGCTCGCGCCCCGCCAGCGAGTCGACGAAGGCGTGGATCGCGACCGATGGGCATGCGCTCTACGTGCGATTCGATGCGGTCCAGCGCGAACCGATCGCCGCGAAGCAACACACCAACGACGTCGGGCAGGGCAACGACGACGAAGTATGGGTCGATCTCTGGCCCAACGGCGTCAGCGGCTACTTCTATCAGTTCTACGCTACACCGAACGGAACGCATTACGAATTCTCGTCGGAGAATACCGCGTACTCGCCAAACTGGGAGTCGGCCGGAGCCGCGCATAACGATGGGTATACGGTAACGATGAAGATTCCGTTCGACGTGCTGCGCAATGCCCACGGCGGCACTTGGAGGGCACAGTTCGTGCGATACGTTCACGCGACGGGCGAGCAACAGGTCTGGTCGTACGACAAAATCCAGATGCAGCCCGATTCGTACGGCAATGCAGATTACGCGCACGCCGGATCCATCGATATCCCGCACATCACGGGCATTTCGGCCGCGCGCCCGAAACCGAGGGCCGCGCTGTACGCGTTGGGCGAAGCGGCGAGCCGCAGCATCGGCGGATCCACGTCGCGGGTCGGCGCGGACCTGTCGGTCCCGATTACGCCGACCGCCTCGTTCTACTCCACGTTCCATCCCGACTACTCGAACGTCGAGCTCGATCAGCAGTCGATCGCGCCGACGGTCTATCAACGGTATTACAGCGAGGTTCGGCCGTTTTTCACGCAAGCCGCGAACTTCTATAACGCGTTCAACTGCGACGCGTGCCCGAACGTCCAGGCGCTCTACACGCCCGCGATTCCGACGCCGAGCGAAGGATATGCCGTCGAGGGTAAACAGGGGCCGCTGGGCTTTGCCTCCTTCGACGCGATCGGTGAGAATCGGAACGATCTCGCCGGCGCGCTGGACTACACGTCGCCGGATACGAGGTGGCAGGCCAGCATCGAACGCGTCGCCGTAAACCTGCCCGGCCTAGTCGACGACGTGACGGAAACCGGGATGGCGTACTCCGATCTCAAACACCTCAGCGCCTATTTCAACTACGGTGACGATGCGGGCACGAACGTCCTTGTGCCCGACCAGGCGCAGTATTACGATGTGGGCGCCGGCTGGGCGAATCAGACCTTCGGCTTCTTTGGCGCGACGCGTAAGATCGGCGAGTATTACGATCCGGTCGATGGGTTCGTATCCCATCCGGGGATTGCCGGTTACGCGCTCTATAGCGCAAAGATCTGGGATTTCGACGGGAACAGCGATCTCAAGGCGGTGGGCGTCTCCGGATTCGTCGACCGCTACCAGGGGCCGTCGATGGGGAGCGCGCAGAGCGACAACCAAGTGCTGCTCGACGTCCTAACGAAGAACGCGCTCGATTTCCAGGTCTTCAGCGGTTCCAACTATTGGCGCTTCGGAAATATCTTGACGCCGATTTCGCAGAACGCCGGCTTTTCGTTCACGTACGACAGCGGCTTGCAGACGAACAATCCAGGGAACTTTCCGTATCACGGAACGTCGTCGACGCCGACCCAGATCAGCTATAACACGGGGCGATACGGCACGGGGCGGCTCGACACGTGGTTTCGCACCACGACGATCCGCGTGGGCAATCGCGGAGCGCTTACGCTGGCGCTCGACGACACGGCCCAGTGGTTGCCGAGTCCAGGGCCCGACAACATTCAATGGTTCGAAAGCCTAAGCTACGCGTATCAGATCGGAAGCAACTCGTCTTTTGCCGTCGGAGTACGGAGCGTCATCGGCGATCCGCCGATTCCCAATGGCGGCGGCGATTGCATCGGCCGTTGTTCGAACGTTTCGGTGGCGTATCACTTACGGCTCCGTTCGAGCGAGATCTACCTCGCGTACGGCGACCCCAACACGCTCACGACCGTGCCGCAAGCAATCTTTAAACTAATCTTCTACGCAGGAGCGCAAAAGGGTACGTAGCAGACGAGGACCACTAGAGCACCGGCATACTTGAATAAACCGGTGCTCTTCACTTGTGACTCCGCTGCGTAGACAAGAAACGCGGGTTATCTCTTTGCTGCTACCGTGCCGAGCGGTAGATCGAAGTTGCCCGTAAAGACCGCAATCGGTGAACCGCCGGCCGGGTAGTTGAAAACCTCGGCGCCGTAGTCACCGGCGTCCGCGCAAAAGACAATGCCGGTAGCGATCCAGGTCTGCGCGCAGTCGCTGGAACCCGAGAGCGATACGGTGCCCTCCAACGTCGCCTTCGTTCCGCTGACGGTGTATTGATACATCGCGTTCGCTTCCTGATCGGTGACGGTCAGGTACGTGCCGTCCCACTGCACGGAGCCAGGGAACAACACGCGGTTGCTCGTGGTGATCGCTTGGAACTTACTGCTACCCTTCGGGAGCTCGACGAGCTCGAAGGCAGAGCCGCCGGTAAAGCCGTCGAAGAAGAGATTCCCCTGGGGGTCGTAGCCGTCGAAGTACTCTCTGGCCAACGGCGTGGTGTAAACGGTACCCGAGCCGGTCGCATTTGGGAAGATGATGATGTCGCCGTTGGACAAGTTCCCGACCGCAAGGTCGCCGCTGGTATCCATGGCGCAACTGGATGGCTGACCGTAGGGGACAGAGAGCGTCTTGAGCGGCTTCTGGGGGACCTTGTACTCCGTGATCTGGTCAGTGCCCGCGACGATCCAGAAGGTCTTCTTTCCGTAGCCGTAGAGGACGTTCGTGCATCCTTGGCCGCCGACGTCATTGATCGTACCGATCTGATCAACGCTCTTGGGATAGTCGAAGATGCCGGCGTACGTACCGTAGAAGTTGATGATGTACTCAAACAACTTCGACTTCGCATGCCGGTCGGGAACGATCGTCGCGTAATCGGGCAGCGCGCGCAGATTCGGGTGCGCTGCCGTTACCAGCCTTCCGTTCACGGAGAGCGTCCTACCGACGTACGTGCCATTGAGCGCAGCGTTTGACGGCGCGACCGCCATGTCACCCTGACCCTTCGACAGGCTCAGGGGAAGGGCGCCGCACGCCGAACATATCGCGAGCCCAACCAGAGCGCCGGCGTATTTCACGATGGCAGTCGTATTCATTAAACTACTCCTTTCCGAGTAGAAACGAGATCGCAGGTTATTCGGCCCACGGAGCCACTTATTTCTTTGCTGCTACCGTTCCGAGCGGCAGGTCGAAACTGCCCGAAAAGATCGCGATCGGTGAACCGCCGGCCGGGTACTTGAAAACCTCGGCGCCTTCGCTGCCCGCATCCGCGCAATAGACAACGCCCGTAGCGATCCACGTCTGTGCGCAGTCGCTGGAACCCGAGAGCGATACCGTACCCTTCAACGTCGCCTTCGTTCCGCTGACGGTGTATTGATACATCGCGGCCGCTCCCTGATCGGTGACGGTCAGGTACGTGCCGTCCCACTGCACGGAGCCCGGGAACTCCACAGTGTTGCTCGGTGTGATCGCTTGGAACTTCGTGCTGCCCTTCGGGAGCTCGATAAGCTCGAAGTTATCGCTGCTGTTAAAGCCGTCGGCGAAGAGGTTCCCCTGGTTGTCGTAGCCGTCGAAGTACTCCTCGACCAACGGCGTGGTGTAAACGGTCCCCGAGCCGCTCGCGTTCTTGAAGATCACAATGTCGCCTCCGCCAGGCCCGGCAGAATCATACAAGATCCCGACCGCAAGGTCCCCGCTGGTATCCATGCCGCAGCTGGATGGATTACCGACGGTAACAGAAAGCGTCTTGAGCGGCTTCTGGGGGACCTGGTAATCCGTGATCTGGGCGGGGCCCGCGACGATCCAGAAGGTCTTCTTTCCGTAGCCGTAAAGGACGTTCGTGCATCCTTGGCCGCCGACGTTATCGATCGTACCGATCTGCTTATCGCTCTTCGGATAGTCGAAAATGCCGGCGAAGGTACCGTAGTCGTTGATGATGTACTCAAAGTACTTCGACTTCCCATGCCGGTCGGGAACCATCGTCGGGTAACGGGCCAGCGCGCTCAGATTCGCGTGCGCTGCCGTTACCAGCCTTCCGTTCACTGACAGCGTCCTACCGACGTACGTGCCATTGAGCGCAGCGTTTGACGGCGCGACCACCATGTCACCCTGACCCTTCGACAGGCTCAGGGGAAGGGCGCCGCACGCCGAACATATCGCGAGTGCAATCAGAGCGCCGGCGTATTTCACGAAACCAGTCGTATTCATAACACTATACTCCCTTTCGAGTAGAAACGAGATCGCAGGTTATTCGGCCCGCGGAGCCGCTTATTTCTTTGCTGCCACCGTTCCGAGCGGCAGGTCGAAACTGCCCGAAAAGATCGCAATCGGTGAACCGCCGGCCGGGTAGTTGAAAACCTCGGCGCCTTCGGTACCCGCATCCGCGCAAAAGACAACGCCCGTAGCGATCCAGGTCTGCGCGCAGTCGCTGGAACCCGAGAACGATACCGTGCCTTTCAACGTCGCCTTCGTTCCGCTGACGGTGTATTGATACATCGAGTTCGTTTCCTGATCGGTGACGGTCAGGTACGTGCCGTCCCACTGCACGGAACCGGGGAACTCCACAGTGTTGCTCGTTGCGATCGTTTGGAACTTCGTGCTGCCCTTCGGGAGCTCGACGAGCTCGAAGCCGCTGTCGTTAAAGCCGTCGGCGAAGAGATTCCCCTGGTTGTCGTAGCCGTCGAAGTACTCTTCGAGCAACGGCGTAGTGTAAACGGTCCCCGAGCCGCTGGCGTGCGGGAAGATCACGACGTCGCCACTACCCGACCCATCCAAGATCCCGACCGCAAGGTCGCCGCTGGTATCCATGGCGCAGCTGGATGGATTACCGACGGTGACAGAGAGCGTCTTGAGCGGCTTCTGGGGGACCTGGTAATCCGTGATCTGGGCAGCGCCCGCGACGATCCAGAAGGTCTTCTTCCCATAGCCGTAGAGGACGTTCGTGCATCCTTGGCCGCCGACGTTATTGATCGTACCGATCTGCTTATCGCTCTTCGGATAGTCGAAAATGCCGGCGAAGGTCGTGTAGTCGTTGATGATGTACTCAAAGTACTTCGACTTCGCATGCCGGTTGGGAACCATCGTCGGGTAACCGGGTAACGCGCTCCGACTCGCCTGCGCTGCCGTTACCAGCCTTCCGTTCACTGAGAGCGTCCTACCGACGTACGTACTATTGAGCGCAGCGTTTGACGGCGCGACCGCCATGTCACCCTGACCCTTCGACGGCTCAGGGGAAGGGCGCCGCACGCCGAACATATCGCGAGTGCAATAAGAGCACCGGCGAATTTCACGAAACCAGTCGTATTCATAACGCTACTCCTTTCCGAGTAGACACGATCGCAGGTTATTTCTCGGCCCAGACCGCGCCGATCGGCAGGTTGAAGCTGCCCGCAAGGGTCGCAATCGGTGAACCGCCGGCTCACCGACTGATTCGGAGAGCGTCTTCATCGGGCTGGTGCCGCCGACCTTGAACTCGGCGACCTCGTCGGCGTGCGGGCCGACCCCGAAGATTTTTTCTGGCTTCACGCAGTTCACATTTATTATGACTTTAGTTGTTTTCTCTGCGCCATTTCTTTACAAAAGGTGGACGGCGGTCGGTCGGTCTTGCAGGCGACGGAAGAAGCACTTCGAAGCCCGCTTTATCACCGTGTTAGGAGCGAGGTTTAGGATGGCAACTTTCAACAATCGCGTGCTTATGCTGACCGCGGGAGCACTGCTTGCAACTTCGGCGTGTGGAGGGAATGCCACGGTTCCGTCCGGAGCAGTCTCCCCGATGGGTGCGAGTTCCGTTGTTCCAGACGACACGACCTCGATTCTTAAAAAACTTACGAAGGATGTCGAAATCGGCTCGACGGTCGATCGCAAAAATGGCGACATGGGCCCGCGCGCGATCTCGGTGGCCCGAGCGACCTTCGGGCTCAAGAAAGGGCAGCTACTCGTTTGCAACTTCGACGACTCTGCGGGCACCGCGGGGAAAGGTACAACGATCGAAGTACTCGATCCAGACCCGCACTCCAAGCCGGTGACCTTTACGCAAAGCACCAAGATAGAGGGTTGCGACGGCGATGCAGCCACTGCGACAAATCAAGTCTACGGGGCAGGGCTAGTCAGCGGTCTCGTTTCGCGGTTCGATCAAACCGGCAAGCTCGAGAAGAGTCACGGCTCTCCCATCCAGGTTCCGTTCGCCGACGCCGATGCATTCTGCGGTGAGGCTTATGCGCCTGAGGACATCTACATTGCGGATTCCAAGACCGGCTCAATTATCAAGTTGGCGTTCGTCCCCGTTAGCTCCGGCAACGTGCGACTGACCCAAGTGATAACCGGTTTCGGTGTCAATAAGGGCTCCGGTTGGAGCGTCTTGGGCCCATCCGGAATACAATACGATAACCGAAAAACCGGTAGTCTTTGCAACGACACACTTTATATTGTGGATGGGGTCGATAACACGATCGTCGCCGTTTCGAATGCCAGCAACCTACTCGAGAAGAACGAGATCGTCGTGCAGCCCGGCGGCAAGACGTTCAAATGCGCTCATGCAAAGAGCACGTGTGCGACGCTCGTCTATAGTGGCTCGCCGCTCAATGCGCCCGTAGCTTCTGCTCTTCTACCGAACGGAAACCTCATCGTTGCGAATACCCAAGGCGGAAACGAGCTCGTGGAGCTGACGCCGACGGGGAAGGTACTCGATACCAAGACCATCGATACGAGCTCGGTTGCTCACATCTTCGGACTCCTTGCGACCGGCACGAGCGATAGCAATGCTGCGCTGTTCTATACCGATACCGAAACGAACACGCTGCAAGAACTCGAGCAATAGAATCCGCCGCCGCCTTCAGCAGAGTCCTAGTTGCGAGGGGCAGGGTCGTTTGCGATACCGTACGGTTCGAGTCCTGAAAGACCGTTGCCGTACGTGTAAAGAAACTTTCCACCCGGATACGAGAACACGTTCACGAGGCTAAAGAACCCAAAGGTGCAGTACAGCCTACCCTGGTCGGGGCCGAGGGTGCACATGCTTCTAAAGTGACCGTCTAGCTAAGTAGCTTGTCTATTTCGCCAGGCTGATGGCGGCGTCGTATGGCTAGACAAAGTTGCCATTGGAGCCCATCAAATTTTCGTTCCGGTCGAACTGGAGGCTGCCGGGTAATCCAAGAGAGATATTCTTGAACAGCGTGGCCGGCATGTTCCCGCGACGAACTCTGCGACGTAGGTGCCAGTGCTGCCAGGATCCCTGTACGAAACCCAAACGTTGTTGCGGTGATCGACGGGCCCTTGCAGCCTGGCAGTGTCTTGGTCGACAGCGTCTTGGTTATTGACGTCCCGCTGTATTGCAGGATGTTTCCCGGGCCGCCGCTGTTCGCAAAGGAGTTTGGACTTACACCGGCCGGATATTTGTATAAACTAATGTTTTCAAGGCCGATGTCTGGTCGATGACGCGTCTTGCCCGCGATCCAGAATCAAGCATACATCCGAGACGTCTTCAGATTCGCACCCATGTCGGGAACCCACAGATTCCCAGACCGATCGACTCCGATGCCGCTGTTGACGGACACGAACGGGCCTAACGTACAAACCGCCGGCTGATTCGTGCGGTTGTCGCGCTCGAACCCGTAAGCGGTGTGGTACCGATTCGATCTTTCCTCCTGCACCCGTGCGTTTCTCGGGCTAAATACCGTCGAGGCGCTTTGCTGTCGCTGCGAATTTGACAACGTCGGGGAGCCGCCTTCTTGCGAGCCCCCGGAGCAGCCGGCCAGCATACCAGAGGCCGCGGACATGACGAATGCATAGCGAGCGGAGGCCGAAATGCGCATTGCTGAACCTACTCTTCTGAGAGCGCAGCAATAAAGAATCAAAGCGTACAATGCCAATTCATAACCGGCTTTTCTCACAGCATATCGCTTTCTTATCGGCCCTTGTCCATAGTGAAAATCACGGTGAACCGAGGACGCCGCCCTTGCTCGCTAGAACAGGCGGCATCCATTGAGGAGTCCACAATGTTTGCACGGCGCCTCGTCATCCTAAGCCTAGCCTGCGCACTTACCGGTTGCTCACTGTCCGGCGAACAAACGCGGCCTGACGTCCCGGCGTATTCGACGTACCGTTCCGCGCCACTCGTCCAGCAAAAAGGCAAGCGCGCGCAATGGATTCAGTTTACTCCACACACTGTCGGAGCGTTGTACAGCGCGATGTCTCTCTTATCGGACCGCAACGTCTCGTTCATCTACTATACCGCCGACAGTCTCGTACGTATATCTCTCTAATGGCTCGATCAAGGAGTTCTCCTTTGAAAGCGTCGCCGGTGGAAGCGGCGTCTCGATGACCGTGGGCGCCGACAAGGATTTTTACATCGGCGACGAGTCCACTAGTATCATCCGCGTTACCGTTAAAGGAAAGGTGCAGTCGTTTCCAATTCCTAGCGGTGACTGCACCTCTCTCGATGGTATGGCCCTCGGTTCCGACGGCAACGTATCTTTCGCGTAGTTTAACCACATCGCCTAGATCACTCCTTCCTCAAAATCACCGAGTTCGCTTACCCTTCCAGCTACACTACCAACCAATACGGCGGCGTAACGACGGGTTCCGACTGCAACGTCTGGTTCGCTGAATCGTCGGACAACGCGATTCGCCGAGTCGTACCTATACCGGATATTCCTATGTTTGATATTCCGGTGTCATCGTGCACACCGGCGGCGGTCGTACTCGTAAACGATAAGAACGTTTGGTTTGTTTGTCTCTCGGATGAGCCACTGGTCGGGAACATCACGCCGGGAGGCAAAGTCGCAACGTTTGCTATCTTCGGAGCGTTCTTCTCAAACTAAACCTAGCAGTTCTGCTCACGCGGTCCCGATGGTTAACCGTGTTGCTCAGCGTAGACTACTTCACGGTATTCCTAATCTACACCACGTCTCACACTTTAACTACGTTTACCCCTCCCCTTGTTTCTTTCTCTCTTCCCGACTCCGTATCCCCTGCTCCGACTGCAACCTATGTGTTGATTCGGTTTGCTTCTACCTCTACGTGCTCGTCACCAATCCAATGACTGTCACACCGACGAACTTATCCTTCTCTGCCCCCGACAATAAAAGACCCTTTCCTTAAGCTATACCTTCTCTAGCAGCTTTACTCCAAATCTAGCAACACCGCGGTCTCAACCGTCACTCAAGGTAGCTCCAAATCGTCGTTCAACTTGTCCTCGGTGGGTAAGGAAGCTGCAAAATCACGATATCCATAGCGTCGCAACTGGTTCGCCGTCAAATACCCGTGGTATACGCATATTTGAGGGAGCACGGCATTCTGTATGACTGATCCTCAAAACGTCGGCGGTGCCGGGTTAAACCAGGCCATGCCGTTCGCGTACAACACCCTCAACACCACGCAGTGCGTCTGGGGCCCAAGCGGAAATATCTCCTGACTCAACATTACGTCGTGACGGATCACGGCATCGCGTGCAAACACTCCATCGTCCTCGCCGAGTCCGACGAGGCGCCCGCCGGAGACCAGACCGAATACAACGGCGGTTGCCGGCGTGGCCGCTTCATTCTGATACTGCATCGCTAACGTTGCCCGCAGCCCGCTCTTATACGGAGTAGCTCGGAACCCGGACGTCGCATTGTCGTATGCTCGCGGGTCACACTGAGTCATCACGACCTTTGAACCCGGCGTTTGAGGTAAGGCAGGAGCCGCCCCCGTCGCACAAAGCAAAGTGGCGGCAGCTGCCGTCCGGAGAGCGTTAAAGCGCATCATATGACATCCCCTCCTCAATCGTAGCGTAGCACTCGGTCCTTCGGTGATCCTTGAAGAATCCTGTGACGCACTGTCGTGCTTCGAGTGCTCGGCATGGCAAGACTGCGCTCAAGGTGACAATGGCTCAGGGTAACAATGCTGCGGTTGACAGGTGACTTTTAGGGTACCTATAGCCGGAAGAACGATCGAAAGGAAACGACATGGCGGATTCGAGCCTTCTGATGCCGGGCGTCGACGAGGCGTATCGCCGATCGCGCGATCGCCTGCGTAGCGCGGAGATCGAGTTGCGCGACCGCATCGAAGAGGTCGCGGCGATGCGGCGCAGCCTGCCGCCGGGTCCGGTCGTCCCCGACTACGAGTTCATCGAAGACGGCAACCGCGTTCGTTTGTCCGAGCTGTTCGCAGAAAAAAAGCCATACTTGGTTCTCTATCACCTGATGTACTGGGCAAACGACGATAGTTTCTGTCCGATGTGCTCGCTCTGGATCGACGGATTCAACGGTATCGTGCCGCACGTAACGCAGCGGGCGAACTTCGTCATCGCGTCACGTGCGCCGGTCGATAAGTTACAAGCTTGGCGCGCCCACCGCGAGTGGTATCGCCTGCGCCTGCTTTCGGATGATGGTCCGGCATTTGCGCGCGCGATCGACGCGGAAGATGCCGACGGGAACCCGGATTCGACGATCGTCGTGTTCGCAAAGAATGGCGATGAAATACGCCACGTCTACACGGCTCATCCCATGCTCGCGGACCGCGAGCGCGGGATCGACTTGCTCTCTCCGGTTTGGCATCTCTTCGATCTTACGCCGTCCGGCCGCGGCGACTGGTCTGGCTCCGATGACGGTTTCGACGCCGCGATGCAGACGCTGGCGCTTCGACCTACCACGAGACCATGATCTGGCCGTTACCTGGAGGTGCCGCTCCTTGCAGGTTCTTGACGTGCGTCGCGCCCTTCTCGATGTATGAGGAACCGCCGCCGCCACCGCCGCCAGGGCCGACCTCTAAGCTTTCGCCGTAGTAGGAGCCGGCCCCCGAACCGCCGCCGCCCCCGCCATACCATCCGCCGCCCCCGCCGCCGGCGGGGCCGCTACAACCTAAGCCCGCGTCGCCGCCAGTTCCGGACACCCCGTTAGCTCCCGCATGGCCGTTGCAGTAGCCGCACTCCCTGCATTGAGGCGCCGCTTTGCTGTATTGGCCCCCGGCTCCGCCGGCGCCGCCTGCTTTATTCGTGCCCCCGCCGCCACCGTAGCCATCGTAGGCGGACTCGCTGCCGCTTCCAAGACCGCCCGTGCCCCCGACCTTCGCACCTCCGGGGCCGCCCGCTCCGCCGGTTCCATAGCCGTAGTAGGTTCCACCACCGCCGCCGCCACCGCCGGCCACAATCACGCGGTCTTTTAGTCCGTCGCCATGCTGGCGCACGTCCGATGCGCCGCCGCCGGCTCCGCCGTAAGTGCACTGCCCGTTGCCACCACCGTTGTAGCCCCCACCGCCGCTGCCGCTGCCGCTGCAACTGCCGCTCCCGCTGCTCGAATACGTGAAGCCAACGCCTCCAACGAAGACCGCCAGCTTTTCTCCCGGCGTCACGGAAATCGTGGCCTCCACCAACCCACCGTCACCCGCTCCTCCACCTCCGCCGCTGCCGCTGCCGTAGTTGATACTGCCGCTGGCACCGTCGGCGGTGATCGTGACGCGCTTTACTCCGGCCGGAACACGGAAGACTTGCTTACGGCCCTTGTAATTGAAGGTTTGAGAGCCGCTTGAAGACGCAGTTGGCGTCAACGATGGCGACGAGAGCGCGCTGCCTCCGCAGCCCGTCAGCAGCGATGCGGTAGCGCACACGCCGGCGAGCCTCCGTAAATGTTGCATGCGAAATCCTCCTTGAGATCTTAACCGATAACCGATCGCTTACGGAGTGATGCCACGCACCGGGGGGTGGCTAGCTTCGGGGCCTTTTCGGCACGCCCTCTGTCCTGCTTTAGAGCACGAAGAGGGCACGTAGTGATGGCGGCGTAGTGCTCTTTATGGGTTCGCTCGGGTTTCGTCTGCTGCTCGTCGCGACCGCGACGATTGCGGCGACGCCAACTCCAAGCGCGACACCGCCGCCGCAGATTTATCGCGTCGTGAGCCGGCCGCTGTGCAGCGAGCTTCGCCAACGGATCAAGCCGGCGATCGGCATGATCATGGAAAACGACGCGACCATCAGAAAGAGTCCGGACCTTTTCAAACAGTACAACAGCGCGTCGCTCTACGGAAGCGATCCGGGAGGGGCCCAGAGCGGTCCGGGCGCGATAGATCCCGGCGGGTCGTCGAACGGGACGCAGGAGATCGCCTTACTCGGACTCGAGAACCTAATCCGTCCGATCGCCAACAACATCATCGCGATCCAAACGGTGCTCGATAGCCCCGAGCTGCGCACGACCACGGGACTCGCAGACGACGACAAGCGCCTGCAAGAAATTCGCGAAAAGTTGCTCAAGGCGCTGGCGGCGCAGAACGCGTCGCTCGATATCATCAGCGGCTTTGTCGATACGCAACAGATGGCGAATCTGCAGCATGCCGGTGAAGCGTACATCGGCGAGATGAATCAACCGGAGACTCAAGGGGCGACCTCCTCGACCCCCGCGCCCAATCCGCTCACGTACAGTCCGAACTATGCGGGCCTCCCGCCAAATCCGTACACGATCGACCTCGCGACGGTTCCGGGTCTTACGCTAGGTTATAATCCCGTGACGCGCCTGATCGAGGCGCTCCGATGGACGATCGATCAGACGGCAGGCCGCGAAAACGACGCGGCGACGGCCGTGATGTCGAGTGCCGCGCTCTGCGCCGCGGTTCCCCTCGCCTCGCCGTCGCCCTAAGAAGAAGCCAACTGGATTGTCACGACCGCGCCGCCGACTGTAGAGTTGGCGATCTGCAATGTGCCGCGGTTGGCTTCGATGAAGGCGCGCGCGATCGCCAGCCCCAGCCCGGTGCCGCCCCGCTGACGCGCCGTGTCCCCGCGCCAAAACCGTTCGGTCGCATGGGCGAGCGCATCTGAAGTAAAGCCCGGTCCGTCGTCGGCAATCTCGATTCGCACCAGGCCGTCGTCCTGCAGCGAACGCATGCGCACCGTGCCGTCGTCGCGCCCGTAGCGAATAGCGTTGTGTGCGATTGCGAGCAGCGCGCGCTCGAGCGTGGCTCGATTGGCCTGCGCGAGCATCACGCCGCCGTTCTCAACGCGGATCTCGATGCCGCGCGTCGCCGCGGTGGCGCGCACGCGATCGCCGAGGTTGCTCAAGAGTTCGTTGGCATCGAGCGTTTCCTGCTCGCGCGCATCCACCTCGGCCCGCGCCGTTGCCAGCAGCTCGTTCACGAGCTCTTCCAGTCTCGCCCCTTCACGTGCGATCGACGCCAAGGCGGTTCGATACTCGTCGCCGGTGCGCTCGCGGCGCAACGCGAGCTCGGTTTCCGCCCGCAATACTGCCAGCGGCGCTCGCAGCTCGTGCGATGCATCGGCAACGAAACGGCGCTCGCGTGAGAACGCGGCTTCCAGTCGCTCCAACATAAGAACGCGCCGCGCGACGCGACGCGACGCGATCGCTCCGAGGACGACCAAGAAGAGACCGATGCCCACCGAGACCATCGCAGCGGTCCGGTCGAAGTCGCCGATCCACTCATTCGATTGCCACACAGCGACGGTTCCAAAGACGTGATTGTCGCGCGTCACGGGGACCGTAACGCGTTGCGTGAGAGCGGACTGCGCCGTCGTAGGCGGCGTATCGCCGGCGATTTGGCGTCCGCCGGCGTCGTACACGCCGAACGGCGTGTCGGCTTGGAGCGCGTTGAGGGTTCGCAAATCGCTGGGATCGAGCGAGATGCGGCCGTGATGCACGTCGACCGTCGTCGCGATTGCTTGCGCGCCGGAATGCAGGCGGTCGATGAAGTTCGAACGCAGCGTTCGGTCGAGCACGACGATCGAAAGACTCGCAAAGAGCGCGGCGGTTACGGCGACGATCGCCACGACCGTCACGGTGAACCGCGTTCGGATGCTCAGGGTATCTCCAAGCGATAGCCGAGGCCTCGCAGCGTTTGCAGCAACTGCGGCTCGCCCCGTTCCGTGAGCTTCTTGCGCAGGCGCCGAGCATAAACGTCGAGGACGTTGGAACCGCGTTCGCTCAAGCGATCCCAGAGACGCTCCTCGAGCATCCGGCGCGTGACGGTTCGTCCGGGGTTGCGCATGAGAACTTCTAAAAAGATGCCTTCCTTGGCCGTGAGCAGCAGGTCGCGGCTGCCGCGGTGCGCTTGACGAGTCTGCGCGTCAAAAATCAGGTCGCCCAGCTGCAGCACGCTCTCGATCCAACCCGCGGGGCGTCGCGCGAGCGAGCGCAGGCGCGCTTCAAGCTCGTCGAACGCAAACGGTTTGCGCAAGTAGTCGTCGGCGCCCGCATCGAGGCCCGCGACGACGTCGCTCCCCGCGTCTCGCGCCGTCAGAATCAAGACGGGAACGCGCTTACCCGATGCACGCAGGCGGCGCAAGATCGAAAGCCCGTCCTCGAGCGGGAGATTGAGGTCGAGCACCATCGCGTCGTAGTGCGCGCCTTCCAAATACTCGGTGCAGTCGCGGCCGTCGGCAAGGGCATCGACCACGTGACCATCCTCGCACAGCCCGCGGCGGATAAGCGCTCGCAGCGGGGCGTCGTCTTCGATGACAAGAATGCGCACCGCTCGACGTCTACGACGCTGGGCCGCCTAGGCCCTCACGGAGTCCAGCGCAATCGCTGGACCCAGTCGCCATGCGGATCGGCGTAGACGATCCAGATATCGTTTGTCGCTTCGTCGATTCCGACCGTGTGAACTTCGCGGTGATCGGTATCGAGCCGGCCCACGACGCGCGGCGCGGATCCTTTGCTCACGGCGATGACGGTAACGACTCCTCGTCCGGCGCAGACGACGAGGTTTCCACGCGAGCCGGTATTGCATTGGTCGATGTGCGGCTGAACCTGCGCATCGCCGACGTGCGTGCCGTCGGGCGTATACGCGGAGAGGACGCCGTTTTCGCCTCCGACGATCACCTGATCGGCGGCGGGCGAGAAGACCAGGGGGTGATTGTCGGTAAGCTGCGGCGTCTTGACGACTTTGACGACTCGCATCGCGACGGGATCGACGACGGCGAAGCCGCCGCCCTTGGCAAGATTCTGGTAGAGCATGCCGGTCGCCGGATCGACCGCCGGTGATTCGAGATCCTCGGAAGGCATCGCGATCGTGCCGATCAGCTTCATCGCTTGAGAATCGATCACATAGACGGAGCCGCCGCCGTCTTGGTCGGCATAGATGCGCCCGCGCGCCGGATCGTACGCGATATCGTCGATGTTCCCCGGGACGGCGACGCTCGTGAGGACTTTCAGGCTCGACGGATCGACTTTCGAGAGCGTCTGGTCGGTGCCGTTTCCGGTAAAAACGGCGCCGGAGTTGGGATCGACGGCGACGCCGTGCATCGGTCCGACGTCGACCTGTGCGAGCACCTTGCCGCTCGAAGTATCGACCACGAGCAATCGTTTGCTGGCGGGATGCGCGGCGTACGCGCGATGGTGCAGCTCATCGATCGTGACGTAATCGAATCCGCTGAAGATCGCAACGGGCTGCGGCGGCGCGGCTACTGAAATCGGCATGCGGGACTCCTAGTCTGCGGTTTTCGTACGGCGCGGGCGCGGCATGAAGTTCGGCGGAGGCGCCGACGGCGCATTTGGCAGCGCGACGGGCGCAACTCCGAGCGTCGCGCAGTTCATCGCTGCGGGCATCGTGTTGACGACCTCATCCGGAATCTCGGCCTGCGCCGCCGCGATGGGCGGCATCTCCCCCGAGAGCCGCGCGGGATCGAAACCGGCGAGGAGATCGGTGACGGCCGGATTGGAGTCCCGCGGACCCTCGGGCATGTAGGGCTGCTCGTCCGGCAGCGAGGCCAGCGAGGGCAGAGCAAAGAGCGTTTCGGCGAACTTCAGGATCGACGTCTGGTCGCCCGCATCGTGGACGATTGCGCCGGCGCGCGCGTACGGCGAGATGAGGATAAAGGGCAGACGCGGACCGTCGCCGCACGGGCGTTCGTCGGGGCACGTTTCGAAGTGCGGCGGGGGAACGTGATCGTAGTAAGCCGCCCGGATCGTCCCACGTGATGACGATCGCGGAATCGCTCCAGTATTTGCTTCGCGCAATCGCATTGACGAACGTGGCAACGAAGGCTTCGCCGATTTGGGCGTCGGTGTCGCCGGGCCCCGGATGATCGTCGTCGCCCTTATAGTTCGTTTGGACGTACGGATCGGGATTGGCCGGTTTCCATCCGAAGTTGTTCTGCGACGCGCCCTTGATATAGAAGATCCCGCGAGCCGGGCAGCGTCCCGTCGCGCAAGCGATTCAACATCGAACGGGCGTCGTGCACGTTCTTCCAAAAAACGTCGTTTTGACGCAAATAGCCGAAGTATTGGGGCGCGTTGTGGTGCGTTTCGTACCCGGGCAACGCGATCGTCGGCGAGACGTAGCCCTCCTGATACCAGCCCCACGGAATCGGCGCGCGGCCGCTCGCCGCCACGGCGCCGAGATCGCGCGCCACGCCCGAGGTTTCGTTGAGCGCATGTGCGGCATCGCTCCCCGCGAGCGCGAGCATCAAGGTCGCGTAGCGTTGCGGAATCTGGTGGCCTTTGTCGGCTTCGGCGTACGGACCGTAGGCCGGGTCGAGGTCGTTCATGATCGGAACGCCGGGCCCACTCTCGTTGCCTCTTGCATCGGTTGCCTGGCTGGGGTTGCGCGCCCGCTGCGTCTGTCCCGCCTGGCCGGCGATCAGCGAGACGGCGCTGGGCGTCGAGGGGCCGGCGAAGGCGCTGAAGATGTGATCGTACAGCGCAAACGTTCGCGCGTACTTCCACAGAAAGGGAATCGTATCGCAATCGTAGTGCGCCATCGTCATGCAGACCGACGTCGCGCGCTCCGCGCGCTATCGAACTTCTTTTGCGATAACGATTCCTGCGTCGCGACGAAACGATCCATCGCGCCGCCGTTCATCTTGTCATAGATGACGACTCGCCCTTGCGCCGGCGATTCGGTGTCGGGGTCGGCAATGCGGAACGGGGTAACCCAGGTTCGGCCGATGGGATCGTATTGGCGGAAGCCGTGGGCTTGCGCTTCGGCCGTCGCCAGGTTGTCGGCACCCGGAAACGTTCCGAAGTAGTTATCGAACGAGTGGTTTTCCTGATAGATGATAAAAACGTGCTTGATCTTTGAGCGAAGTGCGGCTGGATCGGGGCCGCTCGCGGGGGCGGACGGCGCCACGAGACAGAGCGCCGCGACGGCTGCTAGAGTGCGCGAAAGCATCCGCATAATTTTACGCTCCGCAAATGAACTCTACATGAAGTAACTCTTATGCCCGGGCTTAACGCCGGCATAAGTTATTCATAAGATTCGTGCTCCATTGTCGGAGGATGCGAGCGCTCGCTTATTGTGCTGTTGGCGCTGCTGGTGGTAGCGGTTCCCGCGGCGGCCGCCGGCGGGACGACGATTTCGGGCCGAATTCTCGATGCCCAGGGCGGCTTGACGGTTCCCAACGCGACGGTCGAGCTCGAGCGCAACGGAACGCAGGTCGCGACCGCCCGCACCGATGCCGGCGGCAACTTTCGGATTCGCCGATCAGCCCCCAGGAACGTACGCCGTTTACGTTCGGGCCGCGGGCTATCAGACGACGCGCATCTTACCCGACCTGCTCGTGACGGCGGAGATTCCTGAGGTCGCGTTCCAGACCGCCATCGCGCGCCAGCCGCAAGGGCTCAAGCAGATCGGCTACGTCGTTACGGCCGGGCGAACGGCGCTTCAAACGACGACGACGATCAACACGCACATCGACGCCTCGCGTCATTCAGAGCGAGAACTATCAGCGGCTCGCCGACGTGCTGACGACGGTGCCCGGGGTCATCACCTCGACCAGCTCTTCGGTCGGCGACGATATGACGCTCTCGATCCGCGGCTACGATCCCACCGAGACGGCGACGCTGCTCGACGGTCATCCCATCGGGCCCGATCGGTGCGTTCGGCGGCGGTTACAACTACAACGTTTCGCCGTTTTGGGGCCTCAGCGGCGCCGACGTGATCTTCGGCTCGGGCGCCACCGGCCTCTTCGGAGCCACGACGATCGCCGGCGCGGTGAACTTTCAGACCATCAATCCTACGCAGCAGAACCACGTCTCGGTTACCGAAGGCGTCGGCAGCAACAACAAGGCTGATGACCGGGCTGCTCGGAACCGGAACGCTCGGCAAGCTCGGGTATGCGATCGCTTGGGGCAGCCAGGGAACGACGGGAAACTTTCCCGGCGGCTTCATCCAACAGACGGCACTGCTGCAAACCAGCGTCGTCAATCCCGGCATGGCGCCGTCAACCGTCGCGAAGGCCAGTCCGCCGCCGCCCGACTTGACCACTGCCAACGCGTTCAACGAAGTGAACTACTATCCGGTCAGCGGCGGGTACGTTCAGCGCAACTTCGTCGGCAAGCTCGTCTACGATTTCTCGCCCAAGACGACGCTGCAGTTCACGACCTATTCGGCTCAGGACTGGTCCAACTCGACCGGCGAAGGCGACAACGACTACGAGACCTTTCCCTACGTGCTCTATGGAGCGCAACAGACGTTGGCGTCGATCGAGGCGACCAAGAAAGGCCTCAACACGATCCTGGTTAACGGCAAGCCGCAATCGTGCCACGACAGCATCGCGGTGCTGATCGATAATCCGCAAGGCTATACGTGTATGACGCCCGCGCAGTACGCGGTCAACTTTTACGGTCCGTTCGGCGGCAGCATCGATCGTTGGCGCACGCTTGGCGACGTCGACTACGACGCCCGCGCCACGCAACAGCTCGGCAGCGGGCTCATCACGCTCGAAGGCTTCGACGACAACTACAACTACAACGAGCAGAAGGGCCCGGGAGCGGCGATCGGACCCTACGGTCCCGGTCCGAACTATCTCGACCTCTATGGTAATCGCGGCTACCTGCTTAGCGACGACTTTGCGATGTCGAAGAACGATTTCGGCTTCGGCTATACGCTGGCTGCACCAGGCCAATACCAACGGATCGTTCCCGTACACGCTGGCGAACGGAACGACGTACAACACCTTCGGAAACAACCCGCCGCTCTATCTCGCGACGGCGAGCTACTTCGTCCGCGATACGTGGACGCCCAACGACAAGTTTTCCGCCTTCGGCAGCTTCTGGCTCCAGCGGTCGCTGGATACCTCGTCGACGCACTTCGATCCGCGCGTCTCGTTGGTCTATCGGCCCGATAGCGCGGACGTGATTCGCCTCACCGGCGGGCGTTCGTACAGCGAGCCGGATCCGTCGCTGCTCGCGTTTGCGCCGCCGGTCTACGGCGCGCCGTCGAGCATCAACTGTCCTCCGGCCACGAGCGGATCGGGAGCGCTCGTCTCGATCGCCTCGGTGGCGAATCCGACGCTGCAGCCGGAGACCGCGGGCGACCTGGAGCTGGCCTACGGCCATCGCTTCAACTCGACCACGAACGTTCAGGCCGACGTCTATCAATCGCTCGAGAGCCAGGCGTTGCTCAACGGCAACGTGTCGATCGTGGGTTTCCCCGGGATCACCGTTCCAAGAGATTATATCGACAAGGCGCTCGCGCGCCTGAACTCGTGCCCCGGCCTTCATCCGACGATCCATAACCTCGCGTTTACGACGACGTACAACGCCGCATCTGCGCGGTATCGCGGCATCGTGCTTTCGGCAAACACCGGCATCACGCGCAACGTTTCGTTCAACGCTTCGTTCGATATTCAATCGGCGGCCTATCTCGGCGTGCCGCCAAGACATCCTGATTGCAAACACCGCAGCTGCTCGACGGCGGCCAGATCTACGGCGTCCCGCTGCGACAGGGGACCGCCGGCCTTGCCTATCAGGACAACGGCGGCGCTACGGCGCGCGCATCGATGCGACGTACATCGGGGGCAACAACTCGTGGAACCGCAATCCGTTCTGGTTCGCCAACGCCAGCCTCTCCAAGACTAGCGGTCAAATGAGCGTGAACCTGGGAGTCGTACAACTTCTTCAATAGCGTCGCGCAGCATTACGGATATATCGGCTACGGCGTCTATCAACCGCAAAACTATCTACGGGCTCGGCGGCGCAGGGCGGCCCGACCAGCGGGATCCAGCAGAGCAGCCGAGCAGTACGGACTTCCGTTCCGCTCCTACTACCTGTCGGTCAAAATCGGAATTTAGACCGGACTTTAGGGAGGAGGTGAACCCGTGAAACTCAGTGAGATCCCAGTCGACGAGTCGGTTGACGATGACGACGACGACGACGATGACGATGATGACGACGACGAGAACGATTACGGCGGCGAGACGATCGTAGCGTCGCCGCGCAGCGCCGAGGCGATTGCATTCGGCTTGGCGTCGCAGATATAAACGGCCGCCGCGCCGTCGCGCGCCGCATTCGCCGCCGCGAGCAGCTTGGGCTTCATGCTCGAACGGCACGCGTTGCTGCGCGCGAAGCTCTCCGCCTCGTCGGGTGTAAGCCGCTCGATTCCCGACGCTGGATCGTCGAGATCGCGCAGCACGCGCGGCACGTTGGTCACGAGCACGAAGGCGCGAGCGTGTAATCCCGCGGCGATTGCGCCCGCGGCGAGATCGGCGTTGACGTTGTAGGCGTGATCCGCGCGGCGCGCCAACGCTAGCGGGGCGACGACGGGGAGATATCCCGCAGACAAGAGCGTCTCAATGAGTCGCGTGTCGACCGCGACGATCTCGCCGACAAAGCCGAGGTCCTCGCCGTTCTCGCCGCAGGCGCGCTGCGCGATCAGCGTGCCGCCATCCTGCCCGCTGACGCCCACCGCTCGCACGCCGAGTGCCAGGAGCTTGCGAACGATGCGCTTATTGATGCTGCCGCAGAGCACCGCTTCGGTGACCTCGAGGGTCGCCTCGTCGGTTACGCGTTGGCCGGCGATCCGAGTCGTGGCGATTCCGCGCCGAGCCAACGCCGCGTCGATCTCCGGCCCCCCGCCGTGAACCAGTACGATCGCTTCGCCGGCCTGCCATAGCGTCGCGACCTCGACCAGGAGTGTGTCGGCCGCGCCGCCCTCGGGCTCGCCCATGGCGTTGCCGCCGTATTTGACCACTGTCACCCTGAGCGCTTCGACGGCGCTCAGCACAGGCTCAGTCGAAGGGATTGCATATTCATGCGTCATATGTATAAATATACATAACGTGTACGCAGTAGCGCCAGCCCCCTCCCCCGCCCTCGCGCTCACCGGGCGCCATTTCCTAGAGGTCGACGATCTTTGCGCGCCCGAGCTGCGCGGCTTGCTCCGGCTTGCCGGGTTCTTGAAGGAGCGTCCCGGGCGCGAACAGGGCACGCTGCTCAACGGTCGCACCGTGGCCCTTCTCTTCGAAAAGCCCAGCCTGAGAACGCGCGTTTCGTTCGAAGTGGCGCTGACGCAGCTAGGAGCGAAGGCCCTCTTCGCGCAGGGCTCGGAGTTTGCGATCGGTTCGAGGGAGACGCCCGAAGACGCCGCGCGCGTGCTCTCCCGTTACGTCGACGCCGTCGTCATCCGCACGCACGATCACGCGGGACTCAAACGTTTTGCGCGCGCCGCAACGGTGCCCGTCATCAACGCGCTCTCCGCCGAGTCGCATCCGTGCCAGGCCATCGCCGACGTGCTCACGCTGGGCGAACGTTTCGGCGAGGTGGCCGGTTTGCGGGTTGCCTACGTCGGCGACGGGCGCAACAACGTCGCCGCCTCCCTCGCGCAAGCGGCGGTTATGCTGGGCGCGACGATCTGCTTCGGTTCGCCGCCGACGCACCGGCCTTCGGAAACCTTTCTCGCGCAACTCGGCCGCCTTGGAAAGCCGGCCGGCGGCAGCGTTCGCGCCTTCTCCAATCCCGCGCGTGCCGTGCGCGGCGCCGACGCCGTCTATACCGACGTCTGGACGTCGATGGGTGAAGAGCGTTATCGCGAGCGCAACGATGCGATGCTGCGTCCCTACGGCGTTACCACAGAGCTGATGTCGTACGCCGCGCCGCACGCGGCGTTCATGCACTGTCTGCCCGCGCATCGCGGAGAGGAAGTGAGCGCGGAGGTGATCGACGGCCCGCAGAGCGTCGTCTTCGACCAAGCCGAGAATCGCATGCACGCGCAAAAAGCGTTGCTCGTCGCACTCCTAACCGAATGCAAAGGATTTCCGACATGAAGGAACGCCGTCAGCGTGCCATCTTGACCCTGGTGGCAACGCGTCCGATCCATTCGCAGGAAGAGCTGGTGAATCTCCTGCAGCACCACGGTTTCGAAGTGACTCAAGCGACGGTCTCGCGCGACATCAAGGAGCTGCGGCTGACCAAAGTGCCGATCAAAT
The DNA here is from genome assembly GCA_963736775.1 of Vulcanimicrobiota bacterium. Lineage (GTDB taxonomy): Bacteria > Vulcanimicrobiota > Vulcanimicrobiia > Vulcanimicrobiales > Vulcanimicrobiaceae > Cybelea. The sequence goes on along the minus strand of CAVTPY010000009.1, from coordinate 130,258 downwards.
CGGAGAACGGCGACGTCTTCAAGTACGTGCTTCCGAGCGCGACCACGAACTACGTCAGCCGCCTGCACCGCGCGATGGCCGAGCTTTCGACTACGGTCGCTGCGAGCGCAAACTTGATCGTGATTCACACGGCGCCCGGAAGCGCAATGATGCTGGCTTCGGCTGTCGACGAGGCCGCGTGGCCCGAAGTCCTCGGCACGGTCGGCGGCGACGACACGATCTTGATCGTCGTTCGCTCGGCCGAGGAGACGCCGTACGTGAAACAGCGCTTTCTGGATTTGAAAGGTGAGGGCTCGGTCATCCTTCGACAGGCTCAGGATGACACTGGGAGTGCCGCATGAGCCGCATCGTGCTCGCCTACTCCGGCGGACTCGACACATCGGTTCTGCTCAAGAAGCTGATTCTCGAGGGCAACGAGGTCGTCGCGATGACGGTCGATCTCGGCGAAAGCGATGCGATTGCCGGAACCGGCGCTCGCGCCGCGTTGGAGGCCGTGCGCGCCAAGGCGCTAGAGCTCGGCGCCTACGATGCGGTGCTGATCGACGCACGCGAGCGTTTCATCGGCGAATACGCGTTTGCGGCGCTGCGCGCGAACGCGCTCTATCAAGACGTCTATCCGCTTTCCGCGGCTCTCTCTCGCCCGCTCATCGCCGAGTTGCTCGTGAAGACTGCCCACGAGTTCGGCGCAACGGTGGTGGCGCACGGCTGCACCGGCAAGGGAAACGATCAAGTGCGCATCGAGCTCGGCGTGCGCGCTCTCGATCCCTCGCTGGTCTGCCGTGCTCCCCTCCGAGAATCGCCGCTCTCGCGCCCCGATGCAATTGCCTTCGCACGCGAGCGCGGCATCCCGATCGCGCACACCGCGGAAAAGCCGTATTCGATCGATGCGAATTTGTGGGGGCGCTCGATCGAGGCCGGCGTCTTGGAAGATCCCTGGAACGCGCCGCCTGAGGACGTGTATGCCTGGACCGCATCGTCGGCGGCGGCCGCGCCGGTAGCGCAAGAGATCGTCATTGCTTTTGGGGGCGGCGAACCCAGCGTCGAGGCAAGCAGCGGCGCCGGGATGGTCGCGCAACTCAACGTTCTGGGCGGCGCGCACGCCATCGGGCGCATCGATTTGATCGAAGACCGCGTCGTCGGTTTAAAATCGCGCGAAGTCTACGAGTGTCCGGCGGCGACGATCTTGATCGGCGCGCACCGCGCGCTCGAGCGCCTGGTGCTCACGCGCGACGAACTGCGCTTTAAGGCACTCGCCGACCGCCGTTATGCCGAGCTGATCTACGATGGCCTGTGGATGCAGCCGCTGCGTACGGCGCTCGACGCGTTCAACGGGTCGTTGCGCCCTGCGCATGACCGGCGAGGTGCGCCTGCGACTCTTTTGCGGCAACGCGACCGTCGTCGGGTTGCGCTCTCCGTACGGACTCTATCGCGAACAGCTCGCGACCTACGGAATGCACGATACGTTCGATCACCAGGCGGCCGACGGATTCATCGCCCTGCAAGCCTTGCCGCTCGAAGCGTACGCTGCCTCGCAACGTGCACCCGTCGGTGTTTGAGTGAGCGCGTTGCAGTGGGGCGGCCGCTTCGGCGCCCCGCCCGACGCGCAACTGCTCGCCTTCGGCTCGTCGCTCGAAGAGGATCTCGTGCTGGCGATCCTTCGACCTCGAGTGTTCGCGAGGACACGTGGAGGCGCTGCGCGGCGGAAAGATCGTCAGCGAGGCGCAGGCAGCGGAACTGGCGAGCGCGCTCGCCACGGTCGGCGTGGAGATTCGCGACGGCAGTTTCGCAAACTATGCGCGCCCGCAACCCTTTGAAGACGTGCACGGGGCAATCGATGCGCGCGTTCGCGAGCTCGCCGGCGCGGCCGGTGAGTTGCTGCACGCGGGTCGCAGCCGCAACGATCAGGTCGCCACGACGCTCTTGCTGTACGCGATCGACCGCGCGCAGGCCGGAGCCAAGCGTGCGCACGATATCGCAGCGTCTTTAGTCGCGCGAGCGCATGAAGAGCTGGAGTTGGGGACGGTCGTGGCGGGCTGCACGCATCGGCAGCCGGCGCAGCCGGTGCTGCTCGCATTTTTACTGGTGGCGTGGAGCGAGCCGTTTCTGCGTTCGGTCAGCCGCTTTGCAGGCGTGCTGCGCGCGGCGCGGTCGTCGTGTCCGCTCGGAAGCGCCGCGCTGGCCGGCTCGAGCCTGCCGCTCGATCGAAAACAGGCGGCACGCGCCTTGGGCTTTACTCTGCCGTCGCGCAACGCGCTCGATGCCGTCGGCAATCGCGACGTCGCGCTCGATCTCGCGCACGCGTTTGTCCGGACGCTCGTCGACGCGTCGCGAATCGCCGAAGAGCTGATTGCATGGTCGGCGCCGGCCTACGGCTACGTCCGGCTCGGCGATGCGGCGTCGACCGGTTCCAGTTTGATGCCGCAGAAGCGCAATCCCGATCCGTTCGAGCTCGTGCGCGCGCATGCCGCGAGGTCGATCGGCGCGTATGCGGGCGCGCTGGGAACGCTCTGCGGGCTCGCGCCATCATACCAACGGGATTTGCAAGAGACGAAGAGCGAGACGATCGCGATCGCGGAGGATGGGCTTGCGGTACTCAATGCATTCGAGCGAGCGTTGGGCGCCGTTTCCTTTCATCACGAGCGCATGGCGCGCGCCGCCGTGACCGGCTATACTGTGGCAACGGATATCGCCGACGCGTTGATTTCCGCGGGTGTGACGGCTCGTGCGGCACACGCATCGGTTGGAGCGGTGGTCGCAACCGCGGAATCGGAGGGCCGCGCGCTCGACGCGCGCGATCTCTCGAGGCTTGCCGGGAACGCCGGGATTGAATCGCTGCAGGCGCCGCTCGATGCGCGCGCCTCGGTTGAGGCCAAGCAAACCGAGGGCTCGACTTCCCCCGACGACGTGCGGTCTCAGATCGAAGCGGTGAGCGCCGAACTCGCGAGCCTCGCACGGCGGCTCGCGTGACGCGCGTTCACGTCACCGGCGCGGCCGGGTATGCCGCAGCCGAGGTAATCCGTTTGCTGCACGGGCATCCGCACGTCGATCTGGGGATGCTCGAGAGCCGCAGTCACGCGGGAGAGGAGCTCGCCGATCACTTTGCGCTCCTGCGAAGCACACCGTACCGATTTGCGCCGCCAGGGAGCGTTGCCGCAGCGGTACGTTCCGGCGACGTCGTGATGACCGCCGGAGGCGACGAGGAATCGCGCGCGATCGTTCCTGCGCTGCTCGCGCAGGGCGCACGCGTGATCGATTTTTCGGCCGCGTACCGCGCCGACGACGCTGTGGCGTACGGATTGTGCGAGTGGCACCGCGACGCAATTGCCGGCGCGCAGCTCGTCGCCAATCCGGGCTGCTACCCTACGGCCACGCTGCTCGCGCTCTTGCCGCTGGCTACGGCCGGCGCGCCGCGGCACATCGTGGTCGACGCGAAGAGCGGGATCACCGGCGCCGGACGGACGCCACAGGCCGGCGCACTCTTCGCCGAAGTCACCGGCGAGATTCGCGCCTATGGTTTGACGGGGCATCGGCATCAGCCTGAGATGGAACGTTATCTGCGCGCCGGCGGCATCGACGCAAGCGTGACGTTTACGCCGCACGTCGTGCCGATTGCGCGCGGCCTGCTGGCGGATGCGTACGCGATCTTCGACGAGCCGGTGGACGGCGGCGTCGTCGAGACGGCCTTTCGCCAAGCCTATGCGAGCAGCCCGTTCGTGCGCGTGCTCTCCGGTGCGCGAGTGCCGAGCGTCGCGGCGGTCGCCGGAACCAACGACGCCGAGATTCGCGTTGATGTTGCGGGAGCGGTCGTACGCGTGATCTGCTCGATCGATAATCTCGGCAAAGGCGCAGCGGGACAAGCCGTTCAGAACCTCAACCTCATGCTTGGATTTCCCGAAGAGAGCGGACTAAGTGATCGCGTCGTCGTCGCCTGAGTTAATCGCGCTGCGCGGCGGCTTGGGAGCCGTTCCCGGCGTGCGGCTCGCGGGAGTCCACGCGGGAATCAAACCACGCAAGCGCGACTTGGCCTTGGTCGTTTTTGATTCGCCGCAGAGCTGCGCTTCGGTCGTGACGACCAACGAGATCAAGGCGGCACCCTTGCTGGTAAGCGCGGCGCACTTACGCGAGTCGCCGACGATGCGCGCCGTGGTCTGCAACTCGGGCTGCGCGAATGCCTGCACCGGCGAACGAGGCGAGCGCGATGCACGCGCCACCGCGCGGCAAGCGGCGACGCTGCTCGACATGGTCCCCGCGCAGGTAATCGTCGCGTCAACGGGCGTAATCGGCGTGGCGCTCGCCGTCGACCGGGTGCAGCGCGGACTGGAACGCGCGGTCGCGCAGCTCGATTCGGGAGCGAAGGCGGCCTTCGACGCGGCCGAAGCGATCATGACGACGGATCGCGTGCCGAAACTCGCCGCCTACGCCTTTTACCATCAAGATCGCAAGTACGTCGTCGGCGGGATTGCCAAAGGCTCGGGCATGATCGCTCCCAACATGGCGACGATGCTCGCCTTTATCGCCACCGACTTTCCGCTCTCGACCGACGCTCTCGCCGACGTGCTTGGCGGCGCAAACGACGACAGCTTCAACATGATCTCCGTGGACGGCGATATGTCGACCAACGATGCGGTCTACGCGTTTGCACCCGCTCGTACCGCTGGCGCCCCTTCGACCCTTCGACAAGCTCAGGGCGAGCTGAGCTCAGGGCAGGCTGTTCCAGCGGCCTTCGCGGGCGCGTTTAATGCGGTTGCTCTCGATCTGGCCAAGGCGATGGTCGCCGACGGCGAAGGCGCGACCAAGAGGCTGGAAGTGCGCGTCACGCAAGCGCGCGACGTCGAACAGGCGCGCAGGATCGCGCGCGCGATCATCAATAGCAACCTGGTGAAGACCGCACTCTTTGGAGAGGATCCGAACTGGGGGCGCATCATCGCGGCGGCGGGCGCGGCGCGCGCGCAGCTCGATCCGCAGAGCTGGTCGCTCTTCGCAAACGGTAAACCATGGGTCGGCGTAGGCGGCATCGAGCTGCTTTCGGAAGCCGAAGCGCACCGCGAGCTCGAGCCCGAGACGGTTTTGGTGGAGCTGCGCCTCGGCTTGGGGCAGGCGCAAGCGACCGGCTGGGGCTGCGACCTATCGCGCGACTACGTGCGCATCAACGCCAACTATCGCACGTGATGCTGCTCGATACGTACAAACGTGCGCCGGTAACGATCGTCGCCGGCGAAGGCTGCGAACTGATCGACGACCGCGGGCGCCGCTACCTCGATTGCATCGGCGGCATCGCGGTCTGCGCGCTGGGCCACGCGCACCCGGCGATCGCGCAAGCGATTGCGGCGCAAGCGCAAACGCTGGTGCACGCCAGCAACCTCTATCATCACGAACCGTCGGAGCAACTTGCGCGCGAGCTGGTGACGCGCTCCGCGATGAGTGCGGTGTTCTTTTGTAACTCCGGCACCGAAGCCAACGAAGCGGCGATCAAGCTCGCGCGAAAATGGGCGTATCGGCTCGGAGAGCGCGAGCGCAGCACGATTCTGGCCTGCACCGGCTCCTTTCACGGTCGCACGTTCGGCTCGCTCGCAGCGACGGACAATCCCGCGTACCGGGAGGGCTTCGCGCCGCTTCCGGCCGGCTTTGCATTTACGCCATTCAACGATGCGCGTGCTTTGGAGGGCGCGATCGACGCGCACGTGGCGGGCTTCCTCGTCGAGCCCGTGCAGGGCGAGAGCGGCGTGCACTCGGCGACGGCCGAGTTCTTGCAGACAGCGCGCCGGCTTTGCGACGAGCGCGGCGCGCTCCTGATCTTCGACGAAGTGCAGTGCGGGATGGGACGAACGGGAAGCCTGTTTGCCTTCGAGCAGTTCGGCGTGCGGCCCGACGTCGTGACGCTGGCCAAGGCTCTGGCAAACGGTCTGCCGATCGGCGCGATGCTCGCAAACGAGCGCGCGGCCGGCGGATTCGCACCGGGCGACCACGGCTCTACCTTTGGCGGGTCGCCGGTCCCGTGCGCCGCGGCGCTGGCACACTTACGAGTTCGCGACGAGCTCGACTTGGACGCCCGCGTCCGCCAGCGCTCGGCGCAACTCTTCGACGGCCTCTCCGATCTGGCGCGTGCTCGGCCGGAGATTCTTGGAGAGCCGCGCGGGATGGGATTGCTTATCGGGCTGAGCGTGCAGGCGCCCTATGAAGCCGGGGCGATCGTCGCAGCGGCACGAGAGTGCGGTCTCTTGATTGGGAGCGCCGGCGGGAATAGCGTGCGGTTCGCGCCGCCGTTGATCATTTCCGAAGAGGAGGTGTCGCGCGCGGTAACGTTGCTGCGCTCGTCCTTCGTCCTTCGTCCTTCGACAGGCTCAGGATGACACGGCTCAGGATGACACGGCTCAGGATGACACGGCTCAGGATGACACGGCTCAGGATGACACGGCTCAGGATGACACGGCTCAGGATGACACGGCTCAGGATGATACGGCTCAGGATGACACGGCTCGGGATGACAAGGGTCAGGATGACAACTCAGCATGACAAGGCTCAGGATAAATTCAGGGCGGGGGGCGAAAATGGTTTAACTCGAATCGATTCGTGGTAACCATTACCTCGTAAGTGAAAGGCTCAGTCCATTGCACTAGCTTACGTAAACGCAAGAACAGTCGAGGCTCGCTAACGCGGGCCTCGACTGCTTTATCTGCTTCGGGATTGCATGGCAGCGATGAGAAAACTGATTTTGAAAATGTCCCTGTCGCTCGACAACTTTGCGTGCGGGCCAAATGGCGAGTTGGAGTGGATCTTCGAGACGAGGGACGAGCGCGCTACGACCTGGACCTTGGAAACCCTATGGCAAGCCGGTGCGCACCTTATGGGCAGCCGCACCTATTACGACATGGCCGCATTTTGGCCAACGTCGAGCGAACCGTATGCCGCTGCGATGAACGATATCCCAAAGGTGGTATTTTCACGCAAGACCTCGCTCGCGCCACCCAGCCTGGCGCTTACCTCTCCAGCGCTGCGTGACGCGATGCGCGCCAACGCCGAGGCAGGCGAGCCTCCGATAGTGTTCGCGCCCACGCGGTCGTGGACCGAACCGACTCTTGCAAATGGCGAACTGGCCGAAGAAATAAAAGCCCTTAAAGCACAGCCGGGCAAGGATCTCTTGGCGCATGGAGGCGTGGGTTTCGCTCAGAGCTTGATCGCAACCAGGCTGATCGACGAGTACCGCCTCCTCGTGCATCCGGTGGCTCTCGGAAGTGGCATGCCGTTGTTCTCGGCCCTCGCGAAGCCTCTTAAATTGCTGCTCGCGAGCGCAATCCAGTTCGAAGGACCCGTCGCGCTCGTTTACCACCCGGCGTAGAGGTTGCCGGCCGTACGAGGGACAAGGTTCGCGCGTGCATCATGTAACCGAAGCGCTAAGGCTGCCGTCGCCGGCGCCGCGCCCGCAGTCGCTCGCGTTCGACGGCGATAAACTCTGGATGGGATCGATCGATACGAATCGCCTCTACGCGCTCGATCCGCGACAGTGGACCGTCATCGAAGAAGCGAAGACGCCGGGGAAACCGTGGGGCATGACGGTCGTCGGCGACGAGATTCGCGTTATCTGCGGCGAAGGCGAGGAAGACGATCGCATCATTCGCCGTTTCGTTCCGGGACACGGTTTCAAAACGCAGCACGCGATCGAATGTCCCGACAAGACCGGTTCGCAGCTTAGTTACGACGGCACGTGGCTCTACGTCAGTCAGTGGTACAATCGCCGGATTCTCGGCCTCGACGAACAGGGAAACGTCGTGCGCGAGATCGAGCTGCCGCGCGGAATCTGCGGTCAGTGTTACGTGGACGGAAACTTCTTCGTCGTTACGACGAACGACGAAGAGAGCGACGAATATTTCCTGGGGAAAATCGGCGACGACGGGACCGGCAGCTTTACGGACCTCGCCCGCATTCCATTCGGGGCTCGCGCGCTCGCTTACGATGGCGCACGGTTCTGGACGAACCATCGGGAAGCCAACGAAATCGTTGCTTTCGAGATGTAGAAGGCCCATCTTCATGCGTTTGATCGCCGCAATCGTATGCAGCGCGTTTCTCGTGGGTTGCGCGCGCGGCATGAGCTCCTCATCGCCGCTGCCTCCGCCGGCGTTGCCCGACGCCGGCGCTTACCTGCTGCTCTACAGTTTCAAGTCGGGTGGGGACGCCGGCTACCCCTACGGCAGCCTGACGCCGTTGAACGGCACGCTGTACGGCACGACCTACGGTGGCGGGGGCGGCTACGAGTGGGGAACGGTCTTCGACGTTAGCACTCGCGGCGAGGAGCACGTGCTGTACCGGTTCAAAGCCGGGACGAAGGATGGCGCGCATCCATATGCCGGGTTGGTCGCGGTCAACGGCACGCTCTACGGAACGACCTACCAAGGCGGCGCAAGCGGTGCGGGTACGGTCTTTTCGGTCAGCACATCCGGTGTCGAGCACATGCTGTACAGTTTTAAGGGCGGCGAGGATGGTCAATATCCATATGCACGGCTCCTCGATGTGAACGGCACGCTCTACGGAACGACGTATCAAGGCGGAGTCTATCCGGGCTGGGGAGTCGTCTTTAAAATCACCACGAGCGGCGAGGAGCACGTGATCCACAGCTTCAAAGCCGGTAACGACGGCGCGCATCCCTTCGCCGGTTTGATCGCCGTGAAAGGTCTGCTCTATGGAACGACCTATCAAGGCGGCACGAGCGGCGCCGGTACCGTCTTTCGAGTGAGCCCGTCGGGCGACGAGAAGGTCATTTACAGCTTCAAAGGCGGCTCCGACGGTCAGTACCCGTATGCGCGATTGCTCGACTTCGGCGGTACGCTCTACGGAACGACGTATTCAGGCGGGGTTTCGTACGGCTGGGGAGTCATTTTTAAAGTAACCACGTCGGGCAAAGAGGACGTGCTGTACCGCTTCAAAGCCAACGCCGACGGCGCGCATCCATATTACGCGGGGCTCATCGCGCAAAACGGCACACTCTACGGCGCGACGTATCAAGGCGGCGTGAAGGGCGCGGGAACGCTCTTCTCGGAACGCCCGTCCGGCGGCAACGATCACGTGCTCTACAGCTTCAAAGGCGGCACCGACGGTCAGTACCCGTACGCCGGCTTGATTGCGCTCGACGGCGCGATGTACGGTACGACCTATCAGGGCGGCGCAAGCGACGCGGGGACGATTTTCAAGCTCTCACTATAATCTGACTTCGATAAAGTGCGTTCTTTCTCGCCCCGGTCGTCGCGTGTGCGATCTTTTTCGGCACGATGCGCGCGGCCTGGGCGGGGCCGCCCTACCAGACCGACGACCCGGTGCCGGTCGCGTATCGCAACTACGAGATCTACATCGGTTACGAGGGCGAGTACCGGCCCGGAGAGAGCGAAACGTCGGTACCGTTTGCCGAAATCAACTACGGGCCGCTTCCGAACGTGCAGATTGCGGGTTCATTTCCGCTCACGTTTACGACGACTCCAAACGGTCCGAACCAGGTCCCGGGAGGGCAGGTCCCCGGTTAAGCGGGCCTTAGAAACGACCAGCGGCGGCATGGTTCCAATTCACTCAAGTGAACCCTAGTCTCACAAACGAACACCGAGCATCGCAGGGTGAGAAAGGAAGCATCATGGCTTGCATCGTTCGTCGCATGGGGATCATCAGTTTGCTTGGCGCACTTGCGGCATGCAGCTCGGGATCGTCGACCCCGTCAACGAGCAACGCGCCGAACCCGAGTTCGACGACGGTGACGCTGATGCTGAAGGGAGGCGGCCTTTACGACCAGCCCGTGACGCTTTCCCGGTCGATCGTCAACGGCGGACCCGCCGGCGCCATCCGCATATTGAGAACGAATCACGCGGGTCAGGTTATCTTTACGACTCTGCCGTCCTCGGGGCAACTGTGCGTCTACTCCTCCATGGTCGTCGGAGGCACCTTATATATGGTCAGCCACTGCGCGCAACCGTTCCCGGCGAGTTATGCGCTCAAGTATGGCCCGCACGTTCCGTAAGCGCGAAGGGAAGATTTGGGTCGGCGGTCATTGAGAGCGGATCGGCGCGCGTTGCATCTTTCTGATAGAAGGCCGCCGCTGCGATCATCGCCGCATTGTCGGTGCAGTACTTCGGCGGAGGAATGAATGCCGGCACGCTGTCGCGCCTGCTCCAGGCGGTCACCGCGGACGCTAGCGCCGAGTTTGCGGCGACGCCGCCGGAGACGACAACGGCATTGTAGCGAGCTCGTTCGAAAGCCGATTGCAGTTGCGTCATCAAGGCATCGACCACGGCGGCTTGAAACGACGCGGCGACGTCGGCAGGCGCGGCCTCGCGACCGGTTGCGGATTCGAGAAAATAGCGCACCGACGTTTTCAATCCGGAGAACGAGAAATCGAGCGCGTCGCCTGCGGGGCGATAGCGAGGAAATGCATAGGCCTTCGGATCTCCCGTGCGAGCGAGCCGGTCGAGCTCGGGACCGCCGGGATAAGGCAAGCCGAGCAGACGCGCCGTTTTGTCGAAGGCTTCGCCCGCGGCGTCGTCGTGCGTGCGTCCCAGGATGCGCATGCGCACGGGCGAGTCGACAGCGACGAGTTGCGAGTGGCCGCCGGAGACGAGCAACGCGAGAAAGGGATAGGGCGGCCTCTCCGGGCGATCGAGAAACGGCGCAAAGACGTGTCCGTGCAAATGGTTCACGGCGTAGAGTGGTTTATTCGATGCGAAGGCGAGCGCTTTGGCGCCGGCAACGCCCACGACGAGGCTTCCGATCAGCCCCGGTCCGGCGGTGACGGCGATGCCGTCGATTTCTTCGAGCGTCGTGACCGCGCGCTCGAGCGCGTCTTCGACGGCCGCGGAGAGCAGCGCGACGTGACGCCGGCTGGCGATCTCGGGGACGATGCCGCCGTATTTGGCGTGGAACTCGTCCTGATTCGTCGCGACACTCGAGAGTACGTCGCGCCCGTCGCGCACGACGGCCGTCGCCGTATCGTCGCACGACGTTTCGATCCCGAGCAAAAGCATCGCGCTTGTAGTACGACGGCGGCCGCATCCTTACCCCGAGCTGCCTCCCCGGGCGCACATCCAAGCTGCGGCGTGGGACGTTTAAGGAGTATGGGCCTTAGGGATTCGTCGAGCCCGTCGCGTGGATTCGACTTTACGCCGGTGTTGTTCGCAATCGTCCTCGCGTTCGTCGTCGTGGGGTCGCTTCAGTTTTCGCGCAGTCTGGCCGGCGGTGAGCGGGGTTTGCTCTTATTTGAAAGGGCGTGCCCGATTCATGCAGCGTCACTCAAGGTTACGCCAGTCGTTCGCGAGCCGTCTGCATATCGGCGACGAACCGGGCCATCTCCCCGTGACGAGTCTCCGAATCGGGTGCGCGCAGAATTGCCGACGGATGAATCGTGGCGAGTATTGGGGGCGGCCCGCCGAGGATCCGGCCGCGGTTGGCCGTCACCCGAAAGCTCGAACCCAGCATCGATTGTGCGGCAGTAGCGCCAAGCGCTACGATTAGTGCGGGGCGCACGACGGCGATCTCGGCCTCGAGCCACGGCTTGCAGGCGCGTATTTCGATGATCTTCGGTTTGTTATGGATTCGGCGTTTGCCGCGCTCGACGAACTTGAAGTGCTTGACGGCGTTGGTCACGTAGACGTCTTTGGCTTGAATGCCGGCTCGCGCCATCGCCTCGTGGAGCAATTTTCCGGCAGGACCCACGAAGGGATGGCCGAGACGGTCTTCGCTGTCGCCGGGCTGCTCGCCAACGAACATCAGGGGCGCGCGGGCGCGGCCTTCGCCGAATACCGTCTGGGTAGCATACTTATAGAGGTCGCATGCGCGACACGTCGACGCGGCCTCACGCAACGCTTTGAGCGTCACATCAGCAGCGACTCGAAAGCCTTATTGAAAGCGGGAATGTCTTTGGGGCCGCGGCTCGTGACGAGATTGCCGTCGACGACGACTTCACGATCCACCCACTGGGCACCGGCGTTGCGCAGGTCGTCGACGATCGTTGGCCAGCTCGTCAAGGTGCGCCCCTTGGCAAGGCCGGCGGATACCAAGAGCCAGGGTGCGTGGCAGATGACCGCGATCGGCTTGCGCTCTTCGTTCATTCGTTGCACGAAACGTTGCGCATTGCTATCGGTGCGAATGGCATCGGCGTTGAGCGCACCACCCGGAAGCAGGACGGCATCGTAGTCCTCGGGCGAGACTTGATCGAACGTCTTGTCGACGTCGATCTCGATCGACGGCTGATGATGCGCAAAGGCCTGGATCGGTTCGCGCTTTTGCGACACGATCTCGACGCTGGCACCGGCTTCGCGCAGCGCCTTGGTGGGCTCGGTTAACTCGGCTTCTTCAAAGCCATCGGTCACTAGGACGGCCACTTTTTTGGTCTGTAAGTTTTTCACGTGCCTTCTATCCCCGGTAATCGCCGAACGAAAACGCGAGCGGCGCCCGCCAACTTGCTGCCGGTGCGATTGACTCGGCTGGTAAAGAAACGTACGATGGTTGACGTGAACCTCACGCGGAGCAACGGGGGCGCGAGCACCTCGTTCAGTTCTACGGCGGCGACGACGCTCGGCTTGCGCGCAACGTCGCCGGTTTTTTGAACGAATCGCTGCGCAGCGGCGGCGCTGCGGTCGTCATCGCGGCCCCGGACCGCCGCGAGGCCATTAGCCGCGGGCTGCTTTCCGGCCCCGTCGTCTACCTCGACGACAAGGAAACGCTCGCTGGGTTTCTCGATAGCGACGGGCAGCCCGACCCCGAACGTTTCGACGCGAGCTGCGGTGCAGTCGCCAGGGAGCTGCACGCGAAGTACGGCCGTTTGCGCGGTTACGGCGAAATGGTCGGCGTTCTTTGGTCGCAGAAATCGTTTGCTGCGGCAATCGCGCTAGAAGCTTTGTGGAACACTTTGATCCATTCGATTGGCTTCGATATTTTCTGCGGTTACCCGATCGACGTCCTTAGCGAAGATTTCCAGCTTGCATGCGTGCACCCGTTGCTCGATTCTCACACGCGAGTCGTCCCCGCGGTCGCGCATAACTTCGACAACGCGATGCGGCAGGCGATGGACGACGTGCTGGGCAGCCACAACGACGGATTGCGCTCGCTCACGCTTGCCAGATTCGCAAAGCTCGACACGTTCGTGCCGACGGCCGAACGGACGATTCTCCGTTTGCGCAGCACGCTGCCGCGCTATGCCGACGAGATCCTTGCCAAAGCGCAGGAGTACTCTCAGGCCTAGTCCTTCGTCCTTCGACAAGCTCAGGATGACATGGCTCAGGATGACACGGGGAGAATGGCGCGCACGTGCGTGCCGAAACCCGGCAGTATCTCGACGCTCAACTGCGCGCCCAGGCGTCCAACCAACCAGAGTCCGCGGCCGCGTTCGGTCAATAGATCGTCGGGTTCCGTTCGTTCGCTCGTCGCGTAGCCTTCGCCGCGATCGATGACGTGCAGCGCGGCGTTCTTCGCGGACCAATCGAGTGCGATATCGATCGGCCCGGCGGCATGTTGTGCGACGTTGGCGGTAAGTTCGCCGAAGATGAGTTCGGAAGCCTTGATGTCGCTCTGCGCGGAGCCTGCGGCCTCGAGACTGGCGACGAACTCGCGGCGGGCGTGTCGGGCCGCGTGCCAATCTCCGGGCTCGACCGTCCACCGCTGCGATCGAATGAAGTTGAGAACCAAGATTGCGACGTCATCGGGCGCCCGACTGCGAAGGCAGTAGGTTTCGAGAAACTCCGCCGGGCTTTCGACGAAGAAGACGGCGTCGCTGGCGATCGCTTCGCGTAGCAATATCTCGCCGGCGAGCGCGTCGCGCGTCGCTTCGATCAAGCCGTCGGTGTAGAACGTCAACAACGCCGCATCGTCCAGGCGCGCCGTTAGCGGCGCGGCCGGGGGCCCGGCGGTGCGCAATCCAAGCGGAAGGCCTTCAGCTTCCAGTTCGGTGATCGTCCCATCGCGACGGCGCAGTAACGGATAGGGATGACCGGCGTTGGCGTACGAGAGCGTGCGGGTGCGGGTATCGAAAATGGCGGCGAAGGCCGTCGCGACCGAACCTGGATAGCGTCGCGAAAGAATTCCTTCGGCCGCATCGAGAATGCGCGCGGGATTGTTTTCGTATAACGCAACGACGTTGATGGCATGACGCAGTTTACCCATCACGATCGATGATTCGAGGCCATGCCCGGTAACGTCGCCGACGGTAAGCAAGACGCGATGATCGTCGATATCGAAGGCATCGTACCAGTCGCCTCCGACCTGCACTTCCGAGGCGGCGGGACGGTAGATTGCGCTGAGGCTTGCACCGTCGACGCGGGCAAGATGCGCCGGGAGCGTCGCTTCCTGGATCGTTTGAATCAGGCGCCGTTCGCGGACTAAACCGTCGGCATGCGCGACGGCAAGCGACGCGCGCCGCCCGACCTCTTCGAGCATTTCGAGATCGCTGGAATCGTACTGACGTGTGTTCGAACAGCAGACGATCGCGCCGTAGACTGAATCGCCTGACAGGAGGGGAACCATTATCCAGGAACGCGGTCGAACCGTTTCGTCGAGCGGGCCGGATTTGAGCCGCGGGCCGCGCACGGCCTCGAACGTGGCGCCGCTCAGGATCGAGCGCCGATCGAGGAGAGAGGCAACCATTTCCCGCTCGCTCTCGGGGCGCAAGCCGGCCTTCGTTCCGGCCTCTGAAATCGTGCGGAGGCGGCCGTCGGTCAGCTTAGCGGCGAGCGCATAATCGGCAAACCGCTCGGTAAGCCCATCGAGCAGCAGCGCGAGCGTCTTCTTGGAATCAAGCGTCGCGAAGAGCCGTTCGGTGATTCGCGCGAGGAACCGGAACCGCTCGGTGATCTTCTGCTCTCGCTCGAACGTTCTGATGTTCTCGAGGGCCATCGCCAGTTGACGAGCGACGACGAGAGCTACGTCCAGCTCGCGCGCCGCAAAGCTCGAACGGCGCTCCGATTCCAAGAAGCTCAACGTGCCGATGCAGGTCGTGCCGACGAACAGCGGCACGATGATCCCCGAACGCATCTTGGAGATGCGGGCGAACTCTCGAAGCTTCTCGTCGGTGGGCTCGCGCAACGTTTCGGAGAGTAAGACGACCGGCTGACGCGTGCGCAATGCGTCGCCGACGGGCTGGTCGAGCGCTTCGAGCGCGAGCTTGGCGCCTTGTCGCCCATCGGCGAAGGCGTCCAAGGTAACCGTACCGTCGTTCTCGACCGTGTGGACGGCGCAAAGATCGCAAAACTCCTCGATCGACGCCGCAACGAGCCGGTTGACGATCGTGGAGCGGGCGAGCGACGAAGAGAGCACGGTCGTCGCTTCGGAGATGAACCGCGTCCCGGCATCCGCGAACCGATCGACCTCGGTGGCATGCCCCGACCAATAGAGCACTTCGTCGTCGCTGGAAAAGATCGGGATCGCCTGGATCAGAAAGTTGCGCTAGCGCAGGGTTCCCCGGAGTGCGAACGTGATAGACCGCGCTGAATCGCTTCGCGCACAGGACCGCCTTGCGCCAGAGAATCTCGATTTGAGCGACTTCGGCTTCGTCGAGCTCGCCGGCACGGTCGGGCAGGGCCGGCCGGCAAACGGTGATTCCGGTGACGGCTCCCGAGGTATCCGCTTGCCAGAGGAGGTCCGCCGTTCGCGAAATGACGACACGAATGGACTGCAGGCCGCGCTCCGGCGCAGCCGCGGTGGGTCCGAGTTCAGATTTGTTTAGTCGTTTCAATGTTGCGCCAAGATCGCCGTTTGAAGCGTCATACCATCTTTAGCCGGGTTGTCCAAGAAGCCCCTGCAGCGTTTTCCCAGACTTCGAGCGTGTAACCGCGCTTTTACCGGGGAAGGCGTTGGTTGGCCCGGATTGGGGAAAGAGAGTCCCAATGCTCACACCGATGAAGGAGAATACATGGTAGGCTTGCTCTGGACGATCATCGTCGTTTTGTTCTTGCTTTGGCTTGTTGGTTTCTTCGTGGTGCACATCGGCGGCGGTTTGATCCACATCCTCTTGCTCGTCGTTCTGGTGCTGATCGTATTCAATCTGATCACCGGCCGAGGGGCCCGAGTCTGAGATGGCCGCCCGCAAGAAGAAGACGACCGGCGCTCGCAAAAAGACGTCGACCCGGAAAAAGACCTCAACCCGGAAAAAGACGTCCACCCGGAAGAAGACGTCCACCCGGAAAAAGAGCGGAGCGCGGAAGAAGTCGACCCGCAAATACGGGTCCAAGGCCGGTAAGAAAGTAAAGCGCGCGATGCACGAGATGAAGCGTGGCGAGCTCAAATCCGGCCGCTCGGGCAAAAAGGTCACTAGCCGCAAGCAAGCGATCGCGATCGGGCTCAGCGAGGCGCGCGCTGCCGGCGGAAAGGTCCCGTCGCGCAAGCGGTCGGGGAGCAAGAAGAAGTAGTACGGGCGAGCAGCCGAGCCGCGATGCACTAGGGCTGCGACCCGAGCGTTCGTTCCTGACTACTAAGGTGGAAGTGCAAAGTGTACGAGGAACGTTCGAAAAGGCCGCCGCTCTAAACGGCTGCTCGCCCTACTACCTGTATCGGCCAGCTCGGCAGGTGACAAGAGGAGGGCGGCGTGATAAAATCACCGTCTGTGCCCCGAGCCAGCAGCGACGGTGGGAGCCCCTACGTGACGACGTGGGGCGTGTCTTCCCTGCGTAAGCGGCGGCGAGGTGGGCCGGGCGGAGTCCCATCCTTTGAACCTCATCGACGTCAACAACTTCGACGCAATGCGCATCGGCCTCGCGTCCCCGGAGCAAATTCGGGCGTGGTCGTTCGGCGAAGTCAAAAAACCCGAGACGATTAACTACCGCACGCTCAAGCCCGAGCGCGACGGACTTTTCTGCGAGAAGATCTTCGGCCCGACCAAAGACTGGGAGTGCCACTGCGGTAAGTACAAGCGCATTCGCTTCAAAGGAATGATCTGCGACCGCTGCGGCGTCGAGATCACGCGCGCCAAGGTGCGCCGCGAGCGGATGGGACACATCGAGCTGGCGACTCCGGTCAGCCACATCTGGTATCTCAAAGGCGTTCCCAGCCGCATCGGCATCCTGCTCGACATGTCGCCGCGCCAGCTGGAGAAGGTGATCTACTTCGCGGCCTACGTCGTCATCGATCCGGGCGACACCACGCTGACCAAGCGCGAGGTGCTCTCCGAGCAAAAATATCGTGAGGCGCGCGAGAAGTTCGGCAACCGGTTCAAAGCCGGCATGGGCGCCGAAGCGATCCGCGAGCTGCTACGCGACCTCAACCTGCGCAAGATTCAAGAAGACCTGCGCAAAGAGTTCAAGGAGACCACCGGACAGAAGCGGCTCAAGGCCATCAAACGCCTGGAAGTCGTCGAGGCATTTTTGAACAGCGGCAACCGTCCCGAGTGGATGGTGCTTGCGGCCGTTCCGGTGATCGCGCCCGAGTTGCGCCCGATGGTGCAGCTCGATGGCGGCCGTTTCGCCACTTCGGATCTCAACGATCTCTACCGACGCGTGATCAACCGGAACAACCGCTTGAAGCGGCTGCTCGAGCTCAACGCGCCCGAGATCATCATCAAGAATGAAAAGCGCATGCTGCAGGAAGCAGTCGACGCGCTGATCGACAACGGCCGCCGCGGGCGTCCGGTCACGGGGCCCAACAATCGGCCGCTCAAATCGCTTTCGGATATTCTCAAAGGCAAGCAGGGGCGTTTCCGCCAGAACCTGCTCGGCAAGCGCGTCGACTACTCGGGACGCTCCGTCATCGTCGTCGGTCCGACGCTCAAGCTGCATCAGTGCGGCCTTCCCAAAGAGATGGCGCTGGAGCTCTTCAAGCCGTTCGTGATGAAGAAGCTGGTCGATCGTGGACTCGCGCATAATATCAAGAGCGCGAAACGCATGGTCGAGCGCGTGCGGCCGGAAGTGTGGGACGTGCTCGAAGAGGTCATCAAAGAGCATCCGGTCCTCTTGAACCGCGCGCCGACGCTGCATCGCCTGGGCATCCAGGCGTTCGAGCCGGTGCTCGTTGAGGGCAAGGCGATCCATCTGCATCCGCTGGTTTGCACGCCGTACAACGCCGACTTCGACGGCGACCAGATGGCCGTGCATCTCCCGCTCTCCGCCGGGGCCCAAGCCGAGGCGCGCATTTTGATGCTCTCCTCGAACAACATCTTGCTGCCCGCATACGGCAATCCGGTTTCGATCCCGACCCAGGACATGGTGTTGGGTCTCTACTACCTCACCTTCCAGGGTGACGAGTACAGCGGACCTGCCAAAGCGCCGGTAACCGAAGAGTACGAACGTATCGAACACGATCGGAAGAAGAACGCACCGTCGGCCGACGCGGCCGGCGCGATTCCGACGTTCTACGACGGAAAAGAGGCCGTCATGGCGTACGAGACCAAGCAGATCGAGCTGCAAGAGTGGATCTACGTTCGCTGGAACGGAAAGCTGATCAAGACCACCGTCGGGCGCGTGATCTTCAACCTCGCGTTTCCCGAGCATTGGGATCATGAGTTCGTCAACCGCATCGTCGACAAGGGCAGCCTGAAGAAGACGATTACCGACTGCTATCGCAAATATGGTAACGCCGAAACGGCCCGCTTCTTGGACGCGATCAAAGACATCGGCTTCCATTACGCGACCCTCTCGGGAACGACCGTCTCGATCAGCGACGTCATCGTCCCGCAGAGCAAGCACGAGATCATTGGCAAGGCGCAGGACGAAGTGGACGAGCTGCACCGCCTCTACGAGCAGGGCTTCATTTCGGAAGACGAGCGCTACAACAAGACGATCGAGATTTGGTCGAAATCCTCCGATGAGGTCACGACCGCCATGCAGGCGGCGCAGAATCCGCTCAACCCGGTCTTCATGATGGCGACCTCCGGTGCCCGCGGCTCGATCGCGCAAGTGAAACAGCTCGGCGGCATGCGCGGCTTGATGTCGGACCCGTCGGGCCGAATTCTCGAAATCCCGGTCAAGGCGTCGCTCAAAGAAGGCCTCACCGTTCTCGAGTACTTCATCTCGACGCACGGCGCGCGCAAGGGTCTGGCCGACACGGCGCTGCGCACGGCGGACTCGGGTTATCTGACGCGTCGCTTAGTCGACGTCGCGCAGGACGTCATCATCCGCGAGGAAGATTGCGGCACGGCCAACGGTATCACGGTCAGCGACATCCGCGTCGGCAAAGAGGTCATCGAACCGCTCATCGACCGCATTATCGGACGGCGGGCGGCCGAGGAGATCCGTCTCGATCCCAAACGCCCGACGACGGCGATCATCACCCGCGATAAAGAGATCGACGAAGAGAAGGCCAAGGCGCTGATGGACGCGGGAGTCACCGAGGTGAAGATTCGCTCGGTGCTCACCTGTCAATCCAAGTACGGCGTCTGCTCGATGTGTTACGGACGTGACTTGGCTGCGGGAAACCGCGCCGACATCGGCACGGCCGTGGGCATCATCGCGGCGCAGTCCATCGGCGAGCCGGGCACGCAGCTCACGCTGCGAACCTTCCACACCGGCGGCGTCGCCACGGAAGACATCATCACGGGTCTCCCGCGTGTCGAGGAAATCTTCGAAGCGCGCAAACCCAAGGGTCAAGCGACGATCGTGGAGGCCACGGGGACGGTTCGGCTGGGCGACGAGCGCAACAAGCGCATCGTCTATATCACCGACGCTCATGGCGAAGAGCGCGAGTACGAGATTCCGCCGGGCACCCATCTCTTGGTGCAGGACGGCCAGCAAATCGAGATGGGTGACCAGCTCAACGAAGGCTCGCTCAACCCGCACGACATTCTGCGCGTCAAAGGCGAGACGGCTCTGCAGAACTATCTGGTCCAAGAAGTGCAGAAGGTCTATCGCTCGCAAGGCGTCGATATCAATGACAAGCACATCGAAGTCATCGTGCGGTCGATGCTGCGCAAGGTGAAGATCGTCGAGGGCGGCGATACGACGATGCTGCCGGGGCAACTGATCGAAGCGGCGCAGTTCCACGAAGCCAACGAACGGATGAAGGCTGCCGGCAAGGAGCTTGCGACGGCCAATCCGGTACTGCTCGGCGTCACGAAGGCATCGCTCGCGACCGAGTCGTTCCTCTCGGCGGCGAGTTTCCAGGAGACGACGCGCGTGCTCACCGATGCGGCGATCAAGGGCAAGTACGATCCGCTGCTCGGGCTCAAAGAGAACGTAATCATCGGCAAACTGATTCCGGCCGGTACGGGTATGTCACGCTATCGCAACGTGCAGATCATTCCGGAGGGTCAGGACGTCGACGACGACGGTCGCCCGCGCCATGAGTACGAAATACCGTTCGCCGCCGCCGCGATGACCGCCGACGATGCGGCACTCGCGGAAGTCATGGGCGCCAACGGCGACGGAATGAGCCGCCTGGTCACCGCGTACGAGCGCAACCGGGAACCGCTCACCGTGCAGTACGAAGGCGAGTACGAGCCGGCCGCAAACCCGCACGCCTCGCCGACGAAGACGCAGTACGATCGCTTGAAGGGCATCAACCCCGAAGACCTCTAGCCCCCAACGTCATGCTGAGCAACGCGAAAGAAGCCCCGCTTAAAAGGCGGGGCTTCTTTTCATTCGTGTATCGTTAGGATGAACTTGATCGACGCCGGCTGGACGAATAGTGCATCGGTCGGGAGGTCGGCGAGATACGCGCTGTTGTTCGGCCCGGGGTAGAGTCCGCGGTAGGGGACGCCTGCGTCGTAGCGGGTGAAGGGTCCCGATTCGGCGTTGAAGATATTCGTCGCCGCCAGCGTAAGATCGAGGTGACCGAAGTTTTTGCCGAACGCGGCGTCCACCATGGTATACGGCTGCTGGTCGAGCGTGTTGTTTCTACCGGCAAAGGTCAGCGCAGTCGAGGCGTGCCAGCCGCTCTGCGCCCAGATGAAGACGGCCGAACCCTGCTGCTGTGGAACGCCGAGAAACTGCTCGTCGTCGACGAGCGTACCGCCCGACGTTGGGTTGGAAACGTTCGGCCCGAGCGCGTACGGGTAAGCGACGTTGAGGCCGTACGAGAGCGTAGTCGTGACGTTCAATCGCGGGAAGAACTGTTTGTAGCGTGCCTCCGCGCCTTCATAGACGGCGTTGCCGATGTTGATCGGGATCTCGTACGCATATCCCAGCGGCGTGTCACAGAAACTCTTCGCGCCGCCGCCCGGATAGTAGTTTTCGATCGTGTCCCGGAGATTCGAGCGGTAAAGCGCAACATCGAGGTTTGACGTATTCGAAAAGAGGTGCGAGAAGCCAAGCTCGTACTCTGTCGCGTGCTCCGGCCTTTCGTTAGGATTGCCGTTGAAAATGACGCAGTTTTGATCCGGCGGCGTCTGACCCCCCGGTTGGAAGTAGCGCTCGTAGAGTAACGGCGCCCGGAAGCCGGTCCCCACGGAAAACCGAACGTCGCTCGACGAGCCAATGTCTTGGCTCAGACCTAGGCGCCAGTTCAAGTCGTTACCGAAAGACGAATACTGTGCGTCGTAGAGGCCGCCCGAGAGCCTCAGACGTCCGAACTGTTGGGATCCGCGGAAGAAATACGAGTCGATGCTCTGCGAGAGCGTGATCGGCTGTTGCGCAAATCCGATGATGCTGGGCCCGGCAAGCGATTCCTGTCGCGCGTAGCCGCCGAAGGAGAAGTCGCTTTCGTCGAACGTTCGGCCCCACTGCAAGCCCTCGCTGTACCGCGTGTCGACGTGCTCGACGTCGTACGGCGAGACGGAGCCGCCTTGGAAGTCGATGTTATCGTCGTCGGCGAAGAAACTTGCAGAGAGCGTTCCCGCTCCCAGCGGTGTACGCGAATATGCGTCGTATGCCCGGATGCTCTGCGCGAACGTCGCACTGCCGGCGCCGACGTTGTAGCCGTACACCGGATTGGCAACTTCGTTCGGCTCGCCTTTCGTTTGGGAAAAGTCGCAACCTGCGCCGGGGCCACCGAACACGCAGGTCGGGTTTCCCGCGATCCCGTTGACGGCGCTCGACTCATCCCGGTTATTACCAAGCGTGAAAATGCGGAAGCCGACGTCCGAACGCTGCGAGAAGCTATAGTCGAGATTTACCAGCCCTAGCATTGCCGCGATCGACGACCCGAGATGCACGAGGGTCGGACAGTTCGGAGTGGGGCCGCTACTGGAGTACGGCCCGCAGAAGATCGGCGTATTGTTAGCCGGCACGACCAAAGCGCTCTGATTGACTTGACCGGCTTGCTGGAAATCATCGCCGGCCAGTGCGTACCCGAGCTTACCGATCGTGCCGGTCGCGTTGAGCCAGGTCTGCGTCGTGCCGAACGAGCCGATCGAGCCCGAAAGGGCGAAGTGTTCGTCCTGCGTCGGCCGCAGCGAGACGAAGTTGACCGCACCGCCGAACGTGTTGCTGCCTTCCAAGTCGGTCGGGCCCAAACCCTCGGTTACGTTGATGCTGTTGAAGGCCGGAACGGCAAACTCGGAGATATCAACGTCGCCGGTGTTGCCGTCGTTGAGCTGCTGACCGTCGAGCGTGACCATCGCTTCCGACGGATCCGGCCCGCGCAGCGAAACGACCATCGGTGCTGTCGGGGCGCCCGCGTCGGGATGCTGAAGCACCACGGATGGAACCTCTTCGAGCGCCTCGTACGCTTGCGAGTATCCAAGCGCATCCATTTGCGCACGCGAGACGTCCATCTCGGGGATGACGCTGCGATCGAGCGTAAAGCCGCCGTTTACCGTTACCTCGCCGATCGTACGCAGCTTGGGTGTGTCGCTCGGTTCAAGAATTACCGAGATTCGGGCCCCGTCGTTCAGTTCGCCGGTATTGACGGTGACGTTTGCATAGCCTTTAGCAACGACCGTAAGATCGTATCTCCCGGCCGGAACCACGACCGAGAAAGTTCCTTTCGCATCGGTCGACGCGGTTGTCGATTTCGGACCGTGAAAGGTCAGTTGTGCCTGCGCGATCGGAGCGCCGGCGGGGGTATGGACGCTGCCGCCGACGAGGCAGCACGCCGCGACGAGTATTGGAAGCATAGATGCCCTCGCAATGTGTGAGTGACGTTTTGGGATGGCGAAGGGCATCAGAGGGAGGGGCACGTTTCCCGCGCCGCAACGCGGAGAGTCTGCGTGGGCAAATCGGAGCACCGGTAAAGCTTCGCGACCGTCGCGGGCCCGTATACGCTTGCGAGCGGAAACGGATGATCCCGACGATCGCGGCGATGATACGATCGCGATGCGAGAGAATCCAGCGTGCGAAGGCGAACACCGCGATCGCGACGGTGGCAGCGCACGCAAGCGTCGTGCCGAGCCCGAGGAGCATCGAGCCGCCGAACGCGTCGTCGAGGCCCGCGAGCGTCGTTCCGGCCAGTCGCGAGTCGAGCAGTTCCATCGCCGGAACGGCTATCGACGCGAGCAGCATCGTGGCGCCGACAAAGAGCGGCGCGCTGCGCCAACTCGGTGCCGGTGACGACGCAAGCGTTCGATGGGCCGCCGCGTCGCAGCAGAGCCGCAGGCCGTGCAGCGCGACCGCCCCGGCGAACATGGCGGCGATCGCGACGACTAGCCCGCGGGAGTCGTGACTGGAAACGTCGTCGTAGCTGGCGTGCGCGACCAGGTAGTCCGCAATGATGTCAATCGTGCCGTGCGCGACCACGGCTCCGGTGGCGGCAGCGGCGATGACCAGTGCGACGAGCGAGCGGGAAACGACGGGCATTGGTGCGCGCATTCGGGCCCTCTGCCCTCTCCGCCTCGCGAAAAGTTAATGGTGGAAGAAGCGGGATGCAAGAAGCGGCCAGAGCCGCTGACCCATAAACATTCCCACCAGTCCGATAAGGCCGAGGAATGGGGGCGCGGGCGACGGCAATCTCACCAGGCTAAAGACAACCCCGACGGCAAGGCCGGTACCGAATGCGAGCAGCAGGGCCCGAACCGTGACCATCCAGATCACCGCCGCAGAAACGGCAGTAACTCGGCAAGGAACGCAGCGGGAAACTCAAGATGCGGGATATGCCCGCAATCGGGTATCATTATCACGGCGCGCTTGGCATTAGGAATATCGCGCGGCTTCTGCGGAAAGTTCGGTGACGTTCCCAAACCTGGCGACTTCGGCCGGTTGCGCGTAGTTGCCGAGCGGCACGGCACGATCTTTGGCTCGTCATGGCGAATTTTCGTCGGGTCGCACGCTGATCGCGGCACCGAACGGCTGGGAGACGTTGTGCGAGTTGCTAGAGTGCGGCTTTCCGCCGTCGGGATAGGACCACACGTAAGTCGCGCTCGCGCCGGATCCGCAGAAATCGAAGTCTGATCCGACGATCGACTTTTTCCAGAGGACGCCTTGAATCATGTCGCAGACTTGGCCGCCCGCGGCGTTCTCGAGTTTCGTCTGTCCAACGATGGTCGCGCCGCTCATTCGTAATCGTCATGCCGTAGACGCAGCTGGCCGTCGCGTTCTCGCAGTTCTGATCGCCGACGACGAGGTCGTTCGCCGACGCGTCCCACTGCACCATTCCCGGGGTATAGAGCTTGCCGTCCGAAACCTTTACGGTCTTCGCCTGGGCCGAGTTGGCCGCTAGCTCGGAGAGCATGAACTTGCCGCCTGTGCTGAGCCCGTCGAAGAACAGGTTCCCAGCGCCGTCGTAGCCGCCGAACTCGTAATTGAACTGCTTCGGATTGTAGTAGAGGTTGGGCAGGCCGCTCGCATGATGGTAGACGAGCACGGCGCCACCCTGGCTATCGGTTCCAAGGAAGTTCATGACGGCGAGATTTCCGGTTCGAGGATCCCACGCGCAGCCGATGGGCGAGCCGCTCGTGTCGCTCAGCTGCTGCAAGATCTTCCCGGAATGCTCCAGCTCGTAGATCGTCTTCGCGGCGCCGTCGGTCACCCAGACGTCGCCCTTGGTGTCGGAGCACTCGCCCTGCGGCTGCTTAAAGCCCGTGGCAATTTCGACGAGCTTGAGCCGCGGAAGCGTGTAGATGAAGACTTGCGCGGTTCCCGGATCGGAGACGAAGACCCAGACGTTCGTTATTTTTATCGCCGGCTTTGCGTTCGCAGGCGCCATCGTTTGGGCCGTCGGATTGGTCTGCAGGCCGCCGCATCCGACCGCCATCAGGCTAAGGGCGACGATCGCTGCGCCGTTTTTCCAATAGGTCTGGAATCGAGTCGCTCCCGCCATGTAGATTCTGCTGCCTTCCGTTCACGCAAGTGGCAATGATCGTTATCGCTCGCTACATCGTTGACTTTGGGTTTCCATTGCTGTGGAAGTTGTCATGCTTGCCGAGGCATGAATCGCCTGATTGAGGACGGCGTGATAGTCGGCGTTCTTGGGCAACTCGATGGTGGCTTGCCTGCTCCTGCCCAGCACAGCCGGGCAATCGGTTTAGCCAGCGCGTATGGGCCACGAACTGCATCTCGCTGCCGATATCCGCGTTGCGAGCACCGACGTGCGCGACGGTAATGACGAAAACGCGCACGCCCGCGTCCCAGGCGTTGCGCCGGTGCGCACGCCCTAGAATGGGCCATCGTTCAGGAGATTGCTCCGAACAAAGCCGCGGCGCTCAAAATCGGGATTGACCTAGCCAACAGAGTCGCCGGCCGAGCCATCAAGGCTGCAGCCGCGCACTCTGTGAGACATACGCCAGTAAGCACTGAACGAATCGCTCGGCACCGCTTGAGGCGACGATCCTAGGCGGCTAGGGCACTCTCAAGGCTTCGTATCTTTTTCCGTTGTTAAATGGAGCCCGCCACGGTGTTGAACAATGAGTTGAGGTTCGTGCCGAGCAGGGTGACGCCCGTGATGGCGACGAGTGCGATCAAGGCGACGAGCAGACCGTACTCGACCATCGTCGCGCCTTCTTCGTCGCGGATCATTGCAATGAGGTTGGTAATCATTCCATCTCCTATGCGTTTAGTTAAGGGGCGGCCAAGCGTCAATCTTACCATTAGTCGCCGAGCAACCGCCATAGTACAAACGTACCCCTTTGGTTAGCGTTTCGCGTGCGCGTTCGATCGCGCGGAAAGCGTGCTCGCGACGCGCCTCCGCCCGCGGACGCGTAGGTTATACACAGGCGTACGTCTTAAGCGCAAACATAGTGAACTGTATTTCCTGAACCGTTTTGACTTCAGACTTTTTTCATCAACCTGGCCTAAACTGCCCGGAACTGCCTCTCGGACCCACAAGGAGAACCACTCATGTGTTTTTCGCAACGGATCCTAATCGCCGCTGTTGCAGTCACGGCGATGGTTGTCTCGGGCGGTCCCGCCATGGCGCACATCAACGGCAGTACCATGATGGTTTTCCCTGAATCGCACAATTATAGCGGTGCGTGGCCGGTGACCGTGTCGCACTCGCAGTTCGGCAACGGCACGGGCTGCCTGACGCTGACCCAAAATCCCAGCGGCGGCTCGGCTTCGCTAGTCTTTGGCAACCAAAAATACCCCTACGGCCAATTCGTAGTCGTCGGCGACACCCTCGTGGCTAATATCACGGAACCACTCTATGGTCAGAACGGCGCGTTGATGTTCATCGCTCACGCTAACCGCGGCCACATCGGCCAGGGCGTCTACGAGAACGTCGAAGGCGGGTACAACTTCGACTTCGGTGCGTTAGCGTTCGGCATGAAAGGCGGCTGCTGAAGCTGTCTCTCGCTATTTGAAGTTCACGAAATCGCGGGCGCTACTTCGAGCGCGGGCTGATCGTTACGCCGATCGGGTCTTCGGGGCCTTGCGCGCTTTTCGTTGGCGGGGCCGCCCGCCGGATATCTCCAGACGTCGATCGTGGCGTCACACGAGTGCGGAAAAGCTGCGATCACTACGTCACGCTCGATCCACGTCTGAGACACGGCGCTGCATGGCGGCTTGAGCCGGGTCGCGCCGACGATAGTGCCCGTCGAACCCGATATTCTTAGACGATAGATGAGCGTGTTCTTTAGACCGGCGCTTTCCAACGTGATCCGCTTACCGTCCCACTGAACATCGCCGGGCACTGAAATGGACTTCTTTAACGTAATGTTCGTCAGGAAGTTGTTACCGTTGGATAGCTCGGCAAACCCGAAAACGCCGTCGGCGTTGGTGCCATCGATGAAAAGGTCGCCCCGATCGTCGTATCCGCCGGAGTAGTAATAGTACAGCGCCGGGTCGGCGTATGTCGTCGGCGTACCCGAAGCATCCAAATAGACCAGAACGGCACCCGGACCGCTCAAGCCTACGATGCTCATGACGGCGAGATTGCCGGTCGACGGGTCAACGGCACACGCGACTGGATATCCGCTCGGATCGGCTAGTATATTTATTGGGCTTGTGCCGCCGTGCGCGTACTCGATAATTTGTGCCGTTCCGATGTCCGTAACCCAAACATCGCCTGTCGCGTCGACGCATTCACCCTGAGGCTTATTCAGGCCGGTCAGATTGCCCATTAGCTTCAGCGTCCCTAGGCTATAGACGTCAACGTCACTCAAAGCGTCATCGGAAACATACAGCAGGTCTCTGCGCTTCGCTTCCGGCAGAATCCACGACTTGCCATGGCTTGCAGAGGCCGCATCTGTCATGACGCCGCCGGTTGGCGCGACCTGCCCACCGCATCCCGCGAACAGAACAAGCGCGATGGCAAAGCGCGCGCTGCGGATAAAATGACGACCATCCATAGCTCTTACTCCTTAATGAGACCTGCGCAGGGAACGTTCGGGACGCGGATTATTTCTTTGCTGCCGTCACGCCGAGTGGTAGATCGAAAGCGCCCGTCAACGTTGCAACCGCCGAACCGCCGGCCGGGTAGTTAAAAACCTCGCCGTCGTTATTATCCGCATCTGCGCAAAAGACAACGCCTATAGCGATCCAGGTCTGCGCGCAGTCGCCGGCCGAGAGCGATACAATGCCTTTCAATTTCGCCTTCGTTCCTCTGACGGTATACTGATAGATTGCGTTCGCTATCTGATCGAAGACGGTGAGGTACGTGCCGTCCCACTGCACGGAGCCAGGGAACTGCACCGAGTTTCTCGTTTTGATTGTTACAAATTTACTGCTGCCCTTTGGGAGTTCGACGAGCGCGAAATCTGAGCGGTAGCCGATATAGCCGTCGGCGAAGAGGTTACCCTGGTTGTCGTAGCCATCGAAGAACTCTTCGTCCAACGGTGTGGTGTAAACGGTACCTGAGCCGCTCGCATTCTTGAAGATGACGATGTCGCCGCCACTGGCACTCGCCGTCCCGTCATAGATTCCGACTGCAAGATCACCGTTAGCATCCATGGCGCAGCTGGTCGGGAAAGAGCCGGGGATAGATAGCGTCTTGATCGGCGTCTTAGGAACATCGTACTCCGTGATCTGGTCAGGGCCCCCGACGTTCCAGAAGATCTTCTTCCCGTAGCCGTAGGGGACGTTCGTGCACCCTTGGCCGCCGTCGCCAGCGATCGTACCGATCTCCTTCGTGCTCTTCGGATAGTCGAAAATGCTGGCGTAGGTGTCGTACTCGTTGAATATATATTCAAAGGTCTTCGACTTCGCGTGCCGGTCAGGAAGAATCGTGGCGTAAGTGGGCAGCGCGCTTAGGCGCGCTGCCGTTACCGGCCGTCCGTTCACTAAGAGCGTCGTACCGATGTACCTGCCATTGAGCGAAGCGGTTGACGGCGCGGCCGCCGAGCCGCCGCATCCCGCAAGCATTCCAGCGGTGACGCAAATGCTAAGTGTGCGAAAATAAAGCACTGAGATTCCCCTCCGACGTCGTAACGGTTCGACGGGGGCTAGGCCTTCCCCCAGCGTGTCTCGCTACCTAAGGTAGCCACGCCGACGATTACGACGGGGCTCTTCGAACCTTCCGGCATTGCCCTTCACTAAAGCGCTACATCGCAAGAGGAGACAGATCATCGCTTCGTCGGCTGCCAGAGCTCGATTTTCGTGCCGTCGGGATCGAGAATCCAGGCGAACTTGCCGTTTGGATCGGAGTCGTCACGGTTGAGGATCGTGACCCCCTTTGCCTCCAGACGAGTGAGAAAAGCGTCGAGGTCATCCACTGCAAAGTCGAGCATGAAGTCGCGGCGCGAGGGCGCGAGATAGCTCTCGCCTTCCGGGAAGGCGTTCCAAACCGCGACGGCCGGATGCCCTGTCGCGTCGTAGCGGAATGTTGCGCCACCCCACGGTTCCACGAAAATTCCCAACACGTCCCGATACCAAGCCGCCAAGGCCTTGGGGTTCTTGCTAACGACGAAAATGCCGCCGATTCCCGTAATCCGGCCTGGCGGGTCTGAGGCTACCACATCGCCCATTATGCTCCCTTCGTTGTCTACGAGTAATGTCCGGCGCTGCAACGTTGGCACACTTCAGCAATCGCGATGAATGCGCGCTCTCCGCGTCCCGTAATGGCGTCCCTCCGCATCATAGCACTCGCGGCTTCCGAACCGGGGTCTAGTTTTCACATGGAGCATCGTCGTTCTTACCATCGAGGTCGCCGAGTTCAAGGTCGGCGGCACTAGCCCGATGAAGACGCTCTCCGAATCAGTCGTAAGCCGGCGGTTCACGGACTGCGACCCTGACGGGCAGCCTCGACCTGCCGATCGGCGCGGTCTCGCTCGAGGAGTAACCCGCGATTGTGTCTACTCAGAAAGGAGTAGCCTAATGAATACGACTGGTTTTGTAAAATACGCCGGTGCTCTGGTTGCACTCGCGATACTATCAGCGTGTGGCTCCTCGGCGGTTGCGCCGTCAGCCGCTGCGCTCAATGTCAGCTACGTCGGTAGGACGCTCTCAGTAAACGGACGGCCGGTGACGGCCGCGCGCCTAAACCCGCTGCCCAGGTACGCTACGATTCTTCCTGACCGGCATACGAAGTCGAAGACCTTTGAGTATGTTTTCAACTACTACGGTACCTACGCCAGCATTTTCGACTATCCGAAGAGCGTTGCGCAGATCGGTGCGATCGATGGTCTCGGTGGCCAAGGGTGCACGAACGTCCTCTACGGCTATGGGAAGAAGACGTTCTGGAACGTCGGAGGCCCTGACCAGATCGAGGAGTTCAAGGTCCCCCAGAAGCTGCTCAAGACGCTGTCTGTCGCCTACTCTTTTCCATCCAGCTGCGCCGTGGACACCAGCGGCGACCTCGCAGTGGGAATATTGGAAGCGTCGGGGGCGGGTGGCGGCGACGTCGTGATCTTCAAGAACGCGAGCGGCTCGGGCACCGCTTACACCACGCCGTTGGACGAAGAGTTCTTCGATGGCTACGACAATCAGGGTAATCTCTTCGCCGACGGCTTTAGCGGCTACCGTTCGGGCTTCGCGCTCGTCGAGCTCCCGAAGGGCAGCACTAAATTCGAAACAATCAAAACGAGCAACACGGTGGACTTCCCTGGCTCCGTGCAATGGGATGGTACGTACCTCACCGTCTTCGATCAGGACACGAACGAGATGTATCAATACACCGTCAGCGGAACGACGGCGACGTTGAAGGGCACTGTATCGTTCTCGGGTTCCAGCGACTGCGCGCAGACCTGGATCGTTCAAGGCCTCGTCTATTGCGGAGATGCCGGCAACGGCGACGGCGAGGTTTTCAACTACCCTGCCGGCGGTTCACCGATCGCAACGTTTACGGGCAAGTTCGATGTGCCACTCGGCGTGGTAGCAGCCGAGAAATAATCTCGCCTGTCGTTTACGATTCATGATCTTCTGGGAAGCTCTAACAGCCATAGCGACAGCGGTTACTGCAATCGTTATTGCCGCAACGGTCGCCGTCGGTTACCGGCAGATTCGGCTTACCGGCGACCAGCTCGAACATCTGAGGCGATCGACGCAGCTCGACGGCACGATGAAGGCGTTCGCGGATTTAGAAACTCCAGAGTTTCGGTCGGCTCGCATGTTCGTTGAAAATGAGCTTGCGTCGCGAATGCAGGACGCACACTTTCGCGATGATTTGCTACTTCCGTTTCAGGCGCTCGACGAGAGCGAGCACAAGGAGATTCTCGTAGCGCAAACGTTCGAGAAAATAGGAACGTACGCTCGGCACGGTTTGCTTGACATCACTTTGATGGCCGACTATTGCGGCCCGCTTATCCGCGAGATGTGGCAACTTCTAGAGAGGTGCGGATACTTCGAGATGCGCCGGAGAGACAATCCCTATTCGCTTGAGAACTTTGAGTTTCTCTATGACGGAGCAATGGATTGGTACGACAACGACGATCCACCATTTCGGACAAGCCGGCGCGGAGGCAACGTTGGCAAAGAGACACGCGGTAGCCGATGAAGCCGCCCGCGATCTTCGGAGTTAACGTACTCGCGAGCTTCGTGAGCTCGGTTGCGGCCGCGGTGCTTTTCGCGATGCCGTGGTTACAAGCTCAGGACGCCCACGTAGCGCTACTCTGGCTTGTGGTTCCCCACATGTTCCTTCGCTTCATCGGGCTCGGGTTTCTGGTGCCCGGTGTCGTTTCCGCGTCGTTGCCGAGGAGCTGGGC
Organism: Vulcanimicrobiota bacterium; assembly: GCA_963736775.1. Lineage (GTDB taxonomy): Bacteria > Vulcanimicrobiota > Vulcanimicrobiia > Vulcanimicrobiales > Vulcanimicrobiaceae > Cybelea. Next base: position 98,925 of record CAVTPY010000009.1, on the reverse strand, counting down.
TGTGCCGGCTGCTTACGGCGACCTCGTCGCTGGGATTCTTGCCATTATCGCGGCGGCGGCGCTAGCACACAACCTATCTTGGGCAATCGCGGCAGTCTGGATTTTCAACCTTTGGGGCGCGGTCGATCTTTTGTACGGGCTTTACAAAGGACTGCGTGTCAACCTCGCCCTCGACCCCGGTTTATTGGGCGCCGGGTACTACCTCGTAACGGCGATTGTACCTCCGCTGTTAGTATCGCACGCGTTGATCTTCTTGCTGCTCGTGCGAAACGGCGTGTGAACCTAGCGACGAGCTGGAGATCGAGTACGGGGCGGCGTTTGGTTACAGGGCGAAAACCGCGAATGATCCTCTAAGGATGCGCCCACCTCTGCGGTTCCGTCTATGCGTAGAACCACCACTTTTTGGGCAGGGGCGAGTTAGCTCCGGTCGAAGCGGGGTTGGTGCTAGTTCTCGTGCTACCGTGCGCAGCGCTCGTGCTCGGCGCCGTCGGTTTGACGGCAACTGCTCCCCCCGCGCCAACGCTCGATGCCGGAAACATCTTGCAACGCAGCGAGAGCCGATGGCAGGGCCTCAGCTCCTACCAGGTCCCCGTCGCGATCAGCGGCAGCGTCAGAGTGGCGTTCGTCTCGGTCCCGTTCAAGATGGCCGGAACGCAATATTATCAAGCCCCGGACGAGCAAGCGCTTCACCTCGACAATCCGCCCAGCTACGCGCGCGGACTGGGCAACACGCTCTCGACGATCGGGACGCCGCAAACTTGGTTGCGTGATTACGCGATCGCGCAGCCGGTCACGCAGCCGCACGGCCACCACACGGCCTACGTCTTAACCGGAGCGCCAAAGCGCGAGAGCCGCATCAAGACCATGACGATGTGGATCAGCGCCACCACCTACGGCATCGAGTCGATTATCTTCTCGTATACCAACGGGGCGTCGCTGACGATAACGTTCCAGCGCCGCCACGGTGCCACGCAATATCATCTGCCGCGCGGCGCGACCATAGTCGCAAAGTTTCCGAGCTACAGCGGTAACGCTCAGATTGTGTACGGCGACTACCGCTTGAATCAACCGATACCTGCGACCGTTTTTGCGCCACATTAGGGAGGTGGAGGCATGAAGTCTACGATGCTTGCCGTGACGGTGCTCGCTTTCACGATTCTGCTTCCTCAAAACGCGGGTGCGTTTCCAGTCGACTTCGGCCATGGGTTTGTGACGCAGCGCATCAACGTCGCCGGCGACGTCGTCAGTGTCACCGTTGGCGGGCACGGGCCGGTGGTGGTCTTGCTGCACGGCTACGCGGAGGACTCGCGGATGTGGAGGCCGCTCGCGATTGCGTTGGCCCCGCGATTCACCGTCGTCGCCCCCGACCTGCCCGGCATCGGAAACTCGTCGATTCCTTCAACGGGCTCAGACATGAAGACCGCGGCGCGCCGCGTGCGCGACGCGGTACGCGTGATGGGTTTTCGGCGTGTGTACGTGGTTGGGCACGACATTGGGCTCATGGTCGCGTACGCGTATGCGGCGATGTACCCGCGCGAAGTCGGCCGGCTCGCATTGATGGACGCATTCTTGCCAGGCGTAGCCGGCTGGGAGCCGATCTATAACAATCCCAACCTCTGGCACTTTCGGTTTCACGGGTCAACGCCGCTGGCGCTGGTCGCCGGCCGTGAGCGAACCTACTTCGACTATTATTGGAACGAGTTCGCTGCCGATGCGAACCGTTCGCTCTCTCAAGCCGACCGGAACCAATATATCGCGGCGTATTCTCGCCCTGGACGAATGGCCGCGGGATGGGCCTACTTCGAGTCCTTCCCCAGCACCGCCGTTGATTTCAAAAGACTGGCCGTCAGTAAGCTGACCATGCCCGTGCTTTCGATCGGCGGCGATAAATCGCTGGGCGCGGCGCTCGGGACGCAGGCCCATCTGATTTCAGACGACGTTACCGTCGTCGTGCTCAAGAACACCGGCCATTGGCTGATGGAGGAAAGTCCGCGCGAAACGATGGCGGCCGTCACAAAATTCCTCGAGCGGCGATAGCGATGCACACGGGGTTGCGGGGCCTTCGATCGCTACGCCGTCGCTAGGGAGGCCGCATAATGCGCGTCGGCTTCCAGCCAGTTATCTTAAAAGGAGCCCGGCGGATGCCGGACTCCTTTCTCTCCAGGTTGGCTGTTTTGGGCTGGCGAGCAGCTATGGAGAGAGAGCGATCCCGAGGTGTAAGACGGAGCCGCTGCCGTTCGCGCAACCGCTTGACGTGAACGAAATGCAGTAGACGTCGGTGAATTTTACCGGGCCCGTCTTTTTGACCTTGCCTTTATAGTCGATGTACTGGTAGGTCGGGTCACCGGGATCGGGATAGAAGTAGTCCTTGAACTTCTTGTCGATCTTGCCCGTCTTGTTTTTGTCGATGTACCCCACGTTGTATAGCGGCGCGGTGTCGTCTGACGTTGAGACGTAAGGTCCGCTGTTGCCCTTGACGACGTAGAAGCAGAAGTTGTACTGGCTTCCGCACTCCGGAGTCGACAGCATTTTGACCCCGGGCATCGGGCGAACCACGAATTTGTGGCCATGACTCGTCACCAGGACTTGCGCGCCCGACGACGGCACCGCCGACGACGAGCTAGTACCGCCGCACGCTGAGAGTGCTAGGCTTGCGGCGACCGCGGCACTAGCACCGAGAAGGCTTAAACGCATGTTTGGAACTCCTTCCGTAGCGAGTTCTTGTGAAGCGCGCCCGTTATACGCGGGTCGCCCCTAGGCGATGCGAGCCCATGCTTGTATTCACCTCCTGGATACACGAAAATTAAAACGCTGCACTGTTCGCTCTTTGCCGCGGTTGCGGCGACCTATAAATTACTTCCCAACCTAGCACGGTAACAAGTAATAACACTCAGCTCCGACGTTGGCAGGCCTCGAAATCGTTTCGTTTCCAGGTGACTCAGGGGGACGCGCAGAACGGCTTCCACCTTCAAAACCCCGTGGTTCAAGGGAGCGTTACAGTGAGCAACTCAAGTTTTAGCCGCCACTTGCTAAGCATCTCCGTGGCTGCGGTACTGCTTGCAGGGTGCGGCGGGTCGCAGCCGTCGCTCGGAGCGCCGGGAGCCGCAAGCTACGCGCGTACGGCAACCAGCTCCGGTTGCGTCTCCAACTGCTGCCCAGAACTCGCCGGAGGCACTGGCATTCTGCCCGACGGCGACTTCTCCCAAGCAACGAACCCGGGAGACCAATACCCGATTTACAGCAAGGGCCAGGTGTTCGCGCCGTACTGGGAAGTCTCAAAGAAGAACATTAACTTTGATGGCAGCACATGGGCGAATGTGAATGGTCTTTGCAATGTTGATCTCGACGGGAACGTACCGGGCGTCATAAAATCGAGCGCCATTTCTACTAAGCCCGGTGCATCTTATACGCTGTCTTTCGTTCTTTCGGGGAATGGTTACGGACCGCCGACGATAAAGACAATGAAGGTGAGCATCGACAAGCAGTTCAAGCCGTTTACCTGGAATACTTACGGCGGTAACGATGCAGAAAATGGCGACTGGAAGATCGCAACCTGGACATTTCGCGTGACCGGGCACCTTTCGGTCTTAAAGTTTTCGAGCGAGGACCCCAAAGGAAGCAGTTTTGGCCCCGTGATCGCGGGAATCGTGTTAACGAAGAAATAATTCCCGCCGCTAAGTAGAGCAGCGTAGTGGCGGTAGAAAAACGCTCGACCAGGGCATCGCCGCTCGAGGCGTTCCGATACCGAGTGTTCGCGATGCTCTGGATCGCTACGATCGTTTCAAACATCGGCGGCTGGATGTACAGTGCGGCCGCGGGTTGGCTCATGACGAGGCTTACGACGGATGCGTTCCTCGTTTCGCTCGTTCAAGTGGCGAACAGCGCACCGCTGTTTCTTCTGGCGGTGGCCGCCGGCGCACTCTCCGACATCGTCGACAAGCGTCGCTTGCTGATCTGGGGTGAGAGTGCGACTGCCGTGCTTTCCGGCGTCTTTGCTGCGTACGTGTGGTTCAACTGGGTTACAGCGGGCTCGCTCCTGTGGTTCATGTTCTTTGTCAGCGTTTGCGGAGCGCTGACCTCGCCCGCGTGGCAGGCGGTCGTTCCGAGTCTCGTGCCCAAAGAGGAACTTCCCAGTGCCGTATCTGCGAACAGCGTCGGTTTCAATCTAAGTCGAGCGGTTGGACCGGCGCTAGCGGGAGCGATCATTGGTCCGCTCGGAATAGCCGCGCCGTTTGTCATCAACGCCGTCAGCAACTTTGGCGTCATCGGAGTGTTGGTCGGGTGGCGCGAACCTAAAGTAACGGCGGACAGCTTACCTCCGGAGCGCTTCAGCAGCGCAGTCGGAGTTGGCCTGCGATACGCGATCAACAACACGGGCTTGCGAAAGACGTTCGTGAGAACGGTCGCGTTCTTTCTGTTTGCGAGTTCCTACTGGGCATTGCTCCCGCTCGTCGCTCGGCTGCGCGTGAGCGGAGGACCCGCGATATACGGTTTCTTGCTCGGCGCGATCGGCCTAGGGGCGGTGGGTGCCGCATTCGTGATGCCCAATTGGAAGAGGCGATTTGGTGCGGATGGATTAGTTGCCGCAGCGAGCATCGGCACGGCGATCGCGCTCGTGATTTTCGCGGTCGCACGCGAACCAATCGCGGCGTTGATTGCGAGCATCGTGGCGGGGGCGGCCTGGATCTCCGGTGTAGCGACGCTGAACGTATCGGCTCAGCTTGCGCTCCCGGACTGGGTGCGCGGTCGTGGGCTTGCGATGTATATGACGGTCATGTTCGGATCTCTGACGCTCGGCAGTGCGCTATGGGGACAAGTCGCGTCGGTCACGAGTCTTCAGGCGGCACTCTTTATCGCTGCGGCCGCAATGCTTGTGGCAATCCCCCTTACTTGGCGCTGGAAACTGCAAACCGGCGAACGGCTCGATCTCACCCCGTCGACACAGTGGCCGGCGCCGGTCGTATCGCACTCGATCGAAGGATCGGATGGACCGGTGCTCGTGACGATCGAATATCTTCTCTCCAGTGCCGACGACCGGCAATCGTTTCTATCGGCTCTAGACAAGCTTCAACACGAACGGTTGCGGGACGGCGCCAGTACGTGGGGCATCTTCGAAGATACGTCGCAATCGGGCCGGTTTTTGGAGACGTTCCTCGTGGCCTCGTGGACGGAGCATCTGCGCCAGCATCAGCGTGTGACGAACGCCGACTACGTGCTGCAAGAGCACGTAATGCAGCTGCTCCAAGGGCAGCCGCAGGTATCGCATTTCATCGCTCCCCAAGCATAGAGCGAGGATCGCAAACCGGGGAATACAGCGACATGAGAGGCAGGGCCAACGTATGTAACGGCTTTGCACCGCTTCGTCGACACGATCATCGGCGCCGCGATCGCATTGCTGGTCGCCGCGATAGCCGCGCAGTCGTACCGCTGGTGGCCGAAAGGTGCCGGAACTTTTCGTCAACAAAGGGGCTAGGGAGCACGATATGGCGCAGCCTCTGGAACTCGGATTAGATACATTCGGCGACGTAACGGCCGATGCGACCGGCCGGTTGTTGCCACATGCCCAAGTGATACGAAACGTCGTCGAAGAGGCGGTGCTTGCCGACCAGCTGGGCGTAGACTTTATCGGCGTTGGCGAACATCACCGCGGCGACTTTGCGATATCGTCGCCGGAGGTCGTGCTCGCAGGGATTGCCGGTCGCACGCTACGCATTCGCCTCGGCTCGGCCGTCACGGTGCTGAGCTCGGACGATCCGGTTCGGGTGTTCCAGCGTTTCGCGACGCTCGACGCTATTTCGAGTGGACGAGCCGAGGTTATTCTCGGGCGCGGTTCGTTTACGGAGTCGTTCCCATTGTTCGGATACGATCTCAGCCAGTACGAGGAACTCTTTGCGGAGAAGCTCGATCTCTTCGCAGCTTTGATTACGCAAGAACCGGTGACGTGGCATGGCAGAACGCGTGCGGCCTTGACGACGCAGCGTGTCTTTCCGACGATCGAGTCCGGGTCGCTCAAGACTTGGATCGGTGTCGGGGGCAGTCCCGAGTCGGTCGTCCGTGCGGCTCGCTACGGAATGCCCATGATGCTGGCCATTATCGGTGGCGATCCGAAGCGATTCACGCCGTACGTCGAGCTCTACCACCGGACGCTCGAGCAACTCGGCAAACCGGCGCTGCCGATTGGCGTCCACTCGCCGGGTCACATCGCGGAAACCGACGCGCAGGCGAAGGAGGAGCTCTGGCCGGCTTTCAAGATCATGCGCGACCGGATCGGCGCCGAGCGCGGTTGGGGCCCGATCAGCCGCGCCGAGTTCGATCACGAGGCGGATCGAGGCTCGCTCTATTGCGGCTCACCCGAAACGGTGGCTCGGCGAATCGCCGCAACCGCGAAGGTGCTAGGTATCGCCCGTTTCGACCTCAAGTACAGCGCGGGTCCGTTGTCGCACGATAAGCTGATGCGCAGCATCGAGCTCTACGGCAGTAAAGTGATTCCCCTCGTACGTGCGACGCTCGCCTAATCTACAGGTCTACTCCTCGGCGTCGAGAGCAGGAGCGGCATAATATAGGTGCGAGGGCGTGTCGTCGTTGCGAACCACGTCGCTCAAGTTAGAGACGCACTGGAAAACTTGTTCTAGCTTGAGGATACCGAAGATTCTTCGCAAATTGGGGTTCTGAAAGACGATGGCCTCGCGCTCGAAACCCTTCGCGGCGCGGTACTGATGTAAGTTGACGAGCTCGTGGACCGCCTTCGAATCGACGAAGGTCACGTCGGTAAAGTCTAAAACGACCTTTTGAATGTCGCGCAAGCGATTCAGATCGGCTCGCAACCGCTCGGCACCGGCGATGTCGTACTCGCCACTGAAAATCATGACGGCCATGTGGGGCGTGCTCGTTTCAGGATCGCGGCGAAACGGGATCGTTGATACGGATCGAGGCGCTTTGGATATCGGTTGAATGATTGGCGTCCTTTCACGGAGCTTTCTATAATAGTAAGCTGCGCGCTCCGGACATACAAGAAGGCCTGCGTGGCGTGATCTACGCCGTTACGAGCTACTCGTTGCGCGACGCAAACGATCGAACCGCCGCCATCAACCGGACTTGAATCGACTCGAGGGGCTGGTCGCGCAGGAGGACGATCGGAATCTGGTCGTCGAGGTGCGGATTCGCCCCATGAAACCACGCGCCGGCCATATGGCGAGAGGTCACCGTGGAAATCATCATCGCCAACTGCAAGGCGAAGCGCAACACGTGGGAACGCTGAGGCTCGCGCTCACCCGACGCCCACTGCTGCACGGCGCGCGTCTCCTTGACGCCGGCGATCTCCGCCACGGTCGTGGCACCCAAAAGGCCGACCAGGCTTTCGACGACGGTCGGGATCGGCAGCGACATGGCCTCATTGTGCGCTTCCCCGGCCGTAAGTATCCGCGTCTCGAGTCCCTGCGCTGACTGCATTCCTGTGCTGCCCTCCTCGGAATACAGGGAGTATAACAGGCTAAATCACAGGAAGCAACACTGAGGGGAATTATACGTTGCTCCTGCTCGCCTCGCGCCGGGGGAGGCCGAGGGAGACGACGATGAGGACAGTCACATTGGCAGCTAGGCCCGCGAATCCAGGGTTAACGCCCCACGGCGCGACGTTGAGAGCGGCCAGCGGAATGGCCACGGCGAGGCCGGCAGCGATTCCGGAACCGACGGCGAGTGCGGTGGCGCGTCGCCACAGGAACGAGGCCATGACGCCGGGCGCAAACTGCGTGATCCCGTTGTAATAGAGCAAGAGCAGCTCGACGACGGTCCGCTGTGAGGTCAACCAAAAGCCGAGCGCCAGCAATGCGACGACGATCACGAGAACGCGGGTCAGCCGAGTGCGCGCCACGTCGCCGGTTGCGATCCCGAATGCATCGCCGGCGACGTTCTTGGTGATGACGGCCGAGCCGGCGAGCAGCAGCGCCGAGGCGGGGATGAGCGCGGCGAGCGCGCCCGCTGCCGCGACCAGCCCCAATATCCACGGCGGATAGTAGTGTTGAACGACCAGCAGAAACGACTGGTCGACGGCGGTCCCTTTGAGTCCCGGTACGATCATGGCGGCGGAAAGACCGGCGAAGATCATCAACGACACGAAGACTTGATAGAAGGGCAAGAGCACGGCGTTGCGACGCAGACTCTCTTCGCTGCGAGCGCTGTAGACGGCGCTAATCGTCTGCGGACCCATGAAGAAGCCGATCGCCGACAAGAGTACGGTCGAGGCAAACCAGACCGTCCCGTGAGGGACGCCGCCCGTGGGAAGCACGAGCATTTGCGCATGCTGCGCGAGGACCCGATCGAACATCGCGCTCGGCGATCCGAAGAAGCGCACGGGAATCGCAATGCCCGCAAAGAGCACGGCGCCGAGAACGAGGACGTCTTTGACGATGCTTGCCCATGCGGTGCCGCGCAGGCCCGCGGTAAACACGAAGAGGGCCAGCACGAGAAAGGCGACGCAGACCGAGACGGTAGCATCGTACGCGCCATAGCCCGCGATGCGGAGCAGAATCTGGAGCCCGCTGAGTTGGAGCGCGACGTACGGAACCACCATGACAAAGTAGAGGATCGCCGTCGCAACGCCCAGCGCGCGGCTGTTGTAACGGGTTTCGAAAAAATCGGGCCCGGTGAGAAGATTGGACTCTTTGGCGACGCGCCACATCGCGGGAGTGAGGAAGTAGCCGATCGCGTAGGCGCACGCGCCGTAGGCGATCACGTAAAAGGCCGGTGCGCCCGCCGAGTACGAGAGGCCGGCGATGCCGAGAAACGTGAACGTAGTATAGATCTCGCCGGCGAGCAGCACCCAGAGAAAGATCGTGCCGAACGAACGGCCGCCCACGATATACTGCGCCGGATCCATCTTGACGCGGCGTACGGCCAACAGCGCAAAGACGATCGTGCCAAAGACGATCGTAGCAACAATGGCAATCGCGATCGGCGAGCCGCTCACCAGCGCCGCTCCAGACGGCCGATCGTCCAGAGAAAGACCGGCGTCAGGAGCGCCCACCCGACGATCCAGCAGAGAAGAAAGGGAAGTCCAAAAAAGCGCGGCTCGACTCGATTCACGAGCGGCACGGCAATGCTGAGCGCGGCAATCGGTATCGCGGCTAAGAGCAAGCGCTGCATCGGGCGCATTTGCCTCACGATGCAACAACGTCCTTTTCCGGACGGCTCGGCCGTTGAGAGCCGAAACAAGCGAAGGCGGGCCTTGGTAGAGCCTTCAGAGGCGAACGAGATGACGATTTCCAGGGCCCGAATCACAGGCGCCGTGTACTTGCTCTACTTTGTAACGGTCATCGGCGCCGTAGCATTGATTGGCCGCACGCCGGCCGCACTAAGCGATGCCGCCAACCTCATCGCAAATGCAATCTACATTGTCGTGACGCTGCTTCTCTACCAGCCGTTCAATCGAGTGAGCCGAAATGAAGTCGACCTTCCTGCCGCGCGGTCTGGGCGTCTTGATGGCCCTCTCCGGTCTAGGCTGGCTAACGTTTCTTTCGCCCGACGTGGTAAAGCATAGAAGCGCGTAGGTCCAGATTCTCGGCGTCGCGGCTGAAGGTTCGCTGATGCTGTGGCTGCTTGTTAAGGGCGTGAACGTGGAGCGATGGAACGCGCAGGCGCGCGGATGAACGTCGAGGCTTGGGCCCGAATCGTGCGGTAACATGATTTACGTGCTTCTCGTGTCGATAGCTGTAGCATTGTCGATCTTTTGCGGGATTCAGATGGATCGACACCGCTGGCGCGGCGTTTTCCGCGGGAGGCCGTCAGGCGATGAGGTTCCACGCCCGATGCTGTTGCCAATCCTCCTAAGGAAGATCGTGCGCGTTCCAACGACAGGAGCGGACAATCACGAAACGATACCGATAAGAAGAGAAAGTCGTCGAGGCCCCGTGGAAAATGACGACCGGACGCCTCCAGGAGAGATCGGAAAGTAGTCCACCTATGACGCGAATAACCCGAACAGCACGAATCCACAAACCTCAGAATGACGTGATCGCTCACCTCCAAGAGTTCTTTTCGCAAAGGCCAAAGCTCCAGGTGAGGGCCCTGGGTCCCTCAACGGCCGGAGTTGAGGTGCAATACTCTCTCCTTTACGATTGGACGAGAGTCGCTCCGCCCAGGGGCGGTGTGGCATTTGCGTGGCGAGCGGCTTGGCGCGGTTTTCCGTCCTTTGGCGCGACGCTTACGGTTCGGCCGGCAGGCCAAGAAACGGAACTTGTACTCGAAGGCTCCTACGAGCCGCCTGGAGGCGTCGTTGGACGCGTCTTCGATCGGATCGTAGGCCAAAAGCTAGCGGCACGCACCATGGATGCGTTGCTCGATCAGCTAGCACATACCGCCTAGGCCACTCATCGCGTTAAGACCGGGCCGGCGGCCTTCCAAAAGCGCGCATCCGCCAGATAGTCGCTGTGAACCCAAGCGAAGGGCCATCGATCGTGCGGGATTTGGAAGTTCTTGCAGATTTTACGCGGAGCGTTGCCCATCCAACTGAAGGTTCCAACCGATGAATCCGACTGATAGGAGACGATCTCGTTGCTCACGATGTCGCGGAAATACCAATGGTTCGACCAGTAGATTCCTCGATCGTTCAGATCCCCGTCAAGCGCTGGGAACTTGTCGGTAAAGAAACGGCCGTAGACATCACCCTCCCATTGGTCTTGCGATGCGTTGAGGCTGGGCTGGCGCACGTCGAAGAAGAAGCGCGTCTTCTCTAGCGACGTTCCGAAGGTCGTGAATGACCGTATCTTATTCCACTGAGCGGCAGCTATCGATTTTTCGTTGAGCATCTGTCGCAGACGGATCAGCACGTCCATCCCGACGGTCGATCCGAGGCTGTGCCCGAAGATGTGAACGGCGTCATAATACGGCTCCAATACTGCAGTTTTCTCGTCGACAACTGCGCTCAGCACGCCGTTAAGCGCGCTCGCAACGCTACTAATGATCTGCTGTCGAATCGCATAGAACGCAGAGTTGCAGTCGTGCGTCGTATAAATCTGGATGTCGCCCAGCACGTTTTCGACGGCAAAGTCGGCGATCGAGCGTGCGAGCTGAAGGAACGCGATGGAAAGCACGAGCGACGCGATGTAAAGCGCGAGTAACTTTGGATCGTCGTTGAGGGCCGCCCGACCGGCCACATAGAGGGCAAGCCAGATGACGAGGCCGAGCGTAATCCATAATACGAGAAACATCGCGACGTGGAACTTGCGCGCACTAATAGTGCTTGCCGTAAAATGTCCGCCTTTATCGGCATCGTCGCTGATCGCGCTTTGGCGCACGCGTCGCTTCCGCGCTGCGTTGTAAGCCGTAAATAGCTGTGCGATCACATAGCCGATCACCAGATCGACCAAGAACTGTGCGTAGACGAGCAGCGGAAGCTTGAACGCGGTGCGGAACGGGTCTTGAATGAGGTCGGCGAAGGTAACGTTCGAGCTGGCGGGGAGTACGCTCGCCAATAATGTCCAAGCCTTGTATCCAAAGGCGAGCGCTACGGCGCAAGCAAACAAGGCTACGATCAGCAAGCCGATAACGTAAGACAGATCGAAGGCGAGTTTGCCGGGCGAACATGGTATGGCGGCCGTGGAGCTCGTTCCGAGGAACGTACCATTGAGAAGCCAGCGCAACGCGGAAACGATGGTGGTTTTGCCCTTGCTCAGCGGGCTCCAATAGCCTTCGTACACATCGTAGACCCGATGGTTCGCTTCCTCGGGCTTGTCGTCGCTCCGATAGAGGCGCAGCGCGGTCGGACGAACGGTCGCGCCGTCGGCGCTCTGCGACGCGACCTGCGGCCAGTGCACGATCGATAGCCACGTGAAAGTTGAGCCCGACGGCAGTTGCGAGTTAAGATAGCTTTGTAGAGCGAGGGCAACTTGATCCTGAAATGCATACTGCTGGATCGGGCTGATTCCGTGGATTGCGAAGACGGCCACGCGCCTCGCTGTGGAAGCGGCGATTGTGCGCACGGACTCGTCGGGCGCAGCGTTTCGCCTGAAGTCTTCGGTGAGATCTTTCTTGCAGAGAGCAATCATGATTTCTCGCGCTCCTCGGCATCCGGCAGTTTAGGCTAGCTTAGCGAGCAAGCATCTTCCTCCTGTGGGCGTGCTACTCAGTTAACTTCGCATCGGAGCACGGTTAGACGACGTGCAAATTGCGACTTGACGACGCTCGGGAGGCATTTCGTAGCGCGGACCCTCTATTATGCGCTCGCTATTTCTAGTGGCACCTTAGCTACTGTTGGACTGGGTTAAGACGCGCGCACGGAAGCGGAAATGATCTGAGTTGGCTTGCTGACGATGGAACGGCAGCCGTCCCCCCGAACGTCGGGAAGTAAGCTTCGATCGAGTCTACTTCAGAAAGGTAGCATAATGAGTTCGACTGGTTTCGTAAAATGCGCCGGTGCTCTGGCTGCGCTCGCGATACTATCGGCGTGTGGCTCCTCGGCGGTTGCGCCGTCAGCCGCTGCGTTCAACGTCACCTACATCGGTAGGACGCTTTCAGTGAACGGGCGGCCCGTTACGGCAGCGCGCCTAAACCCGCTGCCCAGTTACGCTACCATTCTTCCTGACCGGCATACGAAGTCGAAGACCTTTGAGTATGTGTTCAACGACTACGGCACCTATGCCAGCATTTTCGACTATCCGAAGAGCGTTGCGCAGATCGGTACGATCGATGGTCTCGGTGGCCAAGGATGCACGAACGTCCTCTACGGCTACGGGAAGAAGACGTTCTGGAACGTCGGAGGCCCTGACCAGATCGAGGAGTTCAAGGTTCCCCAGAAGTTGATCAAGACGCTGTCCGTCGCGTACTCTTTTCCATCCAGCTGCGCCATGGATACCAGCGGCGACCTTGCAGTCGGGATATTGGAAGCCTCGGGACCCGGTAGCGGCGACGTCGTCATTTTCAAGAACGCGAGCGGCTCGGGTACCGCTTACACCACACCATTGGACGAAGAGTTCTTCGATGGCTACGACAATCAGGGTAATCTCTTCGCCGACGGCTTTAGCGGTAGCTTCGCGCTCGTCGAGCTCCCGAAGGGCAGCACTAAATTCGAAACAATCAAAACGAGCAACACGGTGGGGTTCCCTGGCTCCGTCCAGTGGGACGGTACCTACCTCACCGTCTTCGATCAAAATGCGAACGAGCTGTATCAATACACCGTCAGCGGAACGACGGCGACGTTGAAGGGCACCGTATCGTTCTCGGGTTCCAGCGACTGCGCGCAGACCTGGATCGTTCAGGGCCTTATCTATTGCGGAGATGCGGGTAACGGCGACGGCGAGGTTTTCAACTACCCAGCCGGCGGTTCGCCGATCGCAACGTTTACAGGCAAGTTCGACTTTCCGCTCGGCGTGGTAGCAGCTAAGAAATAACCTGCGCTTCTCGTTTCATGGCGATAACGCGAAGACCGTCCCCCCGTCGTTTGCGCCCCCGGCGGGGGTCGTGCCGTAGAGCGTGCCGCCAACGTCGATGAGGCCCGCAATCGGGTATTCGCCGTCTCCAGAGCCGGTGAAGCTATGGAGCAGAGTTTCCTTGCCGGACGTCGTGATTGCGAAGACGGTTCCGCCGCCGTTTGCGCCGCCCCCTTCATAGGTCGTGCCGTAGAGCGTACCGTTGACGTTGATGAGGCCCGCATAGGGGTATTCGCCATCCGGGATGCCTTTGAAGTTGTGGAGCACGATTTCCGTGCCGGATGGCGTGATTGCGAAGACTGTTCCGTAGCCGTCTCTGCCCCCACGAGAGGTCGTGCCGTAGAGCGTGCCCTTGACGTTAAGGAGGCCCGCACGCGGACCGGAGCCGTCTCTCGGGCCGGTGCCGAAGCTGTGGAGCACGGTTTCCTTGCCGGACGGCGTGATCGTGAAGAGAGTTCCGTCGGCGTTTTTGCCCCCTTCATAGGTCGTACTGTAGAGCGTGCCCTTGACGTTGATGAGGCTCGCAATCGGATATATACCGTCGTTGGACTCGGCGCCGAAGCTGTGGAGCACGGTTTCCTTGCCGGACGTCGTGATTGCGAAGACCGTTCCGTCGCCGTCTTTGCCCCCTCCATAGGTCGTGCCGTAGAGCGTGCGGTTGACGTTGATGAGGCCCGCCTCGGGTAAATTAGCGTCTCCGCCGCCTTCGAAGCTGTAGAGCACGGTTTCCGTGCCGAACTTCGTGATTGTGAAGACGGTTCCGTCGCCGTTTGCCCCCCCTCCATAGGTCGTGCCGTAGAACTTACCCTTGACGTTGACGAGGGCCGCCTCCGGGTAAGCGCCGTCGCCCGAACCGCCTTTGAAGCTGTAGAGCACGTCATACCTATGACTCGGGCGCGTTTGCTCCGCGGTTGTCACCCTGAGCGCAGTCGAAGGGCCGGCAGGCGATGCGCTCAGCAGCCCGCCGCTTCCCCCGCCGCATCCCGCGAGCAATGCAGCCGCGCAAACGGCTAAAGTACCGCTATCCAAAGGTGAGATTCTCATCTGCCTTGCCTCCTCTTTAAGGATGCGCCACCTCTCCGGTTCCGTCTATGCGTGGAACCACCACTCTTTGGTGGCGGTCCCGCCGCCAACCGGCAGCAACAACTCGTGCCTTCATTGCGGTGACACCTCGAACGCCGCGCCGCCGGCGCACGTAGGGGGAGTCGACCTCCTAAGGCCGTAGACCACCGCATGCAACAACGTCCTTCCTACGCTGTGCCGGTCGTAATCGGCGTGATCGTAATCATCGTCGCGGTGATGGTCGGCACCGCCTATAACTCCCTCGTGACGCTTAGCCAAGCCGTCGACGCGCAGTGGGGGCAGGTGCAGAACGTTTACCAGCGACGCGCCGACCTCGTTCCCAATCTCGTTGCGACCGTCAAGGGCGCGGCGAACTTTGAATCGAGCACCTACGAGGCGGTCGCGAAGGCGCGCGCGAGCGTCGGGCAGATTTCACCCGAAGTCGCGCAAAATGCGATCAACAACCCGCAGGATTTCGCGAAATACGCGGCCGCGCAAGATCAGCTCGGCTCGGCGCTTTCGCGGTTACTGGCGGTGGTCGAGAACTATCCGCAGCTCAAAGCGACGGAGAACTTTGCGACGCTCCAGGCGCAACTCGAGGGCACCGAAAACCGCATCGCGTTCGAGCGCCGGAAATACAACGAGGTCGCACAAGCATTCAACACTCGGCGCGACACGATTCCGACGGTGTTTTTCGCCGGACTCTTCGGCAGCCGTTTCAATGAAAAGCCCTACTTCAAATCGCAGGCCGGCGCGGAGCAGGCACCGGTCGTGAACTTCAGCCCGTGACCAAGGCGCAACAGGCAACGATCTCGGCGGCGATTGCGGCGGCCGAAGACGGCACGACCGGGCGCATCGCAGTTCGCGAGATCCCCGATCGCAGCGTCGACGCGTTCGAGCGCGCCAAGCGGGAGTTTGGGCGCATCGGCCTGCAGCGCCACGAACACGCGAACGCCGCCTTGATCTTGGTCGCTCCGCAAGCCCGCCGGTTCGCGATCGTCGGCGACCGCGCGCTGCACGAGCGAGTCGGCGACGCGTTCTGGAACGACGTAGTAGAGAAGAGCACGCCGTTCTTCGCTCGCGGCGAGACCGAAGCGGGCATTCTTTATGCCGTGGCACGTCTCGGTGATGTTCTGCACGCGCATTTTGCGGAGCCCAACACGAGCTCGGCGTGAGAGTGCAACGAGCGCTCTGTGCGCTCGTGCTGGCGACGCTACCGGTCGCGTCGTTCGCGCAGGGATTCGCGATTCCGCCGGCGCCCGACCACTTCGTAACCGACAACGCCGGCGTGCTCTCGGCGAATGCGAGCGCGTCGATCGAGAACGAGCTGCAAGCCTACGAACGGGCGACGGGGCATCAGGTGATCGTCTGGATCGGCCAGAGCACGGGCGACGTGCCGTTGGAAACCTGGACCGGCGAGACCGCCGGCAAATGGAAGGTGGGCCGGCGCGGGCACGACGACGGTGCGGTACTCTTCCTATTCATGCACGATCGCAAGATTCGGATCGAAGTCGGCTACGGCTTGGAGAGCGCGCTGACGGATGCCGACAGCTACCGCATCATCACCGACGTGATTCGACCAAAGATGCGGGCAAACGACGTCGACGGCGCGGTGAGCGGCGGCGTGGCCGCGATGCTCACGACGATCACGCCGGGCTACGCGGGCGTGACACCGCCGCCGGGGGCATCGTCGAGCAGCGAATCGATCGGCAACAATATATTCTTCACCATCTTCGCCCTGTTGTTTTTCGGCTTCGGGATGTTCATGGTGGTCATGTCGATCGTGCGCAACATTCGCTACGGCTATCTGGTGATGCGCGATGGTACGGCGCAGGCCAACCGCGACATGGGGCGCTCGGCGTTCTGGACCGGCGGCTTCATCGGCGGTTTGACGAGCGGCGGCGGCGGTGGTGGCGGATTTTCGGGCGGCGGCGGCGGTTTCGGGGGCGGAGGCGCGTCGGGCGGATGGTAGGGCCGGCAGCGTTGATGTTGCTCGCGCTCGCGACGCTGCCGACGGTGGCGCCGCAACACTACGTGATCGACCGGCCGGGCGTGCTAGGGAATGACACGGCGGCGTGGGTCGCGCGGAATCTGCAAGCGTTCCAGGAGCAGACCGGGCATCTGGTCTTCCTAGTGATCGCGCGCAGCAGTGCGGAGGCACCTCCGGAGAACTTCGCGGGAGATGACGGCGCGGTGCTCTTCCTTTGGCTGCACCAGCACGACGCGAGCATCGTGGCGGGATCGCGGCTGCGCACGGAGTTGAGCGACGCGGTGATTGCGCAGATCCTCGATGGCGTAGTGCGGCCGCGAATGCGGCGCGAGGATGCCAACGACGCGGCGTCTTATGGCGTGGACGCGATCGTCCACGCCATTGCGCCACGTTTCGTAAACGTAGCGTGGCCCAAGGCGACGTCGCTGACCCTTTTCATTCGCGGGTTTATGTACACCGCGGTGTGGCTGTGTTTCGCGGCGATCGTGCTGAGCTGGATCGTGCGTGCGATTGCCTGGGTGCGGTAAACGTCGAAGAAGTACGTGTCCGCATGCCGGTAAGGAACTCCGTTAAGCGAGCGGACGCCACCTTTCCCTACTGAGGACTTTGCCCTCGAGGAGTGATTACATATGTGGCGCATGCGCGCGCGTCTTTTTGCAGTTGCGATCGCACTATCGACGGCTCGTTTCGCATCGACGATCAGGGCGGACTCTTCACCTATACGAAGATCGAGCCGAACGTCGACATCTCGGGCGCCGATCTGCACCCCTCAACGCCGACCGCCTCATGGGCATTCGTCAACTCGAAGCCGTTTTCGATCGACCTGACGCCTACGCGTATCATCGTGCGCGCGACCGTAGACGGCACAAAAGGGACGTTTATTCTTGACACGGGGGCGAGTGAAGGCGTCATTCTCAACAAGTCTTTTGCCGATAAGGTCGGCGCAAAAGAGTTGAACGTGCACGGTAAGACCCTTACGCTTTATGAGCCCACTCCAATAGAGTTGCGGAAGGTCGACACGATCGAAATGGGCGGCAACACGCTTTCGAATATGATTGTTGAAGCCGTCGACTTCAACAACACCTTTGCGGATAAGGACTATCGTGGCCTTGACGGTAAGAATTACGATGGTCTGATTGGCTATGATTTGTTTGCGGGTGCGATCGTTCGGATGGATCTGAGTGCGGCCACGATGGCGATCGATGATCCGGCTTCCTTTGACTCTTCGGCCGAACGAGGGTTGCCGTTGCTGGTCGATATCGCCGACGGCACGCCGTCGGTTCCAATGACGCTCGACGGCTCGATCGCGGTAAAGGCCTACTTTGATAGTGGGGATCCGGACGAGGTTATCTTCGGTCCCGATCTCATCTTCAAGTACCATCTCTCAATGGGCACGAAAGTTGAAGGAGCCGCCGGAGGCTATGGAAGCATCGCGTGCGGCACGCTAGACAAACTCACTTTGGGCCCTATCGTTTACACCGGCGTCGATGCTTGTGAGCGAAAAACGGATGTAATGTCGGGTCGCAACATCCTCGTCGGTCTGGACTTTCTGCGTCACTTCAACATCACGTTCGACTACCCGCACGGTCGACTGTTTCTGCAGCCGCTGCGCCAATGACGCGAGGTGTTTTTCGTTGATACGTTAACGTTTTCAAACATTGGCGATAAGTTCGTTTACCAGGGGAAGCTGCTGATTTTTGCCGTAGTACTCTTGGCGGTTCTCCACCGCCATTGCGACGGTGGCATCGCATAGCAACGTAGCTGCGAAGGAGTTCAAGTTGCGTACCACACTACTCAGTATAACGATTGCTGCGACACTCGGTCTTGCAGCATGTTCCAATGGCTCTCAAGTGGTGCCCGGCGGCTCGCAGGCAGTTTCTAGTGGTTCGAAGGCGATCGCGCCGATGGGCCACGCCCAGCATATCTATCTGGCAGTCGTCGGCCGGCAGAGGCACCTACAGTCGTGCCCGTCAAAGTATCTTTGGTGTGAGGATGTGAAGTGGGGCTCCGCCACCACTTACAAGACCTGCGTCATGATAGGCTTCTCATGTTCGAAAGATGCATGGTATTACAATCAGGCGATGTATACGTACAAGAATCATCGTCTGTCCTATCGTGTACTCGGCGCCCTCAATCCGGATCCGGGCAACCCGGTCAAGGGCTCACTCACCGAACGGTTCCAACTCCAGCCCTCGGGCGGGATCGTCAAGTACGATCAGCACGTCGTGGCGTGTAACTCCGCTTTCAATCCGTCCTGCGTCAGCGGCGAGGTGGGAATCATTCCCACCTAGGGGCTTCTGCCGTCCACGTAATCAAGGAGGCCCGCATCGCGCGAGCCTCCTCTTCATTTTGACGACGTGCGCGAGACTATTGCTCGAGTTCGTGGAGGTTGTTGGTGTTGGTGTCGGTGTAGAATAATGCCGCGTTGGAGTCGTTCGTTCCGGTAGCGGCCAGCCCGAAGACCCCCTGCGTGTGGTTCTTGTCGACGACCTTCGTATCCAGTATCTGCCCTGCAGGCGTCAACTCGACAAGCTCGTTGGCCGTTCCCTTCGTGTTGGCGACGATTAGGTTTCCGTTAGGAAGCAGCGCCGAGGCCAGAGGTGCGTTTAACGGCGAACCGCCGTAGATCAGCTTTCCGCAGGTCGTCTTGGCGTGCTTGCATTCGAATGTCTTTCCGCCCCGTTTGACGATGATCTCGTCCCGTTCGAGCAGATTGCTCGCATGCAAGAATGCGACGAGCGTGTTTGTAACGCCGTCGACGATGTAGAGCGAATCGACGTACGCATTGTACTGCAGGCCCGACGGGCCCAGCTCGTCTCCCGGACCCGAGCCGCTTACGGCAAAGCCATTCGCAACTTGCATCGCGTTGCCGGTTCCGTAAAAGCCGACGCTGATGCTGTCGATCGACCCGGACTCGGCGTTGCTTACGTAGACGTACGCCGGCGAATACGGCGCGAGCGGATCCGCGCTTACATCCGAGAACGGCACCTTGAACAGCGAACCCGAATACGTTCTGATCTTGGTCCCGTCCTCATCGAATTCTACGACGGCGGCGCCGGCGAAGCCAGCGCCATATACATCGTACGAACGCGTGATCGCATCTCCGTCGCAGCCCTTAATCGAGGGGTCCGCAACGAAACGCGTAGGTTTCGACCCTGCGGTGGGGTCGAGCACCTCCATCGTGGTCCCCGCGCCGGCAACGCCGGATTTGTCGCTGAAGTTGCAGACGAGCAACTGTCCTTTTTGGAGCATTCCGTGACTGCCGGGGACGACCGACACCGACCGCGGCCCCTTATCGCCATTGCCTGAATCGATCGTCGACCCGATGACGATGTCCTTGGTGAGCCTCTTCAAAATAGACGTCGTGTCGGCCGGCGTCGCGGAGACGGCGAGAGCGCCGGGTCGCGATGCGAGGTTCTCCGATCCGCTGCCCATCGGATTCAGACGTGGGCCGGCGCAGGCAGAGCTCGCAAAGAGTGCCGCGATCGCTAGGAATCTGCACGTCATGGCGACACCTCGAAGACGATGCCGCAACAAGAATAGTCGTCTTCTTTCTTACCGCCCCACGTCGTGTTGCCGTACAACACGCCGTTCACCACCGTCAGTGCGGCCACGGGCCCAAAGCCGTGAAGCTCCCCTTTGAACGAATAGAGCACGGTTAGCGCGCCCGCCGTCGTGATCTTATAGACGAGGCCGTAGTTGCCCGGGCCCCCGAAAGCCGTCGTACCGTAAAGCGCGCCGTGTAGAAAGATGAGTCCGGCATCGGGCGCCGCCCCATTCGTTCCGTCGAAACTATGCAGCACTTTTTCTTGTCCCGACGGCGCGATTGTAAAGACGGTCCCTTTGTCGCTTGCGCCGCCCTTCCGCGTCGTACCGTACAGCGTGCCTTTGACCGCGAGCAGACGCGCTTGCGGCCCCGCGCCGTCCGCACCGCCGGCGAAGCGGTGGAGCACGGTCTCCGTGCCGGACGGCGTAATCTTGAAGACGGTTCCCGCGCTGCTCGCTCCGCCGCCCTCGCTCGTCGTCCCGTAAAGGACGCCGTTCATTTCGATCAGGCTCGCGAATGGCTTCTCTCCGTCCTGCCCACCCTTAAAGCTGTGAAGAACCTTTTCCGTGCCGGAGGTAGCGATCGAAAAAACGGTCCCCAAATCGTCGGCGCCGCCCATGTACGTCGTGCCGTAAAGCGTATGGTTGACGTTCACGAGGTCCGCGCGTGGGTAGCTGCCGTCCGCCTTCGCACACTTAAAGCTGTAGAGGGAGCTCTCCATGCCCGATGGCGTGATCGCGAAGACAATCCCGCAGTCGCGCGTCCCGCCCTGCTGCGTGGTTCCATAGAACCTGTCGTTCAAGTACGTCAGGCCCCCGAACGGTCTTACGCCGTCCTTGCCCCCGGTGAATCGGTAGAGCACCGTTTCGTGGCCGGACGTCGTCACTTTGAAGACCGTGCCGTAGTACGTCGGCGACCAGCCGGCGTAAGTCGTGCCGTAGAGCGTCCCGTTTAGATCGGTTAGGTCGGCAAACGGTCCGCCGCCATTCGACCCGCCCTTCCACTTATAGAGAAGCTTGAAATCGGTGGCCGCCGGCCGCTGGTCGCGCAACGAAATACCGAAGCGCTCCAAACGCGAAACTCCCGGAATCGCCGTGGAGCTTCCCGCTTGCGAGCAGCCCGCGAGGATCGCGGCGCATAGGAGCGGCTTTACTATTCTCACTTTGTACACTTTCATTCAGAGGGAAGCCCGCGGACTTACGGCGACGCCGTACGCGCTCGTCAAACCGCTCTTGATGGTTCTGACGAGCGTGCCCGCCGGATAGCTATATTCGTCGACAGAGTTCTTGGCCGTGTTCGAGACGAAAATGTAGCGGCCACTCGCTTCGAAAGACAAAAAACGGGGGAAGCCTTGCGTGGCAAAGGTTTGCGTTGGCGTGCAAGAGAGTCCGTCGCATTTTCCGCCCTTGCCAAAAACCTGAACTCCGGGCAGCGTGGCGTTTGCTACGAGCAAGCCGCCCGAGCTGCTCGACACGACCCCTCCGTCTTCCCAGAACGTCAGCCCGGATTTCAGGCCGAGATCGACTGCTTTGGTCGTTCCGCGACGATATTCGTAGTAATACATGTACCAGTAGAGGTTCTCGTAGTTCACGTAGAGATTGCCGCCGGCATCGAGCGTCAGACCGGTGGGGTAGCAGGAACAAGGATTTCGAATCGTGACCGACGGCTCCGAAGATCCCTTGGGGAACTCAACGATGGAACGGGGGAACGAATAGAAGTTTGCAACGTAGACCGTTCCGCTGTCGTCTACGGCGACGTCGACCGGACCGGTCAAGCCGTTGGAGAGCGTCGTGGCCGGGTCGTATTGCCCATCCGCATACTCCGTCACCGAGTTGGCGCCGGTGTTCGTTACGTAGAGGTCGCCCGATCCGTCGACGGCCAGGCCCGCGGGCGCGTCTATGCCGTTCTTGATGCTTCCTATCTCCTTCGGTCCGGAAGCGTCGATCTGGTAGATGTGGACGGCATTGGCGGCGGGGTCGGAAACGTACAGCTTCACGCGAGCATTGGGACGGGTTGAGTAATCGCGCCCCGAACCGCTGACGGCTTGCGGAAGCGTCTCGGCATTATCGCTCGAGCAGCCGGCAAGCGATCCCAGCGCGAAGAGCAAACCGCATCCGAGTATCCGCAGGTTCATCTCATTGATTGTCCGGCGCCGTGTTCGTCGCATGTGCCTCGACGTCGTGGACGTCGTAACGCGCGGGGATCGGAAGAAACGCACGAGCGTGCTGGTGGAAGTCGAAGCAGTTTAAAGGTGCCGTCGCCCGGGCGTCGCTGCGTCCTAGCGCCGGCAGATCGAATCGCTCCTCCACGAGCTTCAAAATGCTTGCGAGCTGGTACGAGGTGTGGTCGACGTAACCGGATTTGGCAAACGCCGATATGCAAATCAGGGGCACCCTCATGCCGAGCCCGTCGAAGCCGTGCTGTTTAGGCCGAACGTCGTCGTACCACCCACCCCAGTCGTCCCATAGCACGAAGACGGCGGTGGAGGGCCAGAACTTACTCTTCCCGATAGCGTTTACCACCGACGCCACCCAGGACGGACCGCGTTTGCTCTTGGAGCCGGGATGATCGGAAAGCGGGTTTGACGGTACGACCCACGTTACGTCGGCAAGTTGGCCGTTCGCAACGTCGTGCAAAATCTTGGTCTCGGGAAAGGACATGTTCTTTTTCCAGTCCGGGCCATTACGAATCTTCGCGATAGCGTCGAACGCGTTCCAAAGGAAGCCGTCACCGGTTTGCGGCGAATAATATCGCCAAGAAACACCCTTTGCGTCCAGCGCGTCGGCGATCGTCGAGTAGGTGAAGCAGGGAGTCTCAATGCCAAACGGCTGCCCGACCGCGTCGAGCACGCCGACGACGTTGCCGGCGGGGCCATCGCAGCCCCAGGGAGGATCCGCGGGGTGATTGTACGTTTGGCCTGCCCAGCCGGCGATCAAGAACTGGTGTGCGACGAAGCTGCCGTCCAGCTGGGAGAACATCCTGTCGCTCAAGACGTACTGCGTTGCCATGTCCCAGTACGGCGCGACCTCGGACTTCGAAACGTACTTGTATTGGGGGTACGGGTCGCTGCCGCTTTGACCGTTGCTGTACTCGTCCGCAAAACCATCCATCTTGCCGGAATCGTACGCCGTTTTCGCATCCTGAAGGCCGTGAGAGATGTCGTAGGGAGCCGCCAGAGAGACGGCCGTCAGCTTCGTCGTCTTGCCGTTGGGCAGCTTTCCCGTCGAAGACGAGTGCGCACCCGGAAAACCATGGAAGAGATTATCGAAGCTACGATTCTCCTGCACGATTATCACGACGTGATCGATTTGCGATAGGCCGGATTGCCGGGGTAACGTCGCGTTTGCGGAGTTGGCCGTAAATAGCAGAACGGCGAGGCCCATTAAGACGCCTTTGAATTGCCGCATCAGTTCGCGACCACGGTTATGGCGAGACCTCGTAAACAACTCCGCAGCAGTTCGGTCCGTTCTTGCGGGCGTTACCGCCGCCCCAGGCGGTGGTTCCGTAAAGCTCGCCGTTCGCATACGCCAAACTCCCAACCGGACCACGGCCGTGCATCTCGTTGAACCGATGGAGCACGACCTCGGCGCCGCTCGCGCTTATCTCATAGATGGTCCCATAGTCGTGGGCGCCGCCCGCGCTCGTCGTTCCAAAAAGCTCGCCGCCGACGTTGATTAGTTGCGAAAAAGGCTTCGCTCCATCCGGGCTTCCCTCGAAGTTGTAGAGTACGGTCTTCACGCCGGATGTCGTAATCGCAAAGACCGTTCCGTAACCGCGGGTGCCTCCAAGGCGGGTCGTGCCGTATAGCCTCTTGCCGACGCACGTCAAGCCGGCGATCGGCTCCGCGCCGTCGACCCCGCCCTTGAAACGGTAGAGGACGTGTTCGCGACCGGATGTCGTAATCTCAAAGACCGTTCCGTAGTTGCCGGCTCCGCCGCCTTCGGAGGTGGTGCCGAAAAGCACGCCGTGCACGTCGGTCAGACGCGAGTACGGATGGGCTCCGTCCGAGCCTGCCTTGAAGCCATATAGGACCGTCTCCGGTTGCGACGGCCCGATCTCGAAGACGGTGCCGTCCTGGCTGGAACCGCCGAGATAGGTTGTGCCATACAGCATCCCGCCGACGTCGGCGAGTTCGGAACGCGGGTATTCTCCGTCTCGACCGCCCGTAAAACTGTGGAGCACGGTTTCCGTTCCTGAGGTGGTAATGGAGAAAACGGTTCCGTCGCCTTTCGTACCGCCTTCTTGGGTCGTGCCATACAACGTACCGTGCAAATCGGTCAGTCCGGCAAACGGCTTCGCACCGTCCACGCCGCGCTTGAAGTCGTAAAGGACGTTTTCCGCGCCGGACGCGGCTACGGTGAAAACGGCACCAACTTCCAAGCCACCGCTGTACGCCGTGCCGTAAAACGTGCCGCCGACCTCGGTTAGGCCGTCGAAGGGCGTGGCGGCATCCGGGATGTTCTTAAAACCGTAGATGACTTGGTAGCGATGGGCGACGCCGCTCGTGGCGACGTTTACGGAATCGGGCGGAACTACGGGTCCGGGGTTCATCAACGAACAACCGCTTAGAACGGCACCGCAAACGATCAAGAAGACGCTCGCCGAAATCTCGCGACGGTCCTCGAAAACGAGGTGTGTTGTCTTTGCGAGGCTCACGACCTGTTAACACCCGATGTCAGTGCGATCCAGTAACCGGTGACGAGTGCTTCCGCCGCATCCTGCACCGCACCGCCGTCGACTTGTATCCCCCAGCGGTAGCCGCCGTCGGGAGCGGCCACTAGCGCGAATACGTGTTGGAGCGATCGCCGCATTTCGCTATCGAGCCGTCCGGCGGTTAGAAGCAGCTCGTAATACATACCCGAACAAACCACGTCGTAGTAGGGCTCGGATCCGGTTCGGAATCCCGACCCGCCGGTGTCGATGTCGACGTAGGCGTAGAAGGCGCCGTCCTTTGGCTTCGCCCAGCGCAGAAAGGCGTCGGCGGCGCTCTTCTGCCCCATGCGCTGAGCTCCGAGGGCGGACATCATCATGTTGTCCCCGATGCCGATCTTTCGGCCATCCGGTTCGATGTTATACCAGCGCCAACGTTGGGCGGAGTAACCGCGCGGGGGATAGCCCGGATCGTAGTGGTCGTAATACGCGCCGTTAGCGGCTTGCGCGCGGAGCAGGAAAGCCTGGCCGCGCTCGAAGAGTTTGGCCGCCGCAGCATCGCCGCTCGCCTGCGCAAAGTCGTGCAAGGCGTCCCAAAAGAGCATCGCGACGTTTGGAACCAAGAGGTTCTGATACTGCCCACTCGGCGTGACGTATTGCATGGGGAAATCCAGGTTGTCCACCAGCATTCCCACACGCTCGCCGTCGACCATCCGTTTGACGAACTCTACGAATCCGCTTGCGATCCGAAGGCGTGCGGGATCGGGCCGCAGTTTATACGCTGCCATGATTGCCTTCGTCGCAGCCAAAGCGTCGGACGAATAGAACAGCGGGGCCGAATCGTTTGCGACCGAGGGCACTCCTCCGCCGACGTAACGATTCGACGCGTACCCGTGTTGGAGGCGGCCGAGCCCTCCTACCAGCCGGTCTGCAACATCGGGATGGCTCTCGTTGAGCAGCAATATCGCGTACGCCGTTGCCAGCGGCGACTCTTGGTTCGCGTGTGGTCCGAAACGGTAATATCTGCAAAGATCGTTCGGCGTTAGTTGGTAGTCTAGCACCCATCGTTCGAACGAACGCCGCCCGTTTGGATCGGCGGCCGTTGCGGCTTCCCGCCACGCCAAAACGGCGCCGGGTAGGCTCGCCGCGGCCGCGAGCCGCGCTAAGAAGCCCGCGCGCGGCATGGAAGCCGTTTGCCCAAGGCGTTGCACCTTCAAAAGAGGCCCCACAGCCCGAAGGTCACACCCCGGGCCTGATAGATAGGGCTGCCGTTGCTTGCGTTTACCAAATGAGAGAAAAACCCGTACGCTTCCATGCCCCAGCGCGCTCCGGTCTCGCTCGTGCGTCCGAGTTGCTGTTCGGTTCCAACCGTGTACGTTTGACCAATGTCATTCGCAAGCGCGAGGGGCAGTCCCGGAATCGAAACCAGATATTGCTGGGGCCCGAAAAGCCCGGTCACCGTATACTTCGATCGGATCGTCGGAATAATGTCCCACGCCACCTCAAGGCCGCTTTTTGTCGCGGCGCCCGTATTTGCGGCAACGAGATAGCGTATCTGCACGTCGCCGGTGCCATAGTAGTATTGCGGGCCGACAGAAAACTGTTTGAGGACCGTGCCGTCCCAATAGGTAATGTAATCTTCGGCGGCGCCCGTGACGAGCTTGAGGTCCGGGGTCGTCTTATAGTCGAACTCGAGATGGGCATTCGTGTGGGCGTACGGGTTTGCCGTGCCGTAGCCGATGTTGACGTCGCCGTAAAGACGTGGGGTAATGAAGTGATTGAATCCCGCCGCGAAATACATCCCGTGGGTCGGATCGGCGACGTCGCCGTCGGCCTGATGCGCGACTTCAAAGTTAATCGATTGGACGCCGGGCGTGACGAACACCAATCTGGCGTCTTGGGCGATCCACGGACCGTAAACGTTCCCCGGGCTGCTAAAACCGATCGTCGTGTCGGTAACGTCCAAGCGGTCGTAGGTGTCCGCGAGCGCCGCCGTTCCACAACACGAAAACGCGGCCCCCAGCAGCATGCCCATTTGGACGAATCGCCTCATAAGATGACTCCTTCGGCAACCGCTGCCGCGGAAGGGGATTCTATCAGCGCTCGTTCGGCGAAGGGTTCCATCGACAACGATTGCCTCAGCGCGAGATCTCGCTCGGCCTCCGGTTCCTCCGTAACGTTGCTTACGTGCGGCGTATGGTATAGCCAGTCGGACTTCGCGACGCTGAACAGAGCCCATATTACAGCCGGCGGCCATGCCAGAACGGTAAAGACAAGCGTGTAAAATGAGTACAGAAGCACCCGGTAGGCTCTGACGAACGCATTTGCGCCGAGTTTCTCCGTGCCCCAGAAACCCACAACCTGATAACCAAAGATAAAGAACAGCGCGATTCCCTCGAATACTCGCTGCACGGTGCCCCCGGCTAGCGGTCCAGTGATCGTAAAGTCGCGAATCCAGATGCCGGCGAGGATCGGCCAAGTGACGAAGCTCACGAGCAACGCGAAGGGCACCAGGTAATAGAGCGCGAGTTCCAACAGCGCGATATCGAAACGAACGATGCCTTGCCACAAGCATCGGAAGAAATGGTAATATGCCACCCGCGAGTGGCCGCACATCCAGCGCATACGTTGCCGGATTGCGACCCAGATATTGAGCGGCTTTTCGTCGTAAATATGTGCTTCGGGAACGTAGCCGACCCGAATTCCGGATTCGACGGCCAAGATTCCGTTGAGCTCTATGTCTTCCGTCTGCGTCCGCGTGCCGCCCCAGTACTTGCGCAGCAGTCGCGCTTCGCAGCACCACCCCGTGCCGCAAATAAGAACGCTGCAAAACGAACGCATGCGTCCGGTTAAGTACATGCGCGATGCAGAGACGCAGGAACACCACAGCGCCTTCGTGATCCAGTTATCAGCCCCGTTGAGGACGTCGTGAAATGCCTGCATGCATCGGAAACCGCGGGCTTCGATGGCGTTATTCATCGATTGAAGATAGTTGGCGCTCACGACGTTGTCGGCGTCGAAGACGGCGACGTAACGGTCGTCGTCTTCCCTCAAGAGCTTTTTAAATGCGTAATCGAGAGCTCGATGCTTCCCGAAGCCCATGGTCGGCGTGAACAAGACCTTCGCGCCGAGATCGCTGGCGATTTTTCCGGTGTCGTCCGATCCGTCGAAGATCACCCAGAACTCATAAAGATCGGCAGGGTAATCCTGGCCGATCAGACTGAGCACTGGATTCGCGATTACGCGTTCCTCATTGTACGCAGGAATCATGCAAATAAAGCGATGCTTCGGCGGAGCAGGCGGGTTTGGCCGTATCTGAGGAAAGCTGAAAAGCATAAAGCCGAGAATCGGGAAAACCCATACTATGTAAACGAACGCGAAGGTCGGATAGTATATCAGGTTTACGTTGGCATGGTAATGCTCCATCCGCATCGCCCAGAGCGACGCCGTTATTAGGAGGGGAACGCCCACGATCAATGCTGCGGCTAGCGGTGGCATTCGCAGCGACAAAATCGCTTTGTGGCAAGCTCCCTTTGCCAAGCCGACCATTCGACTCATTTCGGTCTCCGAAGAAAAGCGCCGAGTAGCTAAAATATTCGCAGGCCCGTCGAGTCGAAAGCCATTCGTATCTACCAACGAAACACCTCGCGTGTATTTTATTGGTTTACGTACGTTAATTTTCCGTTGATGAAGAAACTGAGTAATGTCAACAAAAGCGCGCACGCACGCAAGACGCCTGAAGCGTTAGGTTACGTTCCGCTACTTGTTAACTCATTAACATGTTAATCCATTAACGTATTAGTGCATCAACGCCGCAGGTCGCGAAAACACGCAAACCGGCATGCGTTGTTTTTACGATGCCTAGCGAGCATGCCATTGTCCGAACGCTCGGCGCGGGAGCGAGTTCGTAGGGCTAGCGCAGGGAGTAGGCGGTTAAATCCCCGTTATGGTCGGAACAGTACACCCAGCCATTTACAACAATCGGGCTCTCCCAGTGAACGTTGCCGATCGTTTTCCCGGCGCTGCGCATCGCGCTGCTCCAGAGTTCGGTTCCGTCGAACGCGTCGAGTGCTACGATTGCGCCGTTAAACGCAACGAAGACGATGCCGTTGGCGACGACCGGCGACGTACCGAGCACCGTCGAGCCTGCGGCATTCTGCCAAACGCCGACGAGTTGACTGACTCCCGACCCGTTCGTCTCCAGGCGATACGCCTCGACCGCGCTCCGGGAGCCGATGAATATCCACGCATTGTTCGAGGGATCGGTCCAGACTGCCGGAGTCGAGAAGAGCTCGGCCGGCAACCCGATCAGTTGAAGCTCTCCGCCGACGCCGGGCAGCGCCGCGCGATCGACCAGCTTGAGCACCGCATCCTTGCCGCCCTGCGCCAGCATCAGCGGCGTATTGCTGGACGACTGCGGCGGCAAGATCGCCGGCGAGGTGCTTCCGAGATCCAGGTCGCCCTCGTCTAACCGCTTATAGTCCGTCGGCGTGTAACTGCCCAAGAGATCGGAAAGGTCGGAACTGAGCGAGAGCACGGAGTCGCCATAATCGTGGCCGCCGACGTCAGCGTTGAAGTCACCGTTTCCCGTCGCCACGTAGACGCGGCCCTCCATGGAAGAATCGGGATCGACCACGGCGCCGCCGCGTCCCCAAATTCCCGCGCGTTGCTGCGGGCACGAATGTGCTCCCGGAAGCTCGTGCCGGTCGCTGCACAGCGAGTTGAAAACTCGCTTTTCGCCGCTCGCGAGCTTAACGCCGACCACATGTCCCAGATAGGGGAGGGCGTCACTATCGTTATAGGCGGAGAGCGTTGCGTACACATAACCATTGGCGACGTTGAGCGGCGCGTCGTCCGCCTCCGTATCCGGGACGCGCGTAACCCTGGCGGGAAAACCGGGCGATCGAAGCTCACGACCGGTTGCAGCGTCGAGCTTATGGACTTTGCCATCAACGCCGGGCGCGTAGACCGTCGTGCCCGATGGATCCGCGGCGGGCGTGGATCGCGTGTACTTCGGTCCATGTGTCGCAAACTTCCAGACGATCCGGCCCGATGTCGCCTCGATGCCGAACGTTACGCCGCTGGTACTCGTTTGATACAGCATCGAACGGTAGGAGCGCCCGATTCGTACTCGATCGAGTAAAATCGGCGTCGAGTCTGCAACGAGCCCGCTGCCGAAAGCGGTCTGCCATCGCTCGCGCAGCCGATGGACGTTCGCGACCGTCAACGTTTTCTCGGCGGAGTTGAAGCTGCTGCGGGCCGAGTCGAATCCGAAAACGGGCCAGTCGACGGCACGCGCGGGTAGCCCCATCACTAAAACAAAGACCGCGACAGCGGCCAGTCTCCAAGCCACATTATTTGCTTGGCGCTGCTTGTTACCCGTCCTCGTCTTAGCCCCAACTAATCGTTACCAGACCGTCGCGCGTCGCGCTCTTCCAGCCTTGCCACATGTGTACGTTGGTGGCACTCGACTCGACGTACGACGATCCACCACCGCCACCGCCACCGGAAACAACACCCGACGAGGGCCATCCACCGCCGCCTCCACCGCCGCCCCCGCCGTAGTAGCCTCCGCCACCGCCGCCACCGCCGGCAACGTAGCCGTACGAGGTGCCTTTGCCGCCGGCCCCGCCGTCGGCCGCGGTTCCGCCCTTGCCCGATTCCTTTGTCGCGTTTATAGATGCCGGAACCACCGGCACCGCCCGGTCCTCCTTTAGACTGGGTACCCCCGCCGCCGCCGCCCGTGCCGAACTCGCCCTTGCTGCCCGTGCCGCCTGTCTGGCGACCGCCGCCGCCGCCTACGGGACCGGAGCCACAGCTTCCAGAGTCGTACTTGCAATCATCGCCGCCGGCGCCGCCGCCACCGCCGGCAACGAAAATTCGATCGTGCAGCACGTCGCCGTCACGCCTTATATCCGATGCTCCGCCGCCACCGCCGCCGGCACAGTCGTTCTGACAGCCCTTCGGATACCAGTTCGAGATTCCACCGTCGGCGCCGCCGTTAAAGCCCCCCTTGGCTCCCGAAGCTGCACCACCGACGAATACAAAGAGCTTCTCGCCCGGCGTAACCGGAATAGTCGCGGAGACGCGACCACCGTTGCCGCCCGCGACGTCGGACTCGGCTCCCGCCGCACCCCAAGCCTCGACATTGATTTTGTGCACGCCGGGCGGCACTTTGAACTGTTGCTCCTTGCCGGTGTAGTGAAACGTTTGGCTGTCCGCGTTGTCGAACCGGGTCGCAGCGTCGGGAGATGCTCCGGAAGGCAACTGCGATCGGCCGCATCCGGCGAGCAATGCGATAGCCACGCAGCTGCTTAGCACGTAGCGGCCAAGACTAAGACTCTTCATTACTCCGCCCCCTCGGTCCACATCACGGATCGACAGTCGAGAACGTTCGGGGCGCCGGCCGGCGTTTCATCGCGGCAAACTAGCTCAGGCCCGCGTCGGGCGGGATTTTTGGCGGCGGCGGTGCATCGGGCGGATGGTGAGGATGCGTCCAAGCCTTTGGGCCGGCTTGTTTATCGCTTGCGTGCTGCCGGTGCCGGCGCCCGCGGCAGATTTCACTGTGCCGCCGGCCCCGACTCACTACGTTACCGATAACGCGGGCGCGCTTTCGAGCGCGACGCAAGCCTCAGTCGACGCCGAACTCAAAGCCTACGAGAAATCCACCGGACATCAAGTAATCGTCTGGATCGGCGACACGACGGGCGACGTTCCGCTCGAGACATGGACCGGCGAGACCGCGCATCAATGGCATGTCGGGCGGCGCGGCAAGGACGACGGCGCGATTTTGTTCTTGTTCATGAGCGATCACAAGGTGCGCATCGAGGTCGGCTATGGGCTCGAAGGCTCGCTGACGGACGCCGACGCGTCGCGGATCATCCGCGACGACATCGTTCCCCGGATGAAGGCCGACGATCCCAACGGCGCGGTGTCGAGCGGTGTCGCGGCGATGCTGACGACGATTACGCCCTCTTATGCGGGCGTTACGCCGCCGCCGGCGCAGGAGAACACCGCGTCGCCGAATGCTTCGGGATTCGTCATCGCGATGATTGCATTCTTCGGCCTGCTCGTGCTGTTCTTCGCGTTCGTGATCGTCATGCTAGTCTCGCGCAAGGGTGCGCCGGCGGGCAGGAAGGAGAAGGGCTCTACGTTTTGGAGCAGCGGTGGCAGCGGCTCGTCATCGTCGGGCGGCAGCGACGATTTCAGTAGCAGCGACGACGACTTTTCGTCGGGCGGCGGCGATTTCGGCGGCGGCGGCGCTTCGGGGAGCTGGTAGGATGCGCCGCGTGAGTGTGCGACTAGCGTTGGCGTTCGCGGCGCTGCTCTACGCGGCGCCGGCGGTTGCTGCGGCCGCGGGTTTCACGATTCCGCCGACGCCCGCGCATTACGTTACCGACAATGCGAACGCGCTTTCAGAGAGCGCGCGCGCATCGCTCGAGAATGAGTTGCACGCCTATGAGAGCGCGACGGGGCATCAAATCGTCGTGTGGATCGGGCAGACGACCGGCGACGTTCCGCTGGAAACGTGGACCGGCGAGACCGCCGACCATTGGAAGATCGGGCGACGCGGCAAAGACGACGGCGCGGTGCTCTTTCTGTTCATGCAAGACCGTAAGGCGCGCATCGAAGTCGGTTACGGCTTGGAGAGCGCGCTGACCGACGCCGACTCGTATCGGATCATTACGAACGTGATCCGGCCGCGGATGCGGGCCAACGACGTGGACGGCGCGGTGAGCGGCGGCGTCGCGGCGATGCTGAAAACGATCACGCCGTCGTACAGCGGCGTTCCGGCACAACCCGAAGAGGCACAGGCGCAACCGCTAACGGGCGAAGACGCGGCGGTCTTCGTTATTCTAGGGCTGCTCTTTCTCTTCGCGCTCGTCGCTATCGTGGCGAAAGGCGGCCGCGGCGGATATCTCATGACGGGCGGCGGGTTCGGTGGGGGCGGCTTTGGCGGCGGCGGATTCTCGGCGGGCGGCGGTGGGTTCGGAGGCGGCGGCGCTTCGGGCGGCTGGTGATGTTGACGTACGACGTGCTGATCTCCGCGGGGCACGAAGGGCGTCCGGCGAGCTGCGCGCACTTTCCGCAGCACCATTGCAATCTCGGCGCGGCGGGTGAACGGGCGTGGACCCCGATCGTCGCGGATGCCGCGACGCGAATTTTGCGCGAGCACGGCGTTCGCGTCGTGCGCCTTCCGGCCGACTTCGCCGGCAAGTATCGCGTGGGCGCGGCAGTCTTCATTCATTTCGACGGATCGAATCCGCCGTGCCGGAGCAGCGCATCGGCGGGCTACGCCCACGCGAGTGATGCGGCCGCGGCAGCAGCATGGCATCGGCTATACGGACGATATTGGCCTTTCGGTTTTCAGCCGGACAACTTCACGAACGGTTTGCACGCGTATTACGCGTATTCGCAAGTGCAGGCGCGAGACGGAAGTTTGGTGCTGGAGCTCGGCGAGATCACGTGCCCAGCGCAACGCGCGTGGCTCGCACCGCGCCTGCAGTGGGAAGGGGAGTTGCTAGCACACTTCTTGAGCGAGCGAATTGGTAAAGGGCACGTTCCTAAGCCGCAGACTCTTTCAGAACAGGCGACGCCGAAGTCGCGTTAGAACGACAGGCGATGATTCGCACTCTGCAAGGCGCCGACCGCGCGGACGGTGGCACTTTTGTGCCGATCGAGCGGCCGAGGCTGGTCGAGCGCCTTTCGGTTTCGGCAAGCTTTCCTATCGCCTTACTGGTCGCTCCAGCCGGCTACGGCAAGAGCGTGGTGCTGCGCCAATATCTTCGCAGTTTGCGACAGCCGTGCGCACGCTTCGCGCTACGCGCCGAGCACGCAACGCTACTAAGCTTTCTCCGCGGATTCGTTGAGGCGCTGGGCGAGAATGCGCCGCACGCCACCGCTGCACTGGCTGGGGCATACGAGCGCAATCAGGCGTCGCCCAAGCGCGGTACCGACTTGGCCCGCTGGATGAATGTACACTTGGAGTCGTTTTCGGGCGTCGTTGCCATCGACGACCTTCAAATCGCAGACGAGGATCCCGAGATTGCCAGATTCCTGACGGCGTTGATCGAAGGAAGCAAAGAGCGCATCCGGTGGATTCTCGCCTCCCGATCGACGACCGGACTTCCGATTGGAAGCTGGCTCGCTTACCGCGATGCCGACTTGGCGATCGACGAACACGATCTGCGATTTACGTTTGATGAAGCCGCGGCTGCAGCGCGCGATTTGGGCCTTTCGATCCGTGAGGATGAGCTTTGGGATTTGCTCGAGCTGACCGAAGGGTGGCCTGCCGCGATGAGCTTTGCTTTGCGTACGTCCACGCGGTCGTCAGACCTTCGGAACGTTTCGGCCGTCACACGTGACATGATCTATCGCTTCCTCGCCGAGCAAGTCTACGGCACGCTGGATGACGAGGAGCGTAGCCTGCTGGAAATTGCAATGGTATTGCCGACGATCGAGGTGAAGGTCCTGGAACGGGCCGGATTTGATCGCGCGTTGCAGATTGTAGAGCGCCTGCGCGAGCGCACGGCCTTCATTCATGAAGAATCGCCTGGCGTGTACTATTGTCACGATCTGTTCAGGAATTTTCTCCGCCATCAAAACGCGCTCGTTGGGAAGCGCAGTCACGAGGTCGTACAAGAGCGAGCGGGTCGTGCACTCGAACAGAGTGGTGACATCGAGCATGCGATCGCCGCGTACGCGGCGGCGGGGTTACGCGAAGACGTGCTCCGCCTCCTGGAGCAGCACGGCTTCGACCTCTTGGAGCGGGCTCGTAGCGACGTAGTTTTGCGGACCGTAGAGTCGCTCGACGAGACCACCCGTTGCGAAAACGCTACTATCCTCGCCCTGCATGGCGCCCTCCAGGCCATGGCGGGCAAGTTCATACGGGCCGAATCGCTCTTGCGCCGCTCCCTGGCTCGTGCGGGCAACAACCGTAATCTGGTGGCGATAGCGAGCCTGCGTCTCGCCTCAATGATGGCAAATCAGGGCCAAGACGTCGGCGCGCTATTGGAAAAAGTCGGCGATGATTTGGACCAAACTGCGGCTCATCGGGCGGAAGCAATTTCTTTGATCGCTGGCCAACAGGCAGTTAGTGGCGACGCTGCAACCGCCGCCAGCGCTGCGATGCGCGTGGAAGAAATGCTTTGCGACGTCGATTCCGACGCGGTGCGCGCGAAAGTTCTCCATCGCATAGGCATCGCTTATCATCACCTGGGCATGGCGGTGCAGGCATTTGAGGTACTGACGCAGTCTTCCGAGCTGGCCGCCGACTTGCACTTGTTCGGCTTGGAAAGTAGAGCAAACGCCGTGCTTTCAAATCTAGCACTGCATGAGCGCGATGATGTCGAACAACAGTTGCGGTACGCAGAATTGGCGGCCGCGTCCGCAGAAAAAGCCGGTGATGCGTTTGCACTGCAGACCGCGTTGCTTCAAATGCTCAGCGCCGAGATGCGCCGAGGCGACGTTGAAGCGAGCATTGCAATCGAGCAACGATTGGCAACGGTAAGGACCAGCGATTTAGCGAGCCGATACCTTACGATCTTTCGCTCGGCTCGCTTGGCTTGGGAAGGGCGGTTCGGCGAAGCGCATCAGTTGCTATCGTCATGTTGGAGCCAGATGACGTTTAGTTTTGACCGTGTCTCGTGTGGAGGTGAGTACGCGCTTTTCTTAGCGCTCGACGGAAAGCGCGAAGAGTCCGCGAGGCTCGTAAAGGAGATTCTCGAGATACCAGAGTCCCACGAGGCAACTGGGCTTTATCGAATTCGTGCCAATGCCATTACGACGGTACTCTGCGCGCTGACCGAAGCCATCAATGGCCGTACGACGCGCGCTGATCGAATCGTAAGCCAGTTTCGTTCGCACAAGGACGGCGTCATCGTGCTCGTAGTAAGAGTAGTCGAAAGTATCATGCTCAGAATGCGACACGGCAGTGAGAGCGGCGCGGACCGCGTGAAAGAAGGCATTGCGGCCCTGAAGGACTTACACTACGCGGATATCGCGCGCATGCTAGGAGCGGTCGACTCGATCGTCGCCAATAAGGCGTGGGACCGCCCGCGCGTGGGTGGTCTTACTCCGTCGGAGCTTGAAGTGCTTCGCCTCCTGGCGAAAGGCCTGATCCCGAAGGAAATAGCCGAACGCACATCCCGCAGCGTGTACACGGTGCGAGTGCACATTGCAAATGCAATTGCGAAGTTGAACTGCCACGGGCATGCGGAGGCGATTCGTGCTGCGCGCCGGCTTCGCCTGATATAGGTTGGGCGCCCGGAGTTGCCGGACACACTGCCAGCCAGGTGGCACTCGTCGATGCCAATATCGCGGCATGGACGAGTATTTTATTGGGGCGGGGGCGCTCCTCACGGCGGGACCTACGGCGACGATTCGGGGCGCGACCCTGCACGCGCAGCCCGGCGCGGCACTGGCGCGGCAGATTTCCGCGGCTCTCATCGACTTCGAGTCCGCCGGGCCCGACGAGCTTTCGCGCCTGCTGATCGTGGCGGCCGGCTGGAGTGGCTCGCGGTTCCACGCTGAGGTCGTGGCCCGGCTTCTTGCGTTGGGCGAATGTGGGCTGAGTGACGTCGTCGCGGCCCTCGCGGATGCCGTCCAAACCACCGAAATCCACCTCTTTGCGCGCTGGTCACCGGACCAAGCGACCCTAGATTCGTTAGAGAAGAACGGGATTAGAATAGTCTCGCATCCCCTCGAGGCGCTGGGACAGGCCGCGCTCGTTTCGGGGCAGCGGGTCGAGCGTTGGCGGGTGCCGGTGCGGGCAGCCTAATCTGCTCTTCAGGCGGCTCCAAGGGTGAGCAAGCACGATGCAGCGTAGATGCATAACATGCCCAATGCCCGCGTTGCGGTCATCGATGACGACCGTATGGTACGGGAGATGTTGGAACTTGGACTCTCCCGTGAAGGCTACGAGGTCCGGACCGCCATGGACGGTATGGCCGCGCTCGAGCTGGTCAAGGTCTTCGACCCGGAGCTGATCGTACTCGATATCATGATGCCGAAGATCGACGGCGTCACGCTTTTGCCGAGGCTCCGCGAGATCACGCAGGCGCCCATCGTGATGCTCACGGCCAAAGGCGGCACGGAAGACAAGGTGCGCTCCTTAAGCTCGGGAGCGGATGACTATCTCGTAAAGCCGTTTGTCTTTGAAGAGCTGATCGCGCGGTTGCAGGCGAAGCTCCGCCGACCGCAACTTATTGAGGAGAATGTTCTCCGCTGGCACGATGTCTCGATCAACCCCGGAACGCGCGAAGCCTGGAGGTCCAAAGAGGTTCTCGAGTTTACGCAGCGCGAGTTCGACTTGCTCGAAGTTTTTCTGCGCGAGCCGCGGCGCGTCTTCAGCAAGGATCATCTGCTCGAGATCGTCTGGGGCCACGACTTCGAGGGTGGCCCGAACATCGTCGAAACCTACATCTCGTATCTTCGCGCAAAGATCGATCACACTGGCGAGCCGGGTTCTTTCATCCGGACCGTCCGCGGCGTGGGCTATGGCCTATCGCTCTAAGCGTATTCGCTTAGTCATCCTTCGTCCTTCGACAAGCTCAGGATGACATGTCCTTCGACAAGCTCAGGATGACATGTCCTTCGACAGGCTCAGGATGACGACAGGATGAAGCTGGCTGCGCGGCTTTCGGCGCTTTATGCGGCGCTGCTTGGCGTTACGGTTGTCATCGTTATCCTCGCTTCGTCGATCGCGCTCGTCTTCGAGCTGTGGGGCTTTTCGCGCGACGTGACGGTCGCTAAGCACGAAGAGGCCCGAGTTCTCGTCGACCAATACCACCGCGAAGGGATGACGCTGAAACAAGCGGCCCCCGACATCGTCAACGCGCTCGGCGGCATCGGCATGCGCGTAACCGTGTTTGATTTGAAGGGTCACTATCTCGCCGGCGACAAGACGCTGCATCCCCGGCTGCTTACCGAAGTGCTGGCGGCCGGCGGAATGCAGCATTTCATCCCGTCGTCGTTGCGCGGCCCACCAGAGCCCGGTCGTACTCTTCCTGGACCGTCGCTGCCACCCGATCCGACGCGCCTCGAGCCGCTCACCCTCACCGAAGTCGAAGGCGGGTATGTCGGCTTCGAGCCGTCCTTTCCGCTGCTGCTCGTTTCGCTGATCCCCTATTGGCGAATCGTGCTGACGATCGCGGGGGCGGCGATCCTGCTTTCATGGTTCGTCGGGCGCCTCTTTGCGCAACAGGCGCTTCGGCCGGTGAACGAGGTGAGCGAGTCGCTGCGCGCGCTGGCCGACGGCGATTTCACGCCGCGTCGTTTTCTCATGGCAGGCGTTGACGAGGTCGCCGATCTGACGGCAGCGTTCAACGACGCGGTCGCCAGCGTCGCGACGGCGATCGAACATCGCAAGCATGCCGAAGAGCGCATGCGACAGTTTGCAGCCGACGCCGGCCACGAGCTGCGCACGCCGCTCACGGTCATCGCGGGCTACATCGACGTATTGCGTCGCGGTGCGATCGAGGAGCCCCGCATCGCTCGCCAGATTTTAGCGACGATGTCGATCGAAAAAGAGCACATGCGCGGCCTGATCGATCGGCTGATGCGCTTGGCGCGTCTAGATTCCGAGGCGCCGCCGATCGTCGAATCGGTCGACGTCGCCGAGTTGCTGCGAGGCCAGTGCGACGCGGCGCGGCGTCTCGACGACAGGCGCGCCATCGACTATAGCGTCGACGGCCTGCAGACCGTTGAGGCCGACCGTGGCGAGCTTGGCGAAGCCGTTTGGAATGTCATCGAAAACGCATTGAAGTACGCGCCCGATGCGCCGATTCATCTACGCGCCACCCGCAACAACGGTCACGCCATCATCACGATTAGTGATGAAGGGCCCGGCATGTCGGAGTCCGAGCGATTGCACGCCTTCGAGCGCTTTTATCGCGGCGACCAACGCGGCGAAATCACGGGCAGCGGCCTTGGCTTGGCGATCGCCAAACGCGCGGTCGAACGCGTGGGCGGCGGAATCGCGATCGACAGTGCTCCCGGCCACGGCACGGCCGTGACCATCACGCTCTAGCGGAGTGCGCGGCTACGGCGATGAGGGAAACGTGAGGGTATACGTTCCGGGAAACGGCGTCGCGCAGTAACTCGCGAAGATCGAAGCGCTGGTTGCCGAGATGCATGCCTGACCTGAGAACGGCAGATTCGTGAACGTCACCGTGCCGAGCGCGCTAGTCTTTACAGTACTGATAACGCCCGTCGGTGCGTGATTGGCGATGCCCGTCGAGAGCGTCACGGGTAGGTACGCGATCGGGGCTCCGGTCGACGAGTTCACCGTGATCGTCGTCGAACTGGGATTGGGCGCGGGCGGGATGACCGACGAGCCCGACGAGTTGCAGGCGACGACCGAGCACAGGACGCCGATCGTCCCCAAGACGCGAAGCATCCAAGACATATAACACCTCTTTCTGACACGAAGGGCGGGCGGCTATATTCCAACGCTATTGTAGCATTTCGCCGGCCCTTCACAGACTCTTTTCAGGACCCACTGCGCGAGCGCTTCGTATAATCGGCCAGACATGCTGAGACGCGGCGCGGTGTTGGCGCTATCGTTGCTGTACATCCTGACAGCCGCGACCGCGGCCGTGCGCGCGCAATCGGATAGCGGCGAGATCGATATCGTGGTCGTCGATGCGACCACCAAGCATCCGCTCGAACTGGCCCGCGTACTCTTGGACGGTCCGGTCATCACCTCGGAGATCACCGAAACCAACGGCAAGGTGACCTTCACCGACGTGCCCGACGGCATCTACCGCGCGCGGATCGTCAAACGCGGCTATAACAGCTTGACGTCGGCCTCGTTCGAAGTGCTCGACGGCCGCGTCGTGACGGTCAGCTTTGCGCTTGCGTCGGAGACCGGCGGGCTCAAAGTGATCGGACAAGTCACGGCCAAGGCGTCGGCGACGATCTCGGCGACCAGCATCGACCAGAACTCGGCGCAGCGCCGCCTCTCCACCGATCTCGCCGATGCGCTCAACAAGCTCTCGGGCGTGAGCGTTTCGACCTCGAGCGACGACAGCGATGCGACGCAAACGATTTCGTTGGAAGGACACGACCCGACGCAGACTCAGCTCACGCTCGATGGCATTCCGCTCAACGCGCCCGGCTCGGCCGGAAATCTCGGT
Source organism: Vulcanimicrobiota bacterium (assembly GCA_963736775.1). Classification (GTDB taxonomy): domain Bacteria; phylum Vulcanimicrobiota; class Vulcanimicrobiia; order Vulcanimicrobiales; family Vulcanimicrobiaceae; genus Cybelea. The sequence goes on along the minus strand of CAVTPY010000009.1, from coordinate 59,118 downwards.
GGCTTCGCCACGGATCTTTTTCAAGGCGCGTCGGTGCACATGGGCCCGACACTGGGCGGCTTGGGCGGCTCCGTCAACTTCAGCACGCTACAGCCGACGCTGAGCTGGATCACGCAGATGCAGCTTTCGACGGGCAGCTACGGCCGCTGGAACTACTCCGTCGCGGAGACCGGCTCGGAGGGCAAGTTCGGCATCGCCGTGCAGAGCGTGCAGCGCCTCTACCCCAGTCTCGCCGACGGCGACCTGTTCGAGGATGCGAGCGGCCTCGACTACGTCCACGACGGTGACAGCACGATCTCCGGCAACGTGCTGACCGCGCGTTATGAGTTCGGGGATTCCAACTCGGTGACCGGCCTCTTCATGAACTCGACGCGCAATACCAACGTGATCTGCCTGCGCTACAACGGCGACCCGCAGACGACGCTGCCCTGCGGGTACGGCCCCGACAACACCGACGGCAGCAACGTGCAGCTCTACTCGCTCACCGACAACGCCCTGCTGGGCGCGACGCAGTTGCAAACCTCGGTCTTCTCCCTCGACAACTCGAGCCTGTACAACCAGTTGGCGCGCTACGTCAACGGGGAACCGTCGCCAAACGGCTACTCGAGCGACACCAAATCGACCGGCTATGTCGTCAATGCGACGTTGCCGGCGCAGGAGCGCCACACGATCTCCTTTCAGGCCTACGGGACATCGTCGCAGTTTGTGACCACGCCGCTGGTCCCGCAAGCCTTCGAGTTTTACAGCGGCTCCCAGACGACGCAATACTCCGTGCTGCAAGCGACCGACACGATTCACTCCAACGACAAACTCACGCTCGCCGGATCGGCGGGTTTGAGCACCGCAACCGGCAACGCCGGGATCTCCGAGCTTGCCAGCGCAGGCGCAACCTGGAAACCGAGCACGCGCGACACGTATAGCGCGTCGTTTGCACTGGGCGGCGCGGCCGCGACCCAAGGGCGCCTCCAGATTCTCAGCGATCCGGCGTCGCTGCGCTTCGATTGCAACGGCAAGGTCGCGTTCGGCAGTGCGCCCGGCGAACAGCCCACGCGAGGCTCGTCGAACTCGGTGCGCGTGAGCTACACGCACGATCTGCACGGCGGCAACGTGTCGCTGACGCTTTATCGTCAATTGCAGCAAGGCGTGCTGCTGCCGGTCAACGTGAACGGCGTCGTGCTCAACCAGCTCGGGGAGCTGCCGCTGGGCTATCTCCAGCAAGTGCAGGAAATCTACAACTCGCCGGCCGGCTGCAACGCGCCGCTGCAAACGCCGTTTACCGCCCAGCAGCTCTACATGACGACGCCGATCGCCGGCGTGCAACGCGTCTACCAGGGCGCCGAGCTGACCGGATTCCTCACGCTCGGAAACCTGGTCGTCGAGCCGTACTACAACCTGACCGGCGCGGTCGCGAACTCGAGCAGTTATATCTTCACCAACGCCTATTCGATCACGATTCCCGGACAGCAGCTTCCCAACGTACCGCTGCAAAAGGCCGGCCTCGTGCTGGATTATAAGGCGCCGCATTCGATGTTCGAGTGGCTGGCCGACGCGCAGCACGTGAGCGCGAACAATCCGAATGATTTGCCGGCATATACGACCTACGATGCCGGCGTGACGGCGCAGCTCACGCGCGGTACGCTGACCTTCGCGGCTACGAACATCAGCAATGCGTATGCGGGCGTCTTTTCGAGCCCGGCCAACGCGGTGCCGTACACGACCGAAGGCGGCTACGTGATTCCGAACATCGCGCGGCCATTGACGCCGCGCACCTACTCGCTGACGTACTCGGTGAAGTTCGGGCAAGGCACCGTGTCGCAGACTGCGACGGCGTTCCACGCGCGCGGTTCGGGCGGCGCCCTCTTCGGCGGCGGATCGGGCGCACCGGGAGGGCCGGGCGGTTCTGGTCGTCCGGGTGGCGGCCAGGGCGGCGGTTTCCGTTCGCTCTTTTCACCGCTGCCGCAAACCCCGCCGGCCGATCCGTTCGCGGTTGGCGCGAATCCGCAAACGTGCAGCGCGGAGAACGCCGGGAAAGCGCGTCAGCTCTCGGCCGAACTCAAAGCCTATCAGGCGCAGATCGAGGCGGCCCGCACGGCGGCGGGCTATCCCGCAACGATGGCGGCGCCGGCGCTCGCGGATGCGACGGTAACCTATCACGGGCTCGGCACGACCTACGCGCTGGCGGTGACGCCCAAAGGGAGCGGCATGCTGCGCGTCGTCGCGGGCTGCATGTCGCTGCACGTCGCGCGCGCCGACGACGTGACGCAACGCAAACTCTACGCCGCGTCGAACCCGATCTTCTTCGTGCCTCAGCTGAGCTTCATGCCGGCGGTGGGCATGTACATCGTGGCGCGTCAACCGCAGGCGGGGCAAGAGATGTTCCGCGTGTACAAACTGCCGACGACGCCGCCGAAGGATCCGTTCGAACTGCGCGCCTCGACGTCGTGCACGGGCGCGGTGCGCAATCTGGCGACGCCGTCGATGGGCGAGTTGGCGAAGCATTTTACCGCGAACGCGGCGACGCCGAGCTGGACGATCACTCCGCATGCGTCCACAGGCGGCACGTGGTACGAGCTGGAGCCGGGCGACCCGACCGTTATCCCGGCGTTGATGCTCTGCGGTCGCATCGCCGCAACGACCGACGCGGAGCTCACTTCACACGGCTTCGCTGGGAAGGCCGTGCCGGAACTCAACTACACGCCGAGCCTGGGCCTCTATCTGGTGCGGCCGGCGCCGCGTCCGTCACCCTCACCCTAGCCGTTCGGGAGAACGCCCTTGCCTGCGCGCCTGCTCGACCATTTCGCGCATCCGCGGGTGCTCGCCGGGGATCGTCGTCACCCACGACTCAAAACGCGGCACCGGACGATTCGCACGAAAGAGAAAGTACCAGACGTTCATATCGCCCATGAACTTGAAGCGCTTCTTGAAATCTTTGGCCAGCGCTTCGAAGGAGTCAAACGAAGCGAGGTAGTTCGCAAAGCCGCCGTAGTCGCGATCGGTTTGCAGCAGTGCGCCGGCGTTGGCGATCGTCGCGTGGACTTTGCGCGGCGTGCGCAGGATGCCGGGCGTCGCAAGGATGCGCTCGACGTCGAGTGCGTTGAAATCCGCGACGCGGTTTGGATCGAAGCTCGCGAAGGCGTCGCCATATGCCTCCCAGGGCTCCGCAATCTGCTTCCAGCGCACGCCCGCTTGAAAAACCGCGCGCGTCATCAGCTCGAGGTACTCGGCCAGCGAGGCGGGTTCGATCACGTCGGGAATCGTAGCGGCCACGGCTGCGCGGCGGGTACGGCGGGGCGCCGAAATCGACCTCCCGGGGCAGCAGGGACCGGCCGCGCAGAGGTCGCAAGAGCGGGCACCGATACTACGTCTCTCAGCCGGGCGCCGGCAGGGTTTAAGGAGTTTCCGTTCCGTGTACGTCGATGAAGAACTAACTTGTGTGGATTGCGGACGTCCGTTCGTCTTCAGTTCCGGTGAGCAAGCCTTTTACCAACAAAAGGGCTTCCAGAACAAGCCCAACCGTTGCCCTGATTGCCGTCAGGCGCGCAAGCAGATGCGCGGCAGCGGTGGCGGAAACGGCGGCGAGCGCTCTGGCCGCCCGCGCGAGATGTTCACGGCAACGTGCAGCCAGTGCGGCGGCGTAGCCGAGGTTCCGTTCAGTCCGCGCGGCGACAAGCCGGTCTATTGCCGGGACTGCTTCGCCTCGCGCCCATCCTATCGCTAACGTTTAGTTCGGCCGCGCGTAACGGTGCGTTCATAACGCACCGTTATGCTGCGGTTATGCAGATAACGTGGAAGCCCGTCGCTCATGGGGGCGATGCGCCGCGCGCCAAACTTCCCGACAGTGCGTTTGCCTTTCCGCAGGAGCGCAAAGAGCCGCTGACCGACGCCGGTCACGTTCGCGGCGCAATCGCACGCTTCGACTCCGTCGACGGTGTAAGCAATTCCGAACGCGCGCAGGCCTTTGAAAATATCAAGGCAGCCGCCGAGTATTACGGCGTCGCACTCAAAGCATCGAGCTGGCACGACTTGGTAGGTTAGAGAAGAAGGCCGTTGGCAGGGCCGGCGGAGACTACTTACGCGGCTTGTAACCGAGGTCCAGTGGATCCGGCTTGGCCGCCTTCGGCCGCGATTCCGTGCGTCGGGGCTCGACCTGCTGCGCGACCGCCGGTCGCTTTGCGGACGAAAAATCGACGGCGTCAATAGAGTCCGTAATCGAGGCGCTTCTCATACCACGTTCCTTTGCCAACGTCGGGTGATCGTGAAGGATGAAAACAACACGCAGGCCATGCGGCCCCCTTGGCCGTACCCGACTCTAACATACCTGCGTTAATGCGTCAACATTCCATTACTAGGCCCCTTAACGCAAGTGCCCGTTTTCATGCTTCGACAGGCTCAGCATGACACCGCGAGGCGCTCAGCATGACACCGCGAGGCGCTCAGCATGACGCCGCGAGGCGCTCAGATGACAAGAAGGTTAGTTCCCAGTGACCTTTATGGAAGGCTGACGTACAATCGCGCTATGAGCAAAAGCTTTTTCGCACTCGCGCTCGCGCTTAGCCTAATCCCGGTCGCGGCGCTTGCCCAGGACACCAACTCCGCGCAGCCGCCCACGGACGCCCAGCGGCAGGCGATGCACCAAATGTTTGAACAGTTCGCTCAGTCGGAACGGCAACTCCACGACCAACTGCGCTCGCAGATTCTCTCAGGGCTGACGCCTGTCCATCGGCGTGCGATCGCGGCGGAGATTGGCAACCTCGTTATCTCGCCGAATCCCGACATCGATGCCGCGGCAAAACAGATCGACGCGATCCTGTCGCCCGGTGAGCGGCAGCAGATTCTCTCGGCGCACGCGGCGTACGCGTCGCAGGTTCGCCAGCTCCACGAGCAGATGAAGTCGCAACTAGAGAGCGAGATGCCGAACGCGCATCCGTCGCCGCGCGATCACATGATGACCGCGGCGAGGCAGACCGAGATGCGCGATCCGGGATGGATTCTGCTGCGAGCCCTGCCGCCGCACGAACACGGCACGACGGGCATGGGCGACCATGGGATGGGTCCCTAAGAAGTCCAAGTAACGACGATCTGGCCGTTGCCGGCCGGTCCGGCTCCTTGCAAATTCTTGACACGCGTCGCGTGCTTCTCGACGAACGAGGATCCCCCGCCGGCTCCCCCGCCGCCGCCGAGTCCACTGGTGCTCAGCGAACCGGAGCCGCCTCCGCCGCCGCCGTAATAGCCGCCGCCGGCGCCACCGCCGCCTCCGCCGCTGGAGGAGTTGCCGCCACCCGCGCCGCCGGTCCCGCGTTTGCCGTTGAACCCTCGCTCGCCGGAGCCGTAACCCTGCCGACTGCCGCCCTCGCCGCCGGCACCGCCGGCGCTCTGCGAGCCGCCAGCGCCGCCGGACCCCTCGGGATAACCACTGCCGTACGTGTTACCGGCTCCGCTGCCCCCGACCTTGCCGCCACCCGCGCCGCCGCCGCCCGCACCGTACACCGTGCTCGCGCCCGCGCCACCGCCGCCGCCAGCGACAATCACGCGATCTTTCAGTCCATCGCCGCCTTGGCGGACGTCCGACGCGCCGCCGCCACCGCCGGCGCCGCTTCCCCGACCGAAGAAACCGCTCCCACCGCCGCCGCCATTGCCGCCGCCGTTGAAGCCGCCGGGGCCACCGTAGTAGCCGCTACCGCTGCCGCTAGCACCGCCCGATCCCCCGATGCCGCCGACGTGGATGCCCAGCGTTTCACCGGGCGTCACCGCGATCGTCGCTTTCACGACGCCCCCGTTGCCGCCATTCACTAAGTATCCGCCCGCGCCCGCGCCGCCGACGACGTCGAAGCGCACGTCCGTCACGCCCGAGGGCACGACGAAATGCTGAGGTTTTCCGGTGTATTTGAATGTCTTCGATTGCGTCGCGATCGGGCCGGCGATAGGGGGCTGCATGTCATCCTGACCCTGTCGAAGGACGCCGCAGCCGGTGAGCAGCGCGAGGGCAACCAATGTGATGAGGGGGGCGCGGTCGAGGCGAAGAGCAGCCATCGTTTGTCTCCTGAATCTTGACCTGGGTCCCCTTTTTCGCCTAGGCCTTGCGCATTTCCTCAAAGACCGCGACTAGGCGGTCAGAGAGTTCGCTCGTCATTATTGGTAAGGGTCCTCGCTGTAATAGGGCGGGCGCGTGCCGTCGACGGTGATCGTGTACCATCGCTCCGGCGTCTGCTTGTCGACCAGGTCGAAGCGTTCGCCGTTGCGGGCGACGTGTGCGATCTCAACCGTATAGCGTAAGGGCTGACCGGAAACGAGCCGCGGCGGCGTGTCCGTGCGAACGAGATAAGCTCCATGGCCGTCCCTTCCATTGAGCAGCGTCGCCGTTCCATCGGGGTCCACGACGACTGCGCTGCCTTCGTCGATCCCGAGCGCGTAGATTTGATCGGCATTGGGCAGCAGCCCATCGTGGAAGATGCGCGCGAGAAACGCGATCGTCCGTCCCAAGCGATCGCGCGCGACCAGGTGCGTATCGGTGATCGTGTCGTGCAATGCGGGCCATGCGAAGAACCCGGTCGTGAAGCTGATTCGTCGCTCGAGCGGATCCTTCGCGGCATCGGCGGTGGCGGTTTCGAGGTTCATCGCATCGGCGGCGACGGAGTCGTAGACGACGGCGCCTTGAATCGCCAAGCCGGCGCTTCCGCCGCCGACGACGCCGCCGCGCGCGTAGACGCGCTTGACGGCTGAGATCAGCTCCGTTCCCTTCCAGCGAACGTAGTTGGCTTGATCGCCGCCGGCGAAATACACGGCATCGGCGCCGTCGACGATCGACGCTGCTTTGTTCACCTCGGCCGTCGCGGCACACGGCGGAATGAGGACCGTCTGCACCGATGCGAACTTCCCCGCGTCGTAAAAGTGGCGATCGTCGATGTTGGTATACGAGGCTCGCAAAATCACGATGTTACCGCCGCGCTGCGCCGTGTCGCCGAGCAGCCGCGCGTGCAGCCACGTTAACGTGCTATCTGGAGAACTCGAGGCGCCGGCGCCGTCGAGCAACAGACCCGGGCCGTGCAGACGCGGCGTCGGCACGTAGGTTCCGTAGCGCGGAAAGACGGTAACGGCGCACACGGCGAGAGCGAGCAACATGGCTAACCTGCTTCGTGCTACAATGTCTCTCACACTGCCGTGTCGCCCTTCGACAGGCTCAGGGTGACACCGACAGGCTCAGGGTGACACCGACAGGCTCAGGGTGACACCGACAGGCTCAGGGTGACACCGACAGGCTCAGGGTGACACGGGTTGAGGAGGCCCTGTTATGCGGTGTTTGTTGACATCGGTGCTTGCGGTTTCGATGCTTTGTTCGTGTGCCGGCGGCGCGCCGCCGTCGCTCAATGCGTCGGCGATAAACGAAGGCGGCGGCGCGAGACCCGAAAACGTGCCCATCGTGGGCGGCTGCCAGATCTTCCCTGCGAACAACTGGTGGAACACCGACATCTCAAACTATCCGCTCGATAAGTTATCCAGCAAATACATCGCGGCGCTTCCGGGGAATCTGCATCCCGATTTCGGGCACAATCCCGACTACGGAATTCCGTTCAACATCGTGCCGAGCACGCAGAAGAAGGTGCCGGTGACGTTCGGCTACGCGTCGCAGAGCAATAAGGGGCCCTATCCGATCCCGGCAAACGCGGAGATCGAGGGTGGCAAACATGCCACCGGCGACCGGCACGTGCTCGTGCTCGAGCAAGGAGTCTGCAAGCTCTACGAAATGTGGCGCGCATTCCCAATCCACGGCGGAAAACGCTGGAAGGCGGGATCGGGCGCCCTGTTCCATCTAAACTCGAATAAACTGCGTCCCAACGGCTGGACCTCAGCCGACGCGGCCGGTCTGCCAATCATGCCGGCGCTCATCAAGTGCGACGAGGTAAATAAAGACAAGGTCATCAACCACGCGCTGCGCGTGACGTTTAACGAAACGCAGATGGGCTACATTCATCCCGCAACGCATTATGCCAGCGATAGCAAGGATCCGAGCCTGCCGCCGATGGGGCTTCGCTTACGGATGAAGGCCTCGTACGACATCTCGAACCTCACCGGTCAGTCGCTCGTGGTTGCGGTTGCGATGAAGAAGTATGGCATGTTTGTTGCGGACAACGGCTCGAACTGGTATTTCCAAGGCCAGGGCGGCAAGCAGGCGAAGTGTTGGAACGACAACGACCTCGACCAGCTCAAGAACATTCCGGGCAGCGCGTTTGAAGTGGTGAAGACCGGAAGGATTCGCACCTCGAGCCCCTAGCGCTCACACCCACATCTGCCAACCTCCTCGTTACCCTTTGCTTCCAAGCAATGGGTAGACAGCTACTAGTTTAACAAAACCGTTCGCCCGGTAGTGAACCTAACGAAGGATGGCGAGCCGGGAATTGGTAACCTTGTGCACTTACGTTAAACCGTTAACAAAAGTTAACGCTGCACGAGGGATGGATGGCCGAAGAACTTGGATCCAACGCTTTTTTTCGCGGCGCCGGGCGGCGGCGGCGCTCGCGGCTAGCGGTAGCGGCGTCCATAGCCGTTGCGGTGGCCGCCATAGTGGTTGCAATCGTTCACCCGCTCCTCGCCGGCGAGGACCTGCTAGGCCGCCCGAGGTACGTCTCGTTGATCAACCACGGCCAGCTCCAAGTTTGCCGCGTCGGTCCGGCGGGCGTGGTTTGCCCGCCGCTTAGCAGCAGCCTCAGCCAGAGCTACAGCGAGAGCAAAAGCTACAGTGCGAGCGCTAGCAAGAGCAAGAGCCACAGTTCCAGCAGAAGCGTCAGCACCAGTACAAGCCTAAGCCCCAGCGTCCGCACGCAATAAGCTCGTCCTTCGACAGGCTCAGGATGACATTCGACAGGCTCAGGATGACATTCGACAGGCTCAGGATGACATTCGACAGGCTCAGGATGACATTCGACAGGCTCAGGATGACATTCGACCGAGCCTGTCCTGAGCGCAGCTGAAGGGCTCAGGATCGACAAAGGCGCCGGGTCCGTTTTGCGGGACTCGGCGTTTTTTTTGCGGAGGGGATTGACGAGGGCGTACCAATGCTATATTGTACTAGTGTACTAGTACGACAGTAGATCGATACTAGGCGCTAGGAAGGATTCGAAACATGACACACTTTTGGAACAACCGCGCCGAGGCCGAAGTGGCCCGCGAGTCCCGCACCCCGATTCGCCTGCCTCAGAATACCGCGGGAGGCCTTTTCCAGGGCTGGGGCCCGAGGCTCTAAGGTAAGCCGAGAAAGACGATGCCGGCCGTAATGACGGTCGACCCGCGAAGCGGCGTGCCGATCTACCTGCAGATTGTTGAGCAAGTCAAGCGATCAGTGGCTCTTGGGATCTTGCAGGGAGGCGAACAACTCCCAACCGTTAAGCAACTCGCGCTCGACCTCACCGTCAATCCCAATACCGTGGCACGGGCGTACCGCGAGCTGGAGCACGCCGACGTTATCGAGACTTCCCCCGGGCGGGGATCTTTCATCCGCGATAACGGAGACGCTCAGTCGGCAAAGACGGCCGCAAGCGACGTCGCACGCGACGCGCTCGACATCGCCCTACGAGAGGCAAAATCGGTCGGGCTTTCCCGCAAGGACGTACGCGAACTAATCGACACCGTTATCGACCGGTGGTTTCCGGAGGAACAATGAGTAGTATAAAGATTTCAAACCTGCGCAAGACGTACGGCCAGTTTGCGGCGGTCGACGGCTTCTCGCTCGAGATTCCGGCGGGAAGCGTCTTCGGGCTGCTCGGCCCCAACGGCGCCGGCAAAACGACCGTGTTTAAATGCATGCTCGGCTTAGCGCGTGCGACCAGCGGCATCGTGCTCTTCGACGGAAAGCCGCTCGTCCCGGAAACGTTCGAAAGCATCGCATACGTGCCCGAGCGCAGCGTCCTCTATGAATGGATGACCGTCGCCGAGCACGTCGAGATGAACCGGCGGGCCTTCAAGACCTTCGACCCGGCGCGCGCGCACGAACTGTTGGCGCAGTTCAACATCCAGCCCGCAAAGCGCAGCCGGGCGCTCTCGAAAGGGATGCGCACGGCGGTGATGGTCGCCTTGGCCTTCGCTCGCAACGCGCCGATCATGGTGCTTGACGAACCGACCAGCGGACTCGACCCCATCAATCAGCGCCACGTGCTGAGCCTGATCATCAACGAAGCCGCGCGCGGAAACTCGGTGCTCTTCTCGTCGCATCAAATCGGTCAGGTCGAGCGGGCTGCGGAACGCATCGCGGTGATGGATCGCGGGCGCTTGGTCCTCGAAGGGCTCGTTGACGATCTCAAAAGCGATCGTAAGATCGTCGAAGGCATCTTCCCCAACGTTAGTTACGCGCTCAACGGGATCGCGAACGATCCGCGCGTGCTCCGGGCCGATCGCACGGAACGCATCGTGCGGCTCCTCGTTCGCGACGGCGCGGACAACATCGCAACGATGCTGAGCGGGGCCGGTGCGACGGGGGTGCGGGTCGTCGACCTCAACCTCGAAGACATATTCTTGTTCGCGGTGTCGCCGGCCGACGCCACCGCCGACGTGATCGCAAAAGGCAGCTCGTAATGGCGTACGTGGAATGGCTGCGCGTCGGCCGCTGTCTCAAGTGCACAGCTTGGGTGCTCGGCATCCTGCTGCTGCTCACCGTCGTGGCGGAATACACGTTTCTGAACGTCGGCTCGAAGTCGGCCCTGTCGGGGATCGAGCTGCACACGTCGACCGGCGACATCAACGCGAGAGAGATTCTCAACGGTGCGACGACGGCGTATTCGACGCTGCCGGACGGCACGAAACGCACGACGATCGTCAACTCAGCAAAAGGCGTCCGTTATACCATCGACGATCACGGTTACTTTGGCAAGCACGTCGAAATCTTCGAGCGCTTGGTGAAACGGCCGGAGAAACTCATTGGATTCGGCCCGGTCGGCTTCCAGCGGGTCGCGGTGCCCGGCGGCAGCATGGTCACCATCGACACGAATAGACCTCAAGGCTTTGCCTACTATGCCGCGATTGCCACCTTTCTGGCGCTGATCGTAGCGACGGTTCTCGGCGCGCCGTTTGCGCGGCAAAACGACGGGCACCTCGAGATTGCGTTGACGAATCCGGCTTCGCGGACAACGCTGGGATTGGGGGCGATAATCGCCGACGTAACGGGCATCGCGGTCGCGTGGCTGATGACGGTCGCGGCACTCTTCATCGCACACATCGTTGAATACGCGCCAAACTACACATACGGTCCGCGGGACACGGAGGTTATCGTGCTCGGTTTTGCCGGCCTGCTGGCATGGTACGGGATGCTCTGCGCGGCGACGGCGTCGATGCGGCGCGCGTACGGCGTCGTGCTGGGAATTTCATGGCCGGTCGCGTCGCTTGTCGCGGTGCTTGCGAGGACCGATTTCGGCGATTCCCCGATGGCGCAACTCGTGCATTGGCTCGCGACGCCGCTTTCCTGGATCGATCCCTTCAACTATCTGCACTTCGGGCCCGCGTTTACGGTTGACGGCAGGGCCGCCGGATCTCTGGCCGTCTCGCTGCAGAGCGAACTTCCGGCCTTGCTCATACTTGCGCTCGTCTACGTTGCGCTCGCCATCGTTCAGTGGCGTCGCGTGGAGGCTTAACACCATGGAAATTCTTGGAACGAACTTCAGCTTGACGCTCGGCGCCTGGCGCTTACGATTCGTCCTGGCGATCGAGGACACCGACGCGGCACAAGCCGCAAAGGCTCGGCCGCCGCATCGCATGCGGGTCGTACCCGAGGACGAGTACGCGCTCTGATGACGTACGTCGAATGGTTGCGCGTGCGCGGCACCCTGAAGTGGACCACGATCGTGCTCGGCATTCTCTTCGTCCTCGCCTGCGTGGCACGGGTCACTCTCCCAGCCCATAACCATATGGAGGGCAGCCACGAAATGAGCTTCGGCTATTTCGTGATCTTTGGGACAGTCGTTGCCTTGATCGTCGCCACGATACTCGGAGCACCGTTCGCGCGCGAGAATGACGGCCATCTGGAGGTGGCGTTGACCAAACCGATCGACCGGATCGGTCTAGCGCTGATGACGATCGGCGTCGACGCCGCAGGCATCGTTGCGGCCTTAGCCGTTGGAACTCTTTTTGGGATCGGGCTCCACACGATCTTTTTTCCGCCGTGGATTACCTTTCACGTTGTCGACCTGATCGTGATCGTTTCCGGCATCGTCGCTCCCCTCTCGTGGTATGCGATGCTCGCCGCCGCCACCAGCTCGTTGCGGCGCGGATACGGAGCGATACTCGGCATCGCGTGGCCGGTCGCGGCGATCGTCGCCGGCCTGAGCCTCGTGGATCCCAACGACAACGCGCTGGCCGCGCTTATCCACACCGTATTCTGGACGCTTAGCCGCATCGATCCGCTGGTCTACATACGCGTTAGCTCCGAGGACATGAGCATGACCGCCGATCCTACCTGGCTGCCGCGGGTAACGATGCTCGCGATTCTCGCCGCAGGTTACGGCGTTGCGGCAATCGCGCAGTGGAGACGTGTAGAGGCTTAAGCTCGAAGCACGACGCTTCGGACGACTGAGGCATAGGGTATCCCGATAAAGGTCGGCCCTTTGGCTGAAGTAGCCTCTTGGACGATGACTGAATAGGCATCCCCACGGGCGAACACGGGCTCACCCTCGACCAGCGTGCCGGCCAGCAGCGCTCCGTCGGTAAGCCGCACTTCCACCCGGCGATCTAAATAACGCCGAAGCTGATCATCTGTCATACCGGGACTTTTTGGCTACTTACAGGCAAGCGCCTGGTTTTATGGGGGATTATTTGACCTCCTCACACCGCGTCCGCAACGTTGCGACGGCAGCTCTGCTCTTAGTCTCTGCCTATTTTCTGGCCGGGGCCGGGCACGGGTACGGCTCGCACAATTGGCACGATGCTTACGGCGACGCAGGGTATTTTTCGTACGTCTACTCCGAGCGCGTACGCTTCATCGTGTGCGGTTCCTGGATTCTCGCGGCGGTTCGTTTCGGCTACCTTCGCTGGTTCCCGGTCAGCGTATTGGCCCTCGTCATCGCATGGCTTTTCAATCCCATCGTTCCGGTGATGGCGACCGGACTCGGCTTGCAGCCTTACTACCGCCCGACGATGATACTGTCAATTGCCGCCGCCGTCACACTGCTCGGCCTTACGTACAAGAAGGCGCGGGCCGTCTCGGAATGATTCCAGCCCTCCCCGACGCAAGTCTTGCTTACTTCGGCGGTGTTGCGTTTCCCGACGGAAGGTTCGTGTTATGCATGATCGCAATCAACCAGCTACCGTCACTTTGGCGTTGCGTAATCCAATCGAGCAAGCCTTTGCGCAACCCGGCCGGACTTCCGTTAGGGCTCTGGGCTCCGGTCATTTGCCAATCAACGTCCACCGCTGCTAGCTCCGCCGTGAGAAACCGAATGCTGCGGATCGCGCCAGTTAAGTGTGAAGCTTTGAAAATTGTCGCGAACACCGGTACGTGGAAAGATTCGATGTCCGCACGACCGTGCGCGGTGGCGCCGAGAACGTTTGTAAAGTCGGCATCTGGCGTGAAGGTTAGCGCGAAAGCACGGGGGTCGTGCGCGTTCCAGGCGTTCAGGAACGCGTCCATGGTTTGTCCGATAGCGACGCGGTCGGGGGCCCTTGCATCGGTTGAACCCCACCCGAGCCTCCGATCCTACATTGAGGACGAAGAACGATACGATGGCGGCAACAGAGGCTGCTAGTCTAATGAGCTTCCTGACGCCGCTCGACATTTGGCGATGGTGCTCCGCCGCGATGCTGGATGCCTCGGTGGGCGCCGGCTAAGCATATCCGATGACGTGGAATGGATACCGTGACCGCCGCGTGGGTAAGGGGACCTTATGACTGAAGACACGTCGGGTCTTTCGCGGGCCCTTACAAAAGGCGGTCGCGTTATTATGAGCAACGGGGCGACCGCGATCGCTCTGGCTGAATATCCCGCAAAATATACCGGCACCGTTCGTCTGTTGCTCGATGGCCAGGAAGTCGCAGACGAAGCTGAGTCGCTCGTTCTTCCGGATTCCGACGACCATCAGGAGACGCTGGGGGACTCCGAGGGCACTCTGGTCAGCGATGGCGACGGCGGAGAAGCGCGAGGTCGAAGCCACCGAATGGAGGACTAGCGGGCGAGCTATTTACTAAAGCCTGCCGATATTGGGCGGCAGCTCTGCATCTTGGCACCGCGTTGATGCTGCAGCGCGTTCCGGGGCTAACGCGCGCCGCGCAAGCAGGTATCGACGGAGGTGATCGTTTTACCGCCTGAGCGCACCGTTGCATGCAGCGTGTACTCCGTCGCCGAGACGCGATCGAACGTTTCGGCGATGCTTGCGTCGGGGTAGACGCTGCGGTAGGCGATGTGGTTCGGATCGCTGCCGGTCGCGCGCATGATCGTAGCGGCTCCCTGGTCCTCGAAAACGACCGCTGTCCAGCCGCGCTTCGAGTTATACGCGAGTAACTCTTCGTCGCCGCCGCCCGCCCAGGAAGCGATCTGCCGCAACGTGTGGCCGTCGCGATCGTAAACGAACGTGGCATCGTAGGCGAAGCGTACCGTTCCCGCACGGTACGTGCAGTTCCACGTACCGACGAGATAGTGCATCCCGGCGAGCGGCGCCGGCGTCGCCGGCAACGCCGCGGCAAGTACAAGGGACGCCAGCATCACGACAATACCCACTTATCTTAGTTCCTTTATAGGTGCTTCCGGCGCCCTAGGGGGTCCGGCGCGGGACTGATGACCGCCGAAAACGGATAGAAAACGCCTTTTGTGATCGTCTGAGTGGGCGCTCCGCCCGCCGGGTACGGGTAGTACAGCACACCCGAGCCCGACTCGCTGAAAAACTGATTCGGCGTAACGACGGTCGAGCCTACGATGCCGAACTGACCGACGTTGCCGGCGCCGGTCAAGGTCGTAGAGCCTTCGAGCGTAGCTTTGCCGCTGCTGAAGGTGTACTGATAGATCGCCTCGCCGGCATTATCCCCTACCGCAACATACTGGCCGTCCCATTCGATGCCGCCGGGAGCCCTGACACCGTTGGGCAGAAGGATATCTTTAATTTCCCCACCGCCTTTGGCGAGCTCGCCAAATTCGAAGTTCTCGCCGTAATCGTTGAGACCGTCTAGGTAGAGGTTCCCTTTCGCATCGTAGCCGCAGTCGTAGTAGTAATAGAACTCATAGCCGATGTACGATTTCGGCGTTCCCTTGGCTTTGTGGTAGACGGCAAGATCACCCTGGCGGGCCGACGCGTCCGAATAGTTCGCCACCGCTAGGTCGCCGGTCGTCGGGTCGACGGCACAGCCGTACGGCACGTACTCCGGGTCCTTCAAGGTTTGAATCGGCTTCGTGCCGCCATGCGCGTACTCGTAGATCCTCCCAAACGAGCTATCGGTAATCCATACGTTTCCCTTCGTGTCGACGCACTCGCCATACGGCTTGTAGAAATTGTCGAGCGTCCCCACCAACTTCCCCTTCGGATACGAATACACCGTAATCGTGTAGACGTTGGAGACATAGATCAGGTCCTCGCTCTTAGCTTCAGGCAGCATCCAGGATCGCCCGTGACCGGAGTCGCGTGCGACCGGAGCATTTTGTTGCGGTGCAGGCGTAACAGGCGTTTGCGGTCCGCCGCAGCCGGCGAACGCGGCAATTACTCCAAGACCGAGTATGGAATGCCATCGCATCTTCGAAATCTGCATGTCAGTACGTAAACTCCTGAAGTTGGTTGGGATTCTGGCCATTGACGTATCCCGTCCGATTCGAAGGATTGACGGCGAGGTGTGGGACGACGACCGAGTAAGGACTGGGGAAAAAGTCGAATCCGTTGATGTATTCGACGAGCTTGCCGTGCTCGTCGTACACGATGACGGTGCTTCCACGCGGCGAGAAGGTCGAGTCCAGCTGTGCGACTAGAAACAGATGGTGAATCGGATCGGCCGCTACGGCGGCGCCATTGGTAAGGGGCCCCTTGCCGTAGAAAATGGGAATCTGCACGGCCTTGCCTTTACCGGTCGACAGATTATAAAACTCGACGTCCGTGTCGCCCGTCGTCGTCGTACACATCGTATCCGTCGTGGGGTCGATCGCCATGCCGTTGGGGAAGCCGAAGCCGACGCCATAGAAACTGCGCAAATGCTTTCCGGTCGCCGCATCCATTACGTAGAAGGTGGCCGATTCGTGCGGATTGTAGCGCGGCCGGCCGAGGTAGCCGACGACCGCCTCATTCGTCGTGGGGTCGACCGCTGCATAGTTCGGGAAGCCGTTTTGGAAAAGAAACGTCCTCGGGAAATCCACCCGCTTTCCCCAAGCGTTGCGAAACGCGTCGTACGTATACAGGCCGACTACGTCGTCGCCACGTTTGTTCGAGTACACGGCCATCATGATTTGACTCGATGAGCCCTGATTGTCCGTGACGAAGTTCGGATCGATCCCGAGAATCTGGCGCGGCTTCGAGCGTCCGGTAATCTTGTTGCCCGTCACCGGGTTGATCAGATCGAAGTAGTCGTTGCGTTCGAACGGATTGGTCTCGAGCCGCTCCACGTCGATGATGCCGACGTCGCTGCCGGCGATCGCATCGACCACGGGCTCCACGTTTGCGTTCAGGCGCTGCGTCTTTTGAACGACCTTCGTGATCTTGCCGGTGCTCTCATTAAACGTCTCGATGGCATTGAGCACCTTGCTCCCTGCGAGCACCGTTTCGGTCAGCAGCCCGTCGTGCCCATTCTGGTCGATGTCCCAACCGAAGATTTGACCCCCAAACTGCGACGTCACGACCGGACCCAGCGACCCGCCGCTCCGGCGCAGGTCAACCGGCCGCACCACCGGCGATTGAGCCGGCAAACCTGAACCGGCACACGCCGGAAGTGAAATGGCGAGTGCGGTGGCGTATCCCAGCTGCACGATGCAACGCAAACGGGAACGCTCCATATTGTGAGGGCATCGTCGCGGCAAAATGTGAGAAAAGTCTGAAGCGATTGCCGCCTAGGACTGACCAAGTGACGACCCCTTCCTACGGGCCTGAGGCGATCGCTGGAGGCACTCCCACGACTATGGCCGCCGCCATTGCGAGCTTGTGATCGTTGTTCCACGGCGGCCCTACGGCCCTCCGCATATTGAGAAAGTGAGCGTCGAAGCTCTCGATGCGCAACGCCTCGCTCGCCGCGCCCAATACCTTCTTTGCATCGAACCAGTAGACGGGCCAACCGCGCGCGGCGGCAGCCGCGGCCAGGGCCTTACGATACATCACCCAGTCGGCGACGTTCCGTGCGCGGTAGTCCTTGATTCGTTCGGCAATTGTAGGCGGAAGCTTTGGGCAGCTGCGAAGCGCGACGCCGAGGATCGGCCGCACGGACATCGTGACGGCGTCCAGCGCAAGTACCGCGTGCCTGTCAGCCGAATCGCGCACGCGCTCGACCAAAGCCACGGCCTCGTCCACCGGCAGGAGCTGGCCCTCATGATGATGGGGAAGCGCCGGCAAACCATCGTCCACCAGCTCTACGCGACGGCGGTCGAGGAGCGTCCCATCGCGGTCTACCGTCACGAGCACCGCCCAACCGCCGTGATCCGACACACCGATGATCCCGCCATTCTTGGACGTGATGTTTCCTCCCATCGAGAAGAGACCAGCGGCGTCTCGCCTCCACCTGCAGGATGGTTGAAGACCAAAACGTCAAACCGCGCGATATACCGATCGTAGCACTTTGACCTCTCCCGCTGAAGGTACTAAAGCGCTTTAGACATGATCCCGATCGCTCTTGCAGGTGTGTGGACCGCTACGCAGCAGTCGGTACCCGATTACCGCTGGGTTCCGGTTACGCCGGTTATGACACAGCGAGACTTCCTTGTCGTTAGAAAACAGGCCGATGGAACTCTCACCGCGTTCATCCGCAATCCGGAAGCGAACTCCGGCGCCCGCATCGGAACCCGCGTGCTGGAAGTTACCGGGAGCAGCCTGCGCTGGAAGCGATCTGGCAGTCCGGACATGTTGGGCGAGGTGAATCCCGACGGCACGCTTACGATCGATGAGCTGCGATTCCACCGGGCTACGGCAACCGACCTACGATACTATTACCCGTCGCCCTCGACGGCTTGGCACTACGAGGTTCCCGAGGCGCTCGGCGACGGGTGGCCGGTCGCGACGCTTGCCGATGTCGATATGCGGGTCCCTCCAATAGTCAGCCTGATCGAGGGCATCGTCGCCGAACGCGACCCCGTCCTGAACTCGCAGTACATCCAAAGCATCGCGATAGCCCGCCACGGCAAGCTCGTGCTCGATCAGTATTTTTACGGGCTGGGTCCCAATGGTCTGCACGATGTCCGCTCTGCGGGCAAGAGCGTGACGACGCTGATGCTTGGACGAGCGATCCAGGATACTAAAGCTTTCTGGCCCTCATCGCCCGTCTTGAGTCTTCTTTCCAGTTATCGCCCGGTGAAAAATGACGACGCTCGGAAAGAACGTATGACCGTCGCCGACCTCATGACAATGGCATCAGGGCTTGCCTGCGACGACAATGATGACCAATCTCCCGGTAACGAAGATACGATGCAGAGCCAACCTCCGGGAACCGATTGGTATCGCTACACGCTTGATCTTCCGATGGTAAGTGACCCGGGGACGCGAGCGGTGTACTGCACCGCCGGCATCAACCTGTTAGGGGTAATCATCCAGGGCGCGGTACGCATGCCGATCGACCAGTACTTCAGCGAGCGGTTTGCCAAACCAATGCAGTTCAGGACCTATGCCATGTGGCTCATGCCACCGCCCACAAATGAGGCGTACATGGGAGGTGGTGACCGCTTTCGGCCACGCGATTTTTTGAAATTCGGTGCGTTGCTGTTAGAAGACGGCGCGTGGGAGGGGCGCCAAATCGTCGACTCAAATTGGATCGAGGCATCGGTTATGCCGAGAACCACGCCCGAAGGCGAAGGAGATCATTATGGATACGGATGGCACGTCACGTCGGTCTCAGTCGCTGGCCAGATATATCCGGTAATCAGCGCCGGGGGAAACGGTGGCCAACTGCTCATCGTGATTCCGAAGCTAGACGTCGCGATCATGGTGACAGCAGGAAACTACGGTCAATATTCAGTCTGGCGTACGTTCCTCCCGAACATAACGAGCGCGGTAATCCAAAGCTGTACCTAGAGGCGATGTGCGTCGGATCAGGCAGAGTTCCACGCGCTTGAAAGCGCGTCTGTTAATGCGCCGTGACATCGCCCTGAGCTCACGGTAGTAGCCGGACGCTTGGCTTTCGGATGGCTGGGGTAAGAGGGCCTTATGGCCATAAACGCGACGCATTACGACTATATCCCTGCGCTTCCGAAGTCCAAGAAGAAACGCGACCATATCGTAAACGCAATTATCGAGACGCCAAAAGCAAGCCGGCATAAGTACGCGCTAATGCCCGAATACGGCATTATTGCGTTTCATGACGTGCTTGCAGAGGATTTGGAGTGGCCCTACGATTATGGCTTCATTCCGCAAACGCTTGCGCCCGATAAGGATCCGGTGGACATTCTGGTTGTGAATCGTGACGGCCTATTTTCGGGTTGCCTGATCCAGGCGCGCGTCATCGGTGCGATTCGAGAGGCCAAGGATGGGATTGAGAACGATCGTCTGATTGCCGTTCCATTACCCAGCCCGGGGACACCGCTTGCCACCGACGCTTATACGGAGATCTCGGACCTACCTAAGGAGCTACTTGAGGGAATCACAGGATTTTTGGTGCGTTATTCCTCGGACCAGGGGCACGCAATAAAAATCCGCGCTGTTGTGGGGGCAGGGGAAGCGATGAAGACCATTGCCAGTGCCCGGAGGAAGTTCAAGAAGAAGAGGCCTGAGTAAAAACGGAGCCCTGGCAACCTTTTCGACGCTCCGGCGGGCACGGCGATAACGCCCCCGGTAATCCCGAACATGCTGGAGAGATAGCCAAGCCCGAGGCCCAGCAAAAAATCGAGCGCCAGATTACCCTGCATCCGACTCGGGTACTTCGCGACCGCAACCGACAGACTTTGATTGACGAGGCGTCAATATAGTTGTATTATACAACGGTTGAGCCATCGAACTATCGGGGCATCGCCTATCGCCTTCGAGCAACAGATCGTGGGGCTGATCCGCGCACTTGGACTGCACCGACCGGATCAGACGCCTTGTGGCGCGCCGATCTCGGTGGGGGAGGCTCAGGCACTTTTCGAGCTCGCGCGCGACCCTGGCATCTCTCAAAATGAACTTGCAGCTCGATTGCACCTAGAAAAGAGCACGGTCAGCCGGCTAGCTAAGATGCTTGAACAGCGCGGCTGGCTCGATCGCTCGAGAGACAAGGACGATTCTCGGCTGCGCAGACTACGGCTAACGGCAGCTGGATCGAGGGCAGTACAACGTCTCTCCGCGTCGCGGCGGGCGCGTTTCGCTAAGGTTTTTGACGCAATCCCCGCGCATAAGCGCAACGCCCTTCTGGATTCGCTCTCTCTTTTATCCGAGGTACTCAATGAAGCGTAATACGTACATGGCCATCATCGCTTTGGCTTTCGCGACTGTTCCGTTTGCAACTCGAGCGGACAATTCGCATCAAAATATGGTAATGGAACACGGCGCGCAGGTTATGCCGTTCGACCAAAAGCAAGCCGTGCACATGTTCTTGCCAAGCGTGACCGGAGGCGTGATTGAAATTGTCGTTCACGACATGGAGGCAACACAGATTGCTCTCGTTCGAGCGCACTTACTCCAAGAGGCCGCGATGTTTGCACGCGGCAACTACTCGGACCCCGCGTACATTCACGGAAGGACAATGCCGGGGCTAGCTCGGCTGGAATCCGGCACTTCTCGCGTGTCGGTTCGCTATTTCGAGACTCCCAGCGGAGCGGCAATTGCGCTCGCAAGCGCCGATCAGGACCTAGTCTCAGCAATCCATCAGTGGCTGGCCGCACAGCAGCGCGACCACTCCTTAGGCGATGTGGGTCACTGTGACATGCCGATGTAACCGCCTTGCAGACACTTTCTTAGCGAGAAGCGGCACCGCACACCTCTTCGCACCAAGCTAGAATCCGCGCTTGAATGGCGTCACGAATCTCCCGCGTCTTGGCGAGTCGCTCCTCCCACGGTCCCTGGAAGCTCGCGGGATCGGCAAAGCTCCAATGTAAACGCCTCGCCGAGCCTGGGAAAACTGGGCAACGCTCCGCGCTCGTCTCGTCGCAGACCGTTACGACGTATGAGTAGAGCCTGCCGGCTTTAAAAAGATCAAACGCGCTCTTCGTTTCATTTGCGGATATGTCGAGACCGACTTCGCGCATAGCGGCGATTGCCAGAGGATTGAGAGTGCCGGGCTCCAGGCCGGCGCTTTCCGCTGCAAAATCGTCTGGGCAGATCCTATTAAGGAATGCTTCGGCCATCTGACTGCGCGCCGTATTTCCGATACAAACGAACAGCACCACGCGCTTCATGTTTCCTCCTGCTTCAGCTTACGCGGCGGCATCGCCGTGTGTGTCGATCGGCGCGAGCCACCCGAACGCTAGCGTAGCGCAAGCCGCACCCAAAAACTGCGCGAGGATGAATCCGGGAGCGTCCTGCGGACGTATACCGGAGAAAGTATCGGACAACGATCGCGCGATGGTCACGGCAGGATTCGCGAACGATGTAGACGCGGTGAACCAATACGCGGCGACGATATACCCTGCGACGGCAAAGGGAATGAAAGGAGAGCGAGAGCGTACGCACCCCCAAATGATAAGCAACAGACCGAAAGTCGCAATGAATTCGCCCAGCCACTGCGTAGGTCCGGTGCGTACGTGGTGCGAGACGAAGAAGAGGGGAAGCCCGAACATCGCGTTGGCCGCAGCTACCCCGATCATCGCGCCGGAAAGCTGTGCTACGAAGTATGCTGGAACTTCCCGCCATGGTAAGCCGCCGCGCAATGCATCGGCAAACGACACGGCTGGGTTGAAATGCGCACCGGAGATCGGCCCAAACGCCGCAATGAGGCACATGAGAACGCCGCCCGTCGCGAGAGTATTAGCGAGCAGCGCGATCGCGTGATTCCCTCCGCTCAAACGTTCCGCCATTATGCCGGAGCCGACCACCCCCGCTAAAAGGAACGCGGTGCCGAAGGCTTCGGCGGTGCTACGCCGGAGCAGCGTCATCGCAGCAGGCGTTCCATAGCTATTACGTGGACGTACCGTCCGTCGAGCAGTGCGTGCTCCTTGAAGACACCAACTTCCACGAACCCGGCCTTGCGATATAGCCGCTTGCCGTGTTCGTTTCCATCCAGCGCGTGCAGCACGATTTTGTGGAAAGCACCTTTTCCAGCCTCGTGCGCCAGCTTCGTCAGCAGGGAATATCCGATTCCCTTGTGTCGGTGTGAACGAGCCACATAGACGGAGAGGTCGGCGATCTCCGAGTGCGCACAGCGGTGGGAGAATCGGTTGAGCGATGCCCACCCAACGATCTCGCCCGGCTCGGTTGCCACGAGGATGACGTACCGCTCATCGTGCTGCGACCACCATTGCATCATCGCCTCGTCCGACTTCGGGGCGGTGTCGAGGGTCGCGACTCGATCCTCTATGCCCTCATTATAGATGCGGTGAATCGCTTCCAGGTCGTCGCTCGATGCTCGCCGGATCGCCGAGGACGCGTTCATTAACCTGCCGAGTTGCTGCAGCAGGAGCGGCTTTGATCCGCCGCGGCTGTGCAACACGTAGTAGGGGTAGCGTCACGTTCTTCGGTATCCTCGTGCACCGTGTAGATTTCCCAACGCCGCCCCACTGGATCGATGGCCCATATCTTGCTTTGGTTCGCGTAACAGCACGTCTCTTCGCGTTCGGTCGACGGGGCGAGCCCCGCGTGTTGAAGCCGGGCCGCTGCGTGCTCTACCTCCTCAATCGAATCCACGCAGATGCCATAGTGTACATCGCTCGCGGATGAAACGGAGCTCCTTAAATCGAGCGCAAGCTCAAGTCCCGGCCGTTCGGTGATGAACAACGCGTAATCGTTTAACAGCTTCGCGGGTTGTGCGTCGAGCAGCGTCGAGTAAAATCGCACGCTCTTGGCGAGGTCGGTCGTGGCCAGATTCAGGTGGGTCTTCACGCGCGCACTTTCTTCGGGAAAGCGAAGGCTAAGGCGTCCTTCAGTCGCGCACGTGCATCTTCCGCGAGCCGGTAATACACCCAGGTACCGCGCCGATCGGACGTCACCAAACGAGCCTCGCGCAAGATGCGCAAGTGATGTGAGACGGTCGGCTGATTCAGAGGAAGAGCATCGGTAAAGTCACAGACGCAGACTTCGTCCTCAACAGAGGCGAGGGTCGCCAGCATGGTGAGGCGGTACGGGTCCGCGATCGCCTTGAGAAGAGCGGCAGCGGGCTCGAAATCCCGTCCTACAACCCTTGCCGGGGGGCAACATCGTTGCATCGACATGCATCGATGTTAGCTGTTGTATTTAGATCTGTCAATACAAGAAGTGTGCCTATGGCTTGGCAAAATGAAATCTGAGCGAGCCGTCGGCGTTCTGTGAAATCCCAAGGATCAGGCGCCCGCCGTCCATGCCGATGTGGGTCGGACGCGTTCGCGCGCAGTTCGGGCGATGCGCGATCGGGTACTCGTCGTAGTCGACGTCACGTGCGAACGAATAAATCGTCCGCCCGCCGTTCGTCCGATTAAAGTGCAAGGCGTATGGCTTGCAATACGCGGCGCCTTCGGAGTAGATCGCCATTTGGTCGCCATTTGGATATGAAGCAAGCGCGCAAAGGTCCGTCGCATAGCAGCGCACAACGGCCTGCCAAATGCTGCCGTCGGCGGCCGAGATCTGTTGCGAGACCGGCCACGCGAACGTGGGCGCTGCTAAGGAAGCCGCCACGAGCCTCACGCTGCTGAAGTAATGCTGCACCGCGGGAGACATCTGTTGGAAGGGTCCTGCCGGCGGCAGCGGCTCGGATGACCGACACGCGACAACTGACGCGGGCTCGCTGCGCGCGCCGGTGTACTGCGGTGCTCCGGTGCCCATGGCGCCAGCGATTACGAACTGCTTGTAGGCTTCGGGCGTGCCCGCGGAGTCGTTGTTTTCGTACAAGTCCGGCGGGCCGGCCTGAGGGTCAACCTGTGCGATAGGCCCTGAAAGCGGCTTGAGCTGGAACGTCCCAACCGGACCAAACTGCGAATAGACCGCTGCGCCCCAAGCCCAATCTATCGTGATACCCGGGCGAGACGCGGCGAACGTTGCAGTCCACGTTACGGGGCCGCTGGGACCCGGAATGAATGGCTCCGGCGCCTCGTACGGTAGAGCATCGAAGAGCGCTTCGTGCGAAACCTGAGACGGCGAATAAGCGACATTCAATTTCTCCGGGCCGTTCCACAACCGGCGGGGTACGCTTATCGACGGATCGAGCACGACCGTACTGTCCGGCATCGCGATGACGTTCGGTCGCCCGCCGAACGTGATGCGCGACTGATGCACGTAGATACGAATCGGCGACGTTATTGCGCTGCCATCGGCGGTGTGAACTGCCTTCAGCACGCTGGTAAACCAGATAGTCGAGCCCGCCGGGATACGTGTCATTCCGTTTTTGTCAAACAGCACTTGGATGGTAGACGTGCACGAGGATCGAACCTCTTGAGCGGCCGCGGTGGCGGCGCAGCCGTGGAGCAGTGTGGCCGCCGCAACGAAGCAGACCACCCGTAAGGTCGGCGGATCCATTCGCTCGCCTATTCGCCCCGAACCGTGAGATACCCGGAATCTGCCCGTGCGTGCGCGAGGCAGCCAAAGGCAGGGCGCCGCGCCGCAAAGCCGCATAAAATAGGGGAAATCACGTGCGCGCCCGTAGCTCAAACTGGATAGAGCAGGGGACTCCTAAGCCCAAGGTTGCCAGTTCGATTCTGGCCGGGCGCACCATCGCTGCCCGTTGTCGTCCTTCGACGGAGCCTGCCCTGAGCGAAGTCGAAAGGCTCAGGATGACACGGCGGTTGGTTGCCCGTTGTCGTCCTTCGACGGAGCCTGCCCTGAGCGAAGTCGAAGGGCTCAGGATGACACAGGGGGTGACAACGGGCGGTTGAAAGGGACTGGCGGATGTGCTAGCATTGACTCTCGAACGGACCGCCGGTCCGTTTTCTTAATGTTGTGATAGACTAAAGATGGCAAAGAAAGAATCGCGAGTGATGGTAGTCCTGGCGTGCACCGAGTGCAAGCGCCGGAACTACAACACGCAGAAAAACAAGCAGAAGACCACGGACCGGCTGGAGCTCAGCAAATACTGCCGCTTCTGCCGATGCCACAAACCGCATAGGGAAACGAGATAGGGCGGTAGCTCAATTGGTAGAGTCCTGGTCTCCAAAACCAGTTGTTGCAGGTTCGAGTCCTGTCCGCCCTGCCACCCCTTCGGCCCTCGGCCCTTCGACAAGCTCAGGGCAGGCTGAGCTCCGGATGACAGATCCCAAGCTCAGGATGACAAATTAAGGTAAACCTTTGGTGAACGAACAGCAAAAGAGAACGGCCCAGTCCATGGCGGGCGGCGATTTCATCCGCGGCGTCATCGCGGAGCTTCGGCGCGTCACCTGGCCGACGCGCGATGAGTGGATCTCTGCGACAATTCTCACGATCTCGCTGGTGATCGGCATCGGGCTGTTCGTCTTCCTCGTCGACCAGCTCTTCGGGTGGCTCTTCAGCTTGATTCATCCGGTCACCGCTGGGTAGATGCAGACGATGTACGACGCCGAACCGATTGTTGACGAAACGACCATAAACGAAACGGCCGTCGACGAAACGAAAACCGAGGACCCCCAGATGGGCGATCCGGTCGCGGTCGAGGAGATCGTCGAAGAGCCGGCCGCCGATCTCGAAGATGAGGCGTCTTCCGCCGACGTCGTCGACGACGATGCCGTCGTGGCCAAGCCTAAAGATAATCGTAACTGGTTCGTCGTCCACACCTATTCGGGTTACGAAAACAAGGTCAAGGCAAATCTCGAGCGGCGCATCCATTCGATGGGCATGCAGGACAAGATCTTCCGCGTGCTCGTTCCGATGGAGGACGAAGTCGAGTTCAAGGACGGCAAGCGGAAGATCACGCCGAAGAAGGTTTTTCCGGGATACGTACTAGTCGAAATGACCATGGACGATCAGTCTTGGTACGTCGTGCGTAACACGCAAGGGGTGACCGGCTTCGTCGGAAGTCCGGGGCCCGGCGAGAAACCCGTGCCGCTGCAGGACAAAGAAGTCAAGACGATTCTCAAGCAGATGGGCATCGAAGCGCCCAAACTCAAGATCGACTTCAAGAAGGGCGATCGCGTCAAGGTCACATCGGGGCCGTTCTTCGACTTCACCGGCGTCGTCGACGAGATCGCGCCGGAGAAGGAACGCTTACGCGCGCTCATCTCAATCTTCGGCCGTGAAACGCCCGTCGAACTGGAGTTCTTCCAAGTGGAAAAAGTATAGCTTAAGGTTAGTAGCTTGGTCATGCTTCGTGCTTCGACAAGCTCAGCATGACAAGGAGAGATTGGACGGACGAAGACCCCAACGTTCGTGTCTAGCACTACAGCTGGGGAAGAAGCGATGAGAGTCGCTTCGAAGGGAGGCATTTCATGGCTAAGAAGATAGTTGGCAAAATCGGCCTGCAGATTCCCGCAGGCAAGGCGACCCCGGCTCCGCCAATCGGACCGGCGCTGGGCCCCTACTCGCTCAACATCATGGACTTTTGCAAGCAGTACAACGAGCGCACTGCTTCACAGGCCGGCATGATCATCCCCGTCGAGATTACGGTCTTCGACGACCGCACGTTTACGTTCATCACGAAGACGCCTCCGGCGTCTTTTCTGATCAAACAGGCGTTGGGAATCGAGTCGGGCAGCAAAGAGCCCAACCGCAACAAAGTCGGTAAGCTGACGCAAAAGCAGCTCGAAGATATCGCGAAGGTGAAGATGCCCGACATCAACGCCAACGACATGAACGCGGCCAAGAAGATCGTTGCCGGAACGGCGCGGTCGATGGGCGTGGAAGTGGAGGCATAAGATGGCGCAGCATCACGGGAAACGCTTCAAGGCACTCGCCACGAGCTTCGATCCCGCTAAGCTCTTCTCGACGCCCGAAGCGATTTCGCTCGTCAAAAAGAACGCCAACGCAAAGTTCAACGAAACCGTCGAGGTGCACATTCGCCTGGGCGTCGACCCGAAGAAGAGCGACCAAAACGTTCGCGGCACGGTGTTGTTGCCGCACGGGACGGGGCGCACGGTTCGCGTCATCGCTTTTGCCAAGGGCGATAATGCGAAGGCCGCGCAAGAAGCCGGCGCCGACGTGGTCGGCGATCAGGATCTGATCGATAAGGTCAAGGGCGGCTTTGCGGAGTTCGACGTCGCCGTCGCGACGCCCGACATGATGGCGTCGGTCGGCAAAGAGCTCGGACGCATTCTCGCGCAGAAGATGCCCAATCCCAAGGCCGGAACCGTAACGCCAAACATCGCCGGCGCGATTCGCGACATCAAGGCCGGTAAGGTGGAGTACCGTCTCGATAAGACGGGCATCGTGCACACGATCGTCGGGAAGGCGAGCTTTGAAGAAGCGCATCTGCTCGAAAACGTCATGACGTTGCTCGATGCGATCGTCCGCGCGAAGCCGGCGGCCGCGAAAGGAACCTACGTTCGCAGCGTGACGCTGGCCAGCACGATGGGTCCCGGCGTCAAGGTCGACCCGAACCGGATTAAAGCGACGGCCTAGTCCTTATCGGCTAGAAGAAGTTGACGTGGCCGGTGTGCAGATCGTAAATGCCGCCGGTTACTTCGGCATCGCCTCGCGAGACCGCGTCGGCGATGATTTTCGAGCCAGCCGTCATCTCGCGCATGTTGCGCCTTACATTTTCGATAATCGCGTTTGAGACCCAATCGCCGGGGACTTCGCGGGCGGCTTTGGCGGCGGGAGCGATCGCTTCGACGATGGTTGCGATGTGCCCGGGCTGCGCCGTTCCGTCTTTTACATACGAGACCGCCGCGCTTACCGCGCCGCATTTCGTATGCCCGAGCACGACGATCAGCCGCGCCTTCAGAACGGCGACGCCGTACTCGATCGAGCCGAAGTTGGTGTCGTTGAGAAAGTTGCCGGCGACGCGAACGGCAAAGACGTTGCCGGGAATTTGATCGAAGACCGTCTCGATTGGGACGCGCGAATCGGAGCAACCCAGAATGATTGCAAAAGGGTTCTGCCCGCTGGCGAGCTCGACTAGGAGCGCGCTTTGCGGTCCGCTACGAGGCTGCCCGGCGACATAGCGGACGTTGCCAGCTTTGAGTTTCTCCAGTGCGTCGGCCGGACTGCGTGCGCCCATCTCGAGGCGAGGTGTTGACGGTTCGGCCGCAGCGGCCTGCGCCATCGAGAGCGCCTCACCGGTACAGGCCGCGGCCAACCCAATACCGGCGCGTCCGAGGAAGGCTTCACGGCTAAAATCGCGTCGAACGTGTTCCATCCCGGCGCCTTCTGGTTGCACCGCTGTCGTCCTTCGACAGGCTCAGGATGACATTTCCTTCGACAGGCTCAGGATGACATTTCCTTCGACAGGCTCAGGATGACATTTCCTTCGACAGGCTCAGGATGACATTACCTTAGCGCCTGCGCGAAGCGCAGTCCTGAGCGAGGTGCGAAGCGCCGAGCCGAAGGGTCAGGATGACATACCTTAGCGCCTGCGCGAAGCGCAGTCCTGAGCGAGGTGCGAAGCACCGAGTCGAAGGGTCAGGATGACAACGGGCTAGTGTGAGACGGTGAGCGCGTAAACTTGGGCTTCCAGTTCGGCGATGCGCGCGTGGGAGCGATCGGCATCGATGTGATCGTAGGCCGCGCCGGCGCTGCGCGCGACGGCTTCGAGCAGCGTCTGTTCGTCGGGCGTCAATACCATGCCGTTCGAGCGCGAGCCGTAGAGGACGAAGCCGAAAACCAATCCACGCATCAGTAGCGGAACGACGAGCGACGGCGTTTTGGCGCCCCCCGGAAGAATCGTTTCCGCGCGCGGACGCCCATCGAGTACGATCGGGGTGAGTTCGGCGCGTAGCTCGACGATGAGCGGATCCTCGGCATCGATGCTCTCCGACTCCGTTTTCAACCAGCCGCGGGCCGCTGTGCGTTCGAAGGGCTTGCCCGTTGCCGGCGCGAGAAAGAGCGCCGCCGAGTTAAGACCGAGAACGCGGATGGGTTCGTCGACGAGAAACTCGATCAGCGTCTTTTCCGAAGACGTGTTGGCGAGCGCGCGGGATGCGCGGCGCAGAGCCTCCTCGGAGCGGCGCTGATCGCGGAAGAAGAAGGTGTTCAAGAAATACTCGATTCGGCCGTGCAGCGCGTTGAGCGTGAAGCCGATCGCGAGTGCGGCGAACAGGCTGATGTAGATCGCGGGCTTCGTGCTTTCGAAGATTTGTTCTGCCAGCCACTCGAAGGTGCCGAAGAGCAGGAGGAGGACCGCCGTGATGATCCCATAGACGGCCGCGCGTCCGATCGCGAAGCGAAAATCGACCACGCGCTCGGAGAGCAGACCGTAGAGCACAAAGATCGATCCGATGAGGTTGAACCACGGGAGTAACGCCCCCGTCCACGATTGCACATAGAGGACGGGGAGCGAGGTATTGCCGATGAGCGTGCTGCAGACGTTGGCAACGGCCCACGTCAAGTCGAGAATCGGTGCCAGAGCAATCCCTGAGATCACCCACGTGACCCGCGTGCGATCGAGCGCGGTCGCGCCGGACGCAATGTAGGCCAGCGCGGCGAGCACCACTACGAGCAACATCGCGTCGGTCCCGCTCATGAAGAGATTGGTCGGTCCGGGGAAACCGAACTTTTGAAAGACCGTCCAAACGATCGGGTCTACCCAGGCGACGAAGTCGGCGAGTGATAGTACGACGGCGGCGCCGAAGAACCAAGGCCACGCGCGCCCCGAGCGGCCGTACAGCCGATGCGCAAAGATCAGGATCATCAGCTGCGTCAGCGGATAAACGGCCTGGATGGCTAGGTCGCTGGCGATGTTGGCCGGCCACACCGCCAGGTCGAGCGCGGCTTTGTTGATCTTGATGAGCATCAAGATCGTGTACGCGTAGAACGCCAGCGTGATCGGCCGTGGCCGCATTAGAAAGAGCGCGCTCGCGAGAGCCAGGGTTAGAAAGAAGTTCACCGGCACGCCGACGTCGCGCGCCAGGGTCGCGCGTCGAGTGTAGTCGGGAGAGCCGGCCGGCAACGTCGTGACGAAGGTGCGGCCGTCGCGCGTCGCCGTCAGCGTCAAGCGCGTTCCGGCGTGCGCGCCCCGCAACAGCGAGAAGCGCTGCATCGGCGAGAGATCTTGGAGGTCGACGCTGTCGCCGGTTTGCAGTGCCCCGTGCGGTGCTGCCGCCGAGACGACTTGGACGCGGTCGGTGTTGTTGACCAGCACGACGGAGTACTGGCCCAGGTGCGCCGAGTGATATTCGACCACAACGAAGACCAGCGCCATGAAGACGGTGCCGATCGCGACCACGGCCAGCGAGAGGCGTTCGCAGATAAACCGGACGGCCGACTTCACCGCTGCGCTCGACATGCGACCGCCTTCTCGGCCAACGGAACCTATTCTTCCGCAAAGCGAAAAGGCGGTTGGTTCCTCGCGTTCGTGTTGCGTTCTCTACCGTGGCTATGGTAGTCTATCGGCTGGCTCCATAGACCGTGGCCGGCCGCAAGGCCTCAATTTTCTCAGGGTCATCCTTCGACAGGCTCAGGATGACAATAAGTGGGCTCAGGAATGACAATAAGTGCGCTCACGATGACGCTGGGAAGAGACCACCGAGGACGCAAGAACGAGAAGCTGCGCATCGCTTCGGCGATGCGAACTTTCAACGATGCGCCCTCGAACGGGGCGCTTTTCTTTTTCGCTTTGGCGCGTTTGCGCCGGGAAACCATCGAATGCCAACCGCACGTAAGGAAGCCTCAGTCGGAGAACTCACCGAGAAACTCGCCGCCGCGAAGAGCCTGTTCTTCACCGATTATGCCGGGCTGACCGTCGGAGAGATCACGAAGCTTCGCGGAGAGCTGCGCAAAGACGGCAACAGTTATTCGGTTGTCAAGAACACGCTCTTTCGGATCGCCGCCGGCGACCTCGCGTCGCTGTTCGAATCGATTCTTGCGGGTCCGACGGGCGTCGTCTTCGCGGGAGCCGATCCGGTGGCACCGGCCAAAGCGCTCAAGACCTTCAGCGATACCGTCAAGAAAGTCGGAATCAAGGCGGCCTATATCGACGGCCAAATCGTCGACGCAAGACACGTAGAAATCCTCGCCAAGCTTCCACCGAAAATCGAACTCCTCGCATCGCTCGTCGGCACGCTTGCGAATCCGCTTCGCGGCCTCATCACCGTGCTATCGGGCAACCAGAGCGGACTCGTCCGCGCGCTCAACGCCATTCGCGAGCAAAAAGCCGCAGCCTCAAACGCTTAGATAAGGAAGAGAAACACGTATCATGGCAATTGCCGAAGTCATCGAACAAATTGATAAACTCACCGTTCTCGAACTTGCCGATCTCGTCAAGCAGCTCGAGGAGAAGTATGGCGTCTCTGCGGCCGCGCCGGTCGCAATGATGGCCGCAGGCCCGGCCGCCGCAGCGCCGGAAGCCGAGAAGACCGAGTTCGACGTTATTTTGGCCGAGATTGGGCCGGAGAAGATCAAGGTCATCAAGGCCGTCCGCGAATTGACGAGCCTCGGCCTTACCGAAGCCAAGGCGTTCGTCGAGAGCGCGCCCAAGGCCGTTAAGGAAGGCGTTACTAAAGACGAGGCCGAGCAGGTGAAGAAGAAGCTCGAAGAAGCGGGCGCAAAGGTCGAAATCAAATAGGATCGCAAGCGACGCCCGAGCTTCCGGGGTGGGTGCAACTGCTCCCACTCCTGATCGTGGTCGTCGTGCTCGCCGTTCGCATGATCCGGCCGCAACGCATCAGCGTCACGCGGATGTGGGTCTCGCCGATCATTCTTTGCGTGCTAACGGCGTGGGTGATCTACGCCAACGATCAGCTCTACCCGGCGCCCCCGATCGCGATTGCCGTCGCGCTCTTCATCGGCGCGGTAGCGGGCGTGCCCTTTGGAGTTCTGCGTGGGATGCACACCGATGTGAGGCCAACGGAGAAACCCGGCGTGATGCATCTCGGCTCGTCGTGGGTAACGATCGCGATCTTTGCGGTGGCCTTCGGATTGCGATACGCGATCCGCATGGCGATGCCGCAGCGCGGGGAACTGACGGGCACGATCGGCGACGGGCTCCTGGCCTTCGCGATCGTTTTTATCGCAGCGAGTTATTTCGTTATTTTCCGAAAGTACGAACGATTAGCGGAAATTTCGAAGGGACCGGCTTGAAGCCGATCCCTTCAATAGGCGCTTGCGTCTAGCGATCGAGCGCTAGCACCAGTATCCGGGGACCCAGTAATAGCCGCGATGATTCGTGTAGCGCCAATGCCCCTGGCACCATGCGCCGGGGTGATTCGCCCAATAGCCGTGCGTCCAAACGTAGCGGCCGCCGTACCAGCGGTAGTAGCCGCCAACCCAAACGTAGCCGGCATGAGGCCGCGGCGGCCGGGTTTCGTAGATAGCGGCCGGCGGCCCGACCTGGACGTAGACATAGTCCGCCGACGACG
Source organism: Vulcanimicrobiota bacterium (assembly GCA_963736775.1). Lineage (GTDB taxonomy): Bacteria > Vulcanimicrobiota > Vulcanimicrobiia > Vulcanimicrobiales > Vulcanimicrobiaceae > Cybelea. The sequence continues at coordinate 26,525 of CAVTPY010000009.1, read as the reverse complement.
GCGCCGGCAGCGCGGTAAGGGCGAACCCCAGACCCATCATGGTCGCAATGAAGAAGTGCTTTATCAACTTGAGATCCTTTCACAGGAACGAAGCCAAGGTAAGCTGGTCTTCGGATTACTTCTACCCATTATGAAGTTCCCGCCAAGCGCTCGTCGCAGGACGGCCTCCTAGCGCAGGAAGGCCACCAGTAGAAGCGCCACGATGTTGAGCACCTTAATCATCGGATTGATCGCGGGGCCGGCGGTGTCCTTATAGGGATCGCCGACGGTGTCGCCGGTCACGGCTGCTTGGTGAGCGATGGAGCCCTTACCGCCGTAGTTGCCATCTTCGATGAACTTCTTGGCGTTATCCCAAGCGCCGCCGCCCGACGTGAACGAGATCGCGACGAAGAAGCCGGTGACGATCGAACCGACGAGGATGCCGCCCATCATCTGAGGGCCGGTATCGCCGGGCAAGATATTAAAGTAGGAGAGCAGCACCACGATGACCGGAACGCCGACCGGAATCAGCGCCGGGACGATCATCTCGCGCAGTGCGGCGCGCGTGACGATGTCGACGGTCGTGCCGTAGTCCGGCCGCGTCGTGCCCGCCATGATGCCGGGATTCTCGCGGAACTGACGGCGCACGTCCTCTACCACGGCGCCTGCGGCGCGGCCGACGGCTTCCATCGAAAGCGACGCAAAGAGATAGGGCAACAGACCGCCGATGAAGAGGCCGGCGAGCACATACGGATTTCCGACCGCGAAGAGGTTGCGAACTCCTTCGATGCACGCAGTCGTCTCGTCCGCGCCGCATTTGTGGTTGGTGAGCTGTTGGAGAAACGAGGCGAAGAGCACGAGCGCCGCGAGGGCCGCCGAACCGATTGCGTAGCCTTTGGTGACGGCCTTCGTCGTGTTGCCGACGGCGTCGAGCGGATCGGTGACGTTGCGAACGGCTTCAGGCATATCGGCCATCTCGGCGATCCCGCCGGCGTTATCGGTGATCGGGCCGAAGGAGTCGATCGCCACCACGATCCCGGCGAGCGAGAGCATCGCCGTAACGGCGATGCCGACGCCGTAAACGCCATCGAGCCCAAAGCTGATCAGCAACCCGACCACGATGACGAGGGCCGGAAGTGCGGTGGCCTGCATCGAGACCGCGAGGCCGGCGATGATGTTGGTCGCGTGACCGGTAACCGATGCCCGCGCGATGCGCTGCACCGGCGGGAACTGCGAGCCGGTGTAATACTCGGTGATAAACGTAATCAGGCCGGTAATCACAATGCCGATGATGGCGCAGATAAAGATGCCCGTCGCACTGACGAGGCTTTGACCGGCGAAAACCCATTGCGTTACGAAGTAGAAGCCCGCGAGGGCCAGCACGCCGGTGACGGCCATGCCGCGATAGAGCGCCGACATGATCTTGTTGCGGCGCACGCCGCCGACTCCGACGAAGAGCGCGCCGATAATCGAAGCCACGATGGAGACTGCGCCTAGCAGCAACGGGAAGGTCGTCGCGCCGGGCAGTTTCGAGCCGAAGAGCAGGTTGCCCAGCAGCATCGCGGCGACGGTCGTGACGCAGTAGGTCTCGAAAAGATCCGCGGCCATACCGGCGCAATCGCCGACGTTGTCGCCGACGTTATCGGCAATGACGGCCGGATTGCGCGGGTCGTCTTCGGGGATTCCCGCTTCGACTTTACCGACGAGATCGGCGCCGACATCGGCCGCCTTCGTATAAATGCCGCCGCCGAGACGCGCGAAGACCGAGATGAGCGAGCAGCCGAAGGCTAGACCGACCATCGCGTTGAGCGAGGTCGCGTTGTCGCCGTTGTTGACGTACATGAGAATGGCGTAGTAGCCGGAGACCGCGAGCAAACCCAGGCCGACGACGAGCATGCCGGTAACGGTGCCGCCGCGGAAGGCGACGTTGAGCGCCGGGCCGAGGCCGCCGCGTGCCGCTTCGGCGGTGCGAACGTTGGCGCGCACGGAGACGATCATGCCGATAAAGCCGGCCGCCCCCGAAAGGATCGCGCCGATCAGGAAGCCGATGGCTGCCTCCCTGCCCAGGGTCGGAGCGAAGAGAATTACGATTGCCAGGACGATCGCGACGATTCCGATGGTCCGGTACTGCCGTTGGAGGAAGGCCATCGCGCCTTCCTGGATGGCGGCGGCGATTTCGCGCATGCGCTCGTTGCCGGCCGGCTGAGCCAGCACCCAGAAGGTCAGCGCGACTCCGTAGAGCACCGCCAGGACACCCCCAATTAAACCGGCCGAAATCGCTGTCTGTGCGGTCATCCTTATCTTTCAGTTAAGCAAAAAATACTGGCCCCGGAGGGCCGACCGGCTTGCCTACTCCGGCGAGGCGCGCAAGTCCTACGAGGGGGCGCCGAGCGCTCGCTCCCGCGAGGACTCCAACGACAACCGGGGTATTGCGGTGGGAAGGATGTGAGTAAACCACTGGCGCGCACGGCCACCAACCGCCGCTACTCCATCGACGGCAGTCTGCTTACACGAGCGGAGGTCGTCCATAAGTATCTGCACCTCGTCAAGTATGTCGCGGGGCGGATCTCTATGCACCTGCCGTCTAGCGTCGACATCAACGATTTAATCAACGATGGCGTCTTCGGTTTGCTCGATGCGATCGAAAAATACGACCAGAGCCGTTCGGTCAAGTTCGAAACGTATGCGGTGACCCGGATCAACGGGGCGATTATCGATGCCTTGCGCTCGCTGGATTGGGTTCCGCGAACGATCCGGCAACGCGCGCGCGAACTGGAGCGCGCGTATGAAGAGCTCGAGATGCGTCATGGCCGAGCGCCCACCGATGCGGAACTGGCGGCGCACATGGACCTTTCCTCTGAGGAGCTCGCTCGGGCGGTCAAGGCAGCGCGCGGGACAACGTTAGTTTCGCTCGAGGAGCTGCTGCCCAACCAGAGCGGCGAGGGTCTTGCCCTTGCCGATACGCTCAAAGACGAGGAGAGCGACGTCGCGCGTGACCTCGAGCACGACGAAGTGCGCGCCGAGCTGGAGCAATCGGTCAACTCGCTACCGCCGCAAGAGCGAATCGTCATCCAGCTCTATTACTTCGAGGGACAGCGCTTGCGGGAGATCAAAACCGCGCTCGGCGTCTCGGAGTCGCGCGTTTCGCAGATCCATTCGGCCGCGGTCGCGCGTCTAAAGAAAATGTTTAGCGAGACTTAGCTTGCTCAACAACGCCGTATCAGACCTCGTGACGCGGGCGGACGTCGTCGAAACGATCGCCCGGCTCAAATCGGAGCTGCGGGCATCGTCCGAGCCCTTTGTCTGGTCGACGATCGGCCTGCAGAACGTGGCGGGCATTCCGGCCGAGATCCAATCGGCCTGGATCTTTGCGCTGCGGGCAGAGCGCTGGTCGGGGGAACACTACCACCCCAATAGCGTGCAGCACATGGTGGTCATCGACGGTCACGGCCGTTCGCGCATCGGCAGCACGATCGGCGAGATGGCCGCGGTTGGCGACGGCTCGCCTGGCGACTCATGGTTCGTGATCGAGCCCGGCGTATCGCACGAGTTTTATCCCATAAATGACGACATGATCGTCATGTCGTTCCATACCGCACCGGCAGAAGCGCTGCTCGAAGTTTCCGAGAGCGGTTCGATCCGGCAGTACGTGTAGGCAAAGCGGGTAGCCTCAGTCGCGGCCGGACCGCGGCAACGCCCGCCCCCGTCCGCCAGGTCTCTAAGAAATGGTTGCAGGGGAGTTTAGCGATTGCTACAAAGGTCTGGTCCTTCAATTCCGTCTCTTATCGGAGGTTCCCCATGTTGCAGACAGTTTCTCGCCGCGCGTTGTGTGCAGCCGCGGCTCTTTCATTCGCGGCCGGTTGTTCGGGTAACACCTTAACTTCCGGTGGATCTTCTGCGCTTACGCCTTCGACGCATGTAGCCGGTCAGGCATGGCGCATACTGCCGGGTCCCGTAGTGTCGGGCCCCATCCTCATTCCGCTGACTCACCCGATAACAAACGCTCCCAAAGGCTGGCCCGACAAGAAGAAGAAGAAAAAATCAATTCTCTTCGTGGCCGACTGTGACGGTGGCGTGCTCATGTACGATCCGACCAAGGCAAACAGCTCGCCCATAGGATCGATCACGACTGGAACCGATTGCGCGTTCGGCGCTGCGGTCGACAAGGCCGGAAACCTCTACGTCGCCAATATTTCGGGTAACTCGGTCACCGTGTATCCCAAGGGCCAGAGCTCACCGAGCTTAACGATCACCGACGCGGTGTCGTCGCCGTACTCCGTTGCCGTCGACTCAAAGGGGAACGTCTTCGTGAGCAACCTCGGCAATAACACGATCACCGCCTACGCCCCGGGAGGGACGTCGGCATTCGAGACGATCAACTTTAACGCGTACGGGCAGGCAGTCGGCATCAACACCGACGGCAGCGACAACGTCTGGGTTGCTTGCGACACCAGTAACGGCGTCTTCGTGATCAAAGCCGGTTCGTCAAGCGTTACGAACTCGGGTCTCACCGGCGTAGCAGGGCCCATCGGCGTTTCGTTTGGCCCGAAGGGCGTCGTGTACGTTTCGAACTTCTCCACGACCAACGTAACCGTGTACCCGGCCGGTCAAACGAGCCCGTCCCAAACGATTACCGACGGTTTGACCGGTCCGACGCAAAACGGAGTTACCGCCAAGGGCGCGTTCTTCCAAAGCAATCAAGACGACAACGTCGTCGGTTTTAAGAAGGGGCAAACCACGCTATTCTCGACCCTTATGGGAGCCTCATCGGCCGCACAGATTGCATCTTCGCCACTAGTCAAGAAATAACGGGTTAAGGTCTTGGGGCGTGACTAAGAATCGCGCCCCAAGATCAAAGTGCGCAAGGTGCTCGGCGGGAAGTAACAAACCGAGTACTTAACGTGCCGACTAAGACCGTGCGAACTTTATCCATCGTTCTCTTGCTTTCGATTTGTGGTGTTGTGGCGCTGACCGCCCAGACGCCCCCACCCGCCTCCCCGCCGGGCAAGCCGCTGCGACATTTGGAGTATTCGTTCAACGTCGCAGTGCAAGCCTTACAGACTTCCAAGGTTACCGGAACCAACGGCGCGCAAACGGCCAACATTGCGGGGAATCTGGTTTCCCCCGAAGCGGGCAGCGGCTCGATGTTTGTCGATGTGCTTTCAGTCGCGCCGGACGGCGCACTGGTCGTGCGCATTTCCGAACTCGTCCAGAACGAGACACGGCCGCGGCAAGCGTATACTTGCGACGTCTACGGGAGCACTTCGGTTTTCTGCCCATCGACGGCGACTCCAAGCCCGACTGAGTGGCTTCTGCTCAGCTATCTGGGGCGGCAGTTCATCGATGCTGCGCCGTGGGATGCGCAAGGACATTGGCAGCGCAAGGAGCAGTCCGCGGAGTTCGACACCGAGGAAGATTTCACGCTGGTCGACGCCGGCGATGGTAAGAAGGTCATCGTTCGCGAGATAAAGACGGTGCAGCTCCACGACGGCCCTTTCGACACCCAAACCTCCGATATCACGATTAACTACGATCGCGCGATGGAAGTCCCCACCCTCATACACGCCGATGTGGCGACGGCCGGCGGCAACGAAACGAACAGCGCCAGCTACGTCTTTACGCTCGAGAAGGATTCATTCGTCAAACCAAAACCGTAGATCTGGAGAATCACACCTTAACGCCTGCGCGAAGCGCAGTGCTGAGCGAGGCGCGAAGCGCCGAGTCGAAGGGTCGGCATGACATGACTGCGCTCAGGATGACACACTGGGAGCGAGGGGTGCGAAGCGGTTTTCCGGGCGGACGAGATAGCCCAGCGCGCTCAGCGCAAAGACCGCACCCAGAACCACGATTAGTACGAGCGACATCGCTGCCCCGTAGCTGCTGTGTTGAGCGAGCGATGCTTCCAGTTGGGCGGTGCCGGCGGCAACGAGGTTGCCAAGTTGATAGGTAAAGCCGGTGAAGGTCGCTCGGACTTGCGGAGGAGAGAGCTCGTTGAGATGCGCGGGAATGACGCCCCACGTCCCCTGGACCGCAAACTGCATCCCAAAAGCGCCGGCCGCGAGGAGCGCGATCGTCGGACTGAATGCCCAGAGCGGAATCATGCACGCAGCGAGCACCGCGCAAAACATCACGACGGGGCGGCGTCCGAAGCGCTGCGAGAGCGTGCCGAACGTGAGGCCTCCAGCAATCGCGCCGGCGGCGGCGACGATCGCGAGCGTTGACGTTTGGCCGGTCGAGAATCCGTGTTGTTTCTGCAAGAAGGTGGCGTAGAGATCTTGCGTGCCGTGCGACATCGCGTTGAGCGCCGCCATGAACGCGACGCAGTAAGCAAACAGCGGCCAGTACGAGCGCAGCGATTGCAAGAGAAAGGTTTTTCTTACGGTCACGCGGCGGGCACGCTCCTCCAGCCAGACCGGAGATTCCGGCACGCTCGAGCGGATGAAGAGAATGAGGCCGGCCGGCAGCGTGCCGATGACAAAGAGCCCGCGCCAATCCCAGTTCGTAAAGTGAAAGACGAGAAAATACGCGAGCGCGGCGAGGAGATAGCCCCACATGTAACCTTGTTGCAGCAGCCCGCTGAAGAAGCCGCGGCGTTGCGGCGGAAGTACTTCCATCACCATTGCGGCGCCGAGTCCCCACTCGCCGCCCATCGCGATTCCGAAAAGCGCGCGCAATACCAGAAAGACGGTGAAGTTCGGCGAGAATGCCGTGAGCAGCTCGAACAGCGAGTAGAGAGCGATGTCGATCATCAGCGGCGTGCGCCGTCCGTAGCGATCGGCAAGCCACCCGAAGAGCAGCGCGCCGATCGGGCGGCACGCCAGCGTCAGCGTGATCGCAAGCGCGACCTGCGGAATGGCTTGGCCGAAGCTCGTCGCGATACGCCCGATAACGAAGGTGAGAAGAAAGAAGTCGAATGCGTCGAGCGACCATCCGAGAAAACTCGCGATGAAGGTCTTGCGCGCCGCGGGCGTCATCCGGGGTATGTCGGGGTCGCCGCTAGGTCATCCTTCGATAGGCTCAGGATGACGCTGGGAAGTGCATTGTCGCCCTTCGACAGGCTCAGGGTGACAATGCCGGCTCAGGGTGACAATGCCGGCTCAGGGTGACACTCCTTAGCGCCTGCGCGAAGCGCAGTCCTGAGCGAGCGCAGCGAGTCGAAGGGTTAGGATAACAGAGTGAACTAAGGTGAGGAGCTGGGCGAGGTTGCCGGGGAGGGTGAAGGCGAGGGGGTTGGCGTGCTGCCGGGCGGAAGCTGCGCGCCGTAGAGCGCGACTAGCCAAACCTGCGTGTGGCGCACGGTTACCCGTGGAACGTTGAACGTAAACTGCACGACGTTGCTATTCGGAGACGTCCACTTCGCGTAGTTGCCGATGATTTGATCGGCGCGCTTGCCGCGAACCGTGGTTTCGTTGAAGAGCTGGAGCGCGAAGACGCGGCCGGTGAACTGCAGGGCCGGCAGCGTGTATTGTAACGACGTGCCCCCGCCGAGCGCGAAATCCAGGTTGCTCTGCAAACGGATCGCCATCAGCGGCGTGACGCGCAAGAAGAGCGGGTTGGGATTGATCATCGACGGGACGTCTTTGGGCAGCGGCTCGGTTTGCAGCGTGATCATTCCGCCTGGAGTTGGCGACGGACTCGGCGAGTCGTCGTCATCGTCGCTATCATCGGACGAAGCCGTCGGCGATGGAGAGGGCGTGGGGCTCGCGCTCGGTTTTGGACTGCTGCCCGGAGATTTGCCCGGCGACGGGGACGGCATGTTGAAGGCGAGGTTGCACGTGTACTGCTGGTTGAAGAGCTGCACGTTGGGACACTTCATGCCGGTGGGTCCTTGCGAGATCGGATACTGTGCTTCGTTGGGCGCTAAAGTCGCACCGGGATTGGCAAGCTGTTCTTGACCGTTCATGCCGATCGACGGACCCGACATTCCGCCGTTCATGCCGCCGTTTAATCCGCCCGGGCCGCCGCTGTTGATGCCGCCTGCATTCATCGCGCCGGGCTGCGAGACGGGGGGCGTCATGTCGCCGCCCATGCCACTATCGAGGCCGCTGCCTTGGCAGGAAGCCAGCACTAGAGCGAGCGCCGCAAAAACGGCGCGAGCGTCGCATTTTATTCTTTTCATCGTCTCGCTTCGACCACGGTCCTTAATTCCTCAACGAAAGAGTCGATGGAAACAGTTCGTTTCTCTTCGATACCGCGTTGATTGATATTGACGGTACCGTCCTCGACTTCTCGTTTTCCGGCGACCAAGATGTACGGCACTTTCAGAGTTTTCCAGTGCCGAATCTTGTAGCCGAGTTTTTCGTTCGCTTCGTCGAGCTGGGCCCGAAAGCCCGCTTTCTCGAGGCGGCTGACCACCTCCCGAGCATACCCCATTTCGTGCTCGGAGATGGGCGTGACGACTGCTTGAACCGGCGCCAGCCATGCGGGAAAGGCGCCGCCGTAATGCTCGATGAGAATGCCGAAAAAGCGTTCGAGCGATCCCGCCAGGGCGCGATGGATCATGACCGGCCGGTGATCCTGACCGTCGGCAGCTCGGTATTTCAAGTCAAAGCGAGCAGGCAATATGAAGTCGACTTGCACGGTTCCGAGCTGCCACGGGCGTCCGAGCGCGTCGCGCACGTTGATGTCGAGTTTTGGGCCGTAGAAGGCACCGCCGCCTTCGTCGACGTCGAAGGGAAGTCCCGAGCGTTCTAACGCATTTCTAATCGCAGCTTCGGCGATGGCATCGGTCTCGCCGCGATCCTCCGGCGCTCGAGTGGAGAGCACGTATTGAAAATCGACGAAATCGAACGCTTTCATGAGCCGAAGCGCCTCGTCGAGCGTTTGCTCGAACTCGTGCTGGAGCTGATCGGGCATGCAGAAGAGGTGGGCATCGTCTTGGGTGAAGCCGCGAACCCGGTTGAGGCCGTGCAGCACCCCCGAGCGCTCGAAGCGATAGACCGTCCCGAACTCCGAGAATCGCAGCGGAAGCTCCCGATAGCTGCGCAATCGGTCCTTGTAAATGAGGATGTGGCCGGGGCAGTTCATCGGCTTGAGCCGAAAGCGCTGCCCTTCCACCTCGAGCGGGCCGAACATGTTCTCGCCGAAGTTATCAAGGTGACCTGAGATTTCGTAGAGACGCTCGTGTGCGATGTGCGGCGTCACGACCGGCTGATAGCCGCGCTCGTGCAGCCCCTCGCGAATGAAGTTCTCGATGATTCCGCGGACGATGGCGCCCTTGGGGTGCCAGAAGACGAGCCCGCCGCCGGCCTGCTCCTCAATCGAGAAGAGATCGAGTTCAGCGCCGAGCTTGCGATGGTCGCGTCGCCGCGCCTCCTCGAGACGCGCCAGATACGTCTCGAGCTCCTGCCGATCGTACCAGGCCGTGCCGTAGATGCGTTGCAGCATCGGTTTGTGCTCGTCCCCGCGCCAATAGGATCCCGCCACATTCGTCAGCTTGAACGCGCCGATTCCACCGGTGGATTGCGCATGGCCCCCACGGCAGAGGTCCGTAAACTCACCGATGGTATAGAGCGTGATCGCCTGATCCGCGGGAATCTCGCGCGCCATCTCGACCTTGTACGGATTGGCGGCAAACTCGGCGATCGCGGCGTCGCGGGTGACCTCGCGCCCCGTCATCGGATAATCGGCCGCGACGATCTCGGCCATCCGGCGTTCGAGGCGTTCGAGATCGTCGGGCGTAAACGGCTCGACCCGGTCGAAATCGTAGTAGAAGCCGTTCTCGATTGCCGGTCCGATCGTAGGCTTCGCCTCGGGAAAAAGGTCTTGGACGGCATGAGCCAGGACGTGGGCCGCGGTATGCCGCAGTTCGGCAAGCGAAGGCCGGGAATCGTCAGCCATGGGGCCGCGACCTTCGGCGAGTGGCTTCGTCCCCCTTCGACTGCGCTCGGGGTGACGAGACGCCGGGTGCCTTAACGTCACGTTAATCGGATTGCATTACAACTAGAACGAGCCTTCGCTCCAGGCTGAAGGCCACAGTTTGCTACCAAATAAGGAGTTTCTCTGTGATACGTTCGTTGCGTCGCTACTGCTTCTCGCTGGCCGTTATGGCGGCAATGACCCTTCCGGCCGCCGCTGCCACGCAGCTAACGGGGGCAGGATCGAGCTTCGACTACCCGTTCTTCTCCAAAGCCTTCTACACTTACAATCAGAAGAATCCGGACGTTACGGTCAACTACCAATCGATCGGCAGCGGTGGCGGCATCGCGCAGTTCACCGCCCGCAACGTGGATTTCGGGGCCACCGACGTTCCGATGAACGCTGGCGAGCTCGCGCGGGCCCCAGGGCCGGTCCTCCAAATACCGGTGACCTTGGGCGGGGCGGCGATTGCTTACAATCTGCCCGGCGTTAGCGCGGCGATCCGTTTGACGCGCGCCGTGCTGGCTGGTATCTACCTCGGCAAGATCCTGAAGTGGAACGACCCGGAGATCGCCAAGCTCAATAAGGGCGTGAATCTTCCCGACATGGCGATCGTCGTCGTGCATCGGTCCGACGGCTCGGGCACGAGCTACATCTTCACGGATTTTCTCAGCCACGTTTCGGGCGAGTGGAAGAGCAAAGTGGGCACGGGTAAGAGCGTCTCGTGGCCGGCGCCCAGCTCGGTCGGCGCCAAGGGCAACGAAGGCGTTGCGGGGCAAGTGAAGAGCACGCCGGGCGCGATCGGCTACGTCGAAATGGCCTACGTTGTGGAGAATCACATGCAAGCCGCGACGCTACAGAACAAAGCCGGTAAGTGGGTCGACTGCACGCCGGAGACCGTCGCGGCGGCAGCGGCCTCGAAGCCCGAGGTCAGCGCCACGAACTTCACGATCGTCGATTCGTCCGCAGCCGGCGGCTATCCGATCTCGGGATACTCCTGGGTCGTCGTCTACAAGAAACCCGAAGCCAGAGCCAAGGAACTCTACGACGTGCTTTCGTGGCTAGTCGGTTCGCAAGGACAGGAGAATGCCAAGTCGGTCGACTACGTTCCGCTGCCTCGTAACGTGCAAGATGCGGCGGCGGCGACACTCCGGCAGATGCAGCGGTAACCCTTCGTCCTTCGACAAGCTCAGGATGACAAGCTCAGGATGACAGTATGTCGGTAGGGCCGCAGTTTCGGCGCGTCGCGCGGTTCGTAAGCCCTGCCGACCGTGGCTTCGCTGCGGTCGTCTACGGTGGGAGCATTCTGTTTGCGTTGCTGATCATCGGCCTCTTCGTCGAGCTCGTGCTCGGGTCGTGGCCGTCGATCGTCGCCTTCGGTCCGTCGTTCATCTGGAAGAGCTCTTGGGATCCGATAACCAGTAAGTTCGGCGCACTGCCGATGATCTTCGGCACGGTCATGACGTCGCTGATCGCGATCGTCCTGGCGGCATTCATCGGGATCATGGCGGCCGTCTTTCTCGCCGATTTCGCCCCGCGGTGGCTCGGGCAGCCGCTTTCGTTCTTGATCGAGCTGCTTGCGGCGGTACCCAGCGTCGTGTACGGTCTGTGGGGTCTCTTCGTGCTCGCGCCGTTCATGCGAACTACGATCGGGCCGGCGCTGCAGCACGTGCTCGGCTGGATGCCGCTCTTTTCGGGCCCGATCTACGGCGTCGGCCTGCTGACGGGCGGAATCATCTTGGCGCTGATGATCGTGCCCACCGTGACCGCCATCTCGCGCGACGTCCTCGTGGCGATTCCACGAGACCTGCGCGAGGCGTCGATGGCGCTGGGTTCGACAAAGTGGGAAACCGCGATACGCGTGGTCTTGCCCGCCGCGCGCGTCGGCGTCTTTGGAGCCTGCGTACTTGCACTCGGACGGGCGCTGGGCGAAACGATCGCCGTAACGATGGTGATCGGTAACCGGCCGGAGATCTCGGCCTCGCTCTTCGCGCCGTCGTACACGCTGGCCAGCGTGATCGCCAACGAGTTCACCGAGGCTACGACGAGCATCTACACGAGCGCACTCATCGAGCTGGGTTTGATTCTCTTCTTAGTGAGCATGGCGGTCAACGCGCTGGCACGATTCATGATTTGGAGCGTTCGTGGCTCAGAGCGCGTTTAGGCACCGTAATCTCGCCCGGCGCCGCATCGTTGGCGGCCTGGGAGTGGGGTTGGCGCTCGTCTGTGCCATCATTGGAGCGGCATCGCTGCTGGTGATCCTGTGTTACGTCATCGTGCAAGGCGCCGGCGCGCTCAATCGCGATTTTCTCACGCAGCTTCCGCATCCGGTCGGCGTGCCGGGCGGCGGCGTCGGCAATGGAATCCTCGGAACGTTCATCATCCTCGGCATCGCAATCGCTATGGCGGTTCCCATCGGGCTGCTGACTGCCATTTATCTCTCGCTCTTTGGCCGCGGACCGATTCCCGAAGCGCTGCGCTTTCTTTCCGACGTGCTCTCCGGCGTACCGAGCATCGCCATCGGTTTGTTTGCGTACGCCGTGCTCGTAGCGCCGCTCAAACATTTTTCGGCCTTCTCGGCCTCGTTTGCATTCATGATGCTGATGCTGCCGCTGCTCGTGAGAACCTCGGAGCAGGCGATTCGCTCGGTGCCGCAGACCGTACGCGAGGGCGCGCTTGCGCTGGGAATGTCGAACTTTCGGGCAACGGTGAGAATCGTGATTCCGACTGCGATGCCGGCGATCATCACCGCATTGCTCTTAGCAATCGCGCGCGTGATCGGCGAAACCGCACCGCTGCTCTTCACCGCATTCGGAAGTCAGTTTTGGGAGAGCAATCCGAATCGGCCGATGGCGGTGCTCGCGCTGCAAGTCTTTACGTACGCCATTTCACCGTATCCGAGCTGGCAGGCACAGGCATGGGGCGGCGCGTTGTTGCTGATCGGAGCCGTCTTCGTGCTCAGCCTCGGCGCGCGGCTGATGTTGCGCCGCGCGATGCGGGGGCTCGAAGCATGACCACCGTTGCGCCGGGCGAGCTTCTGGCGACGCAAGAGCTCGGCGCCTACTATGGCACTCGCCAAGCAATCGCCGACGTTACGATCGCGTTTCGCCGCAAGGCGGTCACCGCGTTGATCGGGCCGTCAGGCTGCGGGAAGACCACGCTCCTGCGCTGCTTCAACCGCATTCACGAGATCGGTTTCGACGCGCGCGTGGAGGGCAGCGTGTTGCTGGACGGACACGACATCTACGGGAACGATGTCGATCCGATGGCGATCCGGCGTCGCATCGGGATGGTCTTCCAACGGCCCAACCCCTTTCCGACGCTCTCGATTTTTGACAACACCGTCGCATGTGTGCCCAAGGGTTTGAATCGCCAAGGGAAGCTGGAGGCGGCGGAGCGTGCGCTGCGATCTGCGGCGCTCTGGGACGAAGTGAAGGACAAACTGCGAACGAGCCCGCTGCGCCTCTCGGGCGGACAGCAGCAGCGTCTTTGCATCGCGCGCGCCGTCGCGGCGCAGCCGGAAGTATTGCTGATGGACGAGCCGACGGCGTCGCTCGATCCGATCGCCACGGCGGTCATCGAAGAGCTGATGTCGTCGCTCTGCAAAGAGTTCACGATTGTCGCCGTGACGCACAACATGCAGCAGGCGGCGCGCGTCTCGAGCGTCACCGCGTTCATGCTCGCCGACGAAACGGGCGTTGGGCGATTGATCGAAGCCGACGCTACGTCGAAGCTCTTCACCAAACCCAGCGACCGGCGAACCGAGGATTATATCAGCGGCCGCTTCGGGTAGAAGCGACCGCCGATGAACCGCGCGCTCTACCAGGAAATCTCGATCTCGCCATTGCCCGTGTTGACGCCCTGCAGGTTTACGACGTTGGTCGCGCTCGGCTCCGTATACGAAGAGCCGCCACCACCGCCTCCTCCGCCGCAAACCCCACTCGTACGCGGCGTTCCCGAACCGCCGCCGCCGCCGCCGTAGAGGCCGGCTCCGCCGCCGCCCCCGCCACTGCCGCCGAGCGGCTCGCTGCCTCCGGACCCGCCCATCCCGAGCCTTCCGCGACCGCCAGCACCCCCAACCGACGTCTCGCCGCTGCCGCCGGCACCACCGGTTCCGCCGACGGTCTGTGTGCCGCCCGATCCACCACACCCGAAGCAAGAGGAGGAGTAGCAGGCGTTACCGCCGTTGCCACCGGTCGTGCCGCCGCCGAGGCCACCACTGCCGCCGCCTTCGTAGAAGCCGTAGTGGGTGCCGCCAGCGCCGCCCCCGCCAGCAGCAATCACCACGCGATGAGACGACTTAATGCCTCCCTGACGAACGTCGGACTCACCGCCGCCTCCGGCGCCTTCCCCACCGTAAGACTCCGCGCCGCCCGACGCCCCGCCGTTGTAGCCGCCAGTGCCGCCATCCCCGGTGCTGACGCCATCTGCACCGTCGCCGCCAACGAAAATTCCCAACTTTTGTCCCGGCGTCACCGGAATCGTCGCCTTAACCTCTCCGCCGGGACCGGCGGTCACTCGGGAGCCTTGGCTGCCGCTGGCGCCACCGCCGCTAGCACCTTTGGCGTCGATCCTCACCGTCGTCACGCCTGCGGGTACCATGAACGTCTGCTTTGCACCCGTATATAAAAAGGTTTGATGGTGCCGAACATCCGTGCCGACGTTCGGTACCGTGGGTGTCGAGTCGCCCCCGGCGCGACCTCCGCAGCCCCCTAGAATGGAAACGGCGGCGCAAATGCCTATCGCATAGCGACCGCAATTTAGAGCGTTCATTTGCTGTGCCTCCCTGAAGCGGAAACGCTTCGACACCGAGTGAATTTCGCCGAAACGCCGAGTTCACCCGGCCCCCAGCGGGATCCGAAAGCGCGGCCCTCTTCGGCTGGATGATTGCGCGAAGATAGATCCCGACAACGTCGTGACCCAGGCCGCATCGAAGCCGACGCAACGCTAAGCTCTTTACGAAACCCGATGACCGGCGAACTGAGGATCACATCAGGGAGCGATTCGGGTAGCGGATCCCCGTTCGATGCGCGTCGCCGAGCGATTTTCACTTTGTGGCGCAATCGAGGACGTGGGTTAGCTCTAGTTGGGAAACGAAGCCCCAAACGGGGAGCTCTCGAGCTAAGCTAGAATTCGAGCGTAAGATGAAAGCGTCACGTGTTTCTAACGTTTGCGCAATAGCCGCGCTACTCGCAGGTTGCGATGCATTACAGTCGCCGATTGGATCTTCGGGCGCAGTGCTGCCGCTGCGGGCAGTCGCGAGCGGCCCGGCACTCAACCAGAAGGCACTCCCGGAGCCAAAAGGCCGCAACCTTTTTTACGCGTCCAGCGACGGCGACGGTCCCATGTCCGTGTACAGGTTTCCTGGTAGTCGGTTCGTTGGAGTTCTAAGCGGGCCAAGTGGCCCGCGTGGACTTTGTGCCGATAGGGCGGGCGACATCTTCGTGCCATTCATCTACATTCCGGGCGGAGTCTACGAATACGCGCATGGGGGCGGGACACCCATCGCCGAACTCGGCTTGCTCTACAGCTGGCCGAATGGTTGTTCCATAAGTCCGAAAACCGGTGCGCTCGCCGTCGTTGCCGGCCCAACCCTCGAACGAGCGGCGGTGGCGGTTTATCGCCAAAGCAGCAAACGCGGGTGGCGTCTTGCAAAAGGGTATTCCATTCCGTCGATGGCTTCGTCTGATTTCTGCGGCTACGACGATAAGGGCAATCTCTTCGTCGATGGCGAGACCAGCAGTGGTGCCTTTGCACTGGCGGAGCTTCCAAAGGGTGGCGCAGCCTTCATCACCATTTCCGTGACGCAAGGGCTCAATGCGCCGGGCCAAGTGCAGTGGGACGGTAAGTATCTTGCCATCGGTGATACCGGCGTTTCCCCCTCGATCGTCTACCAATTCGATATTAGCGGAAGCAACGCCAACAAAGTCGGAGCCACAACCTTAAACAGCTCCACCAAAGTCGAGCAGTTTTGGATCCAAGGTGGAAAAGTGGTGGCGCCGGACGTCAAAGCGTCTTGTGGTCAAAGCGAACAAGGATGCATTTTCCTCTACAATTACCCGGGGGGCGGCGCCCCGACGAAAACCATTGAGTTTCCGGGCGCCTTCGGATCTGCCGTCAGCCTCGCTACGTAACCCGACGCAGACGCTTTCGTGGGCTACTCAGGATGACACGGCGGAGGCGAGGGCGGGCCGATTTGCGGATACGCAAATTCGTATCCGAGTGACAGCGTACGTTCGGGAAGGACGCGCTGCCCCGTCGTGAGCACGCTCGCGCCTTCGCCGAACATCAGGTGAAGCGCGAACGCCGGCGCCGGAAGGAAGGCCGGCCGGTGCAACGCCGATGCGAGCGCCCATGTGAGGTCAACGTTGCGGACCGGCTCGGGTGCCGTCGCATTGAGCGCGCTTTCGGCTCGATCGATTGCGAGAAGATATATCCCGACGACGTCGTCGATATGGATCCACGAGCTCCACTGCCTGCCGTTTCCGATGATGCCGCCGAGACCGGCCTTAAAAATGGGAAGGAGTCGCGCGAGCGCGCCACCGTCGCGGCCGAGCACGATCCCGGTTCGAATGCACGCAACGCGCATCCCGAACTCGGCGGCGCGCGACGCCTCGTGCTCCCACTCGACGCAGACTTGGGCGAGGAAATCGTCTCCCGGTGGACTGGACTCGGTAAACGTCGCCGTCTCGCTCGCGCCGTAGTAGCCGACCGCCGAAGCGTTCACGTAGACCGTCGGGCGCGCACCGAGTTGGGAGAGCGCGGCCACGAGCGCGCGCGTTGCGTCGACGCGCGAACGGCGAATCTCGTCCTTGGCGCGGGCGCTCCATCGCGTTATGACCGGGGCGCCGGCGAGCTGCACGATTGCGTCGGAGCCTTCGCACGCCTGCGCTGCTGCACTCGACGTTGCGAAGGCTCGCCTCGACGACTTCGTCCCCCCGGCCGCGCAAGCCGGCACTCAGGTGACGACCGATGAATCCGGAGGCGCCGATTACCGTTACGCGCATCTCGGTTGTCCGGCGTTTACGCTGCTAGCGCGTGCAGCTGCTGCTGAGCGTAGCCTGCTGCCCGCCGCCCGATACCACTTGCGTCATCGTGATGCCGTTGGCGCCGGATTTCCCATAGGTGGTCGTGACGTCCATTGCCATCATTCCCATGTGCATCGTGCCGGTGAAGACCTTTCCATCGGTGGAGGTTGCAACGCCGTAGGAAGCCTCATTGTCGGCGCTGGTGGTCCAGTAGTTGCTCATTCTCGAGCTGTAGCCGAAATAATCGTCACCCATGTAATCCGCCCCCGCAACGTGGTCGTGAATTACGTTGTGCGGCGCGAGGTCGAACGTGACCGTCAGCTGGTCGGTGTGCGCAGGCATTCCGTGCATCGCCGGCACTTGGCTCATGCAAGCCCACGGTGCGCCGAGCAAATTGCCGAAGCCGGCCATTTCGCCGGTCGGCATCGTGTCCGCCGCCTTCGCTGGAGCCGGGAATGAAATGAATACCGAAAGTGCGGCGGCACAAAGTGAAACGAAAAATACTCGCATGGTTTCGATCCTTTCTCAACGGGAAAAGTGACTCGAGGGCTTATTCTTCTCGAGCGCGCGGTCCTGGCGTTGCCGCAGGACGGATGGGCCGCCCACGTAGGGCCGGCTGCCGAGCCAGGGATGACACCGCGTCCGTAGGCCGAACCTCCGTTGCCTCGATTAATTGACGGCAAAGGAGGCCCTGGTGTTCGAAGGTCGTGTAGCGTTGGTGACGGGTGGTGCGCGCGGTATCGGTGCGGCCATCACGGAGATGTTGGCGTTGAGCGGGGCAGCGGTCGCCGCCGGATACAGCCGCGGCAAAGAGAGCGCGGAAACATTTGCGCGCGCGATGCACGAGAAGGGCGCGAAGGTTTCGATTCATCAAGGACGCGTCGATCAAGCCGAAGATTGCAACCGCGTCGCCAAGGAAGTCATGGAGCAGTTTGGCCGCATCGATTACTTGGTGAACAACGCCGGCATCACGGTCGACAAGACGGTTCGGAAGATGAGCGTCGACGACTGGCGCCAAGTGCTCGACGTCAATCTATCGGGCGCGTTCCAGATGACCAAGGCGGTACTCGAGCACATGATCGAGCGCGGCTCGGGTCGCATCGTGAATATCAGCTCCGTCATCGGCGAGACGGGCAACGTCGGCCAAGCGAACTATGCGGCGTCCAAAGCGGGACTCTTCGGGTTCTCGAAAAGCTTGGCGCTTGAGATGGCGCAAAAAGGCATCACCGTCAACTGTGTGGCGCCCGGCTTCATCGCCACCGAAATGGTCTCCGCGATCCCCGAGGCTGCGCTGGCGAAAGTCGTCGAGAAGATTCCGCAGCGCCGGTTGGGACGTCCCGAGGAAGTCGCGCGCGTCGTCCGGTTCCTTCTAGAGGACGACTCCTCGTATATTACCGGAGCGGTTTACGCCATCAACGGCGGCTTGGATATGTAATGCCCTTCATGTATTGCGATCCTGCGCTCAGGATGACAATGCAACGTGAGTGCCTTTGTCATCCTTCGACAAGCTCAGGATGACAAGACAATCTCAGCATGACATTGGG
Source organism: Vulcanimicrobiota bacterium (assembly GCA_963736775.1). Classification (GTDB taxonomy): domain Bacteria; phylum Vulcanimicrobiota; class Vulcanimicrobiia; order Vulcanimicrobiales; family Vulcanimicrobiaceae; genus Cybelea. Next base: position 8,116 of record CAVTPY010000009.1, on the reverse strand, counting down.
AGTCCAAATTCCTTAGCGCCTGCGCGAAGCGCAGTCCTGAGCGACGCTGAGCTTGTCGAAGGGAGTCGAAGGGTCAGGATGACAAGACAATTCAGGCATGAATTGGCAGTCCAAATTCCTTAGCGCCTGCGCGAAGCGCAGTCCTGAGCGACGCTGAGCTTGTCGAAGCGGAGTCGAAGGGTCAGGATGACAAGACAATCTCACATGACATTGGGAGTCCAAATTCCTTAGCGGCTGCGCGAAGCGCAGTCCTGAGCGACGCTGAGCTTGTCGAAGCGCAGTCGAAGGGTCAGGATTGACAGCTAGAAGGTAAAGCGGGCGAGAGTTGGGTAAATCTAGCGCGTGAGTAGTTTATCTCTCAGTGGACGCGTCGGCATTGTGACCGGCGGAGCTCGTGGCATCGGCGGTGCAATCAGTACGGTTCTTGCGGAAGACGACGCGACCGTCGCCGTGCTTGGCTTGCCGGAAGACCGGGAACGCACGCACAATTTGGCAGCGCGGCTCAACGGAGCGGCCTCGAAAATCCATTTTTATCAAAGCGACGTAAGTATCTACGACCAATGTCGGGAGACGGTCGCAGCCGTGCTGCAGCAGCACGGTCGCATCGATTTTCTGGTCAACAACGCGGGCATCACCCGCGACCATACGGTCCGAAAGATGACGGTCGAGGAATGGGAAAAGGTCCTACAGGTCAATCTGTCAGGGCCCTTTTTTATGATAAAGGCCGTGCTCGATACGATGGTCGAGCGAGGCTTCGGGCGGATCGTCAACGTGAGTTCGGTAGTCGCCGAGGCCGGAAACTTCGGACAGGCCAACTACGCCGCCGCCAAGGCCGGTTTGCTCGGCCTCACCAAGACCGTTGCGCTTGAGGTCGCCAAGAGGGGTATCACGGTCAACGCCGTGGCGCCCGGCTTCATCGACACCGATATGACCAAAGCGATGCCGGAGGCGGCCATCGAGAACGCGATCGCGCAGACGCCCGTACGGGCGCTCGGGCAGCCCGAAGAAGTCGCGCGCCTCGTGCGTTTCCTGCTCGACGAGAAAGGCGGGCTACATCACGGGCGCCGTCTACAATATCAACGGCGGCTGGTACATGTGACAATGCTGATGGATGACAAGATCGCTCCCGAAGAGCTGAAGTACGGCATCGACATCACGGGACTCGATCCCGCCTCGTTGACCGATGCGCTGCGCGCCGTCATCGCCGATGTGATGACGGATCCGATGCGGATGAGCACGTGGCTTACCGGTTTTGCGCTAGCCGAGCAAAACGTCGGCCTCAACATGCTGCGCCGTCTCAGCGGCGAAGCCCCATCCGCCTCACCATTCCCGGGCGACAAGCGTTTTGTCGACCAGGAATGGAGCGCCAACCCGATTCTTGCCGGTGTCGTCGAGGATTATCGTGCGCGCACCGACGCGGCGTTGCAGCTGGTTGCCTCGTCGCGCTTACCCGAAGCGACGCGTAACAAGGCGCGCTTCGCCATGCAGCTGATGTGCGATGCCTTCGCTCCCAGCAACATCCCGTGGCTCAATCCGGGCGTCGTCAAAGAGGCGACGGAGACCGGGGGGCTCAGCCTCGTAAAAGGGCTGCAAAACTTCTTGGACGACGTCGCCAACAACGGCGGCTATCCCCGACAGGTCGATCGCTCGGGATTCGAGCTGGGCGTCAATATCGCCGCGACGCCGGGGCGCGTCGTCATGCGCAACGACCTGATGGAACTGATCGCCTACGAGCCGCAGACACCTCAAGTTCACGCCGTGCCGCTGCTCTGCAGCCCGCCGTGGATCAACAAGTATTACATCATGGACTTAGCGCCTGGACGCTCGTTCGTCGAATGGGCCGTTCAGCACGGGCACCAGACGTTCATGATTTCGTACCGCAATCCGGACGTGACGCAATCGCAGCTGACGATGGACGACTATCTGCGCGACGGGATCCTCGCGGCGCTCGACGCCGTTCAAGAGATTACCGGCGCCCCCCAAGTCAATCTCTCGGGACTCTGCCTGGGTGGAACGATGGCGCTGATCGCACTTGCCTATCTCGCGGCGCACGGTCAAGCCGATCGCGTCGCTTCGGCCTCGGTCACCAATACGCTGATCGATTTCGGCATGCCGGGCGATCTCGGCATCTTCACCGATGAAGACACGATCGCACGGCTCGAAAAGCGCATGCACGAGCGCGGCTATCTCGAGTCTGCGGAGATGGCGCGAACCTTCGACTGGATGCGCTCGAGCGATTTGATTTGGAGTTACGTCGTCAACAACTGGTTCAAGGGCAAGCAGCCGCCGGCGTTCGACATCCTTGCGTGGAACGCCGACTCAACGCGGATGCCGGTCGCGATGCACTCGCAGTACCTGCGCGCCTGCTATCTGCACAACTCGATCGTGAAACCCAACGCTTTTGTGATCGACGATACGCCGATCGATCTGGGCAAGATCCAGACGCCGCTCTACGTGCTCGGCGCCGAGACCGATCACATCGCGCCTTGGCGTGCCACCTACCTGACGACCCAACACGTGAGTGGAGAGTCGAAGTACGTGCTGACCAACTCTGGACATATCGCGGGAATCGTCAATCCGCCCGGCGGCAAGAAGACGTGGCACTACACCAAGCCGCGCGCGATTCGGGGAGAGAGCGCCGACGAGTGGCTCGAGAGCGCGGATCGCCATCAGGGGTCCTGGTGGGAAGATTGGGCCGCCTGGGCCGAGGGCCGCGGAGGTCCGCGGCGGGCGCCCTACGATTTACCAGAGGGCGAGCCGGCCCCCGGACGGTACGTCCTTCCTGAGACACCCTTCGACTGCGCTCAGGGTGACATGAAAGTAGAGGCACAATCGTGAGTGATGAGCAGGAGAAGAGTCCCGCCAGCGACGCCTGGCGTGGCCTCGGCGAGTTCATCCGCGGCCAACGGGAGCTCGCGAATCTATCGATGCGCCAGCTCGCCGAGATCGCGAAGATCTCGAATCCTTACCTTAGCCAGGTCGAGCGCGGTCTTTACAAGCCCTCGGCCGATGTCCTCAAGAGTATTGCCAACGCGCTGCACCTCTCGGCGGAGACCATGTACTCGCAAGCCGGCTTACTCGACAATTCGGGCAGCCGAGACGAGAGCCATCACGGCGTCGAGCATGCGATAAAAGTCGACCCCAAGCTAAGCGTCGACCAGAAGGAAAGCCTGATTCGGATCTACCGGAGTTTCACCGGCGACAGTTGACAGACACAGCACGTGCTTGGTATACTTAGCGCATCACTAAAGCAGAGGAGATACCAAGCACATGACCGTCAACGTTACCGAGTACATGAACAAGTTTCAGGAAGAGGGCCTCGCGGCGATCAAGCAGACGCAAGACGCCAGCCTCAAGGCGATGAGCTCGTTCCAAGAGTTCACGAAGGAGTTCAGCGAAAAGCCGGGCCACCTGCCTGAGTTCAAGAACGTCCCGAGCCCGAGCCAGCTCGTCGAGATGTCCTTCGGATTCGCTAGCCAGCTTCTCGAGATGCGCAAGTCCTACACGATGAAGATCGCCGAGATGATGAGCGACACGCAGAAGCACGCCGAGGCGCAGTTCAAGGCCGCGACTCAAACCGTCACGGCGCCGAGCAACGGAAACCCGAATCCGAATCCGGCCGCCAACAAGCCGATCCTTAAGTAACTTTAAGTAACTTTCTTCTGGGGTTTCGGGCAGACCGCTCGGCAAATGCCGAGCGGTCTTTCTTTTTGCACCGTTGAACGCAGCCACGATGAATCGCGCATCCACGATCACCATTGGGAACGATTTGACGGTCCGCCGGCTGGGATTCGGAGGAATGCGGCTTTGCGGCCCGGGCATTTGGGGATGGCCGGCCGATCGCGAAAATGCATTGCTTGTGTTGCGCCGCGCACTCGAGCTCGGTGTGAACTTTATCGATACTGCCGACTCGTACGGCCCGCACGTCAACGAAGAGCAAATCGCGCAGGCGCTGTATCCATATCCCGACGCGCTCGTTGTCGCCACGAAGGGTGGACTGACGCGCAGCGGCCCCGGCGAGTGGAAGCGCGACGGCCACCCCGAACATCTGCGAAAAGCGTGCGAGGGGAGTCTGCGCCGCTTGCGCGTCGACCGGATCGACGTCTACCAGCTGCACGCGATCGATCCCGACGTTCCGTTCGAAGATCAGATCGGCACGATGCGCGAGCTGCGCGACGCGGGGAAGGTTCGGCACGTCGGCCTTTCAAACGTCGATCTCGACCAGCTGAAGCGAGCGCGAGCGATCGTCGAGATCGTCTCGGTGCAAAATAACTACAACGTCGGCAATCGCACGAGCGAACCGGTCCTGAAATATTGCGAAGCTAACGGCATCGCGTTTATTCCGTACTTCCCGCTTGACGGCGGCGATTTGGCGGCGAATCAAGCGCTTTCCTCACTCGCCACTGCGCGCAATACGACGATCTGGCAGGTGGGATTGGCGTGGCTGCTGCGACACTCGCCGGCAATGCTGCCGATCCCCGGTACGTCGTCAGTGTCGCATTTGGAGGAGAACCTCGCGGCCACGGGGCTCGTGCTCAACGACGATGAATATCACGAGCTCTGCCTACTGGAAGGTGCAGAGGAGTAATGAAGCACGAGGAGCCTCGATTGAAGAGACCAGTCTTCCACCGTTGCTTATGCGCGGCGGCCGTAAGCGTACTCGCCGCCTGCGGTGGCGGGCCTAGCGCGTCAACGCCGCCGCCCACGGGCATGGTCCCCGGCTCGGGCTCGGGAAGCGCGCCGATCTCGCATATCGTGCTCATCGTTCAAGAGAATCGCACGTTCAACAATCTGTTTGCTCAATTTACCGGCGCCACCGGCACGATCGTAGGCAAGGGAAAAATGGGGAAGGCGAAGCACGCGAAGACCATATCCATTCCTTTGACCGAGGTCAATCTCGAGGACAAGCTCAACCTCAATCATCTCTATGTCTCGTATCAGACGGCATACAACGGCGGCAAGATGAACGGATTCAACGAAATCATATTTCAGACAAACGGCAAGATTGAAGGCTCGAAACCCTACGAGTACGTTAACCCGACTCAAATCGCGCCGTACTGGACGATGGCCGAAACGTACGCGCTTGCGAATGCGATGTTTCAAACGCAGGGCAGCGGGAGCTTCACGGCCCATCAGGACCTGATTCGCGGCGGCACCGCGCTCGATGGGACCTATGGCAGCAGCCCGAGCCTGATCAACGATCCGAGCTCGGGCAAGATATGGGGATGCGATGCGTACGCCGGCACGGTGACATCGCTGATCACGACCAGCCTGCACTACGAAGCCGGCGCCGGGCCGTTTCCGTGCTCGAACAATTTTCCAGACGGAAGCGCCAGTTATTCAACGCTGCGCGATCTCATGGACAACCACTCACCGCCGATTTCCTGGAAATACTACGTGCCCGAGCTCGCGCCGAGCCAGCCCGGAGCGCTGTGGAACGCATTCGACGTGATCGCGTCGGTGCGCTACGGGCCCGAATGGGGCACCAACGTGAACTGGCCCGAAACGAACATTTTTAACGATATCACCAACGGCAACCTCGCCGCCGTCTCGTGGGTGATTCCCGACGAGTCGAACTCCGACCACCCCGGTTACGGCTCCGACACGGGACCTTCGTGGGTGGCGAGTGTCGTCAACGCGATCGGCCAAAGCTCGTATTGGGATAGCACCGCCATCATCGTCGTGTGGGACGATTGGGGAGGTTTCTACGACCCCGTTGCGCCGCCGCCGGTGGACGATCAAGGAGGCCCGGGCTTCCGCGTGCCGATGATCGTCGTTTCACCCTACGCGCGCGAGACGTCGTCGAGCCAACCGGGCTACATCTCGAACACCGTCTATGAGTTCGGCAGCATCATTCGCTTCATCGAGGAGACCTTCAAGCTCGGAAGCCTTGGGACGACCGACCAACGCAGTAACCGGATGAACGACATGTTCGATTTCAACCAAAAGCCGCGGACGTTCACCATGATTCCGTCGAAGTATTCGAAATCGTATTTCCTGCACCAGAAGCCTTCCGGCTTGCCGGTAGATACGGAATAGTTTAGGGGCTACTCGACGCGATAGATTCGGCCGGTCTGCGCGCCTTCGACGCTTCTTGAGAAAGCCAGCGCCACGCGTTTTGCCGGCACCGGTTCGAAGCCGCGAAAGTACGCACCGTAGGCGTCCATCGATTCCGCGATTACCGACGGGCTAACGGCGTTGATGCGCTGATCGTGAAGTTCGATGGCGGCCGCGCGCACGAAACTCTCTAACGCGCCGTTGACCATCGAGGCGGAAGACCCAAAACGAATCGGGTCTTGTGAGAGCGTGCCGGCGATGAGTGTAAACGAGCCGCCGGGGTTTACGAACTCGCGTCCGGCGAGGACGAGATTGACCTGGCCCATCAACTTGTCGCGTAAGCCGATGTCGAACTGCTCGGCGGTCATCTCTTCGAGGGGGCCGAAGTGCACGTTGCCGGCCGCGCACACGACTGCATCGAGCTTCGCGACGGCAGAGAAGAGGTCGCGCACGCTCTTGGGGTCGGCGGTGTCGACCTGAAAGGTACCGCCCGAACGGCCGGCGGTCACGATTTCGTGCCGCTGTGAAAGCTCCGCGGCGACGGCCTTCCCGATCGTGCCGTTCGCGCCTACAATAAGGATCTTCATGATGGTGACTTCGACCCGCCGCCGCTTTCGGGGGTTGCGGGCCGCAACCGCGTGTCGAGCGGGACTGGGATTCCGAGCGCGTACGACGGAATCTCGAATCCTTGAAACGCGCCGTTTTGTACCGGCGTAATCCACTTGCGCTATCGCATACACTTTTTGCGAGGAGCTGCTCCGAGCTCGCAATGATGCCTCGCACTAAGTGCAGGGGCCGGCTCCGGGGACTGTACTGACTGAGTTCTTCAAGAAGACAGCCCGTACCGGTAGGGAACTTGAGCGTTTAGGCGTATTAGGCTCGCTTGCAACATTGTGGCATTTCAGAAAAAAAGGAGCATTTCAACATGAAATTGTCGAGAACGGGTCAGCATGCGTTAGGCACGCTGGTAGCCGTCGCACTGCTCGCCGGCTGCAGCGGTAGCGGCGGGTCACAGTCTTCGACGCCTACGACTGGCCTGAATCCAGCATCGGTGGGTGGGCACGCCTTGGGCATTCAGGATCTCCACGGTGCGGCATATACGTCGGTCAAGGCGCCGAAGGTGCACCGCGATACTCGGAAGTCCCATGTTTCACCCGAGGCCAAGGCGGTGCCTCGACTGCTCTTCATTTCCGACGACGAGCACGGATGACGTCTATATCTTCAGCTTGCCGGCGATGGCGCTGATGGGAACCCTCACCGGCTTCTACGAGCCGCAAGGCATGTGCAGCGACAAAGCTGGTAACATCTGGATCACGAACACCGGATCGCGTCAAACCTACCAATACTCCCGCACCGGCACGCTGCTCAAAACCTTGAGCGATACAAACGGATATCCCGTCGGGTGCGCCGTCTATAAGGCAAACGGCGATCTAGCCGTTACGAACCTCATCGGCTACCCGAGCGGCGACGGCAGCGTCGATGTCTATGCCAATGCCACGGGAACGCCGACGGTATACAGCAGTCCTAGCCAAACTGAAAACTTCTTCGACGCCTACGATAGCAGCGGCAACCTCTACATCGATGGGTTTGGCAGCTCCGGTTTCTCGCTCTCCAAGCTTCCTAACGGCAGCAGCACGATGAATACCGATCAATATTAGCGGCGGAACTATTACGTTCCCAGGCGGAGTGAACTGGCGTCCGTCGAGCGGCTTGGTCGTTGGCGACCAAGAGTGCAGCAATGGGTCTTGCCTGTGGGCGGTCTCGGTTTCCGGCTCGACCGGAACGATCACTGGCTCGACGCCGCTCAACAACTACAACGGCGACGCCTGCGACGTCGATCAAAGTACGATCTCTCCGTTTGGCAAGTTTTTTGCCGGCGGATGCATCTCGGACACATCGACTCCGAGCACCGCCGATCGTTGGGCAGTATCCGGCCGGCGGTGACGACCAACTACAGTACCAGCGTTGAATTTCCGATCGGCGCAGCCATCAGCAACAAGTAGCCGCTGGCGGCCCGAAGCCCTAAGCGAGAGCGAGCCCGTCGAAGCGGGCTCGCTCT
>CAVTPY010000008.1:0-225648 GCA_963736775.1 Vulcanimicrobiota bacterium | reverse complement strand
CATACTTAAGGAAAGCGTAATACGTTCTTTGGCCTTGCGCGAGAGTATTAACGCCCGGCTTGCGTATCTTGGGGCGCCACCACCAATAAAAAAACCACCGACGCCGGTTATAACATTTTATCCAAAAGCCGGAAAACTGTCGGAACTGCAAACGCAAAATCAGTTTTTATGGCGCCTGTAAGCATTGCGTCCAACGGGCTAAAGATATTGTTCGCGCGGAAGAAGCGCGGAAAGAACTCTACGACAAGAGGAACGCAAATACGCCGCAATGGTAGCCGAAAACCGGCGTCTTGGCTCTATAAAAGGCGGCGAAACTAACCGTCGCAACGCACTTAAAGCGCGCGAGGCGCGCGGCTTCCCTGCAATAAAGCGCCTATTCGCGCAGCGCTACGCTTATTTTGTTTCACGCGGGCTTGCCCCGTCTAAATACTAGGAGATACCATGTCTGGAGAACTTTTACAGTCTGCGCTTCTGGAAGAGGCCGAGCGCGTGGGGTCATCGACCCCGACGTTTTACGAGCTTTCCCGGGAAGAATTGAAAACCGCACACTTTGCGCGGATGGCAAGCCGGACGTTGCGAGTATCGTTCTCGCGGTTCGCAAAATACGAACAAAAAGCCCTGCGCTTTTCAAAAAGCCGGACTACGCGAAAATGGATGACGCGCAATTCCAGGATGCGGAACAAAATTTCGTGAGAAGCTCCAACGTCATGCGCGACCGGCAGCACGCAACAACGGGTTTCGCGCCTTGGATTCTGGCCTAACAGAGACCGAACAGCATGCGCTTCGGCGGGATCTCTCGGGAACACGCAACAGCTACGACGCTTCAATCCTCACCGCTGCGTTAAAGCGCCAGAACGGGCCGGATGCAGCATCAGCGAGGAAAAGAAGCCTGTTCGCCCCATGCCCTCTTCCGGTCGTACAACAGGCGCGAATTGGGCGACCTTACCCCAGAAAAATTCGAAAAGCCGAGAACGAGCTTCGTGATCTGTATCGTAGCCGTTCGAATGGAGATCATAATATATGGTAAACCCAACACAACGCCTTCGCATTTTACGAAGCGAAATTGAATCCGCGCAACGCAATGCCGCCGCAGAGCGCGCGCTTGCGGCAACAGGCGCCAAAGACAACCCATGGAAGGGCGCAGGCGAGAAATGCGACGAGCTAAACCAAGAGGCGCGCGACCTGGAGCTTGAAATCAAAGGCGAAGCCATCAAGGAGAAGACTCGAACGCCTGCGTACGTTAGACAAGGAACTCTCCAAAGCGACGGAGGCGCGTACTTCTGCAGATCAAGCCCAGCGCGCCGCATCAGAACATGCGGCAGTCCAAAGATGGATGAAGGCGGACACATTGCGCGCGCGATTGGCTGCGCGTATGACCTTGAGGCGCAATTCGCACCCTGGTACTTAAGCAATCGCGAACGTTTCGCAGGTGCGCCCTCATGCGTCGACTTTTTCATGAAGAGCACTGTATCCGGCTTACGATTCGATGAAAAGGACCGGCCCATATTGTTCGCTGGCACCTTGCAAAAGGGGCAGCACAGGCGGCGATTATTCATTGGAGCGCGCTTGCAGAATCGCGCAGCGCGCTATTCGGGAGCATCCTGAACTCGGATACGTAGCCTAAAACCATTCCGCACGCCTCGGATGAGTCGTGTCGGATACTGCAAGATTTGCTGCCGATGTTATCTCCTCATCGGAGAAAAGCGGCGCGCGGTGGCAATCCTACGCCGATGGAAGCCAGTCAGTGATTACGGCTTGCGCACTTACGGGCGCGAAAGACGTTTCGCTCAGGCGAGGCGTCCTTCGCGTTATGGGACGGCATGTTTCTCTAGTGTCGTGGGGCGCGCCGCCTCCTTAATCAACTTCCCAAGCCGTTTTGTTAAGCACTGGCAGCTTGGGCGGAACGCGCGGGGCTTGTGAATAGAAGGCATAAGTCTCCGCGCGCTTTTCTTCTTTTTTTCTTTTGAGGTGGAACTCGTGGTTAACTGCTCTATAATTTGTGAATCCGGCGAAAACGCAAACTCAATTATTCGCAGGTTGCGAAAGCAGTTTGATAAGGCAGGAGTCTTAAAAGACGAGGCGCGTCATCGCGAGTTTATTCCTAAAAGCAAGAAGCGCGCAGCCAAGTCTTCGAGGGCGAGAATACGGGCGAAGAAATATGCCAACTGCAAGGGATAAGCAATCATGGGTTTTTCTTTAAAGAAATGCGAGCATCTATCCTGCGATGCGACGTTCGCGCCGTGTAATAGTAAACATCGCTTTTGTTCCCGGAAGTGCCAGTTTACCAACTACGCCGCCGCTTACTATGCGCGCAATCCAGATGCAAAAGCGGCCTATATGGCCGCATATTATGCGCAAAATCGCGACGAGATAGCCGCGCGGCAAGCCGCCCATCGCGCAAAGCGGCGCGCCGACTGCATCGCGTATTTAGGCGGCAGGTGCGTTAATTGTGGCTCAACTAACGATTTGCAATTCGACCATCGCGAACAAGGAACGAGACGTTTTTGCATCACTGAGCAAATTGGTGGCCGCTGGTCGACAATCGAGGCAGAAATTGGTGAAGTGTCAATTGCTTTGTTTTGAGTGTCACGCAAGAAAGCATGAAGCTCGAATGCCCGCAGGCGGCAGCGTTAATTCGAGGCGGCGCGCGTTGGCGCAAGGAGCAACAGCATGCAGCCTAATTTCAATCTTTTAGACGGCGCGAACGCCGAACTCGCCCGCCGCGACTTAATAGCCTTTGCGAAACGCATGATGCCAGGATGGCAACCTGCGCGCCATCTCGAATTCATCGCGCGCAAACTGATGGCGCTCGAAGCTGGCGAGATTCGGAAAGCGATATGTAGCATTCCAGTGCGTCATGGCAAGTCTGTCCTTGCATCGCAACTATTTGCCGCCTGGTACTTGGGGCGCAATCCGACGCACTCAGTAATTCTTGCATCGTACTCTGATTCGCTCGCTACGAATCATAGTCGCGTTGCCAAGCATTTAGTCGAGGATGACAAATTCCCATTTCTTTCTGTAAAGATTGCAAGCGATTCGACTAGCGTTCAACGTTTCAATGTCGTACAAGGCGGCGGGCTGCGAGCTATGGGAACAGGCGCGGGAATTTCGGGTCATGGCGCAGACTTATTAATTCTCGATGACCCGCTGCATGATGGATTTTCGGAAGTTGAGAAGCAACAGGCGTGGTCATGGTATACAGACATTTGCGTACCTCGCTTGAACCCTGGAGGCCGCACCTTAATTATCGGGGCGCGACTTTCATCGGATGACCTTATTGGCAAGATTTTAGATAGCGAAGCAGGTCCCGAATATGAATACATTTGCCTGCCTGCGATCGCCGGGGAAGACGATGTGTTAGGCAGACAGCCGGGCGAAGCATTGTGGCCCGAACGCATTCCGCTTAGCGAGCTAAACGACCGCAAGAACTCCATGACGACTTCGTGCATTTCTTTCGCAATTTCAAATGGCAGCCAGAATCGGCAACGTATGGCTTAATCTATAAGGCGAATGGTTTCCGAGTTATGACGCTCTGCCTGTTCCGAATCCGCGCCCATATAACCCGCTAGATAAATTCGTGACGAGCGCGTTCTCGAATGCGTATACCCAGCCGGAAGACTTCGTGAAGGTCACGGCATTGGATGCGGCGGGGAAGTTGACCGAAAGTGGCTCCTACAGCGCGCTTTGTACTCTACTGAGTGACGGGGAGAATGTATACGTCTGCGAGGCGCAGAGGGCGCGTGTTGACTATGATGGATTGCGGAAGATGGTTGTCGAGCATGTAACTCGCTGGCAATCCGACATTCTGCTTGTGGAGAATGAAGGCATGGGGTCGAGAATCATCGGGAGTCTCGAAGGGCGTTCTTTACCGATTCAGGTCTGCGACCCTGTAAAAAGCAAGATTGAACGCGCTGCAGCGTCGGCGCCTTTATGCGAACAGGGACGCGTCTGGCTTCCTGCGTTCTACACGCCCTGGCGCGAACAATGGGAGAAAGAAGTGTTTAGCTTTCCATCGTCGCGTTTCAATGACCAAGTAGACGCATTCAGTTGGGCGCTGAGTTGGATTTTTAGAATCCAGCGAGCCAGACGCGCGGATGCGGCGTTCAACAGGCAAATGGAAAACGTTACACTGTTTCGCTAAGTAACAACGCGCAGCAGGCGGCGCAATCCACGCGCCTAGGTCCTCATCGCATTTATTTTCAAGGAAGCCGGAACTGAGCCACTATATCTGGTCGGCCACCATGCCAGTCCACCCGATAATGGGGTCATTGTACCAAGGGTCAAGGACGTTAAAAATTCCAGGCTCAGACCACACTATGGACATATTCTTGTTCCTAAACCTTTCACTGTTATTACGCTCTGGCGCAAAGAGTCAGTTCGCATCGGGACTCAGCGTCACACCCGCGAACTTTGTGAATTTTGACTGGCCGAACTGCCCGAATTTAATAACGGGTTTGCCGCCTTTTGGATAGGCCCACGCGCTAATCTTGTTGACTTGCAGGCCGCGACTTGAGTAAGGAATTAAAATCCTGTTTCCGAAAATCCATGACTGGAACGCGTTGCGAAGCTTACCCTTGAATCTTGTCTCGCCTACGACGGACGCGATTGACCCGGAAATCTGCAAGCGTGAAACCTTAATATCGTCCGAGTTGCGTCCTTCGACCGCGACGTACTTACCGTCCCATTGCACTTGACCGAAACCGTCGAAAGTACCGTTTATCGACAGCACGGAGAAAGTTGATTTGCCGACTGGGAGTTCCGACAGTCCGGCTTGGTGACCGTTTAGACCGGAGACAAATAGATTACCGGCATTATCGTAGCCGCAATAATATGAGACTATATGACTCTCGTAGGTCGTTGGCGTGCCCGTGGCATCGGGAAAAACCGCGACGTTCGCGCCACTTTCGCTAAAGACGACTGCCAGATTTCCCGTGCCCGGGTCGATTGAACAACCGGCAGCATCGTCGCCTGGGAGGCTAAGCGTTGCGATTGGGGATGTTCCTCCGTGCGAGTACTCTAGGACCTCGGTATTATTAGTGACGAAGACGTTACCGGCGCTGTCGGCGCAGTCGCCACCAAGCTCTCCACTAACGCTAATGCTATCCACAAGTTTACCGGCAGGATAGGAAACCACGCAAATACCGCCGCAGCCACCCGTCGCGTAGATGAGCGCGCCGCTTGAACCCGACATTTTATGCGCGGCGTGACTCGCAATCATGGCGCCGCCTGTTGGCGCGACCTGCGACCCGCATCCGGTGAACATAAAAATGACCGTAGTCGTCAATGCGACCAAACGGCCCATGTGTGAAAGTTTCATCCCCCTGCCCCCTCCTGAAGTCTTAACGTTCGACGGCAGCTAGGCGTTCCCGGTCTCAGGGCACTAAAAAGGCGCCCGCGATTGCTATGCGCCTCTCGGTGATTATGAGTTAGCGTTAATGGAACAGTGAATGCCACAGAACGCCAGTTCCGTGCCCCATTTCTCTGGGGTGCGCGACAGCATACACGACAGCCGCAACGATGGTAATTAGTATAGCTACGCTAAACGCCGACCAGGTGTTCTTCATTTGGAACCGTCGCGCTTGGTGCTCGGAAACGCCTTAACCGTTTTATTGTCGACTAGATGCATCTCGCCGCAGGCAGAGCATCGTACCTGATTGTTCTCCAAAATCGCTGAGTCGAACGCCGCTAGATTCCCGAAGCTGAATCCGGTCGGCACGGCTTTGCCTGTTCGCGGGCACGTTATCATTGCAGTAATCATGCTTACTTCTTCGGCGCCGTCACTAGCCAATACTCGATGCCGTCAATGGTCGCGCGTCGACGTTCTGAAGTGGAAACGCTTGGCGAGAACATTTGACCGTCATCGCGATAGTATTTGACGAGCCACGCCATGACGAACGCCCGCGCTTCTGGCGATAGCTCCTTAATCGACTCCTTGACCCGCGCGACTGCCAGCGAGTCCGGTTCCGAGAGGGGGAACGTGCGGCGAGCCATAGGGCAAACGTCTGTTCGAGACAGGCAAGCGGCGACCTTCGGGGCGGCCCGGTGTGGCTTGACCGTCCCCTACTATGAGTGCCCCCGGCGCTGGCGAAGTGAGCCGGGCATGAAACGGTGCTTCGAGCGGGACCATCTGTCCAAACGGACATTCGGCGACATGAAAGGCAGCCAGCAGCCCGACTCCATCGTGATGATCGGCAGCCATCGCGACGCGATGACCTTCGGCGCCATAGATCCGGGGAGCGGTACGACCGTACTGCTGCAAGACGCCGACGCCTTCCACGCGCTGGCCGCGCAGGGCTGGCGGCCGAACCGCACGATCGAGTTTGCGTCGTGGGACGGTCACGAACTGGGCCTCTACGGATCGGCGGCCTACATCTACGAGAACGGGCCGCAACTGCGCGCCAGCGTCTTTCAATACATCAACACCGATCAGCTTACGACCGGCGACCCGTTTGTCGTCAGCGCCTCGCCCGGCCTCTTCGCCTTCATGAAGCAGATCTGCGACGTCGTTCCGGCGGTTGACGGCAAAGAAATGTTAGGCATGCGCGATCAGCGCGTCGATCCGTTGCTCAACCCGATGGGCGGCGGATCCGACCATCAGAACTTCGCGTATATGCTCGGCGTACCGAGCACGAGTAACGGCTATTATGGTTCGTTCGGCGCCCATCACACCGCCGAAGATAACCTCGACGGATTGCGCACGTACGATCCCGGCCTCAAGCAGGCCGTCATCACGGCTCAAGTCACCGGCATCCAGGCGATGCGGGCGGCCAATGCAACGGTCGATCCGTTACGAATCGAAGAGATTCCGGCGCAGTTGCTCAAGGATCTCACGCCGTTGCAAGTCGCGGCGTTGACGCGTAGCGATGGCGCGATGACGCTTGGCGAGCTGCGTGCGGCGCTCGAGGCGTATCGAGCCGCCGCGCACGCAACCGACGTCGCGATGGCAGCGCGCGGAGGCCCAAGGCGATGTGACGGCAATGCGAGCGTTGGCCGCCCGAGAGCAAGCCTCGCGCGACGCTTTCTTCATAAGCGGCGGGCTATTACAGAACTCCTATTACCACACGATCGATCGAGTCTTCACGAGCTTTCCCGAGATCGCATACGCGGGCGGCAATCCCGACACGATAAAGAAGGCGCTTGCCCGAGCGCTGGACGCCATCGCACGAGCAACTGCTGCCCTAGGGGGCTGAGGCGCTTGGACCGCGATGCCGCGGGGAATCCTACTCTGATGGAAATCCACGGAGTGTTGGGTGCTCGCGGAAGCCGTTGATCCACAGATCGCCGCCCGCGAAGCGGGCCTACGATATCTCGACGCTCGCGGCCCGGGGATCACTCGTCGCAAGCGAGGGCGGCACTTCGCATACTTTGATGCGGCTGGAAAGCCGGTGCGCGACGACGCGGTGCTCCGGCGGATTCGCGCGCTCGCAGTGCCGCCGGCCTACACCGACGTATGGATCTCACCGATTGCCAACGGCCATCTCCAGGCGACCGGGCGCGATGCGCGCGGCCGCAAACAGTATCGCTATCACAAGCGCTTCCGCGAAGTGCGGGACGAGGCGAAATATCACCGTCTCGTCGCCTTCGGTCGCGCTCTCCCGGCAATCCGCAGGGCCGTCGAGAGAGATCTTGACGGAACCGAGCTTTCTCGGCGTAAGGTGCTCGCTGCCCTCGTTTCGTTGTTGGACGTGACGGGTGTTCGCGTCGGCAACGAAGAGTACGCGGCCGCCAACGGCTCCTTTGGCCTAACGACCCTGCGTACGCGGCACGTCCGGCTCGACGGCTCGCGCGTGCGGCTTCGCTTTCGTGGTAAAACCGGAAGAGAGCACCGAATTCTACTTGACGACGCGCGGCTCGCCCGCATTATCAAACGCTGCCGTGACCTTCCCGGAGAAGAACTCTTCACGTACCTTGATGAGGGCGGCTCGGCCAATAGCGTTAGCTCGGAAGACGTCAACGAGTATCTTCGCGAGATCGCCGGAGGCGATTTTTCGGCCAAGGATTTCCGGACGTGGATCGGAACCGTCGAATGCATCGGCGCCCTTGCCGAGCCGGCGGCCGAGCTGGTCGAAGCGAAAAAGAATATCGTTGCCGCGCTCGAGCGCGTAGCCGCACGTCTGGGCAACACGCCGGCGATATGCCGTAAGGCCTACGTGCACCCGGCCGTACTGGAAACCTATATGGCGCAACACCAGCTGCCGTCAATCGGCGGGCGCACCGGAGCAAAGCGCCGGCCAAACACGTTGTCGCATCAGGAGCGCTTCGCTCTGCGCTTCGTTCAAGGATGGGAACGCACTCACTGCAACACGATATCGAGCGTGATGTCCACGGTGCTCCCGATCGTCGGATCGAGCCGAATTCGGAGCATTCCAAACGCATGACGGTCGATCTGCGCCTTCGCGCGATACTCGGGGTGCAGCGGATCGCCACTCGCGGTGACGTCGAGCCGCTCCGGCTGCGTGACGCCGTGGATCGTGAGGTCGCCGTCCATCTCGAACGAGGCCGGACCCTTTGGAACGATTCGCGTGCTCGCGAAGGTCCATCGCGGGAACTTCGCGGCATCGAAGAAGTCCGGCGATTCGAGCGACCGATCGCGGTCCGGCTCGCCGGTTGTGATGCGCGTCGCGTCGAGTACCGCGGTTGCGCTCTGCGGAATCACGGAGCCGGAGAGCAACGTCACACTGCCGCCCAGGATCGGTACGGTTCCGGTAACGCGTTCGACCCAAATGTGCGCCACGCTAAACTGTGTGCTCGACTTGACGATATCGATGGCACGCGGGCTCGGGGCCGCGGCAAGCAGCGCGCACGCGAGAGCGAGGCGGGCGAACGTCGCGACGCGCTCAGTACGCAATGCTGAACTGCGCATTCATTGTGTTATTCGTTTGAGGCTGGTGCGAAATGACGTCCTCGATCGTGAGACGCGTGTTTTCGGTCGGTCCGTAACCGCCCAGGAGCACGCCGTCGCGTTGGAAGCCGCCGCTCGAATCGGCCGTTCCCTCGTAGCGCGCCTCAACGAAAAGCCGTCGGTTGAAGGCGTACCGGAGTTGTTCGAATCCCCCGCTCGACGTGCACCCGCCGATATGCGGCGTCACGCAGTTGGAGTCCGATCCGTCAATGAGGACCGCCTCGCTCGAGAAACGCGTCCATTGGCCGTACGTAAAGCCGAAGCCGCTGCGCTCGAAGCGGTCGAACGGCCCGAGGGTGGTCGGTCGCAATCCGTCATAACGAAAGGCGCTCAGGGTGAACGCTCCCATAGCATCCTGCAGATAGGTTTCGGTATCGACGCCGGTAGGTGCGAGATCGCTCTCACGGTCGTACCCCGGCCCGGCGAAAAGCTGTAGATTCAGGCCTCGCAGCGGATCGCCGATGCCCAGCCGCGCCCCCAACTTCGGGTCGAAGAAGTCGAACGGATTCGTGCCCACCGTTTGCACGTAGGGCGTGTAGTTTTGGTACGAGTCACGGAAGGTCTCGGGATCGACCGGTAACGGAAGCGTGAACTGGCCGCCCTGCAGATAGATCGGAATGCGCGCCTCCCACGGATTGACGCGGTCACTGATCCATGCGTCCCGCAAGAGCCCGGGCTCGCCGCCGTCGACCACGTATTGCTCGACGAAGAAGTTCGCGCGCGATCCAATCGTTGCAGTCGTAAACGCCTCGACCTCGTCGACGATCGCTTTAGGCAGTCCCGCGCCGTTGGGTCCATCGCCCTGATACTCGCTAGAATCGACGAGATTCGTCTTCACGGAGAGCGGAAATGCCGGGCCCGACGAGACGCCGGGAAAGCGTTCGCCGTAGGCCAAGAACGCCGCGCCGAACTGGTTGAGGTGCGGTATCACCGAGTGACATTTCTCGCACGTCACGCCGTACTGGTGCGCAAAAAGCGGAATGGCGCCGGCCGCCATCGGGTTGCCCACGAGAAGCGCGGCCCAAAGGACTGGCGGCCATTTAAGCATGCCTCACAAGATACTTAGGCAAGCCTAACATTCCTGCCAGGTCTTAATGGGATTCGGATTGCTACTGCTGAAATGGACCGCTGAAGTTGTACGTTCGAGGAACTCTGCCAAGGCCGGGCATTGCGATCGTCGGCAGCCGTACGCCGCCGGCGGAAGCGGAAGCGTTTGCCTACGACCTCTCGCGCGAGCTCGGCGAGCCGATCGTTAGCGGGCTCGCTCCCGGCATTGACGTTGCCGCGCATCGCGGCGCCTTGAGTGCGGGCGCTCCGACCGTTGCCTTCGTGGGATATGGATTTGGCGCAACCGACCCGCCCGCGCACGCCGAACTCGAGAGCGCTATCGTCGCCGGAGGAGGCGCCGTCGCGACGCTTCTTCCTCCGGGTACTGCGGCCTCGCCGGAATCATCGATCGAGCGCGATCGCCTTCAGGCTGAGCATGCGCGGGCCATCGTGCTGATTTGCTCGGAGATCGGTGGCGGAGCGATGTACACGATGCGCTTTGCGAAGGAGCTTGAAAGGCCGCGGTTCGCAGTAATGCCGCCAGCGGAAATGAAGAGCCGGCCCGAGTGGGCCGGCAATTTTGTTTGCATCGCCGAGGGCGCGATGCCGCTGCCCCTCGACCTGAAGGTAGCTATAGATCTCTTGGGGGCTCTACGAGCGCGTCGCATTTTGCGGCGAAGATAAAGTCGCTCTCGGTTAACCCGCCGATCTTGTGCGTCCAGATTTCAACTTCGAGACGACCCCAGGAAACGTGGAGATCGGGATGATGCTGCTGCTCCTCGGCCATCTCGCCGACGAGGACGGCCGCGCGTAGCGCTTGCGCAAAATCGCTAAAGCGATAGGCGCGCTTCAGAATCTTTACCGTCCCACGTTTGGGATCGGGTCGCTCCTCGACGCGCCAGTCCGCGCCGATTTGTGCGAGCAACGGCGCGATTTGGTCGTCGGTCAATGGCGGGACGCCGCCACGGCACGGCACGCAGGCGCGCGCAGCCAGATCGCTCACGCCGGACCCATCATTCTCTCTTGCATGTCAGCGATTATCGTCACGATCTCGCCGGGGCGCTCTAAGATCGCGTAATGCCCGCAATCGGGAAGCAGAACGAAGTGCGCGTTGGGGAGCAGTGCCGCAACTTTGCGTTGGTACATTTCGGGATTGTCGCGTTCCGGCGCGACGACGACGGCCGGTGCGGAAATCGTTCGCGTCGCTTCTGCGAAATCCGCATTCGCCCACGATTCGAAACCCTCCAACGCCGCGTCCCGCGGCGTCTTCGCAGCCGCGACGCAGAGACGATCGAGAACCGTCGCGTCCGGCTCACCTGCGAACATGCCCGATAGCCATTTGCGCGCGGCGATCGGATCGCCGGCAGTCGCGCGCAAGTAGTCCGCGCCTTTTGGCGAAAAGCCGGCGCCGCTCGCCGGTACGGGCGCGATGAGGATCAGTCCGCGAACCGCCTCGGGCGCATCGAGGGCCAGACGCAGAGCGACGGTCGCACCCATCGAATGGGCGACTACGACGACCGGACCAATACCCAGCGCGTCGACGAGTTCGCGAAGGTCGGCCGCAAATCGCTCGAGATTGCGCGGCCCGCAGGCGCCGTTCGACGAGCCGCTCCCACGCAAATCCACAGCCACGCTCTGCGCCCTGGGGCCGAGCCCGGAGATGACCTCCGCCCAGACGCTGTGATCGGCTTGCCAGCCGTGAACGAACAAGAGCCGGGCATTGCCCGACCCTTGCTCGAGGTAGGCGAGTTCGGCGCCATCACTTGCGCGAAAACGCTTCATCCTGAGCGCAGTCATGTCATCCTGAGCTTGTCGAAGGAAATGTCATCCTGAGCGCAATCATGTCATCCTGAGCTTGTCGAAGGAAATGTCATCCTGAGCCTGTCGAAGGAAATGTCATCCTGAGCTTGTCGAAGGACGAAGGACGGCCCTAGTTCAGGCTTGTCGGCGTCGGGACGGGACGGCCTTCGTCGATATCCAGCAGGTCGAACCACGTGACGATGTTCTTCCGATCCGGCGCGATTTTTGAACGAAGGTCTTCGAAGTAGTGGGCAGCGTGCGAGCCGGGCTCGGGATGCCAGTGCATCCGCTCGCTGTTGAACTTTTCGATCTCTTCGGGCGTCTTCTTCGAGAGAAACTCCGCCCGAACCCAATCGGCGATAGCGTTATCGGTGACGAGCTCCTCAACCTTGCGCGCGAACTCGTCCCCGTTCGTGCCCAGAAACTCGAAGAGCGGCTTGTCGTGCGGACAGTCGTAGTCGTATTCGCCCAACTGGCCTTCGTTGTGCGCTTTCGCCTTATCGATGACGCGCTTGAGCGAAACGAGCCCGGCGAGTTTGTCCTTGGCGCTACGCGGTTTTTCGGTCGTTAAATTCATAGTATCCTCTTTGGTGGTGGTGTATCGCCTTAATGCACCGGGGTCGCGCCAAGTTGCACTTTGGTCCGCCTACCGGGTGACGGCAGGTTGCTTGACAACGCAAGTACCGACGCACTGAGTTACATCTTGGACTTCGAGTCCTTCGTTAACTTCAGCTCGATCGAGTCGTTGCTATAGACGCTCCTCATTGGGATGTGCGTGCGCACGTCATTTACGATCGCCGGAACCTTTAGAACTGGGTCCCACACGATACGTTGCTTGGAAGTCGCCTTGAGATATCGTCCACTCTGTTGATCGAGCGTGCCCTGCGCCGTGACCAGGATCAGCGCGCCGGCATTGGCGATCGGGCCTTGCCCATGCAGACTGTAATTGCAGTTCCACGTGTAAGGCTGGCCCGCGAACCCTGAGGCCCCCGGCACTATTGCCGCCTTTACGTGGTAGGTGCGCTGCCAGCTCGATTTCCCGTTCGCCGACAACCCTTTGAAAAAGTTGCGTGCGAGCAGCGGAAAGAGGGTGAGCTGTACGGGTGAGAGAGCGTAGGGAGTCTGCGAACAAGAGACGTTGCCGTTCGGGTACACCTCGCACGTGTTCGTGGCTCTCGGCCGCACGGTGTTCCACCAGAAATCGGTTCCGCTCACCATGACTCCGCCGTCCGCGACCGGGCCGGAAATATCGACGGTCGTCGTCCCAGTCCCCTGTCCCGAACTTGCAACCTTGGTGTTGTAGCCGAATTCATAGACGAGATGGCGGACTGCCGCCGGCGCTGGGGCTTGTCCGCTAAGTCCGACGAGTGCTGCTAAGAGCAACCCAATAGTTTTCACGTTTCTATACCTCCGATTCTGCGCTAACTGTTCGGCGGCGGAACGCTCCTCAACTGCCGCGCTCGCGACGATCATTGCAAGTGCGGCTTCGGGCGATACTCCAAGTCCTCAGGCTGGAAACGGTGTTCGATTAGCTCGCCGTCGGCTTTCTCGTAGCGAACGACGACGCTCCGGGTATCCACTTCGATGACCCGTCCCTCGATCCCAAGGTTTGTGATGAGCACTCGATCGCCATATCGTAGTTCCATACGCGCTCCTTCGGCCGACCGCACGCCATGCCTTGTCGGGCTCCTTTATGGTACCTCGGACTCCATCTCTTCGGGCTCTTCGAGCGGCTTGAACAGAGCTTGCGCGATAGCCGTCGGAACGACCGCGGTCAAAATAACGACGGTTACCAGTGCGGTATACTGCGCCTGGTTGATGTAATGGTGCGTCAATCCATAGAGGCTTGAAATCGTGCCAAAAGTCAACCCCGTTGCCATCATCAACGTTAGATAGTTCGCATTCGAGCTCGGATATTTGAAGGCATAGCGTGCAAGTGGAAACACCGCAACAATTTTCGCGATCACCTTGACGAAGAACAGCGTCTGCGATGAGAGCCGCATTAGCGAGGGCCGCCCCGAACTCGATGTAGGTTCCAGCTTTGAGAAAATAAAAGGGCGCGAGCAGCGTCATCGTCATCGTTTGGAGGCGGCGCTTGACGTCCGGATAGGCGATCATCATGCCCGCGCACGCGAGACCGAGGAAGTACGCCGGTAAGACACCTTCGCTCTTCGCGTACGTGGCAACCGCGGCAAGCAGGAAGATGACGGCAAAAAGGACGCGCAGCGCGGGCTCGCTGACGTATCGGCGCGTGCGATCGATCAAGGCCGGCAGCATTTTTGGAACGAGCACCATGGCAGCGACGATCGACGCAATCAGCGCAACCAGCCATAAGTTGTAGTTCGCAAAGAGCATCCCGAGGGCAACGACCGTACCGAGATCGGTGAAGAAGCACGCCGCGAGGATTATCTGGCCGAACTCCTTGCCCGCGAGTCCGGATTCAATCATGACGGCGTAAACGACGGCGACGGAGGTCGTCGACATTGCGATGCCCGCGATTTTTGAGGCGTCCGGGCTCCAATGCCCGAAAAGATATGCAAATGCCATCGCTGCCAGGAACGGAGCGCCAAAGGAAGCCGCGCCAAGCACGGTGGAGGGGAGGAGCTGCCGCCGCAGCACGACCGGATCGATCTCCGCCCCTGCGAGAAACGTGAGTAGAATGCTTCCGAAGCCTGCGACGAAGTCGATCCAGGCATTCGTCCGGAGCGCGATGAGGTTTCCGGCAAGCATGCCCACAATAATCTCGACGAGCGCCGCCGGCATCTTGATCCGGATGGCGACGAAAGCGCTGATGGCTGCGAGCAGCATCCACGCCCCAGCCACCATCCACATATTGCCGCTGTCGAGGAATTGGTGCAAAAGAAAAACTCCCGTCTACGATTATGTCGACAGGAGCCATCAGCCGATGTTCGGCGGTTAGGCGGGAGCTCCATCCCGCTGTTCAAAACGAGGCGTTCAACCTCCACGTTTTGAATCCTTGCGCGTCGATCCAAAACTGGCCGGCTAGGGAGCGCATATGATTGCTTTGACTTTACCCCGCCATACGGTAACGCTGTGTACGTTTGCGGCGATTTGTGGGTTCTTCGCGATTCCCGTCGCCGCTCGAGCATGCTCGGAGCCCAATCGGAACGCCGTTGTGATCAAGGCGCAGGAGCCGGAGTACCCGAAATCCGCACAATCGCTTAGGCTTGGGCCCGTGTCGGTTGAGATTGAAGTCACGATCGACCCATCGGGTAACCTCGTTGGGGCGCACGTTTATAAGAGCTCGGGGAATCGGGCGATCGATGAAGCCGCTCTTGCGGCAGCATCCGGGTCGAAATACTCGTCGAAGATCGTCAACTGCCAAGCGGTCACGGGGGATTACCTGTTCCGCTCGGACTTCGAGCCCGACTCATATGCATCGGTGCCCGCCGACATACCGCGGGGCTCGCAGTGGGAAAATCCCTTTTGCAACGGTTCCGCAGTCGTCGTGCCGTGGGACGAAGCAAAGAACGTCGCCGCTTACGGGTCGAGCAGCAAAACCGTCGCCGTGTTTCTCTGGGCGAACGCCGTCTCCGACTACGCCGCTCGAGTAATGCTGATCGGGAACGGTGCAGCGTATGCCGTCGAGATCCCGCGGACGGCGGTTCCCAATAGTCCAGACGGCAAGAGCCGGCGATATGCCTATCTGGTCTCGCTTCCGTCCCCCATCTTTGTCAATTACTACTTCGTCGACGGCGCCGGCGTGGATGGAGCGCCCGTCACCGATTGTCCGTCGTTCGTGAAAGAAATGGATGCACCAACGGAGTCGGACACGAGCCTCGTTGCCGCGCCTGCGAGTTTCGCTCACGTCGAGGCAAAGCTCTTACAAACCTTGCCGCCGCAGCCGTGCGGTGCGATCTATAAGGGACCTGGGCTCGCGAAGTCGTTCACGCCGGTCAGCGGCTTTTACGGGTATCAATCGCGAACCGCGCAGATCGCGGCCTTCATCGACTCCGCCGGACACGCCATTCGAACCGAGGTCTGGCAGTCGAGCGGTGTAGCCGGAATTGATGCGACCGCGCTCGCGGAGGTTCAGGGTTCGACCTACGAACCCGCGCAATTCTTGTGCACGCCGGTCGTCAGCATCGCCATATTCTCGATTACGTACGTGGTGAGGTAGCCGGCTACCAGTGAAACGCACCCGCGGCGTGCGGTTTTACCCAGACGATGAGATCCCATTGAGTTGGAAACTCGAAGACCGTCGTGATGTAGTTGGCGCTCGGGACCTTACCGATTTTAACGACCGTGTCGGCAGACGGTTTTGACAGGCTGCCGCCGGCGCTGACGAAATCGCTATTCCAGATCCACTGGTCGTAGAGGTAGGCGCCGGTCTGCGGGTCCTTGACGACATAGTGCACGTGTCCGTTGAACTCATACCAGCGCCCGGGATCGATACCCCAAAGCTGCGGTCGCGGCTCTCCATTGGGGCGCGGTACCGAAAAATCGGCGCCCATCAGATCCCCGTCCTTGTCGTACCAAAGCTGGCTGGGGTGCGTCGGGTCCGCCGTCCACTGCTGATTGGCGTAGCTGATCGCGCCCGTGTCGTCGGCGCTCGTGTAGCGAACGTAGCCCGCCTTTAGGGCATCGCTGACGTGCGGAAAGCGCGCGAGAAGATCGGCGCGAACCGACGCGACGAACTTCGTCTCGCTCGGGGTAAGCGGTCCCGTATTGGTCGCCTGCTCGTCTGCCCGGGCGGCAGCGGCGGCAAACGTGCAAAAAACCGCCAGAAGGGCGGCGGTCAGCGGTGCCTTCATCGAACCTCCTCGCTCATCGGCGTGCTGACGTTTTCCAACGCGGCGGAAGTTCGACCTGTGACATCAAAGCGGGAGGCAAGGCCTTTGACCTTGAGGAGGTGCGCGATGCGGCCGGTTCTCGTTGCTACCCTCTGTGCGCTTCTCGCGGTACCCGCGCTCGGGCAAACAAACCCACCTGGATACACGCAGCTCGATCTGGCTCAGCAGGCCAAACTGCGCGGCCACGTCGGAACCTGGCAGTGCGTCTCGGTTCCGGGCGGCGCACAGGTTTCTAACACCGAAACCGAGCAGGGCAACTGGTTTGTCACTCGCAGGACCGGCACGAATTCCGCCACTTCCTACGAACGCTGGAGCCACGTGCGCAATGCCTACATCTTGATCGCGATCTTCGATTCGGGTGCGAGTGACGTCGCGCAGACAACGTCGTTGGACCCCGACAATGCGACCTACACCGAGATGTGGCCGCTCCTGGACAATCAGGGGCGAAAACGGTTTGATATTTCGGTTTCGCGGACGGGGAACGTACTGCGCTCGACGTCCCATTTCTACGATGAGAAGGGCGATGTGCGGAGCGCCGAAACGAGCTGCACAAAGCAGTAGCTCAGTACGACGGATGATCCTGACAGCGCTCGACGGCCGGATCGTCGCTGGGAAAGATGCTGAACATCGTCCCTCGCGGAACGACGATGTTCTTGCCCTTACGAAAATAGTTGAACATGCCGATTGCAGCCCCGACCCCGAAAAGCGGAATGGCACCGAGATAGCCGGGCAGACTATCGTTTCGGCCCGACTCTTCCAACGAGTCGGTATTGTGATTGAGAACGACGTTCAAATGGTGGCCGTTGGGCAGCATGAGGTAGCGCGGTTCGAGAACGAGCGTTCCCGGCCTCGCGTCGCGGCCTGCGGGCGATGCGACGGCGACGATGCCTTCTCCCATCGTTCTGGCCGGAACCACAACCGTCGCGCCGCTGGTCACCGCATTGACCGTTTCGAAGCGGAAGAAATCTCCCGGTCGCGCGTCCGACGAATCCACCGTATCCATCATCTGAACCGCGACGACGGTGCAGCGGTCCACCACCAGCGCGTGTGCCGGAGCGCCAGTCACTATGCACAGAATCGCGTTCCAGGCCGCCAACCGTCGCAACATCTACGCCCGCCTCGGAATCAGATGCATTTCCCCGTTGGCATAATCCAAGCCGACGATGAACTGCTGCCAGAAAGCCGCACCGAGGTGGCCTGACGCCGTGCCGTGCAAGGTCCACGTCGTTCCGATGCGTTGGGGTCCCGCGCGGTATCCGCCGATCGTCACGTCGCCGATCTCGCCGATCAACTCGACGCTGCTGCCGCCGATTCCGCTGACGAAGCGGCGGCTCGTGACGGTAAAGAGCCCTGAATGCTTGGCATAAAAATCGTAAGCGAGATTGACATTCGACTCGTCCCCCGTATCCACTGCCAAGTCCGCGTCGAGATTTCCGAGTGCGACGCGCACGACCGGCACGGAGTGCTGGAATGAAATCGGAACGTCGATCGAATGCTGTGCGAGAGGCTCGCCCAACGTCACGAGGTGCGCGGCGAGGTCCAAGACGACGTCGGTCGCGCCGAAGAGATCGGCTCCCAGTACGACGTCGTAGCCGTAGCGGCGCAAATCGTTGAGTACGACATAGTAAGCGTCGGAATAGAAGGCGTTGCCGACACGCAGCGGGCCGGCCCGAACGACCTGCGTCATATAGCCCCCGAGGCCGCGAACCTGATACGTCCCCACGACCGGTGCGCCCAGCCGGCTGGCAAGCTCGGCGCTCATCGAGAGGCCGGAGTTTCCCGTGTCGATCAGGCATCGCAGCGCGATTCCGCCGATGGTGCAATCTACGATCGGCTCGGCCGCGTTGGCATCGATCGCAATCGCCGACGGCGCACCGTGCAACGACGGAAGCAAGCCGTGCGGGGGATGAAACGCCGACGAGACCGCGGCCCGATCGTCGTACCGCTCGAAAGGCTGGCCGTCGTGCAAGACTTCAAAGGGAAGCGTAAAGGCACCCGACGCGCCGGTAGTCACGGAACTCGAACGTGTCGTTCCCGCCGAACTCGCGCGCGTAGCGGACGAGGCTCGTGTTCGGATCCACGTAGACGCGCATGGCAATCGAGTCGGCGTCGCCCACCACGATCATGCGATACGCGCGGCCGTTCAACGTTGTCGTTCCCGCATCTCCGAAGCGGCCGCCGTGGCTCACGAAGGACGGGGCCAAGAAAGCCAGGCTCGCAACCAGGCGCAGCGAGCGCAAATAGGGCTGCGGCTCCACCGACTCCGGCAAGGTCGTGCCGTTAAGGTTGACCGTGAAGAGGCGCTCCCCGTCGAAGTAGGTGCCGTCGCAGAGTTTGCCGGTGCAGTGGCTCAGAGACGTTCGCAGCCCCTCGCTCTCGCTCACGACGACGGCCGGCTCGCCCTCGAACGTAAGCCGAGAGACGGAAACGAAATGTGCCGCCCAAACCGGTCCCGCGGCGTTGCTCATCCGCTCGAGCAGCCGCACGACATCGTTTTGATTCCGGCTAACTCCAAGCTCCGTCAGTAAGAGCGCGAAGAGCATGCCGGTCCGTGCGGCGAACCCCATGAGGGATGGACTTCGAGTCGCTCGACGCCTACCTTCTCGATGGGGTGCCGCAGAAGGGTGAGGTCGTGCGCCAGCTGCTTGAAAATCGCCCGCACGAACAGGCTGCCGCGGCTTTCTACGAAGGCTTTGAACGACTGGGGGCACGCACACCCGATCTCGCCCTGATTGCGCTGCGCCTCGTGCTAGCCGGCGTGAAAGCCGACGACGCGGCGGTGAGGCGCGCGCGCGACCTCATCGCTCGGGTCCACGCCGGCGACCCGGCGGCTCGCGACGAGTATCGCGGCCTCGTACGGTCCCCGGAGTAATGTGCCTTTCGACGCACGCACTGGTCGCCTGCTATCCCCGGCACGCGCGGCCTGCCCTCGATTGCGTTTCGCTCGAGGTTTCGCGTGGCACGACGCTCGCGATCGTCGGACCGTCAGGGGCGGGCAAGACGACGCTGCTGCGCGTCATCGCGGGCTTGCTTCGCCCGAGCAGCGGCGACGTCCGTATGGACGGTACGTCAATTGCAGCGCTGGCGCCACAGGAGCGGCGTGCTGCGCTCGTCTTTCAAGACGATGCGCTCTTCGACAACATGACGGTTCGTGAGAATCTGCGCTTCGCGCTTCGACGCAACGGCGGCCCGCCCGAGGTACGCGTTACCGAGCTCGCTTCCGCCTTGCACGTTGCGGAGCGGTTGGAACGGCGCCCGCGCCAGCTCTCCGGCGGTGAGCGTCAACGCGCCTCGATTGCCCGCGCGTTGCTGTCGGAGCCCTCGGTACTGTTGCTCGACGAGCCGCTGGCTCATCTCGATCCGTCGCTGCGGCGTAGCGTGCGCGACGAAATCATCGGCGTGCGGCAACGCTTTGCCGGGCCGGTCTTGTACGTTACTCACGATCACGTGGACGCGATGAGTGTGGGCGACCGGCTGGCCGTGCTGATTGACGGGCGCCTCGAAGACATCGGCGAGCCGCAGCGCGTCTACGATGCGCCGCGTACGCTCGCGGTTGCTCGCTTTCTCGGCGAACGCCCGATGAATTTTTTCGACGACGAAAGCGCGCTCGTCGGCATTCGACCGGAGCGTGTCCGCGTTTGCGCCGAAGGTGGGTTCCCCGGTCGCGTCAGGCGTCGTGAAACGACCGGCGCGGATGTCTATCTCGAAGTGCAGACCGATCGCGGAACGATCGTTGCGCGCGCCCCTGCGACTAATAACGCGCGGCCGGGTGAACTGGTGACCTTGGATCTTCCGGCGCAATGGCTGCGACGATTCAATCCGGAGACCGGGGCAGCGCTGGGGTGAGTGAGGTCGCGGAAAAAGCTCGCGGAATTATCCTGACGGGCTTGACGGATCTTCCGACGAGCCGCGAGCATGTCGATTTTGCGGGCTACGTGCTCTTCTCCCGCAACGGCGCGTCGGTTGCGGAACTGCGTTTCTTTTCCGATATGCTGCGGGCAGAATGCCTCGGCCCACCACCCATAATTGCCATCGATCAGGAGGGCGGGAGAGTCGTTCGTCTGCATGAGGGTGTCGAGATAATTCCGTCCATGATGGCAGTCGGTGCCGCGGGCGACCTCGAGTTGGCAGAGCGCGCCGGAGAGCAAACAGCCTTCGATCTGCGACGAGCCGGCTGCACGATGGACTTCGCGCCAGTGCTCGATCTCGCGCTCGATTCGCGAAACACGGTAATCGGGACGCGCTCGTTCGGCGCCGACCCGCAGAGTGTCGCGGCATTTGGACTCGCTTTTGCTCGCGGCCTCGAGCGCGGAGGCATCACGCCGTGTTACAAACACTTTCCCGGTCACGGCGCGACGTCCGTCGATTCGCACGACGCGCTGCCGGTGCTCGATGCCGGCGAGGAGATGCTGCTCTCCCGAGATGTCGCTCCATTTGCTGCCGTCGCCTCGGAAGCGAGCGCGTTCATGAGCGCGCACGTCCTCGTGCCCGAACTCGATCCGCAGCGGCCGGCGACGCTTTCGCGCCGCATTCTAACCGATCTCCTTCGGTCGAGCCTTGGCTTCGACGGCGTCCTGGTCACGGATTGCCTCGAGATGGATGCGTTGGCCGGTCACGGACCGGTCGAATCTGCCGTCGAGGCGCTGATCGCGGGCGCCGATCTGCTGCTCTTTAGTCACCACATGGAACTGGCAGCTGCCGCGGCGGCGGCGATCGAGGCCGCGGTCAAAGAAGGACGCGTTCCGTCCCAGCGATTGGAGGAGGCGCATCGGCGTGTTTCGCGTCTGCGCGAAGCCGCGAATGCGCCATTGCCGCTGGATGCATTTGCGCCGCATCCAAACGTCGGGCGGGAAATAGGACGACGAGCGGTCACATTGGTGCGCGGCGTTCCTGAGGCGGATCCCATTGCTTCGGCCGTGGTTGCGTTTGGCGGCGATGCGGAGGCTTTGCAGCGCGAAGCGCCGGCTCTTGCAGGCCTCTGCGCACCGGTCGATCCCGCCGCGGAAGATATCGACCGTATTCTTACGTCGCTCGCACAAAGCCGGCGACGCGCGATTCTCCTCGCGCGCCGCGCCCACTTGCATCCTTCGCAAGCCCAGGCGATCGCGACAATTCTGCAACGCTATCCCGATGCGGTGGTCGTATCGCTCATGGAACCGTTCGATCTGCCGCTCTTTGGTGCCGCGCATCATCTGCTGGCCACCTATGGCGACGACTCCGCTTCAATCGGCGGCCTCGCCGACGTACTCTTCGGCTCGAGCATGCCCACTGGCCGCCTGCCGATCTCCCTCCCCCAGTTGTCGCCCTGAGCGCCTTCCCTCGCGTGCACGATGCGCTTGAATCGGCCTGCGGGACCGAGTTCACGGCGGCAGTCGCACGCATCGAGCATCGCGGCATGCCGGTATTCGAACGCGCGTACGGCGTAACGCGCGACGACGCGCTAGCCAAGCCGGTCTATTGCGATACGCGCTTTGACCTTGCATCGCTTACCAAGCTTTTCGTTGCGACGCTCGCTTTGCGGCTGGTAGCCGACGGCACGTTTGCGCTCGACGAGCCGCTGTGGCGAATTCTTCCGGAATGGAAGGACGGCGAACGCGCCACCGTTACGGTGCGCATGCTGCTGGCGCATAACTCCGGCATGAACTCCGGCGCCGATTATCGCACGATCCTCGATGAGAACGTCGAGCGCTTCGCGCTCCGTTCCGAGTTGCTGGCACGACCGGGCGAGCGGGTCATCTATAGCGATCTTGGTTTCATCGTTCTTGGCGTCGCGATCGAGCGAGCCACCGGCACGTCTCTGAATGCGCTCGTGCGGCGTACCTTTGGGCGCTCGCTCGGTTTTCGTCCGCGCTTCGCAGAGCGCGTGGCCATCCCGGCGACGGAAGAGGATCCTTGGCGCGGTCGCGTGGCTGGATTCGTCCACGACGAAAAGGCGTTTCTGATGGGTGGCGTTGCGGGGCATGCGGGACTCTTCGGAACGGCGGCCGACGTCGCGGCGATGACGGACTCGTATCTCGGTCCACAGCGTCTCAGGCGAACGCTGCCACTTGAACTCCTCCACGAAGCGACGCACGAGCAGGCGGGCGACCCCGTTCTGCGCCGGGGTTTGGGTTGGGCGCTCAAGACAAGCGACGACAACTCGTGCGGCCGTTGGATGGCCCCCTCGTCGTTCGGTCATACCGGGTTTGTCGGCACCTGCGTCTGGGCCGATCCGGTGCGCGACCTGCAGGGCGTTTTGCTCACCAACGCCGTCTATTTTGGACGGGACGCCACGCCGAATCCGGGGCCCGGATTACGCGTGCGCTTCTATGAAGCGATGGTTGAGGACTTGCGACTCTGATGCTCGCCGTCGGTTTAATGAGTGGAACGTCCCTCGACGGCATCGATGCGGCTTTGGTTCAAATTCTTCCACGCGGACCGACGTACTCGCTGCAGTTGGCGCGCTTCGAGATATTCCCATTTGGCAGCGCCCTGCACGACGAGTTACGTGCGGCGCTGCCGCCTAATGCGGGCAGCGTTGCCGCCGTCGCACGGCTGCATCACGCCCTCGGTCAGGCGTTTGCGCAAGCGGCAAAAGCCGTGATTGGATCTCAGAGGATCGGCTTCGTGGCATCGCACGGCCAGACGCTCTGGCACGATGGCGCTGCGCACGTCACGCTGCAGGCCGGGGATGCTTTTGCGATCCGTGAGGCCGTCGGCGCGACGGTTTGTTACGATTTCCGCAGCGCGGATTGTGCGGCGGGTGGGCACGGCGCACCGCTCGTGGCTCGCGTGGACGCCTTGCTTCTCGGCGATCCCGACGAAGATCGAGTCGCGCTAAACTTGGGCGGTATTGCGAACGTCACGCTTCTACGAAAAGCTTCGCCCTCAGAAGAGGCTGTCGCTTTTGACACGGGTCCCGGCATGATGCTGCTCGACGCATTCGTGACGCAGCGCACCGACGGGCGGCGGGGTTTCGATGCCGGAGGCGATTTGGCTCGCCTGGGGCGCGTTCACGAAACGCTGCTCGATGAAATGCTCGCCGATGACTTCTTCGCAGCCCCGACTCCAAAGACGACCGGTCGAGAACGCTTCGGCGAACAATTTCTCGCACAACACGCGGGCCTGAGGGCGCTCTCGCTCGAAGACGGCGCCGCCACCCTGTCGGAATTAACGGCGGCATCCGTCGCGCAGGCGATTGAGCGAAGCGGATTGCGAAGTGCCCGCGTTTTCGTCAGCGGCGGCGGCGCCCTCAATCGCACTTTGATGGAACGTCTGGCGGCACGGCTGCATCCCGCACCCGTCGAACTCTCCGATGTAATGGGATTGCCGGCGGAAGCGAAAGAGGCGATGGCCTTCGTGGTGCTCGGCTACGAAGCATTGCGCGGCCGTGCCGGTAACGTTCCGGCGGCCACCGGCGCAGAGCGTCCCGTCGTGCTCGGCGCGATCGCGCCGCAGAACCTGCGAGAGCTGCTCGCGCGAGTCGAAGACGAATGCACGGCGTCTTCGTAGGCGTCGACGCGGGCGGCAGTCGAACGATCGCGGCACTCGCTCGCGGTACTGAGGTCGTTCGAACGGTCACTGCCCGCGCGGCGAATCCCAATCTCATCGGGATCGATGCTGCCGCCAGAACGATCGGTCGTTGCGTTACGCTCGTACTCGACGGTGAAAGCCCCGGTGCAATTGGGATCGGCGTTGC
This sequence comes from Vulcanimicrobiota bacterium, assembly GCA_963736775.1. GTDB lineage: Bacteria > Vulcanimicrobiota > Vulcanimicrobiia > Vulcanimicrobiales > Vulcanimicrobiaceae > Cybelea. The sequence continues at coordinate 201,407 of CAVTPY010000008.1, read as the reverse complement.
CGGCGCCGGCGACGAAAGCGTTGCGGCGCAGTTACGGGCATCGTTGAGCCGCCGCTTTCCAACCGCGCGCATCGCGCTTTGTCACGATGCACGCATCGCGCTGCGAGCCGCGCTGCCGGAAGGAGACGGGCTCGTGCTGATTGCCGGAACGGGCTCGATTGCGTATGCGGAGATCGGAGCGCAAAGCTTTCGGGCTGGAGGCTACGGCTATCTGTTGGGAGATAAGGGATCCGGGTATGCTATCGGCGCCGCTGCCCTGCGCCACTTGTTGGCGGAGATGGAAATCGGCTCCGCGAAAAGCGCGATGCTCGCCGAGCTTGCGGCGCACCTCGGCGTGAACGACCGCTCCGGGGCTCTTGCACGTATTTACCAAAGCTCGACGCCCGTCGCCGATATCGCCGCTTGCGCGCCGCTCGTGCTGCGTCACGCCGAGGGCGGCGAGGAGCTTTCGACCGGCATCGTGCAGCAAGCCGCCCAGGGGCTCTGCGAACTGATTGCGCGCGTAGAGATCCGGAATCCGAGGTGTGCGCTACCCGTTGTTTTTTCGGGAGGGCTGCTACGAGAGCGCAACGCTCTCACGCAACGGCTCGAGCAATGCATCGCCGATGCGCCGCTCGACGTGCGCGTTCTAACAGCCAGAGTCGAACCGTATATCGGCGCGCTCTCCGAGGCGCGGCGCCTGATGGCGGCATCGTGACGCAGCGCCTGCCGCCGACTGAAGGGGAGAACCCGCGGAGTGCGGGGCTCGACCTGCTTACGACGCCGGCGCTCGTCGAGCTGCTTATCGCCGATCAGCGCTCGGCCGTGGATGCTGCGCTCGCGCAAACGCAGACGATTGCGCGAGCCGTTGACGAGATCGTGCGCCGGCTGTCGCGCGGCGGACGGCTGCATTACGTTGGAGCTGGCAGCAGCGGCCGAATCGCCACGCTCGATGCATCGGAGATGCCGCCGACTTTTGGAACGCCGCCGGAGATGGTGCAGGCTCATATCGCCGGCGGGACCACTGCGCTCACCAGTGCGGTGGAGGGCGCGGAAGATGACGCGAGCGCCGGCGATGTCGCGATGCTTGGATGCGTACGGCCCGACGATGCGGTGCTCGGCATCTCGGCGAGCGGAGCGGCAGCGTTTGTCGTTGCCGCGATCGCGCGCGCTCGAACGATCGGCGCATACACGATTGCGCTCACCGGCGACGCGCAATCCACGCTCGCGCGCGCGGCCGAACTGGCGATCGTCCCGCCGACCGGCGCCGAGGTGCTCGTCGGGTCGACGCGCTTGAAAGCTGGGACCGCGCAAAAGGTCGCGCTCAACGCAATCTCCACTGCGGTCATGGTACGATTGGGCAAGGTCTACGATAACCTGATGGTCGACGTCGTCGCAAATAACCACAAGCTGCGCGCCCGTGCGCTACGCCTGGTCGTCCGCCTCGCGCAGGTGAACGAGGATCGGGCCGAAGAGCTCCTCGCGCAAGCCGGCGGCAGCGTTAAGACCGCCGTGTTGATGGAGCGTCGGGGCGTCGGCGCGATGCAAGCGCGCGCGCTCCTGGAACGTAACGACGGCGCACTGAGACGACTTTTCTGATACAAGTCTTGGGGCTGCTGCTGGCAGTCATTGCATTCGTCCCAATGGACGATCGCCCGGTGACGGCCGAGTTGCCCGTGATGCTCGGACGAATCGCCGGCGTCCGGGTCGAGGCGCCTCCGCCCGATTTGATCGGACGCTTTCTCGGTCCGGGGCGTTCCGACGATCTCATTGCCTGGCTCAATCGAGAAGCCGGAAGACGGCAGACCCGCGCCTTCGTCGTCTCCACCGATATGCTGGCGTATGGCGGTCTCACCGCCTCTCGCGTTCCCGGACCATCCTACGCGGATGCCGTCTTTCGCTTGCGCGAACTCGGGCAGCTGCGCGTCGAATCTCCCGGCGCTTGGATCGGCGCCTTCGGCACGATCATGCGCCTCGCTCCAACCGGCATTCCCGCCGGCACGCCGTTTTTCGCTGCATATCCCATCTGGCCGTATCTGCAGCAATATGCCAACCTGCACGATCCTCCGTTGCCCGGCGAAGCGGCGAGCGCGGCACACCTTCGCGAATTGATTGGTGAGCCGGCTCTCGACGCTTATCTGGCAGCGCGCGCGCGCAATCTCGCCGTCGATCGGCTTCTCTTGCAAATGACGGAAAAGGGCGTCATCGATCGGCTCGTGCTCGGGCAGGACGATGCGGGTCCAGTCGGTCTCCACGTGCGTGAAGTCGCGCTCCTGCAATCGGAGCTGCTGAGCGCAAATCTCGCGAACCGCGCGTCCATCGAGCCGGGCGCCGACGAGCTCGGCATGGCTTTGGTCGCGCATGCCATCGCGCGCGCGGCGACCTGGACGCCGCACATCGGCGTGCGTTACTCGACGCCGGAGGGCGCCCTCTATCAAGATCCGATCGAGTACGCGCCGATTTCGGCGGCGATCGACGCATTGGTCGGGGTCTGCGGCGGCGTCCGCGATGACTCGCAGAGCGAGATCGTGCTCTACGTGCGCGTCCCCGGCACGACTTCGCCGGAAGATCATGCGCTGATGGATGAGATGAAGAACGACGTCGATCGAGGCCGCTCGGTGGCCTTCGCCGATCTTTCCTACCTTACGTCGTATCGCGATCAAGCCGCATTTGCACAACGTCTCCTAACGTCGGGCTTGGCCTCGCGGCTCGACGCCTACGCATCGTGGAACACGAACGCCAACACGGTCGGAACCGCATTGGCCGAAGCGATCGCCGCCGGGGCCGGACGCCGCCTGCATACCTACGATGCATTGGCGCATCGCACGTTCACGTTCGTTCGGTTCGTCGACGATTACGCGTTTCACGACGAGGTCCGGCCGCAGCTCAACGCCACGCTCGCCGCGCAGGGAATCACGGACCATACGCTCCTTGCGCCCGGCGCGGCTGCGTCGATCGCGCAGCTCGACCGCTCGCTGCTCTGGAACGATGCCGTTGGGATTCTCGCGCAGCTCGATCGGGGCTACCATGTCGCCGCGATCTCGATCGGTCTGCCGTGGGGCCGGACGTTCGAGACTTCCATCGACGTAGGCATCGCGCCGAACATCTAAAGCCCGTCGGGTTACGGTTCATGTGCGTGATGCTCGGAGCCGCTCGTCGCGTAGCTTGTCCTGAGCGGAGTCGAAGGGCCATCCTGGCTCCGCTCGTCGTGCAGAGCCTCCTGCGCATCATGCACATGAACCGTAACCCGACAGGCTCCTAGGCTCCATGAACGCGTTTAGGGCTTGTTGACTTAAGTTATCGTTCCAGCTCGAACGCGCGTGAGTAACGCGTGTGCGTGACGATGCTTACCTCCGTCGGTTGCCGAAGAATGCGAGAGTTCTCGGGGTGTATGGAGGCTACGTTGAAAAAACTGACGCCAACTCTTTGGGCCTGCTTAACTGCCGCGAGTTTCCGTGCGTGCAGCGGCGGCGCGACTTCGGTTCGTCGACGAAGCCGGCTCCGTGGACGTTTATGCGCACGGCGGTACGAGTCCGATTCGGAAGCTAACAACCTCAGGCGCTCCCTACGGCTGCGCTATCGATCCGACGACCGGCGATCTCGCCCTTACGAATCTCTCGTCGTATCTTTACGGTACGATTGCCATCTACCCGAAAGCGATGGGTCGTCCCAAAGCGTACAAAGACGATAACGTGGATTCGACCTTCTTTTGCGGCTATGATAACGCCGGCAATCTTTTTGCCGACGGCTGGAACAGATCGGCTAAACCCATACTCTTGGAGCTTGCGAAAAAAGGCAAGTCGTTGGGCATGTTCGATCTGGATCCGAGCGACAAAAATCCCGGCGGTGTCCGGTGGGACGGGAAGTATGTCGCGGTCGGCAATCGAGGCGGCGGAGTAATCTATCGGATCGGCTCGACCGGAAAGACGGCGCAAACCATAACGCTCAAAGATGGGCTCAACGTCGAGCAGTTCTGGCTCGACGGCTCGACTCTGATCGGGCCGAACTTCCAAGGCGATGGACCTGTAGCGTATTGGAATTACCCCGCCGGCGGATCCGCAACCCGGAAGATCACGGGATTCTCGGAGCCGTTCGGAGCGACGGTCAGCTCAGCAAAAGGCCCGCGCCAACGACGATAACGTCGGGATCGTTCACGCGACCGGCGGTTCGACGTACGAGCGGTCCAGCGCGTTGACGTCGAGGCACCCCAGTAATCGCAGCGTGCGAACGATGCCGCTGCGCAGGATCTCGATCGCTTTGCCGACCCCTGGGCCGCCCGCCGCTCCCAATCCGTACGCGTAAGCGCGTCCCACAAGGACCGCGCGAGCACCTAAAGCGATCGCTTTGACCACGTCGCTGCCGCGTCGAATGCCGCCGTCCAAATAGACTTCGACGCGGCCTGCGACCGCGTCGATTACTTCGGGCAGCGCGAGCAGCGTCGGCGCGACGCAGTCGAGCTGCCGCCCGCCGTGATTGGAGACGACGATGGCGTCGGCGCCCGCAGCGAGTGCGCGACGCGCGTCTTCTGCGCCGAGCACGCCTTTGACGACGATCGGTCCCTGCCAGGCAGCGCGAATCCAAGTGATATCCTGCCACGTCACGGTCGAGCGCTCGAGCGCCGCTCCCACATCCTCGTACGCCATTGGGCCTTCGCCCGGGATCACGACGTTGGGAAACTTCATCATCCCACCATCGCGCAGATATCCGACCAGCCACGCGGGGCGTGCGAGAAGTTGGCCGACATGTGGCAGCATTTTCAACGGATCGCCACTGAGGAGCTCTCGGCCTCCGTTGCGCAAATCGCGTTCGCGCTGTCCCGCGACCGCGGTGTCGATCGTCACGACGAGCGCCGAGAAACCCGCAACGCGGGCTCGTTGGATCGCCGCCGTCGCGGCCTCGCGCCCGCCGATGAGATAGAGCTGATACCATACCGGACCGCTCGAAGCGGCCTTTACTTCTTCGAGGCGGCAGCCGGAGAGCGTCGATAAAATGTATCCTGTGCCTGCCGCGCCGGCTCGTGCTGCGGCGACGCACTCACCGCGGGGAAAGAACATGCGGCTGCTGCCAACCGGCGCCAGCAGAAAGGGCAGTTCGACCGGCGTTCCGAGCACGGTCGTGCGCAGATCGCAGGCGCCCATCGCCGCCGCGTTGCGCGGTAAAAAGCGTACTCGATCGAAGACCGCACAGTTCTCGCGTAAGGTGACCTCGCCGTCGGCGCCGCCGTCAATATAATCGAAGAGCACCCGCGGAAGACGAGATTGCGCTCGTCGTCGCAGATCCTCGATCGTGAAGATGCCGGTCACCCGGTTCCGCCCATCGAGCACTTGACGTTTGCCTTATGGAAACGATACCCTGTCTGCGCATTATGGACGTTCGGTTCGTCGCCACCGCATTTGCGACCGCATTCACGATCATCGATCCGATCGGCATGATTCCCATGACGCTCGGAGCGACGGCGCGCGACCTGCCGGCGCGGCGCAATCAGATCATCGATCAAGCCGTGCTCGTCGCGGCCGCCATAATTCTTTTCATGGGGCTCGTCGGCCGTCTGATTCTCGGTTATCTCGGGATCACGCTGCCGGCCTTTACGATTGCCGGCGGAGTTCTGCTCTTCTTGATCGCGATCGATATGCTCTTCGCGCGGCCAACCGGCGCGAAACGCACCGAGGCCGAGGAACGCGAGGCCGCGCAGACCGAGAATCCCGCCGTCTTTCCGCTCGCCGTGCCGATGATCGCCGGACCCGGAACGATCGCTACCGTGCTGCTGTTGGTCACGCTGGCGCACGGAGACCGGCTCGAATTTGTCGTTATCGCCCTTGCCTACGCTATTGCGCTGTTCGTTACGTGGCTTTGCATGCGCGGCTCCTCGTTCTTGATTCGTGTGATCGGGACGACGGGGATCCACGTGGTCAGCCGGCTTCTCGGCATTATCCTCGCCGCGCTCGCCGTTCAGTTCGTCCTCAACGGCCTGGCGCTAACGCCGCTCCTACGGCGATGACAGGCTGGGATCGGCGACCCACTGCTTCGTAAACCGATTTCTCCTGCGGCGGCAGTAGCGTACCGGCGGGCAGCTTGAATCCGGCAAGCGGGAACGGGAATGGAATCCGGTGCGGAGGCTGCGTGAACGGATCGGCGCCCGGGTAGTAGCAGAACGGCCAGACGATCTCGCCGTCTTCCATCGAGCCGTCGGGATACGTGAACTCGTAACGGCCGTAGTAGCAGTCGAGGCCACTGTCGCGCCAGCGCCGCGTCGGGGTGATGAACCCGTTGCCGTGCTCGCTGCCGCGCAACGCCGACGGAACGGTGAACGCGTAATTCTTGGTCGCCGATTCCTGCGAGCCGGGATCGATGGTCGGAATCGCGTGCGGGTCGTTCTGTTTGTTGAGCTGCGCGACTTCTCTAGCGAATCCGGCTTGGTCGCGTTCGATCTTCGACGGAATCATGGAGGTGTGCCGAGGAAGCGCGGGAGCTCGAATGGCGACGATCTTGGCCAACTCGCGGCGCGGCGCCGCCGCCGGCGCGGCTTCGTGCCGCACGATAACGCGCGCACGGTGCCGCGGCGGGGTCGGCGCGGGTGTCGAGGGCGGCGGCCGTTGGATCGAAATCGTCGTGGTCGAAGTCACGATTTCTTTTGCGCCGCGCGATATGAAAACGTGCGCTACGGCCCAAAACAGCAGTGTCAAGAGAACGGCATGTACGGCGAGCGACGCAAGCGCCGACCATAACAGCGCCCGACGGCGCCGTTCGAACCTTCCTGAGATCAAGCGGTCGTTCGAATCCCTACTTTAGCGAGTGGGTTGGCAGAGTTCGATAAGTACGCCGTCGGTCGCCTTCGGATGCAAAAAGGCGATTAAATTTCCGTGAGCCCCTTTGCGTGCGTGCTCGTCAATCAGTCGGACGCCCTTGGCTTTGAGGACGGCAAGCGTCGTCTCGATGTCCGCAACCCGGTAGGCGGTGTGATGAAGCTTCGTTGGGGCGTCTCCGCGGAACCGGGCGATCGGCGAGGCTTCGTCGAGCGGAAGCAGCAGCTCGACAAACGAGTCTCCGGCCTCCAACCCCAACACCTCGACGCCCTGGTCGTTTACGATCTCGCGATAGACTTGCCTGAAGCCGAGTGTTTGCGTATACAGGAGCAGCGTCGCGTCGAGGTCCTTGACGACGATCGCGATATGGTCAATCTCCACTGTTGTCCATCCTGAGCGAAGGCGCGTAGCGCCGTAGTCGAAGGGTCCACTACGCAACGACCTCTTTGGCTCGGTACGTACCGAAAACATCGCGTAAGACGTTGCAGATCTCGCCGAGCGTCGCGCCGGCATCGGCCGCATCGACGAACGGCGGCATTAAGTTTCGCGTTCCCAGAGCCGCGTCGCGGACGGCCGCGAGCGTTCGCGTAACGGAATCCGAATCGCGCGACGCGCGTAATGCGCGCAGTCGTTCGACCTGCTCGCGCTCGGCACGCTCGTCAATCTGCTGCAGGGCAATTGGCGCGCCGGTCTGCGCTTCGGCGAAGCGGTTGACGCCGACGACGACCTGCTCGCCCCGTTCGATGGCCTGCTGCGCGGCGTAGGCCGAGTCGGCGATGCGTGCCTGCATCCATCCGCTTTCGATCGCGGCAATGCTTCCGCCCATGGCGTCGACCTCCGCTATCAATCCCCCCGCGCGTTCGATCAGCTCGTCGGTGAGGGATTCGAGGTAGTAGGAGCCTGCCATTGGATCCGCAACGTCGGCGACACCGGACTCGTACGCGATGATCTGCTGGGTGCGTAACGCGACTCGGGCGCTATCGGCAGTCGGAAGCGCGAGCGCCTCGTCTTTACCATTCGTATGCAGCGATTGCGCGCCGCCGAGGATCGCCGCCAGCGCCTGCAGCGCGACGCGTACGACATTATTCTCGGGCTCCTGCGCCGTGAGCGTAGAGCCGCCCGTCTGCGCGTGAAACCGTAACGCGTGCGAGCGCGGGTCGCGGCACTCGAACTCGTCGCGTGTAATGTGTGCCCAGAGATACCGCGCCGCCCGAAACTTCGCAATCTCCTCGAAGAAATCGTTGTGGGCGTTCCAAAAGAACGAGATTCGCGGCGCGACGTCGTCGAGCGCGATCCCGGCTTCGCGCGCGGCCGCGAGGTAGGCCTTACCGTTGGCGAGCGTAAACGCAACCTCTTCGACAGCCGTCGAGCCGGCTTCGCGAATGTGATAGCCGGAGACCGAGATCGCGTTCCAAAGCGGCACCTCGCGCGCGCAGTACGACATCACGTCGGTAACCAATCGCATCGAAGGTTTGGGCGGGTAGATGTAGGTTCCGCGGGCGACGTATTCCTTGAGCACGTCGTTCTGCACGGTTCCGCCAAGTTTGGAAAAGGGAATCCCGCGCCGGCGCGCGACTGCGAGATAGAATGCCAGCAAAATCGCGGCGGGTGCGTTGATCGTCATCGAGACGGTTACGCGGTCGAGTGGTATTCCGTCGAGCAGCGTCTCCATATCCCCAATCGAATCGATCGCGACGCCCACCTTGCCGACCTCACCGCGCGCCGCAGGCGCGTCGGAATCGTATCCGAGCTGCGTTGGAAGATCGAAGGCGACGGAGAGTCCCGTCTGGCCGCGTTCGAGCAGATAGCGATAGCGCGCGTTCGATTCCGCGGCCGTAGCAAAGCCGGCATACTGGCGCATCGTCCACAGCCGCCCGCGGTACATACCGGCGTGGATGCCGCGGCCGTAGGGAAACGCGCCCGGCTCTCCGAGATCGTGCGGCGTCCCCTCGACACCATCGTAGACCGCTTCGATCGGAATCCCCGACGCGTTGAAATCTCTAGCCACCACTGTCATCCTGAGCGCAGTCGAAGGGCCGTTGAAGGATCGTTAGCAGCGGCGATCCGCTTTCGACGCTCGAGCCGGCGCCGGCGTGAACCGCGCTCACGACCCCGGCGCGATGGGCGCGTATCTCGTTCATCATCTTCATCGCCTCGATTACCGCCACGACTTGCCCTTCGGTCACCGCATCGCCTTTCGCCACGGCGAGCTCGATAACGAGCCCGTGCATCGGCGATCGCACGTCGTCGGCGTTTGACGAATTCGCGCGCTTGCGCGTCGCGCCCAGCCGTGGAGCCGTGCGCTGGGACGTAACGCGGGGCGTCGGCGCCGGCAAATGCCGCTCGGTTCCGGCGGCCGGCTGCAACGTCGCAGCGAACGGCTCAAGGGTTGCGGTGCCATAGGAGCCGTCCGCGACGGCCGGATGGTCGCAGAGTGCGCGCAGCAGCGGCAGCGTAGTCGGTACGCCTTCGACGACGTACTCATCGAGGGCGCGGCGCATGCGGGCGATCGCGTTTTCACGAGTCGGCGCCCAAACGACGAGCTTGGCGATGAGCGAATCGTAGTCCGGTGGTATCGTCCAGCCGGCGTAAGCCGCCGAGTCGACGCGAACGCCGAGGCCGCCCGGCTCGCGATAGGCGGTAATGGTGCCCGGAGCGGGGCGAAACTGTGCGGCCGGATCTTCGGCATTCACGCGCCCCTCGATCGAGAACCCGCGAAAGGAAATCTCGTTCTGCCCGTATCCGAGCGGTTCGCCGGCCGCAACTCGGATCTGCTCGCGCACGAGGTCGAGCCCCGAAACCATCTCCGTGATCGTGTGCTCCACTTGAATTCGCGTGTTCATCTCCAGAAAGTAGAAGGCGTCTCCGGAAACCAGACATTCAACGGTGCCGGCCGAATCGTAGCCGATCGCCTGCGCCGCGCGGATGCCGGCTTCGCGCATCGCCTCGCGCGTGCGGCCCGAAATCTGGGCCGGAGTCTCCTCCCACAACTTCTGATGACGTCGCTGCAGAGAGCAGTCGCGCTCGCCGACGTGAACGACGTTGCCGTGTTTGTCGGCGAGCACTTGCAGCTCGACGTGCTTGGGATTCTCCAAGTAATGCTCGGCGTAGATCGTATCGTTCTTGAAATACGCCTGCGCTTCGCGGCGAGCCGACTCAAAGGCCGACGCCAGCTCGTCCATCGAGGTGGCTACGCGCAGACCCTTTCCGCCGCCTCCGGCGGCCGCTTTGAGCGCGAGCGGTAAGCCGTATTCTTCGGCCGCGGCGCGTGCGCCGGCGACGTCCACGATCGCCTCGGTGCCTCCGGGGACGGTGGGAACGTTCGCAGCGCGCATGGCTTGGCGGGCACGGAGTTTATCGCCCATCGCCGCGATCGCATCGGCGTGGGGGCCGATCCACGTCAAACCTGCCGCAACCACATCGCGCGCGAACGCGGCATTTTCTGCCAGAAAACCGTAGCCCGGATGGATCGCTTCGGCGCCGGCCGTGCGCGCGCACGCGATCAGTCGCTCGCCGTCCAAATAACTTTGCGAGGGGGGCGCGGGACCGATACGGTACGCTTCGTCGGCTAGCGCGACGTGCAAAGCGTTGCGGTCGGCATCCGAGTACACGGCAACGGTTGCAATTCCCATTTCGCGCGCCGTGCGAATAACGCGAACCGCAATCTCACCGCGATTCGCAATTAGAATCTTGCTAAACAGCGAACTCTCCCGGTGTCATCCTGAGCTCAGCCTGCCCTGAGCTTGTCGAAGGGTCGAAGGATGACGTGTTCCTTACCCTGGTTCTGATGGCGCATACATTCCCATGGCGTGGTAACCAGCGTCGACGAAGTGCACGTCGGCGGTGACGGCCGAAGCGAGATCCGACGCGAGAAAGACGGCGACGTTCCCGACGTCTTCTGCGGTAACGTTCCGACGCAGCGGCGCGACCCTCGGAACGACGTCGAGGATGCGCGAAAAACCGCCGACCTGGCGCGAGCTGGCCGTCTTGATGGGCCCTGCCGAGATCGCATTGACGCGAATATTGCGATCGCCCAAGTCAAACGCGATATAGCGGACCGTCGCTTCGAGTGCGGCCTTGGCGATGCCCATCAGGTTATAGTTCGGCACGATCTGGGTCGAACCGAGATAGGTCAACGCCATGATCGAGGCGCCCTCCAGAAACGAGTCGCGCAGCGCGCTCACCAGCGCTATCAACGAGTATGCCGAGACGTCGAGCGCCAGCGCGTATCCTGCGCGCGAGGTATCGAAGACCTTTCCGGCCAGGTCCTCCTTGTTGGCAAAGGCGATGCAGTGAACGAGCACGTCGATCGGACCGAATTTGTCGGCGAGTTCGTCACGCATCGCCGTGAGCGAGGCACCGTTACTCACGTCACATTCAATTACCGGGCCCTTGCCGAGTTCTCCGGCGAGCTTCTCCACCTCGTCGCGTACCCGTTCGCCTTGATAGGTCAGCGCGATCGAAGCGCCGTGCTCGTGTAGCTTGCGCGCGATGCCCGTCGCGATCGACCAGCGATTGGCGACGCCGGTCACCAGTGCGCGCTTCCCTTCCAATAACTTCACATCTCGCTACATACCATCGCAGGAGCGCCCGTCCTGCCCCTGCGAAGTGAGCACTCCTTGGCAAGAAGAGCCTTCCTGCGCTCGGCGATCGCGCCGCCGCTGCTGCTCCTCGCAATCTTTCTTCCGGCCGGCTCGCTGGATTATTGGCAAGGCTGGCTCTTTTTCACGGTGATCCTGATTTGCGGGGCGTTCAGCTCGCTCTACTTCTCGCGTAGGGACCCACGTCTCTTCGAGCGACGAATGAAGTTCAAGGAACGGCGCCCGGCGCAGAAGATCATCGTGCCGCTGCTGTACGGGCTCAACGTCGCGACGATCGTCGTGGCGGCGACCGATCACCGCCTCGGATGGTCGGTAGACCTCCCGCTCCTAGCAGTTGCCGGGGATCTCGTGGTCGTCGCCGGCTTCTATCTCTATTTCTTAGTCTTTCGCGAAAACAGCTTCGCCGGTTCCACGATCGAGATTAGCGCGGACCAGCGCGTTATCGCGACCGGTCCCTATGCGATCGTGCGTCATCCGCTCTACGTTGCGCTGGCCGTCACCACGCTAGGGATGCCGCTCGCGCTGGGCTCCTACTGGGCGACGCTGCTGGTGGTGCCAACGGTAGCGCTGCTCGTCTGGCGTTTGGCCGACGAGGAAGCCTACCTCGTCGACGATCTTCCCGGATACTCAGAGTACGAAAAGCAGGTTCGCTGGCGTTTGCTGCCGGGAGTCTTTTAGCCTACAGCGGAATGTTGCCGTGCTTGCGCTGCGGCGTCTCGCTCCGCTTGTCGCGCAGCATTTCCAGCGCGGTGGCGATGGCGCTGCGCGTCTTGCGGGCCTCGATGACGTCGTCGACGTAGCCACGCGCGGCGGCAATGTATGGGTGCGCAAAGCGTTCGTTGTACTCGCCGATCAGCTCGGCCATCTTCGCCTCTTTGTCGGGAGCGGCCGCGATCTCGCGGCGGAAGATCGTCTTGACGGCGCTCTCCGCGCCCATCACGGCGATCTCCGCGGTGGGCCATGCGAGGTTGACGTCGGCGCGAATGTGTTTGCTCGCCATCACGTCGTACGCACCGCCGTACGCCTTGCGGGTGATTACCGTGATCTTGGGAACCGTCGCTTCGGCAAACGCGTACAGCAGCTTGGCGCCGTGGAGAATGATGCCGCCGTACTCCTGATCCGTGCCGGGAAGAAAGCCGGGGACGTCGACGAAGGTGATCAACGGAATATTGAAGGCATCGCAAAAGCGCACGAATCGAGCGGCCTTGACCGACGAGCGGGTATCGAGTACGCCGGCAAGGACGTTAGGCTGATTGCCTACGATACCCACGGCTCGTCCATTGACGCGCCCGAATCCGCAAATGATGTTTGGCGCGAAAAGCGCCTGAATTTCCAGGAAATCTCCGTAGTCCACGATCCCGTCGATGACCTCACGCATATCGTAGGGCTTGTTCGGCGAGTCGGGGACGAGCTCGTCGAGCTGCGGAGCCATTCGGTGAGGGTCGTCGTCGCACGCATATTCCGGCGGAGCTTCGGAGTTGTTTTGTGGAAGAAACGAAAAAAGATCGCGAGTAAGCTCGAAAAGATTGTCTTCGTTCTCGGCTACGAGATGCGCCACGCCGCTGCGCGTCGCGTGCGTCAACGCGCCGCCCAGCTCCTCGAACGTCACCTCCTCGCCGGTGACCGTCTTAATGATCTCCGGGCCGGTGATGAACATTTGCGAGATCTTTTCCGTCATGATGATGAAGTCGGTTATCGCCGGCGAATAGACCGCGCCGCCGGCGCAGGGCCCCGCGATGAGGCTGATCTGCGGAACGACGCCGCTGGCCGCAACGTTGCGCCAAAAGATCTCGGCGTAACCGCCCAAAGAGACGACGCCTTCTTGAATGCGGGCTCCGCCCGAATCGTTGATGCCGATCATTGGAGAGCCGGTGCGAATCGCCAAATCCATCATCTTGCAAATCTTTTCGGCAAAGGCTTCGCCGAGCGAGCCGCCCAGCACCGAAAAATCCTGCGAAAAGAGAAAGACCTGGCGTCCACCGATGGTCGCGCGTCCCGTGATGACGCCGTCGCCCAAGAACTCCTTTTCATCCAGGCCGAACGCGTTGGCACGATGGATGACGAACCGGTCAAACTCGACGAAGGAATCTTCGTCCACCAACGCCTCTACGCGCTCCCGCGCGGAGCGTTTACCTCGCGCGTGCTGTCGCGCGAGCGCCTCGGGCCCCGCCGGAATCGCCGATTCCGCGCGTTTTGCTTCGAGCTCTTCGTATTTTTCCACGCGACTCTTCACGCTGCCACCTTTGCACGCATCCTCCCCTATGTCATCCTGACCCTTCGACTCAGCTTGTCCTGAGCGAGCGCAGCGAGTCGAAGGGCGCAGGCACTAAGGTATATCAATCGAGAATAATGGACCGATGCGCCGATTCTGCTGCTGCATTCTCGCCCTCGCCGTAACCGGCGCGATCCCAGCGGGTTTTCCGACGCCGCCACCGATACCGCCCCAGCGAGCGGTCGCGGAATCGAAGTACGGGACCTCCGTTACCGACCCGTACCGCTACTTCGAAAACATGCAGGATCCGGTCGTCGTGCAGTTCTTCAAGGAACAGAACGATTACGCGCGCGCGGTACTCGGCCGGCTCGGCGAACCGCGCGAACGGCTTTTCGATCGCGTCAAAGAGCTGGACAACGCCGGCGTTGTGGTCACTGGTGTAACGCGAGACGGTCCGTACTACTTTTACGAAAAGATCAACCCCGGCGACAACAGCCCGAAGCTCTACGTGCGCAACGTGGACGGCAGCGGCGAGCGCGTCCTGGTCGATCCGCAGAGCTTGGCGACGGCCGGAAAGCATTACACGATCAACTATTTCCTACCGTCGCTCGACGGCGGGCGCGTCGCGTACGGCATCTCGGAGGGCGGATCGGAAGCCGAAGTGATTCATGTCGTCGACACGACGACGACTCAAGTTCTTCCCGACGCGATCGATCGTGCCTATTACTTCGGCGTAACGAGCTGGCTACCCGACGGCAACTCCTTCTATTACGTGCGCTTTCCGAAGCTTCGTCCGGGCGAGCCCGAAACCGATAAAGAGAAGCGCGCCGTCGCGTATTTGCACGTGTTGGGACGCGATCCGGACCGCGACGTCGCGGTCTTCGGATATGAGGTGAATCCGAAAATTCCGTTCGGTCCGACGGACTTTCCAATCGTACTGCGGTCACCGGTCTCCCCGTATACGGTGGGGATGGTCCTTCACGGGGTCGCCAACGAGCGGACGATCTATGCGACCCACGCGACCGTTCTCGGTTCCGATGTCGCGTGGACCCCCGTTGCGACGGCCGCCGACGACGTCGTCAATCTCGACTTCAAGGGTTCGACGATCTACCTGCTCACGCACAAAAACGCGCCCGCATTCAAGCTCGTAACGACGTCGCTCGATGCGCCCAGCGTGGCGACGGCACAGACCGTCATTCCAGCCGGAAAGGACGTTCTCGAAGATTTGGGCGTCGCGGCCGACGGGCTCTACGTATTGTCGCGAGAGGGTGGATTTGGAAAGATTACCCGAGTGGGGATCGCCGGCGACGGCAAGCCCGGCGAACTAACGAACGTTTCGCTGCCATACGAAGGTTCGGTTACCGCGATCGCGACCGATCCGCGCGAACCGGGCGTCGTCTTCGGTTTGACGGGCTGGACGCACTCGCAGCTTTACTACCTCGCGGATGCTAACGGCGCGGTGACCGACACGCACCTCAAACCACTCGCCAACGTCGATACATCGCCCTATACATCGTCGGAAGTGTCGGCGCGCAGCGCCGACGGCACGATGGTTCCGCTCTCGGTCGTCTACCGTAAGGGGTTGTCGCTGGATGGGTCGCACCCGGCGTATTTGCAAGGTTATGGCGCCTACGGCATCGAGCTCACTCCAACGTTCAGCGCCACGCGAATCGCGTGGCTCGAGCGCGGCGGGGTCTTCGCGGTTTGTCATCCGCGCGGAGGCGGCTGGTACGGCGAAGCGTGGCATCGAGCGGGAATGATCGCGACCAAACCGCACACCTGGCAAGACTTCGTCGCATGCGGCCGCTGGCTCGTCAATCATAAGTACACCTCCCCGGCGCATCTCGCCGGCGAAGGAACGAGCGCCGGCGGCATCACGATTGGGCGCGCCATCACGACGCAGCCCCACCTGTTCGCGGCCGCCCTGGACGTCGTGGGCGTCAGCAATGCTTTGCGTGCCGAGTTCACGCCCAACGGGCCGCCGAACATTCCGGAGTTCGGGACGGTCACGAACGAGACGGGTTTCCGAGCCCTCTACGCGATGGATGCCTACGAGCACGTCGTGCCGGGGACGGCATATCCCGCCGTGATGCTCGTCACCGGGTTCAACGATCCGCGCGTCGCATCGTGGCAGCTCGCCAAGTTTGCTGCTAGGCTCGCTCGTGCCACTACAAGCGGCCGGCCGATTCTCTTGCGCGTGGACTACGACGCAGGGCACGGATTCATGGCGGCGTCCCGAGAGCAGACCGAGCAGCTCCTCACCGACGAGTACTCGTTCTTGCTCTGGCAATGTGGCGATCCCGCCTTTTCCGGCATACCAACGCACATCTATCCGCGGCGGGCGCCTTGAGCCTCATCCAATCCACGGAGCCGTTGGGAACCGTTTAGCTTGGGTGACGAAGGTCGCCTTATGGAACGCGTGCGGGTAGGTGATACCGCCGCGTTTGAAACCTTGTACGATGGTTATCATCGCCTCGTCTACGGCGTGGCGTTACGCGTGCTTTCCGATCCCGGAGGCGCCGAAGACGTTACACAAGCCGTCTTCATGAAGATTTGGAGCAACCCGGAACTCTTTCGCTCGGGAAACTTCGGAGCGTGGATCGTGCGCGTCGCTCGTAATCGCGCTTTCGACGCGTTGCGTGCCAGGGCGGCCCGGCCGGAAGATGAATTTCCTGCAACGATCTCGGCACAAGATGCACTCGAAGATATCGCGATAGCGCAACTTAATGCCGAATCCGTCCGCACGGCGATCGAGCAGTTGCCCGAGGAACAGCGCAAGCTGATCGAGCTGGGTTTTTTTGGCGGCGCGACGCATCAGGAGATGGCGAAAACGACAGGCTTGCCGCTCGGCACGGTTAAAACGCGCATTCGAAGCGGCCTGCGCCGGTTGCGCAATGCACTCGACGGGGTCGTCGCCTCATGATGTCGCACGACGAGATGCTCGACAACGTCGCCCTGTATGCGCTCGGCGCGCTTTCGCCGCGCGAGGCTGCGGAGGTGGCGGCCCATCTGCAAACCTGCGAGGAGTGCCGCGCCGAGTACGCGCTCTTGCGTCCCGCGGTGACGGCCGTCGGCTACTCTGCCGAGGCCGATGCCCTCACCGAAGGACCAAGCGTGCTGCTCAAAGCCCGTCTAATGAAGCAAGTTCGCTCCGCGCAACCGGCGTGGCCGCGGATTTCGCGCTGGCCGGCGTTCGTCGCGGCAGCCTGTCTTGCGATCGCGGTCGGGGCCGGTTTGTTTAGCGCGTCGCTGCGCGAGCGGCTCGGCCGCGACGAATCGGCAATGGCGCAACAATCGGCAATGATCGCCGACTTCACGGCGCCGGATGCCAAGCGCTATGCCTTCGGACACGGCTCGGTACTGGTGCACGGCCGCAATCTCTACATTGCCATGAACGAGCTCGCAGCGCCTCCGGCGGGTATGGTCTACCAGGCGTGGACGTTGCCGAAGGGCTCGAAGAAGATGGCCCCGTCCGTCACGTTCAAACCAGGCACCTCCGGAGAAACCTTGGTCCGCCTGCCGGAAGCGGCGAACGCGATCGCGGCGGTGGCAGTGAGCGTCGAGCCGGCCGGCGGTTCCAAACAACCTACGAGCAAGCCGATTGCCGTCACGCTGCTCTAGCGGCAGCGCCGGCCAATCCAAAGTCTTGAGTTAGCCGTTCCTTTCTGCAAATCGTCTTCTGCCAACGAGCCGCAAGGCTCGAGAAAGGAACCCATGCGCAACCGATCCGCCCTTGCCGCTTTTGCGCTCGCTCTGGCAACCATCGCTCCGGCCGCCGCGTCGGCAAAGCTCCTGCCCGATGTCGTCGACACGTCGACGCGTTTCTCCGGTTCGTGCTGTGTCTACACCGGTGCGCCGGCGCTAGCCGTGACGCTCTCGATGGTCGAAGCCGGAGGCGGGCCGAGCAGTTTTAGTACCGTGACGCTCCTCAAAAGGCTTACCGGCAAATTGTTTGCCGCCGAGGTCGCAAAGCTGACGAAAGAGTACGGGAAAGAACAAGTTAATCAGTTTCTAACGACGTTCGATTTCGTCGTGAACGATTCGCTGCGAATCGTGACTGAAAAGAAGATCGCGCTTCCGAGCAAACCCAACCCCGATCCCAATGACGGCCGCGCTCTCGCCGCCGCACTCTGGTCGGCCGGTCAGACGGGCGAAGGGTTTAACGTCGAAGTCATGCTCGACCGCGCCGTCTCACATCCGATTCACGTCCAAGTGATGAAGGACATCGATGCCAAGTACGGCTTAGGTGTCGACGCCCAGTATCATGCGATCCTGACGACGGCAATGAAGGATCTGGCCGCGGCCTATCAGCTGAGTATGTAAGAGCGTGCGCCCGGGACCTAAGCTACACAAAGGCGTTTGCGAGACTGGTCGCGTTCGGACGAGGACCGTCTGACCGAGCGCCGGTAGCAGGATGCGGAAGGCGCGAGGCAGTCGATAGGAGCGCAACAGGATGTTGCGCGACGAATGTGTCCGAGTCCGAATGCGACCAGTCTCGCAGACCTACCAGATTCCCAGCATCGCCTTGACGTCGTCCGACGCCATCGTCGCAGGATCCCAGGGCGGCATAAAGGTGATCTCGACCTTCGCGCTCTTGACGCCCTCGACGGCGAGCACGTGATCCTCCACCGACTTCTTAAACATCGGCCCCACCGGACACATCGGCGACGTTAACGTCATCATCACGGTGACGTTTTCGCCGTTTTCGCCCTCAGTCGTGATATCGTAGACCAAGCCGAGTTCTAGGATTCCCAAGTTCAGTTCGGGATCTTTGACCTCGACGAGCGCGTCGCGTACTTGCTCTGCGGTTGGCATGGCTACGAGGTTCCGCAGGGTCTAAGGCAAACCTTTGGTTCGAGCTGCGCCGCTTTGGGGAGACCGGGCAAGGGGTCGCGAAACCGAGCGGTGCCGGACTGCGTTAAGAGGTTAGGAGGAAGAGTAAAGCGATGTCGATGTGGGAGCCTTTCACCGAGCGAGCGCGGCGCAGCATCGTACTCGCTCAGGAAGAAGCTCAGCGTCTCGGAAACAACTACATTGGAACCGAGCATATTCTGCTTGGGATTATCTCCGAGGGCGAGAGTCTGGCCGCCAAGGTTCTCGAGTCACTTGGCGTCAATCTGGCCAAGGTTCGTCAAGAGGTCGAAGCGATCGTCGGACGCGGCGGGCAAACCGTTCAGCAAGAGATGGTCTTCACCCCGCGGGCCAAGCGCGTCATCGAGCTTGCCTTCGAAGAGGCGCGCCAGCTGAACCATAACTACATTGGGACCGAGCACTTGCTCCTCGGCTTGATCCGAGAGGGCGAGGGCGTTGCGGCGCGAGTGCTCACCAACTTGGGCGTCGATCCCGCGAAGGTCCGCGTGCAGACGACGTCGTTGCTCGGTGCCGAGGGTCAACCGACCGCTCCGAAAGGAAAGAGCAAGACACCGACGCTCGATGCCTACGGCCGCGACCTTACGCAACTGGCACGCGACAACAAGCTCGATCCCGTCATCGGTCGCAACAACGAAATCGAACGCGTCATTCAAATTCTCTCACGGCGCACGAAGAACAATCCGGCCCTGATCGGCGAGCCCGGCGTCGGTAAAACGGCGATTGCCGAGGGGCTCGCGCAACGCGTCATCAAGGGTGAGATACCGGAGCCGCTGCGAGATCGGCGCGTGATTACTTTGGACTTGGCGGGGCTCGTAGCCGGCACGAAGTATCGCGGCGAGTTCGAAGAGCGCATGAAGCGCGTGATGGACGAGATCCGCGGCGCCGCCGGGGAGATCATCCTCTTTATCGACGAGCTGCACACGCTCGTCGGCGCGGGCGCCGCTGAAGGAGCGATCGACGCCAGCAACATCATCAAGCCGGCACTCGCGCGCGGCGAACTGCAATGCATCGGCGCCACGACGCTCAACGAGTTTCGCAAACACATCGAGAAAGACTCGGCGCTGGAGCGGCGCTTCCAACCCATCATGGTCGGCGAGCCGACGGTCGAAGAGACGATCGAAATCCTAAAAGGCCTGCGCGATCGGTATGAGGCCCATCACAAGGTACAGATCACCGATGAGGCGCTCGCGAGCGCAGCGAAGCTCAGCGACCGGTATATCACCGATCGCTTCCTGCCCGACAAAGCCGTCGATTTAATCGACGAAGCCAGCTCGCGCGTGCGCCTACAAGCCATGCTGCCGCCGCCGGCGATTCGCGAAGCGGACGCGCAACTGCGCAAACTCATCGCCGAGAAAGAAGCGGTCGTCAAGAATCAAGAGTTCGACAGAGCCGCGAGCATCAGAGATCGTGAAGAGAAGCTGCGTTTGGAGAAAGCGAGCCTCGAGCAGGAATGGCGCGATCGCAAAGCTGCGGGCGAACGCGTCCTCAAAGTGACGGCCGATAGCATTGCCGAGATCGTCGCGGCTTGGACGAAGATCCCCGTCAGCCGCCTCGCGCAGGCGGAAACCGAGAAACTTCTCAAAATGGGCGAACTGCTCCACGAGCGAGTGGTCGGCCAGGAAGAAGCCATTAGCGTTCTCACTCGGGCCATCCGTCGCTCGCGTGCCGGTCTCAAGAACCCGGCCCGCCCGATCGGTTCGTTCATCTTCCTCGGGCCGACGGGCGTCGGCAAGACGGAAGTGGCGCGCAGCGTCGCGGCCTTCTTGTTCGACGACGAAGAGTCGATGATCCGCATCGATATGTCGGAGTACATGGAGAAGTATTCGGTGAGCCGCCTCGTCGGCGCCCCACCGGGATACGTTGGATATGAAGAGGGCGGCCAGTTGACCGAGGCGGTCCGACGCCGTCCGTACTCGGTGGTGCTGCTCGACGAAATCGAGAAAGCGCATCCGGACGTCTTTAACTTGCTATTACAAGTGCTCGAGGACGGGCGCCTGACCGATTCTCAGGGGCGGCAAGTAGACTTCAAGAACTCGGTCATCATCATGACGAGCAACGTCGGCGCGACCGGGATGACCACCACGACCGATATCGGTTTCCGTCCGGAGCGAATGTCGAACTCCGATGAGGCCAAAGCCTACGAGCGCATGAAGAATCGCGTGATGGAAGAGGTGAAGCAGACGTTTCGCCCCGAGTTCCTCAATCGAGTCGACGAAGTGCTGGTCTTCCATCAGCTCACGCGCGAGCAGATCGAAAAGATCGTCACGCTGGAGCTCAATAAGGTTGTTCGCGAGGTTCGCGCTCAGGAGATGGAGCTCAAGGTCACCGACGCGGCAAAATCGGTGCTCGCGAAAAAGGGATGGGACCCGGAGTTCGGTGCGCGTCCGCTTCGACGCGCAATTCAACGGATGGTCGAAGACGAGCTCGCCGAGGAGATGCTCAAGGGCGTCTTCGGCTCCGGCGATCACATCCTCGGCGACGTCGATCCGGACGATCCGGAGAAGCTGAAGTACACGAAGATTCCGTCGTTCGATCCGCCGGCAGCGAGCCCGCCCGAACCGGCCGTGACGTAGGGCGCGTCCGGGACGGCTGCGGCCCGTTAGATGCACGCCCTGCTTTTTGGAATCGTGCTCGCGCAGGCCGCGCCGACTCCCGCTCCGGCTCTCACCGCTTCGACCAACGCCGTTAATCTGAACCCGGCACAGCAACAAGTCGTGACGCTGACCGGCGCAACGCCGCCGCTCCAGCTTACACTCGACCGAAAGCTCGTTGTGGTCGGCGCCGATCCCAATGGAGCTTCGGTGACGATCACGGCGACGCAGGCAACGGGGACGGACCTCCTCCACGTAAGCGATGCCAACGGTGCGAGCGTCGACATCGCGATTCGCGTCGCCTTTAACGCGGGGACGATCGTCCCGCAGACGACGCTTACCGTCACCGGCGACCCGGCCCAGCCCGAGTGGCTCGCACAAGAAGTGACCGATTGGGTAACGCGCCTCACCCAGGCGATGCCCGGCGCGCAGGTCACCATAGGGGCAGTCTCGCGGCCGCCGGCACCGCTGGCGCCCGGTGGAACGGCTGTGTTTGTGGTTCCAATCCAGATCGCCGGAAACGGGCAGTATTTCGATCAATCGGGCTCGACGACGGTGACCGCACAAAATACGCCCTTGCCGCCGTTTCTTCCGGGACTGCTTTTTTACGATGACGATCCGGAGCACGTTTCGCAAGACGGCGTTCTCTTTCGCGGAAGCGTCTCGCTCGCAGCGCCGGCACGCCTCTATTACTATCACGACGATCTCGCCGATCCGCGAAGGCTCGTCGTCGCGTTACGCAGCAACTCCGAAGATCCGACCTCCGTGCAGTTAATTGAGGCAACGGCCGGCCCGAACATGGACGTGATGCAGGTCGGAGACTCAGTGAGCAAGCGATTCTTACTTACGAAAACGCAGCACGAAGGGGTCATCTTGGATCTGTCGGGCGATCTACCGTATATGATGACCGACCTGCCGATGACGGCCCGCCAGCTCGTTGCCGGAACCGCCGATCTGCGCGTCCTCTCCGGCGGTCCGATTGAGGTTACGGTGCTGGCCGTGTCGCCGGGCATCGATCCGCGCACGCTGCTCGACGGGCCGGTGCTTCCCGGCGACGGACACCACCGCACGGGCGTCTTCTCAATCGCCGGTTTCGGCAGCGAAAGTCTAAGCTATTCCGCCGGCGGCCCTGATGCAATGACCGTCATCGGCGATACCGATCCCACGCCGGCCAACGTCGATCCGTCGGCAGCCGGCCGCGACTACGGTGATTATGGCGTCCTTCACACGATCGATCTCACGCTTGAAAATCCGAGTGCGGTGCCGGCCGCGGCCTATGCTTTCGTTCAACCGCTCGCGGGCCCCGCGCGCGGTACCTTCCTGCTCGACGGCAACGTCGTGGATATTGGGTGCGTGCGCGTTCCGTCGCGGTATCAGCTCACCGCGTTTCAACTGCTGCCGGGTCAAACTTCTCATGTCGTCCTGCAGACGATGACCGATGGCGGCTCGTTCTATCCGATTCGATTGGGAGTAACCGCCACGGCACCGGTTCCGAGCGCGCCGCCCGTTACTGCGCCGGACGGCTGTTTTCCGAAGCCGCAGGCCCCGGCGGACCAATGAGCGCCGACGGTGAAACGAAGGTCATTCTGCTGGTACGGTTGCTCAATGCGATCGATCAGGGGCAACATTCGTTTGAGAGCCTAAAAGACCGCGTAGCCGAGGGCGAGCGGCGTCCCAGCACGCGCAGTCTGCGCCGGTATCTCGCGATCTTAGCCAACGCCGGTTTTCCGCTCTACTTCGATCGCGCCGCGAACGTCTATCGCTTCGCCGAGGGCTACAGCCTCAAACGGCTCGACCTTAGCAGCGGCGAGCTCTTTGGATTGGTCGCGCTGCGTTCGCTGGGTGCGAGCATCGGGGGAACCATCGGGGCGTCGATCGACGACGTCGCCGAAAAGCTCGTCGGAAGCTCCGGACGCGCCGCTCGCGCCCGTGTGGACGAAGCCTCTCCGGTCGCCTTTCGTCTCTCCGAAATCTCGCTCGACAAGCGCGGCGAACGCGCCTTCGCGCTGCTCTCTTCGGCAGAACGTTCTTCTCGCAGCGTCCGCTTCAAATATCGCGATAAGGAGGGGCGGAACAGCGCACGCAAGGTGGATCCGTACGGCTTCATCATCAACGCAGGACGCATCTATTGCGTTGCCTACGACCATACACGCAAAGAAAAGCGCACCTTCGCGGTCGACAGCGTCACCGAGCCGAGCGTCCTCGCGCAAACATTCGTGCGGCCGAACGACTTCAACGTTGAAGCGTATGCCGCGGCTTCAATTAGCGGCGTTTTGCACAACGAAGAGACGACCGAAGTGCGCGTGAGCTTCGCACCGCGAGTTGCGAAGGCGGCGACAGCCGCCCGCATCGTCGCGGACTTTCACGTCGAGCATCGCGCCGACGGGTCCACGGAGATCGCATATCGCGTCGCGGACGTCGATGAGCTCGTTCGCTGGGTGCTCGGCTGGGGCGCGCAAGCGGAGATTCTCGGGCCCGATGCCGTTCGCACCCGCGTCGCAGCGGTCGCCGCCGAGATCGCGAAAAAGTATACGTGAAGCTTTAGCTATGCTATATCTCGATGAGGAGCAAGTGGGCCGGCTCCTGCGATGGGAAGA
Organism: Vulcanimicrobiota bacterium; assembly: GCA_963736775.1. Taxonomy (GTDB): domain Bacteria; phylum Vulcanimicrobiota; class Vulcanimicrobiia; order Vulcanimicrobiales; family Vulcanimicrobiaceae; genus Cybelea. The sequence goes on along the minus strand of CAVTPY010000008.1, from coordinate 177,752 downwards.
ACTCATTGCGGCGATGGAGCGCGCGCTCGCAGATTTTTCACGTGGTAACGTGCTGGCGCCGGTGCGTGGCGTTCTTACCATAGAGGAGGGGAAGCGCTACTTCGGCGTGATGCCCGCAGCCGCGCACGACGTGATGGGCCTGAAAGCTGTGAGCTTTTATCCCGCCAACGAGGGGAGCTCCGTTCCGACGCATCAGGCGATCGTTCTGCTCTTCCGTACCGATAACGGTGAGCCGCTGGCCGCCATCGACGGACGCTTGATCACGGAGATGCGAACGGCCGCAGTCTCGGCCGCCATAACGAAATACCTCATGCCCGCAAACAGCAAGGTGCTGGGGCTACTCGGCAGCGGCGTGCAGGCCCAGTCGCATTTGGCCGCGCTCTCGAGCATCGTGCAGTTCGAAGAGGTTCGAGTCTGGAGCCGCACGCCCGAACACGCGGAAAGATTCGCACGGAAGCACGGCGCCGAGGCGATGGAGGCCGAGGCGGCGGTACGCGGAGCCGACGTCATCGTCGTCGCGACGAGCTCGCAGGAACCGGTCCTCGAGGGCGCATGGCTCAAAGCGGGTGCGCACGTCAATGCGGTCGGCGCCAACCGGCCAACGTGGCGCGAGCTCGACGACGACGCGATGCGCAACACGCTGGTCGTCGACTCGCGCGAAGCCGTGCTGCAGGAGTCGGGCGACGTGATACTTTCCGGGGCGCAGATCTACGCGGAGATCGGCGAAATATTCGCGGGAACCAAACGAGCCGCAGCCGGCGAAACGACGATTTTCAAATCGGTGGGCATCGCAGCGGAAGACCTTGCGGCAGCAAGGCTCGTCTACGACGCCGCCACCAAAAGTAATCTAGAACCTCTAATTATCAATCCGGTGGAACGTGCGTGATGCTGAGGAGGCTCTGGACGACGAGCGGAGCCCGGATGGCGGAGCGAGGAGCCAGGCAGCAGGAGCGCAGCCGGGATGGCGGAGCGACGAGCGGCTCCGAGGCATCATGCACGTTCCACCGGATTGATAATTAGAGGTTCTAAATTAGCGAAACCCGTCGAAGCGAAGCCTCGACGGGTTCCGACGCATTCACGCACTCGCCTCGCCTGTTTGGCTACCTGGTCGGAGAGCCCCACCGACGCTGGCGAGCGGTTTGGTCGTTGTCCCGAATCATCGCTCATCGCAACGTTTCAGGTGTTCATCGACCGCGAACGATACGTTCGTCGCACTTCAAATTGGATTCGAAGCTCGTGAATCGTAGCACGCACAAACGGCGTGGACAAGCGCCTACTCGGCGCAATTCACAAGCTGTCCACAAGTTTTTTTCGTTATGCACATCGAAGGGCAAACTCCATGCAGCTCCTTACGTTGCTTCTCGCGTTGCTTGGCCCGGCGGCGTCCCCCACGATGGTCGCGCAGAGCCTCTTCGGAGGTTTGCCCATCGACGGCATTCACTGCGATCGCGAGGAGGGGTCGGTCGAACACATACACACGCAACTGCAGCTCTTCAATCGAGGACACGACGTGACGGTGCCGGCCCAGATCGGGATCCCGCAATCGGGAACGTGCCTCTACTGGCTCCATACGCACAGCGCGGACGGTTTCATCCACATCGAGTCCCCGGTGAAGCGCGTCTTTACGCTGGGCGAGTTCTTCGACATCTGGGGGCCCAACTTGAGTTGGACGGAGGCTGGAGCGGTGACGGCGCCCCACGCGGGCCGGCTGAGCATCTGGATCGATGGAACGCCATGGCACGGGCGGGATCCGCGCGCAATCGTCCTGCGCGACCACGAAACGATCGTTATCCAAAGCGGGCCGCCCTTTGCCAAACCGGCGCACGCCGATTGGTCGAAGCTCTAAGGCGGTGACGCAAACTCCTCCGATCGAAATAGACGGGCGCCACCTCACGCTTGAAGCGATCGAGGCGGTGGCCTTCGGAGCCTCGATTCGTATTTCGCCGGCCGCCCGCGAGCGCGTCGTCCGTGCCCGCGAGTTCGTTGAAAGCCGTCTCGCCGCGGGCGAGTCGATCTATGGCGTGACGACCGGCTTCGGCAAACTCGCGAATATCGTCATTGCGCCGGAGGACGCCGCCGAGCTACAACTTAATTTGGTTCGCAGCCATGCCGCCGGCACCGGTGCGCCGTTGGAGATTCCGGTGGTACGCGCCGCAGGCGTCCTGCGGGCAAACTCGCTCTCGGCGGGCCATTCGGGGATCAAGCCGCAAACGCTCGACTTAATCGTCGGCATGCTCGAGCGCGGCGTAACGCCCGTCGTGCCGTCCGTCGGATCTCTCGGCGCCAGCGGCGATCTCGCGCCGCTCGCTCACATGACGCTTACGCTGATCGGCGAGGGCGAAGCCTTTTTTCGCGGCGAGTCACTCCCGAGCGCCGTCGCACTCGAACGCGCCGGATTGAAGCCGATCGAGCTCGGGGCGAAGGAAGGCCTGGCGCTGGTCAATGGAACGCAGGTGATGACCGCGATTGCGGCGCTGAGTGTGGTGCGGGCGCAGCGGCTCGCCGCAGCGGCCGACGTCATCGGCGCGATGTCGCTCGAAGCTTATCTCGGCAGCGAGCGCGTCTTCGACCGCCGCATCAACGACCTGCGGCCCCATCCCGGGCAGGAGCGCGTGGCGGCCAACTTGCGCGCGCTGCTGAAAGATTCGGAGATCGTGTGGTCGCACGTCGAATGCCAACGCGTCCAAGACCCGTACTCGTTTCGCTGCATTCCGGTCGTTCATGGAGCCGTGCGCGACTCGACGGCCTACGTGCGCCGCGTGACGGAAGTCGAAGCAAACTCGGTAACCGATAACCCGCTGGTGTTTCCGGAGGACGGGGTCTTTCTCTCCGGCGGCAACTTCCACGGCGAGCCGATTGCGCTGGCAATCGACTTCCTGAAGATGGCGATCTGCGAGCTGGCCTCGATAGCCGAGCGCCGCCTCTACCTGTTGCTCAACGCGGAAGATCGGGGCCTGCCGCTCTTTCTCACGAAGCGCCGTGGATTGCAATCGGGACTGATGATCGTGCAGTATACCGCCGCGGCGCTCGTCAACGACAACAAAGGGCTAGCATGGCCTTCGAGCGTGGATTCGATTCCGACCTCGGCCGGGCAAGAAGATCACGTGAGCATGGGGATGACGTCGGCCAATAATCTGCTGCGCGTGCTCGACAACGTGGAAGGCGCGCTCGCCTGCGAGCTGCTTGGCGCGATGGCCGCGACCGATCTTCGTCGGCCGCTTCAATCGGGCCCAGGAACGCGCGCCGCGCATGAAATCGCGCGAGAGCGCATCCCCGCCTGGAGCAACGATCGCTCCCCGGCGCCGGACATCGCTGCCGCCCGCGAGCTGATCCGTTCGCATCGGCTCGTCGAGGCAGCCGAAGCGGCCATCGGCCACCGGCTTACAGGCTGAGACTCAGCGAGAAATAGGCGTTAAAGGGATTCGGCAATACCAACGAGTTGGTGTCGGCGTACGCCGGGATGTAGGCGTTTGCGAAAGCCGGGTTGAGCGGGACGCCGTTTGCCGTCTTGTCGTTGGGCGATGAGCCGTTATAAAAGTTCGAAACGTAGTAGTAGTTTGGAATATAGCCGCACGTATAGCTGTTAGGCGGATACTGTTTCGTCCACGGTTCACGTGGAGCCGCCGAAGCAGGCGTTGAGCAGATTGGCCAGCAGCACGTTTGCTTTGAGACGCGGCGTGATCTGATATCCCATTTGCAGACTCAGGTTTAGCTGACTGGGTTGCCGGAACGCGCCGAATGAGTCGAAGACCCCGGTCTGTGGGTTGGGAATGAAGAATTCGCCGGGCGAAGTTCCGTTTTGCGTCGCCGACAGGCCGCACGTCGTGTAGTCGGCCTGCACGGGACGCGGAGCGCTGGGAATATTGGACGAGTTGCGCTTGCAGGTTCGAGGATCGATTCCGAGGACGTCGGCCGGATTGCCGTAGGGTTGGCCTTCGTTGAACGTCATCGCCGGCGTGATCGTAAACCGGTTGCGCTTGTAGTTGACGATCGCGCTCAAGACGTTGGGCGAGAGATAGGGGAAATCGAGACCGACGGGATACCAGCCGTTGCGGTCGAGCAGCGGCTGTGGCGACATCGAGTAGTACGGGTTCCAGACCGGGGAGTAGGCGTTCGGCTTGAGCCGCTTGCAGCTTGGATCGGGAAGGACGTTGCCGTCGTGGAGGTCCTCATAGCATTGCGAGCCGCCGCCGGCCTGCGTCAGCCCGTTGTAGTTGGCGATATCCTGGTTGTACGGATCGATCGGGTTGATCGTCGTTCCGGGATAGTTGCCCCAGCGCTCGGCGGCGTTCGTGTACGTGTAGGAGATCAGAAACGAGAGTCCGTTCTTGTCGAAATCACCCTTCGTGAACTCGAACTCGGCGCCATCGACCCGCTCGATGCCGGAGTTGAGTCCGCCACTCAGCCCAAACGGCAAGCCGATGCTGTAGACTTGATTGGTCGCGTAGCGGTAGTACGGGGTGACCTTAATCGACATATCCGTACCTTTGAAGCGGCGCTCGAACGACGCATCGTAGTTGTCGGAGTACTGTACCTCCGGATCGTGGACGGGCGTCGTAAATCCGTACTGCCAGAACGCCTGAAAGAGATCGTACGCGAGATTATTGGCTACGGCGTTGTACTGCACCTGATAGGTCTCCGGCTCTTGCGCGTAGCGTCCCGCCGAGAAGCGCAGCACGGTGTCCGGATTGATCGTGTAGGTCGCGCCGAGCCTTGGCGTAAGCGCGTAGTCGGCCAGCGTCGGGCTATACGTATTGCTCAGCAGGAGGTGACCGTCTTTGCCGTCGGGATGAACCGTCTGCACGGGGTGCGCCGGAATCGAGTTGTCGATGGGGCAATCGAAGCCGACGAAGGGTACCGCCGGCTTGCCGCTGGCGGGCGGCTCCGCAATGACGTACGGCGCAAGCGTTATCGGGTTATAGCAAAACTCGCGCTGACCGGCGAGGAACCAGAAGTTCTGACCGTTATTGGAAGTGTTGGCGAGATTGTATTCGTACTCTTCGCCGCGTAAGCCGAGATCGATATTGAGCTTGTCGGTCGGCGTCCACAGATCCTCGAGCGCAAGCGAGGTAAAGTTCGGCACGACGCTGTTGATAAAGCCCTGGTTGCCCGTATAGGTAATTTGCCACGACGCGCCCGGAACGCTCACGCCGGTGGGTTCGGGCGTCATGAACGAGCCGCTCGTGAGCGGGCTGTTGCACGGCGCCGGTTGCCCAGCCTTGTAATGCTCGCCGAGATAGGTGCCGGACTGATACGCGAAGCACTCCGTACCGTTGGTGAGGTTGGTCGCAGCGGTGCCGAGGAAGTTGTTGAAGTTAGTGTTGTTGAAGCGGTTGGTAGTCGCGGTCGTGTAGTTGCCGTCGAAGGTGAGCAGATGCTGCGAGCTGAGCTGGTTGGCATAGGTGAACGCCAGGCCGCGCGTGTGCGATTCCAGCTCGTAATCGTAGCTCGTGACGCCAAAGCCGAAGAACGGCGTGCCGTAGCTCAGCGGGCTGGTCTGCAGCCAATCGGAGTAGAACGTGTACCCGTAAATTCGGAAGTAGGCGTTCGAGCCGATATTCTTTTGATATTGGAGCTTGACGATCGAAGCGTCGTTCCAGAATCCGTCGCGAGCGTCGGGCGGCACGGCGGAAAAGGTGCCGGCGGGGCACTGTCCCTTGATTGTAGGCTGGCCGTAGAAGCCGTAGGGATCGATATTTGCGCAGCGAGCGCCGGGCGAACCCGGGTCGAAGTAGGGAATAGGCGCGACGTTGGCCGGGTTCTCGCCAAAATGCGTCCCGCTCGGCCACGTCACGAAATCGCCCCAGACCTCGGGCACGTTCTCGCCGTATACCACATCGCTCAGTTGGTTGATGACGTGCGGACCGAGATCGTTCTGCGAGCTGTAAAACTGGCTCTGAAGGGCCGTTACGTTATAGAGCAGCTGAACGTCGTCGCGTCCGGCGTCGTAGCGGTGAGGGATTCCGAAGTGCAGGTTGATGACGCTCTCACGATCCGCAAGGTTCGAGTAGCTTGCGTATGCCGGCGAAAGGGTTTGATAGCAACCGGGATTTACGTGAACGCCGTTCGGGAACGGTACGTAGCCGGTCTGCCCCGGGCTCAGTGTAAAGGGGTTGTAGACGGGCGACGAATTGGGTCCCGAGTACCAGCCGGTCCCCTCCGGCGCGGTGTTGACGCACGTCGGAAAGACGCCGCCGAAATAGAGGTGCGCAGTGTTAAACGCGATCGCCGGGTAGCCCCACACGTCGCCGAGATTCGATCCGTTGAACTGGTCGAGATAGCGGTAATCTTGATTGTAGCCCCCGACGCCGATGTAGTAGGAGAAGAGGCGGTCGGGCGTCGCACCGCCGACTTCGAACTGAAGGTTGTGATAGTACGTCGTCGAGCCGATGCCGGCATCCACCGTCGCGTATCCCGGAAAGGTTCCGGTCTTGATTACTTGGTTGATGAAGCCGGCTAAGCCCGTCGCGCTCGATCCGGCCGTTCCGCCGCCCGTGTAGACTTGAAGCTCCTGCTGCCCGAGCGTTCCCGCCGTGCTGCCGGGATAGTTGTCGAACGACCGGTTGACCGGGACGCCGTCAAACTCATAGCCGACCTGATCGTAGTTTCCGCCGCGAATATAGACCGTCTGATCCCACCCTTGCTGGTTGGGTGGTACGAATGCTCCGGGAACCGCGGCGATGGCGGAGTAGGCGTTATTGAGGTTACCACCGCCGCCGATGCCTGCGGCGGCCTGCGTGACGGTCGCGTTCACGGAGTACACGTCCGTCGTCGTTCCGGACTTTACGACATCCATCGAGGAGCGCGCCGTGACTCGCGCGATCGTTCGCAGCGAAGCCTGGAGCGGAATTCGAAGCGTTTGCACTTGATCGGCAAAGACCGAGATGCCCGTGGTAGTCGAAGTCTCGAACCCGTCCTTGGAAACGGTGATCGCGTAGGTATCGGGAGCGAGCGAGAGCATCGAAAAACGGCCGGACGCATCGGTGATAACCGTAACGGTCTGCGAGGGGCTGACCGCAACGACGCGGGCACCCGCAATCGGTCCCCCGCCGGTGCGGGCGACGATTCCCGTAACCGACCCGGTCGTTCCCGCGTAAGCGCGCACGGCAGCCAACGCGCATCCGATGACGAGCGCAAGAACGAAGAGTGACCACCCTGGCCGCCACCGTCCGCACATGCGAGCCCGTCATTCGCTACGCCGTGCGAGAGGTCTTGTCCGCGGCTCCAAGAATTCCGCGGCTAATATGAGCGTAATCGCGGGCTCTCGCGCGGTTCGGGCACCGCGCGGCGCGGAACTTACTTGCTTGGGATGGCCGCAAGAAGCCGCATTGCGCATGTTGATGAACAATCTCGATCCCGAGGTTGCCGAACGCCCGGAGGATCTGGTCGTCTATGGCGGCAACGGTCGCGCCGCACGGTCGTGGGAGGCCTTCGATGCGATCGTTCGTACGCTCCGCCGGCTGAAGGGCGACGAGACGCTGATCGTGCAAAGCGGCAAGCCCGTCGCCGTTTTTAGAACGCACGCTCGCGCGCCGCGCGTGCTCATCGCCAACGCAAATCTCGTCCCGAAGTGGGCGGATTGGAGCGTCTTTCGCGAGCTCGAAACGCAAGGGCTCACGATGTACGGCCAAATGACGGCGGGTTCGTGGATCTACATCGGCACGCAAGGAATCGTTCAGGGTACCTACGAGACGTTCGCGGAGTTGGGGCGCCGCCATTTCGGCGGCTCCTTGGCCGGCCGCGTGGTCTTGACTGCAGGAGTGGGCGGTATGGGCGGCGCTCAGCCGTTGGCCGTTACGATGAACGGCGGCATCTGTCTGATCGTCGACGTCGACCGCGCCCGCTTGGAACGCCGGCGCGAGCTGCGCTATCTCGACCGAGTCGCCGAATCTCGGGAATCGGCGCTACTCCAAATCGAGCGGGCGCGCAGTTCGGGCGAGAGCGTCTCGGTTGGATACGAGGGAAATGCCGCGCTGGAGTTCCCGCAGCTCTACGACCTCGGCTTTCGTCCCGATGCGGTGACCGATCAAACCTCGGCACACGACTTGCTCGACGGATACGTTCCCGCGGGCCTATCATTGCCCGAGGCCGCCGAACTGCGCAAGCGCGATCCCGGCGAGTATCAGCAGCGTGCCCTGCAAAGCTGCGCGCAAGAGGTACGAGCGATGGTGCAGTATCTCGACGCCGGCGCCATCGTCTTCGATTACGGCAACAACATCCGCGCGCAAGCGCAGCGCGCCGGTTTCGAGCGCGCCTTCGATTTCCCCGGCTTCGTTCCGGCGTTCATTCGCCCGCTCTTCTGCCGCGGCTCGGGGCCGTTCCGCTTCGCAGCGCTCTCGGGCGACCGCAACGACATCGCCGCCTGCGATGAGAAGCTGCTCGAGTTGTTCGACGACGATTCCTCGCTGACGCGCTGGTTACAATTGGCGCGCGAGCGCATCGCCTTTCAAGGGTTGCCGGCTCGCATCTGCTGGCTCCCCTACGGGCGCCGCGCGAAAGCGGGGCTTGCATTCAACGAGCTCGTTGCCTCGGGTGCGGTCAAGGCGCCGATCGTCATTGGGCGCGACCATCTCGATACCGGCAGCGTCGCATCGCCCTACCGCGAAACCGAGGCGATGAAGGACGGAAGCGATGCGATCGCCGACTGGCCGATTCTCAACGCGTTGCTCAACACGGCCGCAGGCGCCCATTGGGTGAGCTTCCATCATGGGGGCGGCGTCGGCATCGGCTACAGCCTGCATGCCGGAATGGTCGTGGTTGCGGATGGAAGCGATGACGCGCGCGAGCGGCTCTCGTGCGTGCTTACTACCGATCCCGGACTCGGCGTCGTGCGCCATGCCGACGCCGGTTACGATCTCGCCATCGAAACGGCCGACGCAGAAGGACTCGATTGGCGTCTCTGATCGTCCCCTCCCAGTGTCATGGTGAGCCTGTCGAACCATGACGTGGCGATAAGGCGGCCTCTACGAAACGATTGCTCGTGAGAGCAAAGACGATCGTCACCTGCGATACTCAAGCTCCGCAATGTGGTATCGACTTTGACGCGCTCGGCCGGATCGACGACGCGGCGATGCTCGTCGAAGACGGCGTTATCGTTTCCGTAGGCCGTGCGGACTCCATCTCCCGGTGTCACCCTGAGCCTGTCGGGTGTCACCCTGAGCCTGTCGGGTGTCACCCTGAGCCTGTCGGGTGTCACCCTGAGCCTGTCGAAGGGTGACGAATCGGAAAACGTTCAACCGAATTCAACTCGGATTACATCGTTTTTCCCGGCCTTGTCGACGCGCACGCGCATCCGCTCTATGCGGGAAACCGCGAGCCGGATTTCGCCGCGCGCGCGTGTGGCGAGCCGCCGCCGCTCGGCATGCGATACACGATCGAGCAGACGCGTGAAGCGCTGCTCGATCCGGAAGCGTTCTATGAAGGAACGCTCCGTCCCAGGCTGCACGCGATGCTCGCGCACGGTACGACGACGCTCGAAACCAAGACGGGTTACGCGCTGCACAAACCGGGCGAAGCCGCGCTCCTCGACCTGATCGCCCGGCACCGCGACGATGCCGACGTTCCGCGGCTGGTGGCAACCTTTCTCGGCGCGCATGCACTGCCGCCGGAGTTCGAACGCGAAGAGCCGTTCGTCGATTATCTGATCGACCAAGTCATTCCGGCCGCCGCGGCGCACGGTGCCGTCTACGCCGACGCGTTCTGCGAACCGGGATTCTTTTCTCCTCCGCAAGCGCGCCGGTATCTCGACGCCGCGCGGCTGCACGGCATGCGCTTACGCGTTCATTGCGACGAGATGGCTTACGGCGGCGCCGCTGCGATGGCGGCACAGCTCGACGTCGATGCGGTCGATCACTGCAACTTCATTCGAGAGGACGACGTGCGAGCAATCGCCGAGCGTGGCATCGTTACGGTCGCCTGCCCCGCGACGATTCTCTTTCTCGATCTTCCGCAACGCGCGCCGGTGCGCTCGCTGCTCGAGGCCGGCGCGATGGTTGCGCTTGCGAGCGACTATAACCCCGGAACCTCGCCCTGTTTCAATCTGCAGAGCGTCGCGCACTTCGGCCGCAAACTCTTCGGGCTCTCGGCGGCCGAGGCGCTTTACGCCGTCACTCGGGCCGCCGCCCACTCGTTGCGCCGCGACGCAGGCAGTCTCCGCGCGGGGGCCCCCGCCGACTTCGTTGCGTTACGGCTCGGATCGCCGGAGGAGTTCGGCTGGGAGTTCGGCGGCAACCTCGCTGTCGCGGTCGTCAAAGACGGCGCGCTGGTGTCGTGACCAGCGAGCTCGTCCGCTGCGCTCGCGCTCTCGTCTCGGGCGAAACGCGGAACGATTTCGCGTTCGTCGTGCGCGACGGACGCATCGTCGCGAGCGGCGATTTTCTCGAGGTCCGCGATCGAGGGCAAGATCTCCACGCGCGCTCCTTCCCGGCCGATCGGCTCGTCGTTCCCGGCTTTATCAACGGACACAGCCACGCCTATCAAATCCTGTTGCGGGGATGGGCCGATGATTGGCCCTTTGCAAAATGGCGCAGCGACGCGCTGTACCGAGTCGTGCCTCGACTGACGCCGGACGACGTCTATTGGACCTTCGTCGCAGCATTCGCGGAGATGCTGGCTGCGGGAATTACCACCGTCGCCGAGTTCTTCTACCTCAACGGCGCCGGCAACGAGCGTGCCGAAGCGGCGATTCGCGCGGCGCGCGAAACGGGAATTCGACTGGTTCTGGCGCGAACGTGGATGGACGCGGAGTACGCGCCGCCGGAGTTCTGCGAGACCGCCGACGTCGCCGCGCAGCGGACGCGCGAGTTGATGCAAGGCTATCCCGATGCGAACGTCTGCGTTGCTCCGCACTCGCTGCACGCCGCATCGCAGGAGATGATTCGAAGCGCCGCCGGCTTCTCACAGCAGTTCGGTTGCGCGCTCCACATTCACGTTGCCGAAGCACCGTACGAAGTTGAAGAAACGCTCGCGCGCTTCGGAATGACCCCGATCGCCCTTCTCGATGAGCTTGGCGCGCTAACCGCGCGTACCGTCGCCGTGCATGCGATTCATCTTTTGGAGCCGGAGAAGGAGATGCTCGCCCGCGCCGGCGCGCGAGTCGTCCACAATCCGACGACCAACCAGTATCTGGGCGACGGGATCTGCGACGTCGCTGGGCTGCGCGCGCTGGGCGTCCCCATCGGGTTGGGCACGGACGCGGACATCCGGCCATCGCTGATCGACGAAATGCGCTCGGCCGCGTTGCTCGCCAAACTCCGAAGTCTCGACGGCGCCGCCTTGAGCGCTCGAGACGCCCTGGCGATGGGAACGCGCGAGGGTGCACGAGCGCTGGGACTTGAAGCCGGCGATCTGGTTGAGGGGGCGCCCGCCGACTACGTGGTGCTCGACGCTTCCGAGATCGATCCGTGGTCGCCGGAGCGCAATGCGCTGGTCTATCGGGGCCAGGATGCGTGGGTTCAGGCGACCTTTGTGAACGGGCGGCGGGCCTACGTCGGCGAGCCCTCGGCGCTGGCTCGGCGGGCTCGCAACGAGACGGCGCGTATCGCGGAGCGACTCTGCGTGTAAGCACTTGCATTCACGCAGCTTGCTATGGTAGCATCTGCGTGCAAGCACCCACTTGCAAGCAAGCGAGCCTATGAAAACGATTTCATTTTTGCTAACGGTCGCCTCCCTCGTGTCGGTGCTCGGCGCCATGCCGGCCGGCGGCGCGGCCGCTCCGCCGCTGGACGCGCGGACCGTCATCGAACGGATGGCGACCCGGAATCCGACGCTGGAGAGCTATCGCGCCCGCGTTCACGTCGACATCCGAATGGTCAGCTTTCCATTCCTTGCCCCCAAGCTCGATGGGACGTCCTACTATAAGAGGCCGGATCTGTACGTGGTCGTCTTCGATCGCATGCCCAGCTACGCGCGAAACTTCGGGCGACTCTTCAACGATGTCGGCAATCCGCTGGCTTGGCAGCGCGATCAAAACGTTACGTTCGATGGAACGAGTTCGCTGGGCGGTCGAGAGATGCTCGTTCTCCGCTTGACTAAGAAGATTCACAGCGACATCCTCGACCACACCCTGGCCTACGTCGATGCCGCATCGTACACGCTCGAACAGATGGAATGGTACTACACCAGCGGCGGCAAGATTACGATGTCGGAACAGTACCGGCTCGAAGGCAACTATTGGGTGCTCTCGCAGCAGCACGCGACGATCCGCATGCCGTACGTGCGGGCGGTGGCCGATGCCGTCTACGGAACCTACCAGACCAACGTTCCTATTGGAGCCTTAGGAGCGCGAACGCCGTGATCGAGACGCGTAAGATTTCCGATGGCGTGCGTTCCGCCTCGCCCGAAGAGACCCGGGAGCGAATCCTCACTGCGGCTCGCGAGGTAATTGGGCGCAAAGGAAAACGTGGCGCGACGACGCGTGAAATCGCCGAGGTCGCGGGCGTCAACGAGGCCACGATTTTTCGTCACTTCGGCACGAAGGAAGCACTCTTAGTTGCCTGCGCGCAGCATTTCTGCGGGTACTTGCTGCTGGCGGACGTCGCGGCCGGCCTCACCGGAGATCTCTGCGAAGATCTGCTCGCGCTCGCGCAGCTGATGTTCGCGCGCTTCGAGGCGCTCGGCGATATGATTCGCTGGTCGCTCGTCGAGCAAGAGTATGAGAAGGACATCTTTGCCGAAACGACGTGGCGTCCCCAGCTCGCCATCCTGGCGGTCTTGACGGACTTCATGCAGCGCCGCATCGAAGCCGGGGAGCTCCGCGGCGAGGCTGAGAAGCTCGCGCTGGTTTTCCTCGGCCTGGTCTTCATGCACGCGCTGGGGCGCAAGAAGTTTCCCGATTCGGTACTTCACCGCGGCGAGCCCGAGGCCGCACTTCGATTTTATATTGACGTTTTTCTCAATGGGGTAAGGAAGTCGTAATGGATACGCGAGAGGCAGATCAAAAGACGGTCGCCGGACAAAAGGCTAACGGTCCCGCCAGCGTGACGGACGAGCCGCGTTCGGGGCCGCGCAAGCGCGTTATTTTTGTAATCGTCGCCGTGGTCGTCATCGTCATCGCAGTGATTTGGGGCATCCCGTGGATGACGTACTCGCTCTCGCATGAGGGCACGGACGACGCGCACGTTGCCGCCGACGAGGTTGCGGTAACCAGCAAGATTCCCGAACGCATCGACCGGATCTTGGTCGATACGAACCAGCCGGTCCGTCGCGGACAGCTCCTGATCGTCCTGGATAACAAGGACGAGCTCGCAAAACTTCGGCAGGCGCAGGCGCAGTACGATCTTGCGGTCGCAAATCAGCGCGCCACGACGCAACAAGGGCAGGGCGGCGTCTCACAGGCGGGCGGCGAGATCGCGAACGTGCAGGCGCAAGTACCGGTAGCGCAAGACGCCGTCGCGCAAGCCAGCGCGCAACTGCGCGCCGCGCAAGCGCAAGTTCCGGCGGCGCAGCAGGCATACGACAAGGCGCAGGCCGATTTTGCGCGGGTCGACTCTTTGGTTAAGACCGGCGACGTCGCTTCACAACAACTCGATGCCGTTCGCGCGCAGAGTGCCGGCGCGGCCGCGCAGTTGCGCGCCGCCCAGGATCAAGTAAGCGTCGCGCAGGCGACCGTCGCCGCCGCGCAGGGCCGGGTTTCGGCCGCCGACGCCGGCGTGACTGCCGCATCGGGCGCCTTGACGACTGCGCAAGGGAAGCTTGCGCAAGCATCGGATCCCAGTCAATCGGAAGCGGCGGCCGCGCAGCTCTACCTCGCCAAGCAGAGCCTGAACTATACGCACATTTACTCGGCGACCGACGGTTATGTCGGAGAAAAGAGTGCCGAAGTCGGCCAGACGATCGGCGCAGGCATGACGCTCATGACGATCGTCCCGCATAAAGTCTACATCACGGCAAACTACAAAGAAACGCAAATGGGCAAGATGCGCGTCGGCCAGCCGACCGATATCCGCGTCGACGCCTACAAGGGCGTGACGTTCCACGGACACGTCGCGTCGATCAATCCTGCGTCGGAGAACACGTACGCGCTCGTTCCCGCCCAGAATGCAAGTGGCAACTTCGTCAAGGTGACGCAGCGAATTCCGGTACGCATCGACGTCGACGACACGCGAACCGATATGCCCCTGCGGCCCGGGATGAGCGTCGAGACCTACGTCAACATTAAATAGCGTCAGCGTTGTCATCCTGAGCTTGTCGAAGTTGTCATCCTGAGCTTGTCGAAGGACGAAGGGCGATGATGCGCAGCACGTACGAGAGCCCGGTCGTCGAGCACGGCCTGCGCCGGGTCATCATCAGCATTGCGGTCATCACCGCAACGCTGCTCGAGATCATCGACGTGACGATCGTCAACGTCTCCCTGCCGAACATTCAAGGCAATTTCGGAATCGGCGTCGATCTGGGCGCCTGGATCGTTACCGCCTATCTCATCGCCAACGTCGTCGTGATTCCGCTCAACCCATGGTTTGCGGCTCGCTTCGGCCGGCGGCAGTACTTTTTCGGCTCGATCGTCATCTTCACGATCGCGTCGCTGATGTGCGGTCTTTCCAATAGTTTCGGACAGCTCGTCTTTTGGCGATTGATTCAAGGGCTGGGCGGCGGTGGTCTGATCTCAACCTCGCAGGCGATCCTGCGCGATACGTACGGCATCAAAGAACAAGGGAAGGCGCAGGGCGTCTTCGCGATGGGCGTGATCGTCGGACCGGCGCTGGGCCCCGTGATCGGCGGCTGGATTACCGATAACTGGAACTGGCACTGGATCTTTTTCATCAATATTCCGGTGGGCATCATCGCTGCCACGCTAATTTGGAACTTCTTGCGCAACCCGGCGGAACCCCAATATCGCAAGCTCGATTGGGTCGGTTTGATCTTGTTGTGCATCGGCTTGGGCTCGATGCAGTTCGTGCTCGAGAACGGCCAGCAGTACGACTGGTACGACGACGCGCGAATTCGCTGGTTCACGTTCTTTTCGCTTGCCGGACTGGCGTCGTTCGTGTGGTGGACGCTGCGATCGTCAATCCCCGTCGTGGATCTGCGTGTCTTGCGCCTGCGGCAAGTTGCGGCCGGCAGCGTGCTGGGCGCCGTGCTCGGCGTCAGCCTCTACGGCTCGATCATCATTTTGCCGCAGTATCTCATCAACTCGCTCGGGTTTACGGCGACGCTCTCGGGTGCGACCGTCATGATTCGTGCGGGGGCCGTTATGCTCTTTACGCCGTTTACCGCAATCATGACGCAGCGCGGCCTTATCGATCCGCGGCTCTCGGCGGCGATCGGCTTCGTCTTGCTGGCGGCCTCGAACTGGATGCTTGCCAACATCACGACGCCACAGTCGGATTTTCACGCGCTGATCCTCCCTCTGATCGTCAGCGGGATCGGGCTCTCGCAGATCTTCGTGCCGCTTTCGGTTGCCGTCATCGGAAGCGTGCCGGATAAAGAGGTGCCGGCGACGGCAGCCTTCTTCAACCTTTCGCGCCAGATCGGAGGAAGCGTCGCCGCCGCAATTTTGATCACGCTTCTGGTGCGAGGCTTCACCATTTATCAGACGGGCCTTGCCGGCACGCAAACGCTCGCTCACCCGCCGACGGCACAGTACGTGAACTCGCAGGGCGGCGTGCAGAACCGGGCGGCGATGCAGCGTCTGACGGTCCTCGTCGAATCTCAATCGGCGGTGCAATCCTACGCCGATACCTCGCGTTGGACGGCGGTGATCACGCTCGGTCTGGCACCGCTGGTGCTCTTGCTTAGGCGACCGCGCATCGGGGTGGCCATCAGTGAATAGGATGATACGAACGCGCGCGTTATCGGCGCTCGTCGCCATCACGGCTCTAACGACGGCGGTCTGGCCGTTGCAGCGGATCTCCGCGCAGCCCGACGACGCGCTGCCGAGCCGCGCGACGATTCCTACTGCCATCCCGTCGATGATGTTGCCGGTGGTGCCAAGCGTTGCTCCGGGCTATCGGGCGCCGGGAGTGGCGCCCGGTGGCGCGCGGATCATCGGCGTGACGCAGCAGCCGTTCGTCGGGATCTCGCTGCAAGACGCGATTGCGATGTCGCTGCTCAACAATCCGAAGCTCGCGGTCTCGGCCTCGAACTTCAGGGTTGCCCGCTACAACATCGTGCAAGTCAAAGGCGCCTACGACGTAGCGCTGCACCTGGAGCCGCAGTCGAACTTTTCGGTCAACCCGCCGGTAAACTTCCTCGACGCGGGTCCAGGCGAGGTGGGGAATTATCCCGGAGGTCTGGCCACAGCGGGTCCCGGCAACATCATTCAACATCAATCGACGACTGGGTACGGCGTGAGTGGACAAACGGAAAACGGCGCGTCCTATCAGGCGGGGATTACGCAGAGCCGCACCTACAACAACACGACCTTTAATGCGTACAATCCCTACTACCTTGCGTCGCTGAACCTCGCCGTTACCCAACCCCTGCTCAAGAACGCCGGCATGAACGCCACGAAGCGGCAACTGAAGCTTGCCTTCATCAATGCCGACGCGGATACTGCGCAGACGCTCATCGATGCGTCGACCACGATCTCGCAAGTCGAAAACACCTACTGGGATCTGCTGGCCGCGTGGCGTAACGTTGCGATTCAGGAAGAGGCGCTGCGAGAGGCTATCGCGCAGCAGCAGAGCAACGTCCGTCTCGTAAGCCGGGGCGCCGCTGCGCCGATCGACGCCGTCGAGTCGGAGACTCAAGTCGCCAACTTCCAAACCGACGTGTTCCGGGCGCTGCAAACGGTTTCTGGGCTTGCAGAATCAGCTCAAGAGCCTCGTTGCCTCACATGCCGGCGATCCAATCTGGGCGGCGAACCTCGTGCCGTCGACATCCGTCGAGCAGCTTCCGAGCGCAAGCGATCTTTCTACCGTCGTCGCCGAAGCAAAAGCGAAGCGGCCGGAGGTTCGGCAGGCGCTGGACAGGCGGCTTGCGGCCGGCGTCGACGTGGTTTTTGCAAAGAATCAGTCGCTGCCGCAAGCCGACGTGCAGGCGCAGTATCAGAGCAATGGCTTCGCCGGCATCCTCACGCCGATTCCGAAATTTATTGCCGGCTATTGCACGGAGTCCCCCGGTAACGGAGGCCTGGGCCTGCCCCACTGCCCCACGCCGCCGCCGAACACCCAGGGCTCGATGCCGTGGGCCTATCACAATATGTGGGCCGGTTACTTCCCAACGTTCAACATCGCGTTGATCGTCGGTTATCCGATCCAAGGTCACCTTGCGCGCGGTCTGCGAGGCCTTGCGAGCGAGGAGACGACCCAAGCGAGAGTTCTGATGCAGGGCGTCGACGAGCGGATCGGCGCCGAAGCCCGCAATGCGCTGCAGAGCTATCAGTCCGCGCTTTCGAAACTCAATGCAACTCGCGAGGCCCGCGAATCCGCTGAGGCCGTCTACGCAAGCGAGCTTCGCAAATTCCACAACGGCGCGTCGACGACGTTCCTCTTGTTGCAGCGACAGCTCGAGCTCGCGCAGGCACGCGGCAGCGAGTTGCGTGCGCAGACGCAGCTCAACGAGTCCGTCGTCGAGCTGCAACGCGTCGAGGGCACGATTCTTTCCAGCAATGGCGTCAACGTTCAGACGCTGGGAAGCCAGGCCTCTGCGTTAGGCACCGGGACACCGTGAAGCTACGCAGCCTTCCAGCCATCGTTGGGGCGATGGCCATCGCGCTCGCGGCGCTGCCGGTGCAGCGCACGGCCGCGCAGCTCGAAACTGCCCAACATCCCGTGCGACGCTTCCCACGCCGATGCCGTCGCCCGTTCCCGGTCGTGCCGAGCGTCGCTCCCGGCTATCGCGCACCGCAAGTCGCGCCGAGCGCCGCCCAGATCGTCGGCGTGACGCAACAGCCGTTCGTCGGCATCTCGCTGCAGGATGCGATTGCGATGGCGCTGCTCAAGAATCCGAATCTCGCCGTCTCGGCGTCGAACGTGCGGATCGCGCGCTACACGATCGTCGAGGTCAAGGGCGCCTACGACGTGCAGCTTCAGCTCAAGCCGTCGTCGAGCTTCTCCGTCCAGCCTCCGGAGAACGCTTTCGAGGCCGGTCCGGGAGAGATCGGCCGATATACGCCGAAGCCCGGATCCGGTTCCACGCCGGGCCCCATTTACACGACGGGCCCCGGCAACATCATCCAGCATGAGTCGGCCTTCCAGTACGGCGTCGGCGGACAGACCGAGAACGGCCTGACGTATCAGGCCGGCATCGCGCAGAGCCGAACCTATAACAACACCGTCTTCAATGCGTACAATCCGTACTACATTGCGACGCTGAACCTGGCGCTTACGCAGCCCCTGCTCAAGAGCGCCGGAATGAACGCAACGAAGCGACAGTTGAAGCTCGCGTTCGTCAACGCCGATGCCTCGGCGGCGCAGGCGCTGATCGACGCTTCGAGCACGATCGCTCAAGTCGAGAGTGCCTATTGGAATCTCGTGGCGGCGTGGCGCAACGTGGCAATTCAAGAGGAAGCGCTGAAGGAAGCGATCGCGCAGCAGCAGAGCAACGTTCGGCTCGGGCGGCGCGGCGCGCTCGCCCCGATCGAAGCGGTCGAGTCGCAGACGCAGGTATCGAACTTTGCGGATGACGTCTTCTCGGCGTTGCAGACGGTTTCGCAGCTTCAGGTTGCGCTTAAGAGCCTTGTCGTCGCCGATCCCGGCGACGCGATCTGGACCGCCAACCTCGTGCCCTCCACTTCGGTCGAGCAGCTTCCGAGTGCGGGAGATCTGGCGCAGATCATCGCCGAAGGGCGCCGCAATCGTCCGGAAGTGCGTCAGGCGCAGGACAAACGCCTCGCCGCCGACATCGATCGCAGCTTCGCCGCAAACCAGTCGTTGCCGCAGGCCGACGTGCAAGTGCAATACCTCAGCAACGGCTTCGCGGGTATCCTCGCTCCGGTTCCAGGATTTTTGCTCGGCGAGTGCTTTAGCGCTGGAGGGGGGTTGACGACGTGCCCGACGCCGCCCCCGGAGACGCAAGGGAAGATGGCATTCGCCTATCACAATATGTGGGCCGCGTACTTCCCGACTTTCAACACCGCGCTCGTCGTTAGCTACCCGATCCAAGGGCATCTCGCGCGCGGCATGCGCGGCGTTGCGAGCGAGGAGGAGATGCAGGCGAAGCTCTTGATGCGGCGCGTGGAAGAACGCATCGGCGCGGAAGCGCGCGACGCGCTGCAAAGCTATCAATCGTCGCTGGCGAAGCTCAACGCGGCCCGCAATTCGCGCGCGGCCGCCGAAGCCGTTTACGCAAGCGAGGTTCGGAGATTCCACCAAGGCGAGTCGACGACGTTCCTGGTGCTCCAGCGCCAGGTGCAGCTCGCAGAGGCGCGGGGCTTGGAGCTTCGGTCGCAGACGCAGCTCAATCAATCGGTCGTCGAGCTGCAGCGCGTCGACGGCACGATCCTCACCAACAACGGCGTCAATCTGCAGACGCTGGGCACGCAGACGCTCGCGCACTAACGATGAAGTACCTAAGAGTTCGCGCGCTTCCAGCCGTCCTCGCGATTGCCGCCCTCGTGCTTGCGGCGTTGCCCAGCGAGCGCACCTCGGCCCAGATGAGCGCCTCGCTTCCGCGGCGCGCGACCCTGCCGACGCCAATTCCAACGCCAAGCTTCGCTCCCGTCCCGACGGTCGCGCCGGGATACCGCGCGCCCGAGGCCGAGCCGAGCAGCCCCGGAATCATCGGTGTTACGCAGAATCCGTTCGTGGGAATTTCGCTGCAGGACGCCGTGGGAATGGCGCTGCTCAAGAATCCCGAGCTGGCGATCTCCGCTTCGAACGTCCGGATCGCGCGCTACCGCATCGTTCAGGCCAAGGCCAACTTCGACGTGCAGCTCCACGTCGAACCGTCGTCGAACTTCTCCGTGACCCCGCCGGAGAATCTCTTCTTCGCCGGACCGGGAATCGGCGGCGATGGTTATACTTGCCAACCGTTCGGGTTCGGCACGCCTGGTCCGTGCTCCACGACTGGCCCAGGCAACATCGTGCAGCACCAGTATTCTTTTCAGTCTGGAGTGAGTGGGCAAACCGTCAACGGACTGCAGTGGGGAGCGGGCATTACGCAAACGCGCACCTATAACAACGTCATCATCAATTCGTTCAATCCCTACTATCAAGCCACCCTGAGCCTGTCCGTTACGCAGCCGCTGCTCAAGGACGCCGGGATGAATGCCGTTAAACATCAACTGAAGTTGGCGATGATCGGCGCCGACTCGGACGAAGCACAAGCGCTAATCGACGCCTCGACGACGATCGCGCAGGTCGAGGACACGTACTGGGACTTGGTCGCGGCGTGGCGCAACGTCGCGATTCAAGAGGACGCGCTCAACGAAGCCGTGGTGCAGCAGCGAAGCGTCGTTCGTCTTGCAAAACGTGGCGCCGTCGCGCAGATTACCGCGATCGAATCCGAAACTCAGGTCGCCAACTTTCAGGCAGGGGTCTTTTCGGCGCTGCAAGCGGTTTCCGAGCTCCAAACGCAGCTCAAGAATCTGATTCTCGCCGATCCCGGCGACCCGATCTGGAGCGCGAATCTGGTGCCGTCGTCGCCCGTGCAGCAGCTGCCGACGGCGGGAGATCTCGCGGAGATCGTCGCGTTGGCCGAGCAACAGAGGCCGGAGGTGCGGCAGGTCGTCGACGAACGCCGCGTCGCCGATCTCGACATGGTTTTTGCGAAAAACCAAGCGCTTCCGCAGGCCGACGTCGTCGTGCAAT
Organism: Vulcanimicrobiota bacterium; assembly: GCA_963736775.1. Classification (GTDB taxonomy): domain Bacteria; phylum Vulcanimicrobiota; class Vulcanimicrobiia; order Vulcanimicrobiales; family Vulcanimicrobiaceae; genus Cybelea. Next base: position 157,062 of record CAVTPY010000008.1, on the reverse strand, counting down.
ATTTCAGCAACGGCTTCGCGGGTATCTTACAGCCGGTTCCGAATTTCGAGGCCCTCAGCTGCAATCTCCCGGGCGGCACCACCTGCCCAACTCCCCCTCCGCAGTCTCAAGGCAATATGACGCAAGCCTTTCATAATATGTGGACGGGCGCGTATCCCGAGTTCAACATTGCATTCGTCGTCAACTTTCCGCTCGAGAACAACACTGCGCGTGGTCTCAAACAGATCGCCGGTCAAGAGCAAGACCAAGCGGAGTTACAGCGCCAGGGCCTCGACCAGCGAATCGAAAGCGAGGCACGCAACGTTTTGCAGACCTATCAATCGGCGCTCTCGCGCCTCTCCAGCGCTGGCCAGGCGCGCGCGGCCGCGGAATCCGTCTACGCCAGTGAGGTTCGGAAGTTTCATAACGGTGAGTCGACGACGTTCTTGGTTCTGCAGCGTCAGGTCGAGTTGGCGCAAGCGCGCGGCGCGGAGCTGGAAGCGCAGACCGATCTCAATAAGGCCGTCGTCGAGCTTCAGCGCGTCGAGGGCACGATTCTCTCGGAGAACGGCGTCAATCTCAAAAGGCTCGGCTCGGAGGCGCTCGCCACCACGACGCCCTAGAGCCGGTTTTGGCTACTCGCTAATCGCCGAGCCCTGCGGATAGTCGAAGCCCTTCGTAAGTATTTTCGAAGGCTTGCCTCCGGCCGGGTACTTGAAGAACCCTACGTCCTGTTTCGGATTCCCGGCGGTGTTTGGCCCGATAACCGTGCTGCCCTGAATCCAGAATCCAACAACATCCTCGTACGGGCCAGGAAAGTCAAGCATTGTTTCATGTACGATCTTTCCGCCTGCGCCTGTGGTTTCGTAAATGGCCGATACGCCGGATGACGCGCTGCCGGCGTCCTGATCACCAACCGCTACGTACTTACCGTCCCACTGAACCATTCCGGGATAGTAAATGGTGCCCCCCGTAAGCGTGATGTTCTTGAGGGTCTTCCCGCCTTTGGGAAGCTCGGCGAAGAAGAATCCCTCTTCGTCGGAGGACGTTCCGTCGGCGTAAAGGTTGCCCTTAGGGTCGTAGCCGCAAAAATTGAAGTGCGGTATTTTGGAATCCGTGTAGACCTTTGGAGTGCCTTTGGCATGCGCAAAGATGGAAACGGTTCCCCCTCCATAAGAGCTAACGCCGTAATTCGTGACGGCAAGGTCCCCGGTCGTCGGATCGACGGAGCAGCCGATGGGTAAAAGAATACCGGTAAGGGTTGCGATTGGCTTCGTTCCGCCGTGCTTATACTCAACGAGGGACGCATCGTCTGTTGTTCACAACCCAAATATCATTTTTCTTATCGACGCCGATGCCGCCCGGGCCGTCATAGTTACCCTTTATCGTTCCCACCTGCTTATCGTCGGGATACGAGTAAACGTTGACCGTGCCGGAATTGAGGTTGGAGACGTAGAGCGAGGTCCTTCGTTTTCGCTGCGTCGGGGGACATCCACGACCGGCCCGGGCTCGGGCGGTAATGCAGCGGCAAAACTCCAGCACTCGGAAGGCCCCCGGCGGTATTTAGGAGGAACGCACCTGGCGGCGCTGGTGGTGCGCTACCGCAGCCAGTGAGCGCGATATCTGCGGCCCAAAAGCCTTTCATGTAGCGAACGACCTCTGAACGTTCTCATGCGTTGTGCTCCTTTAGGCCACTAGTGTTTTAAGCGCGCACTCAAGCGAAGCAGCTCCGCCGCGGCCTCGTCAACGAGCCACGTTAGCTCATCCGAACTCGGTTGCACGAGTTGCGCCGGATAGGTTATTGGGTCTCGCGGACCTTCATAAACCGCTGCGAGCGCGCGCGCTTTCCCAGCCCCTTCGACGGCGAAGACGACGCGCCGCGCTGCGTTAATCAGCTTCGGCGTCATGGTCACGCGCCACATTGCTTGCGACTGCGCGTACGCCGCTTCCACGAGTGAATTCCCTTCGATTTCTTGCGCGATTCCGGGAAAGAGCGAAGCCGTGTGTCCGTCTTCGCCCAGCCCGAGCATCACTAAATCGAGCCGTGGCAACTCCCCGAGGCTGGCGCGCAGAATCGAGGCGTATTCGTTGGCGGCCAGCCCGGGATCGATTTCGCCCCGCATTCGAGCAACGTTCGCGCTCGGAATCGGAACTGCGTCCAAGAGGGCTTCGCGCGCCATGCGATAGTTGGAGCGTTCGTCGCCGGGCGGTACGCAGCGCTCGTCGCCAAAGTAGATGAAGACGTCGTTCCACGAAAGACTCGCACACAACGGGCCGGCAGCGAGTAGTTCGTAGGCGGCGCGCGGCGTGTTGCCGCCCGAGAGCGCCACCGTAAACTTGCCGCGCTCCGCGATGGCGAGCTCCCCAGTGGCAACGAAGTACTCCGCCAACGCTAGCGCGACCGCGCCGGCATCGGCGTAGACGAGGAGGTCGCCGCGTTCGTTCACGGCGACGGCGTTCCAAACGCGAGAATGGCGTCGGCCGCCGCCAGCGACGCTCGAAATACCCGGTCGTTCTGGCTCGACAGGATCGCCCGTTCGACGAGGGCGGCGACGCCTGGATTATTGATTGCACGGAGCCTCGGCGGCTTTGCCCGGCTTCCGCTCACGCTCAGGTTGATGGTCTCGCCGTGCGCGTCTATCTCCGCCACGAAGCTCGAGTGCGTCGCGGTAAGCGCGACGCGCGCAATCCGCCGAGGCTCGCCTTCGCGACGAATCGCGAACGCGACCTGCTTGCCCGATGGGGCCGACAGCGTATCCCCCGAGGCGGGTTTCCAGTCTAAGCGGCTCGCGAGCCATCCGAGCAGATACAACGCTTCGGGGTCAGAACCGCATGCGATCTCGACGCGCGTCAGATCCAGAAGCTCGGAGGATGCTTCGCCGTCGAAGAGGATCGCGACGCTCTCTTGCCACGGAGCGAGGCGGAGGTAGGCGATATCCGCGATCGACAGCTCCGGGTGACGCCCGGCGTATTCGACGAGCTGGCGCAGCGCGGCGTCACCGGGATCCACCAACGAACTGTTGTAAACGACGGTTCGCGCGTCGCGTGAAAGTTCGCAGAACCGATCGTCGTCTCCAATTCCCGTTGCGATCCATAGCAGTATCACCGGGGCTTCTGGCATTCGCAACGCATTCAACGCTCCGCGCAAGACCTCGGGGTTGCTTCCCTTTGCGCCCAACTCGATCCAATCTTCTCCCTCCACGTGGTGCAGCGCGTCGCTTTGCGTGCCGTCGAACAGAATAACGCGGGACGGATGTTTTGCGGCGAGCGTATGGATTCGGTCGCGCGCGAGGTTGCCGATCGACGCATCCTCGAAGAAAACGACGATCGTCATCGTGGCGACGTAAACTCCGCCGCCTCGCTCGCGCGCGCGCTCGTCCAGTTCCTTCAAAACAAGTCCGAACGACATTCTTCGTCCTTCCCCTGAGCCTGTCGAAGGCTCAGGATGACACGGTTAAGAGTGACAATGCATTCATAAGCGGCGCCAATCGTGGAACAGTTGCTGCGCGCTCTGCGGTCCCTGGCTTCCGGCGGCGTAGTTGGGAAACGTGAAGTCCTTGGTGTGCTGCCAAACTTCGAGGATCGGCGTGACGATCTCCCAAGCTCGCTCGACGGCGTCCCAGCGCGTGAAGAGGGTCTGGTCGCCTTGGATCGCATCCCCGATGAGCCGCTCGTACGCGGGCGGCGACACAACGCCGAAACCGGTGCCGTAGCTGAAGTCCATGAAGACGCTGCGGATGTGTTCCTTGGGACCCGGAACCTTGGCTTCGAAGCGCATCGATACGCCTTCGTCGGGCTCGATCTTGATCACCAAGACGTTGGGCTCGATGCGATCGGTCGCTTCGCCGTAGAAGCGATGTGGTATGGGTTTAAACGTTACGGCGATCTCCGAGACCTTGCGCGGCAATCGCTTTCCGGAACGCAGATAGAAAGGAACGCCGGCCCAGCGCCAGCTCTCGACGAAGAGCTTGACCGCCGCAAAGGTCTCCGTGTTGGAGTCGGGTGCGACGTCGTGCTCCTGGCGGTATCCTATGACCGGCGCGCCGTCGATCGTTCCGGGGCCGTACTGCCCACGCGCCGAGAGCGACCATACGTCGGCATGCGCCGGCGGTTGGATTGCCGAGAGCACCTTGTACTTTTCGTTGCGGATGTCGTCGGCGTGCGAGCTGATCGGCGCCTCCATCGCAACCAGCGCGAGCAGGTTGATCACGTGGTTCTGAATCATGTCGCGCAGCGCGCCGGCGCTGTCGTAATAACCGCCGCGCTCTTCGACCCCGAGCGACTCCGCCGAAGTGATCTGGATATTCTGCACGTAGTTGCGATTCCAGATCGGCTCGAAGATCGTGTTGGCGAAGCGCAGCGCGATGATGTCCTGCACCGGCTCCTTCCCGAGATAGTGGTCGATGCGGTAAATCTCGTTCTCGGGAAAGACCGCTTCGATCGCCTGCTGGAGCTTTCGCGCCGATTCGAGATCGGTACCGAAGGGTTTCTCGACGACGATGCGCGTCCAGCCGTTGGCGTCTTTCTCGAGGCCGGCTTCTTTGAGATGCTTGATGATCTCGGGAAAGACGGGCGGTGGCGTCGCGAGATAGAAGAGGTGATTGCCTGCGGTACCAAACTCGGCATCGTTTTGGGCGAGCCGCTCTTTGAGCGCGAGAAAGTGCCGCTGATCGGTAAAATCGGCCGTGACGTAGCTGATTCGTTTCGCGAAATCGTCCCAGAGCGCGCCTTGGGGTTTCTTGTCTTGCGGCATGAAGAGATCGAGCTGCTTGCGGCAATATTCGCGAAAGGCGGCGTCGTCATATGGCGTGCGTGCAAAACCCACCAGCGCAAATGCGGTCGGAAGCATGCCGCGCAAGTGCATGGAGTAGACCGCCGGCAACAGCATACGCTTAAAAAGATCGCCGCTGGCGCCGAAGAAGACCGCGCTGCAAGGCGACGTGAGCCCTTCCTCCGGTAACCCCGCGCGCAGCGGGTTGACCGCGACCTCCTCAAGCACGCGGTTCGGCCTTGACGGCATGGCCGCCGAACTGATTGCGCAACGCGGCGACCACCTTTGCACTGAACGATTCGTCTTGTCGCGATGCCATGCGCGCGAGCAGCGAGAGCGTGATCACGGGTGCCGGAACGTTTTCATCGATGGCCGTCTCAACGGTCCAGCGGCCCTCTCCGGTGTCGTCAACGTATCCGCGAATATCTTTCAAACCGGGATCGTCGCGAAACGCCAGGACCAATAGTTCGAGCAGCCACGAACGAACGACGCTGCCGTGACACCAGAGCTCGGCAAGCTGGCCGAGATCGTACGGGTACTGGGATCGCTCGAGAATCTCGAAGCCCTCGCCATAGGCCTGCAGCATTCCGTACTCGATCCCGTTATGAACCATCTTGGAGAAATGTCCCGAGCCGGCGGGACCGACGTGCGCGTAACCTCCTGGCGGCGCCAGCGTGAGAAAGATCGGCTCGCACGTATGCACTTGCTCGTCGTCGCCGCCGACCATCAGGCAGTAGCCCTCTTTCAAACCCCAAACGCCGCCGCTCGTGCCGGCATCGATCAGCGAAACGCCTTTGGCCTTGCACATGGCGTAGAGCCGCAAGCCATCCTTATAGTTCGTGTTTCCACCGTCGATGATGATGCCGCCGCTGCCGATCGCGTCGGCGAGCTGCGTGATGGTCTCGTCGGTCGGCGCGCCGGCGGGCACCATCACCCATGCGATTTTCGGCGAGGCGGTAAGCTTGGCAACCATATCCGGCAGACTCTGCGCGCCGGTCGCGCCGGCGCCGGCCGCGGTCGCGACGGCCTTCGGGTCGCGGTCGTACGCAACGACCTGATGACCGCCGCCGATCAGACGCTGCGTCATAAAGTTGCCCATCTTGCCGAGGCCGACCATTCCGAGTTGCATTGTAGAGTCGTCCTTTCGATCTAGACGCGCGCCGCAAGCGCGTCGGCAACGGCGGCAACGAGGGCGCGCAGCGCCGGTTCCAGGGCGCCTTTGAGGTGGACGCGCACGCCGCGGCGCCGCCGTTTGTCAAGCGACATCCAATCGCCGAGCGCTTGCGCGGCGAGCAGCGTACGAAAGCCGACCTGCATTCCGGGAATCATCGGGTCGTCGGGATCGTCGGCCGTGATCTGCAGGACGACGCACGAATCCGGGCCGCCTTTGTGGAGCTGTCCGGTCGAATGGAGGAAGCGCGGGCCGAACCCGACCGTCGTTGCGACGCGGCGCGCGTCGCGGATCTTCAAACGAAGTTCCTGGAGAAGCTCGACGTGCGTCGGATTGCGCGCAATGTAGGCGGTGATGGCGTTGTAATCGTGGGGACGCAACTGCGCGAAGAGCTCCGCCAGCGCCTGCGTTGCATTCTCCACCTTGTCATCCTGAGCTTGTCGAAGGACGTCGCTTCCCGAAAGGTAGGTCACGCTGAAGTCGGGTCCTTCGACGTTGGCAGGGGGCTCGTCGAACTTGCCGTTGCGCGCGTACTCCGCGAGCAGCGCGACGGTATTATCTTTCGATTCCTGTACGTTGGGCTGATCGAAAGCGTCAATTCCAAGAATGACTCCGGCTGCGGCCACGGCGATCTCCCAAAGATAGAACTGCTCGCCGAGGTCGTAGGGATCGTTCATCTCCAAGCGGATCGCGGGATGGCCGGCCGCCTCGAGCGCCCGCAGCTTATCGTCGACGCCGGGATCGGGGCCGGGGAGATTGGCGCCGACGTATACGAAGACGCGGTCGTCGGAGTAGTCCGTGGGCTCGCCGAGCGGCTCACCCTCGATCGGCACGATGCCTCGTCCAAGTTTGCCGGTGGATTCGGCGATCAGTTGCTCGGCCCACGCCCCGAAGGCTTTGACTTGCGGATGCGTGATAATGGTAAGCTTGTCGCGGCCGTTCTGCGCGAGGCCGCCAATCGTTGCGCCGAAGCGAACGCCGGGCGCGCTTCGGGGGTCGACCGTTCGATCGTTGGCGTGCATTGCCCCGAGCGCGCGATCCAGCAATAGGTTGATGTCGTATCCGGCAATCGCCGAGGGCGCGATGCCGACGAACGAGAGTGCCGAATAGCGGCCGCCGATATTCGGATCGTTCTTGAAGTCCTCTCGGAACGATGCCTCCTTCGCCTCTTTGTCGAGCGACGTCCCGGGATCGGTGATCGCGGCGAAGTTGCGACCGGCCTGCGACGATCCGACCTGCTTACTGACCTTCTCGTGGAAGTACGCGTAGAAGGCATTGGGCTCGGTGGTCGTGCCGCTCTTGCTGGAGATGATGAAGAGCGTCTCGCCGACGTTGATTTTCTCTTCCAGCTCCTTGATCTGTTGCGGACACGTCGAATCGAGGACGTACAACTGCGGGTAGCCGTCGCAGCGTCCGAAGGTGTCGGCGAGAATGTCGGGGGCCAGCGAGCTTCCCCCCATGCCGCAGACCACGGCAAAATCGAAGTGCTCCTTCGCTTCTTTCGCGAACGAGCGCAGACCGGGGACCTCTTCGAGCATGCGCTGCTGGATGTCGAGCCAGCCCAACGATTTCTTGATAATCGCGATGTCGTCGGGCTGCGTCGACCACAGCGTCGCATCGTGTGCCCAGATTCGCTTCAAGAAATCTGCCGAGACGAGCTTCTCGAGTGCCGCGTCGTAGATTGGCTGCAAGGCGCCCATCGAGAGTTGCACGCGCTCGGCGCCGCCCGACTCCAGGAGTTTCTGCTTGTAGACGATCGCGCCGAGCAGCGCTGCGAACGAATCGGAGAAGAGCGCAACGCCCTCGACTTGGAGGTCGTGGGTGACGTCGAAGAGCGAGATCTTCGCGTCTTGGAGCGCGCGCATCACGTCGTTGGCCTCCCCGAGATCGCTCTCCACGGTGTCCGCGACGATCGTTCCGTGGTCGAGTAGGGCCTCGAGCGTTGCGGGCGGCATCGTGTTGACCGTATCGGGGCCGACGACGGTCTCGACGTACATCAGGTCCGGATACTGCGGATTCTTCGTTGAGGTCGAAGCCCACAGCGGCCGCTGCACCGCGCCGCCCTTCGCCCTGACCGGGGCGAACGCGTCTCCGTAGAAGATCTCTTTGAACTTCTGGTAGGTGAGCTTGAGATTTGCTACGCCGGTCTTGCCAAGCAGAGGCTCGAGCTTTTCGCCTTTGCCTATGCGGTCTTGCAAAAGCTTGTCGATGGCGGTGTCGATGCGGCTGACGAAGACCGAGTTGACCGAACGGATTGCGTCGATCGGTTTGCCCTCGGCAATGCGCCGTTGCAGACCCTTGACGTATGCTTGCGCGGCGCGCTCGTACATCTCGACGGAAAAGACCAGCGTGACGTTGATGTTGTATCCGCGGTAGATCGACTCTTCGATCGCCGGAAGACCGGCCTTGGTGCCCGGAATCTTGATCATGACGTTGGGGCGCTTCACGCGCCCCCACAACTCTTGCACCATCGCGATCGTGCCGGCGGTGTCGTTGGCCAGCAGCGGCGAGACTTCGAGGCTTACGAAACCGTCGTTGCCGCCCGACGATTCATAGACCGAAGCGAAAGCATCGCACGCACTTTGAATGTCTTGGATTGCCAGGTCCCAGAAGAGCGCGTCGGCACTCTTCTCGGATCCAACCAGCGTTGCGAGCTGTTCGTCGTAATCGCTGCCGGCGCCGATCGCCTTTTCGAAGATCGTCGGATTGCTCGTCATCCCGCGCAGGCCCCGATCGATCAGCCGCTTGAGCTCACCCGACTCGAACATATTGCGGCGGAGGTTGTCGAGCCACACGCTCTGCCCGTCGTCGAGCAGTTGCTGGATCTGGTTCTTCATCGGTCTCTCCTAACGGGCGGCGAGTGCAAACTTTTCGAGGGCGACGTTGGCGACGTTCTCCGGCGTAAATCCAAAGGATCGGGCGACGTCGGCGCCCGGCGCGGACGTGCCGAAGTGATCGATGCCGAACGCGAAGCCGCGATCGCCGACGTACTTGGACCATCCCAGCGTCGCGCCCGCTTCGATCGACATGCGCGCCGCGATCGAGGGAGGCAGCACGTCGTCCTTGTACGACTGCGGCTGGGCATCGAAGAGCTCCCAGCACGGCATCGAGACGACGCGCACGCGTACGCCTTTATCTTGCAGAATCTTTTTGGCGTCGACCGCGAGCGAGACTTCGGAGCCCGTTGCGATCAGCACGAGATCGGGATCGCCGCCGGCGGCCTCGGACAGGACGTAGGCACCGCGACTCACGGCGGCATCGCGTGCGCCCAGAAACGGAACCTTTTGCCGCGTGAGAACGAGCGCCCACGGCGCGCCCTTTCGCGCGAGCGCGAGCTTCCAGGCTTCGAGCGTCTCCAGCGAGTCGGCCGGACGCACGACGTAACAGTTCGGCGTGGCCCGCAGCGTCGCGAGTTGCTCGATGGGTTGGTGCGTGGGGCCGTCTTCACCGAGGAAGACGGAATCGTGCGTGAAGACGTAGATCGAGTGAATGCCGGTCAGACAGCCTAATCGCAGCGCGGGTTTGAGGTAATCGAGGAAGTTGAAGAAGGTGGCGGCAAACGGAAGCAAGCCGCCGTGCAGGGCGATGCCGTTGGTGCAGGCGGCCATCGTGTGTTCGCGCACGCCGTAATGGATGTTGCGGCCGGAGTAGTTTCCCGGCTCGAAATCGCCGCAGTTCTTGAGATAGGTCTTGGTCGACGGATCGAGGTCGGCCGATCCCCCGACGAGTTCGGGCAAGCTCATCGCGATGGCATTCATAACCGAGCCGCCGGCGTCGCGCGTTGCGACGCTGCCGTTTTCGGCGTCGAACGAGGGCCACGGAAGATCGCTGGGAAGCTCCTGGCGCAGCGCGCGTTCGAGCGAAGCTGCGAGCTGGGGATTCTCGCGCTTCCAGATATCATACGTCTCGCGCCAGCGGCGCTCCAACTCCGCGCCCTTCTCGCCGACTTGCCGATAGAATGCCAGCACGTCGTCGGGCACGTAAAAGTCGGGCTCGAGCGGCCAGCCGAGCTCCTCTTTCGATTTGCGGACATTTTCGGGGCCGAGGGCTTCGCCGTGTGCTAAAAAGTTGTCTTGGCGCGGCGAGCCGTAGCCGATGTGCGTGCGCACGGCGATGAATGACGGCCGGTCGGTCACGTTTTTCGCGACTTCGATCGCCTGGTCGATCGCGGCGACGTCGTTGCCTTTATCGATTGGGATCAACTGCGTGTGCCAGCCGCTGGCGTCGAAGCGGGCGATTGGATCGTCGGTCAGCGTGATGTCCGTCGGACCGGCGAGCGAGACCTGATTGTCGTCGTAGAAAACGATCAGTTTGCCGAGCTTGAGGTGGCCGGCGAGGGAAAGCGCTTCCTGGCTGATGCCTTCCATGAGATCGCCGTCGCCGCAGATACAGTAGGTAAAGTGATCGACGATCGATTGGTCCTCACGGTTGTTGACGGCTCCCAAATGCGCCTCGGCAATCGCCATGCCCACCGAGTTGCCGACTCCCTGCCCCAGGGGACCGGTCGTTGCCTCGACTCCCGGCGTGCGCTCCGCCTCGGGGTGTCCGGGCGTCTTGCTTCCGAGTTGTCGAAAGTGCTCGATGTCGTCGAGCGTAACGTCGTAGCCGGTGAGATAGAGCAGCGCGTAAAGCAGCATCGACCCGTGGCCGGCAGAGAGCACGAAGCGGTCTCGGTTCAACCAGTGCGGGTCTTTGGGATTGAAACGCAAGTGGCGCGTCCAGAGCGTGTAGGCCATCGCAGCGGCACCCATCGGCATGCCCGGATGGCCGGAGTTCGCCTTCTGGACCGCGTCGACGGCTAGAAAGCGGATTGCATTGATTCGCTGCTCGTCGGAGGGCGAGTTCGGCACGACTACTCCTTTCCCGTGGTGGCCTATGATAATGCGAGGCGGGGGCGCGCTTCCCTGGCGCCGTAGCTCCGCTACCGTGACGAAGGGCGAGCTTCAAACGCAGATTTTGGCGCTGTCGCGGGGAGAGGGCGACGTGCGCGGCCGCGACGGCCGCGCGGTCGACCGCGTGATCGCAATGCTCGACGAGGGCGAACTGCGAGTGGCGGAGCGCCACGGCGACGACTGGGTAACCAACGTTTGGGTGAAGCAAGCCATTCTTCTCTACTTCGCGCGCCGCTCGGTCGATTGGATCGGCGACCGCGACCGCGACGCGCTCGTTTACTACGATAAGCTGCCGGTGAAGCGCAACTACAAGCGGCTCGGCGTGCGCTGCGTCCCGCCGGGCGTTGCGCGCTACGGAAGTTTTCTGGGACGCAACGTCATCCTGATGCCCGGCTTCGTTAATATCGGCGCATACGTGGACGAAGGCAGCATGATCGACACGTGGGCGACGGTCGGCTCGTGCGCGCAGATCGGCAAGGGCGTCCATCTTTCGGGCGGCGTCGGGATCGGCGGGGTTCTGGAGCCTCCCCAAGCCACGCCCGTGATCGTGGAGGACGGCGCATTCATCGGTTCGCGCTGCATTGTCGTGGAGGGCGTGCGCGTCGAGCGCGAGGCAGTTCTCGGCGCCGGCGTCGTCGTAACCGCCACCACGCCGATCGTGGACGTGCGCGGTGAGGAGTCCGTTCGCACCAAAGGCCGCATCCCGGCGCGCGCCATCGTGATTCCAGGCATGCTGCCAAAGCAGTTTCCCGCCGGCATGTACTCGGCGCCGTGCGCGCTGATCGTAGGCACTCGAAACGAATCCACCGATCTCAAGACCTCGCTCAACGCCGCGCTACGCGAGCACGACGTCGCCGTATGAACCCACGCGTTTCTGGAATTGCGCCCTCGCTCATCCGGCAGCTCGCCGCCAAGAAGCGCCCTACGTCGATCGATTTGGGACTCGGTGAGCCGACGCTGCTGCCGCGCATCGAGTATTTCGAGCGCGCGCTCGAGCGCGTGAGGGAGAACGGCGTCAAGTACACGGCCAACGCCGGTGATCCCGAGCTGCGCGAACTCGTCGCGCGGCATTATGCCTATCCCGCAATGGAGCGCGCCGAGAACGTCTGCATCACGATCGGTTCGCAAGAGGCGATGTACGTGACGCTCAAGACGTTGCTCGATCCGTCGAGCGACGAGTTGCTCGTGGTCGAGCCGGCCTTTCCATCGTATGTCAAGATGGCGGCGCTCGAGGGAATCAGCGCGCGCACCGTCTCGATGCTCGACGACGACGACTTCGCGTTCGATGCCGAGCGAATCGCCGCCGCGATCGGCGAACGGACGCGTGCGATCGTGATCTGCTCGCCGTGCAACCCGACTGCGCGCGTCATCTCGCGCGGCGCGGCCGAAACGCTCGTCGCGGCGCTATCGCGGCGCGGGGGCGAACCGATCTGGCTGATTCACGACGAAATCTATCGCGAGCAGCGATTCGTCGACGACGCGGCCGATCTCGCGAGCCTCTATCCACATACGATCGTCGCGAGCTCGCTGAGTAAGAGTAACGCCCTGACCGGGTTGCGCCTGGGATGGATACTCGGCCCGGGCGCATTCGTTGAACAAGCGATTAAGGTGCATGCCTGGGCGGCATCCTGCGCCGACACGTTCGCGCAATATGTCGCGTTGGAGATCTTTCGCTCTCCCGCCAATCTGCAGGAGCACGCGCCGTGGTACCGCGAGCAGCGCGCCCGCGTGCGCGAAATGCTGGAAGCGAGCGGCCTGCGGTTCGTCGATCCGGAAGGCGCCTTCTACGTCTGCGTGCGATTGCCCGAGGGCATGGCGTCGCTCGCCGCTGCTAACGATTTAATCGAGCGGTTCGACGTCGTTGCGATTCCGGGCATCGCGTTCGGTAAATCCATGGAAGGCTGGCTGCGCCTGAGCTGGGTCGCGCAAGCGGAGCGCGTGCGCGACGGGGTGGCGCGGATCGTTGAATATTGCGCACAACTCCCCCAGGCTCTCCCAGTGTCACCCTGAGCCTGTCGAAGGGTGATGAATAACTTACCGTGAGTCGCGGATGTTGCGTTTTGCAGCGTCGATCTCTGCCTGTGTCCGGTTCTTTGCCTCATTGAGAGCCGAGCCCACCTTTTCTGACGGCGTAAGCTCGTCGCCGAGCGCTTCGCGCTTGGCTTTTTCAAAGTCGGCCGCGGAGCGGTGCTGGCCCTCGTGAACGGAGTCCTTGACGTCGTCGACCGTGTGCTTTATGGCGTCGGACACCTTGTCGATCGGATCTTTACTCAAGTTCTTGCCTCCTATGACGTGTGAGGCGGCAAGTATACCCGCGGCAGCGATGCCCAAACGGCCAAGCCGAAGGAATGGTTCGTTCTCGGACTGCGGGAAGGAAGGCCGCATGGCACACACTCCGCCGCAAGCATCCGAAATAAAAGAGTACGCTGAACGTGCGAGTCGCTCACAAGTGCGAATTACGACCGCGCACGGCGATATCGTCTTGCGCCTCTTTCCCGACGACGCACCGCTTCATTCGGCCGCGTTCATGAAGCTCGCGGACGCAGGATTTTACGATGGCCTTAAGTTCCACCGCGTAGAGCCCGGGTTCGTCGTTCAGGGCGGCGACCCGAAGGGCGATGGAACGGGAGGGCCGGGCTACAACCTCAAAGCGGAGTTCAACGCGCGGCCGCACGTACGCGGAACCGTCGCGATGGCGCGCACTTCCCAGCCCGACTCGGCGGGTTCGCAGTTTTACATCTGCCTCGACGACGCGTCTTTCCTCAACGGGCAGTACACGGTCTTCGGCCAGATGACCGAAGGGTTCGATGCGCTCGACGCGATCAAGCGAGGCGACGCTATGATCAGCGTTAAGAACGAGCCGCGCTGACTGGTGGGCCGATCCAGACGGTTTGAATGTTGACGAACTCGTGGATGCCGAATGAGGAGAGCTCGCGGCCGTAGCCGCTCTTCTTGACGCCGCCGAACGGTAAACGCGGATCGCTGGCCACCATGCCGTTGATGAAGACGTTGCCGGCTTCGATTCGTCCGGCGAGCTCCTCGGCAAGGGCGGTATCGCGCGTCCATAGGTTCGCGCCGAGTCCGAAGCGCGATGCGTTGGCAAGTTCCAACGCGTGCTCGAGATCGTTCGCGCGCACGACGGCTGCGGCCGGCCCAAAGACCTCTTCGTCGAACATGCGCATCCCGGGTAGAACGCCGCCGACGACGGTGGGCTCGTAAAAGAAACCCGCTCGATCGATCGATCGTCCGCCCGTGACCAAGTGCGCGCCGCACTCGATCGTCCCGGAGACCTGCTCGTCCACCGCTTTACGAAGGTCGTCGCGCGCGCACGGCCCGAGCTGCACGCGTTCCTCCATCGGATCCCCGACGATTTGCGCTGCGGTCAGCTCCGCGAAGCGCGACAGGAAGTCGTCGTAGACGGGGTCCTCGACGATGAAGCGTTTGGCCGCGATGCAACTCTCGCCGTTGTTCTGAAAGCGCGCGGTGACCGCCGTCTTCGCCGCTGCTTCGAGATCCGCGTCGGCGAGAACCACAAACGCATCGGAGCCGCCGAGCTCGAGTACGCATTTTTTTAGATTCTCGCCGGCCGCGCGCGCGACCGAAACGCCGGCGTCCTCACTCCCGGTGAGCGTAACGGCGGCGACTCGCGCGTCGGCGACGATCTTGCTCATCTCTTTTCCTGGAATCAGAAGCGTCCCGAAGCACCCTTCGGGCGCACCGGTCTCGTTGAAAACGCGTTCGATCTCCAGGGCGCACCGTGTGGTGTTCGTCGCGTGCTTGAGCAGTACGACGTTGCCCGCCATCAACGCTGGGGCGGCCGCGCGAATGACCTGCCAGTATGGAAAGTTCCATGGCATGATTGCCAGCAATACGCCGAGCGGCCGGAACGCGACGTAGCTGCGCGCGGCCGAAGACGGTGTGGCTTGCGCGCTGAGCAACGCTTCGCCATGCTCGGCGAAATACTCGAGCGCCCACGCGCATTTCTCGATCTCAGCGCGCGCCTGCGCGAGCGGCTTACCCATCTCGCGCACGGCAGTTGTCGCGAGCTGGTCGCGCTCCAAGCGAAAACGAGCGGCTACGGCTCGCAGCAAACTCCCGCGGCCGGAAAAATCTTCGCGCGCCCATCTGAGCGCCCCGCGCGCAGCCGCTGCGAGCGTCATCTCGATCTGCGAGGCATCCATCAGCGCAATGCGCTCGATCACCTCGCCGGTCGCCGGGTTGATCGTCTCGATCATAGCGCGTGCATCGCCCATGGTCCCGACGGGCCGGCATAGACTTCGACCAAACTTTGGGGCCGCAGGTACGCGCGGGCGACGCGTTGCACGTCCGCGGCGGTAATGCGCGCAAAGCGCTCGTTGAGCGTTCGGTAGTAGTCGGGCGGCAGATGAAGGACCGCGATGTCGAGCAGTTGTTTGGCCTGCCCCGCCGTTGAGGCTTCTTCCAACAGCGCGTTACCGATCAGACGTACTTTGGCTTCTTGGAGCTCAGTGGCCGAAACGGGTTCGTCCTGGAGGCGGTGCAGCTCTTGCCGAACGATGCCGACGGCTTCAACGACTCGCTCCGGCGAAGCGTTGAGCTCAATTCGCAGATCGCCACGGTCGGCGCCGGCTTCGAGCGAACTATCGACGCTGTAGACGAGGCCGCGCTTTTGTCGCAGTTCTTGCCAGAGTCTGGATTCAAATGCACCGGCGCCGCCCAAGATTTGATTGAGCACGGCAAGAGTATCGTAATCTTCGTTCGACCGGGAGAGCGCCGGTTGACCGAGCCGAATGAAGACCTGATTGGCCACGGTGCCGATATAGTCGTGGCCGCCCGACGCCGGCGGCATCGCCATTAAATGCGCGTCGGGCTTGGGCCCGGCGGCGCGCCACGATCCGAAGCTCGCTTCGAGCGCGGAGCGCACGCGCGCCGGCGAAAGGTCGCCGACCACGGAGATCGTCGTCAGGTCCGGGCGCCAATAGGCGGCGGCGTACTGCAGCAAATCCGCGCGCGTGATCGCCGAGACGCTCTGCGCGGTCGGCAGACGCAAGGCCGGATCCGCACCCGCCAAGAGCAGCCGGTTATACGCGCGATCGATCAACACGCCGGAGATCTGGCCCTCGGATTGCAAACCATTGGCGAGCTGCGATCGCTCGACGCTCAGCCAGGGATCCTCAAAAGTTGGATGCGCTTCGCCGTCGGCCAAGATCGTCACGACGCGCTCGAAATCGCGCGCCTGCGCCGTCGCCGAAAAATCTTGTCCCGTTTGGACGAAGACGCCCATCTCGTCGGTGGCTTTGCGGCGTTGTTCGAACGGGTACGCGGCGCTGCCGTAGTCGGCGACTGACGAGGCGAGCCGCGCGACGCCCTCCTGCCCGAGCGGCTCGAAGGCCGGGGAGCTCGCAATCGTACCTTTGATAACGACCGTAGGACGGTCGGTTTTGCGTTGCACGATGACGCGCAACCCGTTAGCCAGCGTGAACTCGACCGGGGCCAACGTGCTGCGCACGGTCGTCGGTGTTTCGACGGCCTTGGCGATCCAGGGCGGTTCGACGATTGGTCCGTTCGGAATGCGTTTGGAGAAATCGTCGCTGGCCTCGGAAGTGCTCTTCTGGGAGTTGCCCTTCGGTGGGCTGTCGTTGGGGCTCAGATGGCCGACAACGGTCGGACGACTCAAATACTTGCGTGCGGCGGCGAGCAGATCGTCGGCGGTTAGCGCCGCGAGGCGGCGGTCCTCGTCCGCCACGGTTTCGTGAACGATGCCGTACGTATAGCCGGCGAGGTCGCCGATGCCGTCGATAGAATCGGAGTCGTAGAGCCGCTCCGCGATCGTTAAGCGTTTCGCCGCGACGACGAGATCCGGATCGAAACCGTTACGGAGCACGGAATCGAGCGTCGTTGAAAAGACTGATGCAGCTTCACCGCTGGCATGGCCCGGGTTGAGAACGATAAAGACGTGCAGCAGACCACCTTTGAGTTGCGTATCGGCGTCGGTTTCGATCGCCAGTGCGATGTTGCTCTCGATCAGCGCCTTGTAGAAAGGAGAACGCTGATTCTCGAGCAGCGTTGCCAGCGTGCTGATCGCCGGCTCCCCATGCTGCGTGTCCCCGGGAATCGCGTATGCCAGATCGAGAATCTCGAAAGGGAAGGGAAACTGTGCTTCGACCGTTGTTTCGGGTGCCGGCTTAGGATTGAGTTCCGACCACACCGGCAGCTTCTTAGAAGGAATCGCACCGAAGAAGCGCTGGGCCTTGGCAAAGGCCGTCACATGGTCGACATCTCCGGCGACGACCAGCGTCGCGTTGTTGGGCGCATACCACTCGTCATAGTAGCGAGCGATATCCGCGACCGTCGCCCGTGCGACGTCGCTGCGTTCGCCCAGCGGCGTGCGGCCCGCCGGTTGGCCGGGAAAAGCTGCGGCGCGAACGCGCGAGAGCAGGTTAAAAAACGGCGAGCTGGCATCGCCGTCGATTTCATTGAGGACGGCTCGGCGCTCGATCGCCCAGCCGGCGGCGCTCAGAGATGCGTGCTGCATTCGGTCGGACTCGATCGCGAGCGCCACATCCAGTTTATCGGCCGGCATTTCGAAGTAGAACTGTGTGTAGTCGTAGTTCGTCTCGCCGTTCATCTGCGCGCCCAGACGCGCGACGATATCGTCGAGGCCGCCCGACGAGATTTCCGGCGTCCCGCGAAACATCATGTGTTCGAGCGCGTGCGCCAAGCCGGTCTTGCCCGGCGTCTCCTGCAGCGAGCCGAAGCCGTACCACATACCCGTTTGGACGACCGGAGCCGCTCGATCCTCGACGACGACGACTCGCAGCCCGTTGCGCAGCGTCGTCGTGAAGATTCCAACATCGCCCGGACCATTTTGCGCCTGGGCGGCCTGCGGCGCGCACAGCCCAAGGAGCAGCGCTAACAGCCCTTCGACTACGCCTCGCTTCGCTCGGCTTCGCCCAGGACAGGCTGCGTAGAAAAACCTCACAGCGTCGTGACTCCCAAATAATATGCGGCGGAAGCTTCGACGGCGGCCAGGGGAAGGCAGCCGATAAGCTCGCAGCCGAGCACTTCGATTCCGCGTTCGGCGGCGAGGTCGCGAACCAGTTCCACGACGCGATAGAGCGGGGTTGCAGCATAGTCCGTAACGTTGAGCGAGACCTGCACGCAATCGTCGCTGCGCGGCAACGCAAGGGCTCGCAGCGAGCGTAGACCGCCGTCGCGTTCGCGAATCGCTCGAGCAATCGTACGGACCGCTGGAAGATCGGTGGTAGCCAGCTCGATATTGAACGCGATTAGGACGTCTCGAGCTCCAATCGCAATTGCCCCGGCGCTCGCATGGCGGGAGACGCTACCTTCGTCCGGCAGCCAGTCGGTGTTCTGCCGAATCGCCGGCAGAAGCCGTCGTTCGGGCGTTCGCGCCGCCGCGCCGAAGTAGTAGGAAGGTACGCCGTAGCGCCGCCAAATTTCGGCGCCAGCGCGGTGTGCGAGCGCGGCGGCGTCGGCCAGAGTCGCGCCCCGCAGCGGAACGAAGGGCAGGACGTCGAGCGCGCCGATGCGCGGATGCACGCCCGAGTGATTTCGCAAGTCGATGTGCTCGAGTGCTACGCCGGCGAGCGCGACCGAGGCATCGAGGATCGCCGTTTGCGCGCCGGCGATCGTCAGCACGCTGCGATGATGGACGGCGTCGCTGCTACGATTCAAGACGCGCGCGCCGGTCGCTTCGACCGCCGCGATCGCTGCGTCGATGGTCGCCGCATTGCGGCCTTCCGAAAGATTCGGCACGATCTCAAAGAGCATTGTCATCCTGAGCCCTTCGACTGCGCTCAGGACAGGCTCCGTCGAAGGACACTAACCCAGTGCCGTTTGGATCGCGGCGATGATGTCGCGGGTATTCGCGGGCGAGATAACGTGGTTGTAACCGAGCTTGCGGGCCTCGGCTTCGCGCCGCTCGGCTCCGCCGACGGCGCGAACCTCGCCGGATAACCCCAGCTCGCCGAAGACGGCGATGTGCGAAGGCACCGCTGCATTGCGAAACGACGAAGCAATAGCCAGAGCGATTCCTAGATCCGCCGCAGGCTCGGCGACCCGCAGCCCGCCGGCCACCGAAGCGTAAACATCGTGCGTCCCCAGTGAAAAGCCCGCTCGCCGCTCCAATACCGCGAGAATCATCGCGAGTCGCTGCTGGTCGAGATTGTTGGCCAAGCGTCGCGGCGTGCCGTAGCTGGTTTCGCCGACCAGTGCCTGGACCTCGATGAGCACGGGACGCGAACCGACGATCGATGCCACGACACACGAGCCGCTGGGACGCTGTGTGCGGGCTCCCGCGAAAAGCTCCGAAGGATTCGAGACTTCGCGCAAACCCGAATCGTGCATCGAGAAGACGCAAATCTCGTCGACCGAGCCGAAACGGTTCTTGTACGCGCGCAGGATGCGGTACTCGCCGTTCGTCTCGCCTTCGAAATACAGCACCGTGTCTACGAGATGCTCGAGCAGACGCGGTCCGGCGATTGCGCCGTCTTTGGTCACGTGCCCGACGATAAACGTCGCGCAGCCCGTACGCTTTGAATATTCCATCAGCGCTTGCGTGCAATCGCGAATCTGCGTAATGCTGCCCGCATAGGCTTCCGATTCGGGGAGCCAGACCGTTTGGATTGAATCGATAACCAATGCAAGCGGTCTCTGGCGTTCCAATCGATCGAGGACGGCGCGCAGATTCGTTTCGGGATAGACGAGCAGCGCGGGATCCGCCCCCGAGGCCAGCGTGCGATCGGCGCGGAGCTTTACTTGCGCCGCCGACTCCTCACCGCAGACGTAGACGACTTCGCCGTTGCCCGCAAGCCGCGCCGCGATCTGCAGCATCAACGTCGACTTGCCGGCGCCCGGCGGTCCGCCGACGAGCGTCAAACTCCCTGGGACGGTCCCACCCCCCAGAACGGCGTCGAACTCCGGCATGCCCATCCGCAAGCGAGTGACGCCGCCCGAGCCGATCTCGCGCAAAGGCACGGGTGCCGCCGATTGCGCGGCCGCCGGCTTGGCGCGTGCTCCTCGCGGCGCGACGGCGAAGGGCCGTTCGTCAAATGAGTTCCAAGCTTGGCATTGCGGACAGCGTCCGAGCCACCGCGGCGATTCAAAACCGCAGGCCGAGCAAAAATAGACCGACTGCGCCTTCGCCACGCGTTCTGCTTCTGCGGGGTCGTTGGTTCGCCTGGGCGAATCGGGGCGCCGGTGAGCCGCGATACGCACTTGCAGATTGCTATAGACGGACCGGCGGCATCGGGGAAGACGACGGTTGCGCGCGCGACGGCGCGCAGACTCAACGCCCTCTATCTCGATACCGGCGCTATGTATCGTGCGCTAGCCTATCTCGCATTGCGAACGGGCACCGACGTCGACAACGGCGCGGCTCTGGCGCGGCTTCTCGCCGCCTCCCCAATCGAAGTGTATTTAGATCGGGAGGCTCCTCTAGGTTTTCGCATCAGCGCCGGCGGGCAAGAGCTCGGCGAGGCAGCCTTGCAGGGTAACGAAGTCACCGCGATCGTTTCGGCCGTCTCCGCGCACGCCGAGGTACGCTCGGCGATGGTGCGCGCGCAGCGCCGCATCGCCGAGGGCGCGCCCGTCGTAATGGCGGGCCGAGATATCGGGAGCGTCGTTTTGCCCGACGCGCCGGTAAAGATATACTTGACCGCCTCGCCGCAAGCGCGCGTCGCGCGCCGGCGCGCGCAGCTCGAAGAGTCGGGAATCAACGTAAACGCGCGCAAGCTCGCGGCGGAGATCGAAGAGCGCGATCGCCTCGACGAGACCCGAACGGTTTCGCCGCTCGCGCCGGCGCCCGACGCGCACGTCATCGACTCCAGCGACATCGACGCGGCGGGCGTCGTCGACGAGATATGCCGGCTAGCATCTACCGTAAACCCGTCCTGAGCGCAGTAAAAGCATGAACACGGCGTTCTACGATTTGGCGAAGCTAACGGTACGCGCCATGGCGCGCGTGCTGTGGCGCGCGAGGGTTTTCGGAGCGGAGAACGTTCCCGCCGAGGGGCCGCTGATCGTGGCCTGCAACCACGTTTCGTATCTGGATCCGCCCCTCATGGGGTGCCTCTGCCCCAGGCGCATCAGCTATATGGCCAAAAAAGAACTCTTCGGCGTCCCGATACTCGGCGCCGTGATCCGCGGCCTGGGTGCCTATGCCGTCGACCGGAAGGGCAGCGCGACTTCCGCTATCAGGCGCTCGCTGCAAGTCTTGCAGGCGGGCGGCGCGGTCGGAATCTTCCCCGAGGGCACCCGTAACCGCACCGGCGAGATCCAGCCTCAGACTGGAGTCGCATTGCTGGCCTCGCTGGCGAAGGCTCCGGTCGTCCCCGCATTCATTCGCGGCAGCGACCGGGCGCTTCGCCTCGACCGCATAGACGTTTCTTTCGGTCCGCCGATCTCGCTGGTGGCCGGTCGGAAAGCAACGCGCGAGGATTTGGCGAAGTTTACCGGTGAGGTTATGAAGGCGATCGAACTGCTGGCGGGGAGTACTGGTGGAAATACGTAAGGCATCCGTTCAAGGATTCTGCTTCGGAGTTGCCATTACCGTAAAGAAGGCGGAGGAGGCGATCGCCTCCCGCGGTGATGTGACGACCCTGGGACACGTCGTGCATAATCCGCAGATGGTGGAGTCGCTTTCGGCGCGCGGTTTGAAGAATGCAACGACGGTCGACGACGTCGACTCGGGCGCGCTCTTCGTCCGCGCCCACGGGCTTCCGGTGGACGTTTTCGAAAAGGCCAAGGAGAAGAAGCTGGAGATCATCGACGCCACGTGTCCGATGGTCACCAAAATCCACGTGCAGGCCGAGAAGCTCAAGGGCGACGGCTACAAGATCGTCGTCATCGGCGATCCAAATCATCCCGAAGTCAAGGGAACGCTGAGCCACGTGCCGGGCGCGTGGTGCATCCAAAGCTCCGCCGACGTGAAAAAACTCCCGCGCTCCAGTAAAGTCGGCGTCGTCGTTCAGTCGACGTGGTCCGGCGAAGGATTCACCGAAATCGTGCGAGAGCTTTCGGCGAAGTACTACGAGGTTCGCGCTGTCAACACGATCTGCACCGATACGCACAATCGGCAGAATGAGGCGCTTCGGCTGGCAAAGGACGTCGAA
Source organism: Vulcanimicrobiota bacterium (assembly GCA_963736775.1). Classification (GTDB taxonomy): domain Bacteria; phylum Vulcanimicrobiota; class Vulcanimicrobiia; order Vulcanimicrobiales; family Vulcanimicrobiaceae; genus Cybelea. The sequence continues at coordinate 135,135 of CAVTPY010000008.1, read as the reverse complement.
GTGATGATCGTCGTCGGCGGAAAGACCTCCGCCAATACCAAGCATCTCGCCGATCTCTCCGAATCGCACGGCGCGCGCGCTTACCATATCGAAGGACCCGACGAGCTGCAACCACAGTGGTTTGCAAAAGTGGAAGTGGCCGGGCTCATGTCGGGAGCCTCGACACCTGGCTGGCTGGTAGACGAAGTTGAGGCTCGGATGGAGGAGCTCGCAGCCTCTGCATAGCCCGGCCGACCTTGCCGAGCGCTTTGAAAGCGCCCTCGAAGAGCGGATTACCGGATATCGGGGATCGGAAGAGATCTCCGATATGCTTTTGCGGCACTTCGGTTACGGCGGATACGGGCCGGCACGCCGAGGCAAGCGCTTACGTCCTCAAATGGTCATGCGCGTCGCGACCGGCGAGGGCGCTCCGCTCGAGCGCGCGCTCGATGCGGCGGTGGCAGTCGAAATCTTTCACAACTATTCCCTGGTCCACGACGATATCGAGGATCGCGACGAGCTGCGCCACGGTCGCCCGACGCTGTGGAGCCAGTACGGCGTCGCTGCCGCGATCAACGCCGGCGATGCGATGTGCGCGCTAAGCTTTTTGAGTTTGGAGCATGCCGCCGCGTATCTCGATGCCGCCAGAGTCTTGCAAATGATCGCGCTCCTGCACGAGGCGCATGCGGTGATGTGCGAGGGACAGTCGCTAGACTTGGACTTCGAGACGGAGCGAGTCGTGGACAGGCCGGGCTACTATCGGATGATCGAGTGTAAGACTGCTCAGCTCTTCGATGCCTCATGCCGTTTGGGCGCGTTCGCGGCCGGCTGCAATGTTGCGGCGATCGAAGCCTACGGTGCCGTCGGGCGTGCCTACGGCATGGCCTTTCAAATTCGGGATGACGTCGCCGGAATCTGGTCGACATTGGACGAGACCGGCAAAACAGCCGGCAGCGACGTCGCCCGCCGAAAATGGACCTTTCCGGTCGTCTGGGCGATTTCGCAGCCTCCATCGGCGGCACGCAGCGCGGTGGCGCAGGCCTATGCAACCGGTTCTGCGCTCGACGATGCCGCCGTCGCTAGGGTCGTAGAGGCTCTCGACGAGCTTGGCGCTCGCGAAGCGGCCACGCAAAAGGCCGCGGAGCACGTCGGCGTGATCGAGCGTCATCCCAATCGGGAGTTCGGGGAGTTCTTGGCGGCCACGCTCGGTCTTACGGCTGCCGGCTAGAAGAAGGGTAAGCGTGAACGTTCAGACCTCGGCGCGCGCGCCGGCCCGGGCTCACTTGGAAGCGTGGGGGCTGCCCGCGCTGCTGCTCATAGGACTGCTCGTCCGGCTGTTCTTCGTGAGTAACGAAGGCTTCAAGACCGACATCAACACGTACGTAGCCTGGGCGCTCTCGTTGAGCAAGCACGGCTTCCGAGCGTTTTATTCGACCGTCGGCTTTGCCGATTATCCACCCGGCTATTTCTACGTCCTCGCTATCGTCGGGCGGCTGTGGCAGCCGTTCTTTGCGTCCCACGATGCCGGTTATGCAATCCTTCGCCTGCTGGTTAAGTTGCCTGCGATACTGGCCGATCTTGGAGTCGGCCTCCTGCTCTATGCGATCGCTCGACGCTTCGCCGGCGCGGGCGTGGCCTTCGGTGTGGCCGCCTTTTACCTGTTCAATCCGGCGACGATCTACATCTCCGCGTCGTGGGGACAAGTGGATTCGATTTCGGGAGGCCTCGCGCTCTTGGCAATCTACGCGCTCTTGCGCAGCTCTTCGACAGAGCTCAGGACAGGCTTCGCCGGCGGTGGAGCGCACCTCGGGTGGATCGTGCTGGCGTGGCTCTCGTTCGCTTATTCGTTGCTGATCAAACCGCAGGCCGCGGTTCTGCTGCCGCTCCTGCTCGCCTTTGCATTCGTCGATCCGCAGCGCCGCCGCCAGCGAGTCGTCGCGACGGCGATCGGAGTCGCCGCTGCGCTCGCGTTCGCGGTGCTCATCACGGAGCCGTTTCACCCCAGCAACCCAGTGGCAGCTTTCAGCTGGCTATGGAACCAATACGCCTACGGTTCGGGCGTCTATCCGTACAACACCGTCAATGCCTTCAACCTGTGGGCGCTTCGCGGCACCATGTGGGTGTCGGACAACCAAAACATCCTCGGCCTTCCGCAATATGCCTGGGGCGTCGTGCTGGTCGTGGCCGCGCTGGCCTTAATCGTTTGGCGTTACGTCCAGGATCGCACTTCCGCGGCGCTGCTCGAAGGCTGCGCGATTGCGACACTCGCCTTCTTTGTCTTGGCGACGCGCATGCACGAGCGCTATCTCTTCGACGGCCTGCTCTTTACGATCGCGTGCATTCCGTTGGCGCGTCGCTATCTTTGGGGCGCGATTGCGCTCTCGATCGTGCTCTTCGCGAATCTCTTATATAGCCTGCAATACCTGCAGGCAGTCACCGGCAACACGCCGGGCGCCAACGCCCAGAACCTCTGGGGTCTGTGGACGACGCTCTTTTCGCTGCTTGCCGTCGGTACGTTCTTCGTCCTCGGTTACCAGTTCTTGGGTGGTGCCGAGTTGCGCCCGGCCAAACGCGACGAGTCCGGAGCCCGCGTCGGAGCCGCACACCGGCGCGGCTATCCTTCCCGCCCTGCGCCACTGGTTCGATCCTCGCGAGGGTTTGACGGCAATGCGCGCTCCGCTCGACTATGCGATCGTGGCGGCGCTGGGCGTCGGAAACTTCATTCTTTCGTACATCGGCTATTGGTGGCCGCCCGATAAGGTCTTCGACGAAATTTACTTCGCGCGCGCCGGCGAAGAGTATCTGCAGAACCTTCGCATCTACGAAAATACCCATCCTCCGCTGACCAAGCTTCTGATAACGCTTTCCGTGATGCTCTTCGGGGGGATGCCTCACGGCCACGGGCTTGGCGGCTGGACGGGTCTCAATGCCCTGGTCGGCCACATGCCCAACGGCGACAACTCGTATGGCTGGCGCTTTCTCGACGTCGTCTTCGGCGCGCTCGTCGTCATGTTGCTGTACGTTTTTGCAAAGCGCATCACCGGCTCGACGCTCTTTGCAACGGTCACCGCGCTGCTCCTGACCTTCGACGGCATGCATTTCGTGCAATCGCGAATCGCGACGCCCGAAGGCTTCGTCGTCTTCTTTGCGACGTTGGCCGTCTACGCGTTCTATCGCTTCTGGATCAACTCGCAGGTCGGCGAACGAGCGCACGTTGCCGTTCCAACCTGGGCCCTGGCCGCCGGGCCTGCCGGGGCACTGCTCGCCGGGCTGGCAATCGCTTCGATCGGTCGTGCGCTCTGGCACTTCGATACGGCTTCGACGGTCGTCGTCGCGCTCTATTGCGCGAGCGGAATCTACCTCTTGGTGCGTTACGTGCTCTTCGTGCGATTCTTCGGCGACGGGCGCCGGGAGCTTTCGTACGCCGAAGGCTCGTATGCGTTGCGCGACGCCGCAAGTACGTCGCTCTTTGCCGCCGACGGTGGAACCATCGACTCGCGTGGAAAGATTACGCGCGGCGAGCTTTCGCAGGGCAAGGGCGGCACGCTGCTCTATCGCGACGATCCGCTGACGATCGAATACTCGCGCGACGGCAGTGTCGAGTACGACACGCCCGAGGGCAGCGTCACCTATGCCGACGACGAAATTCGCGACCGCGGTACGGCCGCCGTCGAGAATGGGCATACCTCGCGTCGTTGGCTGATTCTCTTTACCGTCGCACTCGGATTGCTGGTGAGCTCGAAGTGGTACGGCGTGATGGGCTTCGGCGTGAGCTTCGTCGTGTTGATCGCGGTCTGGCTTCAACGGTATCTGTTTAACCTGCGGCCGACGCTTTGGGGTAATCCGCGCGGCTTTCGCATCGACGGCGCGCTGGCAACGATTCTCTTCGTAAGCGCCACGGTGTACGCGCTGGCTTGGGTGCCCGATCTCGTGCGGCATTCTCCCGATCCTGGCGAGGTTCACAACGTCAACGACGTCGTCTATCGACAGTACACGATGTATGAGTATCACCATAACCTGGTGGCCACGCACCCGTACTCCTCGAAATGGTTTGAGTGGCCGATCGATTACGTTCCGGTCGCGTACTTCTATCAGGATCATCGCAACAATCCTAGCGATGAGAAGGGCTGCTGCGTCTACGAGATTACCTCGATGCCAAACCCGATCATCCTGTGGTTCGGCTTGTTCTGTGTGCCGTTCGTGGGCGTGCTGGCGTGGCGAGAACGGAACAAAGGCTACGCGCTGATCGTTATCACCTACCTCTTGCAATGGCTGCCCTGGATCGGTTCGCCCCGCCTGATTTTCGCCTACCATTTTTACGTGAACATTCCGCTGATCTGTCTGTGCAACGCCATTTTCTTGCAGCGGGCCTGGTTGTGGTTGCGGGCCCGGGAGAATCTCCATTGGCTCGGGGGTTTGGCCGTCGGCTCCTACGTCGCTGCGGCAGCGGCGGGTTTCATCTATTTCTATCCCGTTCTGGCGGCGCATCCGATTGCGTGGAACGCTTGGCATCAGCGGATGTGGTTCCCGACCTGGATAATCGGTCCGGGCTAACGAAGGCGCTAGCGAGAGAGGTTACCGTAAAATGTCGGGACATTCCAAGTGGCACAATATCAAGCTCAAGAAGGGCAAGGTGGACGCGCAGCGGGGCGCGCTCTTCACGAAGCTCAGCAAAGAGATCATCCTCGCAGCGAAAGGCGGCTCTCCCGACCCTGAAGCCAACTACCGGCTGAAGATAGCCGTCGAGAAAGCGCGCGAGTTCAACATGCCGCAAGAGAACATCAAGCGCGCCATCGCGCGCGCCGGCGGGCAGGACGACGAGCGCGAAATCGAGGAAATTCGTTACGAAGGATACGGTCCGGCGGGGCTGGCGGTCGTCATTGACGCCGCGACCGACAATCGGAACCGAACCGCCGGAGAACTGCGCTTCCTCTTCAGCAGACATGAGGGCAGCCTGGGGGAGACCGGCAGCGTCGCGTGGATGTTCGATCCGGTCGGCATCATCGAGCTCGACCCCGGCGGTAAATCGGAAGATGCGGTGATGGAAGAGGCGCTCGTTGATGGGGTCGAGGACATCGAGTACGATGCGGACGTCGCGGTCATCTATACGCAACCGACGATGTTAGCCGGCGTACGCGACGCTCTTCGCACGCGAGCGGCACGAATTTTAGATGCGTACCTCGGCATGCGCCCTAAGACGAAACTCGAGCGCAACGGCAACGAGCTCACGGCCGCGCTGGCCTTTCTCGACGCTCTCGACGAACATGAAGACGCGCAGCGGATCTTTAGCAATCTCGACTTTGGCCGAATCCCGATGGAGGCGCTTACCTGAAGCCCGCTACCATCGTCCTGGTGATCTTCGTGGCGTTGGTCGTCTGGTTTGGGCACCAGATCTACGATTTCTTGATTCCCTCGTCGGCGACGGTGACCGTACCGTCATTCGTGGGGCAAACGCTGACCGACGCCGACGCCGAGATCGAGCGATTGAAGCTCAGCTCGGCCGTCGTGGACCACACTTCGAGCGATCGCTATCCCAAAGACGTCGTTATCATGCAGCGCCCCCAAGCCGGCGACCAAGTGCGTCAAGGACGTCAAGTTTCATTCGTGGTCAGCGACGGAATCATCGCGCGTCTGATGCCCGACTTGCGCTACCAGTCCATGCGAGAGGTGCAGCTCGATCTTTCTCGCGCGCGCCTTACGCTCGGAAAGGTAACGTACGCAAAGAGCGACGTGATCCCGGAGGGACACGTGATCTCGCAGGCCCCGGCGCCGATAACCAGCATGCACGAGGGGGACTCCGTCGCGCTGGTCGTAAGCCAAGGCGGCCGGCCGAACGTACGCGTTCCCGATTTCGTCGGATTAACGATCGATCAGGCGCGGACGGTCGCCGCCGATATCGGCATCCAACTCGGGCAGATCGTGTGGACACCGCTGGGCGCAAGCGGGCCGGCTCACGGCGTCGTCGCGCGACAGCGTCCCGCGCCCGATGCAAAGATCGCGTCGTTCGAGCCCGTTTCGCTGCAGGTCAGCGCCGGCCCGAACGAATCGGGCTATATTATCCATCAGGCTCGCGTGCTCGTTTCGGTTCCGCAAGCCGACAGCGCCGCAACCGACTCGCAGCTCGACGTCCGCCTCGCCCTCACGGACGCAACGGGCCAGTACGATCTCTATCACGCCTTTGCCGAGCCGGGCCAGAAGCTCGATTTCACCGTCACCGCAATCGGGACGTCCGTGCTCGACATGTACGTCAACAACACGCTCGTGGGCGAAACGCGCCTTGGAACCGAACCGCAGGGCGTTTACGGTGCAAAGCCCTCCCCCTCGCCCGCTCAATGACTTTCAACGGCAGCAGCCGAACGGCGTCGACGTGACGATACTTGCGCCTTCGCTGCTTTCGGCCGATTTCGCGCGAATTGCGGAGCAAATCGCGCGCGTACAGGAAGGGGGCGCGCAGTATCTGCATCTCGATGTGATGGACGGGCGATTCGTTCCGAACATTACGTGGGGGCCGAAGATCATCGGCGACCTGCGGAGGTTGTCGCCGCTAGTATTCGACGCGCATTTGATGATCGTCGAGCCGGAGCGCTACGTGGACGATTTTCGCGAAGCGGGTTGCGACCGCATTACCTTTCATTTGGAGGCGACGCCGCACGCGCAGCGGCTGCTCGTGCATCTGCGGTCGATGGGTGTGAAGGCGGGAATAGCGATCTGCCCGCAAACGCCGGTCGGGATGCTGCAAGAGGTCATTTATAATTGCGACACCGTGCTCGTGATGAGCGTCAATCCCGGATTCTCGGGCCAAAAGTTCATCCCGCAGGCGATCGAAAAGGTACGCGAGGCCCGCGCGTTGATCGACGGACGCAACCTCGAGTGTTTGATCGAAGTTGACGGCGGAGTTGGCGAAGGGAACGCGCGCGCGCTGGTTGAGGCGGGTGCGGACGCGCTGGTGATGGGTGCGGCGGTCTTCGGCGCGCCGGATCCTGCCGCAGCGTTGCGCCGGATCCGCGCGCTCCTGGCGTGACCGAAGATGAGATAGTCAACAACCTCAGTGTCATCCTGAGCCTGTCGAAGGATGACTCGCCCGGTCGCGTTATTATCGGTATCGGTGACGATGCGGCGCTTTGGCAGCCTTCGCGCTCCCATCGCAGCGTTATTTCGACCGATATGCTCGTCGAAGGCGTCCATTTTCGGCGCGAAACGATGTCGCTCGAAGACGCCGGCTGGCGCGCGATGGCCGCGGCGCTTAGCGATCTGGCCGCGATGGGTGCGCGACCGGTTCTCGCGACGGTCGCCCTGGGTGTGCCCGCAGCCAACGCTGACGCGCAGATCGTGGAGCTCTACCAAGGAATCGCCGCGGCGGCTCGGCGCTTTGAAATCACGATCGCCGGCGGAGATCTATCGCGCTCCGATCTCGTGACGATCTCGGTTACGGTCGTCGGCGAGATATCTAACTCGCGCGTCAAGACGCGCGCCGGCGCCGGACCGGGGGACGTGCTGGCGGTGACCGGCGCGCTCGGCGCAGCACGCGCGGGACTCGAACTCGCAAACCAGCCCGGACTTATGGACGGCGCGAACAGCGATGCGGCGCTGCAGGCCTTTCGCCGGCCCACCCCACGAATATCGGAAGGCCGTTTTTTGGGGGCGAGCGCAAACGTGACGGCGATGATGGATTGTTCGGATGGGCTCTCGACCGACGCGCGGCGCCTCTGTGCCGCGAGCGGTTGCGGTGCGGTCCTCGAGGCCATTGCCGTTGCCGACTCCGCTCGCGAGGTCGCGCGGCGGCTCGGCGAAGACCCCGAGCGTTTCGCGCTGGCAGGCGGTGAGGATTTTGAGCTTTTGGTGACCGTCCGGGCTCGCGCGTTCCGCTACCTCGCCGGGCGCTACGAAAAGCGCTTCAAGAAGAAGCTGCTGCGGGTCGGGGCTCTACGAAAAGGGCGCGACGTTGAGTGGCGTGGGGCGCCGCTCGATCGCTTGGGCTGGGATCACTTCGCGTAGGGCGCGCCTAGGCGCGGCGGGTGACGCGTTTGGAGCGCAAGCAACTGGTGCAGACTTTGGCGGTGCGGTGCACCCCGCGGTCGTCGATCCGAACGGATTGCAGGTTCGGCAACCAGCGCCGCTTCGTCTTGTTCATGGCGTGGCTGACGTTGTTGCCCGCCTTGGGTCCTTTTCCGCATACTTCACAGCGCTTGGCCATAGCGGGCAGATAGTACCATGCGGCTGAGGCCCTGGCAAGGATGAATTGTCATCCTGACCCTTCGACGCGGCGCTTCGCGCCTCGCTCAGGACTGCGCTTCGCGCAGGCACGGCGATTGAAAGGATGACCGGAGGCAAGGATTCCCTGGGTGGCCCCCAAAGACGGCTCCCGTGAAGCGAGCGCGTATCGCAGTCGACGCGATGGGCGGCGACCACGCGCCGGAAGAGATTGTCGCCGGAGCATTGCTCGCCGCGCAAGAGTTCGACGTCGAGGTCGTGCTGGTAGGAGATGAAGCGCGCGTTCGCTCGCTGCTTCCCTCCCCCGTTGTCGACCGCATCACCCTGGTCCACGCGCCCGAATCGATCGCCATGGACCTCTCGCCGTCGACGGCGGTTCGCTCTTGCGAGCGCGCGTCGCTGGGCGTTGCGGTGCATCTCGTCAAGCAGGGCGAGGCCGACGCCGTCGTCTCCGCAGGGAACAGCGGGGCCTTCGTCGCGATCGCCTTTATCAAACTTCGCACGATTGAAGGGGTCTCGCGTCCGGCTATTGCGACCGTCTGGCCGGCGCTCAACGGCCCAACGATCTTGCTCGATTCGGGCGCGACCGTCGATTGCCGTCCGGAATGGCTCGAGCAGTTCGGTGTCATGGGATCGGCCTACGCCAAAGCCGTGCTTGGAATCGCCGAGCCTCGCGTTGCGGTGCTCTCCAACGGTGAGGAACGCAGCAAGGGAAACCAGCTCGTCCTGGAAGCCGCGCGCCTGCTCGAGGCAGCTCCGGTTCGATTCATCGGCAACGTCGAGGGCCGCGATCTCTTCCACAACGCCGCCGACGTGATCGTCGCCGACGGTTTCGTGGGCAACGTCGTGCTCAAGACCGGCGAAGGCATGATCGCCGACCTCGCGCGCGTAATGCATGACGCGCTGCTCGGCGGTAATCTCGCCACGAAAATCGGTACGTACATGCTGGCGCCGGCCTTACGGCGCTTACGCCGGAAGTTCGATTACGAAACGTACGGCGGCGCGCCGCTACTCGGCCTTCGAGGAAACTGCATCGTGACGCACGGGCGCTCCAGTCGCAATGCGATCAAACACGCCATCAAGGCGGCGGCTGAAGAAGTCGAACACGACGTCGTCGGTAGAATTAGCGAGCTGATCGCACCGCAACTCGCGGCCACGTAAGGGCCGGCGCCGCGATGCTCGGCGTATACGTTCACTTACCCTTTTGCGCGTATCTCTGTCCCTATTGCGACTTTGCAAAGTGGCCGTTGCGTGCGTCGGCGGCGCGCCGGTATTTCGAAGCGCTTTCTTCGGAAATCGCGCGCGAGCCGCGCGCGACGGCCGCAACGCTCTACCTCGGCGGCGGAACGCCGAATGCTTACGACTGCGAGACGATCGTGCAGCTTCTCGGCGCGCTGCAAGACCGATTCGGCCTCACGGCGGAGCGTTCCATCGAAGTCAATCCCGAGCTGGTGCGCGACGGCGATTTGCTCGGCTATCACGAAGCGGGGGTCACGCGGCTTTCGATCGGCGTTCAATCGTTCGAACCCGATGAGATTCGTACGCTCGGACGCAAGCACACCGGCGAAATGGTCGAAGACGTCGTCGCCGCCGCGCGAACCGCGGGGATGGATTCCGTCTCGCTCGATTTGATGTACGGCGTCCCCGGACAGACGGCGGCAACTTGGGAGCGATCGCTGCGCCGCGCCATGGATTTGCAAGTAGATCATATTTCGGCGTACGGTCTGACGGTCGAGGAGAACACACCGTACGCAGCGTGGCGCTCGCGCGAGCCGGCGGTCTTCTTCGACGACGACCGCGAGGCGGAGTTGTACGCTCTGGCCATCGACCTGCTGCAGGCCGAGGGTTATCACCAATACGAGGTCAGCAACTTCGCTCGGCCCGGGCATCAGTGCGCGCACAATCTGAACTACTGGGCGAATGGCGAGTACGCGGGCTTAGGCGTCGGCGCGGCGTCCTACCGCGACGGCGTGCGCTCGGTGCACACGCGGGTGCTCGAGGAGTATGAGGCGGCAGCGCGGGAGGGCCGGCCGATTCCGTCGGAGGCCGAGCGCCTGCAAGGACGGCGGCGGGCCGGAGAAGCAATGATGCTCGCGCTGCGCACGGTGCAAGGGGTTGGGTTGGCGGATTTCAAAGAGCGTTATGGCATCGACGTGATCGAAACTTACGATCCCGTCGTAACTCAATTTGCACAGACGGGATTGCTCGAGCAGACGGCGGATGCGTTACGGCTAACGCGCCGGGGCCGTTTTCTTGCCAACGACGTTTGCGGAGCCTTCATAACATTCGAGTAGCGGGAAGCAATCTAGCGGGGACGGTCTTACGCGTCGCGTTCGTCGTGGTTTTCGGCGTGACCGGATTCTTGCTGGGCCGCGAGGCCTACTTCAGCGTTTTTTCGCCGCATTTTGCCAGCGAAACGATGCAGCTCGTCTTTTTGATCGGTTCTCCAGTCGCCGGCGCGGTGCTCGGGGCGCTGCTGGCGCCGCTGGCTCAAGCGCTCTTTGAGGGCCAGCTCAGCCAGGCCGAAGGCGCGATGGATCGCTTGACTCCGGCTGAGATCGCGGGCGGCGCAGTTGGGCTCGTTGTCGGACTTTTGATCGCATTTTTGATTAAAGGCATCGTCTTCGAGTTGATCTCGGACATCGGCCGAGCCGGAACCTATATCGCAATCGTGCTCTATCTCATCGTGGCGATCTTCGCCGCCTATCTCGGAGCGCGCATCGGTGCCAAGACCCGAATCGTCCCGGTAGCGCGCGGAGTGGCCGCCAACTCGTCGGCCGTCGCCCCCAAGCTGGTGGACACCTCGGCGATCGTGGACGGCCGGATCGTGGACATCCTCGAGAGCGGCTTTCTGGACGGCGCTCTCATCGTTCCGCGATTCGTTTTGCGCGAGCTGCAGTCGATCGCCGATTCCGTCGATCCCCTGAAACGAACCCGCGGCCGTCGCGGCTTCGACGTGCTCACGCGTTTGCAGGAGCTGACGATTTTTGAAATCAGCGAGCGGGATTACAGCGACATGGCACCCGGAAACGTGGACGCGCGTCTCGTTCGGCTTGCTCGCGAACTTGGGGCGAAGCTCGTCACCAACGATTATAATCTCAACCGCGTCGCCCATGTCGAAGGCGTCGCCGTCCTCAACGTCAACGAGCTGGCCAATGCCGTGAAGCCGGTCGTCCTGCCCGGCGAGGAGCTGCACGTCGCGGTAATCCGCGAAGGAAAAGAGGGGCATCAGGGGATTGGATACTTGGAAGACGGCACGATGATCGTCGTCGAGCACGGGCGTCGCTTGATCGGCGAGGAGGCCGATGTCGTCGTCACGAGCGTGCTTCAGACGGTTGCCGGCCGAATGATTTTTGCGCGCCCGAAGCGCGAAGGCGCGACGCAATGAGATGGGGTGCGGTGATCGTCGCGGCGGGACGCGGGCTGCGCTTAGGGCGGCCGAAGCAGTTTATCGAACTGGCAGGAGTGCCGATGGTTGGATGGTCGATTCAAACGTTTGCCGCGATGCCGGAAATTGCGGAGCTCGTCATTGCGACGGAGCCCGAATCCATCGAGGCGCTCTGCGAGCTCGCCCTGAGCCTCGCGCCCAACCTCACGCAACGCGTCGTGCGCGGGGGGCCGTTGCGCCAAGACAGCGCGCGAGAGGGTATCATGGCGCTGAGCGACCGTTGCGACGCCGCGTTGATTCACGACGGCGCCCGCCCGCTCGTCACGGCCGCGGACGTACGCGCCGGAATGCGTGAAGTGCGTGCGGGACGCGCATCGCTCTTGGCCGAGCCGGTCGTGGATACGATAAAGCTGGTCGATCGCGATTCGCTGATCGTCGGTGCGACGCTCGATCGGGGTACGCTCTGGGCGGCGCAAACGCCTCAGTTCGCCTTGACCGCCGAGCTTCGCGCCGCGCACGAACGCGGCCGGCTCGACGGCGTTGCCGTTACCGACGACGCGGCGCTGCTGGAACGCATCGGCATATCCGTAGTCGTCGTGGCATCTACCAGCGAGAACTTCAAAGTCACGCTGCCGGGAGACGTCGTTCGGGCGGAAACGATTTTGAACGCGCGGCGGCTCACTGCTTGTCATCCTGGACTCCTCACTTGTCATCCTGAGCCTGTCGAAGGATGATGCGCGTCGGCCAGGGATTCGACGCACACCCGCTAGTCGGAGGGCGGAGGCTGATTTTGGGCGGCGTTCACGTTCCCTTCGAACGTGGTGCGCTCGGCCACTCCGACGCCGACGTCCTCGCCCACGCGCTCGCCGACGCATTGCTCGGAGCCGCCGCGTTGAGCGATCTGGGTACTCGCTTTCCCGCGAGCGATCCGCGCTGGAAGGATGCCGACTCGATGGACCTGCTCGCGCAGTGCGCCGCAGCCGTGCGCATGGCCGGCTTCGAGATCGTCAACGTCGACGCCACGATCGTCGTGGATCGTCCGAAGCTCGCGCCGCACATCGACTGGATGCGCGCGAATCTTGCCGTCCGGCTCGAGATCGACCAAACCCGCATTAGCGTGAAGGCCAAGTCGAGCGAGGGTCTGGGTTATACGGGCGACGGCAGCGGCATCGCCGTCTACGCCGTGGCGCTGCTGTCATCCTGAGCCTGTCGTTGTCATCCTGAGCCTGTCTCAGGACGTTGTCATCCTGAGCCCTTGTCATCCTGACCCTTGTCATCCTGAGCCTGTCGTTGTCATCCTGAGCCTGTCGTCCTGACCCTGTCATCCTGAGCCTGTCGAAGGATGACGGGGTGTCACCTCGATTGGAGTTGACGGGTTACACTGTTGGAAATGAACGAGCCGTTCGAAACGATACGAGCCGACCTGCGGGCGCCGCAAGAGCGCGACCCCGCCGCACGCGGCTGGCTCGACGTCGTCCTCTCGTATCCCGGTTTTCATGCGCTCGTCGCGCATCGCGTCAACCACTCACTCTATCGCGCCGGGATTCCGCTGCTGCCGCGCTTCTTGGCCAACATCGCGCGCTTCCTTACGGGAATCGAGATCCATCCTGCGGCTCGCATCGGCAAGGGGGTCTTCATCGATCATGGTTCGGGCGTCGTTATCGGCGAAACGTCGGAGATCGGCGACGGATGCACGATCTATCAGGGCGTAACGCTTGGCGGCACGAGTCTGTCGCACGGCAAGCGCCATCCGACGCTTGGCCGTAACGTGACCGTCGGCGTCAACGCGAGCGTGCTCGGCGCGATCGTGCTCGGCGATAACGCAAAGGTCGGCGGAGGTTCGGTCGTCGTGAAAGATGTGCCGGCCAATGCGACCGTCGTCGGCGTGCCGGCGCGAGTCGTCGCGCAAGACGGCAAGCCGGTTCGCGTCGTTTCGGACCGCCCGCAGGTCGAGATGCCGGATCCGACCAGCGATGCAATCGTTCGACTCGCGCGTCAACTCGAACAGCTGGAAAGACGCTTGAACGAGCTCGAGCAAGGCGAAGCGACCGGCGAAGAATCCTGGAGCTGGGTGATCTAAACAGCGGTGCCGCTTAAACTCTACAACACTCGAACGCGCACGGTCGAGAAGTTCGAGCCGTTGCGCGAAGGCGAGGTGGGTATCTATGTCTGCGGCTTGACGCCATCCGCGCAAGCCCATCTCGGTCACGCGCGCTCCTTTCTTTTTTTCGACGTTTTGCGCCGCTATTTGGCCCATCGCGGCTATCGCGTGACGTACGTGCAGAACGTCACCGACATCGACGATCGCAGCATCAAAGCGGGAATCGAAACCGGTCAGGATTACCACGCGATCGTCGAGTATTTCTATGCCGAGTTCAAGGAATCGATGCGTAAGCTCGGTGTCCTCGAATTCGATTTCGAGCCGTACGCAACCAAATACATCGGCGAGATCCAGCAGATGATACGGGAACTCGCCCAGAGCGGACACGCCTACGTCACACGCGACGGAATGTACTACCGCGTTTCAACGTTTCAGAACTACGGGCACCTGGCAAACCGGAACATCGCCGATCTCGAGGCCGGCTCGCGCATCGAAGTGGACGAGCAGAAGGAAGACCCGCTCGACTTTGCCCTGTGGAAGTTTGCCAAGCCGGGCGAACCGCGTTGGCCGTTCGAACCGTACGGCGACGGGCGCCCGGGCTGGCACATCGAGTGTTCGGCGATGGCGCGTGCGCTGCTCGATCCGGCCGGCGTCGGCTTCGACATCCACGGCGGCGGTGCGGACCTGATCTTTCCGCATCACGAGAACGAGATAGCGCAGAGCGAGCCGCTGATGTCGCAGCCGCCGATGGCGAACTTCTGGGTGCACGGCGGCCTGCTGCTCTTCGATAACCGCAAAATGGCCAAATCGCTCGGAAACTTCGAACCGCTTTCGGACATGCTGCTCCGCCACGATCCGCAGGCGATTCGCTGGCTCTTTTTGCAAACCGGCTATCGTAAAGTGATGAACTTTACCGAAGACTCGATTGCCGCGGCCGGGCTGGGCCTGAACAAGATCAAGACGGCCTATCGGTTCGCGGCGGCGCACCGCGACGTCGGTTCGAGCGCGCAACCTTCGCCGTTCGATGCGCGGATGGAAGCGGCTCTCGACGACGACATGAATACCGCCGCGGCGCTGGCGGTGCTCTACGAGTTTGCTGCAAACGCACCGTTTGAACGGTTACACTATTGGCTGACGATCCTCGGCATCGAGCCGAACGAATCGTGGTTGGAGGAGCCGGTCGCCGAGCTGACGGGTCAGTTCGTGCAACGTCTGCAAGCCGCGCTCGACGAGGCGCGCGTCGACGGCGGCGCCGGAAAGCTCGAAAGCCTGGAACCGCACGCAGCGATCGAACGAGTCATCGCGATGCGAGCCGAGGCTCGTCGCGCGAAGGATTGGGCGGAATCCGATCGCCTGCGAGATGTGCTTCAACAGTGCGGAGTCGAACTCCACGACACGAAAGAGGGGACCAGCTGGACGACGTCCTGAGCTCGTCGAAGGGCCGCCGTGGTTTGAGGCAGCGAGGCCGGCGCCCCGCGCTCGACTTCGACGACCTGATCTACGGCATCCATGCCGTCGAAGAAGCGCTGCTCGCCGGCGAGCGGCTGCGTTCGATTGCGGTGGCAGCGGATCGAACAAAGGACGGCGCGTTGCGGGTACTTCTCGCGCAGGCAAAAGAGCGCAACGTGCCGGTTCGTTTCGAGCAGCGCGGGTTCTTCGATCGCGTTCCCTTTAAAGCGCACCAGGGAGTGATCGCGACCGCGCCTCCGTTTCCGTACGCGTCGCTGGGCGACGTCCTCGCGCGTCCTCGTCCGCGACGGCTCGCCGCGCATGCTGGTCGTGCTCGACCACTTGACCGATCCTCATAACGTCGGCGCGATCGTCCGGACGGCCGAGGCCGCCGGTGCCGACGGCCTGGTACTGCCCGAGCGTCGCTCGGCGGGGATCAACGCAACGGTCCGCAAAGCGGCCGCCGGGGCGGCGGCCTACCTGCCGATCGTCCGAGTGGCCAACATCGCCGGTACCATCCGGGTGCTCAAGAAGGCGGGCATCTGGGTGGTCGGGGCCGATGCCTCGCCAGCCGGAATTGAACTTGGAAAGGCCGACCTCAACCGGGATCTTGCGCTGGTCGTCGGCAGCGAGGG
The DNA here is from genome assembly GCA_963736775.1 of Vulcanimicrobiota bacterium. GTDB lineage: Bacteria > Vulcanimicrobiota > Vulcanimicrobiia > Vulcanimicrobiales > Vulcanimicrobiaceae > Cybelea. The sequence goes on along the minus strand of CAVTPY010000008.1, from coordinate 119,372 downwards.
GAGCGGCTTGGCGCCGCTCGTCAAGCGCGAATGCGACTTCCTGGTGAGGATTCCAATGCTCGGTCGGGTCGCTTCCCTCAACGCCTCGGTCGCCGCGGGCGTCCTGATTTTCGAGGCCCTCCGGCAGCGCATGCTAGCCTCGTCCTTGACGGGGGAGGGGGCCCCTCCTATATACTAAGCCTCGACGTGCCGTGCCGACGGGCTCAGGCCTGCGCATGCGGCACGTCTACTCACGAGGCAGACAACGATATGGCAATGACCCATCCCGTCTCGGATGGTGTGGAATACCAGCAGCGGGTCGACGAAGACCTGGTGGCGATCGCGAAGACTGGCGACAATCTCGCGATGGAGTACCTTCTCAACAAGTACAAGAATTTCGTTCGGATCAAGGCGAAGAGCTATTTTCTCATCGGCGCGGACCGCGAGGACATCATCCAAGAAGGGATGATCGGCCTCTACAAGGCCGTACGCGACTTCAAGGCCGACAAGCTTTCGAGCTTCCGCGCTTTTGCCGAGCTCTGCATCACGCGCCAGATTATCACCGCGATCAAGACGGCGACGCGCCAAAAACACATCCCGCTCAACCAATACATTTCGCTCAACAAGCCCATCTACGACGAAGACAGCGAGCGCACGCTGCTCGACGTGATGGCTTCGCAGAAGACCTCCGATCCAGAAGAGCTGGTCGTAACCCAGGAGGTCTCCGACGACATCCGCCAGCGCATTCGTCAGAATCTCTCCGAGCTCGAATCGCAGGTGCTGGAGTCGTATCTGGAGGGCAAGAGCTATCAGGAGATGGCGCGCGACTTGGGCCGTCACGTCAAATCGATCGACAACGCGCTCCAGCGCGTCAAACGGAAGATCGAAAAGAATCTGGCGGAGTTCGAGTTTCAGTAGGCCGCGTTGTCATCCTGAGCTTGTCGCCTTGTCATCCTGAGCTTGTCGAAGGATGACAAAGCTCCGCGACGATCATCTTATAAAGTTCCTCCCGGTTGGCGACGGGGTCCACGACCACCACAATAGGCTCCTCGCCGGGCGGTTCAATGCAAACGGTTACGCGCTCCCGGGCGCAGACGTCCATGCAGCTCGTGCTGATCGCGCGGATCTCGCCCCAATGCCCGTCTTGCTTTAGCCGTTCCTTGAGCCAGTCGCGAAGATGAAAGTCGCCAATGCGCTTGGCAACCTCCGGGTCTTCCTCGGGGATGCGCTCTTGGAAGCAGCGCTCGCAGACGAGCACGAGGCCGCCGCGCGCCCACTTGGGGCTAACCTTTTGCATTATGGGTTGTTGCGCTTATACCGGTTGCAATACTCCAAAGATGTTCCCGTCGGGGTCTTTGACGTATGCCAGCGTTCCGATGCCCGGTATCTCGTGCTTTGCAACGACGATCTCCCCGCCGTTGGCGACTATTAACGTCAGCGTCTCATCGAGCGCCTCTACGCCAATCGTGCAGACGTAAGCGTTGACCGCTGCCCCTGCGGCCGGCGCGTCGCCTTGGCGCCGCACGATGCCGCCGTCGATGCCGCGGCCCTCCTCGCCGGTCTGGACGAGCCAATACTCGACTGGTCCGTCCCATTTGAAGATCTTCCATCCGAAGATCGTCGAGTAGAACGCCGCCGCCGCGTCGGGATCCGCGGAGTGAATTTCGAAGTGAACCGGTCGAGGCATAAACCAAACTTTCTGTCTTAGAGATTGATGGAGCCGACGGTGGGATTCGAACCCACGACCCTCACATTACAAGCTGTGATGCTCTACCAGCTGAGCTACGTCGGCAGCAGCAATTGGAGTTGTAGCGAGCGCGGACGGAATTACCTCCCGTTACGACGTTCCCCCGTCCGTTGCTGGCTGTTTTGTGAGAGCGGAGTGGATTGCCGCGTCCTCCAAGACGATGTGCTCTTCCGCGTCCGCGATTAAGGCCGCGGAACGTTGGCGTTAGTGCGTGGCAGTTCGGACAGAGAAGTGTTAGGTTGTCCACGTGATTGTTCCGCCAGTCCCCGTCGATGTGCTCTACTTCGATCGGCACGTTCTCCGTGATCGGATTTTTCTGCGCCCATCCGCATCGTGTACAAGTTCGCCGAAGCGGCGAATAAGGTATCTTCGGAGAAACCCTGCGAAATTCGTGGTGCGGTACAAGCCGGCCTCGAGGACTTCGACTCGACGCTGGAAGTGGTGCTGCTGCATGCATGTCGGGGAGCAGTACTTCGTCGCGCCGATCTTTATCGCGTTCCCGCAACCATTCAAACACCATCCGCGAAACTTCTTCGGATTCATGCATTGATGCTATGGTTTCTGTGTGCCATACGCATGGCAGTCGGTGCGAAGAAGATGCAAGATTTCTTCTCCGCAACGTCGGCGCTAGAAACAGGAGGGACGCGCGCTAAGGTGTTGCGGTGACGATCCAGTCGGCGATCGCGTATTGCGCGCCGGTACTCGTGATTGTCAGGGTACCTTCGCCGGAGGCGTTCGTATGGAAGGTCGCCAATTCGGTGCTGCCGTTCGCGATCGTACCGGTAATCGACTGCGGCCGGCCAAAAGTCATGGCCACGTCGAGGCTTTCGCCGCCGGCAAACCTTGCATCGCTCACGCTGATGTTCCACAGCGCTCCGTGACGATACGTAAGCATGATTGGAATCGAAAACGCGTTGCCTGCCGTCGCGCCGCGCGTGGAGAACGTGGGCGCCAACATCGGACAACTTGCGCCGCCGCTTCGCACGATCGAGAGGCCACCGATCGGAGCCTGCACGGCTTCGCCGCTTGCATTTGCGGACCACGTCGAAAATCCGCGGTCACCAGTCACACGCGCGCCGCCGGAGTACGCGCCGCTCTGCCAGCCGAAGGTTTCATCAAGCGACGGAATTCCTTTGAGGCTGTAGCCTGCAGAACTCTGGCAGTATCCGGTGACGCCGCCACCGCTTGGACGTAGCACCAGCTGCGATAGCGACAGGACTCGGCGCACGCGCGCGCCTTCTTTAAGCGGGTGCGCCCCGCCGGAGAGTATGCGCTCGTCGTTGCTGATGTCGCGAACGATCGAGCCCAGCGCGTCGGTGACGCCGATGGCGGTCTTTGCGTTCTGCGTCGCCGAGCCACGGTGGGCGACGAGGGAATCGGCCGCGTCGCTAACGGTCTGCACGTCGTCGCCGGCAGCGGGAAGAGAAACGCCGAACTGACCAAATGCCGCACTGCATCCGGTAAGCAGAAGCCCTACGAGGGCGGCAATCGCAAGAGTCGCTGGGCGCGCCATCCTGTCCAAAACTCCAAAAGGCGAAGGCGAGTTTGCTATGGCTTCCATGGTAAGGTACCCGCGTTGGGGGCACATGAGAAGCCCATGAGGACCCCTTTGGGAAGCAAGCCGCATCACCTTGCCGAGGAGGGGATAGCCGCAGTATCGTACCCAGGTCAGCCACGTTTAAAGACTCCTCGTGGGTAGGTGGCCGAGTGGTTAATGGCACCAGACTGTAAATCTGGCGCGCGAAAGCGCTACGCTGGTTCAAATCCAGCCCTGCCCAGAGTCGCGGGCGTTGCATAGTGGTAATGCCCTTGCCTTCCAAGCAAGAGTCGCGGGTTCGATTCCCGCCGCCCGCTCCAAAAAATGGCCCGAGGTTTAGATTAACCAAGCGGGTGGCAAACTGGCCGGGCGAACGAAGGATTCCGGCCGCAAAAAAGTCTAAGGACGCTTTGGGCCCGCCAGGGAGTTTGAGGGAGTCTACGGATGAGAGCAGGATGGTACGCCTTTTGCGATACAGGGCACGCCTCACTGGGCATCGAGTTGGCTCTTTTTCGGGACTCAATGTGGACCTATAGCTACCCAGCTACATTGAAGGAGGACTCTTCCTAATGCGTTTGTTTTATGCAGCGCTGTGTACCACGGTCGCTGTAAGCCTTCTAGCCGGCTGCTCGGGCAACACATCCTCGCCGAGCTCCTCGATGCCGAGTGCCGGCGGGGCCAACATCAGGGCTCACGGTGCAGGCTTCAGCGGCGGGCTGGCCGTCAACGCCATTCCCGAGCGGTTTCTCCCAACTAAGCTCGTGCCGATTCGTGGAAGGCGTGCCACGTCAGCGGAGATGAAAGGCATTTACGTCTCAACTTTTGATGGCACCAGCCTTTTCGGCTTTCCGAAGAACAACGCCGGCAACGGCCCGTCGACTTGCAGCGTCGCTACGGGCGGGGGTGTCAATAGCTTTGGCGTCGACAATTCGGGCAACCTGATCGTCCCCAACGGGGATGAAGTCTCAGGCGAACACACGCTATATGTGTACGGTCCCGGCATGTGCGGGCCATTCCTCGGATCGATCGTCGACCCGTACGGCCAGCCATCTGACGCGTCTGCCGTCAGCGCAACGACCGGAAACATCGCCGTCGGCAATATCTTCGACACCAGCGGAGACGGCAGCGTCTCGGTCTGCACGCTCACCAGCGGGACGTGCTCGACCAATCTCACCAACCCGGCTATACTCGAAGTAGGCGGCGTTGGAATGGCCGCCAATGGCGATTGCTGGGCGGACGCGATTAATTCGGACGACGTTGCGCAACTCGTCTACTTCGCCGGCTGCAGCGGAGCTGGCGTCGTGGCGACCGGCTTCGTGAACCCGTTCTACGGCAGCGTCGACGTTGACGGTAAAGGCAACCTAGTTACAGTGAGCCTGTTCGGCCCGTCGTTCTCGCTGCCCAGCGTAGTGTACGTCTACTCGGGCTGCAACCCGACGTGTACGCTTATCAGCGAAAGCCCACTGACGGGTGAGAGCATATTCGGTCACCTCGGTAAGCAAAGCTTACGGTTCGTGACGACGAACCTCGAGTCGTCGGATGTCGAAGTCTACAGATACCGGCCGTCGGGCCTCACCCTGAACTATAGCTTCACCGGCGGCCTCCCTTGTGCCACTTACGAATGCGAAGCTGCGGCCTATAGTCCCAGCTCGGCCAAGTAAGCTAAGCACTTCGTTCGAGTTAGGTAAATCACTAACGGGGTCGCCGGTTGATGCCGGCGACCCCGTTTATCGTCTCCCCGTGCGCGGTTAAGCTAGTCGTCGCCGAGGAAGCTCTTCGGCTTCGCGTGCCAGGGCGAACGTCGTTCCTGCAAGATCCAAAACGCCGGCGGTTTTGCGCCGGGAATCTCCTTGAACTTTCGGGGCTTTTGGCTGTAGTCGAATGCATCGGCCGCCGGATCCTTCGCGCGCGCATCGGCGGCCGCAAGCTGCGAGAGGCCAAACGTATCCTCCACGAACCGAAGGACGCTCGCGGTCTCATACTGGACGTGCGTGACGTAGCCGCGCTTGGCGTACGGCGAGACCATGAGTATCGGTACCCTAAAGCCGAGCCCGTCGTAGTCTTTATAGATGGGCTTCACCGGGTCGAACCATCCACCCCAGTCGTCCCACATCACGAAGATCGCCGTGGAGTTCCAAAACTTGCTCGTTCCGACTGCATCGACGAGCGACGCGACCCATGCCGGCCCCGTGCTCGAGTTTAGGCCCGGGTGGTCCGAGTTGGCGTAGGTCGGCGTAATCCAGGTAACGTTGGCGAGCTGGCCGGCTCCGATGTCGGTGAGAAACTGCGACGGCGGATTGATCACGTCGGTCGTCCAGTCCGGCCCATTATAGACTTCGCTATCCGCCTGATATGAAGACCACAGGCCACCGTCGCCGTCAATCGTACCCGCGTAGAAACGCCAGCTCAGGCCGGCGGCGTCGGCTTCACTGCCGATCGTCGGGTTGTTGAAGCAGGCCACGATGCTCGAGCCGTACGTGCGCTTCGCCGTCAGCGTCTGAACTGTGTCCTGCGATCCTCCCTCGCATCCCCAGTATGACGCTGGAGAATCCACGGCATGGCTTGCATAGGCTGCAACGACGTACTGGTGCGCGATGAAGCTGCCGTCAAGGTTCGATGCAAACATATGATCGGCTAAGACGTATTGCTTGGCTATAGTCCAGTAGGGCTCTATCTGGGCGCGCGGTACGTACGCGTACGCATAGTTCGCAGGGGAACCGAAGCCGGCTCCTTCGTTATTCCAACCGTCCATCTTGCAGTGCGTGCCGGGCAGCTTTTTTTGCGGATCGCAGGCCTTGAAAAAGGCGGGCGAAAAGTGATTGATGTCCCAATCTTGGGCGAGATCTTGAGAGTGCAGAGCAATTTTATCGCCGTTCGTGTCGTACCCGTAGTTCTGAGTCTTGGCGCGCGGATACCCCATAAACAAGTTGTTAAACGACCGGTTCTCTTGGACGATGAAGATTACGTGTTGAATCGGACTCGAGCCACCACGTGAGACGGCCCGCAGCATCGCCGGCGGCCCCTCCGCCCCGGGCACGTTGGAGATAGCGTTCGCAGCGCATGCCACCTGCGCGAGCACGACGGCTAGGGGGACAACAAGCTTCAAAGGCTTATTCAAACGAAGCTCCTCTCGGCGAAATCGCGGGGCGGACATAGACAAAGTGCTGCGCTAAAGGCGCCAATGCCTCCTGAGTTGAACATGCGAGTTTCCGTTCTAATGGGAGCCGGTATTTTTCACTTTCACGCACGGAGCTTTTCTATGCAGATCTCGAATGCGACGCGCTATGCATTAGGCGTTTGCGCGGTCGTTACGCTCGTCGGCTGCGGCGCGTCACAGGCATCTCTCGGCCCTCGAGAGCCGATGGGGCAGAACGCGATGCTCGCCGTGCGTCCGGATCGCGGCCGATCGTGGATGGCTCCCGACGCAAAGAAAGCGAACCTCGTTTATATCTCTGATTTGGGAACCGATGACGTATACGTTTACTCGTATCCCGGAGGCAATTTAGAAGGAACGCTTACGGGCTTCAATCGGCCATGGGGCTTGTGCGTCGATAAAGCGGGCAAGGTTTTTGTAACGGACGATACCGCGTTCCGGATCCTGGAGTACGCGCACGGCGGCACGAAGCCGCTGGTGATTTTGAAGGATCCCGGCGAAGATCCAGGTGGCTGCTCCGTCGACCCGGCGACGGGAGATCTTGCCGTCGCGAACATTAGTACGCCGGCAACCGCCCCCGGCGACGTTGCCATCTATAAAGAAGCGCGAGGCGCCCGGAAGACGTACAAGGATCCCCAGATCAGCTTCTACGAGTACTGTGGCTACGACAACCAGGGCAACCTCTACGTGGACGGGATGAAGGGCGGCGCTTTCGCTTTTGCCGAGCTTCCCGAAGGAAAACATTCGTTCGTGAATATCGGGCTGAATGAGAACATCGCATTCGGCGGCAGCGTTCAATGGGACGGAACCTATGTCGCGATTCGAGATTATCAAGCCAACGTGATTTACCAGTTTAGCATCAGCGGGAGCGGCGGAACGGAAATCGGCTCCACACCGCTCAACGGTTCGAGTTATGCGGTTCAGTTTTGGGTTCAAGGCTCCAACGTCGTCGGACCGAATGCCGACAGCGCGAACGTCATGTTCTGGAACTATCCGGCTGGTGGTTCGCCCACCAAGACCATTAATGGTCTCACAACGCCGTGGGGAGTGACGGTCAGCATGGCCCGCTAGCATCGCCAGCCGATAGGGAGCGGCTGAAACGACGTAGGAATGCCGTCCGAGGGACTCGTACCAGCAAGGGTCCTAGGCCGATTGCCGTCGTAGCTTAGTGGTAAAGCACCTCGTTGGTAACGAGGAGATCATGGGTTCAATCCCCATCGACGGCTCCATCCCCGTCACAGTTCATCGCCTGCTTGATGAACGTATCGGCCGCATCGCTCCAGGGCCGCTTGAAATCCTTCGGCCAATGCGTGGTATCGGACCACATTCGATTCAGCCCCTGCGAAACTTCGGCATCGCGTTGCGTAAACTGCGCGACCAAGCCGCGCCAGCGCTGCGCCAACACTCGAGCATCCGCGCTTGACGGTTCGACGCCGTTTGCAACGGCGGCTTCGACCTCCGCGATGAGCGCCGCCCAGTCCCGTTGCCCTTGCTCGACAACCTCAGCCGGCACGCTACGCCGGTGCGCGTCGATCTTTTCGCGCGCCGCTTCCGAGTAGTACTCTTGCGTCCACTTCCAGTCGCTTTGCATTTTAAATACCTCCATGACGGTGCGAAGAATATTCCAACGGTCGGCCGATGCGCCGGCGGCAAGCGCGCGCTGCGCTTCCTCGATAACGGTAAGGGCCGATTCTAGCCGGCGCTTCTGACGTGCGATGACCTCGCGCTGCATGCGCAGCGCCGCGGCCAGCGGCAAGTCCGATCCTGCGAGCAGTTTCTTGATTTGATCCAGACTGAAGCCGACGAAGCGCAACGCCAGAATGTGTTCGAGGTGTTCGAGCTCGGCGTCGCCGTAGAGGCGGTAACCGGATTCGTTCACCGCCGCGGGCCGCAGGAGCCCGAGACGGTCGTAGAGGTGCAGCGTCCGCACGCTGACCCCGGCTTCGGTCGCGAAGGCTTTAATCCGGCGCAGTCGGCCGCTCTCCGTTTGCATCGTAGTCCTTTCGGTCGAGCGTAAGGCCTGACGTAACGTCGGAGTCAAGCGCCGCGCCTCGCGTTCGGGCCGCTTGCCCCGCAAGGCGAGAAAGCATCATTTTGCACATTTTCTAACCACGGCGGTGCGGCCGTGGAGTTATACTGGTTCCAACATGCGGATTGCAACATCATTCCTTAAAAAGACGCTCCTCTGGGCCGCGTTGCCGGCGGTCCTCAGCCTTTCCCTGCCAGGCGTCGCGGGTGCGCAGCAGTCGGAGCCGAGTTATGGAAACGAACCGGTTCCGAGCTACGGAAGGCCGGTCGCACCTCAAGAACAGATCAAAGGCACCGTTACCGGTTTTGACGGAGCCTACATCGTGTACATGCGCGACGACCGAGGCTACGACGATCACGTTTCGATGCACGATGGCACCGTCATCAATCCGACCGGCACCCGGCTCGTCGAGGGCATGCCCGTCACGATTTACGGTCACGCCAACGGCCCGACGTTCGACGCCTATCGTATCGACGTCGCCGTGGCGTACACGCCATACGGCGGGTATGGCGGCTATGGCGGGGACGCCGGCTACTATGCGGGCGGCTCTCCCTATTACGGCGCGGGCTATTACGGCGGAGGCTATCCCTACTGGGGCATCGGCATCGGTATTGGCCTTGGTTTCGGGTGGGGCTGCTGTGGTTACGGATGGGGTGGCTATTATCGTCCGTGGGGCTGGGGCTGGGGATATCGCCCCTGGGGCTACTACCGCGGACCCTACGGCTACTACCGCGGAGGCTATTACGGCGGATACGGCTACCGCGGAGGCTACTACGGCGGCTACCGCGGAGGCTACTATGGCGGCTACCGCGGAGGCTACTACGGCGGCTACCGCGGAGGCTACTACGGCGGCTACCGCGGAGGCTACAACGGCGCCGGCAATCACGGAACGGTGCACGGATCGAGCGGCAGCGTCCATGGCTCCGGCGGCGGACACGGTGGCGGTCGACCTCGCTAGCAGGCTGCTACCAGAGCGAGCCGTCCGCAACTAGCAGATAAAGGATCGGCCCAAGACCCCAAACGATGCTGACGACGAACCAGATGACCTTCTGGAACGTCGTCAGGTCGCCGCGACCGACCAGATTGATCCACATGAGGATCATGGCGATCGGGTGCAAGAGAATCGACAGCAAGATTTCGAAGAGCAGCTTCATGGGCTGCTCTTCGCGCTTGCATCGCTTTGGCGCCTTCGCTCGTTATGAGGGCTACAGATGAAACACGACGTGACGCCAGATATCCAAAAAAGCGAAGACGAGTGGAGGGCCCAACTCGGCCCCGAGCGCTATCATATTCTGCGCGAAGCCGGCACCGAGGCGCCCTTCTCCGGTTCGCTACTCCAGATTCAGGACGACGGCACCTACCTCTGCGGGGCCTGCGGGCAGCCCCTCTTCAGATCAAACGAAAAGTTTGAGTCGCACTGCGGGTGGCCGAGTTTCACGCATCCCGAGGAAAGGGAAAACGTGAGGCTCCTCGACGACTCTACTCTCGGCATGCATCGCACCGAGGTGCGTTGCAAGCGCTGCGACTCGCATCTCGGCCACGTATTCGACGACGGCCCAGGCCCGGAAGGAACGCGCTATTGCATCAACTCACATTCGCTCGATTTTCGGCCCTCGCAGGAAGCGTAGCCCTGGCGGTTTCGTTTACTGGGATGCACGCGCAGGCAGCGACTCCACGCCCCGACCTCGGTGCCGTCTCCGTTCTTTACGCGGGGTCTCTCGTGACGCCGATGGAGGGGCCGCTCAAAGCAGCGCTGCACGAACGTGGAATCGAGTTCGAAGGCGAGCCCGGCGGCAGCAAAGAGCTGGCGAACCTCATTTCGGCCGGCATTCGTTCCCCGGATGTTTTCATCAGCGTCAATCCGGCACTCGTCACAAAGCTCGGAGATCGCGTGGCGTCGGCGACGACGTTCGCGGGGACGAGCCTCGGCATCGCCTGGGCGCCAAACTCTAAGTACGCCGCACTCTTCGACGGCGTCGCCAACGGGGCGACGCCCTTGCAGCGCGCGCTGGAAACGCCGGGCCTGCGGATCGGCCGTACCGATCCGCAGCTAGATCCCAAGGGCGTCTACACGATCGAAGGCATGACGACGTGGCTGGGCCACGACGGCGAGCAGCGGATTCTCGGCGCCGACGAAAATCCGTCGCAGATTTTTCCCGAACAAGACTTGCTCGCGCGCGTCGACACGGGGCAAGCCGACGTCGGCTTCTTCTACCGCACCGAAGCCATCGCGCGCAGTTATCGCTTCGTAGCGCTTCCCGGTAACGCCGCGCTCACCGACCGCATCACCTATACGCTGGCGATCATGAAGGCCGCCCCGCATCCGCAAGCCGCGCACGCCTTCGCCGATTTCGTGCTGAGCGGCCTCGGGCGCGCGATCCTCGAGAAGGCCGGACTCACCTATCGGTGACCACCAACGCGCAGTTCCCGCAAGAACAAGCCTCTGACGGAAACTTCGAGCGGCAGGAGGACGCCTTTCGCGATTGGGTGACCGCTGACGGCAGCTCCGGTTATCCGGCTGCGGCCGGCCGTTATCATTTATACGTGTCGCTGGCCTGTCCGTGGGCGTGCCGCACGATCATCGTTCGTAAGCTCAAAGGCTTGGAAGATGCAATCGGTATGACGATCGTGGACCCGATTCGCGACGAGCGCGGTTGGCACTTCACGACGGCGCAGCCCGACCCCATCAACGGCTGGCAGTTCTTGCGCGAGGCCTACACGGCGAGCGATCCGGCCTACGCCGCTCGCGTCACCGTGCCGGTGCTGTGGGATAAGCAACGGCGGCGCATCGTCAGCAACTCCGACGACGATATCATGCGCATGTTGGAGAGTGAGTTCGATGCCTTCGCCGTCAATCCGAAACTCGATCTCTACCCGCGCGAGCTGCGCGCTCAGATCGACGAGCTCAACGATTTCCTCTACGTGACGTTCAACAACGGCGTCTACCGCGCGGGCTTTGCCACGACGCAAGATGCCTACGAAGGTGCCGCCTACGAGGTCTTTACGACGATCGACGCCATGGAGGAGCGCTTGGCATATCGCCGCTATCTCTTTGGAGAGCGTCCGCTCGAAACCGATTGGCGATTCTTCGTGACGCTCGTCCGTTTCGATCCGGTCTACTACGGTCACTTTAAGTGTAACCTTCGCAGGATCGTGGACTATCCGAATCTTTACGGCTATCTGCGCGACCTATATCAAATTGACGGCATTGCCGAGACCGTGAACTTCGATCACATCAAGCGTCACTATTACTTCACGCACGACGACATCAATCCGACCCGAATCGTCCCGATCGGGCCGTTGATGAACCTCGACGCGCCGCACGACCGGGATCGCCTCTGATTTTGGCCTGAGGGCCGGCTCCCCATCGCGGGAGGGGGGTTCGAATCGGCTTGCAAGAAGGCGCCCGGATGGAGCTTCGTCCCCTGGGATTCGGCGAGATTTTCGACCGGGCCGTGACGCTGTACATTCGCAATCTCGTCCCGTTCGCGACCATCGTCGTCGCATTCGTCCTGCCAATTTCGATATTGCAATACCTGCTCGATCTGGGCTCCCAACCCGAGTTCTACGCGATCGTTCAGATACTTCGGCACCCCGCGCGCGCCCAGAGCCAACACATCCCAACGATGTTCGAATCTCCGGGGCTGATCGCAGTTTTCATCGCAACCCTATTTTTTACGTATTTGCTTTGGCCGTTTGCGCTCAACGCGGTTGCCGTGGGTGTCGCGGCATTGTATCGCAATCGGCCGGTAGTGTTTCGGACGTGCTACGAGATCGTGCTCCGCCGGTGGCTGCAGATCGTGGGGCTGATCCTGTTAGACCTGGTCGTGGCGCTGGTCTGGTACGTCGCGACCGTGCTGCTCCTCGTGGCGATCGTTGTCGTAGCCATATTGCTTGGGAAAGTCTCGGCTGCGCCGGTGCTGTGGTTCTGGTTTGGATTTATCGGCGCAATCCTCGTTTTTATCGTCTCGATTCCGTTGCTCGCGCCATTATACGTTGCGCTCACCTTTTCCATGTACTCGGTGGTGATTGAAGAGCGCGGCGTGCTGGAGTCGCTTTCTCTCGGTTTTGCCCGGATCTTTAACCGGGCCGAGTTCTGGCGCGCGCTGCTCTTCGCAGTTGCCGCCGCGGCTACGGTGTTCGGCGGATCCATGATGTTCGGCATCCTGGCAATCGCCGCGGCTTTCGCGCACTTGCCCGCGCTGCAGGCCATCATCGAAGGGCTCGCTCGCGCCGTCATTACCCCGTTTGCCGTGGTGCTCTTAGCCGTCTACTACTTTGACGTCCGAATTCGGCGTGAAGGCTTTGATCTCGAAGCCAACCTCGAACGTCTTTCCCCCACGAACGTCGCATGATCGTCGCGATCGCGGCTGCGGCTGCGCCGGCACCTTCGAAAGACGCGTTGATCGAGCGATGGCTGCGGGCCAATCACGCCCACGTCGTCGTCCGTCTTGCGCCGGTCCCGGCTCCCCCGATCTCGGCACCCGATCTGCGGGCTCTGGCGTATCGCGAGTTCGCCGTTAAGGGCAGGTATCAACTCGCCGAACCGCCCGTGGCTGCGACTGCGCAAGCCTGGTGGTTGCAAGCCTTGCACTGGATCTACCAGCGCTGGCAGCGGTTCTGGGACCTTTTGTTTGCGCGCGTTCGCGTCGGACCGCAAGGGGCCGCGAGCCTCGGCGACGTGCTGCTGGTGCTCGTCGGCATCCTGCTGATTTTCGTTGTGGTGCGCTTGTTGAGAAATCTGCAAGTCGAACGCTCTCGGTCCGGTCCTCGCGCTGCACCGCTCCAAGAACCGCCGGCGCCGCGCACGCTCTACCAGCAGGCCTGCAACGCGGCCGGCCGGGGCGATTACGGCACGGCGGCGCTCTTGCTCTTTGCTGCGATGGTCGCGCTGCTCGACCGGCGGGGTGCCGTGGACGGAACCGCCAGCGCGACGGTCGGAGATTTGCGGCGCGAACTGCGAGCCGGCAATGCCAGGCTCGTCGCTCCATTCGATGCGGTCGCCGCGCCGTTCGTCCAAGAGGCGTACGCGGAACGCGCGGTCGACGAGCCGCAATGGCATCGCGCACGCGACGCGTTCGCCGCGCTGCTCCAAGAGGGGGCGCAGCCGTAAAACTCCGTCTCGACCTTATCCTTCTGGTGACCTGTGCGCTGCTGCTCGTGCTGTTGGGCTACGGGCGCAGCTCCTTGGAGCAACAACGGCGCCCCTCGGTCGATTCGACCTACGATACGGGATCGAACGGTTATCGCGCGCTTTACGGGGTGCTCCGCGCCGCCGGCGTTCCGGTGCAACGTTTCGAGCGCGAACTCGGCACGCTCGATCCTGCCATCCGGACGCTGATCGTCACCGGATACGAACACGACCCTTCCGCCAAGCCGCTCGACGAACACGATGCGGCACTTCTGCGCCGTTTCGTCGCCGCGGGCGGGCGTTTTGTCGCGATTGACGCCGAGTTCGCCGGGCCGCAGGACGTCACGCCGGCCGCCGGCACCACCCGCCAAGCACCCGGCGGCGGCGACGCGATCGCGCTGGTGCGAAACGCGTACACCGCGGGCGCCGCACGTGCGAGCGGGTCGATCGACTGGATCTTTCCCTTCAACGAGCCGCGCGGTACTCCGTTGCTGGCCAACAACCATGGGATGGTCGCCGTCTGGTATCGCTACGGCCGCGGCGAGGTCGTTGCAATTACCGCGCCTTCCCTCTTTGATAATGCGGAGCTGCGCAATGCCGATAACCTGCGCTTCGTCTACAACGCGATCGCAAACCACGGCGTGGCGGCGTTCGACGAGTACGTCCACGGCTACGACGATCGCCTAACGATGTGGGCCGCGCTGCCGCTGCCGGTCCACGTCGCCGTCTGGCTCGTCGTTGCCATCGTCGGCCTGGCCTTGATCGGGGCTAACGTCCCGTTCGCACCGCCATATCTCCCGCAGCCGGCGGACGAGCGCGACTCGTCTGCCTACATCGCGGCGATGGCGGAACTGATGCGCCGTTCACGTCGCCGCCCACCCGACGACGAAGTGGTGTGGCGGGCAGCGATCGATTTCCAAAGGCGAAAGGAGCATGCGTGAATACATCGGTTGGGGAAGTTGCCGGCCGGCTCGCGTCGGGAATGGAGCGGATCTTGGTCGGCGCGGATCGCGTGACGCACGGACTTACCATCGCGCTGCTCGCGCGCGGCCACGTGCTGATCGAAGGCGTGCCCGGCACCGGCAAGACGCTGGCGGTCCGTGCGCTCAGCGTGCTTCTGGGCCTAACGTTCCGGCGCATCGCATTCACACCGGATCTGATGCCCTCCGACGTCGTTGGAACGACCATCTTCAATCCGCAGACGGCGGAGTTTTCAACCCGGACCGGTCCCATCTTCGCCAACGTCGTGCTGGCCGACGAGGTCAACCGCACGCCGCCCAAGACGCAGTCGGCATTACTCGAGGCGATGGAAGAGGCGCGCATCACCATCGACGGCGTCTCGTATCCGCTGCCGCAGCCATTTCTGCTCTGCGCGACGCAAAACCCGATCGAGTACGAAGGAACCTATCCACTCCCCGAGGCGCAGCTCGACCGGTTCATGATCAAAGTTGAGACCACGTATCCGCTGGAGAACGAGGAGCTGGAGCTTCTCGCGCGCGCGGCAGCCGGCTTCGACGCTCGGGCGTTGGAGACGTCGAGCATTCTGCCGGTAACCGACGCCGCAGAAGTGCTCGAAGCGCAGGCGGCAGTGCGCCGCGTCCATCTCTCCGACGCCGTGCGTGACTATGTCTACCGCATCGTTGCGGCGACGCGAACGCACCCGCGGCTGACGCTGGGCGCATCGCCGCGTGCCGGCATCGCGCTTCTCACGGCGACGCAAGCCGCGGCCGCCATCGAAGGCCGCGATTTCGCGACGCCCGACGACGTGAAGGACGTTGCCGATTTCGTGATTTCACATCGCCTCATCGTCGCGCCCGATGCCGAGATCGAGGGCGTCTCCGCGCGCGACGTGCTGCGGGATATTCTCGCCGGCGTTCCCGTCCCGCGTGCGTAAACTCTGGTTACCTGCGTGGGTCACGCCGCGATTTCTCTGGACCCTGGCCGCGATCGCGTTGCTTCTTGCTTGCGCGCCGGGCGTCGCACTCTTCGTATGGCTGGCCGCGCTCGTGGGCGCCGTACTGGCGGTAGCGACGCTCGCCGATGCGTTGCTCGGGCCGCCGGCATCGGCGTTGCGCATCCAGCGGCTACCCCCGGCCCACTTCGCGCTTGGCGTGCGGGCCGAGCTATCTTACACGATTGAAAACCGATCGAAGCGCACCGCGCGGCTCGGCATCGTCGAAACTCCCGTGCCGACGTTGCGTTTCGACGTCGACGAATGCATCGGCGAAGTTCCTTCGCAGACTCGCGTTACGTTGGTTCGCACCGTGACGCCGATCGCGCGCGGCGCCGGCGAACTGCAGAGCCTCTACTTCTGGTACGAAAACGCGCTTGGCCTGGTGCGTCGTCGGCGCCGCACCGACGCGCGGCAACCGATCCGAGTCTATCCCGACCTGGCGGCCGTGGAGCGATATGGCCGCCTTCACGTGCGCAACCGTGTCATCGAGGCGGGACTACGCCGTATGAAGCTGCGCGGTACCGGGACCGAGTTTGAGTCGCTGCGCGAATGGAGCGATGGCGACGCCTTTCGCACGATCGACTGGAAAGCGAGCGCGCGGCGTGGCAAGCTCATGGTTGCGCAACACGAAGTCGAGCGCAGCCAGAACGTGTTGCTGCTGCTCGATTGCGGCCGGCTGATGACGCCGCGGCTCGGGAGCGGCCGCAAGCTGGACTACGCCGTGACCGCGGCGCTCTCGTTGGTAAAGATCGCCGGACTCGCCAACGACCGCGTGGGTCTCGTGGCATTCGCGCGCGAGATCCTCGCCGCTCGGGCGCCCCGTTCGACCCGATCGTCGGTCGCCGGCCTCTCCGACACGCTCTACGGCCTCGAGCCGCGGTTCGAGGAAGCAAACTACACTCGAGCCTTCACGTACCTTCGCGATCACTTGCGCAAACGTTCGCTGATCGTCTTTCTCACCGATGTGATCGACCCGCTCGCGCAGGCGGCGACGATGGCCGAAGTGGCGTCGTTGGCTGCGCATCATCTGCTTATTTGCGTCTTCATGAACGATGCGGCGGTAAGCGCCGCGCTAAGCCAAGAGCCCCATGATGCCGGCGCGGCGTATCGTGCGAGCGTTGCACTTGACTTGGCGAACGAACGCCGCATTGCCAAGGCGATGCTGGAGCGTACCGGGGCTATCGTAATCGACGTGCCGGCCAAAGCGCTAACGACGACCTTAATCGACGAGTACCTGCGCGTTAAGCGGCGCGGTCTGTTGTAACGGCGCCATCACGCCGGCCCGCGCCCGTAAAATACAGAACGAGCATGAGTGCGGTGAACAGACCGATCGCGATCCGCACCGAAACCGGCAGACGGCGCGGCGAAACGAAGGCCTCGATCGTCCCGGCGACGACCAGCATCGAAGCCACCCCCAAAATCAGCGTTCCGGCCCGCCGCGCGTTGGCTACCAGGACGTCGCGCCTTCGCCGGCGCCCGGGAAAGAGCGCGCCTGCGGCAATCAGCAGGCCTGCCGCCCCCGCAATCTGGATGGCGGTTAGCTCGATGACGCCGTGCGGCGCGATCGTCGCCCAAAAGTCTTTTCCGAACCCGGCATTAGTGAAGAGCGCGGCCATCCCGCCCAGCATCAATCCGTTGAAACCGATGATATAGACGGTCAGCGCACCGAGCGTCATCGAGCCCGCAAAGGCAACGATCGCGATCTTGACGTTATTCGCGATGATCATCGCCGACATTGCCGGCCCGAAGGTTGGATCGACGGCGAAGTTCGAGTCGTGCAAGCTCTTACGGATCGTCTCAGGGACGAGCGCCTTGGGCAACAGCGCGTACGCGTCGGCCGGATGATTGCGGACGAGCACGTAGGCGACGACCGCGCAGGCTACCGTAATCGCCGTGCAGATGGCGACGTAGGGGAGCGACCGCCGGAACTCCTCGGGAAAGACCCTCGCGTAAAAACCGGCGATTCGCTGCGTGCCGCTCTCGGCCACTCGGGCGTAGACCTGCGCGTGCGCGCGCGCGACGCAGCGGTTCAGATACTCCAGCAGAGCGCGGTCGAAGCCGCGCCCTTGGGCGTAAGCAAGGTCGCTGGTCGTTGCCCGGTAGAGGCGGCCGAACTCGGCGACCTCGTCCGGCGAGAGCGCGCGTACGCCGCGGCGCTCGATGCGCGCAAGGAATGCATCGAGATGCTGCCACGTCTCCGACCGGCGCGTGATGAAAGCGGCTTGCGTCAACGAGCGGGAGTTGGCGAGCGGCCGCCGTCGAACCTCGGCGGTGTGGATCGTACCGTTGAGGTTCGTACGCCCGAGAGCATCGCATTTCGCTACGAACTCGCCGGACTGGGAAGCCGTTTTCTCGCCCTGGTCGTGGATCAAACGATTCAGTTCGCAACCTTGGGTGCCATATTTGCCGGAATTGTTCTCGCGGCAGCACGTTTGCCCAAGCACCTCGCGCCCCACGCGGCCGAGAAGCTTGGCGAAAGTTTCGCCGTTGCGTTCATCGTTACGGTCGCGTTTGCGGTCCTGTTTGGATACTTCATCCTCTCCGAAGCGGTTTGGAACGGGCAGACTCCCGGCAAGAGACTCCTCGGCCTTCGCGTTGTGCGGGACGGCGGCTATCCAATCGACTTCGGCGCTTCGCTGATTCGCAACCTCATTCGCGTTGGTGAGGCGCTGGTGGGCTACTATATTCTGGCCGCGATCAGCGCACTGATTTCACCCGAAAATAAGCGGCTCGGCGATCTCGCGGCCGGCACCATCGTCGTGCGAGATGCGGGTTTAGCCGCGCCGCGATCTTTGGGCGCGCGCGATGAGGAGCCCACGTACGCTTCAACGGCCTACCTAACCGGCGAAGAACGGGCCCTGATAAAGCGCTTTCTCGAACGCCGCGACACGCTGTCGCCGGATCGCCGAAAGGCGCTCGCGGCGCACCTCGCGGCGCGCGTCCGGGAGCGGGTGCCGACCGACCTGGCGGGATTGGAAGACGAGCCTCTTTTAGAGCGTCTTTAAAAAGGCACCCCCGATGTCGGATGTCATCCTGACCCTTCGACTCAGCCTGTCCTGAGCTTTGTCGAAGGACCTTGACATACGAACATATGTTCGATTAGCATGAATCTTCCATGGTGGCGCTGGCATCCTCCCGACCCTGTCATCCTGAAGGAAATGTCATCCTGAGCGATGTCATCCTGAGCGATGTCATCCTGAGCCTGTCGAAGGACGAAGGACGCCGAGAAGCCTTCATGGCGCTGAAGGCCGAGCTGAGCGGCAGACCAAGCCTGTCCCCTCAGCCGGTCGAAGGCACCGTCGCCACCGCTATTCCCGAGCTTGACCGGCTGCTCGCAGGCGGTTTCCCCTCCGGCAGCGTTGCCACGCTCGAGGGGGCGACCGGGCGATGGAGCGTTGCGGCGGGGCTCGTCTCCGCGATGACTCGCAGAAGCTTGGTCGCAATCCTCGACGACGGGGCGCTCTACCCTCCCGGCCTTGCCGACGCGGGCGCTTGCCTCGAGCGAGTTCTCATCGTTCCCGTCCGCAAAGCGCTCGAGGTCGCTCGCGCGGCCGATATTCTACTGCGCTCGCGGATATGCCGCCTGATTCTCATGCCGGCCATCGTGCTGCGCGACTCGATCTGGGTGCGATTGGCCACGCTCGCGCATCGCAACGGGGTGCTCTTGATCGTCATGGCAACGCGCGCCGGCGCCGCCTTGAGCGCGGTAGCGGAACTGCGTCTGCACTGTGCGCTCGAGCGAATCATCATGCGCGGTACGCACGGACTTTGGGGCGGCTTCGCCGGCTTCGAGCTCCGCGTCAATCTGTGCAAGCACAGGCACGTTCTCCCCGGACGTCAAGCTCGCGTACGCGCTCTGTCATCCTAAGCGATGTCATCCTGAGCGCAGTCGAAGGACGAAGGAAGCGAGGTCTCTGGTGCTGCTCTGCGTTGTCGTCGTGCCTTTTCCTGAGCTCGCCTGCCCCGAGCTTGTCGAAGGGTGGGAGGAAATGCTCGATGCTCTCGATGCTGTCTCGCCGCTGATCGACGACGTTCGTCCCGGCTTGGCCTTTCTCGAGATGCACGGCATCGCTGGAGATGCTCGCGCATGGATGGCGCAAACGCGAACGGCGCTCGCCTCATTTGAGCCAACGCTGCGGCTCGGTGCCGGATCGAATAAAATCGCCGCGCGTGCGGCGGCGTACGTCGCCGACGGCAGCATCTGCGAGCCGGGTTCGGAATGCGAGCTGCTCGCGCTGCTTCCCCTGACGCTGCTCGATATCGAAGCCGAGGTCGTCGAACGGCTGGCGTTACTTGGAATCGAGCGGCTCGGCGATCTGGCGGCCTTGCCGCACGGACCCTTCGTTCGCCGCTTCGGCACGGCGGCGGCACGTTGGCACGAACTGGCGCGCGGGATCGATCGCCGGCCCTTCATCCCCCGAAGCCGCGCCGTTGCGATCGAGGCCTCGATCTTTGGCGAAGGTCGCGCCGTCGATGAGGCGCAGGTCTTCTTCGCGCTGCGCATGCTGCTGACACGCGTCAGTGCCGATCTCGAGCGTTGCGGCAAACGCGCCGGCGCGCTGCATCTTGCCCTCGAGTTGGAAGATGCGCAAACCTGTACGTTCGACGTGCCGCTTGCAATGCCGACGACGCAGGAGCGAACGATGTTCGACATGATGCGAGTAAAGCTCGAAGGCGCAACCTTTGAATCGGCAATCGTCGGGTTGCGCGTGCAGGCGCGTCAACTCGAGGAAGGAGGAGAGGCTCAAGCGCTGTTCGGCGTCGATGACTTCGATCCGCAGCGCGTCGCCGTGACGATCGCGCGTCTCGAAGCGATGCTCGGCGAAAGCGTCGCGCGAGCCACGACGCGGGAAGCACATCTACTCGAAGAGCGGTTCGTCTACGAGCAGTTCAAGCCGTGTCGTGCCGAGATTTGTCATCCTGAGCCTGTCGTTTGTCATCCTGAGCCTGTCGTTTGTCATCCTGAGCCTGTCGAAGGACGACAAATCTCGGAAAACCACGAGCTCGTTCCTCAGCTGCGTTTACTCGAAGTCCGCGAAATCGCTGTCGAACTGCGCGCCAGAGAACCAGCGATGGTCGACGGCCAAGCGGTGATGCAATGCGTCGGCCCCTGGCGCATCGCCGAACGCCCCTTCACGATCTCGCCCGTCACACGCGACGAATACGACGTCGTATTGGAAGACGGCACCTTCGCCCGCATCTACCGTCAAGGTTCGCACTGGTACATGCGCGGCGTCTATGAATAGTTTGGGGCGCGGCTGCCGAGCGAGGATGATGAGAAGCGTCGCGACGAGCGTCTTCGAATCGTCCTCGCTCGGCAGCCGCGCCCCAAACTACTTAAGGTGAGATCAGTTCACCCATGTCTAAGCCTACGGATGACTACGCCGAACTCCACGCGTGGTCGAATTTTAGCTTCCTGCAAGGCGGATCGCATCCCGAAGAGCTGATCGAGCGCGCGGCCGAGCTTGGATTGTCCGCGATTGCGCTGACCGATCGAGACGGCCTCTATGGTGCGGTGCGCTTCGCGACGTCCGCGCGGCAATGCCGGGTCAACGCGATTATCGGCAGCGAGCTGACCTTCGAAGACGGCGCGCATCTCGTACTGCTCGTCGAGAACGACCGCGGTTACGCGAATCTCTGCCGGTTGATCTCCGCAGCGCAAATGCGAGGGAGCAAAGGCGATGCGCGCTTGCGCATCGAGGATGTAGAGGCTTACAACGAGGGACTCATTGCGCTTTCCGGCGGTCTTTACGGTCGCGTCGAGCGGGCGCTCGCGGGGCAGGGCGTTCGAGCGGCCGTGGAAGAAGCGCAACGTCTCGCCTCAATTTTTAGCGATCGGTTTTATCTCGAGCTCCAACAGCACCTCATCTCAGAAGAGACGCAACGCAACTTGCAGCTCGTACGGATCGCCAGTCGCTGTCGCTTGCCGTACGTGGCAACCAATGCGGTCGTCTATGCGACCGGCGACGATGCCCTGGTCGCCGACGTGCTCGCCTGCGTTCGCGACGGCACGACGATCGCGCAGGCGCGCGCCGCCAACAAGCTTCGCCCCAACGCCGAGTTCCATCTCAAGCCGCCGGCGGCGATGCGGAGGCTCTTCGCCGAGCATCCGCAAGCGATTGCGGGCACCGTCGAGATCGCGCGGCGTTGTACATTTAGGCTCGAGCGGCTCGCGGGACAGTTTCCGCTCTTCCCGGCGCCGCAGGGAAGCTCGCCGCAGCGCTACCTGCGCAAGCTCGTTCATGAAGGCGCGGCGCGGCGCTATGCAACGCCGCTGGAGGCTCGCGTCGAGCGGCAGCTCGAGTACGAACTGGGCCTGATCGCCAAGATGGATTTGGCCGGCTACTTTTTAATCGTCTGGGATATCGTGCGGGAAGCGGCCGAGCTTGGCGTACTCTGCCAAGGCCGCGGCTCGGCGGCAAACTCGGCGGTCTGCTATGCGTTGGGCATCACGGCAGTCGATCCGATCGCGATGAACCTGCTCTTCGAACGCTTCATGTCGGAAGAGCGCCGTGAAATTCCCGACATCGACATCGATTTCGCCCATCAAGATCGCGAACGCGTCATTCAATACGTCTACGAGCGCTACGGCCGAACGAACGCGGCGATGGTCGCGGAGGTCATCACCTATCGAACGCGCTCGGCTATTCGCGACGTCGGCAAGGCGTTGGGATTGACTCTCGAGCAAGTCGATACGATCGCACGCGAGTTCGACGTGCGCGAGCAGCTGCCGCAAGAGGCCGGCCCCGAGCTGCTCTTTACGCTCTGCCGGCGCATCGCGAACTTTCCGCGCCATTTGGGCATCCACTCCGGCGGCATGCTGATCACGCGCGATCCGCTGGTTGGCGTGGCGCCCGTCGAGTGGGCGACGATGCGCGAGCGCACGGTCGTGCAGTGGGACAAAGACGATCTCCAAGAGTTAGGCTTGATCAAGATCGACCTGCTCGGCTTGGGAATGCTCTCGCTCTTGCGGGAGGCCTTTACGCTCTACCGGCGCTGCCTCGATCGCAACGATGCGTGGCTGCCAGCTGCGGTGCCGCGCGATCTTGCGCTGCACTCAATCCCCGCAGACGACGAAAAAACCTATGCTATGATGCAGCGCGCCGATACGATCGGCGTCTTTCAAATCGAATCTCGCGCCCAACAATCGATGCTGCCGCGCCTGAAACCCACGTGCTTTTACGACATCGTCATGCAAGTCGCCATCATTCGTCCCGGACCGATCCAAGGGCAGATGATCCATCCGTTCTTACGCCGGCGTTCGGGTTTGGAACCGGTGACCTATCCGCATCCCAGGCTCAAAGCGGTACTGGAACGAACGCTCGGAGTACCGCTCTTTCAAGAGCAGGGCATGCGCTTGGCGATCGAAGCGGCGGGTTTCTCGGGAGGTGAAGCCGACGAACTGCGCCGCGCGATGGGGCACAAGCGCTCGCGCGAGCGTATGGACGCAATGCGCACGAGGCTGGTTGACGGTATGATTCGCAACGGCATCGATCGTACCGCCGCCGAGCAGCTCTTCCATATGCTGGAAGGATTTGCCGATTACGGATTTCCGGAGTCGCATGCCGCCAGCTTTGCGCTTTTGGCCTATGCGTCGGCGTACCTCAAATGCCGCGTACCCGCAGTTTTTGCCGCGGCCATTCTGAACGTACAGCCGATGGGTTTTTACTCGACCGAAGTGTTGGTCAACGACGCGCGGCGTCATGGCGTGGCCATCCGGCCCATCGAAATTAATGCTAGCGAGTATTGGTCGCACGTGCAGAGTGATGGCGCGCTGCGTTTGGGTTTTCATCTCGTGCGCGGGTTGGGTGAAGCGCAACGGCAGCGGCTGGAGAACGCCGTCGCCCAAGGGTCGTTCGCCGGCATGCTCGACTTCGCGCAGCGTACGCGGCTCGAGCGCGAAGCATTGGAGAATTTGGCGATTGCCGGCGCGTTCTCTCCGTGGCACGCATCGCGTCGCGAAGCGATGTGGGCCTTGCGCGGCCTGGACGAACGCGAAGCCCGCGGCGAGCTCGGCGCGCTGATGGACGTCGACGAACCGCCGGTAGGATTCAAACCGCTGGCGCGCCGCAGGCTCGCCGCCTTCGATCTCTGGTCGACCGGCGTCACGCCCGCCGGTCAGGTGATGGAACATTTCCGCGAGATGCTGGCGGCGCAGCGGGTCGTCGCGGCCGCGCAACTGCCGGCACTGGCTGCCAACGCACGCTGTCGTGTCGGCGGCCTCGTCATCACGCGCCAGCGGCCCGGCACTGCCAAAGGCTTCGTTTTTCTTACGCTCGAAGACGAGACCGGCGTCGTCAACGTCATCGTGCGCCCGAAGGTCTACGATACGTTTCGCCGTCCGATTCGCACCTCGTCAACCCTCATCGTCGAAGGCAGGCTGCAGAAGGAAAGCGGCTGCATTGACGTTCTGGCAGAAAAGGTCTGGAGCTTCGACGATGGCGGCGTCACAAAGCCCCTTTCCGTCCATAGCTTTCAATAGAAGGTAGTATGCGTAAAGTCAACACCAACGAACTCGAGTCGCTGAAGTGGTCGTCGCCGAAAGGAACGTTTGCCGGCGAAGGCGTTCAAATATCGGAAGGTCTGGGCCGCAAACGCGACTCGACCGATCTCCTCGAGCGTCATCCCTTCGATGTCGAAATTCTGCGTATTCCGCCCGGCAAAGCGCCTTACCCCTATCATTCGCATAGCGCGCAATGGGAGTTCTATCACATCATCTCGGGCAGTGGCAGCGTGCGCCACCAGGACGGAGTAACGCCCGTCGTCGCGGGCGACGCCTGCCTCTTTCTTCCGGGCGAACCGCATCAGTTCGTCAACGACGGCTCGGAGATTCTCGCGATGTACGTAGTTGCAGATAATCCGATCGGCGAATCGTGGTTCTATCCCGACAGCGGCAAGTGGGGCGTGCAGTTGCCGAAGCGGCGCCTCATGCGCTCGGATGACCTGGAATACTTCGACGGCGAGGAATGAAGGCGCACGCAAGAGCGGCGGCCCGCGCTCCTGCTTTAAGCAAAACGGCGCGCCGAAAGCAGCTTTTGAAACGAAAAAACAAGCCGAGCGAGCGATTCCCCGCACGAGCACCGGACTGAAGCCGTACCGCTGCGAGAAACACGGCTGGCATCTCGGCCATTAACGAAGGCTCTTCTTGGACCAGGAGAAACACGCCGATGATGCCGCGCCGCACTCCTGGGCCTCTCGTTCTCATATTGGCTCTTATGGCAGTCGTCATCGTTGGGCTGATCGTGGCTGGTCTGTCCGTCCGCTCGATCGTGGCGTCGTCGTTTAACGACGCGGGCAGCATTCGCGTCGCACGAATTCTCGTTGCCGACGTACTGCGAGAGCAACTCGACGAAGAGACGGGCATCCGTGGGTATGGAGCCGATAGGAATCGGGCTATCTTGCAGCCGTACTACGAAGGGCGTGTCGGACTACCCCGTTCGCTGAGCCGCGTCGTGCGCGTGCTCGAACGCCTGGGGATGGGGGAAGCGCTGACGACCCTTGCGGACGCTCGGCGGACGAATCGTCGCTGGCTCGACGAGATCGCACTTCCGCTCTTGAGACCCAAGCCTGGGCCGCCGTCGCTCCAGTTGCGTGGAAAGGCGCTGGTCGATCATTTCCGGGCCGACATGACCTCGATCGACATGCTGCTTGCGCGCCGTGAGTTGTCGAGCGACGCCCGCGCGCAACGCGCCATTCTGTTGGTTGGGTTGTTCGCGTTGGGAGCGGTCGTGGCGGTTCTTGTGGCAGCCCTGCTCTTTACGATTGCGCAATATCGGCTTGCCGTACGGCTTGAGCAAGAACGTTCGAAGGCCGAAGAACAGCGCCGTTACTCGGCCGAGATTCGTGCCGCCTACGAGGCCGAGAAGCGCGTTGCGCAAACCCTCCAGGGCGCGTTCACGCAGAACGTTCTGCCGAAGCCCGCGCTGCTGGGCTTGGGCGCGACGTATCTTCCTGCGGCCGAAGAGGCCAAGATCGGCGGAGACTGGTACGATGCGTTCGAGCTGCCTGGCGATCGTGTGCTTCTAGCAATCGGCGACGTTGCCGGGCATGGAATCGACGCGGCGGTCGCGATGAACCGAACCCGCCAACTCGTAATGTCGTGCGCCCTGATCGATCCCAGGCCGGGGCCCGTCCTCGAGCGCGTCAACGTGGAACTTCATCGGAATCAATCACCGATGGTTACCGCGATGGTCGCGCTCGTTGACGCGCGCACCTGTGAGTTTTCCTATGCCGCGGCCGGTCATCCGCCGGCCGTGCTCTTGGAGCCCGAACGAGGCGCTCGCTTTCTGGAAGTTGGTTCTGTTCCGCTCGGCGTTCTAGGCGATGCCGTCTACCGAGACCATCGGGTTCAAAGCATGCCTGGCGCGTTGCTCGTTCTCTACACCGATGGCGTGATCGAGCACTCGCGCGACGTCGTTGCGGGAGAAGAAGTGCTCCTGGCCGCCGTCGAATCCGCGGCGCAGGCATCGCCGGCTGATATCGCTGCGGCAATTCGCTACCGCATCTTCGGTGATGACAAGGCTTCCGACGACGTCGCGATTCTGACGCTGCGTTTTGCCAAGAGGACGGAGGAGCGTGCGGCGATCTTTGAGCAAGCCGGCCAAATGACGGCGGCCGCCGGAACGAGAACGGGGCATACGTGAACGAGAGTAAGACGATCGCAACGATACGGTTGGCCGGCGAGCTCGAGATCAGCCGCAAACGCGAGATGCGCGATGCGCTCGCACTTTCGGAGAACGCGCGTGCCGTTCTCCTGGACCTTTCGGACGTCACCTATGCCGATTCCACAGCGTTGACCGAGTTGTTGCGATTCTGCGCTGCGGCGCAGGGTGCGGACACGCCGATCGCAATACTCATTGCGGCTCCGCAGTTTTTGCGACTCGTCCAATACGCGGGCCTGGCGACGGCCTTTAGGGTTTTCCAAGATCGCGGCGACGCGCTGCACTATCTCTCCGGATGCGCCGGCATCTGATGGGTGCCTCGGAGTTGCGTCTCCGCAGACCCGCGCGGGCACGCTCCGTCGCGCCGATCCGGCGTGCGTTACGTGCATTTTTAGAAGCGCTTGCATTTGATGGTTCGGCTCTCGACGATATCACGACGGCGGCCGGTGAGGCCCTGGCCAACGCTGCCGAGCACGCGTACGCACACGACTCGAGGCGCCGCAACCGACACGTCGAGTTGCTCGCCCGTTTCGAGCGGGGAGAACTGCGCGTAGAGGTCTCGGATGGCGGCTCCTTTATCGAGCGTTCGCCGTTGCCGGGGCGCGGCTTCGGTTTGCGCATCATTCGCGCAATCGCTTATCAGATCCAAATCGAGACGTCGCGCGGCACGTGCGTCCGGATGCTCTTTCCTGGTCCGCTCCAAAAAGTTGACGCACGTCATCAGTATTAGCTGATAAAGCCGGGGAGTTTTGTCGCAACGCGTCGTAATCGTCCTTTAATCTCGGATTTAGGTTAGGAGGAACGGATGCGGTGTGTACCAACGGCGATTCGGATATTATCGGTCGCCGTGTTCGCGCTATTATTTTCCGCTTGTAACGGCAACGTCGGGGTTTCGTCGGTGCCGCAAGCGGCACAGAGCTTTGTTGGCGGCGTTCACCGTAACAGTTCCGGTGGCAAAATTCAGCATATCGTCATTATCGTTCAGGAGAACCGCAGCTTCAACAATCTGTTCTACGGATTTCCGGGCGCGAAGACCGTCAAGTACGGATACAATACGAGTGGGGAGAAGATCACCCTTGGGCAGATCGGGCTGGAAACCGGTTGGGATATCGAACACCAGTTGGGCGGGTTTTTGGCGGCTTGCAACGGCACGGGAAGCTATCCTGGCACCGGCTGCCAAATGAACGGTTTCGACAACGAATACTGGGGTTGCAGTGGGTGCCCGAACGCACCGTATAGCTACGTACCGCACAGCGAAACGAAGCCGTACTTCTTCATGGGTAAGCACTACGTTCTGGCCGACGAGATGTACGCCTCAAACCTCGATGCCAGCAGCTTTATCTCGCACCAGTACATCATCGCCGGTCAGGCGAGCTCCGCCGTCAACTACCCTGACGGTGCGTGGGGATGCGAAGGCGGCTCGGGCGAAACCATCTCCACGATCACGCAAGAACGTCAGTACGGCAGCGACATTCCGATGTGCTTTAACAACAACACGCTGGGCGCGGAAATGGATACTGCGGGCCTTTCATGGGCCTACTATGCGTCGTCGGTCTACGGCGACGGCGGCATCTGGAGCGCTTATCAGAACATCGCGCCGATCTACAACGGTCCCGACTGGAGCAAAGACGTCATCAGCCCGCAGACCACTTTCTTCAGCGACGTTTCAAACGGCAAGCTTCGATCGCTGAGCTGGGTCACGCCGACCTGCGAAAACTCCGATCATGCCGGCTGCGGCGCCAAGACCGGCCCCGCCTGGGTCGCCTCGCTCGTCAACGCGATTGGAGAGTCGCAGTATTGGAATAACACGGCGATCTTCATCTTTTGGGACGACTACGGCGGCTGGTACGATCCGGAGCCGCCGGCAATGCTCGATTACGACGGCCTCGGGATGCGCATTCCGATGCTGGTCGTTTCGGCGTACGCGAAGAAGGGGCATGTCTCGCATACGCACTACGAGCACGGCAGCATCTTGAAGTTCGTCGAGGAGACGTTCGGACTGCCGGCGATGGCGGCCAGCGATAAGCGCGCGACGGCCCCCGACGACGCCTTCGATTTCAACAAGCCGCCGAGAAAGTTCGAGATGGTTCCCTCTGAGTTCGGCATTAACTACTTCATGCATCAGGCGCCGGACCATCGTAACCCGGACCCCGGATAAGGAACACGCTTCTGCTTCGCATCGTTGTCCAATGCACGGCCGCAACCGTCGCGCTTCTCCTGTGCGCCTGCGGCGGCGGTGGGGTTTCGTCTGTTCCGCCGGCCGCCGACAGCCTCGCGAGTATCCATCGCCACGCCTCGAGCAGCAAGATCAAGCACATCGTCGTCATCGTTCAAGAGAACCGCAGCTTTAACAACCTGTTCTACGGGTTCCCCGGCGCGCGAACGCAGTCGTACGGTTACGACACCAAAGGTGACAAAATCGCGTTGCAACCGGTTGGCCTCGAAACGACCTGGGATATCGAACACCAGTTGGGCGGGTTTTTAGCAGCTTGCAACGGCACCGGCAGCTATCCCGGCACCGACTGCCAAATGAACGGTTTCGACAACGAATACTGGGGTTGCGGCGGCTCGTGCCCCAACGCCAACCCTCCGTACAGCTACGTGCCGCACAGCGAAACCAAACCATACTTCTTCATGGGTAAGCACTACGTTCTGGCCGACGAGATGTACGCCTCAAACCTCGATGCCAGCAGCTTCATCTCGCATCAGTACATCATCGCCGGTCAAGCCAGCGCGGCCGTCAACTTTCCTGATGGTGCGTGGGGATGCGAAGGCGGCTCGAAAGAGACCATCTCCACGATTACGCAAGAGCGTCAGTACGGCAGCGACATTCTGATGTGCTTTAACAATAATACCCTGGGCGCGGAAATGGATACTGCGGGCCTCTCGTGGGCCTACTATGCGTCGACGGTCTACGGCGACGGCGGCATCTGGAGCGCCTATCAGAACATCGCGCCGATCTACAACGGTCCCGACTGGAGCAAAGACGTCATCAGCCCGCAGACCACTTTCTTCAGCGACGTTTCGAACGGCAACCTTCGCAGTTTGAGCTGGGTCACGCCGACCTGCGAAAACTCCGATCATGCCGGCTGCGGCGCCAAGACCGGGCCCGCCTGGGTCGCCTCGCTCGTCAACGCGATTGGAAAGTCGAAGTATTGGGATAGCACCGCGATCTTCATCTTTTGGGACGACTACGGCGGCTGGTACGATCCTGGCCGCCCGCAAAGCTCGATTACGACGGCCTCGGGATGCGCATTCCGATGCTGGTCGTTTCGGCGTACGCGAAGAAGGGGCACGTCTCGCATACGCACTACGAGCACGGCAGCATCTTGAAGTTTATCGAGGAGACGTTCGGACTGCCGGCGCTAGCGGCGAGCGATAAACGCGCGACGGCCCCCGACGACGCCTTCGATTTCAACAAGCCGCCGAGAACGTTCCAGATGGTTCCCTCTGAGTTCGGCATTAACTACTTCATGCATCAGGCGCCGGACCATCGCAACCCGGACCCCGGATAAGGAGAAAACCATGCATCACATTTCAACCGTGCGTGCGCGAGTGCCGATTTTGGCCGTCGCGCTCTTCGTCTCGGCCTGCAGCGGCGGTGGGGTTTCGTCCGTCACGCCGGGTGCCGGCAGCCTCGCGAGCATCCACCGCCACGCGTCGAGCGGCAAAATTCAGCATATCGTCATTATCGTTCAGGAGAATCGCAGTTTCAATAATCTCTTCTACGGATTTCCGGGTGCCACGACCGTCAAGTACGGATACGACAAAAGCGGAGACAAGATAGCCCTTCAGCCGATCGGCCTGGAAACCGATCTGGGATATCGTGCACGACTATTACGACTTTCTCCAATCCTGCAACGGAACCGGCAGCTATCCCGGCACCGGCTGCCAAATGAACGGTTTCGACGGCGAGTCCTGGGGTTGCGGCCACTCGTGCCCCAACTCCAACCCTCCGTATAGCTACGTGCCCCACAGCGAAACGAAGCCATACTTTTACATGGGCAAGCACTACGTTCTGGCCGACCAGATGTACGCGTCGAACGTGGATGCCAGCAGCTTCATCTCGCACCAGTACATCGTAGCCGGTCAAGCCAGCGCGGCCGTCAACTACCCTTCATCTTCGTGGGGATGCGAAGGTGGCTCGGGCGACAGAATCGCGACGCTTAACCAGGACCGTCAATACGGCAGCGACATTCAGATGTGCTTTAACAACAATACCCTGGGCGCGGAAATGGATACTGCAGGCCTCTCGTGGGCCTACTATGCGTCGTCGATCAACGGCGACGGCGGCATCTGGAGCGCCTACCAGAACATCGCGCCGATCTATAACGGTCCCGACTGGAGTAAAGACGTCATCAGCCCGCAGACCACTTTCTTCAGCGACGTTTCGAACGGCAACCTTCGCAGTTTGAGCTGGGTCACGCCGACCTGCGCAAACTCCGATCATGCCGGCTGCGGCGCCAAGACCGGGCCCGCCTGGGTGGCCTCGCTCGTCAACGCGATTGGAAAGTCGCAGTATTGGGATAACACGGCGATCTTCATCTTCTGGGACGACTACGGCGGCTGGTACGATCCCGAGCCACCCGCAATGCTCGATTACGACGGCCTCGGCATGCGCATTCCGATGCTGATCGTTTCGGCGTACGCGAAGAAGGGGCACGTCTCACATACACACTACGAACACGGCAGCATCTTGAAGTTTGTCGAGGAGACGTTCGGACTGCCGGCGCTGGCGGCGAGCGATACACGCGCGACGGCTCCCGATGACGCCTTCGATTTCAATAAGCCGCCGAGAACGTTTCAGACGATTCCCTCTGAGTTCGGCATTAACTACTTCATGCATCAGCCGCCGGACCATCGTCCTCCGGACAACGACTAAAAGGAAAACGACGATGCGTAGCGTCCGAACGACCACTGCGCTCGTAGCGGGCGCAGCGGTCGCGCTACTTTTCTGTTCCTGTAACGGCGGCCAGCTCTCGTCGGTTCCGCCGGCCGTCCGAACTCTGGCAGATGCGGGGCGTCACGGCTCGAGCGGCAAGATCAAGCACATCGTCATCATCGTCCAAGAGAACCGCAGCTTCAACAACCTGTTCTACGGATTTCCGGGCGCGAAGACCGTCAAGTACGGCTACGACACCAAGGGTGACAAGATCGCGCTCCAGCCGATCGGTCTGGAGACGACCTGGGATATCGTGCACGACTATTCCGACTTCCTCGTGTCCTGTAACGGCACCGGAAGTTATCCGGGGACCGATTGCCGGATGAACGGTTTTGATAAGCAGTACTCGGGCTGCGGTCACGGTAGCAGCCAGCCGCCGTGCCCCAACGCGAATCCTCCGTATAGCTACGTGCCGCATGCCGAAACGAAGCCGTACTTTTACCTGGGCACGCACTACGTTCTGGCCGACCAGATGTACGCCTCGAACGTTGATGCCAGCAGCTTTATCTCGCACCAGTACATTATCGCGGGACAAGCGAGTTCCGCGGTCAACTATCCTTCATCCTGGTGGGGCTGCGAAGGAGAGTACAGCAACTTCATCTCGACGCTAAGCGCGGAGCGCCAGTACGGCAGCGCCATCCCAATGTGCTGGAAGAACCAAACGCTGGGCGGCGAGATGGATAAGAGCGGCCTTTCGTGGGCGTACTATGCTTCAACGATCTATGGGGACGGCGGCATCTGGAGTGCCTACCAGAACATCAGCCAGATCTATGACGGCCCCGACTGGAAGAAGGACGTTGTCTCGCCCCAGACCGACTTCTTGCGCGACGTTGCAAAGGGCAAGCTCCGATCGCTGACCTGGGTCACGCCGACCTGCGAAAACTCCGATCATGCCGGCTGCGGCAGCAAGACCGGTCCCTCGTGGGTGGCCTCGCTCGTCAATGCGATTGGAGGGTCGCAGTATTGGAATAACACCGCGATCTTCATCTTCTGGGACGACTACGGCGGCTGGTACGATCCCGAGCCGCCGGCCATGCTGGATTACGACGGCCTCGGGATACGTATTCCGATGCTGATCGTCTCGGCGTATGCGAAGAAAGGCTACGTCTCGCACACGCAGTACGAGCACGGCAGCATTCTCAAGTTTGTCGAGGAGACTTTTGGGCTACCGGCGCTGGCGGCCAGCGATAAGCGCGCGACGGCACCCGACGACGCCTTCGATTTCAACAAGCCGCCGAGAACGTTCGAAACGGTTCCCTCGCAGTACGGCCTTGACTACTTCATGCATCAGCCGCCCGACCATCGCAACCCGGACCCCGGATAACGAGAAGCGGAGCCGCTCTCTACAGAGGGCCCGGGCCGGCTGCGACGCCACTGGGCGGATCGA
Organism: Vulcanimicrobiota bacterium; assembly: GCA_963736775.1. Classification (GTDB taxonomy): domain Bacteria; phylum Vulcanimicrobiota; class Vulcanimicrobiia; order Vulcanimicrobiales; family Vulcanimicrobiaceae; genus Cybelea. Next base: position 86,851 of record CAVTPY010000008.1, on the reverse strand, counting down.
AGAACGACATACCGTTTAGGATCTTTGCGACTTCCTTTCCGGTCTTGACGTCGATTCCGTAAAGTCCCGTGCAATAGCACTGATAGTCGCCCGGATCGTCGATCCACACGTCTGCGAAATTCGACGAGAAGTTCAGGTACTGCGGATCGATAAACTGAAGTTTAGTGAAGACGAGACCGCACGATTTTACGCCGGTGCACGCATAGATGCCCCTGACTGAGCCATTGTAGCTGCTGTAATACAGGTTTCCGTTGCCGTCGAAAGCGATGCCATAGGGCGTTCCCGGAGCGATCTTCAGATTAAGGGGTTTACCCTTGCAGCTTTTGAACTCGTCAACGCTCGCGCCTGACTTAGTGGTAAAGCTCCAATAGCAGTTTCCCGCGCTATCGAATGCCGCTCCGCTCCCTTGGACCGCGGTCTTATCCTTGAGCGTCAGCGTGGGCTTCGAGGCGCCCTTTGCGAAGAACGTCAAAGTGTTCTTATTGGAGGCTGCGACTTCGTCGTTGTAAACCGCGACGTCGACGGGTGCGTTGCCCCCGTCGCTCAGCGTAGCAACGAGTTTCGCGCCGCCTGCCGAGTAGACGAAGATGTCGTTAGCCGACTGGTCGGCGACGTAGAAGAGTCCGTCCTTGCCGGCCGCGACGCCGAGAGGCCTTTTTAAGCCCTTCGTAAGGGTCCGGGCGGGCTTGCTGCCTTGGTAGACGAGGCAGTCGACGTGGCTCGATCCGCTCTGGCATGTATATGCGTAAGCGCCGCCCTTTGCGTCGGACGTTATCGATGCCGCCGGGGGAGCGTTTGCGGGCGCTAGCTGTTGCGCGCCACAGCCCGCGACGAGCAAGGCAGCGGCCCAAAGACCGACGAAGCGCAGGAAAGAAGTTTGATGGTGCATCATTCGGTGTCGACTGGCACGTGCGTTGGCCCCCTCTGGATGAAGTACGAGCGATTATATTTTGACGGGATGGCGGTGAACGGTCGAGGCTGCTGCGCGAAATTGAAGCAGTCCACCATGCTGGTGGCCCGCTCGTCACTCGTGCCCAAGCTGCCCAATCCAAACGTCTCCTCGATGAACTTGAGAATGCTGCCGAACTCGTATTGCGTGTGCGAGACGTAGTTCGGGCTTCCTCCCCCCAGCGCGTAGGGCGACACAACGATCATAGGAACGCGAAAGCCCAGGCCACCATAATGATCTTGGAACGGCGGTGGCGCGTTGTCATAAAAGCCTCCCCAGTCGTCCCAGACAACAATGATCGCAGTCGTCTGCCAATAGGTGCTCTCCCCGATGGCATTAACGACGCTGGCCACCCACGAGGGTCCAGTATCCCCTTCCTTTTGGCCCGGATGATCGGAGTCTGCGCCGTCGGGAATAACCCACGAGACCGCGGGAAGCGCACCGTCTGAGATGTCGGTAAAGATCTGCAGGTCCGAGTTGGTGACGTTCACTCCCCATTCGGGCCCGTCGCGCACGGCTTTGATCGCGTCGAAGGCATTCCAAAGTCTTCCGGTTCCGTCTTCAACCGATGGGGAGTAATACTTCCACGAAACGCTCTTCGCATCGAGCAGGTCGCGCATCGTCTCGTACTTCATGCAGGGGAAGTGGTCCCCTGTGTTTTCTGGTATTTCAGCACCGAACCTATGAAAGTTAGGTCGGACGTACGCGTTCCGGGCGGCGCGTCGCACCCCCAGGGCGATGCGCTCGGGAGGTCGACGAGGCTCTTGATCTTCGCCGAGTTGTACATCGTACCGCCGGCAATCAGATCCTGGTGCGCGGTGAAGCTCCCGCTGCCTTGGGTCTGGAACATTTGGTCGGCGAGGACATATTGCAGCGCCATGTCCCAGTACGGCGCGATCTGCGACGGATTGACGTATTGGTACTGGCCGGTGCTTTTATTTGAACACCTACCGTTTGCGCCTTCCAAGTTGAACCCATCCATTTTGCCGCCGTCGTACGCGCTCAGATAAGCTTTGTACGTGTGGTGGAAATCACACGACTGGGCAAGGTTTACCTCTAGGAGGGGTACGTACTGATCGCCGCTCGGAGTTTTCATCAATCCCTGGGTCGCACCGTCGGCATTGGGAAACGTGGAAAAGAGATCATCGAAAGCGCGATTCTCTTGGACGATGACGACGATGTGTTGAAGGGGCGTGGAGCCGCTACCCGACAGCGGGGAGAAGCCCTGGGGACCGGCCGGCTCGGCGGCGCCGCTTTGACCGACGGACCCATTCGCGCACGAGGCGAGTAAGAGAGCGGTCAAAAGGACCGCACCAATGCGACGGACACCGAGCCGGTTTTTTTGCAAGCGAGTCTTCTCCTATTTGAGGACGATCGTGAAGACTCGAATTTAGCTACCGGCGTTGAATTCCCGTTTCCACGTTCGCGCGAAAATGAGCGGAAGCTTTAGTTTCCGCTCCTGCCCGACGTCGCCACGAAACCGTTGATGCTTCCGCTGGGCGCCTGATAGTAGCCAGCCAATGTGTGGTGGTTGTTTATGCTCGCCACAACCGTCTCTCCACCGCTAGCGCTCGGGTCGTCGATCTCCGTCCAAACTTGGCTCGTCAACGGGTTGTTTAAGACGAAGCCGTGCGTGTTGCTCGAGGCATCCTCATAGGAGCCGACAATATCGTCGGTCCAGTCCAGGGCCGTCGGCTGCGTTTCTAGCGCGGCAGGATATTGGAACAGAGTAAACTGACCGCCCTTGAGAAGCCAGCCTTCGGTGACTCCGCTCGCGAGCGTCAGCCACCCGACAATGTCGCCTTTGCCATTGATCCCCGTCGCTTCGGAACTCGTGGCGCCGGGCGGATCTATGTCTTTGAACTTTCCGGTGGCTAGATATAAATAAGATTGCGTGATCAACGCCGCCGTCTACGTAGTAGCCGACTGCTAAGCCGCCATCTGAAATGACCAAGTAGCTTCGTTACTTGGTTCGCACCAATATTGCGTTCATGGTTATCCTTGTAGTTCGTCCAGATGCCGTTCCACTCCGTGAACCCCTTGGTCCCAAGCTTGGCAGCCGTGTACCATCCCGCGATGGTATGCTGGTTGTTGATCGACGTAACGACGGTGTCTTGCGCTCCTGGAAAAACTTCTTTAGTGAAGTTAGCATATGAGTTGCGAGTGACGAACCCGACGTTCGGGTCCCCATAGTATCCGCAGAGCTTATTGAGGTTATTGATCCCGAGGACTTCAGTGGTCGGATCGGCTGGATCGTTGACTGTCTGGAAAGTGTACCCCGATCCGCTGGCTTCGATGATTCTAGCATGCGCTGCCGATGCTCCAGACGGTAACGGGGCTGATGCGAGCGAGGAACCGGCGCACGCGGAGATTGCCGGCAGGGCGAGTGCAACGACGATGGCGGCCGCAAACCGCTGCTGCATCCGTAGACATGTAAAAGACATAATTAGACCCTCTTTGAAAGAGCAAAGATCAGGCCAACCACGGAATCGCGATGGTTAAAGGGTATATTCCAGGGCCTATAGAGCTTGCGCCCCCCTGGTTCGTGCCCTGAACGGCATCCGACTCCCCGCCTGGCTTGGTTGAGAAAATGCATATTTTACCAGACCTATCTACTGTGGCGATTTCGGAGGAGAGCTTGCGCCCCCCTGGTTCGTGCCCTAAACGGGCAACTGACTCTGACTCCCCGCTTGGCCTGGTCGAGAAAGTGCATGATTTACCAGACCTATCTTCTGAGGCGATTTCGTACTAGTATATTCGTACTACTCTCTAAGCCTCCTAGCGCCTTCCGGCGCCGAAGGGAAATAATTAAACGATGCGTGCTATCTTACTTGCCACCACATTGGTGGCGCCGGCACTGGTCCTAGGCGGTTGTGCCTCTGGAAATCTGCCCGGCAGCTCCTTGTTGCCCAGCGCAAATCAGGCTGCCCACGTCCTGCGTGTATCCCACAACTCGGTGGGTGGCTCGATCCCCTCTGCGGTGCACCGCTCGACCCATTTGTCGGTAGGCGGCTCGATCCCGTCGTCGGTAGGCGGCTCGATCCCGTCGTCGGTAGGCGGCTCGATCCCGTCGTCGGTAGGCGGCTCGATCCCATCGTCGGTAGGCGGCTCGATCCCATCGTCGGTAGGCGGCTCGATCCCGTCCTCGGTAGGCGGCTCGATCCCATCGTCGGTGGGCGGCTCGATCCCGTCCTCGGTAGGCGGCTCGATCCCGTCCTCGGTAGGCGGCTCGATCCCGTCGTCGGTAGGCGGCTCGATCCCGTCGTCGGTAGGCGGCTCGATCCCGTCGTCGGTAGGCGGCTCGATCCCGTCGTCGGTAGGCGGCTCGATCCCGTCGTCGGTAGGCGGCTCGATCCCGTCGTCGGTAGGCGGCTCGATCCTGTAAACTTTCCTCGCGCCGGCGTTCGGGAAAAAATCGTTGCCCGAAGGCCGGTACGAAGGTACTATAGAAAGGGCCCGAGTTGACGGGGGAAGCCCCAGGCCCTTTGCCCGTGCGTTAAATCGCAGATCGGAATCGATGCAGACAAACGTTCGACTCTATCAGACGTTCGATATCGCGGAATTCGAAGATGCGCTCAAAGCGGCAGACTTTGACCGCTGCCATCAGCTCATCGACGGCAGCGAGACGCCCGATGGCATCATCGCGGGTGCGAGGCTAGCCTCACGCGAGCGCCGATTTTTCGATGTCATTGGGTCGCTTTCGGATTTTCCCGAAGATTCCGGCCGGCTTCGCGTTGCCCGCGACGTCTTTCTGGGCGCGGCTTTGGGATACACCAGCGACTACGTAGCGGGACAGCGGCTAATCAATCGTGCCCTGGACGATTTGATGCCCGGCGACTCCCTCTACGATGAAGCGTACTTCTACACAGCCGCGATTGCGTGGATGCAGCACGATCATCGCACGGCCGAAGAGGCCACCACGGTCCAACTGCGGTCGAACGATCCAAATAATCGCGCCCGGGCCCACATCATGCTCTCGTGGATCGCCTTGCGCCGGAGCGACGTGCTCCTGCAGGTCGAAGAGCTGGAAAAGGCGCTCGACGAGCTCGACGGCTCGGAAATGCCCGACGAGTATCTCCGCGGGAATGCGCTGCTCACACTTGCCCTGCTGTGCCGGGAAATGCCGCTGCACGATGTGGCCGAACGCGTTCGCCAGATCTACAATGCGCTGCCCTGGACGAAGGGGCTCGCGCTCGAGCATTTTCAAGTTACCCGATTCCTGGCGGCGGTCGACGAGCTGCAGGGCAACGAATTAGCCGCTTTCGGTTCCTTCAAGAAGGCCGGCAAACTGGCGCCGTCCGAGCACTGGAGCGTCCTGTGCTATTTGGATCGAGCGCTGCTCGCGCGGAATACCGGCGAAGCGGCCTTTTCGGCCGAACAGCTGCAGGAGGCAAGCGAGATCGCGCAACGCGTCTCGTGGAATGAAGTGACTGGCGAAGAGCGTGAGGCACTGCTGGTTCTTGCCGAGCTACACGCCTATGAAAACCCCGCGGTGGCCGAACAATATTTGGCGCGTTTTCGCTCGCTTAAGTCATCGGTCACGCCGATGTTCTCGTACGGAAGCGACCCTCGCGTTCGCGGTTTCGAGAGCTACTCGCAGGGCATCGCCTGGCTTCGGCTCGGCGATACGGAAGAAGGAAAGACTGCGCTTACGGAGGCGTGGGCGATCTTTGAAGACTTTAACTACGGGTGGCGAGCGGCGTTGTGCGCGATGGGCCTTTACGAAGCGACGCACGACAAGCGGTGGCTCGAGCGGGCGGCCCGCAAAATCGCGCCCTGGCCGAACAGCTGGATCGCGCGCCGAATCTCCGATTCAAAAATGTCAACCGTCGTTCCGCTCGAGCGCATCCCGCCTGCGAAACGCGAAGTGCTCGCGTTGTTGCGCGAGGGCCAACGCAATGCGGACATTGCCAAGAAGCTTGGACGTAGCCCGCACACCGTCCGCAACCAGCTCGCACAGCTCTTCCAGACCTTCGACGTCAAGAGTCGCGCGGAGCTTGTCGCCGTGCTCTCCAAGCAGGTTGTTCCAATAACGAGCCTGACGCGACATAAGCGAAAAGACGGTTAGGCCAACCGCCTGGCGCATAGCCGGACAAAGGGAACGCAAAGCCCGCAACGCGTGAAGAATGCGGCTCTTCCTTCGGGCACGGTCGCATTTTTATTCTCCGACATCGAGGGAAGCACGCGACGGTGGGATGCCCACGCCGACGCTATGCGCGATGCCGTGCGACGGCATGACGAGATCCTGCGGTCCGAGATCGAACGGCGGCGAGGATACGTTTTTAAGACGATCGGCGATGCCTTTTGCGCCGCGTTCTGGAGTGTCGGTGAGGCGCTCGAAGCCGCGGTCGATTCGCAGCGACGCCTTGGCCGCGAGAACTTCGCCGATGTAGACGAGCTGCGCGTCCGGATGGCGATTGCGGCAGGCGAGGCCGACGAACGCTCCGGCGATTATTTCGGCAAGGCAGTCAACCGCGTGGCGCGTTTGGTCTCGGCCGGTCACGGGGGCCAGATACTCGTCTCGGGAGACGCCGCCGATCTGATAACGGGCGGCCTCCCGGCGGGCATAACGCTGCGCCAACTCGGCACCATTGCGCTGCGCGACCTCAAAGCGCCCGAACGCGTCTTTCAAGCGATCGGCGCCGAGCTGCGCACGGAGTTCAAGGCCCTGCGCACGCTCGAGACGCCGCCCAACAATCTTCCGCTGCAAACGACGAGTTTCATCGGAAGACAGCAGGACGTTCTTCGGATCCAGCGGCTTCTCGAAACCGAATCCCTCGTCACCATCGTTGGCGCCGGCGGTATGGGGAAGACCCGTCTGGCGTTCGAGGTGGCCGCGGCAGCGCTTAACGATGGAAAAGACGGCACCTGGTTCGTCGACCTCGCTTCAATCTCCGACGAAGCGCTCGTGATCAGCGTCTTACTCTCGGTGCTCGGCGTCGATCAGGCCAAGGGTGTCGCGCCGTTCGAGGTGCTTCTCAAGTTTCTTGAAGAACGCGAGCTGCTGCTGGTTCTCGACAACTGCGAGCATCTGATCGGTGAAGTCGCGCGAGTTGCGGCAGCGATCATAAGCCGCTGCCGCTACGTTACGCTTCTAACGACGAGCCGCGAGCCGCTCAACATCGGCGGCGAAAACGTCTATCATATCTCGGGGCTCGATCTCGATCTCGCGGTGCGGCTCTTCAACGAACGTGCCGGCGCGGCCAGTCGAGCTTTCGCAGCGCAGACGAAGCGGCCGTTCGTCGAAGACATTTGCCGGCGGCTCGACGGAATTGCACTGGCGATCGAACTCGCCGCGGCGCGCGTCCGAACGATTCCGATCGAAAAACTCTCCGAGCACCTGGAACTGCGAGTGCTCTCCGGCGGCCGCGACCGCCAACCGCGCCAGCAAACCATGCGCGCGCTGATCGATTGGAGCTACAATCTCCTAACGCCCGAAGAGCAAGATTTCATGCGACGCTGCGCGCCCTGCATGGGCGGCTTCACGCTCGAAAGCGCGATCGCGCTGTGCGGAACGGACGACGTCGGCACGATCGATCTCGTCTCATCGCTTGTCGACAAGTCTTTGTTCGTTATGGACGTACGAGAGGCGGATGGCCGGTACCGTTTGCTCGAACCGATTCGTCAGTTTGCGCGCGAGAAACTCGAGGAAATCGGCGAAACGCAGGGCGCTTCGCAGCGCCATGCGCAAGTCTATGCGGCGATCGCTCGTGACGGCTACGAAGAGTGGGACACGAGTCCCGCTCACGATTGGCTGGCGCGATTAGAAAACGAGCTGGCGAACTTCCGCGCCGCGCTCATCTGGACGACCGGCGAAGAACACGATCTCGAGCTTGGCGCTGCGATCGCCGGCGATACCGCCCCGATCTTTATGCGGCTTACGCTTTTAAGCGAAGGGACGCAGTGGTGCGAGCGGGCGCTGGGGGATGGCGCGTTGTTGCCGGCAGCCGTTGAGGCGCGCCTGCGATATACGCTCTCGATGTTGTATAACAATCAGGGCGCGACGAAGAACGCCCTCGCGCAGGCGCTGGCGGCCGAATCGCTCTACCGGCAGGCCAGCGACGTTCGGGGGCTGACTCGCGCGCTCTCGCAAGTCGCCAATCAATTTGCTATCGGAAACGATCTCGACGCTGCCAAGCCGGCTGCAGAGGCAAGCTTGGAGCTCGCGCGCGAGCTCGGCGACCGGCGACTCCTGGCCGACGTGCTCCGACGCTGCGCGCTGAGTTTCTCCGAGGGTCGTGCGGACCGCGTGCGAGCGATGTATGCTGAGAGCGCCGCGCTCGCTCAGTCGCTAAATCTCGACGACGACGCGGCGCGAACGCTGCAGTGGTGGGGAGTATTCGAGGCTAAAGCCGGAAACTACAGCCAGGCGGCGATGCGGCTTACTGAGGCAATGCGGCTCGCCGATGAGGAACTCGCCATGCTAGTCGCGGGCGAATTGGCCTGCTGCTACTTGTTAGTTGGTGATCGGGCGAACGCCGAGCCCGCTGCGCGCGAAGCACTGGAGTTAGCGGCGAAGTTTCGGCACCCGATACAAACGCCATTTGCTCTTTCCTATATTGCGGCTCTGGCCGGTGAACGCAACGCAAGCGAGTCAGCTCGTTTAATTGGGTACGCGGAAGAACGGCTTCGCATCGCTGGTTGGCACCGGCTCGCGTACGATCGCGCGATGGTCGACGGCCTTCAGGATATGCTCAGACAGAAGCTGACCGAGGCGGAGCTATCAGCGGCTCTTTGCTGCCGGGGCGGCCTTGAGCGACGAAGAGGCGGTCGCCAGAGCGACCGCCCTCATCTCATCGGCGTGAGCGATGAAAAACGGGGCGCTAGCAGCCCATAATGCCGCCGCCCTCGCGCCGCACGCTATGTTGTCTACCGCTGCTGTAGTAACACTGCTGCGTTAGCGTAAAGCTGCCGGTTTCACCCGAGCATCCGTTGACGGCTTTATAGCTTCCGGTGAGCTCGTTGTCCGACGAGCTGTACGAGGCGGAGTAGTAAAACTCACATGCCGTGCTGGCGATCGTCGATTCGAAGGCGCCAAATACATCACCGTGGCCGCCGCGGTACCCGTTGGCCGCAAGATCGTTTCGGCCGCCGGCTGCGATCGTCGGGTCATCATAGTTCGCGCTTCCGAACGTGAAAACGAAATAGCCGCCGAGACCGCCAGCCGCGCCAACGAAGTTAGCGATGGCTGTGCCCGATCCCAGAACGCTATCGCTGACCGATCCGGAGTACTGCCCGGTAAGGTTTTGGCCGTTGCCGTGCTGCCACGCCGGGGTTTGTAGCGCGGGCGCTGGGCCGGCGCTCAAAGCGATGAGACCAAATGCAAAGAGTGCTGCGATACAGCGGGGCAAATATTTCACTGGAGGCTCCTCTTATGAAAGTAAAGCGCGGCTCCCGCGCCTGGTAGACTTACGCCCTTGCTTGCCCGGCGCCTTTTTACGGGCCCGTCAGACCGGAGCAGCCGCGCTTCATCGAGAAGGCGCTCTTTCGGCTTGACTACAGGAGCTAGCTATGGAACCAATCGATCGACGCGGTTTTCTTTTCGCTGCGGGTGCGGCCACGGCCACGCTTAGCACGGCGTCGCCGGCATCGCCGCAAACGCGCAACAACGGTGCGGTCTTTTTGTCCACGTGGGATTTTGGTGTCGAAGCCAATCGGCGCGCCGGCGAGATCTTTGCCGGCGGTGGATCGCTGCTCGATTCAGTCGAAAAAGGCATCAACCTCGTCGAGGACGATCCCAACGTGACCAGCGTTGGATACGGTGGTTTGCCGAACGCCGAGGGCGAGGTCGAGCTCGATGCGGGTATCATGGACGGCACGGCGCATCGCGCCGGGTCGGTCTGCAACCTTCACAAGATCAAGAACCCGATTTCGGTTGCGCGGCTCGTCATGGAGAAGACGCGTCACACGACGATGGCGGGTGACGGCGCGTTGCGCTTTGCAATCGAGATGGGCTTTACGCCGCAGCAACTGCTTACGCCTAAAAGCTTGGAAGAGTGGCTGCGGTGGAGGAATACGCCGAAGCACGAAACGTTTTGGATCGACAGTCGCAATCACGATACGATCGGCATGCTCGGCGTTGACGGCCGCGGCGGGGTCGTTGCCGGATGCTCCACCAGCGGCCTGGCGTGGAAGATCCCCGGGCGCGTTGCCGATTCTCCGCTCGTCGGCTGCGGTTACTACGCCGACGTTGCCGGCGCCGCCGCGGCAACCGGCAACGGGGACGTGATGGCGAACTACTGCACGTCCGTCTTCATCGTGCGGCGCATGGCCCAGGGCGCGCATCCGCAAGAAGCATGCGACGATCTCATGCGCCTGATGGCGAGGACCGCGCCGAACCTGCGCGAGGAGATGTATTGCGTTATTGCGATCGACCGGGGCGGCGAGATCGGCGCCGCCTCGATGAACTCCAAGCAGCCTTTGCAGTACGCACTCTGGAGGAACGAAGCCGGGGCGCTTCATACCGCACCGGCATTTCTCGGATAAAGCCGCCGGCGGTTGAGCATCCGCGGTATCTCCTTTGCGAGGCTTTCGCAATTTGGCAACGAACCGAGGTCTTTTCTGCTCTACTTCGTTAGGAGGTAGCGGGGGTGCTCGTCGCAGTTCTGCTGGGATTTCTTGCCGGATTGCGCACGTTCACGGCTCCGGCCGTCTTGTGGCTGATGCGGCGCGACACGCCGTTGGCGTATGCGTTAGGCGTACTCGCGCTCCTCGAATACGTCGGCGACCTTTATCCCAAAGCTCCTGCGCGGACGCGTCCGGGCGGCTTGATCGCGCGGGGGTGCAGCGGAGCCTTTTGCGGCTGGACGGTGGCATCGCTGAGCGGTACGCCCGTCGCGGGCGCGGTGCTGGCCGGCGCCGCAGCCGCCATTATCGGGGCTTACCTTGGACTGGCGATTCGTTCGCGGGCCATTACGCTGATCGGGCGCGTACCTGCGGGGCTGCTGGAAGACGTCGTTACCGCCGCGGCGTCGGTGGCCGTTGTGGCCTACGTCTAGGCGGACCTCCCCGTTGCGGCGAAGCTTCGCCATTGCTTTTCGCTCATTATCGTTTTTAGTCAAGAAAGGGCTGTGAATGCCGCGTTGCGGGTCTTTTTGCAGGGGATCACTCCTCACTCTACTGCTCGTTGCGTGCTCCGCAGGCAATGACTCGGGAATCCCGCCGAGCGCGTCGCTCGCTCGTACCGGTCCGCACTCTGGAAGCCTTTCGGTTCCCCTGACGAGCGGCACGTTGTACGTCGCAAACTATTACGCGAGCACGATTTCGGTTTTTGCGCCCGGCAAGAAGTCACCGAGCCGCACGATCTCAAACGGCATCTCCTATCCTAACTCGCTAACGGTCGATAAAGCGGGAAACCTGTACGTCGGCAACTACGGGACCCCCAGCGGCAGCCTGACCAGTTCGGTATCGGTCTACTCGCCGCGCGGCAGCCAGCCGGCTCGAGTGATCGTCAACGGCGTGTACGGGCCGTTTGCGTTGGCGATCGACCGTTCGGGCAAACTGTACGTCGCAAATAACGGCGGAGACACGGTCACCGTCTACGCGCGAGGATCGACGTCACCGGCGGAAACGCTCACGCAGGGAGTTCGCGGCCCCGAGGCGCTCGCATTCGACAGTAGCCGCAACCTCTACGTTGCGAACTTTGACACCGACACCGTCACGATGTACGCACCGGGTAAGGTCAAGCCGATGACGACCTTCAAACGCGACCTGGCGGGCCCGGCCTCGCTGGCGGTGGATTCGGCCAACAATCTTTACGTGGCCAATCAGCGAAACAAGTCGATCACGATTTATCCATTCCTCAAGCCAAACCGCCCGCGACAGATCACGAAAGGGGTAGCCAAGCCGATCGCCATTATCTCCAGTTCGGGCGACCTATACGTCCTGGATTATGCGAGACATAGCCTGAGTGCGTACGATGAAACGACGCTGAAACGCGTCGCCGTGCAGTCGGACGGCATCCAATGCCCGAGCGGTATGACCCTCGGCACGACCGGTGACTTATTCGTGACCAACTCGTGTCCAAGCGGCGTCTCGATATATGCTGCCTCCGATCTCACGCTGGAGGGCTCGATCAGCCACGGGATCAGCTATCCCGTCGCCGTGAGCGTGTCCCAGTAGCTACGTCATCCTGACCCTTCGACTCAGCCTGTCCTGAGCTTGTCGAAGGGCTCAGGACTGCGCTTCGCGCAGGCACTAAGGAATTTGGACTCCCAATATCATCCTGACCCTTCGACTCGCTGCGCTCGCTCAGGACTGCGCTTCGCGCAGGCACTAAGGAATTTGGACTCCCAATGTCATCCTGAGCCATGTCATCCTGAGCCATGTCATCCTGAGCCTGTCGAAGGACGAAGGACGAAGGACGTTTTCTGGGCGTTCGCTCTTGTCGAGAAGGCAACTTTGTGATACAAAGTAAATAATGGAACTTCAGCGAGCGCTCTCCGATCTTGCGGAAGTCCGCGACAGGCTCGCTGCGCTGCAGCGCTTCGAAGGCTATTCCGGTCTCGCAGCCGCGGGCAGCGGCGTCGCAGCGTTGATCGCAGCGTTTCTTCAACTGCGAATTGCGCCGATGCCGGTAGGCTCGGAGGAGTTGCGCGCCTATCTCACGATCTGGCTGTCGTGTTTAGCGGTCGCCCTGGCGCTCAACTACGGCGCCGTAGGCGTGTGGCTGCTCGAGCACCGCGCACCCGGCGCGCGCAGTCGGTTTCGTACCGCCGCACTGTCGATTGCACCAAGCATCGTCTTGGGCGGCGCGCTTACCTTTGCGCTCGTCGGGCATTCAGCATTCGCACTGCTGCCGGGCACCTGGTTTGCCTTTTATGCGATTGGACTTTTTGCTTCACGCGGCGCCATCCCGGCTTCGACGTTTGCCGTAACGATCGGATTTGCGCTGCTCGCCATGGTATTTCTAGTTACTCCGTTCGATGCCGTTGCGCTCGCTTGGTGGGTGATGCCGATTGGATTCGGAGCAGGCCAACTCGCCATCGGCTATCTGATCTGGCTCGATCGCGCGTCGTGAGTACGTCGCCACAAGCGCCGTTTGCCTACGCAGGGCTCGAGCGAATCTTTCACGAGCGAGGAAGGCTCGCGATCTGCACGTGTTTGATCGCGCATCCCGACGGACTAAGTTTTACCGAGCTGCAGAGCGCGTGCGATTTGACCGACGGCAATTTGAATCGACATCTTCACGCGCTCGCCGAAGTCGGAATCGTGGCGACGGATAAGCAGCGGGGAGCCGGCCGTCCGTCGACGGTCTATCGTATCAGCAAACGGGGTCGCGAACGTTTTCTCGCATACGTTGACGAGCTGGAGTCGGTCGTGCGCGACGTGCACGAACGTTCGGTGAGTTCGGTTACGAGACCCAAGCTGGCGACGACGTGATCCCGCATCACGTTGCGATCATCATGGACGGCAATCGGCGGTGGGCGCGCGAACGAAAGCTTCCGATCGCTTACGGCTACCAGCGTGGTGTCGCGGCGCTGCGCCGAACGCTGCGGGCCGCGCGGCAAGCCGGAATTCGGATCGTCACGGCCTTTGCTTTTTCGGAGGAAAACTGGAAGCGGCCGTCCGGCGAAGTCGAACTGCTGATGGGCCTGTGCATCGCGGCGGCGAGCGGGGAACTGCGCACTCTCGCTCGCGAAGGCGTACGCGTTCGGCTGTGCGGGCGAAGCGACCGGCTTCCTGCCGCGGCGCGCGGCGCTCTTGCCGAGCTCATCGCGAAAACGGCCGGCAACGACGCCCTGACGCTCAATCTCGCAATCGACTACGGAGGGCGACGCGAGATCGGCGACGCCGTCCGCGCACTGGTTCGCGAAGTAAACGCCGGACTGCGCGACGTGGACTCAATCGACGAGCACGCCGTCGAAAGCCGGTTGTACACGGCCGGCCTGCCCGATCCCGATCTCGTCATCCGAACCGGCGGCGAGTTGCGCCTCTCGAACTTCCTGTTGTTTCAGGCCGCCTACGCCGAGTTTTGGGCGACCGAGACCTACTGGCCGGATTTTGGCGAAGTCGAGCTTCAGGCCGCGCTCGACGACTACGCGCTACGTCAACGGCGCTACGGCACCTAGGGAAGCTCTGATTAAGCCGATGTACGTGCGTGATGCGCAGGACGCTCTGCACGACGAGCGGAGCCTGATGGCGGACCGAGGAGGCAGGCAGCAGGAGCGCAGCCAGGATGGCGGAGCGACGAGCGGCTCCGAAGCATCACGCACGTACATCGGCTTAATCAGAGCTTCCCTAGAGGTTAAGCCGGGCCGAGCTCGCCGCGAGCTTCGAGCCGGGCTAGCAAGAGATGGTAGTAGAGCATTCCTCGCTGCGATCCGAGTGCGTCGAGCACGTTCTCGAGCTCCGGTGGCGAGGCGCCCACGAATGCTAAGCCGCCGGCGACACCGGAGTCGTTCATTGGAAACACGTCGAGCCGGCCGAGTCCACGCAGTAGGACGACCGTTGCCGTCCACGGTCCTATGCCTTTGATCGAACGAAGCATTGCCGCTGCCTCAACGCTGGAACGTTCTTCCAACATTCGTTCGTCAAGCGTTCCGGAGACGAGAGCCTCGGCGACGCGGCGTAACGCCGCGATCTTGTTCGTGCTCAACCCTGTGGCACGCAGCACGTCATCGTTTGCGCGAAGCGTGACCTCGGTGTCCGGGAACGCGTGCAATGTAGGTCCATCGCGCAACTCGATTGGCAAACCGAGCGTGACGACGTAGCGTCGCAGGATCGCGCTGGCGGCGTGGATACTCACCTGTTGGAAAACGATTGCGTTCACGCAGGCTTCCCAGAGCGTCGGATAACGCGGCGGCTTGACGCCCCGCATGCGCAGCGCCAGGGGGCGCAGCCATGGGATGCGCGCGGCGGCGCGGTCGAACTCTCGGAGGGTGCGGTCGGTGCCCAGCATCCGGCGCACCGTTTCCAGAGCGCGCAGGTGGCCGCGGCGTTCGCCTTCGAGCGTCACGAAGAGCGTGCCGCGTTGCTGAGAAGAAACGCGTACTAGCATCGGTCGAAGGGCATCCCCGAGCGCGCGCAGATAGACGCCCTGCGGCGTGAGTACGTCCACGAGATTTGTTGATAAGCGCCGTAGCACGCACACGGTAAGATCGAGCCGATACGGTTCGGCCACCGGCACTTCGTAGCGAGCAACGGCAAACGCCATGGATTTGGCGGCAAAGCGTTTGCCGGCGGCCAGGCGGAGCCTGCCTCACGCTTACGTGGCGACGGTGTTCGCCGATTTGATGGTTTTGAACGATGCTTCGCCCATCTCGCCGATGCCCGGAAGAGTGATCTCGGCGGCCTTGGCGAGAGGGCCACGATAGGCCGTCAGACAGCCCGCAGTGCGAAAGACCTCCTCGAACAGCGTCATCGCGTCGGCGTCGTCGCCGCAGTAGGGGATGTTGGCATTGACCTGTGGCGCAACGATCAGGGCGCGAATGACGCGGTGCGTATCGAGTTTGTGGGCGAGGAGGTCCGTCCCGTCTCCATCCGTGCCTTCCATCGCGTCGACGACCACCGCATCGGGCGAAATGCAGCCTGCCGCCGTCAGCAAATCGTCGAGCTGGGCGCGAGAGCCGGCGAAAATCAACATCTCGCACGAGGTCGCGTCGTTGTAGGGCGTGTCCGCGACGCCTCCCGCCTGCCGGGCGGCCGCCTCGGCCTGACTCACATCCGCCGCATCGCCAAAGCAGACGCGATATCCGGCATCGACCAGCAGCTTGCCGATGGCGACCGCGCGAGCATCCGAGCCAAAAACCGCAATCTTCATTTAGACGCTGTACCCACTCTCGCGACGTTTCTTACATTTCCTTGACAGCGACCCGCGCAGATGCTAATGTTCGGACCATGTCTCTATTTGCGAGTAGCATAATGATGTTCTCGATGTGCGGCATGCGCATGCATGTGGCTGGGTCGTCGTGAAGCTCGCAAGTTAGGTCCGGAAACCAACAATGCTTCTCGCGCCCCTCGCCACCACGGCGGGGGGCGCGCGTTTATCCTCGCTTTCCCATCGCAACAGGAGGCCGGGAAATATGAAAACGACCGTCGGGGTCGGGCTGCTCGGGTGCGGAACGGTCGGCTCAAACGTAGCCGATCGTCTGCAGCGCGAGCACGAAATCATCGAGCGCCGTAGCGGCGTTCGATACGAGCTTCGCGCGATTGCGATTCAAGATTCACTAAAGAGGCGTTCGAGCGCGCTCGAACGGCGTCTCTTCACTCGCGACGCTCGTTCCGTCGTCGACGACCCGCACGTCGATCTCGTCATCGAGGTTATCGGGGGAACGACCGATGCCGCCGAACTGGTCGAGCGCGCGCTCGAGCGCGGACGTCACGTCGTCACCGCCAATAAGGATTTGCTTGGCGAGCACGGGCCGCGACTGCAAGCCCTGGCGGCATCGCGTCGCGCGGCGTTGCGTTTCGAAGGCGCCGTAGCCGGTGCAATTCCGATCGTACGAACGCTTGGCGACGCGCTGGCGGGAGACGAGATTCTCTCGGTCGCGGGCGTCGTCAACGGGACGTGCACGGCGATCCTCTCAGCCATGGAAGAAGGCGCGGGCTTCGACGAGTCGCTGGCTCGAGCGCAACGGCTCGGGTATGCCGAAGCCGATCCGGGCAACGACGTCGAGGGAATCGATGCGGCGCACAAAATTGCCGTTATTGCGCAGCTGGCTTTCGGTCTTGCGGTGACCTCTCCGCGCGTTGCACGAACCGGAATTTCGGCGGTGACGCAGCGCGACGTGTCGCGCGCCCGCATGCTGGGATTTAGAATCCGTCACGTCGCCGCGGTCCTCCGTACGCCCGACGGCGTTTTGGCCGAGGTTGCGCCGCTGCTCGTCGCGGAGAGCCACGAGTTCGCACGCACGGCAGATGCGGAGAACGTCGTGCAGGTTGTCGCGCGCGACGCCGGCCGGCTCGTGTTGCGCGGCACCGGTGCGGGCGGCGCCGCGACTGCGTCGGCGGTGCTCGGTGATGTCGTCAGCATCTTGCATGCGCTCGGACAGGGCCGCGGCTTCGATCTGCGTGGCCGCTCGCACTCACTCGAAACGGCGAGCCGAATCGAGCCGTTCTTCGACCGGCTTTCCCGAACCGTTGAACTTCCCAACTATGCGATCTGGGACGATGCGTTAAGCGACGTTCCGTTGCAGGCCCTGGTGAACGCCTGATGCGCGAGGAAACGGTAGCTATTGGCGCACTACGGCTCGACTGCGGGCAAACGCTTCGGGCCGTCGAGCAACGCGTCACCGTTTATGGCACACCCGCCGCTGACGGCTCAAACGTCGTTCTCGTGGAACACGCGCTGACCGGTTCGAGCCGCGCGGCCGATTGGTGGCCGGGCATCGTTGGTGACGGCGCGCTCTTTGACCCGCGCGAGTGGTGCGTCGTCGGCATCAACGCGCTGGGAAGTTGTTATGGCTCGACGAGAACCTCGCAGCGGATCACGGTTCGCGATGTCGTGCGGGCCGAAATGCTCGCCTTGCGCGAGCTGGGGCTCGAGCGGGTCGAGCTCGTTATTGGCGGATCGCTGGGCGGTATGCGCGCTCTGCAGTGGGCGCTCGCGGCGCCGCAGCGGATCGGCAACGCGGTGCTGGTCGGCGCGCACGATCATCACAGCGCGATGGGCATCGCGCTCAACGCGCTGCAGCGCGAGGCGCTGGTGCTCGATCCGGTGCGCGGTCTGCGTCTCGCGCGCAAACTTGCGATGCTCTCGTATAAGAGCGAAGAACTCTTCAACGCGCGCCACGCTCGCCGGGGCGATCGCGGTGGGAAAGCCTGCTTCGACGTTGAGGGCTACCTGGAACGCCAGGCGGATCTCTTTGAAGCTCGCATGGATGCCGCCAGCTACGCCACGCTCACTCATGCTATGGACTCCTTCGACGTGCGCGATGCCGGAGACTCGGCTCTTAAATGGAAGCGGCACGAGAAAACCGAGGCTGACGTTCGTTGGGATCACGTCGGATTGGCTGTTTCGCCCGCAGGACGTACGGGCGGCGGCGCAGCGGTTTGCGCTGCTCGGCTTCGACGCGCAGTATCTTGAGTTCCAATCGCGTCACGGTCACGACGCATTCTTGGCCGAGCCAAATGCGTTGCGAGCAATCTTAGAGCCACTTATCAGAACGCCCGCTACGGCGGCCGCCCGGAGCAACCGATGTTGAACGGAAGATCGAACCACTCCAAGCCGCTCGGCTTCTCGACCCGAGCGGTTTGGAGCGGGCAGGAGGCGTGTCCCGCAACGGGAGCGACGATCGTTCCCGTCTATCAAACGGCGACGTTCACGCTGCCGGAAATCGGCGTGACGAAGGGTTTCGACTATTCGCGAACCGTAAATCCGACGCGTTCCGCGATGGAGCGTCAGCTCGCCGCTCTCGAGGGCGGTACGTTCGCTTCGGCCTTTGCTTCGGGCATGGCCGCGGTCGCCGGCGCGACGTCGCTGCTCTCCTGTGGCGACCATATCATCGCAACCCGCGACATCTATGGCGGCACACATCGGCTCTTTACGACCGTTCTCTCGCGCTACGGCATCGAAGTGACGTTCGTCGATACGAGCGACGCTCGCAAAACCTGGGCGGCGGCGAGGCCGAACACGCGGCTGCTCTGGCTCGAGACGCCGAGCAATCCGCTGCTGCGACTGAGCGATCTCGAGGCGCTCGCGCGCCTGCGGCCGGCCGGCGCCCTGATCGTGGCCGACAATACGTTTGCCTCGCCTTTTTTGCAGCAGCCGCTTGCGTTGGGGGCCGATATGGTCGTTCATTCGACGACGAAATACATCGGCGGGCACAGCGACGTTATCGGCGGTGCGGTCGTCACGAACGATCGCGAGATCGCCGAGCGAGTCGCGTACCATCAGAACTGCGTGGGCGCCGTGCCCGGCCCGTGGGATGCCTATCTCACCATGCGCGGGGCGAAGACGCTCGGCTTGCGCATGCGCGCGCACTCGAGAAACGCGCAGGTCATTGCGGAGTTTCTGGCCGGACGCCATGACGTCGCTCAGGTTCACTATCCGGGCCTCGCCACGCATCCGCAGCACGAGCTCGCAAAGCGGCAAATGAGCGGATTCGGCGGCATCGTCTCGTTCCGTCCGACAGGCGGCCCCGAGCGCGCGCGCTCGATCGCAACCTCGACCTCCATCTTCGCGCTCGCGGTCTCGTTGGGCGGAGTCGAATCGCTGATCTGCAGCCCGGCAAGGATGACGCACGGGTCGCTCACGCCCCAACAGCGCGCACAACTCGATATCACCGACGATCTGCTGCGCCTCTCGGTCGGAATCGAAGAGGTCGAGGACCTCGTAGCCGATCTAGCTTGCGCGCTCGACTCGGTTCCCGAGCCGGCGCGTGCTAGAACTGCATTTTAACGGGAGCCGGCCCTGAAAGCGTACCATCGGGTGCGACCACATAGTCGTCCACGTTGATGTGGTTCTACGGCTCTTGGACATCGACCATCAGGCCGTTCATGCGATCCGCGCTGAGAGAGATCACACGCATCGGACGTCCGGAGCGCGCCGCAATCGCATCGAACGCGCGCAGCACCGCCTGGCCGTCGGTCAAAAACGGATCGATCGGGCCGCCTCCGAGGTTCGGCGCCGCCAGACTCGGGTCGCCGGAGCCATAGGAGTTGCGACCGGTGGAGGAACCCGAACAGGCCGCCAACGCCAACGCAAAGGCAAGCAACGTGACGCTTTTCACGATGAGAAGCCGGTTCCGCGGCACGCACGCTTTCCCCGCCGGCCAGGTCAGGCGGGCGCTTTTCTGGAGGGGCGCTCGAAAACTCGGCAAACAGGCAAGTTCGTGGGCCGGCGTCGGCCCGGCCTCATTGCTACTCTCGGAAAGGCACAACTATGAAGAAGGTTCTTTCGCAATTCGTACTTGCCGCGTTTGTCGTCGCGGATTCCATGCGCGGCGCAGTCTCAGATGATGTCGGCTTCCGTGCCCGGAGCCGGTCCGCACGGCTATGATTGGGCGGTCGGAACGTGGTCGTGTACCAACACGATGCCCTCGGCGATGGGTGGCCCCAGCCACCAGTCCATGACCGTCACACGTACCAACGGCGGCGCCATCATGTATCACTCCGTCGGCGCGAACTTCGATAGTGTTTTTTACAACGTCTACGTGGCCAAGACGAAGACGTGGTGGAGCCCGCTCATCGTGTCGGATGGAACCTACGGCACGGAGTCGTCGTCGACGATCGGAAAGAAGATGGTATGGGTTGGGACGGCCTCCAATACCTCAGGCGCGAGCATGCAGATACGGGACACGGTCACCTATAGCATGACGAAGACAACCGACCTCGGCGAATATAAATCCGGCGGTCCCTGGAAAGAGCAATACAACGTTACCTGCGTGAGGACGTAAACGCAGCGCCGCGTTCAATGCGGCATCTCCTCGTCGTGGAGGCCGAAATAGTGTCCGAGCTCGTGAATAACGGTCTCACGCACTTCCCGCACGGCCTCCTCCCGAGTGGAGGCGATGCGGTTGATGGGGCCGCGAAATATCGCGATCTCGTCGGGTAACAAAGGCATGTCGTGCGTTCGCTCGGTAAGCGCGACGCCGCGGTAGATGCCCAGAAGTTCCGAATCGTCGTCCGCGTCGTCCTCGATGCCGTCGAGGTCTTCGGCGGTCGGCTCCTCCTCGACGGCGATGATGACATTTTCAACGAGGTCGGCGAATCGCTTTGGAAGGGACGCCAACGCTTCGCCAACCACGCGTTCGAACTCCCGGTGCGTCAAATCTCCCCGTAGACGCCGCCGAGGAAGCTCCACAGCGCGTCACACGCCTCGGTCGTTGCAGCCAGAACCTCTGCCTGCTTTGCCGGAGCGTCGGCGGCGCGCTCGATCAAACGCCACTCGGCGGCGGAATGGAAGACGTCTGCCTCCTCATGCACGGTGAAGAACTCATATTCGCGAGGATCGGTGAACCCGTAGTATCGCCGGAGCCCATCGATCTTGACGGCCGCGATTGCCGGCACTTGCGATTCGAAGGCGTGCAGTGCCGCCAAGCCTGCGTAGTAGGGCCGGTTCCGGCAAAGATCGGTGAAGGTTTTTACGAGACATTGGGTCGCAGGCAGAGGCGCGGCGGCGGCGAGGTCGTCCTCGGAGAGTCCCAATGCTGCCGCGAACCGCTTCCAGAGCGCGGGATGGTTCTCCGGCCCGAACTCCTCGTCGATAAGGTTCTGGAGGATTGCCTGCCGCGAGCTTAGGTCGCTCTTTCCATCGCTTGCAAAGTGTGGCGTGTTTGAGTGAACGGCACTCAAATAGGTCGGCTCGGCCAGCACGTGATGCAGATACTGACCCGCGTACTGCCTGAGCTGCTCGTACGAGAGTTCGCCCTTCGACCAGGCAATGTAGAAAGGGTGGCCGAGCAGATGGCGGTCGGTGACGACCGAACGAACTTGCTCTTGAAATCGCGATGAAGTTGTTTCCATCGCCGTGGCTTCTCCGGAATTCCTGGCCGGCCCCTGTTCTGCCGACGGGAGTCTCCAAGACATTTTTTGGAGAAAATGTCCGGCGCGGAGCCTCTCAAACGTCGAAGCCGCATAACACTCTTCTAGGAGGCACGATCATGAACGATTTTCTTTACCTCTATCGCGGTGGTCAACGAAGCCAGAGTCCGGAGCAGTCACAGCAGATCATGCAGAAATGGCTTGCCTGGATGAAAGAGCTCACGGACAGCGGCAATCTTAAGGATCCTGGGCAGCCGCTCGAACTCGAGGGCAAGGTCGTCAAAGGCAAAGGGGGTACGGTGACGGACGGTCCCTTTGCCGAGGCAAAGGATCTCGTCGGCGGATTCACGCTCGTAGCAGCCGATTCTCTCGCGCACGCGGCAAAGCTCGCCGGCGGCTGCCCGATTCTCGAAGTAGATGGCTGTGTCGAGGTACGGCCCGTCATGAAAATGGACATGTAGATGGAGCTAAGCGACCATCTCTTCCGCCGCGAAGCGGGACGTATGGTCGCCGCCCTCACGCGGGCATTTGGCCTTCACAATCTCACGCTGGCAGAAGACGTCGTCCAAGATGCCTTCTGCCGAGCGTTGGAGGTCTGGAAGCTCCGGGGCATTCCCGAAAACCCATCCGCGTGGCTCATGAAGACCGCGAAGAATCGCGCCGTCGACGTAATGCGGCGCGAACGTACGGCCCGGACTTTTGCGCCGGACTTGGGACGACTGCTGCTAACCGAGTGGACTCTGGCCAATGCGGTCGACGAGATTTTCGATCCGATAGGCATCAAAGACGACCAACTCCGCATGATGTTCTCGTGCTGTCATCCGCGGCTCTCGGAGACGGCGCAGGTGATGCTCGTGCTGCAACTCGTTGGGGGTTTTGGCGCTCGCGAAGTCGCAAGCGCGTTCGTTAGTAGTCCCGCCGCAGTTGAAAAACGTTTGAACCGCTCGAAGAAGACGCTTGCGGAATCGGGGGTGCTCTTCGATATCGCCGATGCGGCCGACTTCGCACTTCGGCTCCCCGTCGTTCAGCGGGCCCTGTATCTTATCTTTAGTGAGGGTTATCACGGCGCGTCGGCCCGCGCCGTCATTCGCACGGACTTGTGTCGCGAATCGATCCGGCTCTCGCATCTACTCGCCAAACATCCGCTGGGTGCGGTGCCGTCTACTTTAGCGCTTTGTGCGCTGATGTATCTCGATGCCGCCCGCTTGCCGGCGCGTCTCGACGCTTGGGGCGACTTAAGCTCGTTGTTCGATCAGGATCGCTCGCGTTGGGATCGTGAAATGATCGACGAAGGCCGGGCGTTGCTCGAACGTTCGGCATCCGGCAACGAACTGAGCCGTTATCACGTCGAGGCGGCTATCGCCGCGGTGCACACCGGCGCGCCGCGCTTTGAGGAGACGGATTGGGCGGCGATCGTCTCGCTTTACGACACATTGATGGAGATCGCGCCCTCTCCGGTCGTCGCGCTCAACCGCGCGATCGCCGTTGCGCAACTAAGCGGGCCTCAAAGCGGCCTGGAAGCGATCGACGCCGTAAACGACCGCGATCGGCTGGCCGAATATCCGTTCTATTATGCGGCTCGGGGCGAACTCGAATTACGCCGCAAAAACAACGCGATCGCCCGCGAGCACTTTCAGACCGCGCTCGCGCTGGCTCGCAACCCTGTGGAGCAGCGCTTTCTCAAAAAACGCGTCGACGCTTGCAAGTTGGGAAGCACCCTTGTGTCGAAGTAAGCCGACATCTCAAACCAGCGGCTCGAGCCGCGGCGTGGATGGCGCCATTGTTACAACGCACTCTAACATTTATTCTCTCCGCTTCCCTACTGGCATCGTGCGGGCACTTGGGCGTACCCAGTGCACCTGCCGAACTCCCGATGGGCGGCCTGGGGCATGTCGCGCCGGCCAACGCGCCTATCGTCGGAGGCTGCCAAATCTTCCCCGCCAACAACTCGTGGAATACCGACATCTCGAAGTATCCGGTCGATCCGCTTTCGGCGCGGTACATCGCCGCGCTTCCCGGCAACCTCCATCCCGATTTCGGTCAGAACCTTCACTGGGGATTCCCGATCAACATCGTTCCGCGCGCGCAGAAAAAAGTGCCGGTGCACTTTCATTACGGGTCGCAGAGCAATCCCGGGCCGTATCCAATCCCGCCGGACGCACAGATCGAAGGCGGCCCGCACTCCAAGGGTGATCGCCACGTGCTGGTCCTGCAACAAGGTACGTGCAAGCTCTACGAAATGTTTGATGCGTATCCGATCGGCCACGGCGAGAGTTGGCGAGCGGGTTCGGGCGCGATCTTTCCGCTCGATACCAACAAGCTGCGTCCAAACGGCTGGACCTCCGCGGATGCCGCGGGGCTGCCGATGATACCGGCCCTGGTGAAGTGCGCCGAGGTCAAGGCAGGCGTCATCGACCACGCGCTGCAAGTGACGTTCGAGGAAACGCAGGCAGGGTACATTCATCCCGCAACCCATTACGCCAGCGACACTCGAGCCAAGGATCTGCCGCCGATGGGGTTGCGTTTCCGGATGAAGGCGTCGTACGATATCTCGCACATCACCGGGCAGGCGCGCGTGATCGCGGTCGCGATGAAGAAGTACGGCATGTTCGTTGCGCAGAACGGCTCGAACTGGTATTTCGCAGGTGAAGGCGGTCGTCAACCGTCGTGCTGGAGCGACAGCGACCTCGATCAGCTCAAGAACGTTCCGGGCACGGCATTCGAGGTCGTCGAGACCGGACGAATCATACGCAAATCGTAACGTCAACCGGAGGCGCCAATGACAACAGCTCCCGCCATGTTTTGTCCGCGCTGCAATAAGCCCAGCGGCGATACGGATAAGTGTACGACGTGCGGCACTCGGCTCAAGACTCTGGAAAGCGCGAAGCGCCGAGGTTGGGTTGTCTTTGGCGCCGGCGTCTTTTTGTTGGTATTCGTCTCGGCGATCTGGATCTGGGTCGATCGCCTCCTCGCCGGTCAGACCGCTCCCGGACTCTCCGTCTTCATCGGGCGGCTCAACGTCGTGTTCGTGCTCATTCTACTCTGCGGCGCCCTCGGAATTGGCAGCGGTTGGTTCCAAGCTCACTCGGGCCGGACAAACCGCGCGATCGCTTTCGGGATCCTCATCGTTTTTGCGATCGCGTTGTTCGTTGCATACACCGCATTGAAGGCGGTCAACGCTGCCTAGGAAATTCAAACCCTCAGATAGGAGGCGGCCGCTCGGCTACGAACGGGCCCGGCGAATGGAGGAGCCTATTTGATGACGATTACCAAGCGCTTTTACGTCGCCCTGGCCGTGCTGTTCATGGCAACCGGCGCCACCGTTTTTGCTGCCGGCATGAAGGTTGAGGGAACGCCGGCGCCCATGAGCCCGAAGCCCGATATGTCCACGCAAAAGTTTTTGATCGGCACGTGGCAATGCTCCGATCTGAGCTCTCGCCGTCCGGGCCCGTTTAACGTCACTCAGGTCTACTCGATGGACCCGAGCGGCTACTGGCTTCTAAGGGACGATACCACGCACAAAGCATCCTGGATTCCGCGAGATTTTCACAGTCAAACCAAAGTCACGTACGACGCCCTGGCAAAGCGTTGGGTTCGGATAACGACCAGCGACGCCGGAGGCTATAGCGTGGCTACCGCTCCGATGTCCGCCGGCGTGCAAAGAACCTTCACGTACGTGATCCAAACGAAGTCGCCGGACATCGCTTCATACGGACCGCTCGTCTTTGTCAAAGTCAGCGACACGAAGAAGACGATGACCACGTCGTTCACCGAAAACCAGCGGTCGCGTCGTCACCGCCAAGGAGACCTGCACGAAGTCGTAGCCGTCACGCGGCGGTCTCGGCGGACGCTAAACCAAGGTGGGTTTCTTCGAGCGACCCGATCCTCGAGTCGTCCAAAGCGCCGACCCGACGCCGCCGTTGGCGGTCGTCGCCGCGTTGAAACGCCACATGCTGGCGTTCGCGATTTGCTTCCTCGCGAGCGCCGGCGTCTATGCCGCGAATGTCGAAGCGGGGCTGCACCCAAGCGCCGTGACGCGCGGCAGCATCGTCGCGGCGGGCCTACACGCTCCCGTCACGATCGAGCGCGATGGGCGCGACATCCCGCATATCAGGGCCGCAAACGAGCACGATCTGTACTTTGCCGAGGGCTACGTGCAGGGCTCGGATCGGCTCTTCCAATTAGACTTGAGCCGTCGCTACGCGTACGGCCGGCTCGCGGAGGTGTTCGGAGCTAAAGCACTCGCACTGGATCGAGCGCAGCGCGCGGTCGATATCGACGGCATAGCGGAGCGCCAACTGCGCGCGATGGCCCCGCACGACCGTGATGCGCTCGTCGCATTCAGTGAAGGGGTCAATGCGGCCGCGGCTATGCAGTCGCTGCCGGTCGAGTTCCGCATCCTTCTCTACCGGCCCGCGCCGTGGATGCCGAAGGATTCCCTCGCGGTCTCCATCGTGGTCTCGCTCGAGCTCGCCGACTCATGGCAGGATGTCTTCGCGCGCGACGCCGTTTGGCGGCAGCGCGGACCGCGCTGCTTCGACACGCTCTTCCCGTTGTCCGATGCCCGCTACGACGTGACGATCGACGGTATCCTAAACGCGCCGCCCGCATCCGAGCCTGCCGGCGATTGCAGTACTCCGGCAATCGCTGGCAGGCCGCAGCGGCCGGCGATCGGCAGCAACGCTTGGGCTGCGGGCTCGATGCGGACCGTCGACGGGCATGCGCTGCTTGCAAACGACCCGCACCTCGTCTTAACGATTCCCGGCATTTGGTACGTCGTCGACATCGAGTCGCCGCAAATGCACGCCGCCGGCGCGACGATTCCCGGG
Organism: Vulcanimicrobiota bacterium; assembly: GCA_963736775.1. Taxonomy (GTDB): domain Bacteria; phylum Vulcanimicrobiota; class Vulcanimicrobiia; order Vulcanimicrobiales; family Vulcanimicrobiaceae; genus Cybelea. Next base: position 60,649 of record CAVTPY010000008.1, on the reverse strand, counting down.
ATTCCGGGCGTCCTTCTCGGGCACAACGAGCGCCTGGCCTGGGCGTTGACGAACGCCGAGATGGCAACGACGAGCGTATTCGAGGCCGGGCACCCCAACCCGAGAGACTGGGTTACCGAGCGGATTCGCGTGCGTTTTTCGCGCGATGCAAGCGCGGCCTACTATCGCACGTCGCGTGAATTCTCGGTACCCAACGACGAAGGCAACGGTGCGATTGCCCTGGTGCGGTGGCCGATTTATGCGGAACGGCGCTCGACGATTGCAACGGTGCTCGCACTCGATCGCGCGCGCGATATAAACGCCGCATTGGGGATCATCGCAAACTACCGCGGCTCGCCGCAGAATTTCATCCTTGCCGATCGCAGCGGCAAGATCGCCTACCACGTCGCCGGCCTGGTCCCCGACGATCCGGCGTGGGGGCGTTACGTCCACCCCGCGCGCGATCTGCGTATGGCGTTCGCGCCGATTCCGTTCGCGCAGCTCCCGCGAAAGGATCCGGCTCGCGACGGCGTCCTCGCCTCTGCGAATAATAAGGCCTATACGTCTGCCTATCCATACCGTTTGTCCGCGCAGTTCGAACCGCCGTACCGCGCTTATCGTATAGCGGAGTTGCTCCACTCGCGCACGAGGTACGACGCCGCGTATTTTACGTGGATGCAGCTCGACACGCTTTCACCAATCGATCTGGAGATTGCACGCGACGTCGTGCGATTCGTTCGCGCGCATCCCCAGCAGGGGTCCCGCGCGGACGTACTCGGGGTGCTCGCCCAATGGAACGGCCGCTACGAACCGGATTCGCAGGCGGCCGCGCTCGAGCATATGCTTCGGATTGCCGTGCTCGGGGATGCTTCGGAGTTTAGCGCGCGGCTCAACGAGTTGCGAGGCGTGAACGACGCCGCTGCGCGCGACCTCGAATCGGATCTCGACGGGTGGTTTTCGTTTGCGTTCGAACAGCGCCGCGTGTGGCGAGAGGCCGGCGGCATGCGGATCGAGCATCCGCTCGCGCCGATGAACTTCGCGTTTCTTAACGGCGCGTGGCTCCCGGGTTCCGGAGACGAGTATACGATTCACCTGCAAGAACCGGGATTCACGCAGAGCTTCCGTGCCGTATGGGACGTCGGTGACTGGGACCGCGGCGGCATCGCAATTCCGAGCGGCGAGTCGGGGGAGCCGGGGTCCCCGCACTACACGGATCTCACACGCGCGTGGGTCGCCGGCCGTCTGCAACCGCTTCCATTTAGTCGCGCGGCAGTTCGGCGGAGTGCATCCGGCACGCTCGTGCTCGATCCGCCGTAACACTCGCCCCGTTTACGCTTCGAAGCGCTGCCGAGCGCACGTTCGGTGTTGAGTTGGCGTTGCGCGGGAAAAAGCGCTGCATGAGAATACTTAACTCTTTAATAGCAAGCGCTTTCTTTGGCTTGGTGCTATCGACGGCGGGATATGCGCAAGCCCCGCCTGACGCGCCCTATACCGACACCGCCTGCGGCACGTGGCAGGGAGATACCTGGACCCCGAACGGAACGTGCACCGGAGACGTGAAGCGTCACGCCGTGGTTGAAGGCACGATAACCATCGTCAAGGGTCATCTCGTGACCGTTCAGCAAAGTACGGGGACGGTCGTCGTTGACGACACTCCCGCTCTGAACAACCAGTTCACCGGAAAAGTGGCTGTAGGCCGCCGAATCGTGGCGCACGGCTACTGGGATGGCAACAATTTCTATGCCACGATCATAACAACGGCGGCGACTAACCCGTAAGGACCGGCCGTGCCGACCACGGACCTCGCGGGCCTCGCTCGAACCCTTGAGCGATGAGTTCGGGCACGGGTCTGGCGGTTACCGGCGGCACCATCTACGCGAGTCCGACACACGACGCCGTCCAGGACGGCGTCGTGTTGATCGAACGGGGAAAGATTGCCGCCGTTGGACCGAGCAGGCTCGTTCCCATCCCGCGCGGTTCTGCGACGCTGGACTGCTCGGGCCTGACGATTACGGCCGGCTTGTGGAACAGCCACGTGCACTTCTTCGAGCGAAAGTGGGCGGAGGTTGCTACGATCCCGGCTCACGAGTTGAATCGCCAGCTCGCGGCGATGCTGACGCGATACGGATTCACCAGCGTCTTCGATATCGGCTCGATGTGGGAGAACACGCGGCAGCTCCGCGCTCGAATCGAGTCGGGCGAAGTCTGCGGCCCACGCATTCGCTCGACGGGACCCGGGCTGATTCCGCCGGGCGGCCTTCCGCCGGCGCAAGTGCTCGCGACGATGGGCGTTATGCCGTTTGCAGCTCCCGAAATTGCCGGCGCTGCGCAGGCGCAATCCACGGTGAAGCGCTTGATCGAAGAAGGGGTCGATGGCATCAAGCTATTTGCATCGTCGCCACGCAGCGAAGCTCTGTCAGAAAGCACCATGTGTGCGGCCGTAAATGAAGCGCATCGCTCAAGGCGACCGGTCTTCGTGCATCCGGAGAGCGCCGCCGACGTGACCGCTGCGCTGCGCGCGGGCGTCGACGTTATCGCGCATACGACGCCGCGCGCTGGAGCGTGGGACGAAGCACTGCTCTCTCAGATCGCCAGAACGCGCGCCGCGCTCACACCGACGCTCGCGCTGTGGAAGTCTTTTTCGCGTCACGATCGACTCTGCGCCCAGGACACAGTCGTCGCAGCCTCAGTCGGTCAGCTTCGGGCGTGGGCCGATTGCGGAGGGGCGGTACTCTTCGGAACCGATCTTGGGGCCGTCGGCCCGGATCCGAGTGAAGAGTATGCTTTGATGGCGGCAGCCGGAATGAACTTTCGCGAGCTGCTCGCATCGCTGACGACCGTCCCCGCCGGCCGCTTCGGAGATGCGACCGTGCTGGGGCAAATCGCCGGCGGATTCGAGGCCGATCTGGTAGCCTTCGAAGGCGATCCGGAGAGCGACGTCCGCGCAATGGCTGACGTGAAATACACGATTCGCTCCGGAAAGATCGTCTATCGGGGTTCGGATTCGGCGCTCAACTAGTTCCAGGAGGCGACTCCTTTCGTGTCGCCGGCGCGGCGCCGGCCTCACGGCGATGCTTTGACGTCTGGTCGGCAAGGAAGGAAGTAAGGGGCTGCATTACGGACTCCCTCGCTAAAGGAGTCCATCAAAAATGCGCTGGCTAAGTATCGCCGCGGCGATCGTTGTGTTTTGCTTTGTCGGACCGGCTGCGGCTTTGGCCGACGGTACGCTCCGAACGTATTACATCGCGGCCGACGAGGTCACGTGGAATTATGCTCCAACGGGTCTCAATCAGGTCAGCGGCAAGCCTTTCGACGAAATGGAACGGCCCTATGCGGTCCACGATGCAGACCACATCGGCAGCCGTTATCGCAAAGCGGTCTACCGTGAATACACGGATGCGACGTTTCAGGCACTCAAACCGAGACTCCCGAACGACGCATATCTCGGCATCCTCGGTCCGATCATTCATGCTGAAGTTGGCGACGTAATCAAGGTCGTCTTTAAGAACCAAGCGTCACGCCCGTATAGCATCCACCCCCACGGCGTGTTTTACGCAAAGAGTTCGGAGGGAATGGCATACAACGACGGCGGCTCCGCGACCGAGAAGATGAGCGGCGCCGTTGCGCCCGGCCAGACGTACACGTATACATGGCGAGTTCCTCAGCGTTCCGGCCCCGGGCCCAATGACCCCAGTTCGGTGGTATGGCTGTACCACTCACACGTCGACGAACAGAAGGACGTGGACTCGGGCCTGGTCGGAGCGATCGTCGTTACCGCGCGCGGCATGGCAAGACCGGACGGAACGCCCAAGGACGTCGACCGCGAAATCGTCACGCTCTATCGCGTCTTTAATGAGAACCAAAGCTGGTATTATAACTACAACGTCGCCACGTACGATCCGGCGCTCAAGAGGTCGAAACGAACGGAATTCATCGGGATCGACTCGAACGGCGCGCCGACGCTGACCGGATTAGGATTTGCCGACGGAAACTTCAAATTTGCGATCAACGGTTTTATCTATGCGAACGGGCCAAAAATCGTCATGAAAAAAGACGAGCGCGTGCGCTGGTACGTGATTGACGTTGGTAACGGCTTCGATTTCCACACGCCGCACTGGCACGGCAACACCGTTCTGTGGAACGGGCAACGCACGGACGTTATCACGCTGATGCCCGCGCAGATGACGACCGTCGACATGGTGCCGGACGACCCCGGCCTTTGGCTGTTCCATTGCCATGTTGCCGACCATATGGACGCCGGCATGAGCGCCTTCTACCAGGTTCTCCCCTAGCGCCCATCTTTTTCATACTTCCTTTACCTCTAGCGCCTAAAGTCTGACGAAACCCCTAGCGTCAGCTGTTGAGGTGCGTCCGTGCTTACTTTCCCAAGAGAAATCCAACGTAACGGCGCATTTTCGCTCGCCGCGATCTTCATCATGGCCGGCTGCAACGGAGGCATGGGTCGCAGCGTCACACCGGCCGCTGCCCAACCGGCGCTTTCGCGCAACGCTCCCTCCGGCGACGGCATTTCTTCAGACGTTTCGCTGCTAAAGCAGCTCAAGAAGCAGGTCGTCATCGGGTCGGCCGTCGATCCGCAGAACGGAGCGCAGAACCCGTACGGCTTGACCGTCGCCCCGATCACCTCCGGAAGCCTCACAAAAGGCGATTTAGTCGTCTGCAATTTCAATGCAAAATCCAACAAACAGGGAACGGGTGCTTCGATCGTTGCCTTGCATCCCATTGCGGGCTCCACCCCGACTCACGTCTCGTCGAACAAGACTCTCGTCGGCTGCGATGCACTAGCGCTTGACGGTGGCGACGGCATTTGGGCTGCTGCAATGGTCGCCAACGACAATCCGGTGCTTTCCGCCAGCGGCAAGCTCGTTACGAACATCTCGGGTAAACCATTCGACCAACCGTGGGGGCAAATTTACGCCGAGACTAAGGCCGGATCGCCGGCATTCTATGCCACGAATGCCGGAACCGGTACCGTGGTCCGGATCAATCTGGGCTCCAAATTCACCTACGACGTTATCGCGAAGGGTTTTCCGGTAAACCACGGTGTGCCCGGAACTGCACTGGCCCCCTCAGGCCTGGCCTATGACGCGAACAGCGATACGCTTTATTTCGCCGATGGCGAGAACAACACGGTCGTCGCTTTCAAGAACGTCACGAAGATCCCCAAGGGCGGAATCAAGGCCGTCGACGGCGGAATGAAATTCTCCGGCCCTTCGGGCGGCGACGCGCGCATCGTCTTCGCCGGAAAGCCTCTCAACGGGCCGATCAGCACGGCTCTGCTGCCCGACGGAAATCTCGTGGTCGGCAACACGCTCGATCCGAACGGGAAGAATCTGATGATCGAGCTGTCGGCCTCCGGCAAACTTTTGGATGTCCGCAACGTCGATACGGGTGCGGCTGGAACGCTCTTTGGTATCGTCGCGACCGGGAACGAACGACTCCAACACAAAGATTTACTTCAACGACGACAACGACGGCAACGTCCAAGTCCTCGAGCATTAGCCGGCGCTCCCGCGCCCTTTAGACTTTTTTCATCCCCGCCCGGTACGCTCGTTGCTACGAACCGAAACTTTTTGGAGGTGCTATGTCAAAACGAATCGCGGCTCTCTTGCTCGCAGCAGGTGCTACCATGCTGTCTGCCTGCGCCGGGCAGCGCTCACCGAGTGCGGCCGGCGGCAGTTCTGTCCTCCTGCCTTCCTTCGATAAGAATCTAGTGATCACCGCAACGCTCCCAAAGGATACGATCGGCGAAGAACTGCCGACCGAGGGTCTGGGAACGATCGACGACTCCTTTTGGAAGGCGACACTGGGAGGATTCACGCAATCGAACTTTTCGCAAGCCCTGGGTTTCGCGCCCGGCACGACGATTACGCTCGAGAATCTTTCCAAGGATATCACTCACACGCTCGATTACGTGAAGAAGATCAAACGGCCGCCCGCGAAATTCCCGGCGAATCCGAATCTCCCGGTCTCGGCTCAAGGGAACGGCGTTTTCGGGAAGGGATACGCCAGCGGTCCTATCTCTCCGAGCAAGTCGGTGACGATCAAGCTCTCGAAGGCCGGCATCTACTTATTCGGCTGCGCCTTTCATTACGGTGAAGGCATGCACGACGTGATCGTCATTAAGCCGAACGCGACGCCGGGACCAGAGGCGACGGCGCCGCCGGTGTAGTGAAGTACGTCGTTACCTTAAGGCCGCGAGCTCGGCGCGGGAGCGCACGCCGAGCTTACGATAGGCAGCCGTAAGGTGCGTCTCGACGGTGCGTTCGCCAATCGCAGTCTCCGCGGCGATTGATTTGTTCGAGTAACCGCGCGCGGCGAGTTCGACGACCTCGCGTTCGCGGCGCGTGAGCTCGGACGCGCTCGACCGTTCCGAACGCTGCACGCTTCCGGTCCGTATCCGCCGCAACGCGCGCGGGGCGCCGAGTCTCTCGTAGATGGCGGCGGCCCGGGCGATTTGGCCACCTGCCTCCGAGGCGATGGCCTCTTCGATCTGCCACCCCAGCGAGCTGAATGCATCGGCGGCGCGCAGTGCGGCCGGCGCATCGCCGGTCCGGCGCGCGTCAAAGAGGAGCAAAAATGCGGCGGCGAGCGGGTTGCATGCGTCCTTTGCGACCTGCTCGAGGAGCGCGCGGGCGGCCGCGACCTTCTCGTTGGAAAGAAGCTCGGCCGCGACATCGCAAAGCCAGTACGCCTGGTCGGGGACCTCGACGATCTCCAAGGCCTTTTCGGCGATCGCGCGAGCCCGTTGGATTTCGCCGTGTTCGAGAAGCGTGCGCGCGGCGGCGCCCGTCACCGCCGCAATCAGCTGCGATTCGCGCAACTGCATCGCGGTCTGCACCGCGCTTTCGATATCGATGGCATCGATGTCGGGGGCCTCAATCAAGCCGCGCAGCCGCAGACCCAGCGCCCACGCAAAGCCGGACGACATCGGAGCGATCGAGCGCGACTCGACCGAGTCGCGAAAGGCCTGCAGCGCGGATTCCAGCTTGCCGGCATCGAGTGAGGCGAGGCCGGCATCGCAGCGCAACATCGCCGCATTACGTTGCAGGCCGTAGCGCTCGGCCAATCCGATTGCGTACGCGTAGGTGGATTGAGCCTCGGTCAGCGCACCGCTCAAGACCGAGACGTTGGCGACGTTTCCGAGCGAGTGCACGCGATAGACGATGTTATCGATGCGCTCGGCGATCCCCAGCGCCGCGCTGTGGTGCATTCGTGCGGCGGAGTAGTCACCGAGCGATGAAAAGGCGTTGCCGCGCGCCGTGTGCGCGCGAAACCGATCGGCCTCGTCGCGCGGACCTTCGATGGCGTCCGCTTCGTCGAGCACGGATAGCGCCTGACGGGCCCGGCCAAGGGTCGCTAGCATGCCCGCGAGCGTCGTCGCCGCATGATAGTGAATCGCCGCGATCTCTTGGCTGCGAAGCTCGGCGCGCACGAGCTCGACCGTCTCGAGCGCCCGATCGACGTCGCCCGATTCGTAGAGCTGCCGGGCGAGCCGCAGCATCAGCGAGAACGACGCATGCTCTTGTCCCGAACGCCGAAGTTCCTGGGCGCCGAGCTGGCACCACATGCGGGCTCGATGAATTTCTCCCACGAGGCTGAGCGCGAACGAAACCTTTTCGACTAAGCGCGCCCGGTCGTAATCGTTCGCGAAATCCAGCGCGCGTTCGTAGGAGCGCGAGGCGTCGCCATAGGCATTCATCGCTGCAAAGCGGTCTCCGGCCGCTTCGTTTGCGGAGATCGCACGGACGGCATCCTGCGCGGCCCAGAGGTGGTAGGCGACCTCGTCTTCGTTGGCATCGGACGATCGCTCGAGTAACGCCGCGATGCGCCCGTGCAGACGACGCGCTTCGGAATGCAGCAGTTCGCGATAAAGCGTTTCGCGAGTGATGGCATGGCGAAAGCGAAACGAGGGATGGTCCGCACGTTCGACGATCAGTTGAAGATTTCTCGCGCCGCGCAGAGCGGTCAGAATCGCGTCTTCCGGGGCTTCGATCAGCGCCGCAAGTAGGCTCGCGTCAAAGTCGCGGCCGATCACGGCAGCCGCGAGCAACATCTCTTGTTCGGTCGACTTCAGCTCGCGCAAGCGTTCGATGATGCTGGCTGCGACGGAACCGGGAATCCGACTCGCTTCGGAACGCCCGCCTTCGAGCGCGCTGCGAAGCAACTCTTCGGCCACGAGCGGACTGCCTTCGGAGAGCTCCACGATCCGTGCAAGCGCAGGCGGCTCCAACGGGCTCGATCCGTCGGCGGCACCGGAGAGGAGCGAAGTGATTTCGGGATCGGAGAGCGGCTCCAGCGCAATATTGACGATTCCGTCGCGAACCGCGCGTGCCAGTTGCGCCGAGCGCGCTGCATCGCGGACAATTTCTTCGCTGCGAAACGTTCCGATCGTTAGCACCGGCGCATCGCTTAACCGGCGGGCCAGATACCGCCAGAGATCGAGCGTTGCGGCATCGCTCCACTGCAAATCCTCGATGGCAATGATGAGCGCACCGGCCTCCGCGCAGCGGCGCCGCAAGTGCTCTTCGACGAGCCTGAAGCGGCGAAGCCGCTCGACTTCCGGCGCGACGACGCGCTCCGAGAGGCCGCGCAACTCGCGCTCGAGTGGCAGCGCATGGGCCCCGCCGATCAGCGCGTCGATGAACGGCTCGTACGGGGTCGACACGTACTCGACGCAGCAGCCATGCAAGACGAGGCAGCGCTCCCGCCGCACTCGGTTTTCAAACTCGCGCAACAAGCGAGACTTGCCGACGCCTGCGTCGCCGCCGATAACCAGGGCGCTCCCGATGCCCTCGGCCTTCGTCTTGCGGAACGCGGCCAGCAAGCGCGCCAGCTCGGGTCCGCGACCCACGAAATGCTCGAAACCGACCCCGGCCGTCAATATGAAGCTCCCTCTGGAAGCGAGTTTCCGGGGAATCTCCGTACCGCTCCTGCGTGGGGCTACGTACAGCCAAAGCGCGAGGTCCGTACATCCACGGATATTGCCGATCGTCCCAGCCCGCTATCCTATGCAAGGATAGGAGAGCGATGGACCCATTAGGTCGTAGCCACTTCGCGCTTCGAGTCTGCGCGGCCGTTGCGCTACTTGCCGGGTGCGGCGGCGGTTCGCAACTCGGGTCGAGTCCGATCCAGCCGGACGCGTTTCCCACTCGAGCGTCGTGGATGGCGCCCAAGGCGAAGCAGGGCGACCTGGCCTACGTTGGGGGTTTTTACGGCGTTTCGGCATTCACGTACCCGAGTTTTAAGTATGTCTACTCCATCGCGGGTGACGACGCGCAAGGTCTGTGCGCGGCGAAGAACGGCGACTGGTGGGTCGTTGAGTCGGGCGCAGACGAGGTCTCGGAGTACGCGCATGGCGGCACGACGCCCCTGAAGACGCTCAGCGTCCCTGGCGGCGAAGCCGCGGGCTGTGCCGTTGACCCAACGACCGGCACTCTCGCGGTTACCATCCTCGGCAGCGGCGACGTAGTGGTTTTCACGGGGGGCTACGGGAGGGGCACGACCATTGCCGACGATTTGGACTCATCGTACTTCGACGGCTATGACGACAAAGGCGACCTTTTCGTCGACGGCATCACCTCGAGCGACACGTACGGTGTCGTCGAGCTTCCGAAGGGGGGCAGCTCCTTCGAGAGCATCACCCTCAGCCGAAGCCTCGAGTTTCCCGGCGGTATCCAATGGTACGATAAGTACCTTGCGGTTGGAGATCAAGAGGCTCACGAGATTTATCATTTTGCCATACGTGGTACGAACGCGAAAGCGATCGGCGCTACCGACCTCGGCGGTTCCTCGGATGTTGTTCAGTTCTACATTCAGAAGCCGTACGTTGTCGGAGCCGACGCCGGAAATGAAGACGTCGCACTGTGGGACTATCCAGCCGGTGGTTCGCCTGTGAAGGTCATTACCGGCAAGTTCGATCTTCCGACCGGCGTGATCGTCAGCGTCGGCGAGAAACGTTAGGAGGTAATTTCAATGAAAGCGTTTTCTCGCAGCCGAGGGTTCGGCATTTCTGTTGCGGCGTTGCTGGCCGGCTGCGGCGGTGCTTCGCAACTCGGCTCAAACCAGATCCAGCTGGGTCCGCCTCAAACTCGAGCGAATCCGGCGCTCATCGATCGCGCCGCCGCGGCACACGTGGCTACGGGCCGGTCGTGGATGGCGTCTAACCTGACGTAAGAAGGATCTTCTTTATGTATCTAACTTTTATAGCAGCGACACCTTGGTCTTCACCTACCCGAGCGGGAAGCTGGTCGGAACGCTGACCGGCGGTGGCACGGTGGCGTGCGCATCGGCGAGTAGCGGCGACTGGTGGGCTTCAGGCAACGACGAGATGTTGGAGTATGCCCATGGAGGCAAGTCCCCGATCAAGACGTTAAGCGGCGCGAGCGGAGCCTGTGCGGTCGATCCAACGACCGGCGACCTCGCCGTCCTCAATATCAACGGCGACGACATCATAATATATCCTGGCGGCAGTGGTTCGGGCACTGCCTATTGTACCGGGATTGGTTCAGCGTATTTTGACGGTTACGACGATCGGGGTGACCTTTTCATCGATGGCGTCACCCAGGGTAATGCTTACGGTCTCGTCGAGCTTCCCAAGGGCGGCAACACCTGCGAGAGCATCGCGCTAAGCCAGAGCCTCGAATTTCCCGGCGCCATTCAATGGTTCGACAAGTATCTTGCGGTTGGAGATCAGGAAGCTCACGTTATCTACCATTTCGCGATACATGGTACGAACGCGAAAGAGATCGGCACTACCGAACTCGGCGGTTCGTCGGATGTCGTTCAGTTCTACATCCAGAAACCGTATGTAGCCGGAGCCGATGCTGGAAATGAAGACGTCGAGCTGTGGAAATATCCAGCCGGCGGTCCGATATTCAAAACTCTGCAGGGCAGCTTCGATCTGCCGATTGGTCTGATTGTAAGCGTCGGCAAGAAACGTTAGGAGACAATTTCGATGAGAGCCTTTTCTCGGAGCCAAGGGTTAGGCATTTATGCCGCCGTTGCGCTAGCAGGTTGCAGCGGGGGTTCGCAACTCGCCTCAAACCAGATTCAGCCGAACGCGCTTGCGACTCGAGCGACTCTGTCGCTCTTCGATCGCGCTGCCGGAACACGTCAAGCTTCAGGCCGGCCGTGGATGGCGCCCGAGGCGAAGAAGAGCGATCTCGCCTACATTTCGAATTTCTATAACAGCACGATTTTGGCGTTCACCTACCCGCGCGGTAAGTATGTCGGCTCCATCTCGAGTGACGACCCGCAAGGCTTGTGTGCGGCGACGACCGGCAATTGGTGGGTCGTCGCCTCGGGCTCAGCTGAAGTCTCGGAGTACGCACATGGGGGCACGACGCCACTCAAGACGCTTAGCGTCACGGGCGGCGAACCCGCAGGCTGCACGGTCGATCCGACGACCGGCAATCTCGCGGTGACACTCCTGGGCGCCGGCGACGTGGTGGTCTTCACGGGGGGCTCAGGGTCGGGCACAACGATCGCTGATGATTTGAGCTCATCATATTTCGACGGCTACGACGACAAGGGCGATCTCTTCGTCGACGGCATCACCCCGAGCGACACGTACGGTGTCGTCGAGCTTCCCAAGGGCGGCAGCATGTTTGAGGCAATTACGCTGAGTCATACTCTTGAATTTCCCGGTGGCATTCAGGGGTACGGCAACTATCTGGCGGTCGGAGATCAGGGGACCTCCGATATCTACCATTTCGCGATACATGGAACCAAAGGAAAAGAAATCGGCGTTACCCATCTCACGGGCGGCGACGGCGGTGGGTTTTGGATTCAGAAGCCGGACGTCGTCGCGATTGACGCCGGGAGCGGGAGCGAAATAGCAGCCATCTGGAAATATCCAGCAGGCGGTTCTCCGATCAGGATGTTCCAAGGCTCCTTTGATCTCCCGATCGGCGTCACGGTTAGCGTAGCCAAATAGCGTCCGGAGGCAGTTTCGATGAAAACGTTTTCTCGGAGCCAAGGGCTGGTGTTCCTTGCCGGCGCTGCGTTGGTAGCAGGTTGCGGCGGCGGTTCGCAACTCGACGCGAACCCAGTTCAGCAGAATCTGACGTTGCGGGTCGCGCAGTCGGGTCGCTCCTGGATGGCCCCAGACGCGAAGAAGAGCGACCTCGCTTACATTTCGAATTTCTATAGCAGCACCATTTTGGCTTTCACGTACCCGGGCGGTAAGTATGTCGGCTCCATCTCGGGTAGACGACCCGCAAGGTGAGTGCACGTCGAAGACAAGCAGCGGCAACTGGTGGGTCGTTGAGTCGGGCAACGACGAAATCTTGGAATACGCGCATGGCGGTACCACGCCACTCGAGACGCTTAGCGTCACTGGCGGCGAACCTGCAGGCTGCACGCTCGACCCGACGACCGGCAATCTCGCGGTTACAATCTTGGGAACTGGTTATGTCGTGCTCTTCACGGGCGGTTCGGGTTCGGGAACGACCGTTTCCGATAGCTTGTACTCAACGTACTTCGCCGCCTACGATGACAAGGGCGACCTTTTCGTCGACGGCGTCACCTCCAGCGACACGTACGGTCTCGTCGAACTCCCTAAGGGGAGCAGCACATTTGTGTCCATTACATTGAGTCCCAGTCTTGGATTTCCCGGGGAACTTCAGTGGCACGACAATTATCTCGCGGTCGGAGCCAGCGGCGGCATTTACCATTTCGCAATACATGGAACCAAAGGAAAGGAGATCGGCGTTACCCCGCTTTGCGGCGGCGGGGGGTTCTGGATTCAGGGCCGGTATGTGACCGAGACCGATCCCGGAAATGAAGACGCCGTGATATGTAAATACCCGGCCGGCAGTCCGTACAAGACTCTGCATGGCAACTTCGATCTTCCGATCGGCGTAACGGTCAGTGTAGCCAAGTAGAGCCCTCCGGCCGTCCAGCACGGCCGAGCGGGAGAGTGAGATGTTTCAGCGATAGACTTGGCTTCTCGATTGTGAACCAGCTCGCAGTGGCAAGAACACCGGCGATCGCGAGAGCCGATAAGAAGTAGGGAGTGAAACCAAACGCGCTGATCCCGTACATTAGCGAGCAGTTGCTGCACGGGGAAGGCGTAGATGTAGAGGCCGTACGAGAGGTCCAGACGCCGATCGAATCCCCGCACCGGAAGTCGCATCGCGGCAAACAGGGTCAAATAGGCAATGCACGGTATTGCGACGGGCACGAAGACTCTCGTGGTGAGTGTCGCGAGAAACGCAGCCGCAGCGAGCGCCGCAATCGATAGCGACATCGGGATTCGATCGCGAAGAAGATAGGCAGACGCACCGAACGCAAAGTAGACGAATAATGTCAGGACCTGGACGATCATAATGTCGCCGTAACGCCAGAGTAAGCCCGTATAGCCGGCAAGTAGCATTAGATCGACGGCAGCGATCGCTTTCGGACCGCTCCTAAGGGCACCCATCACGCCAAAAGCCGCAATGCAGAGGTAGCAGAAGAACTCAGGGTTGAGGGTCCAGAGCGACAGGTTAAGGGTGAATGGGACCGGCACGTGGGCGAGCACGCTGCCGATACGATCCTGGTGGATTCCTAGCAATAGGTTATTCGTCACGTACGACCAGGGCGACGGAACTTCCGCGAAATAGTGGAGCAGTGTCTTATGCTGGTATGCAAACGCGAGCGGGGCAAATGCGAATGCAGTGACGACCAGACAAACCCAAAAACCTGGAAAGATTCGTAGAAAGCGATGCCAGATAAAGCGGCCGATGGAGTTCACGGTTTCCCAACTGCGCGTAATCAGGAAACCGCTCAGAACGAAGAAACCTCCCACCGCAAGGAAGCCGGCGGTCGCGCCGTTGGGGTTTAGACGAGCGAGTGGATCGTAACCAAAGCCTCCATTTTCATACGCGTGCGACCATATCACCGTCGCGGCAAAGAGAAAGCGCAAAAAGCCGATGCTGTTGTTGCGAAGGTCTAGGTCGCCGAGAACGAGTTGACGTCCGGAGCGTCCGCTCATCCTAAGGCCACTGCGACCGCGGGCAAAGCCAATAGGCGTCGTCGGGTCACGGTGACGGGCTATTGAGCACCTTGATAGTAAACGGCGGTATGAGTCGCTGCTCTTGGATGAAGTTTGAAATCCGCTCGCTCCCCGCAACCGTTGCCGACGAAATAATTCCAGTCGTGCACGTGGACTTGCTATATTTATTCGTAACGATCACGTAGGGACTTCGATTCTTCGCGATCGTGCACGTGCACGTTGCCTTCGATGGGTCCTTCTTGTCGATCAGGCAGGGCGAGTCCAGGCAATTAGCCCAAGGGCGGTCGTTCGCGCAGGTCGCATATGCTTTTACGGGATAATAGCGCGACACGATCGACCTGCCGGCGTTTGTTTGCTGAACCGCTCGGCACGCTGTTGTTGCTGCAGAAAAGCCTGTGTGAACGCTGCATCCGCAAGAAACCGATCCTGCGTGCCCAGCGATCGGCGTGCATCGCGCAGTGGTGCACAGCGCATAGGTGCTCTTACAGAGCGTAAAAGGCGCGGGCGACGCGTAGCGGCGGCAGCCACGTTTGCGCCGAGGTGCGGCAACGCGGCCAGTAACAAACAAGAGAGGCCTGTTGCTAGGAGCGCAGACCGCCCGGCTTTGCGTGACGCCGAATCTGACCCGAGCCTACTCAACCAGCGTAACCTCTCCCGTTCTAAGGCGATAGATTCCCCCGACGATGAGTAGATGACCGGAGTTTGCGCCGCTCGCTATGACCGGGGGACTCGTTCGGAGCTTCGCGACCTCCGCGCGCACGTTTGCCTCCACTGCCGCGTCCTCCGTACCGTGCGCTTTCACTACGCCGGCGATCCCGGGAGCCATGAGCCTTTGAATCTCCGCGAGGTGCGGCGGCAAGGGCGTGTTGGTCGCAATCGCTGAGTAGACGGCCTTAACGGCTCCACAACCCTCATGACCGAGCACCATGATGAGTTTCGTTCCTAAGTGTTCGACCGAGTATTCGAGGGACGCAATCACTAAATCGTCGGCAACATTCCCGGCGACCCTTGCGACGAACAAGTCTCCGAGGCCCTGAACAAAGACGAGGTTAGGGATGACTCGCGAGTCCGAGCAGCCGAGGATCGCTGCAAAGGGTGCCTGGCTGGCTTGGAGGAGTTCTCGCTTCTCCGCAACCCTGTTTACATTTGGAAAGTCATCGTTGATGAAGCGCTTGTTGCCGGCCATCAATCGTCCTAGTAGCCGCTCCGGCGTAACGCCGGCCGGCGCCGACGTTCCAGCTCGACTCCCCTCGGGAAGCACGGCGGCTATCGTGGCTGCCCCACCGGCCAAAAATTCCGCGCGATTGAACAGCGGACGGTCTTGCGATGTCGATTCACTCATGGGCGTCTTCCTCCAAAAAGTTAACCTCTAGTTTCTCCGCCGTTTCATCGCTTCCCGCGCTGTAGCCATATGCCTCACGGCGTAACGTCCCATCGCTCGGCATTCCTAGGACCACGCCGCCGCGTAGCGAAGTGGCGTGTCCCCTCACTTGCTATTACGGGAGAAGTCGAACATGAAACGTGCTCCGATCTTTACCGTCGGAATTACAGCTTGCTCCGTTATGTTGCTGGCGGCGTGCTCCGGTTCGCCGAACGCAGGTCCTACGTTGCCTGGGTCGCCTGCGTCGCGTCTTGCGGCGCCAGACGGGTTCACGCTTGACGGCAACTCTACGCGCTTTTTCAACGGCCCGCAGAGCCGGCTCATGAGAAGCCTGCGCGCGATTCCGGCAAAGAGCAAGGTTGAAAAGGATTTCTTCGTCAGTACCACGGGACCGGAAGTGCTCATCTATTCCAACAAGACTTACGGCGAGACCGGTGAGCTTACGAACGGCCTTAGCGCCACAGACGGAGTCTGGGTCGACAAGAAAGGCAATATCTACGTCGCAAATGTCCCGACCAACGTCGTCGAATTCAAGAAAGGCGGCTCGTCACCCGACTGCACTTATACCGGTGCGACGGATCCGATCAACGTTACGACCGACGCGAAAGGCAACGTCTACGTCGCCGACCTAATAGGAGGCTTTGTCGACGAGTATGCCCAGTGCAGCAACACGATCGAGAAGCAGTTCCCAGCAGACGACGCCCAAGGCGTTGCCGTCGATAAGTCCGGCGATCTCTTCGTCTCCTACGGCGGTAGCAGTCTCGAAGAGTTCAAAGGCGGATCGACAACGGGCACGCCGCTCGGCGCCAGCGTCGGCGAGTCAGCCGGCCTGATCATCGATAAGAAGGGGAATCTTATCGCGGACGACCAGGCGGGCGACATTCTGGTTATCGCCCCGCCGTACTCCAGCGCCACGGTGCTCGTTAGCGGTTTGAGCGACCCGTTCCACTGCTCGCTCAACGAGAAAGAGAAGCTTCTCTTCAACGCCAACTCGGGCAGCGGGGATGTTACGGTCTACTCCTACCCGTCGGGTTCGCTCGAGCAGACCGTGAACACCAGTGCCGCCGAAGGCGTCGGCGAATCGCCCAACGCAGTCTTTTAATCGCTTCGACTAACTCGCGGCACAACGCTAAAAAAAGAACGTGCATCCTTCGGGGCGCACGTTCTTTTATCAATCTAGTTACTTACTGACCGTCGCGCCGAATGGTTCCGAAACGCTGATTGTCGCGGTAGGCGAACCACCCGCAGGGTACTTGTAAATGCCGAGAACGCCGCCGTCCTGACTCGGCGCGGCGACGCTCCCAGCCTTGTGTTTCTTCCCACCGCTCGATGCGACGATCCAAAACTGGTTGACGTAGTTTGAACCGCTCAGTTGCGTCGAGCCCTTCACAATGCCGGCGGCGTTCGTTCGATAGATCGTCCCCGTGTCGGTGTCGCCGACTGCGATGAACTTTCCATCCCACTGCACGCCGCCTGGCCATTCAATCTTCTGGGTGAAGTCGATGTTCGTAAACGAGCTGCTCCCTTTGGGAAGCTCGGCGAGCACAAAAGACGAGCTGTTGTTGACGCCGTCGACGAAAAGGTTGCCCTTCGAGTCGTAACCGCAGAAACGATAGTTCGTCATGCCGGGATCCGAGTAGACTTGTGGGCTACCTCGAGCGCCGGCATAAATGGAAACGCTGCCTGCGCCGGACGTGCTGTAGAAGTTCGTGACCGCGAGATTGCCGGTCGTGGGATCTACGGAGCAGCCCTCGGGATACTCCCCGGCATCACTGAGCGTGGCGATCGGACTGGTGCCGCCGTGGGCGTATTCGACGAGCTGGGAAGCTCCGTCGTTAACGATCCAGACGTTCGCGGATTTGTCCGCGCAGAGTCCATAGGGCTGCGTGAATCCGGTGAGCGTCCCGAGCAACTTCTGCGTCGAGTAGGAATAGACATAAACGTCGCCCGTTAAGACAGACGAAACGTAGAGCAGGCTCTTGGCCTGAGCTTCTTGATCCATCCACGAACGCGCTGCGATTGGGGATTGCGGGCCGCCGCACGACGCGAGAAGCACGCCGAGAGTCCAGAAACCGAGAGCCCAGCCGAATGTTCTCACGAGTCCTCCTTCAATGAATGCGTTGGGCAGTCGGGCGCCGTTTTCGCTGCGGGTCTTCCGATGGCCGTTCCGCTGCCGGCTGCAGGTGGTGGCTGATCATGTTAGAATTTGGGCAGCACCGACCTTCTAAAGTAAGGGGGCATTATGCTTTCTTTACGCGAGGTTACCGCTGCGGTCATCGCCGTATCACTTGCAGCATGTGGGGGCTCTCAAGTTCTGAACGGAACAAACGTCTCCAATTTCGCCGCGCCCGACAGAGCACAAATTCCGTCCTGCAAGGGGCAAAAAAACACAAAGCAATACGCGAGCATCGGGGCGAAGCCGCTTTCCAGCAAGGGCGGGACTCTCTGCGTTCCGAGTTTCGGGGGTTGGGGCGGCACGATGGACTATCCCGGTCCTACCTCATCCCATTCCTCGATGGGATTGATCAGCAGCACGACGGCATATAATCCCGGCGCGTTTCCGCCACAGGGCTCGGTGAACCCGATCTTTTATATACAGTTTAAGCTTAATACCTACGGCGTGATCTTCGGTGCGAAGCTCCCAGCTACCGGCGGTCTGTCGAGCAAGTCACTGACAGTCGGGAAGTCGTACACGGCGCAGGGGGCGTCCGATGTAGGCAGCCTCTGGGACGCCCTTGGAGAGTGCTACACGACCGCGTTTTCGACCAAGTACGGCGCGACGATCCGCGGGATCGGATTCGTCCTAGAAAACGTGCACATGGGGGAGGCCTCGTCCGGAGTCATCAGCATTCTTCCCGGAAAACTCGCCACGAAGAAGTGCTGATGGGTTTATGAAAAGCGCTGTTGCGTGAGAATCAGCACGTAGAGAAGCCCCATTACGGCATCTGCGCAGACGACCGTAAGAGTGAGGCGCCGGCTGCGCAACGGGCTTGCAATGACGAGGATGCCGAAGACGAGTTTCTCGGCAGCCCCAACGATCATGGCCGGCAGGCGAGCTTCGGGATGATAACCCGCGTACATCAACAAGCCGCCGACGAGCGCGGCGAGCAGACTCCAGTGGCGAGCCATCAAGATCACCGTCGTGTCACTCGTCGTCTCGCCGAGGAGAAAGGCGAGGAGTTGGCGCGGTATGACTACACCGACGCCGACCACGGCAGTCAGAGCGCCGGTAACGAGAAGGATCGTGCCGGTAGCGGTTGCAGTCAGCCGTTCACTCCATTAAGAACGCGTGTCTGGTGCGCAGCTTCGTGGAGGGCTGCGTGTTCCGCTGGGCTCTTCGGCATCGGCTCCAGGTCGAACGTCACGGTGTTGATCGTCCCCGTAAACGCAAACGGAGACTTATAGGTTGGCGAGACCGGCGCCCGATTGTCTCTGCCGATATCCATACCGGCATACCCGGAGAAACGCCCGGGGACGGTGTGCTCTAACCTTCCCTCGGCGACGGTCGCGCCGTTCACCACCAGTTTCGTGGCGCCGCCGGTCGCCGGTGTCGGCGCATCCGCGCTGAACTCAAACCGTACTAGTATGTGACCGGTCGGAAGCGCTTGCGGTGACGAGATGGTCCCGCCTTTGGCGATGCCGCGCAGAAGCCGATTCGTGTCGCCCAACTTCTCCAAGAGCTTCACCAGCCTTGGGTGGGACGAGTCTTCCACCAGAGGAATGCCCAAGAAGCTGTAGGTGTGGTGCAGTTTTCCGTTCTGCACGTAGAGCGAGAAGCCGCCGAGAAAGTCCGCGTTGGCAACGATGGCGCCTTCCGCGCCGCCGGCCGGAATGACGATATCCGCCTCAATCGAGTACGACGTGCCGTAGATATGCGGAATCATTCCGGGACCGACGTTCTCGACGCCCGAATAGAACGTAAACTTCGTCGTCTTCCCCGCATTCGGTGGTAGCACGCCGAAGAAGCTCGCCAGCCCGCCGAGCAAAGGCGTAACGTTATATTTCTCCGCCTCTTCCCAGAAAAGCGCTTTTAGCTCGTTCAGCTTCTCGGGGAACTTCTGCGCCAGGTCGTTTGCCTGCGAGAAATCCTCGATCGTGTCGTACAGTTCCCAGGTGTCTTTCTCCGGGTCCCAAACGCCGGGCGCAAAACTCTCCAAGGCCTTCGGGTCCAATGCCCACGGTATCCGGCCGAGCTTACAACTCGCTATCCAGCCGTCTTTATACATCGCGCGATTGCCGAGGATCTCGAAGTATTGCTGTGTGTGTCGCTCCGCGGCCGCAGCGTCGTCGAGGGTGTACGCGAAGCTCGTGCCGTGCATCGGCATCTGTTCGATACCATTGACGAGCTTGGGCGCCGGAACTCCCGCGAGCTCGAGAATAGTTGGAGCGACGTCGATCACGTGGGTGAACTGGGATCGAATGCCGCCCTTGTCGGTAATTCGCTTCGGCCAGGAGATAACCATCGGATCGCGCGTCCCTCCAAAATGCGACGCGACCTGCTTGCCCCATTGGAACGGCGTGTTACCGGCCCAAGCCCACGCGCATGCAAAGTGAGGGGCGCTGCCGGGGCCGCCCCAGGTGGAGGCTCCGCCGTACACGTCGGCTAGGTCCAGTTGCTCTTCGGCGCTCAGCGGGATTCCGTTGAGCACGGTCATCTCGTTGAAGGAACCCGTCGTCGTGCCTTCCATGCTCGAGCCGTTGTCGCCGTAGATATAGATAACCAACGTGTCGTCGAGGATACCGATCTCCTCGATGGCAGCGACGACACGCCCGATATTATAATCCGCGTTCTCTTGGTAGCCGCAGAAAACTTCCATTTGGCGCGCGTAGAGCGCCTTCTCGGCCCCGGAGAGCGAGTCCCAGGCGGGCATTGCCTCGTTACGCGGCGTTAGCTGCGCGTCGGCCGGAATGACACCGAGTTTCTTTTGCCGCTCGAACGTTTGCACGCGCAGTGCGTCCCAGCCGGCATCGAACTTCCCCTTGTATTTGTCGGCCCATTTGCCCGCCACGTGGTGCGGCGCGTGACTGGCTCCCGTCGAGAAATAGATGAAAAACGGCTTGTTCGGATCCTGCGACTTCTGCCCCCGAATCCACTGGATCGTTTTGTCCGCCATCGCATCGGGGAAGTAGAAACTCTCATCTTGCGGCGGTCCCAACACCGTGTTGTTCTCCGTAATCACGGCGTCGTACTGGCTTGCTTCGCCGCCGAGGAATCCCCAAAAGTAGTCGAACCCAAGTCCGTTGGGCCAGCGGCGAAACGGGCCGGCCGGTCCCTGCTGGTCGTCGGGCGTCAAGTGCCACTTCCCGAACGCGGCTGTGTTATAGCCGTTATTCCGCAATATCTCCGCGATTGACGCGGCGCTCTTGGGCCACGTCGCATTGTATCCGGGCCACCCGCCACAGAACTCTGCGATCGAACCGAATCCGACGGCATGGTGGTTGCGGCCGGAAAGCAGCGCGGCGCGGGTGGGCGAGCAGAGGGCGGTCACGTGAAAGCGATTATACCGAAGGCCTTCGTGTGCGAGCCGCTCGAGTGTCGGGCTCGCGCTCGAGCCGCCGAACGTAGCCGCGTTCCCGAATCCCGCATCGTCAACGAGCACCAGAAGAATGTTCGGTGCCGCGTCGGGAGCCTGGACCGGGACTGGAAAGTCTGCCACACTGCCCGCGAGCGTTCGGTTTGCGATACCCTTGAACGGACGATCGGGAATGGGCAGGATGGTACGGTCGAGCGCATCACCGTCGGGCTGTGCGTGGGACATAGGGCTGCCTCCTTATCGCTATCGCGCCCGCGGCGTGAAGTTCATGCTCCGATCGACGATCGTGAGGTTCTTACTCCGCCCGTTCACCGTTGTGGTCGAGGCATAGCGCGTGCCGTCGGGCAGACTCGCGAAGCGCACCTGCATCGTTACGACATCGGACGGCTGAGTTAGATACGAGGAAACGTCGATGGAAGTCAGCGTTTTTGGGTTGTTGCGCAGGGTTAGCGCGATCGTATCGCCCTGCTTGAGGTAGTTCGAAATCAGGATGGTCGAATAGCCGGGGCTTCCCGCCGACTTAACCGCGACCGAACCCTGTGCGTACAGCTGCTGAATCTTGGCCGGGTTCAAAGGCGAGTAACTCTTCGCGAGCGCACCAACTTGCTGCGCATACGCCTTATAATCTTCCTTGACCCGGTGTATGATGCCGTGCTGCCGCCCACCGCTCGACGGAGCGACGGGTTGCGCGATCAGCGTTCGTATCTGCTGGCCGTCGGACCCGAGTTGAACCTGGTATACGTCCTGCTCCTTGACGCCGCCATTAACGCTAATCGTTTCTTGCATCTGCCACGTGTAGTGCGAAAGCTGCTGCTTGTTGGCTGCCATCAGCTGCTTCACTTGCTGCACCTTTTGCGCAAGCGACGCATTCTGCGCCATACTAGGTGCTGCATAGACGAACAGTCCGCTAAGGAATAGAGCGAGGGGAATGCCTGCCTTCACGATAGTCCTCCATTGATTTGCTTCGATAAGGAGAAATCTAGCAGGCGGTTGAACAGTTCCTCCTTCAGACGTCGAGAGCAACTGAGCGCTGGGCCGAGGTCGCTTCTCGAATCGTAGCTCGGGTGCTAGGATAGAATGGCTAGCCCGAGAGCTTGGCATCCGTTGGGACGCGCGGTCTGGTTACTCACTGCAATCTGTTGCGTTCAACGAAAGGATTCAATCATGAAGCCAGTCGGACTGATCGTCGTCGCGTTTATACTCGCTCTCAGCGCGCCCGCGTTGGCGACCGGAAACGTGCGGATTCAGCAGAGAGACGGTTCCGTGCAGACGTATACCGGCGTAACCTTGAAAGTAGCGAACAAGACGCTGACCTTGATATCGGCCGACAAGGTCTCGACGGTCGTTATCAGCGGTGCTAACTGCGCTCACGATGGCGCCATCGTTCGCTGCGCGGGCGGACGGTTCTCGTTCCTCCGAGACGGGGAGCGGCACACCGTCGCGTTCAAGACGGCCACGTTCTACTTCAATCTGACCGACCAAGACCAAGTGTTGCCGCTTTCGACGACGAAGATCGCCCCCCACTCGGTGATCTTTGCCGTGCAGACGGCAAAGGGGACCTACATAACCGGAAACGGCAAGCTGGACCAGGAGTCCGCACAATGAGAACTTTATCGATTTTACTCGTCATTGCACTCGCAGCCGTGCCATTGACGGCCTCGGCGCAGCGCGCTAGCCGTGGCGGGGCGGCGGGCGTCCCGCTCTGCTCCGAATCAGGGTCGTGGGTTCAACATGAGCAACGACGTGCCGTCGAAGGGCGCCGCAACCGGAAAGAACGGATCCGCCGCCTACAATAAGAACACCGGAAACGCCGCGGCGTACAACAAGAACACCGGAACCGCAACGACGTACAATAAAAACACGAACACGACGACGCAATACAATCGGAACACGAACAACTCGACCACGTACAATAAGAATAACGGCAACTACAACAGCGGCGCCTACAACGGCAAGAACTCCGCGGGGGCGTACAATAAGAACACGGGTAACGCCGCGGTCTACAACAAAAATACCGGCAACATGGCGGTGTACAACAAGAACACCAACAGCTACAGCACGTACCATTACAATAACAACGGCAGGAACGCGTACTATTACGGCGGGCGAGTCGTCGTGAATCCCAGATATTACCCGGCCTGGGGATGGAATCGCGGCGTCGCTTGGAGGCCGTACGGAACGTATTGGGCCGGCGGATTTTGGGGGGCTTTCGCGATCGGGGCAGCGACGGCGGCGACCATGGGATACGTCAACTATGCGAATCAGCGATACACGTCCTATTCGATCAGTGCAGGCAGTCCAGGCGCGACCTTGTTGTCGAACTACGGCTTGCAGCAGGTTCCGTGCGGACCGCCCGGCCTCGTCGTCATCTACGGGCCTAACTTAGGCATCATTTGCGCGAATCCGAACAATCTAGTCGCTCCCGGCAACTACGCAGTCAACGTCGACAACTTGACACTTCAATCGCAATAGCAAAAGGCGCCGGCCTCCTGACCTTCGCGATCGAAGAGAATGGTAAACACGTGCGTACTGCCGATGCTGCTGCGGATGCGTTGTATGCTGGACTTTACGCGTATCCGAAAGGCGCCTACGCCGGCAAGCCCGCGGACCACCTGTGGGCAATCGCGGTTGCAGTCTATCCGCTGGCGCGGCCATAGTATCTAAGATTACGGATGGGGTAGTGATAGCCAAGATTCGACGGGCGCTCCTCTCCGGTCCCGACAGCGAGAGAGGCGACCGTCGCGGAAATGGATGCTCAAGGCAAGTTGACCGTGCTGCGCCGGGTACGAACCGGTGGGTATGCGTCCCGGGCAACGAAAGCATCATCGGGCAGGCAGATATGCGCGCGGATCCCGCGGCATGCAGTGGATGATGGACCTGATTCCGAGGAAGCCAAAACCGTCGAACACCGAGCCCGGACTGATATACATGCTCAACGGCGTCATGCGGGACGCGGGAACGATGGTGATGTTTGCCGGTACGCCCTATGCGCATCTGCACGTCTGTGGTTCGCCATGCGACGGCAACGAGTATCGCCCAGGGGACAGAGGCGTGTGGACAATGACTTACGCTCGGCCCTGACGGAAACGCCGTAGCGCAAAGCAAACCATCATGATCGATCTCAAATCCATTCGTCGGCAATTGGATTTTGAACGCCGCATGCTAGCGCAGATGGCTGCGTCCTCGAAACGCTTCCTTACATTTCACGACTTCGATGCGTCGATCACGAGCGGCACATGATTTCGTTTTCCTCGTTGCCGGACGAGACCGCAGATGCGATTATAGCCGAGCAAGCCGCCCATTATCGGAGCCTGGCAGCAGAAGTTGAATGGAAAGTCTATCAGCACGACAACCCGCTGGATCTCTTGCAACGTGTCGAGCGACACGGCTTTAAAGCGGGGCCGCGCGAGACCGTGCTTGTACTGGACCTGCAGAGCCGTCCGAGTTGGATTTACGCGCCGTCTCCCTACCAAGTTATTCCGATTGAAGACGAACACCACGTTGATCTATACCGCCGAGCAGCGGAAAAGATTTTCAAGAGAGACCATGGACGCACCGCCAGCGAGCTCCTCTCCGGCATACGTAGCGGCTCGACGCAGCATCGGGGTTATATAGTGGTCGAGGGCAGCACCGCCGTGAGTATCGGCCGCCTGTATAGTCAACGGCAAAGCGTTTTCGGCGGACTCTACGGAGGAGGAACGCGCAAAGAATGTCGCGGGCGTGGCCTGTACCGGGCGACGGTCGCGGCTCGCGCACTGGATGCGATAAACTCAGGCGCCCGTTATTTGATCGTTGACGCTCTTCCTACCAGTCGACCAATCCTTGAAAGGCTTGGATTTGTCTGCTTAACCTACACTTGGCCGTGCACGCTAAAACGCTAGTCCGCGGCGTTGGCCGTGTCAAACGAGCGTATTGCTTCGACGAAGGCGGTGCCATAGCGCTCGAGCTTGACGTCGCCAACACCGCCGACTTGCCGGAACGCCTGCAGCGTCACCGGTTGGTGCGTGCACAGCTCGCGTAAGGTCGCGTCGGAAAAAACGACATAGGGCGGAACGCCTTGATCGTCCGCGAGACGCTTGCGCAACCCGCGCAGTGTCTCGAACAGTGCATCGTCATGGAGGGTAGGCTGTGCCCGAAGCCGGCGGCTGCGCCGCTTCTCGGTCTTGGCGACGAAGCGCGGCATGGCAAAAGCGAATGCACGGTGCTCCTTGAGCGCACGCAATCCTTCCTCGGTTACGAATAGGGTTCGATGCTCGTAGCTCTGTTCGATGCAGCCCGTCCGCATGAGCTCCGAGAGCACGGCCATCCAATCGCCTTTACTTTGCTCGGCACCGATTCCGAAGGTCGATAGGCGATCGTGCCCCCACGCGATGACCTTCTCAGTGCGCTTTCCGAGCAGCACGTCGACGATGTGGTGCGCACCGCTCGAAAATCCGCTGTGCTCGCGTACGCGATAGATGCATGAGAGCAGCTTTCGAGCGATCTGCGTGCCGTCGACTCGCTCCGGCGGTTGCAGACAGTTATCGCAGTTGCCGCACTGGTCGGCGACTCCGTCCTCGCCGAAATAGCGCAACAGGTGACTCCGCCGGCAATTCGTCGTCGCTGCGAAATCGAGCATTTGTCGCAGAAGGCGCTCGGCCTTTTCGCGTTCCTGCGGATTCTCTATCTGACGAATGAAGTGGCGCTGCTTTGCCGCATCGCCTCCGCTGAAGAAGAGCGCACAGTCGCTGGCGAGGCCGTCGCGGCCGGCACGCCCGGTCTCCTGGTAATAGCCTTCGACGTTCTTGGGCAGATCGTAGTGTACGACGTAACGCACGTTAGGTTTGTCGATGCCCATGCCGAAGGCGATGGTCGCACACATGACGCGGATCTCGTCGCGAATGAATAGCTCTTGGTGGCGAGCTCGCTGCTGCGGCAGGAGGCCCGCGTGGTACGGGCGAGAGGAGATGCCGGCCGCGGAAAGCTTCGTCGCCAGGTCTTCCGCCGAGTTGCGGCTCTGCACGTAGACGATCCCGCTCTCGTTGGCACGGGCCGTACACCAAGACAGCAGTTGTTTAACCGCGTCGGTTTTTTCGAAGACGGCATATCGAAGATTCGGCCGATTGAAACTTGCGACGAAGCGGCGCGGCTTGCGCAGCTCGAGAAAGCGCTCGATGTCGTCGCGCACGCGCGCCGTCGCCGTCGCGGTGAGCGCCAACATCGGAACGTTGGGGTAACGCGAACGCAGCGATGCGATCTGGCGGTACTCGGGCCGAAAGTCGTGACCCCATTCGCTGACGCAGTGCGCTTCGTCGACCGCTACGCGGCTCAAGTTCCAGCGCGCCAAGGCGGCGAGAAACCCCGCCATTACGATGCGCTCCGGAGCGACATATAATAGGCGGTACGCACCACGGTCGAGCGCTGCCAGCCGATGCGCGGTCGTCGCCGGATCGAGCGAACTGTTGAGGAACGTTGCCGGAATGCCATTGGCTTCCAGCGCGTCGACCTGATCTTTCATCAATGCGATCAGTGGCGAGATAACCAGCGTGAGCCCTGGCTCGAGCAGCGCCGGCAATTGATAGCAGAGCGATTTCCCGCCGCCGGTCGGCAGGAGTGCTACGACGTCGCCTCCAGCCATCGCCGCTTCGACGATCTCGCGCTGCAGCGGACGAAACGTCGTATACCCGAAGTGATGCTTCAGAGCCTCGTCGAGCGTCACGATGCGGTTTCGTGTGCCGCTTCGATGGTCGTGGGCATCGAGGCGATCGTGCGATACGTCCGCTCCTTCTGTCGGATCGGCAGCCAACCGAGAATGAGCGTATCCATGGGTTGCCACAGTATAACCCAGCCCGCGATGACGAGCGTTTCGACGGCCAGCGTGCGGATGGCATCGGGCAAGAACCCCGAGTGCTGCACTCCCGCGGTCAGCAGCAGGCTAAGGGCAAAGAACGCCAGGCCCCATAAGAACGCGCTCAGGGCTCCGTGTCGCCACTCCGCCATTTGCAGGCGCGCCTCGGCGATCTTGTGCGAACAGTATCGGGCAATCGCCCGTTCCACGCGCGTTTGGGTTTGCGACGACACCTCCGCCGCGGGTAAGAGAACGCGCAGCCGCGTCTTCTCGAGACTCGACGTGACGTTGGGAAATCGGGCGATCTGCGCGATGCTCGAAAGCGCGTCCGTGTCGTCGACAAATGGGTCGAACTCACGCTCGGAAAAGAGTTCGCGGAACTCGCGCGCGTGAATCGTCAGTTCGGTGGGCGCGTCATGACGCATTGTCTTCATTCGCTATCCTCCGGCGGAGGATTGGTCGGGACCTCCGCAAATATCGCAACGTTACTTCGAAACGGAGGGTCACATGCTGCGCGGATTTTGGATTGCCCTACTCGTGTCGGTTACGCTCGTCGCATGTGGGCGAGCGCCGTCGCCTGGGCCCGCCCTTCCGGCGCTGCCCACCGGTTCAATGGCGCAGGCCGAACGCTCCACGCTCCCGTCGGGGAAGATCACACACATTGTCTTCGTCATTCAGGAGAACCGGACGCTCGACAATATCTTCGGAGGGCCCAAGCCATTCCCCGGAGCCGACGCTGCCTCGAGCGGAAAGACGATCGACGGCAAGACGATCGCGCTGTCGAAGATCGACCTCGGAACTCTGACGGGCACGGAGGACCCCGACAACTTTCATCGGCCGTGGCTGTGGGCGTGCAATCCGCCCGCGGGACAACCGCCGTTTAAGGTCGGCGAAGTGTCGCCATGTAAAATGGATGGCTTTAACGTCGCTGCGTCCCCGCATCCGGACTACACGCCGACAGCCTCCACGAACACGATTTACTCGTACGTCGATTACCCGCAGACCGAACCGTACTGGAACATCGCGCGGCAGTTCACGCTCGGCGACCACTTTTTCATGGGCCACAATAGCGAGTCGTACACGGCCCACCAGTTCCTCTTCTCGGCCCAGTCCGACAACGTCGCGAGTGCGCCGGACTACCACAAGGATTCGGGGTACTGCGGCGCTCTCTATCTCGGCTGCGCCTACACGCCGTGGGGCTGCGATTCTCCCGCCGGAACGACGACGTCCTTGCTCGATCCGCAAGGTATGGTGAAGCCGGACGGACCGTTCCCGTGCTTCAAGTACCCGTCGCTGGCCAATCGCGTCGACGAAGCGGGCCTGAAGTGGCGCCTCTACGCGCACTCGCTGTGCGCGAACATCAATGGGCTCGACGCGAACTCTTCGATCAGCATGACGTCCCTCTGGCCAAAGTCGCGAGAGTGGATGTCTCGCTGCCACTTCCGGACTCCGTTCGAGGCCTTTCTCCCAACTCGGATCGACACCACGAACTTTCGCACGCCGGAAACCACATTCCTCACCGACGTCGGCGATAGTCACGGGCTTGCAGACGTCACCTGGGTCTTACCCGGTCTCGTCACGTCGGACCATCCCGGCGTGCCGGCAGGCTATTGCGGACCGTGGTGGGTCGCGAACGTCGTGAACGCGATCGGATTGAACAAGAAGTACTGGGCTTCGACCGTGATCTTCATTTTGTGGGACGACTGGGGCGGATATTACGATCACATGCGGCCGTACGTAGTGCGCGATCAGCAAGGACCT
This sequence comes from Vulcanimicrobiota bacterium, assembly GCA_963736775.1. Classification (GTDB taxonomy): domain Bacteria; phylum Vulcanimicrobiota; class Vulcanimicrobiia; order Vulcanimicrobiales; family Vulcanimicrobiaceae; genus Cybelea. Next base: position 32,150 of record CAVTPY010000008.1, on the reverse strand, counting down.
GGGTTCCGCGTACCGCTCCTGGTCGTTTCCCCTTATGCAAAACGTGGACACGTGGCACACACCGACATCGAGTTCGCAACGCTGCTCAAGTTCACGGAAGAGACGCTCGGGCTCAAATCCCTCGGGGCTACGGATGCCTCTCCGTATCTCCACGATCTCGACGATTTCTTCCAGACGCAGGCGCAGCCGTTTACGAAGATCAAAGTCCCGGCCAGGATCTCGTTCCCGTGCAGCATCCTGCCCAAGTCGAAACCGAATTCCACCTCGCGCTGGCTCCGGATGGACGACGGCGACTAGCCCGCGATTCCACAGGGGCTGGGCCGTCGCTGGAGAAGGGCCGAAGCTCTCGGGGCTGACAAGGAGTGCAGGATGACCAAGCGAGTTATACATGCCGCGCTTTGCGCGTTCGTCTTTTTGATTTGCGGCTGTTCGGCGGCGACCACCGTTCCATCGGTTACAGGACCAACTCCGGAAGCGCCTGTAGCGAAAACAAAGTCAACGCAGTACCTATACGTTTACAACACTGGATCGCCCGGCCTCTACTATGGACAGCATGCGCGCTACAGTTTGCCGGACCTGAAGTTGCAGGAAACCACCGAAGGGGATGGCGTGGCGAGCCCGACGGCATTCGGAACCACCGGCCTGCCGTTTTTCGTGGATGAGGCCCCTCAAGGGGCTTTCGGGGTCTATCTGCAGCCCGCGAAGAACGGGACCGTGCCGGCTCAAGAGCAGTTCTCCGGTGTCCCGTGCGACACGTCGTCGCTCGCCACCGGCCCGACGGGCAACTTCTACGCGGTTCAGTATTGCTCTGGGAACGTGCTCGAGTTTTCCGCTGGAGCTAAGAAAGGCGGGAAGGCGAAGAAGCCGATTGCGACCTACACGGGGGGAAACCTCACCGGCGACGTCCTGCCTACGTACGCGACGGTCGATCCCAAGGGCGACCTGTACGTCGGGGACAACGGCGGCGGAGTGACCTATTTCGCTGCTGGAACGACCAAGGGTACCATTGCCTTCGCGACAGGGCAGAGCCAAGCCGTAACGCAGATGATCGTAGATTCTCACGGCAACGTTTGGAGCACGCACTATGCCAGTCCGACGATCGTGTATTTCAAAGATAAGAAAACGTGCATCCCCGATCCGAGCGGTTCCATCAAGCGTTTCGAAGGGGCAGAGGAGTTTTCGAAGGGTGCGTTGCTTAAGCAACTGTACAGTTCGACGAGCGATAGCCCCGTGTTCGCCCCCGGCGGCCTTTCAATTGCCATCGATTCTTCGGGAAGGATCTACATCGGAATTCAAAATAGCAGCGACGAAGGCGTACTGATCGATTACAATCCGAATCAATCGTGCCCGAACGATAACCTTTCATTTGTCTTGCCAACTCGCGCCTTTCCGCAGGTTGCCGTCGATAAGGAAAAACGGTTCTACGTAACAGACTTCAACGACAATACGATTTCGGCTTATGAAGGCGGCTCGAAAAAGCTCCTCAAACGCATAACCCAGGAAAAAGGCGTCATCGATATTTCGTCCACGGCCATTAACCCGTAGCCTTAGGGGCGCTCAGCGCGAAATAGGGCGGCATGGCGATCGTAGCGTTCTTGCGCGGTGCGAACGTTGGCGGACATCGACGGTTTCGCCCTTCGCTCGTGGCCAAGGAGTTAGAGCGTTTTGACGTCGTCAACGTCGGAGCCACGGGCTTGTTTGTGGTTCGCAACCCCGGCTCCGGCCAGACGTTTCGCCGGGAGCTCGCCGGCCGTTTGCCGTTCGATACGCAAGTCGTTTTGTGCGAGGGTGCGGACGTGCTCGCTCTCGAGAGCCGCTCGCCGTTCCAAGGAATCGCGGCGGATCGGGATCACGTTCGCTTCGTTAGCATCCTTACGGGACCAGTGCCCGGGCGGCTGCCTGCGATGCCGTTCGGAATCCCTTCGAACGACGATTGGTACGTGCGCATCCTCGGACGGAAGAAGCAATTCGTATTCGGCGTCTACCGGCGCCACATGAAGACGATTTCGTATCTCGGCCGGATCGACAAAGCCCTAGGCGTGCCGGTTACAACGCGAAACTGGAATACGATCGACGCGGTGCTGAAGCTCCTGAAGACGTAGGCTCGGCCGTCGTCTACTGCGGAGGCGGAAGAAGTTTGCGCGGCCTCAGCGTCACGGTTCTGCCTACGCCGGCGCGATCCAGCGTTACCGTAAACGGCGTGTTGCCGGTGGAGTACGGAGACAAATCACCTAACCCGAAGCCTGCCGCCACCTGATTTCCAGCAAACGCCGTGATGCGGTCGCCCACCGCGATGCCGGCTTTGGCGGCCGGGCCTCCCGGCACGACTTGGTGGACCTCAAAATCGCTGAGATCTTCTTGACCGAGGCTCCACCCGACGCGGTCGGTGCGGAACGGCATCGCAACGTCACGATTTGGAATGAACGTGACGGTTTGCGCCCTGTAATCGAAAACGACGGTAAAGCGCGAGAGGAAGCCCGAACCGAGATTCCCCGCGACGCCGCGCGTTGCGAAGAAACCTGAAGTCACCTGCGGGATGCCGACAGGAACGTCGTGGTAGGTTTGTCCCGCGAACGCAAACGTTTTCGCCGCGGCGCGCGTCTCAGAATAGCCGCCGCCCACTCCGCCGGGCGACCGGTAGATCAGCCCGCCCTTGGGAAAGAGGTGGTGCTCTTTCACAAATGGCGTGGTGAGCACGATGCTGCCGGCGTTTCCGGTGTCGAGAAGATAGTAGCCGGATACGTTGTCGACAGTTGCGAGCACGTAGGCGTGTGCGCCGTCGGATTTGAACGGCAGCGTGACGCCGCCGGAGGGCGCCGGCTCGTCGAATGGTGCGAGATCCATTTGGCGATCCGCGTAGCGTACGCCGACGCGGAAGTTGGCGAGATATTCGAAGCCGATCAGCCCTTGGATTGCGACGTCTTTGCGCGGATGCAACAGCGGATAGCCCAACGGCGTGACGACGAAGCTCTGATCCGATAGGTGCGCACCGCCGAAATCGACCGATGCAACGTGAGCGTAGGCGGTCATCTGTTGTTGCGTGCCGGCGCCGCCCGTGGCGATGCCGCCGGAGGCCTGCAGGCCGAGACTCTTCGCGGCGTCGGGAACCAAGAAGTTCGCGCCGCCAGAATCGAAGACGAGCGTTGCCGGTTTATCGTTGAGTGAAACCGGAACGACGATATGACCGAGCCCGCCGACGAGATCGCTAACGAATGGAATCGATACGGGCGCTGCGAGAGTGCCTCGTGAAACGTAGGACGGACGCGCAATCGCACCGGGTTCGAGGCTCGTCGAAAACTGGATCGTCTTGAGCGTCGTGACCGACGTAGTGCCGGACGCGTTGACGTCCACCGAGCGCATTGCCACTGGCACGCCCTGCACGACCTGAAAATCGGAGTTCGTCGTCGTGTCGATACCTTGCGCCGTCTGCGCGACGACCTTCACGAGACGATACGAGGATGCGTCGAAGTAGAGATCGGCAGGAGAGCCGCCGGGAGGCTCGGCGTGCAAAACGTAGGCCGGCTGCCCGTCGACGTTCTCCTCGCGTCCCGATTTGAACGTCGATTGCTGATCGCGGCGAAAGAACGCGTAGCTGCTCAGGTAGGCCTGCGTCACGGCATCGGCGACTAACGAGGGCAGGCTCACAATCGCCAGCACGCCGTTTTGCTGGTCCCACTGTGTGCCGTCGTAGCCCTGGAGGAACGTTGCCGGCCCGACGACGAGCTGAATCCGCGAGTAGCCGTTGCGCAGATCGACGACGCCTTCGAACGAGTTGGGCGGCCCGCCATTTTGAACGAAGCTGCCGGATTGCGTCATTGCGGCGTAACCGTCGAGTTGCGACCCGCCGGCCGCAACGTGCGCCTGCACGAGGACCTCGTCGATCTGCGCGGCACCGATTGAGGCGGGGCTCGGCGCGGCGCTCGCGGCTGCCGAGGTGACGACGGTTGAAAGGAACAGGGCAGAAAGAAAGGCGATTGGGCGTATCATGTGGCGGGATTTCTTGCTCGTCGAGCGCTTACCTGGATGCAGCTTTTAGGGCGCTGACGTTTTAGCGACGACGCTCGCTTATCCGAACGAAGATAACAAATGCCCTCGGATGCACATCGATCTAGAGCAGATGCGATGCGAGAATGAGAATGCGCCTCCCGCGCTTCTTTTTGTTCGCCGGGGGGCGCATTCGTTGTTTCGCCGTTAGTCGCGCGTTATATCGGTGGCTGTCCAACCGGAACTGGTCGCACCGGCGGGGCCGCGGCCGGCACAGGTGGAGCCGCGGCTGGCTTCGGTGGGACTACTGCCGGCTGCGGAGCCGTGGCTGGCTGCGGAACCTCGGCTGGCATTACAACGGGCCGTGTAGCCGGCACTGCAACGGGCCGTGTAGCCGGCACTGCAACGGGCCGTGAAGCCGGCATTGCAATCGGCGGTGAAGCCGGCATTGTAACAGCCGGCATGTGCCCGGCCGCTCCTATGGGCGCCACTATGGCGAAAAGAATTGTCTGTAACATAGATGAATTGTTGCCGACGCTCTTTGTGAATTAACGCTCCCATATTAGCATTATATTAGACGGACGGAAGAAACCGACCCGACGCAGGCTTTACGCGATGCGCTTGCGAGGCACGTTGCGCGTAACGGCAATCACGGCCGAAACCGCGACGACTGACACCGGCGAGCGTGGCGCCTCGATTCGAGACGTTTGGAGCGTCGGAAGAGTCTCACGGGCGACCGACACCGCAAAATAGTGGTCAGTAATCGCAAACTAGCGGTCGGCGAGGTACGATTGTGATGTATAATGGAGTTATGGCTAATACTAGCGCGCGCTTTGAGCGTCGCGGATTGTTCGTACTTCTGCTTGCGTGCGCCGCCGTCGCCGGCTGCTCGACTCGCGGCGCTACGGCGTTTCAAGGCTCCGTCCTTCCTAACTCGGCGGTCCAGGACACCGATCGTAACGGCAAGCCCACCGTCAGGCCGACGCGCTGTCTAGCGGCGAATGCCACGTGCATTCAGCACGTGGTTATCATCATCCAGGAAAACCGCAGCTTCAACGATTTATTTATGGGTTTCCCTGGAGCGAACACCAAAATGTCCGGCAGGGCCGGCGGCTCTTCGGTGCCGCTCAAAGGGTTGAACCTCGAGGACTCCAAGACGGACATCTCACACTGCTGGCAGGATGCTATGGCTGCATACGACTACGGGCGTATGGACGGCTTCTACCAGGAGCCGCCGGAGAAGTTGAAGGTCTCGCAGTGCCCGAGCCTTCGCCCCCCAATCGGAACTGGTCCCGATTCGCCGTACACCTACGTTCCAAGCGGTGCCCCAAAATACGTTGACGAGGCCGGTCCGTATTGGAACATGGCCCGGCAGTACGTATTGGCCGACCACCTTTTCCCAACGGATTTCGGCCCGAGTTTTACTGCCCATCAAGACTTGGTCGCGAGCACCGTTGCGATCTCTAACAAGTTGTCGATCGTAAACTATCCGGGGACGCTAACTCGCGCGGGCGGTATTTCGTATAGCCCTGGGCCGTGGAGTTGCGATTCTCCGCCTGGCACGAAAACATCCACAGTCAATTTGAAGCGTGTCGTCTCTGCGGGTACCGGCCCGTTCCCGTGCTTCACGCAGTACCGAACGATCGCAGATACGCTCGACGCGGGCCACGTTTCGTGGCAGTACTACACGCCCACCCAAAGCGGTTACCCCAACGGCACGTATCTCTGGGATCCATTCGATGCGATTCCTTCGGTGCGGTACGGCCCCGACTGGGCCAACATCATTACGCCTCAGACGAAGGTGCTCGCGGCGGCCGAGAACGGCACCTTGCCCGGAGTAACGTGGGTCGTTCCCGATGGCGTAGATTCCGACCATTCCGGTCCCTACGCATCGGACCGAGGACCATCGTGGGTAGCGTCCGTCGTGAACGCCGTGGGACACGGTCCCCAATGGCGCTCGACTGCGATCATCGTACTCTGGGATGATTGGGGCGGATATTACGACGGAATGGAGCCGCCGCATCGCGACTACCGAGGACTGGGCATCCGGGTGGCGGGCATCATCATCGCGCCGTACGCCCGCAAGGGTTACGTCTCGCACACGCAGTACGAGTTCGGCAGCCTCCTGAAGCTCGTGGAGGAGGTATTCACCATACCAACGCTCGGCGCTTCCGGCTACGGTTACGGGTACACCGACGCTCGTTCCAACAGTCTGCTCGACAGCTTCGACTTCACGCAGATACCGCGCAAGTTTGTAACGATTCCGGCGAAATACCCGAGCTCCACCTTCGCCAATGAAAAACCCTCGGGTATACCGCCGGACAACGAATAGAAAAATGGACGAGCGTGTCTTACGGCCGATAAATTGACACCCCGCGAAGGCGAGGTGGTGCGACTGGCAATCGAAGGCAAGAGCAACCGCGAAATTGCCGAGCTGCTTTCAATCGGCGAACGCACGGTCGAGACGCACATCGCCGCGATTTCGATCGCTTCGACTTGACGTCGCGCCGTCAGCTGGCCGCGCTGGTCGACGCTTAAGGGCAGGAAGGCGGCAAGCCGTCGTCCAACCGCTCGGCCGTCCGGAGAAAGCCCGGGTAAGTCGGCATCAGAGGACGTGGATATGCACCCTTTCCGTTTTGTTGTTTCCCGCGGAGCCGTTGTGCTCGTCATTTTGCTAAATGGGTGCGGGGGTGGAGCGTTCGCAGGCGCCGGCGGCATCGCTGCAGCGCCGCTCACTCGTCTTGGAATCAGTCCAGAAGCGGCCAAGGGGCCTGGCGTCTACGGCGTATCATTCGACGACCTCGTGGACATCAACGGCGTCCAGAAGCACGACTGCAGCGGGCCGAGTAGTTACTGCTCTGAGTTCGTAAAAAAAGAAGACGTGAAGGACGCGCTTTCTGTCTCTCAATCTAACTCTTTAGCGAAGCTCGCGGTAACCGTCGCGCTCGGACGCCTGACCGGCTCTTCGGAGATTGACCGCCACCTCGTGGGTGGAGGAGCAGAGACTGCGATCAAGTGGGAAGACACGTTTACCATCACTTCAAAAAAGCTCAAGTCTAAAACGCCGGTGAGCCTGAAAGCGACGCTACAAATTGCCGGCAAACCCACCCCTTGTATGGGTAATGGAACTGGTTACTATTGGGCGTCCGAGCAATTGTCAATAACGACAACGTATTCGGGCTTGGAATATGTCTCCGAGTGCTCCGCACCCCAGGAGGTCTTGAAGGCTACGGTCAAGACTTATGTCGGGGCCACCTTCACCGAGAGTGAGATCTACAGCGTTGAGTTGGGGGTGGATCCGTACGTGTCGTCCTGTCCCTCCTGCAAACCTGATTTCAAGTATGAAAGCGGCACGCTTACGGCTAGCTATCACCTCGACCCGATTACGTCCGGAGCCTCGTACATCACGGCGAGCGGAAAATCGTACAAATAACCCGGCGAAACAAGCCCATCACAACGCTCCGTTAGAAAATAATAGAGGCGGTGACGCCGAATCAGCAAGGCGATGACAGGCGAGGTAACGTTTGCCTTCACGGATATCGAGGGCAGTACCACGCGCTGGGAGCGCGACCGCATCGCGATGCAGGACGCCGTGCGGCGGCACGATGCGGTTGTGCAGACGGCCATCGCCGAGCACGGCGGCCACGTCTTCAAAACGGCCGGCGACGCTTTCTGCAGCGTGTTCGCAACGCCTCAAGATGCCGTCGCTGCGATGCTGGCGGCGCAACAGGCCCTAAACGCCGAAGATTTCTCTGCTGTCGACGGATTGCGCGTGCGCGCCTCAATCCATACCGGCAGCGTAGAGATGCGCGCGGGCGACTACTTCGGTCCAGCGGTCAATAAGGTCGCGCGACTGCTGGCGATCGGCCACGGCGGCCAGGTTCTGATAACCGCCGAAACCGCTGCGCTCGTCGACGGCACTTTGCCTGCCGATTCGTCGCTGCGCGAACTGGGCGCCTATCATCTCAAGGACTTTGCCGAGCCGCAGCGGTTGTACCAACTGCTGGCGCCTGGGCTGCCGACGGAGTTTGCGCCACTGCGTTCGTTGGGGACGCTACCCAGCGATCTTTCCATTTTCGATTCAGCGGAGTTTCACGCGGTGCCCAGCTTCAGCGGACGCGATGAGGAACTCGCGACGCTGCAGGCGGCGCTAAACAACGACGGCGCGATCGCGGTGGTGCACGGTTTGGGCGGCGTGGGCAAATCTTCGATTGCGCGTGAGTATGGCTGGCGCACTCGTCAGCACTACTCGGTGGTGTGGTGGCTCAACGCCCAGACCGAAGACGGCATCATCGACGGATTGCTGCGCCTGGGGACGATGTTCGTGCAGGGCCTCAATCAGTTGGCCGACCGGCGCATCGCGGCGGAGCGCGTGATCAACTCGGTGCTGGGCGGCTTCGACAAGCCGGTCCTGCTGGTGTTCGACAATCTCGAAGAGGAAGCGCTCGTGCGTGCGTGGCTGCCGCGCACCGGGGCTCAGGCGTTGGTGACTTCGCGTGATACCGCGTGGAGCACCGACATTATGGCGATTCCGTTACAGATTTGGACCCTCGAGACCGCAGTCGAGTATCTTGCGCGGGCGAGCGGGCGTGCCGATCTTAGCGACGACGATGCTCGCGCGATCGCGCAAGCCGTCGGGGCGTTGCCGCTGGCACTGGCCCATGCCGCTGCGTCGTTGCGCAGCGCGCGGATGGTCAGCCCGCAACGATACTTGGAGCGCATCACCGAGCGTCTCCACAACGCTCCGCGCGGCGCCGAATACCCGCGTTCCGTCTTTGCGACGTTCATCACCGCCATCGCTCAAGCGGAGCAGCAGGTCCCCGGGGCGGCCGCGGTGCTGAGTTTTGCGGCATCGTTTGCGCCCGATGCGATTCCGGACGAGCTCTTTCGCCAGGCGTCCGAGTACTATGCTGAGGGCCTGCAACCTGTGCTCTCCGACGGCGTCGCACTCGATTTGCGCTCCGCTATCGCCGACGAACTGCGCCTCGACGAAGCGCTTGGCGCGCTCGACCGGCTTTCGTTGCTGTCCTTTACGCAGAGTTCGCGAACCTACAGCATGCATCGGCTGGTGCAGCTTGCGGCTCAGGATCTCGCGGGCAAAGATGGTGCGTGGTGTGAATGCGCGGTATCGGTAGCCGACGCCGCGCTTTCGGGCAAAAGGGATGATGACGTTGCGGCGTGGCCGCAGTACGAGCGGCTGTTGCCGCATGCGCGCGCAGCTTTGGACGCCCTGCCGAGCGACACCGTACTAGTGCCGGGTGGGAGCCTCGCATCCCGCTGCGCCGTCTACCTGTTGCAGCGCGGCGAATATGCCGCAGCGGAGCCGCTCTCCAAACGTGCCCTTGCGATTTTTGAGACGGCGCACGGTCCGGATCATCCGGACGTTGCCCGGAGCCAGAGCAGACTTGCGAACGCGTACTGGGCGCAGGGTCGTTATACAGAGGCGCAGTCTGCTCATGCGCGTGCGCTGGCAATTGGCGAACAGGTACTCGGGCCGAATCATCCCGACATCGCGTGGAGCCTGACCGGCCTCGGGCTGCTGTGCGCGGACCCGGCGGAAGCGGAGCCACTTTATAGGCGCGCGCTCGCGATCCGCGAAAAGGCACTCGGCCCGGATGATCCCGCCGTTGCGATGAGCCTAAACAACATCGCGACTTTGTACGAGAGTCGAGCGCGCTACGCGGAAGCGGAGACGCTATATACGCGCGCGCTGGCGATTTGGGAAAAGGCGCACGGATTGGAACACCCAACCGTTGCGTTCAGCCTGACTAACCTCGCGATATTGTACCAAGGCCAAGGGCGTTACACCGAGGCGGAGCCGCTGAGCTTGCGCTCGTTGGCGATCCGGGAGAAGGTGCTTGGTCCGGATCATCCGCACGTTGCCATGAGTTTGAACGTCCTTGCGCTTATGTACGTAGCCCAAGGGCGCTATGCCAGGGCGGAGGCACTGCATGCGCGCGCTCTGGCGATTCGGGAGAAAGCGTTGGGACCGGATCGCCCCTACGTCGCGGAAAGCCTGAACAACCTTGCAGACCTGTACCGTCGGCAAGGGCGCTACGTAGAGGCCGAGCCGTTGATCAGGCGCGCACTGGCGATTCGAGAGAAGGCGCTCGGACCGGATCATCAAGAGATTGCGGAGAGCTTGGACAATCTCGCAAATGTCTGCTGCGGCCAAGGTCGTTTCGCGGAGGCGGAGCCATTGCTCGAGCGTGCGCTGCCGATTCGAGAGAAGAGCCTGGGGCGCGATCATCCATTAACGAACGCCACGCGTGAAGCGCTCCACGCTCTACGCACATAATCCCGCCGGATGAACTATTTATCCGACGGGGTGTAGCCGGCCGACCCTGGGCAGAAACTGCGGTTGCTCAACATTGACCAACTGTTCTTCTTGCCGGCGACGCTGCCGACATCGAGCCAGCAGGCTTGGTCGGAAATGATCATCGTACTATCGGATTTATTAAAGCCACCCAAAAAGGGCTGGCCGAGTCCGCTGCCGTTGGTCTTTGTCGGACCGAGCGTCCTAAATGGTGTCGAGCTCGCCGTCACCGGCAGATGGAACTGATAGACCACGCGGGCATCCGAATCGATCGCGTTGAGTACCGTGCCGTGGTTGCTGATATATATGCCGCCCGGGTAGTCAAGAAGCAGGGCGACTTAACGATAGTGACGGTCGCCGAGGGCGACCTCGGGTTCGTCACTTCGCCGAGGCCGCCGCCGTAGCTGCAGCTCGAGTTCGAGCCTTGGTAGCTGAACCAGATGTTACCTTTGGGGTCCAAGTCGGCCGCCCGGGCTGAGCCAACCGTGTTATTGGCACCCGTGCAACTGCCGCCGGGCTCGGTACAACTCCACACGGCCGTCACCGTCGAACCCGCTGACGGCTTACCGAGCGGCCAGCAGATGAAGCCGGTGCCGTACACGTAGTCCGTTGCGCTGCTTTTGGCTTCGAATTCCTCGACTACACCGCACGCGTTCTTGCCGCCGGAAGCACCGTCGGCGAAGGGCGCCGACCAGCCCTCCTTGCAGGCGTTCTTTCCGAGATTGACGGGGCAGCCCGACGTGTATTGAGCGACTTGTTTGCCGGCGCCGTTGTACTCTTCCAGCGCGCCTCCGCTGGTGCCGTTGCCATCCGTACAAGCCGCCCAAACATTCTGGTGGGCGTCGACTTTGAGGCCAAGCGGATAGGAACAGTACTGCTTCTGGGTTGCCGTGTCGATCGAAATAAGCGTCTGTTTTGCGTCTGCCGTCAATCCGAGCACCTGGTTCTTGGAGAAATCAGTTACCCAGAGTGCGACCTTGCTGCCATCGTGCGAAAGCGTGGGTTGAAACGGCGCCGACGGCATTAGTTGCGGCTGAGACCCACCGCCGCAACCACTAAGCATCACGGCGACCGCAGCAATGCCGATTACGCAAAATATCTTCATAGGGGCACGCTCCTTATCGAAACGCGAAAGCCGTCGGAGTGATTCTCTAAGGATGGGCCGCCTCTGCTGTTCCGTCTATGCGTAGAACCACCACTTTTTGGGGCCGGGGCGCTGGAGTCGCCGGATGCGACGCCGAACCAGTAAGGGGAGTTCGGTTAGCGCCCTTGATTCAAGGAGGCTTTTTTACCAGTTGAGCTTCAAACCCACGACCGCGGACGTCCGCCCCGAGCTCGTCGGCCGCGACCGCGAGGTCGGCTTTCTCGCGGAGCGTCGCCGAGAGGCCTCGGAAGGCCACGGAAGCGTCGTCTTGATCAGCGGCGAAGCCGGTGTCGGCAAATCGCGCCTGCTTCGCCATCTCGAGGCAAGCCTTGCGGGCGGCCGTTCCGTCTTCGCTTTGGCCCGTTGCGTCGAATTCGTTCAAACACCACTCGGATCGCTGCGCGATTTGCTCCAGCAAATGGAGCGGCGCGGATCGATGCCCCGGGATGCCTCCGCGCAAGCGCTCGTCCAGCGCTTGACGTTTGAACGTAACGCTGAACGGGGCGCCTCGCGGCCCAGCGGCTCGCTCTTCGAATCCATTGATGCAGCGTTTGCGCGATATGCGTCGCGTGGCACCGCGGTACTCCTCGTCGAGGACATCCACTGGGCAGATCGTTCGACGCTCGGATTCCTGACATATCTGGCGGATCGCATCGATCGGCGACGAATGTTGGTCGCATTAACGTATCGCTCCGACGAAGTCGGCTCGGACCATCCACTCCTTGGCGACTTTGCGGCGCTTCTTGCGAAGCGATCGGTGTCGCATCTACGGCTGACACCGCTAGACGAACGTTCGATCCATGCATTGATCGAGCGGGCAGTCCCCCATCGCGACGCCCTCGACGCCGGTACCGTTGCCGGCATCGTGCGTCGCAGTCAAGGCAACGCATTTTTCGCTGAAGAGCTTGTGAAGGACGCGCTCGATGGTGGGCCGGGCGACGACGAGCGCGGGTTACCGCTGTCTATCCGCGGTGCAATTTTGGCGCGGGCCGCCCGGCTCCCGGAAGAACAGCGCAAGATCTTATCGCTCGCGGCCGTCCTCGGCGAACGCTTCTCGATCGATCGCCTCGTCGCTCTGCAACGCGGGACTCGAAACGACGTGCTCACGGCGCTCGAGCGTGCTCGTGGGTTGCAATTGCTCTACGATCGTCCGAGTGCTCCCGGCGAGATGATTTTTCGCCACGCGCTGACGCAAGAAGTATTGTACGGGGAGCTTTTGGCAGAACGAGTACGCCCTCTCCATGAAGCGATTGCGCTCGAGTTGGAACGAAGTTCTCAAGAAAATGCGGCGACCGTCGAGCTGGCCCATCATTGGCGACGGGCTGGCAATTTCAAACGTGCCGCAGCCTACGCGGAGACGGCCGGCGACCAGTCGTTTGCCATGGGCGCGATGGCCGACGCAATCGTCTACTACGAACGCGCTCTCGCCGAGCGTAAGGAGAGTGAGGCGGAGCTCGTCCACAAGATCGGCGTCTCCTTAGGATCGCTCAATCAGCTCAGCGCCGGCATCGAACGGCTTCGGCGAGCGGGGGAGCTCTATTGGGCGGCCGGCGACTTCGAGGGCTTCGCGAAAAACGCGTCGGCGCTGGGTGCGCAGCTCTACAACAGTGGTGACGCCGCCGCCGCCACGCATCTCTATCGCCAGACGATCGACGCGCTCGGCCCGAAGCTGCCGGCGGAAACCCTCAACCTCTTGCGGGCACGCACTGCCTACAACTGCGTGGCGGCGCTCGACTCCGATTCCGCCCTCTCGTTTCTCAACGAGCTTCACGAGCCAATTTTGGATCCGTTGACGGGAACGCACGCGTATCAGGCGCGATTCAAGGTCGCGGCAATGCGTGGTGACGTCGACCGGTGGCGCGCCAATAGCGACCTCGCGCTCGACGCGGCGCGACGCCTCGACGACCGGGAGGCGCGGCTGCGTCACACGCATTGCCAAATTGCACTCGATGCGGTGGGTTTGGGCGAAATCGAGCGCGCTCGCGATCACTTTCGCGCCTCCATTCCGCCCGAGCGCGAAGCGTACCCTACGGCGCTCACGCTGGCATCGGCCGCTTCGGCGTTCGAGCACACGCTACGCGGCGACTTTCCAACTGCAGCGGCGTTGCTGCGCAATGCGTCGGGCGCACCGGAGCAGAGCTACGCTATCCTCGTGCACGTCAAGAGCGCCAACTTCGTCCTCGGGATCTGTTCGGGTGACGAGGCGCGGCTCCGCCGGGACGATTCTGAGTCGTTTCTCCACTACGGCGTCGCGCACGGAATGAAGCTCGCGATCGGCCTGCTCGGAGGACCCTACGCGTGGGCGCTCGGCCTGCGCGGCGAAATCGCCGAGTCCGCGGCCTGGATCCACAGAATCGCAACCGTCGTGCCCGGCCCCCATCGTTTTCTCTTTGCCTATCTTGCGGCGGCTCAGTACGGAGCAGAGGGCGACGTCATGAGCCTCCGGCGCCAACTAGTCGAAGCGGCGGCGCGCCCCCAAGACCGCGTCAATAAAGCGACATTGGCGATCTTCGATGCGTTCGCGTCTCATCGCGACGTCCTCAATCTCGACGTTCGTGCGAATGCACTCGAAGCGGCGACGGCGTTCGAGGCGATCGGCTGGCCGTGGCTCGCAGCGCGCGGCTACGAACTGGGTGGGGAGCCCAATCGCGCCCTCGAATCATATCGCGCGCTGGGAGCCGTACGCGACGTGCGCCGCCTTGAGATCGACCGCCCCGACGCGACCGGCGCCCGCCTCTCGCCGCGCGAGCGCGAGGTCGGCGAACTCGTGGCACAGGGCCATTCCAACGACGAAATCGCGCAAATATTGCACATCAGTTTGAGAACTGCCGAAAAACACGTATCCTCGGCGTTGCGAAAATTGAATTTGCGATCGCGCGTTCAGCTCGGCCGATTGCTGGCGCGATCGCAAGCTCACGCGGAAAGCTCGCTCAAGGGCTAAGCGCCGAGCGGAGTACGAGTTATTCGTCGGGCTCGAGCGGCACATCGCCCGGCTGGACGTCCGGCGGACCGATGGGATCTTGCGGAGGCAGGGGCTGGGGCTCGTTTTCCAAGTACTCGGCAATCGCGTCTTCGGCGTTATTCATGCTGCCGTATCTCGCGCGGCTGGCTCGCTAACCTCCCGGCCGCTCCGGCCTCCGTATTGCCTGCGGGCCTTGCATGCTCAGGACTCGCTTCGAGCGAGCGCGAAGCGAGACTCTGCAGATTCCTCTCCACCGGAGGTCACCTCATGAAGAAAAGATCTTTGTTCCTCGCCCTTGCCGTCGCGGTCGCCGCAGGCGCCTTTGGGTTACGCGCCGACGCGCAATCCAACGACAGTGCCGCAATCGACGCGCTCTACCAACAGTTTGCTAACGCGTTTCGGCACAAGGACCTCAATGCCATCATGCTGCCCTACGTGCACAACGATACACTCTTCGTCTTCGATGTCAGTACGCCGCGTGAGCACGTGGGCTGGGATGCCTACCGTGCCGATTGGAAGGGGTTCTTCGACTCGATCAAGGGTAATCCGATGTTCTCGATCAGCGAGCTGTCCGTTACGATTAGCGGCGACGTGGCCTACACGCACAGCATTCAATCGTTTTCCGGAAACATGGGCACCTTGCACGCGATGGCGGTGCGCGTTACGGATGCCCTGCGAAAAATCAACGGGAAGTGGCTGATCGTGCAAGAGCACGTTTCGGTGCCGGTCAACTTCACGACGCTCAAGCCGGATTTCATGTCGAGACCCTGAGGTCGAGCACGACCGAGTCTCCTTTGAGGGAAGACGGAAGATGCGCCCAGTATTCTGGTGGTATGAGCAATAGAGAGTTTCAACAGGGCGAGACATTCCGGCTACCGGTCTCTTTCGAGGCGTCGCTGTTTCCGCTGGACCAGTTGTACGTCGAGTTGACCGGTCCTGACGATCGCGAGGGTCCTATCGTGCTAAAGAGCACGAGCTCGATCGCCGACTCGATGGAGCCAAACGCCTACATAATCGATGGTCCCACCGACCCGAACACTCCATGCGGATTCTACGAAATCACAAAACTAGAGCGCTCGGATCGCGGTCGAAGTGTAACGCAGGCAATAGAGCTTCTCGCCGGCTCGCATGGCATCCTGATAGTGCCCCCGAGACCGCACGCTTTACCGCCGGCACCGAAGGTCAAAAGCGTCGGCTAGCGCAGGCGCTTCGCCGTGGCGCAACGAGCAAGGCGGGACGAGCCGACTAGCGAAACCCCTTCGCTCTCCCACACCCGGACCTCAGAGGAGAAAGACCATGCGCACTCTCTACCGGCCAGCTCGCGTCGCAGCCGCGGCAGCTGTCGTTGTCGCATTTGCCGGTTGCTCCGGCGCGCAGAACGCCGCCTCTCCGCCTGGCTCAGTATCCGCGGCCGCGATCGGATCGAATGCCGGCACGGGGATGCGCGTCGCACACACTCTGTCGTTGGCCGAACGGCGAGTCCATAGTATCAGGCGATACGACGCCAAGAAAGCCTTAATCTTTGTTGCAAATTTCTCGAGCAACGACGTCGAAGTCTACAATCCGAAGATCAACAATCCGAGCCCGAGCGCAACGATCACCGACGGCGTCGATACCCCAAGTGCCGATTGTCTCGACAAAAAAGGCACGCTGTACGTTGTGAACGAGAACGTCAACTCGATAACCGAATATAAAATGGGTCAGACTTCGCCTTTTCAAACGATCAGCGAAGGCCTCGAGACCCCGGGATTCTGCGCGGTCGACGGCAAGGGAAATCTGTGGGTGACCAATCTCGGCTCCGTTAATGTCACGGAGTACCCGAAGGGATCGACCAGCCCCTCGACGATCATCACCGACGGCCTCACGTTCCCCATCGGCATCGCCTTCGATCGCAAGGGGGATATGTACGTGTCGAACCGCTCCGGCGGGTCGGGCACTAACGTACAGGTCTATCCGCCCGGCGGTAACTCTCCCACGATGACAATCACCGACGGGGTCACGGACCCATGCGGCATCGCCGTCGATGCGAAAGGAACGCTCTACGTCACAAACCTGGCTTCCGATACGGTCACCGAGTATCTCGCCGGTCAAAGCTCCCCGTATCAAACGATCACGTCCGGCTTGAACTACCCGGCGGGCGCGAGCGTCGACAAAAAAGGCGAGCTGTTTGTATCTAACTACTTGGGTAACAGCATCGCAGAGTACGCACCGGGGTCAACGACGCCTTCGGCGAATTCGATAACGCAAGACCTCGACAGCCCCGAAGGATCGGCTTACTCGCCGCCGATTCTTCCGAAGAAGTAGGCTAGCGGGCGGGGCCGTCCACGACGCCCGTCGGGCGCTTTAGGGCGTCGCCGCAGGATCTCCGGAGGCGTCCTCGATTGTTGCAATCTGATCCCCGCCGTGGATGACTTCCCGCGCGGGGTGCCCACCCTCGCGGATCGCATCAGAGACGATTGCGTAGTGCCGATGACCGTGCCCCGATTCATCGGAGGCGTGGAGAACGCCAGCGAGCACACGCCGGTCGGCCAGAGTAAGGCGCACGGCTTTTCCGATATAGGGTTTAATCTCTTGATCCGTCATGCTTTCGAAATCACCTGAGGGTCGCCAGAGGTTGCGCCGCCGATGCAAGAAGTGCGAGGCGCGCCCAAATCCTCGCTCTCCTTTTCGATTTACCGAGTGCGTTCCAAGAACTGGGTCAAGGCCGCCATCGTCGCGGTTGGCTGCTCCTCAATGATCCAATGGCCTGCGTTCTTGATCACGCTTGCGTAGACGCGAAACGCAGATTATTTCTTCGCTGCCACCGCGCCGAGCGGCAGATCGAAATTGCCCGAAAAGGCCGCAACCGGTGAACCGCCGGCCGGGTATTTGAAAACCTCGGCGCCGTAGTCACCCGCATCTCCGCAATAGACGAGGCCCTTAACGATCCAGGTTTGGGCGCAGTCGCTAGCCCCGGTGAACTGTACGGTGTTCTTCAACGTCGCCGTCGTTCCACTGACCGTGTACTGATACATCTCACTCGTGTCCTGATCGAACACGGTGAGGTAGGTGCCATCCCACTGCACCGAGCCAGGAAACTCCGGAGAGTTACTCGTTTTGATCGTAACGAATTTACTGCTGCCGTTCGTGAGCTCGACAAGCGCGAAGCCCGAGCGGTTGCCGGTAAAGCCATCGGCGAAGAGATTACCCTGGTTGTCGTAGCCATCGAAGAACTCTTCGTCCAACGGCGTGGTGTAAACGGTACCCGAGCCGCTCGCGTTCTTGAAGATCACGACGTCGCCGCCACCCGGCCCCGACGCATATAAGATCCCGACTGCAAGGTCACCGCTGGTATCCATGGCGCAACTGGATGGAAAAGAGTAGGCGACAGACAGCGTCTTGAGCAGCTTCTGGGGGACCTTGAACTCCTCGATCTGGTCCTGCCCTCCGACGTTCCAGAACGTCTTTTTCCCGTAGCCGTAGAGGACGTTCGTGCACCCTTGGCCACCAAGACCATTGATCGTACCGATCTGCTGATCGCTCTTCGGATAGTCGAAAATGCTGGCGTAGGTATTGTAGTAGTTGAAGATGTACTCGTAGTTCTTTGACTTCGATTTATCCGGTACGAGCTCTGCGTAACGCGGCAGGGGGGTCAACCTCGCCGCCGCTACCGGCCTCCCATTAACGAACAGCGTCCTACCTACGTAGGTCGCATTGAGCGTAGCGGCTGACGGCGCCACCGCCATGTCACCCTGAGCCTGTCGAAGGGCGCCGCTGCAAGCCGAGGATATCGCAATTGCGACAAGAGCACCAGCATACTTCACGAAACCAGCCGTATTCATTTATGCTACCTCTCTTAAGTAGACACGATCGCAGGTTATTTCTTGACATTCGGCGGCACGGCTGGCGTTCCATCGTCAGCAAGCCAACTCGGATCATTCCTGTTGCGACAGCGCAACCCAACCTAGCAAGAAAGTATGAAGAATCTATGAGGCGTTGATTCAAGCAGGGCCTTGGGCGACTGCTTGGCGTCTTTGTCCGTCAATCTCGACTCGCTTGGCGCCGGCACCAATAGCGCGGCGGGTGGCTGGAGTCCTGCTTCTGCTATTGGCCGTGGTATTGTTGGCTCAGCACGTTATACCGGCGATCGAGCTGCTCGAACACAACTCGAATCATCGGTGACCATCTCCTCATCAAGTCCGAACCTAACGTCAACGAGTCCGAACACTTCGTTAATGGACGTAAACACAACATGAATGAATGCCGGTGTACCCTTTCGTTCTATGAGCCGGCCGGCAGGATCGGTGTGGTCTGACCTGACTCCATCGGCAGCGACGCGATCTTGCCGCCGGCATTGGCGAGCACCTTTCGAACGTCAACGCTGCGCAGCGTCTGGTCGTGGTATGTCCGGAAGTAGAACACCAGGTTCTTCAGATCATTCGCGCTCGTCCATGATGTGAACTCGTCGAACTCCTTGCCGTGAATCATCTGGCGCACCGAACCCCGAGGAATGTCGAAGTTGTTGAGAATGTGGAATATTTGCAGCACGGCATCGGTGGACGATTCGGGTTGCACCGCCGTCTGCTGGTAGGCGACGGCGCGCACGAAACGCGAGGGCGACGACACATCTCCGGGCAATCCGTAGAAGCCCGAGCCCTGACCTAAACTGCTCAGCGTGTAGCCGCCGATGTTGAGGGACGGACGCAAGTAGGGCGTTAGTCCGACATAGTTCCTGAGGTTCGTCATGTGCCAATCGAAAGTGGGAGTATTAGTTATCACGCCGAGCGGATCGTCGTAGATCCGCAGCCCGCCGGGCAGCGGTTCGATGACGACCGTCGCGCCGGTCCGGTCCATTACGCGAAAGTGCAACGGCGGCGCCATCCCGCCCATTTCGATGCGCGTGGTTGGGGCAAGGACGACGCGGTTGTACGCGGCCTTTACTTCGGCCACCGTCGCAAAATTGCCGAGGATCCAGTCGCTGTATTCGTAACCGGCCATCGCCCTCGACGCGTTCTGTGAGGTCACCTCCGTATAGTGTGCCTCTGGAGTGAAGAAGAACTCGCCGACGTACAGGCCCTGGTCATTCATGCCGTCGACGCTCACGGGCTGACCGAATGCATTCGCGCCGACGAAGCCGTACTTGGTGGTGTATTTGATACCCGTAGCGCCGTTCGGCAGGGTTCCGGTCATTTGGGTGCCCCCTGGGACGACGATGACCTGGGACTTCAGGTCAAGCCCAAGCTCCATGGTCCGCGCGGCGACGACCGTGCCGTCCTTCGCAATGAGACGGATTCCGGTGCATGCCGATGTCGGCTGGCTCAAACACAGGATCGCAATGCCAAGAATGACGCTGAGGAATCGCATCACAAAAAAACCTCCTTAGGTTACACGTAGGTTACATCTGATATTCTGCAGATGACCATACGATTTACTTCTAGCAGTCACGCAACGCCGACGACGACGCTGAGCATTTACGCTCACGCGATGCCAGCCGCGGAGTCGCGCGCCGTCGCGTGTGCATTTCGGAACCCTAAAGTGCTGCGCGTGGCCGGTATACTGGAAGCTGCGCTGACCCTGGCACGATGCGTCGTGCACGGCAGGCGCTGAAGGTACGCTTTGAGCCCATGTGCTTTGGCTCATGCCCGGGGGCTTGATACGAGGGCGATGTCGAGCCGCCGTAACCAGCAACGAGACATGAAACCGCGACTGCGCTTAGAAGGGGCGCGTTGCCAAAATACCAGGTGCGATTGTATTCATACGAGGCTACTTAGTGCTTACTCTGCAAAGTCGGAACGCGCTCGATAATCCAGGCTAGAGCCCGTCGAGCGTCTCGCTGAAATCGCCCTGCTCAACGATTTGAACATCCGCGTTCCCATCCCCATAATTGCTCGTGTATTGCAACGTCTGGGGGCCGAACCTCATCCGCGCGTCGAGAACGTGCTCCGACGCCGCGCGAACGCCCGCGATAGCTCGTCCGACCGCTTCGCGGTCTGATCGTCGCGTGGTTTGCTTTCGCGGCCCGCTGGGCCGACCCGGGGGTCGCCTCTTGCCAAACTGATGGCTTGCCGAGGGCCTGGAAAAGCGCCGGGGCCCCCACCCCCCGATGCTCGAATAGGACAGTCATATGGAAAATACCGGATGAAAGGCCCAACGGCTTTTGCCCTGGCCGTCTTCGTTGTTTCGTGCGCCTCTGCGACGCCGGTAATGCCGCCCAACACGGTAAGCCGCATAGACTTTTCGTGCAGTTGGGGATTGCTGTCGAACGGTGACGAGCTCAACGTTGCCTACCCCGACTCAAATGCGACGTATTGGGCCCAGACACTCCGCATGAAGCCGGGCGATTCCATCACGGTTAGGGGAAGCTTTCCAGGCGCGCGCTACTTCTCGTTTATCTCGTACGACCCCAGCGGCACTCCGTACTCAGAATCGCCCTCGCAGATGCTTCCGTGGCCACCTTCGCCGAGTCCCAGCAGTACACCGGATCTCAATTCCGAGATCTATGACGCACAGCTCGCCGCTCGAACGGGCCAGAACTACTTCATCTCGTCCCGTCCCGCGCCGCTCCCTCCGACCGGTACGTACGTCCTGCACGTAACTTCTGGGCCGCCGTCGCTGACGAGGGCCGCGAATCCCCGCAACCCACGTAGCGTAGCGGTGCTTGCCGCTCCGACGCCCGGACCGAGTTCGATCGGCGGATTGACCGGGTGGCTGCTCTATCGCGTCTACGCGCCGTATGTCGGACATCCCGGCACTTTCGGTACGCCGCAGTACTACGAATTCATTAAGGGTGGCGTTAGCCTACCGACCGTTTCGCGTATTTGGGCCCCGGGCTCGCCGCGGCCGGTGCCAACTCTGCCGCCGTGCCCATCGCGCCTGTACGAACCGTTTGTCAAGGCGCTTGCCGTCCCGCTAATCTCCAAGATCATTCGTCAGGCCCCGACGCCGGCACCGGAACCGCTCTTTCAGTATAACGGCGGAGGCGGTCTGTTTCCCAACCCCAACAACAAATACGTATACGGGACGACGACGTGGAAGAGAAGGCGCCTCATCATCATCACCGGCCTCGCACCAACGTTCCCGAACACGAACTCGCAAGGCATCGTTCAGAAGCCGCCAACCGACGTCCGCTACTGGTCGACGTGCACGAACAAAGACATCTCGCCGGCACCGGTCGTGTTCTGTGCCGACGATCAGCACACGCACCTCTTTGGGCCGTTGCCGGGCACACTGATACCGCCCGCGACCGATGAGCTCTTTCCTGGAATCTCGGGCCCGCAGACGACACCACCGCCCGGCGCCGTGCAGTACGCGTACCTCGTCTCCTCCGCAGCGGACAAACCCGCCGTTCTCGACCCAAACATTACGTGGCTGCCCTGGTTTAAGCCGATCGACGAGCCGCCTAGCCCGGGCTCAAAGGTGCCGGGCATGCTTATCATGCGCAATATGCTGCCCATTTTCGAGTTCATCGATTCAATCCAAAACATTCCGACGTACGGCAAGTCGGCGGCAGCACAGCTTCTGGCATCGCTTAACCCGCCACAAGATCCGAAATTGGCGCGCAATCCCGTCGTCCAAGCCGTGGCGGTCATGGGTCTATACTATCCCCGCGCCATCTATTGCCGCGACACGTTGTTCGAAAAGGCCTACTCGAAGAAGCAAAAACTCGGCGAAGCGATCCACGCGTGTGCTCGAGCCGCCGCGCGGGTTCGCGTGCCTCCGTAGCCAGCGGGTTGAGGAAAAAGCGCGTGAAACAAGGCCGCCTATGGAGCGGGCGGCGGGGAGCGCCCGCAAAACAACGGAACCGTCCGGCAGTGGCTCGAAAAGGACGGTCACATGGGGAATATCGGTTAGAGCCTATAAACGGCTGTATAGCAGACGTACTTTAGTGTTAGGAGTAACATGAAGCGTTTGGGGGTTCTGATCCTCAGCATCGCACTTGGCGTTGCGCAGTCAACTGCTGCAGCTCAAGCAGCGAACGTCGGTTTACCCGTTTATCCGGGCGCAGCCAAATCGAAAAACCCCGCATTGAGTGTCACAGCAAATCGCTGCGGCCATAGTGTGTCCAATACCGTGTATACCGTAGATGCCGGTGTCAAAACCGTTTCCGATTGGTACGTCGCTCACGTTCCCGGCAGCGCCCGCGTCGATTACAATAGCAGCGGAGGCGGAACCGGGGTATTCGCACCCAGTGGAGCGGCCGTCATCGCGATCTCGGGGTCCATCGCCAAGAGCGCGGCTGGCCCAGTTTTACTCAACCTTGCGACCTACGATCCCCCGCTCTCATCAAGCGAACGGCAAACAATGCAAGAGTTGATAGGAGGCGACTCGGCAGCAAAGCAGCGAGCCAGCGCGGCGATGAAAGCAAAGTGTGGACCAAACAGCACATTGTAGCGAGGGAGGGAGATTTAGTTAAGAGCCCCCCAAAGCATCGATTTCAGTCAGTAGTCCCTGGCTTCTTCGCTCCAAGTGACTCGCCTGGAAGGCCGTGGCGATAGCGGGCCAGCGCTCTAATTCTGAACCACTACTTTATCGGCCGACTTAATCGTTCCGGTTTAACGTGAAGGAAACGGATTCAGGACCGTCAGGTCAATTTGGGCGTCGTTTCCGACCCTGGACCATCCAGTCGAGTTCTAGCCGATTCAGGTCGATTGCCCAAAAAACCGACGAGCCCGCTGTTTAAGGCGAGCCCGTCTTGCGATGCTTTCAGCGTAGCCGTTTCAGGGCGAAAACGAGAAGACCGTTCCGTAGCCGCTCCCGCCAGAGGTCGTCGTGCCATACAGCGTGCCGTTGACGTTAATGAGACCCGCATACGGATTTTGCCCGTCTCCCGTGCCGGTACCGAAGCTGTGGAGCACGGTTCCAAAAAACGGCTGGAGCCTTCACGGCGTAAAGAAGCGGTGAAGGCTCTTCAAGCTGACGGGTTGAGCGAGCGGCAGGCGTGCCGGCTCGCGAGCTGCCCTCGCCCGACGATGCAGTACAAATCTCGCAAGAAACCCGACGACACGCTGGTTCGCGATCGACTGCGCTGCATCGCGCAAGAACGGCCGCGCTTTGGCTGGCGCCGAATCAGAATTCTCCTCAAACGCACGGGGATCGTCATGAACCACAAGCGACTGCGCCGCATCTATCGCGAAGAGAGCCTTCAGGTACGGCCACGCAAGAAACGCCGGGTCCGGCTGATCCGCGGCAACTGGGCCCCAGCACCGGTGAAGCTCAACGAAGAATGGGGACTCGATTTCATGGAAGATCGCCTGCTAACGAAGCGCAAGGTCCGCGCGCTCACAATCGAGGATCGCTTCAGCCGAGAGGGCCTTGCCCTCGACGTGGATTTTTCGCTTACGAGCCGCCGCGTCATCCGCACGCTCGACTCTCCGTGCCGGACGTCGTGATTGAGAAGACCGTCCCGTCGTTGTTTGCGCCCCCGCCTTGCGTCGTGCCGTAGAGCGTGCCGTTGATGTTGAGGAGGTCCGCCGTGGGGAGCGCGCCGTCACTCGAGCCGCCGAAGCGATGCAGTACCATTTCCTTGCCGGACGTCGTGATTGCGAAGACGGTCCCACAGCCGTATCCACCGCAGCCGGAACCGCCCCCACGGGTGGTGCCGTAGAGCGTGCCGTTGACATTGATGAGGCCCGCCCACGGGGAAGCGCCATCCGAGCCGCCTGCAAAGTTGTAGAGCACGGTTTCGCTCCCGGAAAGTGTGACCGAGAAGACAATGCCCTCGTTGGTTGCGCCCCCTTCACGGGTGGTGCCGTACAGCGTGTCTTTGATATTGAGGAGGCGCGCATACGGAAAGGCGCCGTCCCCCGAGCCGATGCCGCTGAAGCCGTGGAGCACGGTTTCTGTGCCGGACGTTGTGACAGAGAAGACCGTTCCGTACGCTTCCGGTCCCGCTGAAAGGGTGGTGCCGTAGAGCGTGCTCTTGACGTTGATGAGGCTTGCCTCCGGGAATGCGCCATCCGGGTTCCCCCTGCCGCCATCGAAGCTGTGGAGCACCGTTTCCATCCCAGACGGCGTGATCGAAAAGACCGTTCCGCAGAAATGATGTTCGCAGCCGCCACCGCCCCTGCGAGTGGTGCCGTAGAACGTGCCCTTGACGTTGATGAGGCTCGCATACGGGTTTTCGCCGTCCACTGCACCGCCCTTGAAGCGATAGAGAACGGTTTCGTTGCCGGACGTTGTGATCTTGAAGACCGTGCCTTTGTGCTTCGAGCCCCCATACCCTGTGGTGCCGTAGAGCGTGCCATTGGCGTTGAGGAGGCCCGCCCACGGGTATTCTCCGTCCGACCCGCCTTTGAAACTGTAGAGCACGCTGTATGCGGGACGCACGTGCGTTCGCTCCGCCATGACTCCGGTAGGCGATTGGCTCAACGGGGCAGCGATCTGCGGCGTGACCGACATTGGCGTTGACGAAGAAGGACTGTTACCGCCGCATGCAGCTAAAAGCGCTGCGCTAAAAAACGCTGCGACGAGAATGCTTGTTGAAATGCGCATGTATTCTAAGTCTACTCTCTGATAGCGCCGGCGGCACACGAAAAGCGCGACACGTCGCAAAGCGTCCGGACAGCCTTCTCTCAGGCCAGAATGCGCCCTCTTGCCAGCTTTCTCAACGGACGGGTGGAGTGACCCAGTTTCGCTTTCCGTCTTTTGATCTAACCTCCGGAATGCCATAACATTAACGGACCAGTGCTCTGATTCTCGACCATATTTTCACGGCCGACTTAGGGTGATGTGACGTGGAAGGAAACGGATTTAGGACCCTCAGGTCCATTTAGGCGTCGTTTCTGATCCCGGACCATCCAGCGAGTTCTAACCGATCAGATCGATTGACCAAAAAGGCAACGAGCCGACCGTTTAAAGCGGGCCCTGGTGTGACTCTTTCAATGTAGCCACTTCACGGCGATAACGAAAAGACCGTTCCGTCGTCGTACGCGTCCCCTTCAGCGGTTGTGCCGTTGGGATAGGTCCCGTCATGCGGCCATTGATTTCTGTGGCGGTTGGGTAATCCCAAGGCGGCGAGCTACTGGATGATCAGTGCTAGTGACTCGATAGGCATAAGTTTTGCGATCTTAGGCGGTCGTCCGCGCCGGGCACGGCAACCGAATGGCAACCGTCGTCCTTTCGCAGCCGCAAAAACCCTTGTGGCATAAGGGCGAAAAGAATAGCCCCAGCGGGATTCGAAATCCCTCCTAGCGGTCCTGGCCGTTCCGTGTGGCTACTGAATAGTCCGATAGCGTAAGGGTTTTAGCGATGTCTAGTTCCTTACCGATCCTGCCCAAAACGACCCGATCCGGACCGCTCTGATGCATTCTTGATGGCCACGAGCGGTGAGCCGTCGCGGAAGGGCCCGTCTCCGGCAAGATAGGCGAGATCAGGGTTTGGCGCAGTTGGGTCGATGGACTTTGTGCGGGTCGCTGCGGACATCGGAACGAAGAAAAGCCTACGGAGGTGTTTTCAAACGTCAATCCGTCCTCCCGCCAGACTCGTTGCCCTTGTGGTCGCGACTGCGATCGGCGGCTGCAATGGAATCTCAAGCGAGAGCAACCGCGGGGGGCGCCATCCTTGGACCGTGCCAGGCGTATTCCGCTTTGGCGCAGGTGCCGATCCGACGAGCCTCAACCCAATGCTCGATTCGGAAAGCATCCATCTATCGATGTTCGTCTTTTCGTGGGCCGTTCGAGACGATGACAAGGCGCGTCCCTTTCCCGATGCGTTACGTGAAATTCCCACGGTAGCGAACGGAGACGTTAGCAAAGACGGCCTGACGCTCAGGTACAAATTGCGGCGTAACATCAAGTGGCAAGATGGGCCGACGCTTACCTGCAGAGACTTGAAGTTCACGTGGAAGGTCGTAATGAATCCTCACAACGACGCCTCGACGACCGACGGATATAAGGACATCCGCAACATCGTCTGCGAGAATCCGTACCTTGCCGTGGTCCACATGCAAAGAGCATATGCTCCCTTCTTGCAGCAGCTTTGGAGCCCAAACGGTGGCGCGCCCATTTTGCCCGAGCATATCCTCGCAAGATACAACGACGACAAGGGCTCCTTCAACAGGGCTCCCTATAATTCGCTGCCGATCGGTAGCGGCGCCTTTAAAGTCGTCGCGTGGGACCGAGAGCAGGATATTCGGATGGTAGCCAACCCGCACTTTTATTTCGGCAGACCGAAGCTTAACGCGGTAATCTTTAAGATTCAGCCCGGTACCAACGGCTTGGGAGATGCCGGCGTGCAAACGCATACGGCCGACATGGTGATGGGTTCGCAGATGGATTGGCCAATGTTCGCTGCGTTGGCAGGCGATCCCCGAAACGGCATCGTTGCCAGGCCCATCGACATGTTTGCGTGGTCGCACGTTGACTTCAATGTAACGCGCCCCATCGTCGGCGATCGCAACGTGCGGGTAGCCCTTGCCTACGCCAGCAATCGCCAAGAGCTTCTAAAGCCCTTTCACGGTTTACCAATCCCTTCCGAGACCGACCAAAACCCGCGGCTCTCGTGGGCCTACAGCAATCACATCGCGCATCACCCGTTCGACCGCACGAGGGCTCGAACGATTCTCGACGAGGACGGATGGAAGGTCGGACCCGATGGGGTTCGCATGAAGAAGGGGCGGCGTTTGGAGTTTTGGCTTAGCACCCGCTCGGAGGGTCGCGGTGAAACTGCCGAGCAGGTAATTCTTCAGCGTGAATGGCGCGAGATCGGCGTTCAGGCCGACATCAAGAATTATCCGAGCAAGCTGTTCTTTGCCGGTTCGCCCGACGGCATTCTGCAAGGTGGTCATTACGACGTGGCGATCGTGAGCACATTAGGGAGTGCCGATCCCGACGACAGCGCGGTACTGTCGGGCGACGATCTGGCTCCCCGGGGCGGAAATACCACGCGGTGGAACAATCGCAGCGCCACCGCCGCGATGAACGACGCGCTCGAAACGGTCGACTGGGCGCGGCGAAAGCGCGACTACACGATCGTGCAGCAGCAATTGATGCTTGATGTTCCCATGATCGTTACGAACTTTATTCGCGAGCCGTTCGTTTACAACAATGACCTTCGCGGATTCGATCCCTCGCCGACCAGCTCGGTGTTCTGGGACCCATGGAATTACTCGATCTAGGTCGCCATGGCTTCTGCAAGTAGGACTTCTTCCGTAGCCATTGCGCCCTCCGTCATAAAAGTCTCAACGCAATCTGCGCCGATCGCCTTGCGCAGCACGGCGAGGAGGCGATCGTAGGCGTGGTCGGCGGCCTCCCGCGGCGATCCCCCCTCTATAAGTCGCGCGTCGACGAAACCCAAGATTCTGGCGGCTTTTTCATACTCGCTAGGCGCAATCCGCGCGTCGCTTTGAGCTCGCAGGGCTGCAGCCATCGCGAGATTCTGTAAAGCGTACGTGGCGAGAACCCCTAACTGCTGTTCGCGGGCGAAACCAATAGCTTTTCGCGCGCAGTCCTCGCCCTCATCGTATCGACCGAGCGCGATCAGAGATTCCGACACACTGGTAAGCGCGTAAATGACGCAGCGCTGATTAAGGTCGACGTCGCCGGCAACTGCGAGCGTCTCCGTTCCGTGCCGGAGTGCTAGCTCCGGATCACCCTCAGCGAGCGCAAGTTCAGCCAGATCGAGCTTCAGAAAGGCGAGGTTGCCTTTTTCATCGGCAGCCTCAAGGAGCGGGTGGGCTTCAGCGTAGTACCCGCGAGCCGCAGTAAAGTCACCGCCCTGTTTGCAGGCACCGGCGAGGTTGCGTAGCACGTCCGCCGTGGCGCCGGGCGAACCGAATTCTCGCTCGGTGATCAGCGCGTCTTTTAGAATCGCAATCGCCTCGGTAACGCGGCCGAGCACCATCAACGCGCTGCCCACGGTACTCTGCGCGTGCGCGAGGGCTCGCGGATCGCCGATCTCGCGATAGAGCGCCATCGCCGTTTCGCCGCTCTCAAGCTGGACGCGGGAGTTGCCGAGATGCTTCGCGACGATCGCCTCCGCGAGCCGGAGCTGTGCAAGTACGCTCGCCGGGGTTTGCTCATCGGCCAGCTCGAGAGCCACGGAGACCCAGCGGCTTGCGTCGCCGAGGGTGGCGCTCGCCCAAAGGCAAACCAATTCCCCAACCAGGCGCTGTCCCAACGGCACGTCGGCGCCATTGATCAGCGACCATTGCACGGCGGCGCGCCAGTTATCGAGCTCTTCTCGGGGCTGCGCCATCCACACTTCGTGAGGCACGCTGTCGCGCATTGGACCGAGCCGCTCGGCCGCCTCGGTATAGGCGAGCGCGTGACGATTCGCAATGATCCGATCCTCGCCGCGTCTGACGAGTTTCTCGCGTGCGTACTGGCGAAACGATTCCAAGAGGCGATAACGTGGCTCGTGTCCTTCGATATCGACTACGAGTAGGGACTTCTCGATCAGCGACGAGAGCAGGTCGAGGACGTCCGCTTCCGATGCTCCATCACCTCCGCAAACCTTTGTTGCGGCATCGAGTGTGCAGCCGCCGGCGAACACCGAGAGCCGCTCGAACACCCGCCGTTCCGGCGCAGAGAGCAGATCGTAGCTCCAATCGATCGTCGCGCGCATCGTCTGCTGCCGCGGCAGGGCCGTGCGCGAGCCGCCCGTGAGAATTCGAAAACGATCGTCGAGTTTCTCTGCGATCACCTTCAACGACAATTGGTTCACGCGCGCGGCGGCCAGTTCGATCGCCAGTGGAATGCCGTCTAAACGCCGGGACAGCTCGGCAACCACCGGAGCGTTCTCGTCGGTAAGCGCGAAGCGCTGGTCCGCGGCACCGGCACGATCGGTGAAGAGCACGATTGCTCCGTACGCGGACGCTTCCGTTGCGCGGATCTCAGAGGTTGTCTCCGGCGATGGGAAGCTGAGCGTAGGAAGACGGTAGCTGTATTCGCCCGCAACACGCAGCGATTCGCGGCTGGTAGCCAGGATCCGCATGCGCGGGCAGGCGCTCAAGAGCGCATCGGCAACGATCGCGGCTTGAGTAACGACGTGCTCGCAGTTGTCGAGAATCAACAGAAGCGCCTTACTCTTGAAATACGCAACCAGCGTCTCGAGCAGCGGACGATTGGGCACTTCTTGCATGCGCACCGTGGAAGCGATTGCTGCGGCGACCAACAACGGGTTATCGAGTGGCGCCAGCGCGACGAAGCAGGCGGCGCCGTGGCCGGATTCGTTGAGTGCGGTGGCAACGTGCAGCGCGGTCTGGGTCTTGCCGACTCCGCCGGCTCCCGTGAGCGTCACCATTCGATGGCCGCGCACGAGCTTGCGGATTTCAGCAAGTTCACGATCTCGTCCGACGAAGCTGCTCAACGCGAGCGGCAGGCTAGCGAATGGGCTATTCGCCCACGGGCCAACCGTGACCGACGCTTCTTCCCGACGCCGGGGAAAGGCTGGCCGGGCGGCGGCTGCCTCAAACGCTCGACCTTGCTCGGCGCTGAGTGCTAGCGCGCCCGCCAGGAGCGCGAGCGTGTCGCGCTGAGGCGAGCGTCGATAACCACGCTCGAGCGCGCTGATTCCATCTAAACTAACCCCGGCGCGCTCGGCGAGGGCTTCTTGCGTGAGACCGGCGGCGAGTCGGTAGCGCCGCAGGAGCGCCCCAAAGTCCGCCGTCTTCAACGCTCGCCCCTCGTCCTCCATCGGTTGCGGATTTCGTGGCGCCACCGGTAGCATCCTCAGTTGCGAAGCCCAAAGTGTGCGGATAGCGTGTCCGACCGTCGGTTCTGGCGATCGTCGCACGGTGCCACAATGACCCCATTCTCCCGAGTGTGGGAGCATCGCACTATCACGATTCAAGGAGGGTTCAGAGGTGATTCATCTTATGAGAATGGGCGCAGCAGTGATGCTCATCGTCGCGGGTTTCAGCTTAGGCGCGTGCAGCAGCGATCAGGCGCCGGTTGGGACGATCGCGCCCCCACTACAACGCAGTGCCGAAAGCCAAGGCGCCGCACAGCCGGCATGTCCCCGAGTCGTCGGCCAGCCGACGTGTTTGGCGCTGATTAAATCCAAGGGCCCCATCAGCCCAACCGTCGCCGGCTGGGCGCCGAGCGATTTCCAGACGGCCTACAACCTGCCTTCGTCAACTAAGGGATCGGGACAGATCGTCGCGATCGTCGATCCCTACGACAATCCCGACGCCGCGTCCGACCTTGCCGCGTACCGCGCGGAGTACGGCCTCGGAACTGCCAAGTTTGCGAAATACAACCAAGAAGGGCAAAAGAAGAACTATCCGGTGGGAAACGTAGGTTGGGGCGTGGATAAAGACTTGGAAACTGAGATGGTTTCGGCAGTTTGCCCAAAGTGTACGATCTACCTAATCGAGGCGACCACGAGCGGCGCTAGCGATCTTGCTGCTGCCGAAGTCGAAGCCGTGAAACTTGGCGCGCACATTGTGAGCAACGGGTGGATCTGCTACAACTCGGACACTTGCGTCGATAGCTCCGACTTTGACACGCCAGGCGTCGTCTATCTCGCAGGCTCCGGCAGCGACGGCTATGGCGAAATCGGCGCTCCAGCGGTGTTCGCAAGCGTGGTTTCGGTCGGCGGCACGGTGCTTGCGAAGAACGGTTCGACCTACAGCGAAACCGTCTGGCCCGGCGCCGGCGCCGGCTGCGCGGCGGGTGTCAGCAAACCTACGTGGCAGCACGATCCGGACTGTACATCCCGCACGGTCGCCGACGTATCGGCTGTTGCGTTTAATGTCGCGGTATACGACTCCTACGGCTATGGCGGGTGGACCACGGCCCACGGCACGACCCTCTCGGTAGCGTTGAACGCGGGTGTCTTCGGTCTCGCCGCCAATGCCAGTAAGCAGAACGCTGCGGAGAAGTTCTGGATGCTGTCGAAGAAGAAACGCAGCAAGGAGTTGCACTACATTAGCACCGGCAACGACGGTTCATGCGGCGGCGAATATCTCTGCCAGGCTGGAACCGAACAGTTCGGGACCTACTCCGGCCCGGCCGGTTGGGGGACGCCGGACGGAATCAAGGCGTATTAGAGCGGCCCCATCGATGCCGCAGAGGATGTCTAGTCCATGGACCAGCCCTAAACTAAGTACGGCGCGCAAAGGATAAGCTCCTGACCCGCACACGGCTTCGCAATCGCGAGGCCGTGTCGTTTTGCAGCTACAGGACCCCAGGAGGAAAGCAAATGGGGTATCTAAAGCGCTGCGGTGAGAGCAAGTACCGGATCATCTACGACGTGCTGCCCGAAGAGGGGAAACGTCGTCAGAAATGCGAGACACTCGAAGCCGTAACGAGGAAACAAGCCGAGGCCGTCCTCGCGCAACGGGAAGCCGAAGGCCTGGCGCAACGGAAGGCACTCGAAAACGGAGATTCAGTCAAGGACGAGGTTACTCTCTCGACGTTGTTCGAAGGGTTCCTCAAGCAGAAGCGAACGCAAAAGGAAGAGACGACAATCCGCCGTTACGAGACTTTAGTCAAGCTCTATCTCAAACCGAAGTTCGGTTTCATGCAGGCGAAGCAGCTAAAGCCGCATCACCTCATGTCCGCGTATTCGGACTGGCTGGAGCACGGCCGCGAAGGTCGCAAGTCCGTTCGGCTAAGACGATTCGTCATGCTCACGAACTCCTAAGGAACGTCCTGAACTGGGGCGTTCGGCGGGACCTTCTCAGCCGCAATGTCGCGGCGCTGGTTGCCGACGACGACCTTCCCAAAGCGATCGCACCGAAGCCCGTGGCCCTGACGGAAGAAGAGCTTCGGAAGCTGCTTGCGGAGGCGAGGAAGCCAACGAGCCGGGCGAAGAAGCGCGGC